>CAZKQW010000020.1:0-14386 GCA_964555055.1 uncultured Pseudomonadota bacterium | reverse complement strand
AGCGTCCCCAACGGGATTCGAACCCGTGTCTTCACCGTGAAAGGGTGACGTCCTAGGCCTCTAGACAATGGGGACTTATTTTACTGTGAGACGTCAGGGATTCGAACCCTGGACCCACGCCTTAAAAGGGCGATGCTCTACCGGCTGAGCTAACGTCTCTTGATCGCTTCAAGAGCTGGGCTGGCTAACAGACCGTTTTTAAAGGCGCAAGCTCGTAATAGAGTTTTTTAGCGGTAGATTATCTCCTTGCCCAGCGGCACCCGATAATGGGACCTGAGGATCTACGTCGCCCTTTTTGACTCGGGGCGAGCGTATCAAAAGGAGACCCCATGTCCCAGGCAAAATCCTACGCGGCACTCACCCCCAAATCCCCTTTGATCCCTTTCAACTTCGAAAGGCGCGATCCGAAACCCCATGATGTGGCGATCGAGATCCATTATTGCGGCATCTGCCATTCCGACATCCACCAAGCGCGCGACGAATGGGGCGGGGCGATTTTCCCGATGGTGCCGGGGCATGAGATCACGGGAATCGTGACGCGGGTGGGGGATCAAGTGAAGCGGTTTCACGTGGGAGATCCGGTCGGCGTCGGGTGTTTGGTGGATTCCTGCCGCACGTGCGACCCTTGCCGGCAAGGTTTAGAGCCGTATTGCCAAGGCGGCGTGGCCTTCACCTACAACAGCACGGAACGCGACGGGAAGACGCCGACTTTCGGCGGTTATTCGGACCACATCGTCGTCGACGAGAACTACGTGCTGCGCCTGCCGAAAAACCTGCCTTTGGACGCGAGCGCTCCCCTCCTCTGCGCCGGGATCACGCTCTACTCCCCCTTAAGGCATTGGAAGGCCGGGCCCGGGAAAAAAGTCGCGATCGTCGGATTGGGCGGTTTGGGCCATATGGGCGTCAAGATCGCCGCCGCCTTGGGCGCGGAGGTGACGGTCCTCAGCCAGTCGTTGAAAAAGGAAGCGGACGGTAAGCGCTTAGGAGCGCAGCGCTTTTACGCGACGTCGAACCCCGACACGTTCACGCAGCTCCAGGGCCAGTTCGACCTGATCGTCAATACCGTCTCCGCCCCGATCGATTGGAACCCTTACTTAAAACTCCTGAAGCTCGACGGCACGATGGTCGTCGTGGGCGTCCCCGAACTCCCCGTCTCCATCGGCGCCTTCTCGCTGATCTCCGGTCGCCGCAGCCTGGCCGGATCCCTCATCGGCGGCCTCCCGGAAACCCAAGAAATGCTCGACTTCTGCGGCCGGCACGGCATCACCAGCGACATCGAGCGGATCCCCATCCAAAAAGTGAACGAAGCCTACGAACGCGTGCTCAAGAGCGACGTACGGTACCGGTTCGTGATCGATATGAAGTCGTTGAAGGATAAATAAGTACAAGCTCATGCGTAAACTTCAAGAACTCGAAGGATCCTTAGTTATGGAAAAGTTGGCCTCGATCGACAGAGTGGACGCGTTCCTGGAGGTGGTCGACTCCGACGATTTTGGGAAAGCCGCTGCCCTCCTGAAAGAGGCCGGGATCGATTCGAAGACACGGGCTCTCGTCCTGGAGAAGATGGCGCAGGGAGGCGGGGAATATGAGTAAAATCATTTTCCCGATGGATTTTGCCTGTAATGAAGCTTTTAAAGTACCGTCGTTAAAACCCTAAGGAGCGTATATGTCCCGGAAACTCGAAAAAACGATCAAAGCCCTCAAGAAATCGGCGACGAAATCTAAGAAGAAGGCCAGGCCTTTCTCCAAATCGCGCGACATCCACGAGGATAGGAAGACGATCCAAACGAAATCCGGCGCGCCGAAGAATCGTTAAAAAAAGCCTTTATAAGACCACGATAGATCCGAAAAACTGCATTCGTCCACCCCATGAAACTCAAAGTTACTTTGAAGCCCAACGCCCGCCACGAGCGGATAGAAAAAGTCGGAGATGGGGACTACCATATTTCGGTGAAAGAACCCGCGTTGGAGGGTAAAGCCAATGACGCTCTAACGAGGCTTTTGGCGAAACACTTTTCCGTTCCGCGTTCGTCCGTCCTCATCAAGCTGGGAGCGCATTCCCGAAATAAAATCGTCGTGATCGATTCCCTCGATTAAATCAGACCTCGCCCTTTATAAGGGGCGCATCTTCACTTCCACCGCAACCGCCACAGCATCCCCGCCTGCTTGTCGCACAGCCCCACGCATAAAGTCGACGAGGTGTCGGGATCGCGATTCAGGTTTTGGATCATCGTTTCGTTCAGCTTGAGGTTCAGCGGCCTCTTGTTGCACGCCTCGTAATCCCCACCGCGCGTCGCCGAAGGCGCTTCCCCAGAGGCCGAAAAGAATCAAAAAGAAAGCTGGGTAACTTTTTAGGGATGCTCTGGTCATAACGCCTCCTTTTACGTCACTGCCTACCGTTTAGGCAAAAAAGTCCATGGAAATTCTTCCAACCGCCTAAAAAACAAAGATTCTCGAATTCATGGAATTGGCATCCAGCGTGCTAAGGAAGAATCCATGACCTCATCGGCATCCTCAGCAGCTTTGGCTTGCGCACCCGTGATGTTCTCAACGACTTCCTCTGCGAATCATGTGAGGGCTCTCTACCCTCCTCCTGGCCCGGCTCCTTCCCCGCCTTCCTCTCTCCCGAAAGCGTGGAGGGTCTGCTCTCACCCTCCTTTGCGCCATCCGCTCTTCAAGACAAAACTTCCAGAGATCGACTTTCCCCGTTTGATCGCCCGCTATCGGAATGCGTGGAGCACTTCCAAAAAAAGCGGCGGCTTCGCTCCTGAACCCTTAGTCGCTAAAATCGCCGACGACATCGGGTACTGCTTGGAGGATCCGTCCTTGGATCCTAAGGCCAAACAAAATCGCTACTTCACCGTCTCGGCTTTCTTCTCCCTCTGCCTGATTTTACCCGATCTAGAAGACGCGCGCCGGGACGCGATCCTGGATGAGGTTCTCCCCACCTACCCTTCCCTCCGCGCCTTTCCTCCGCTTCGAAAACTCCTGGAGCATATCGGCTACCTCAGCTCCGAAGCCTTCGCCTTCTCGGAATCCTTCCTCCAAGGCCTTGGGCGGTGAGGCATTGATCATTGATCCGAGGAGATGCTTGGTCTATGAAGCCGCATGATAAAAAATCATCGATTACGGTTATGGATCGCCTTGACGGCCTTTCTCATGCAGGCCACCCCCGCTAAGCTTCACGCCGAAACCCAAGTTTTTTGCGATTTCTACGGATTCATCAAGGGAAGTCCCCTCAAAACGGCTTCCGTCAAAGCCGACGCGCCGGCTAAAAATTATTTCCGAAAAGACGGACCGGGATGTCCCGGGGCTTCCGATAAAAAGTGCCTCTCCAAAGCCTACCTGATTTCCGGCGACTCCGTGGTCGTGAGCCGAACGGCCGGTTCCGATCCCGCATGGGCCTGCGTTTGGTACCGCTCGGCGAAAGGCAAGGAGACGATCGGTTGGTTCCCGAGAAGCGCCTTGGCCGTATCCGATCCCGTTCCGCGGCCGGCCTCGCAATGGATCGGCGCCTGGAAAGACGGGGCGGGCCAGATCCGATTTCAAAAGGGAAAGGATGAGAACGCACTCTTCGTCGACGGCTCCGCGGTGCTGAAGATAGAAATCTCCGGCGGCGAGCGCACGGGGGATCTTTATGGACCCGCGAGCCTTCGAGGCGCCCACGTCTCCCTGACCAGCCGGGATCGCGATGATCCCCAACCGTGCCAGGGAGACTTCTGCTGCCGTGCGGAAATGGACCTTATCGGAGATTTTTTATTCGTCTCTGATAATAACCAGTGCGGCGGCATGAGCGTATCGTTTAATGGGATTTATCGGAAGCCCTAGATTCGGGTTCGGAAACCCCTTCCCTCTGATGGTCTCTTTCCGCACGGATCTCGTCCTCCATCGCGATCGTCGCTTTTTCCAGCCAAGCCAGCTGCCGGGCCGTTCCCCACCCGCGGATTTTGATCAAAGTGGGCGATTCGCCTTTGGAATTGCGCAGGAATGCCCGGTACGCGCCCTCACCGTAGAGCTTCTCGAGCTTCGCGTTCGCTTCGAAGAAGCGCGTCACGATCGGGGAGCGGGCATCGTGAATGGGCAGGTCGATCTTGGCGGCTTCCGCTTTTTCCGCCTCTAGGTCCCTCATATCCTCCAGGTCCTGCGTGAAGATGTCGCTGGCGGCCGTCGCGTTCAGGACGGCGGCGACCAGAGCCCGCTTGCACGCCATCTTATAAGGGTGTTTTGGAAGGGCCAGGGGTTCTCTTCCTTTCCGGGTTGGTTCGACGCGGATTCGTAGCGCTTTTCGCGAGAGTTACAGGTGCCCAATCCAGAACCTACGAAACGGCCGGTCGGGATATGGATCAAATCGCAACGAATCTTGTACGAAATGAAATCCGGATCCTCGTGGCTCCCCAGCAGCTCCTCGTAGCGCGGCGCCAATCGGAACGTATGGGCCAGCTTCTCGGCCCCCGCCTTAAAAAGCGTGGGCTTGTTGCCATATCCCGGGATGATCCCGAAATGTTCCTTTTCCCTCATGACCGCCTTCATGACCTGCTGGATGAGGCGTACCTGCGCCTTTTCCTCTTCGGCCGTGAAATGCGCGGTAAAGGAGGCCGTCGGCGAGGGATTCGGTTGATTCTCCGCGCCCGTTTCTTGAGGGGACGCGGTGCTTCTGTTCTCTGTGGTGGTTTCCATGACCACTCCTTTGTCGTTTGCGGGTCAGATCTACGAGCTTCGGGCGCGCGATGCCATACTTATAGGACGATAATGTGCGCGGGATGTGGGGGGAAAGAGGCAAAAACCAGACGGAAGTGCAAGATCCTGAAACCGAACCTAAAACCCAATGTTGTTTACGTCCCTAAGATAAACATAAAGGGCTTCCTGTCAAGACCCCGAGACCCGGTAAGGGATTAAGGAAATCCTTTATTTTCGGCGGGATTCGAAGTTAGGCGTGGTGGATGGATCCCCTTTCTCAAGGCGTTTTCGGCGCCGCCCTCCCCATGTCTTTCTTAAAGGAATCGAAGCTCCGCTTAGCCGCTTGGGTAGGCTTCCTCTCCGGCTTGCTGGCCGACATCGACGTCCTCATCACATCCAAAAAGGACCCTCTCCTCTTTCTGGAGTACCACCGGCATTTCACCCATTCCCTTATTTTCATCCCCGTGGGTGGAGCGGCCGTCGCCGTCCTCTTGAAGAAAATTTTCCGTTCGTCCGCATCTTTCCGCGATCTCTGGGCCGTGGCAACCTTGGGTTACGGGACCCATGGCCTCCTCGATGCCTGCACGAGCTACGGCACGCAGCTTTTTTGGCCCTTCTCGAACGCGCGCATCGCCTGGCATAACATTTCGATCGTCGATCCCGTATTGACGCTGACGATGCTCGTCCTCCTCGTCATCGCCTTTAAAAGACGCAGCCGCCGTCTTGCCCGGGCCGCCTTCGCCTTCTCCCTCCTCTATCTCGGCTGGGGAGTCCTTCAACACCGTATCGGCGAAGCGGAAGCCACACGGCTGGCCGCCCGTCGAGGGCATCGCATCCAAGCTCTGGAAGTTAAACCCAGTTTCGGGAATCTCTTATTATGGAAGTCCGTCTATGAGGCGGAAGGCCGTTACTACGTCGACGCTTTTTGGGTGTTTCCGGGCCTTGAGACGCGAACCTATGAGGGGAGCTCGATCGAAAAGTTGGACGTACGCCGGGATTTCCCCGGACTCCCGGAGGGATCGGTCGCGGCGAGGGACATCGAGAGATTCCGCTGGTTCTCCAACGGCTTTCTTTCTTTGCATCCCGAAAACCGCAATACCATCATCGATGTTCGCTACTCGGCGATCCCCAACGAGATCCGACCCCTCTGGGGCATCGTGCTCGATCCGGCGTCGCCGGACACCCACACGCCCTTCGTCTCTTTCCGGGATCGGTCGACATTCTCAAAGGAACGCTGGAAGCTCTTGGGCCAAATGATCTTGGGCCGGGATCTTTTCGGTGCGAAAAAGGGATGAAAAGTTTCCGGGACGCGGCCTCAACGTAATCGCCGACGGGCGTTGCGTTTTGAGGGAAATTTAGTCTCCCTTCAGGGATCATCCGATCTTACATTCCTCCGGGCCCCTATTGAATCGCCTTTATGATTCGATAAGTTTCGTCCTGTAAGCACGAATGCAAGGTAAAACGATGAGAAACGAAAATGGAGGCATTATGAAATTCATGAGATTGACGAAAAAAATCCTACCGTTCTTAGCTTCAGGACTTTTTAGCCTACCCAATATTGCAGGCTGCGGACCCCGCAACGACATCCAACAGGGCGCCGCCGCTCCCCTCACCTCCTCTTCGCTCGCTAATCATACGACCGCAGGCACTTCCGGAAGTTCGACGGATATGGGAGGGCCTTCAGCATTAGGAAATTCAGGAATGGCCGGTATGAACGGAGGTTTTTCCGGAAATATGGGTAACATAGGACCTACAGGAAATCCCGGGAGTTCGACAAATCCGATAGGCGGATCCACCAATACCGGTGGCGGCTCCACGAATCCGGCCGGTACTAACCCTTCAGGTCTCTCGACCGATCCCAACAATAACAGAGGGACAACGGTGCCTCCCTCTTCGAACCCTAGCGATTCGACCCGCCCAGGAGCCGGACCCACGGGTCTCCCAGGATCTCCCCGCGGCACGACGGTAAACCCCGCATTTCCGAACACGCCCAGCACGGCTCCCAGCCGCGGAGCTACTTCGCCTATTTCCCCTATACGTTGAGATTTCCACGAGTGACATTTTAGGGAAAGCATGCCAAAAAGGCGCATGCTCTCAGCTCAGTCCTTATTTTTTATCTTTAAAGTCATCGTGTCCGCGTTCTTGATCGCCGCCATCAGCAGCCTGGCGAAGACTTTTCCAAAATGGGCAGCGCTTTTGACGGCTTTACCTCTGATGACTTTCCTTTCTTTGATCTGGATTTACGTTGAAACCAAGGACTTGGCCCGCCTTGAAAGCTACACCAAAGACGTCCTGATTTGGCTCATCCCAAGCCTTATTTTCTTCGCCGCGGCAATTTTACTTTTTCGAGCGCGCGTGCCTTTCGTGATCAGCATGGCAGTCTCGACGACCTGTCTTTTTTTAGGGGTGGTGATTTTCGAGAAACTAAACTTTTTAAAATGAAGAGTCACTTTCCTTATGACTCTTAAGTTAAAACTTTATTTTCTTAGCGCCATATTCTTGATCTTAACCGCCTACGTGACGTGGTACGCATTGACGTACCTAAAGATTCGACGGGAAACCGCGCTGTCGTTAAGCTCGCAAGAGTTTCATTGTCTCAAGGAAAAAATCACCGTTGGACCGAGCCATCAGCACAACGATGGACCATCGGAAATACCGGTGGAAGGCTGTGGCCGGCAAGGCCGTGTTCTTTGCGTCACCGATCCGGAAAAATATAGCCTATGGTCGGAGTACTTTTCGTTCGATATTGTCTGTAGCGTGGAAATCCTTCCAGAACGGCGTTGAAGAAAATTGACGAGTTTTTTTCGAAACCTCTTTTTCTAACTTACGTTAGCGTCATCACTATGGGACAAGATCACAAAGATCGGCTTATTTTAGGGAAATAGGGAAATCCCCTAAACGATAATCAGCCCTCCCCTCATTGTCGCTTTTAACTCTTTTTTTTATAAAAAAGCATGCTCTTCGCCCTCGCGACGGTCTTAGCGGCGCTTTGCCTCGTCTTCAACATCTCCTGGATCCGTCGCAATCTCATCACGCGTTTTATCCTTCCCATTCTCTCTTCGGTCTTGCCGAAGATAGGAGACACCGAAAAAGCCGCCTTGGACGCCGGGACGGTCTGGTGGGACGCCGAACTCTTCTCGGGAAAGCCGGATTGGAAGAAACTCCTCGCCTACCCTCCCGCCGAACCCTCGCCCGAAGAGCGCGCTTTCCTCGAGGGACACGTCGAGGAGCTTTGCCGTCGTCTTAATGATTGGGAAGTTACGCAAAGACGCGACTTGTCGGCGGACGTCTGGGACTTCATCAAAAAGGGTAGATTCCTCGGCATGATCATCCCGAAAGAATACGGGGGTCTGGGATTCTCCGCGCGCGCGCATGCCGACGTCATCACGAAACTCTCCAGCCGTTGCCTGACCGCCGCCGTCACCGTCATGGTGCCGAACTCCTTAGGTCCCGCCGAACTCCTCCTCCATTACGGCACGGAGGGGCAGAAGCGCCACTACCTCCCCCGGCTCGCCCGCGGCGAGGAAATCCCCTGTTTCTCGTTGACCGAACCCGAAGCGGGTAGCGACGCCGCTGCGGTGGAAAGCACCGGAGTGGTTTGCGAAGGCGTTTACGAAGGGGAAAAGATCTTAGGCATGCGTTTAAACTGGAACAAGCGCTACATCACTCTGGGGCCCGTGGCGACGTTGATCGGTCTCGCGTTCCGTTTATCGGATCCCGACGGCCTTTTAGGCACCGTACCGGACTTGGGCATCACCTGCGCCCTCATTCCCGTAAAGACTCCCGGGATCACGATCGGAGAGCGCCATGACCCTATGGGAGTGCCGTTTCAAAATGGGCCCCACTTCGGGAAGGACGTTTTCGTACCGATCGATTTCATTATTGGAGGGCGTGCGATGGCGGGGCGCGGTTGGATGATGTTGATGCAAAGCCTCGGCGCAGGGCGAGGCATCTCGTTACCAGCCCTTTCGGCCGGAGGCGCCCAACTCGCTCTCCGCATCGTTAGCTCGTATACTTTCATCCGGGAACAATTCCACCTGCCGATCGGCCGTTTCGAAGGCATCGAAGAAGTGATCGCCCGCATGGCCGGCGAGACCTACCGCATGAACGCCGCCCGGCAATTGACCCTCGGAGCCCTCGACGCGGGCGAAAAGCCGGCCGTGGTCACCGCCATCGTCAAAGCCTACCTCACGGAGGCGATGCGCCGCGTGGTCAATGACGCGATGGACGTCTGCGCCGGCGCCGCCATCATGCAAGGCCCGCGAAACCTCCTAGGGCCTTTGTACAAAGCGGTTCCCATTGGCATCACCGTGGAAGGAGCCAACATCCTGACGCGGTCCCTCATCATTTACGGCCAGGGCGCGATGCGCTGCCATCCCTTCATCCAAAAGGAAATCCAAGCCGTCGAGAATCGAGACCTGGTCGCTTTGGACACGAGCTTTTTCGGCCACGCCGGATTCGTGATCCGAAACGTCTTTCGTTCTGCCCTCTTTGGTCTCACGGGAGGGTTGGGCGCGGGCGCACCGGTGAAGGGACCGAGCCGCAAATATTTTAGACAATTATCGCGACTCAGCACGAATTTCGCCGTCCTCTCGGATGCGGCCATGGCGACTCTCGGCGGGGGCTTGAAGCGCCACGAAAAAATCACGGGGCGTTTGGCGGATGCGGTCGCTTGGATGTATATCGCTTCCGCGACCTTGAAACAGTATCATCACCACTCTCACGCCGACGATCTACCTCTCTTACAATGGTCGGTGGAGGATTCCCTTTACCGTGTCCAAACCGCCCTCCAAGACGTCCTGCGCAACCTTCCCAACCGCTTCGTGGCCGTCGGATTGAGCTTTCTTCTCTTTCCCGGCGGCGCCTTCCTCAAGCCGCCGAGCGACCGCCTAGGGGCTCGCGTCGTCGCGAGCTTAAAAAAAGCGGGGGTTCGCGAGCGCTTGACCTCCGGCATCTACATTCCAAATGCCCCGGATTCCATCATGGAGAGTTTGGCGCTCTTGGAAGCGGCGTTCCAAAATCCTACGGACGAAAAATTGAAACAAGAAGCCATCCAAGTCGACGCGTTCGACCCGAAAATCTTTCTCGGATTGAAAAGTTGATTTTTTCCCTCTAAGAAACCCCGAAAACAAAGGAGACTCGCATGCTGAAATCAAAAATCCATTCTCTCTTAAAACCCGTCTCCCTCCCGCGCTCCGCGTCCGCGGCCCTTCTCGCGGTACGCGTCATCGTCGGCGCCGCTTTCGTCCTCCACGGGTGGGGCAAGATCCAACACCCCTTCTCTTGGATGCCTCCGGAAGCGCCGGTGCCTGCCTTTCTCCAGGGGCTCGCGGCCCTTTCCGAGTTCGGCGGCGGCATCGCGTGGATCCTCGGCCTGCTCACGCCGCTGGCCTCCTTAGGCATTTTCTGCACGATGACGGTCGCCGTCCACATGCATTCCGTGATGCGAGGCGATCCCTTCGTGGCCACGACCCCGGGAGGAATGTCCTATGAACCGGCCCTGGTCTATTGGGGCATCGCCCTCCTGCTTTTCTTCTTAGGCGCTGGAAAATTCTCCCTGGATCGAAAACTTTTCGGCGAACGGTAAAAAATCCGTAATTCCGCAGTCCAATAATTGAAAAAAACCTCCGACCCCGCGGTAGCACTGGCTATCCACAGGGTCTTTGTCGTAAAAATCTTTCACCCGATTTGTAATCGATTTTTATCCGGAGGTTTCATGATAAAGCACCATAGAAAAAACTGGGACTCATCGACGCCATGAAGACGTTCTGCCTGAAGCAAGCCGGTTATGCCGACGATATTTTGATAGAGGCCCTGGTTTTGTTGCTTGCCTCGGGTGGGGATCCCGTACGTGGCCAGCTTCTCCTCCCAAGAAGAGTTGAGGAAGAGACGGCATCAGCGATTCGTCGCGACCCGTAAGAAGCGTAAGCAGTTGGACGTGTGCGAGGGTGAATACATTTACCAAGTCGAGAATGGATGCGGGATGGAGCATATGCCCTCCAACGAGTTCAAAGTGAATGCGGCGTGTTTTTCCTTGGGCGTGCTGATGCACAATCTGTTAAAGCTTCTGCAATATCATGTGTTGCCGGCGAATTTGAAGAAGGTGGAAATCCAGACGCTGCGCTTTCGATTTTTAAGACTGGTGGCGATTGTGATCGAGAAAGCGCGGCAAGTCGTTTTGAGGTTTTCGAAAAACCATCCTGCTTTTTCCGTGTACACGGAAGCCTGGTCAAAACTTTAAGCCCTCTCAGCCTGATTTTCCCCTCTCTGTCGGAGAATTCCAAAAGTGATGGGAGAGGTGCATCCGAAAAACCCGAAAAAAGACGTTTTTCTTTTTGAAGGGGGCCGGAAGAGCCTGAAGACAAGAGAAAAACGATTTCTTCAGTAAAATCGAAAATATTTTTGTCGAAAAAACCCTGAAAACAAAGTCGAAACTGTCAACTGCGGGATTATGGTTCTTCACCACCAGCAACTTTAATCGTTTTTCACCGAAACTGAAAGTACAGCTTATGATTCAGCTCGATGATACCCATTTTATCACTCCTTCAAAAACCTTAGAGCAGCTCATCCGTACCCCTCTGCTCGATGGATATCCCGGCATTGATGTTCTCAATACCGATATTCCTCTGAGCATCGACAGTACTTTTCAAAAAGTGGATGAACGGGTCCAAGGAATCAAAGGCTTATCGGTCGGAAGCAACTTTGTTCAGCGTTGCTTTGTAAGAGGGCTCAGACTCTTGGCATGGTTGGGAAAAGATGGTCTTGAGAAAACGTTAGAGCGTTTAAATCAGCAGCGCTTGATTGAAGGCGCACACCCCGGGATTGAAATGAGAGCTGATTGCGAAAATACTTTGGTCTTAGAAGGCGGTATGGAATCTTGGCATCACGGCATTTTGGCCGCTTCTTGTTCTATCAACACCTTTCCGCTCGTGGATCATAGAGTGCTGGTGTTGGGCTTCAAGCTCAGCACGTTCACACTGCACCCAAAACAGAAGGCTGCTACCAATCAAGCTCTTTTGATTGTTCAATCTTATAAGAAAAGTTGCCCCTCAAAACTTTCCGATAGAGGCCAGTATACGGGCAATTACACTCCTGATCACACATGGAGCCAGACTTTGAGGCTTCAACTTATCCAAGACGGGAACCCAAATCCTTATGTCGCTTGCGTTGCTCTCGAGAGCGACGCGAGGAAGAATCCTTTATGGGTTATAACGAGGCCTGAGGGCGCTTTTGTTGAAACATATCCACCCTCCCGCTCACTGTTTCGTAATCCTCTGAGCACATCAAAAATCAACTTCAGCCCTTCTCTGAGGGGCGGAGCCTACACCCCTGATGAAGTGGAAAACAAAAGCCGCTTGGCCTTTGCGCCTTTCCAAGATGAACTTCTCCCTCAATTAAAAAAATGGGACTTGGTGAACGAGGAAGATTTAGAGGACTGATTCTTGATCCCGAGACTCAGAGGACGACGTTTTCACGGTAGAGACCGAAGATGCGACGTAGTGTGTGCGCAATCTCACCTAAAGTCGCTTTATTTTTGACCGCTTCATAAATGAACGGGATCAAGTTTTGTTGGCCACGCGACGCCTCTTCGAGATGCTTGAGGGAGCGTTCGGTTTTGGACTGATCACGAGCGGCCCGAAAGCGCTTCAACTGCTCCCGCTTGCGTAGCTCAAGGGCAGAATCAATGCGTTGGATCGACGGAGCTTTTTCATCAAAGCAAGAGCTTCCTTTTCGATCCGATCAGTGAACGCTTCGATCTCGTAGGAACCGGCACACGGATCAACGGTATTCGCTACACCGGATTCGTAAGCGATGATTTGTTGGGTGCGCAGTGCGATGCGTGCCGATTCTTCGGTCGGCAAGGCCAAGGCCTCATCGAAGGAATTTGTGTGCAAGGATTGCGTGCCACCCAAGATCGATGCGAGGGCTTGGATCGGGACACGTACGATATTGTTGTGGAGCTGTTGTGCCGTTAGCGAACATCCCGCCGTTTGCGAATGGAAACGGAGTTTGCAGGACTCGTCTTTTTTGGCTCCAAAGCGCTCTTTGACGATGCGAGCCTAAAGCCGTCGCGCCGCACGAAACTTAGAAATCTCCTCTTAGAGCCTGTTCAAAATCTTCTAAGCAATAAGCGAGTATGACCATCTGACGACTTGTTGAAAGCTTTCGTTCACAGTTTTTCCATAACCTCCGGCATTTTTCCAGCCAACCAAAAGAGCGTTCTACCACCCATCGCTTTGGAAGGACTTTGAATGTATGCAACTCACTACGCTTAACCACTTCCACAGTAGCGTTCAAAATATTTTGGATCTTCTCAGCGAATGGTTCTGGCTCTCAGGTAAAATGGGATCCTCACAAAAACAATAAAGTAAGTGTTTTCCAACTCTTGGAAAAAGAAGTTTCCTCTGGAGAAATTATTCGGATGACTCGTAATGATTCTAAAAAAAGATTCAACAATGGAGATCGGGCAGAAGTCGTCAAAATCGATGAGCAAAGAAATATCTACCTGCAAAAAGAAGACGGAAAAATCTTCAAAGTAGATACTTCTAAGCCTCAACATCTGGAATACGGATACTGCTCTACCGTGCATGCTTCGCAGGGAAAAACTTGTGATCGAGTGCTGATCGATGCCGATACTAAAAGCCTGACCAGTGCTCAGGACAATTATTACGTCGCTATTAGCCGCGCTCGTCATGAAGCGAAGATTTATACGAACGATAAAGCTCGCTTGCCTGAGGTGATGAATAGGGAAAACAAGAAGGAAAGTGCCTTGGAAATCTCATATTCTATAAGGAAAAGGAATCGGTTCCGATTTTAGAATTCCTGGACGAGATTCCAAAAAAGGCTAGCGAAAAAGGCGAAATCAAATTGGAAAGACTCACTGAATTAGGAAATGAACTCCGGCGCCCCGAAGCGGATTTTTTAAGAGATGGGATTTATGAGCTGCGTTGGCAACTTCACGGCATTCAGTATCGATTGTTATATTTTTTTTCATGGAAGAGAAGCGGTTGTGTTAAGTCATGGAATTATTAAAAAAGGCTCAGAGGTACCTGTAAAAGAAATTGAGATAGCTTTGAAAAGAAAGATTATTTTCGAAAAAGATCCTGTGGCTCATTCTTACTCTGAAAATATTTAAGAAAATAATGGAGAACAATATGGGAAAAACAACAGATGGTTTAGAAATTTTAAGACGAAGAAGAGAAAAAGATCCTGGATTGCAGCGTCTTTATGAAGAAGAAAAATTAAAAGACCAAATCGCCAGACAAATTCGAGAATTAAGGACAGAAGCTGGCCTTTCTCAAGCGGATCTTGCAAAACTTCTTAAGACTTCCCAATCCGCTGTGGCGAGACTTGAAGATGCTGATTATGAGGGCAACTCCGTAGAGAAGCTTCAGCAAGTCGCAGAAGCTTTAAAATGTCGTTTGGAAATTAGATTTATTCGCGAAAAAGATAATTCTACTAAATTCGGCCACGCTCATGCTTACTGAAACTAAAAGAAGAAACTTGAATCCAAAGGTTGGAGAATCGGGTCTATTCAAGACTTCGTTAATCTTTCAAAAGCAGAAAACAAAATAATCCTGAAAAAGGATGTATTTTCTTTCCTCCCAAGGTCGGTTCGGACCTCTCCAACTATTTTTTTAGAGCCTGATCTAGCAGTTCGTTGACAAACCTCAGTTTTTAAAAAAACTCATTCCCAATTTGCCGTTGG
>CAZKQW010000019.1:0-21462 GCA_964555055.1 uncultured Pseudomonadota bacterium | reverse complement strand
ACGCTTGCACCCTCCGTATTACCGCGGCTGCTGGCACGGAGTTAGCCGGTGCTTCCTTTATAGGTACCATCACTCCCGTACGATGTTAGCGTATGGGACATTTTTCCCTATCGACAGGGCTTTACAACCCGAAGGCCTTCATCACCCACGCGGCGTTGCTGCGTCAGAGTTTCCTCCATTGCGCAATATTCCCCACTGCTGCCTCCCGTAGGAGTCTGGACCGTGTCTCAGTTCCAGTGTGGCTGATCATCCTCTCAGATCAGCTACCCGTCTTAGCCTTGGTAAGCCATTACCTCACCAACTAGCTGATGGGACATGAGCTCATCCTCAAGCGATAGCTTATAAATAGAGGCCACCTTTAACCTCAGAATCCACAGATTCCGTGGTCTTATTTGGTATTAGCCCGCCTTTCGGCAGGTTATCCCCATCTTGAGGGCAGATTACCCATGCATTACTCACCCGTGCGCCACTGACCGTATTGCTACGGCCCGTTAGACTTGCATGTGTTAGGCACGCCGCCAGCGTTCGTTCTGAGCCAGAATCAAACTCTCCAGTTAAATTTATCAACTGGTGCCTTCCGTCATTCCCCGCAACGCGTCCTTTTAGAGTTCGCGAAAAAGAAACTTCGGAAAGCGAGTTGTTCATATGCTAATTACAACTACTTAAAAAAGAATTTTAGGGTCTTAACTGGTGCATACTATTTAGTTTTCAAAGAGCGCAAAAATTACAACCTTATCTCTAAGGTTAAAAAATTAGCGAATTTTTCAAATGATCCCCTTCGAATTCTCGTAAAAAACCGATAAACCATACGAAAGGAGGTGCGGTAGTATAGAAGCTTTGGTGGTCTGTCAAGAAACTACTTTGAAAAACTTCAAAAAGATTTCATGACCCGTTGCTGAAGCTCTATGTCAAAAAACTTTGTGCAAAATATACACGTTTTCTTTTTTGTCAAGCGAAGTCTAACTTTTTAAATCGGCGCTTCCCGACTTTGATCACATAGCTACCGGAACGCGTGATTTTAGGCTCTGTTCCCGTACATTTCTCTTCATTAATCGTTACCGCATTTTGCTGGATCAGGCGGCGAGCTTCCGTTTTACTTTCGACCATTTTCAATTGGTAGATGATTTCACTCACAAGAACATCACCCTCTTCCTTTTTCAGGACCACGGTCTCTACATCCTCCGGAATACCACCCCCCTTGAAAACCTTATCGAAGTTCTCCCGAGCCTTTAAAGCCGCCTCTTCACCGTGGAAACGGCGCGCGATCTCTTGGGCCAGCGCGGCCTTCAAGTCCCGAGGATGAAGCTCGCCTTTTTCCAGGCGTGACTTCATCGATCTGATTTCTGAAATCTCAGCGTCGGAAAGCAGCTCATAATAATCCCACATGGTGGTATCGGGGATCGACATGACCTTTCCGAACATGTCGTTCGCGGGCTCCATGATCGCGATGGAGTTTCCATACGACTTACTCATCTTCTGGACGCCGTCCGTTCCCACCAAGAGCGGCATCGTCAGGATGACCTGAGGCTTCTGCTTTTCGTCCTTTTGAAGCTCACGGCCCATCAAAAGGTTAAATTTTTGGTCTCTGCCGCCGATCTCGACGTCCGCTTTGAGGGCGACCGAGTCGTAGCCTTGCAACAAAGGATATAAGAACTCGTGGATCGAAATCGGAGTGCCGCCTTTATACCTTTTCTCGAAGTCGTCCCTTTCCAGCATGCGCGCGACGGTTTGCTTCGAAGCCAAACGAATCATTTCGATGCTGGATAATTTCCCGAGCCAGGAAACGTTGAAGACCACTTCCGTCTTTTGGGGATCGAGGATCTTGAATACTTGAGCTTGGTAGGTCTGGATGTTCCTCTGAATCTCTTCCTCGGATAAAGGAGGGCGCATTTCATTACGTCCCGTCGGGTCTCCGATGCGTGCCGTGAAATCCCCGATTAAGAAAAGGACGTGATGGCCCAAATCCTGGAACTGCTTCAGTTTCTGGATGAGGACGGTATGGCCTAGATGGAGATCGGGGGCTGTGGGGTCGAATCCGGCCTTGACCCGCAGAGGCCTTCCTTCTTTGAGTTTTTCAATGAGTTCGGGCTCGGAAATAAGCTCCATGGCGCCCCGCTTGATCACTTCTAAATGTCGTTGAATATCCCAACTCATAACGTCACTCTTTGCTGTATGCGATGGATCCGCGTCGCCTTGCCTTTCGATTCGTCGATGTCGATCACAGCGCCGCAAAAACGCACGTCACCCTTTGCGGGTTCGAAATGCGCTGGCATCTGCTTCACCAAACGCGTCTGTGCGGCTTCCTTTTGCATGCCGATAACCGAATCATAAGGACCCGTCATACCCGCATCCGTCAAAAAGGCGGTGCCTTTTGGTAAGATTTCCTCGTCGGCCGTTTGCACATGAGTGTGTGTGCCGACGACAGCAGCGACGCGACCATCCAGATACCATCCCATCATCCGTTTTTCGCTCGTGGCTTCCGCATGGATATCTACGAAGTAAAAATCCGCCTGACCCCGCCAACGATCGATCTCACGATCGACGGCGCGGAACAGAGAATCATTCGCGGATGGCATGAAGCGTTGGCCTTCCACATTGATAACGGCGACCTTCACACCGGAATACACTTCAAAAAGTAAGGATCCCTGCCCCGGCGCTTCTGGTGAATAGTTCGCGGGGCGCGTCAGAAGCTTTGTGCGCGATAGGTATGGAATGATTTCCTTTTGGTCCCAAATGTGGTTTCCTGACGTAAAAGCATTCACGCCGTAGGATTGCATTTCTTCGATCATTCGAGGGGTGACACCCTTCCCATGAGCAGCGTTTTCTGCATTGGCGATGACGAAATCGACTCTCCACTCTTGACGCAGAGCCGGCAAACAATTTTTGATCGCTAAGCGGCCCGGTTCCCCGAAAACATCGCCGATGAAAAGCAGCTTCATGTTACTTCGCGTACTCCACCGCGCGCGTCTCACGAATGACTGTGACTCGGATTTGTCCCGGATACGTCATCTCTGCTTCGATCTTTTTCGCGATATCCTTCGACAACATGACGGAATCCGCGTCGCTCATCTTCTCAGGGCTGACCATCACGCGAACTTCGCGGCCCGCTTGAATGGCATAAGCTTTTTCGACTTGATTATAGGAAGTTGCGATGCGTTCGAGGTCTTCTAAGCGCTTGATATAAGCTTCGGCCGATTCCATGCGAGCGCCTGGTCGAGCACCCGATAAGGCATCCGCAGCTTCGACCAAATGGTCCAAAACGGTTTCCTGCGGAATATCCTCGTGGTGGGCCCAAACGGCATGGGCGATCAAGGACGTCTCACCGTATTTACGGGCAAGTTCGCCTCCGATCACGGCGTGCGACCCTTCGATTTCATGCGAAACCGCTTTTCCGATATCATGAAGCAGACCGGCACGACGCGCGATCTTTTGGTCCATTCCCAATTCGACCGCCATGATGCCGCACATGAAGCCTACTTCAATCGAGTGCCTCAAGACGTTCTGAGCGTAACTATAACGGTATTTTAAAGCGCCCAGAAGACGAATGAGCTCAGGATTCATCCCGTGAATATCGAGTTCCATGATGGCTTGTTGCCCTGCTTCTCGGATGCCTTTCTCCACTTCTTGCGTCACCTTTGACATCATCTCTTCGATGCGCGCCGGATGGATACGGCCATCGGTCAGCAAGCGCTCCAGAGTGACGCGCGCGATCTCGCGACGGATGGGGTTATGGGAGGAAAGTACGACGGCACCTGGAGTGTCGTCGATGATCATATCGACACCTGTGGCGGCTTCCAAAGAACGAATATTACGGCCTTCCCTTCCGATCACACGACCTTTCATGTCATCGGATGGGAGCTTTACGACCGCGACAGCGGCTTCCTGAACCCACTCACCCGCCATACGCTCGATCGCTAGGGAAACGATCTTGCGGGATTTGTGTTCGGCCTGCTCCTTCGCTTCGTCTTCTATCTGCTTGATCCTCTTAGCGGCTTCATGAGTGGCCTCGGAGCTCATGCTCTCAACGAGCATTTTTTTAGCCTCTTCCGCCGTCATTCCCGAAACTTTCTCCAACTGCTGTTTCGACTCTTCAATCATAGCCTCGTAGCGGCCTTCCAGGCTCGCGAGCTCTTTACGCTTATTTTCCAAATTCCCGTCGGCTTTTTTCAAATCGGCCTCGCGCCTCTCGATTTGCTCAAGCTTACGATCTAAATTGTCTTCTTTAGATAATAACCTCTTTTCGATGACGGAGAGGTCCTGACGCCGCTTCTTCTCATCCTCGTCAGCGGCCACCTTCGCCTTGAACGCCATATCCTTGGCGGAAAGCTCGGCCTCTTTTTGGATCGACTTCGCATTCTTTTCCGCCTGTTCTAAAATCGATTTTGCCCTCTCTTCCGAGGACTTGATCTCGCGGCCCAAAACACCCTTCCTCAAGATAAAGCCGACGCCCACGCCCACGATCAAGGCCACGAGAGCGGCAATCACCACGATCAACTGCCCTTCCATAAGCACCTCCTTAAAAAACCCGATCCGTTAATCTCTTCGGTAGATTCGGCTTTCGCTCACGACCCAATCGCATCGCGCATCATGAGATTCCCGCGGCAAGCGATCCACGATCTGGAAGTCATAAGCCAACCCAATTACCAACCCCTCATAAGTCTTTAAAGTCCTATCGTAATAACCTTTTCCAAAACCCAACCGGTATCCCTCGCCGTCAAAACCCACTCCCGGGACGACGACGATATCTATTTCTCCTAACGCCGCCTTTGAACGTTTCGACTTTAAGCCCGGTTCCGGGATCTTAGCCATAAATCCCAACTCAAGCTCGGCGAGAGAAGCGACGGAATAGAACTCCAAACTCCCATGCTCCGACTTCGGGACCTTCGGATAATAAATCCTTTTCGAGTCGAACGCGGCCAAATCCCGCGTGTCGACCTCATTGCGGATCGGCGCGTACAGCGCCACGCTTTTCGCCTCGGACCATGCGCGGCTCTCCAAAACCCGCCGTGCGATGAGGCGACTCCGCATTTCCGCGTCCGCACGCGGCATCCGATCCCTTTCGGACGATAAGCGCTTCCTCAGAGATCGTTTCTCTAAAGGGATCTCCATAATCGTTTACGGGGAATGATGAGGGAAAAGGCTTGGCTTAAACTAAAGCCATGAAATTTTTGGAAAAAAATTTAAAAACCGATAAGAATAAAAATTTTTCAAAAAATAATCCCTTCGTATCGCTCTACATTTCCCCATGACTCCACCAACCCTCTCCCGCACGAGTCGATCTCCTGCGGGACAGAATGTCTCTCCTCAAGGACCTGTCCCCCGGTTTTGAGGGGAGACATTCAAACCCTGCCTTTGCCGTGTGGAAAAATACTTTATGACCTCTTTTTAAAAGGGGGAACCATATGCCGGCTTTAGGCTTCCCCATGTAAACACAGGGCTTGCACACGACCGGCAGGGACAGCTCCCAAAAGTATCTCATAAGGTCAAAATTATGATCCCATCACGCACAACGCAGGGTAAGTCGTTTACCCATTCGTTATATGATGTTCAATCTTTTCTATAATTTTACTCACTTTTTCCTTCACATGGGCCTCGCTCGCCCGTTGCTGGAAAAGCTCGTCCGCCATATTAAGACACACCATCAAGGCCGCATTGAGGGAGGAAACATTATGGAGTTTATCCATCACTTCCTGAAGCTTTCCGTTCACGAAGCTAGAAATCGCTTGGACTTGCTCCGCGCTATGATCGGAGCGGAGACTCAACTTTTGATTCAACAATGTGATGGTATGTACTTGACTCACAAGGGGAAATTTTAGGGGCGCCTCCCTAAAGAGTCAAGGTGTTTGGAGGACTTTCTTTATTTAGACGAGGCTGAGATCGATCCACCGCTTTTCCAGGTTGATATGGACCACCTTCACCCGGACGCGGTGACCGACTTGGATGCGTTTTTTGGTTTTGCGGCCGATGAGGACATGGGCTTTTTCGTGGAAGATGTAATGGTCGTCTTGAAGGAGCCGTAAAGGAACCAGTCCCTCCAGGAAAAAATCGTCGAATTCGACAAAAACCCCGAACTTCGTCAGGTTCGAAACCGTACCGCCGAATTCCTCACCCACCTTGTCGCTCATGAAAAGACACGCCGCCAGGTCGCGCGACGCCCATTCGGCTTTCATGGCGGCGCGTTCCGTCTCCGAACAATGCCTCGCCACGGGCTCCATCGCGTCGTGGGCCTTCTTGCGGTTTTTCTTTTCCCTCTTCGGCGTCTTCGGGCCCGTGTTCCTGGGCTTCGTCAATCCCAGAGCCTGCCGTAACGACCGATGGACGACGAGGTCCGGGTAACGTCGGATCGGCGAAGTGAAGTGCGTGTAGCACTCGGAGGCCAGGCCGAAATGGCCGTCGTTATTCGACGAATAAACGGCTCGATTCATAGTTCGTAGTAGGATTGTATTCACAAGCCTTTCTTCGGCCTTACCTCGTACCAAAGGAAGCACGCCCGCAAATGTCTTCGGATCCGATGGTTTTCGTAGGGAGTAATTGTAACCGAGGTTATGAAGTAAGAGCGCGAAGTCCTTCACCCGATCGTTTTCGGGGGGATTATGCACTCGATACAGAGAAGGAATTTCTTTAAAAGAGATAAATTCCGCCACCGCTTCGTTGGCGGCTATCATGAATTCCTCGATCATCCGGTGCGCGAGATTGCGCTCGGCTTTGACGATGTTCTGGATACCCACCTCTTCGAGGTCGTCCGTGGCGTTTCCCTCGGCGTCCCCGAAGACGATCTGGGATTCGGGCAGGTCGAAGTCAATACTCCCGCGCTGGCTGCGCACCTTCATTATCAGCCCCGCCAGTTCAAATAATGTTTCCAAGGTGGGCACGACAGCATCGTATTTTTCCCTAACGTTCTCCTTCTTATCGACCAACATCATTTTCACTTCCGTGTAGGTCAATCGTGCCGCGCTGCGGATGACACTCGGGTAAAAGCTTTCCATGATTCTTCTTCCCTCTCTATCGAAGACCATTTCGGCGGTAAACGTCAACCGAGGCTGATGGGGCACCAAACTGCACAAGTCATTGGAAAGTTTTTCCGGTAACATCGGAATGCAACGGTCCGCGAAATAGACGCTATTACCCCTGTAATGGGCTTCTTGATCCAAAAAACTGCCAGGGGTCACATAGTGGCTTACATCCGCGATCGAAACCGTGAGCCGGAAACCTCCTTCTAGAGTTCGAGTAACGCCCACCGCGTCATCGAAATCCTTAGCCGTCTCTCCATCGATCGTGACGATGATTTCCGAACGCAGATCCCGGCGTCTTGAAAATTCGGCTTCGTCGGGAGACAAGAGCTTTTGGGATTCTTCTATGACTTTTTTGGGAAAAGAATTAGGGATCCCAAATTGTTCGATGATACCATCGACACCTTCGGAAAAACCCTGAACTTTGAATCGGCGCGCTTTCATGAAACTTCGTTAGGCAGAAAATCATTTTTCTTCTAGAATTTTTATTTAATATTTGCCACTGCGGCATTCGCACCCAGGCGCGCACGGCGCGTGACAAGGGAGGAGACATGGCGCCCACGAAAAAACATCCTACGAAGTCCACAAGATCTCGGAAATCACGGCACCCCGAGTCGGCAAAAACGGATGAGGAGATGGCCAAGGACCTCGAAGACGAGAAGGAAGATGACGATGAGGTCGACGAAGAGGAAGAAGATGTAGAGGAGTTGGGTGAAGAAGCCCCGATGGAAGAATACTGTCCGAGTTGCGGACACTATACCGGTGGCGATTCCATCTGCCCGAGTTGCGGCATGGACATTTTCGATGATTCTGGCTTGGAGGAATTCGAGGAAGAAGAGGAAGGCGCCGAACGCGAACGATCTCGTGATCGCGACGACGATTCGGGTAATGACGATTATTAAGTAATTTGGTGTCGCCGCTGTGGTGGAACTGGCAGACACGCACGGTTCAGGTCCGTGTGGGCTCACGCCCATGGAGGTTCGAGTCCTCTCAGCGGCATAAAATTTGCGTTAGTCAATTTCCCTAAAAAGGTAAAAAATCACGCTTTAAAGTTATCAGTGGCTTAAAGATTCTGAGGGAAATTCGCTCTTCTCTATACTCTTACTTTATGTTAATCCCCTACCTACGGATCAACGCTTTCCAAAAAAGGAGCTTCTATGAAAAAAGCACTCATCTCCGCAGCCACCTTACTTCTGATGTCTTCCGCGAGCTTCGCCCATGAGGGCCATCATGAAGGCAAAAAAGACGGGCCCTGCCATGTGGACGCCGAAAAATTCTGCAAGGACGTCAAACCCGGTCAAGGCCGCATCGCCCGGTGCATGAAGGAACATAAATCCGAATTAAGCGCCGAATGCCGCGAACGCGTCGAAGCGAAAAAAGAAAAAGCGAGAGATAGGATCGAGTCTTGCGAAGCGGACCGGCAAAAATTCTGCGCCGACGTCAAAGGTGGCAAGAGACGCGTCAACAAGTGCATGCGCGGGCACAGAGACCAACTTTCCGAAGGATGTCGCGATTTTTTCGAATAAAAGCCTGTCAGTTTAGGCATTAAGTCGCCATCACCAGAAAAAACCGAAAATCCACAACATCTTTAAAATAAAGCCGATGTTTCCCTCATGTCTTCGGGAATAAACGCTCTTAATTTATTGGATTTAGCAAAACCCTTTTTTGAACCAGTTAGCGCTTGCATCTTCGATACACGACATGCGGTTTATCTCAGTGGAGGGCCCACATTTTCTGTACCCGGAAATTCTTTTTATAAATTAGCTTCGTCTCAAGACGTAGCAGGAAGTGCGATTTGGAGACCGAAGCCTTACAATGCGAACGAAACTCGATTTTCGATAGAAACGGCTCAAATAAACACATCTCGAGGAAGCTCCAAGGTGTCATTTTATCTTTTGGAGGATGAGAGCGTCCTTGTTCCTTCCCGAAGCCTCTCTGTTTTTTTGCCTTCGTTAAGATCCGTCATCGACGATTATCACGAGATCGGTTTGAATCCTACGATGGGAGCACGACCTTGCTGGATGCGAGGATTGATTTTAATGGAAGTCGCGTATCAAACGGAAATGCGTCAGGACATTCGAGCTTTAAATCCTTGTCGTTACGCCCATCAAAATTTAGAGGCGATGGCCCAAGATGGGCCGAACGGAGTTAAGAGGTTAGAAGAAATCACTTTTCTCTGGTCGATGCACCATTTACGCCGATCTCCGGCGCTTTCTACGCTTCACGACGTCTTGGCGGGTGTCGATGATTATGGGACTTTCACATACGCGATCGCTCAAGAAGCAGGGATTCCAGATTCGCTTATCGCGCGCGTTACCTTAGATCCTCCGACAAAATCCGTTCTTTTTTCCAATAAAACTCCCTTCCATTACGCGGACTATCTTCTCACCATGCTTCGAATGACGCGGCACCCGAATCCATGGAAAGTGTTGGGATCCCTGGAAAAAGAAGGTTTTCAATCGGGGTTCGGGTTGGTGCCGGAGAAAGCGTCGGATATTAAGCTTTCGAGGAAAATGGTTTTGGAATTAAGGAGGATTGGACTAGGCGGACTCGTCAACGAAGCGCGTTCCAAAAGGGGCTGGACTCTCGAGGAGTTGAAAGCTTCCATCGACCGTTGCCGAGCTCCTCGAGCAGGGTTGGGCTACGACCGTCTGGCGGCAATCCTTAATCATGTGGAACGCGCCGATAAACCGACGCTCGATGATATACTTAAGGGAATCAACGCTGGCCTCGATACCCCTCTGGTAACTCCACGAGATGCTGTGATCGCGAATTGGCCACGCTTTCCCTTTCTCACCAATGAAGATGTGGCCAAGAGCGCGGCATCCGCTCGACTGGAGGCGGCATCCCGCCGTCGCTCAAGAACGAAAGATGGCAAAGTAAAGGGTGTTAGAATCTACCACAAAAACGAACTAGACCCTCACGGGATGCCTTTTCTAATTCAGTCAGCTGCCCACCGAAAGAGTTTGGGAATGAATGATCTCACTAAACTTTTAGGGGTTGGAGCTTCGGTGGTGGATCGCCTTTTTCAGGACCCTATTTTCGACGAAGGAGGGATCGCACACTATACGCCAAGCCGAAATGCTTTGAGAGATTTAATGGATCCTAAAGCTTTAGACATGAGCCTAATAGACCTTTTAAAAGCCGCTTATCACAGCTACTGGAATTCCTACTCCCCCGCGAAAACAATCCAGACCCGTAGCCCATGGGGGCCACTCTTTTTTGACGCCCTTGTTCGGGACCGCATGAAAGAATATGCTCGCGGCGTTTACACTCAAGGGGAATTTTTATTTGGCTTAAGGCATTCGACAAACCCCTCCTTCAAAGATCCAAAGTTATTTCTGCCTTCTTCCGGAGAATTCGCGCATACGGTCGGGATGACTGTCGACGAATATGAACGCTGCGAGAGGAATTTAAGACCCCTAATGCCCGGCGAAGTCGTGGCCGTTTCGGAAGCTTTAGGATTGAAAAAAAATCATTCCAGAAGACTCATGCGGCTTGCAAGCTCACAACGCTCTCGTCATTTAGACCATTGGAAACGTGAAATGCTCCAGAAATACCCTCAATGGAAAGGACAAAACGGTCTCATCGTGTTTTTGGCTTTACTCCATATCCAATGGCCACACTATCGGAGGAAGCATGAGGAGATTGCAGAGCGGATCTTGTGGATGCAGGAGACCGATTTGGCCTCATTTCAATATATAGATAAAATCGGAGAGGCTTTAACGGGAGAGACCTTGGAGGAAACCAAGAAACTTCAAGTCTCAATCTGGAGATGCCATAAGTTTCTACAGAAATGGCCTACCTCTACCCAAAGACAGGGGCCATCAATAGCCTTTTATTACGCGCATTATAAAGGCGCCGAGGCTGTTTTTTTAAAATTAGAAAGAGCCGTCAAAAATAAGAAGGTTATTTCCTTCCAGGAAAATGGCTCGTGGGCACACCAATAAATTTCATCAGGAAATTAAGGGCTTATCACGTCGCCATCTTTTTTTTTACGATGATGGGCAACTAACCTGCTTTCTTTGACGAAAACGGAATATGGCCCTTCATTTAAGCGGTTCGTCACCATGCGATTCCGTTCGCTTACAAATCCAAACTAGGGATTCTATCACCGTAGGCTTAGGCTTATCGGGATCAGCGAGCCATATTTGCACACAAGACCCACCTCACCGAAATCTCCAAAGTATTTTGAGGGGCAACAAATCGGATCTGACTTTAAATTTGGACACTTTAGACGAGATCGCGTCTTTAGCTCTCCCTCCCCAGAGAGTGGCCATATCAGTATTTTTAAAATGTGGGAGAGTTCCTCTAACGCAGCCTTACCCTCGGGAAACTGATCTTGAAGATCATGGGGCATGGTGCCGTCAGTCAGCAAAAGAAGCGGGATTCAGTGAAAGCGGTTTTTTTTATGAAAATGAAGATAAGCGTGTGCGAGAGTATTTTCAAGCAGCATCCGCTTTAAGAGATCGTCAGTGGAAACACCCGGTGATTGATAAGCTTTCTTTAACACAACTTTACTCAGAGTATGATGAAATAGAAAAACAAGGGCTCGATCTTATTCTGAGGAGTGTCGCTGTCGATGAAACCACGATAGCGTCTATTTTAAAAACCCTTCATCAGCATCGAACATCAAAAGTTGTTTTAAGAAACGCGTTTTATCTACATCATTTAGGTGTTATTGGTTGGACCAAAGTCTTTGACGATCCTCATGTCTTCCCACTTGGGAAGAATACCCCCGCCAATACAACCATCATTAGCCGACAAAACCTTGCGATTGCTTTGGCTTCATTGAAACAACCCGTAAGATTCGTCTCACTCTATCAACCGGATACCCCGAAAAATTCATTACTCATCTGTCCTTTATCCATCGGCCCTAAAGGTCATGAGTGGTTGGTCGACCGTCGCGTGGTGGACTCTTCCACACTTGGGCATTTACCTGAAGTTCACCAAAAAATTCATTCCAGCCTAAACTATGAAAGGCACGAAAATGGAACTAAAAGATATGAGGGTATGGTTTCTATTTTGGCTTTGAATCGAGATGTGAAACTTGAAGACGTCTTAGAGATTCATAAAAACTTACCCATGCCCGCTGTGGTCATAATCCTCGATGATCACAACAACCGTATGGAAACACGGCTTAACAACATAGGACCTGGAGTCCAAGTCCCTCGCCTTGAGAGGGTTACGATCGCGGACGATGAATGGGGAAGGCTTTTAGGTTCCGACGAACGAAGAGCCCTACCGTTCTTATTGAATCCTAGCCATTATTGATGAACTTGGCCTTGTTTTGACCAATCCCACCACCATAGCCGTCTCGCTCGCCTGCCATTCGCGTATCATGTCCGGGAACGGAGGTGATTCCGAAGGAAGCCCCACTGCTTTCAAGATATTAGAAGTGGGAATGATTCCCTTAGGGCCTGTGAAAAGGCCTTTTAAGATCATCACCGCGACGACGCCATTCTCGTTTTCGAAGACATGGTGGGCGTACATCCACTTCTCGTCCCAACAGATCAGCTGCGTGCGCACGGTGAGTTTTTGGAGGAGTCGAACGGGCTTCAGGTAACGGACGGATTCCGAGGCGATGACCGTATAGGCTTTCTCCTCCCACATCCAGCCGATCAAACGGCACCGGATCATGAAGTCCAAGCGGGCGGCTTCCCCGTAAAAAGTGAAGAGGGAGTGGTTGAGGCGGCGCACGTCGATCTCGGAGGGCCACACGCGGACCGGCATCCGGGATTCATCGAGGGCGGTGATTTTGGACCGGAAAAAGGCGCGGAGAAAAGTCCAGAGGATTCGAAAACGTCGAGACATCACGGCCTCCTTTAAAAATGAATGGTCATTCATTTTCTGATTTGGAGGCTGGCGTCAATGAAAAGAACTGATCACCTGAAGTAATGAGTTTTAATTTTGGATTTAAAGAACCGATTTTCGGTCTGAAATAGCGGCATTCTACCTCTTTTCGTTGGCATCGAAATTGTTATATTTTCCTTAGAACAAATTAATATGGCAAATAGCCATATAGATATGGTAATCTTATGGCTGAATTTGAATGGGATGCCTCAAAGGAACTGCGTAATATCAAAAAGCATCGGGTCGATTTTAACGAAGCCATGAGCTGCTTCTCGGATCCGCAAGGAGTACAGGTTATAGACAGGAAACATAACGAAAAAGAACACCGCTACTACTGGGTAGGGAAATCAGATAGAGGTCGTATCTTGACAACTTGGCATACTCAGCGCGGCACTAAAATCAGAATCATCGGATGCGCCGAGTGGCGAAAAATGAGGAAATTTTATCATGAAACAACCAAAACTAAATAATCTAAAAATCGATAGTGTGGGCACACGCCGTATGAGAAATGCTTTTAAAAAATCCCCTAAAATCAAGATTACGATCAATATCGATGCTGATTTATTGGAACAGGTAAAAAAACTCTCTTTAAAAGGACATGCTCCCTATCAAACTTATTTAAATCATATTCTCAGAGAAACTTTGGAAAAGAAAAATAGCGATGAATCACGATTGGATAAAATCGAACGCGAAATCGCTTCTATTAAGAAGAGTTTAGCGGCTTAAGGATTCAAATGACCGACCTTTCAAAATTCTGCGACGAATGGCTCGCTGCTTGGACTGGCAATCGCCCAGACCATCTCCTCACATTCTATGTTAAAGACGCCTTCTACCGTGATCCCGCGCAGCCAAAAGGATTAAAAGGGCACGATGCGCTTCTCCCCTATTTCAAAAACCTCTTAGCGGTGAATCCTGAGTGGACTTGGAAAGCCCTGGAAATTTTTCCCACAGATGGTGGATTTACACTGAAATGGGAAGCAAAGATTCCTACAAAGAATGGGATTGTTAGTGAGACTGGGTTGGATATTGTGGAGATGGAGAATGGAAAGATTGTTAGGAATGAGGTTTATTTTGATACTAAGCAGTTATCTGCAGCGTCATCGTAAGATTCAGTGCACCAGCATCTAAGACGTCTCGGTTCTTTAGAGTATTTCAATGTATTTTAATATTTTGTAAGAGCTGGATTAGCAGTTCGTTGACAAACCCCTCCTAACCTTCCGATTTGTATGTTACAAAGCGATCCCATCAGGAGGAGAAAGCCTATGATGGGGACATCGGATCCGCAGCCGTCGTTGTTCTACAATATTAACCTGGAACAGTTCGTGACCTCCGAGCGGGCCTTGGTCCGGGAGTTAAACGGCAACATGGTCTTGCGCTGGTTTGTGGGGCTCGATTTGGACAAAGCACCTTGGGACCATTCGACCTTCACGCAGAATCGCAAACGGCACTTTGATAAAAGCGGCGTGATGGAGAAGCTCTTCGATCAGACGGTGGATCTGGCCATTCAAAAAGGACTGATCTCGGATCATGCAACCTTGGACGGGACTCTGGTCAAGGCCAACGCCTCGCACAAGAGCTTCGTGCCGATCGAAGTCTTCATGAAGCCCAAGGAGTATAAGAAGCGGATTCGGATGCTGGACCAGGACGAAGGAAACCCGACCGTTGATTTCCATGGGGAGAAGAGATCAAACAAGACGCATATCTCAAAAACCGACCCGGACGCCAAGCTTGCCAACAAGGGAAACGGGACAACCTCGATGGTGGGCTATACGGTCAACGGCCTGATGGAGAATCGGAACCGGATTTTAATCGGGATCAATGTGGAGACGTTTCGAGGTCCGGCCTCGGAGACGGAAGGCGGACGGAAGCTCATCGATGATTTCCATGGGAAGCATGAGGGCAAAAGTGGAATCAAGAAGAAAAAATCAGTGAACCAACGGCAAATTGGGAATGAGTTTTTTTAAAAAACTGAGGTTTGTCAACGAACTGTTAGTTCAATATTTTTCCCATAATAAATATTTATGTAGGTAAGAGAAATTGCCCACAAAATTTGTATAATAATTGATAAAATACGATTTACTAGCATACTACTCACATCAAACCCCATATATTCAATAATCGTAATTGGAATACGCAAAATATTTGCAAAAGCCATTAGAGGATTTAAAAGTTGGAAGATCTTTCTAATTCTCAGCTCTTTGAAGTATCCAACAATTTGATCTAACACAGCCATTACTATCTCAAAGTTATGCGCCGTTGGCTTATCTTTGGGCATCAGCAACTCATAGTGTACAAATATATCGTATTCATTATCTTCAAGCTCTGCGAGACTCCCTCCAACTTTTCGCTCTTTACTCAGAACTTTTGTAGCGACTTGAGCTCTTAGCGCAGCTCTGATTGCAATTGGCATCAGCTCATTAATCTCTTGCTTCAGTTTGATTGTAGAAGATTGATCATCAGGAATTTTTTAATTTCTGACGTGAGGAAGCCAACGATATATGAGCAGCCCACCCATTGTCGTATCGTATTAAATCCTTGAGCCGTGTCAGTTTACGAATTATTCTACAAATTTCTAAAATAGAAATTTGTATCTTATAGTATTTTGAAGACACACTAAAATCATTCATAAAACCTCATTTTATAATTAATAATCAGATCACATATAAACAGTAAACGTCCAAACCATCCTCAGCCGCGACGTATTATCCAACAACTCCTTCGGCGGCGCCGCGAATGGCGAAGAGTCCTTGATCGTCCGTTGGGCCTCTTGGTCGTAGGCCGGTAAGCCCGACGACGTGATCACGAACATCTCGGCCAGGTTTCCTGTTTTGTCGACGCTGAGGCCCAACGACACCTCCACCTGCCCTTTCGCCAATTGGTTCATGCCGGAATACATTAAGGCTGAGCGGGGGTTCCAGGTGGTGTTGAAGATCTTCTTCAGGCGGACGAAGTAGCTGATCTTCGGGAAGCGGAGGACGTTAAGGTACGTATGCTCGCCGACTTTGTAGTTTGGGAAATAGTCCTCGGGCAGGCCGCTCTCCATGAAGTCGTCGAGGCCGGAGCCGCCAGCCGATTTCGGGGTTTCGGGTTTTTTGGCGGCTAATTTCTTTTGGGAGCCCACCGTCTCTTCGTTTTCCGTATCCTTCGTGGGCGATTCTGATTTTTCCGTCGTTTTCTCGGGCGTAGCCGCTTCCGTGCCGGAACCCGCCGCGGGACGGCGGGAAGGAGCGACTTGCTCTTCTTCCACACGCGAATCGTACACGCCCACGTAATCCGCTTTATCGGGACGCTCTTCCTTTTCCGGGGGCAGAATGTCGGCGATCTTGTATTGGTTTTTATCGAAAATCGTCAGCTCAACGGTAGCCTCTTCTTTCTTTCGCTCCAAAAGCTCGGCAAGCTTAGAGGCAGGGCCCAAGCCGAATAAGACCAGGACAAGATGGACGAGGACGGAAATCGCGAAAAAAAGTAAGATCGAATCGCGACTTCTCATAGCCGGTTCCTCATGAAGGAAATCAAGAGGGCGGCCCCGAAAAAGCCGGCGCCGTAGAGGCCATAGCGGGCCCAATCCTCGATTCCCTGCTCCCGCCAATAATAGGAAAATCCGGCCAAACCCAATCCGAGAAAACCGTAAAGGAACTGGTGCCCGAGGGCATACATTTGGCGCGTGTGCTTTTCCAAACCCTTGGACTCCACCGACAGGTTGCCTTCGTTCAAGCGCTTCAGCGTCTTATGCAGTTCATGGGGTAACTGAATGTAGGAGAGGACGACCTGCTTCGTGAGATCCACCACCATCTCGGTGAAGGTACGATCCTTCAGGACGAATTGCTCGACGTACGGCAGGACGATCTCGATGGGATTCAAAGTCGGCGCCAGGTGGGCGCAGAGTCCCATCGCCAGGAGCAACGTCCTTTCCAACAGGATCCAATCCTTCGGGACATGGAAGGAGTTCATGAGGTCTTTGAAGCTGATTTTGAGCTTCTTGAGCTCGAGGATATCCTCGAGGTTATGAATTTCGGAAAGGTTGAGCTTGCGGAAGTTTTCGATCTTGAGGTTCGCGAGCTTCGAATAAAAATATTCCACCAAATCCTCGAAAGGATCGAAGTTATCCTTACGGGCCACGAAGCCCATCTCCCGCATGGCTGCGGCCAGGAGCTTCGTGTCGCGCCGGATCAAGCCCTCGGCGAAACTCGTGATCCCTCGGCGCATGGTTTCCGAGATCGTCGCCGTCGCCCCAAAGTCCAAAAGGATGATCTGGAGACGGCCGTCGCTCCGGCGGATCAAGATATTCCCGGGGTGGGGATCGGCATGGTAATGACCGTCGATGAAGATTTGCTTGCAGAAAGCGTGGATGAGGCGGGTGGCCACATCATGGGGGTCGATCCCTTCCTTTTCGATCTGAGGCACGGACGTGACTTTAAATCCCTCCACGAACCGCTGCGTGAGGATCTTCTTCGAAGAAAGTTCCGGAAACACTTCGGGGAATAAAATCGTATCTTGACCCGCGAAATTCTTCCGGAACATCTCGATATTGTGCGCTTCGACGTGATAATCGAGTTCCTTCAAAACGACTTCGGAGATCTCCTCGAAGACGCTCTTCAATCCGTAAGCGGGCAGCAAAAGATGCAGGATTGCGAAAATACGCCGGAGAATCACCAAATCATCCCTCACGACGGCATCGATTTCGGGGTACTGGACCTTTACAGCAACTTTGGTGCCGTCTTTAAGATAAGCGACGTGCACTTGGCCTAAAGAAGCCGAGGCGATCGGCGCTTCTTCGAATTTTTGGAAAATCTCCAGCGGCGTCTTTTGGAATTCCTCCAAGAATCTTTTTTCGATAGCCTCGTAGGGATGTGGAGGGACGTCGTCCTGCAACCGCTCCAGCCCCTCCGTAAAGGCGGGAGGCAGGAAATTGCTCATGATTGAGAGCATCTGGCCCATCTTGATGAACAATCCTTTAAGCTCCAGAATGGCTGTTTCGATGCGTCGGGCGTTCTTGCGGTGAAGACGCTCGGTCGCTTCCTGCAACCGCGCTTCACCCACAATTTTTTTCCATAAGGCGAAGACGAAGTAAGAAGCGAGAATGGACAGGAAGGTCGTGTAAGCCTTCCAGAACCGTTTCGTGTGCGTCATAAAAACGGATTTAACTAAAAACTTCCAAGCCCGTCAAAACTTTACGCGACTTTAGAGGACGGGAGAGTTGGTATTCCAAGAAACGAGGGATGATCTGGACGAGCCTGTCCGGGGAGAACGGTACGGATTCCCCCTGACCTCGCATGCAGCGCTCACAAAAAACCGCCCCCGCTCGATAAACAAAATAAAAGCGGAGTTCTGAAGAAACGGGATTTTCACAAGTGGCGCATTGTTCGAAATTCACGCCGTAGCCGCACAAGCTGAGGAAGTCTTTCTCGAAGCTTTCCAATAAAGCCAAGCGTTCGGTCCGTCTTAAAAAAGGTAATTCCCCCAAGGTCTCGCGAACGAGCGAGAACACCTGCGGGTCGCGGTTCCTTTCCGGCACGAACTCACGCACCAAATCAATGACGAAAAAGGACGCGAGCCAAGCAGAGAGATCACTTTCGGGGAAACCCTTAGGACAGTCTTGCAGCCGGGCTTCCTCCAAGAAAACCGCCCCACCCTTATCCCGAAAACGGACGACGACGTGATTGGACGCTTCCAAAACGGTGTTGAAACGCTTCCGGCTCTTTCGCCCATGGCGAGCCACGCTCCAGAGACGACCTTCGTCGGGCGTCAAAAGATCGACCCAGAGGTCGTCTTCTTGAATAGTTTGGGATTTAAGGACGATGGCTTCGGTCGTGACTTCACGGCCGCGATCGCGCGATTTCATCAAGACTTCAAATAAGAGGCCTTGGCTTCGAAGCGGCCGATCTGATGGAAGGGATGGACTTCCTTTTTGGAATCGGAGGGAAGACTTTGGTAGCGCGTAAGGACGTCTTCAAGATTGATACCGATCGCCTTGGCGTAAAGCTTTAAGTAGCCTTTCAAGTAGGTTCCCGTGGGCAATTCTTCGTATTTATCTTCTTCGATGCGGCTTAAAACCATTGAATTAATCTTCGTCATCCCCTCGATATCATCGAGCGAGAACCCGCGGAACTCACGTTCGCGCTTCAAAAACTTCCCTAAACTTTCGCCTGAACCATCTATTGGGCTTCCCATAATGAGGCGTCTCCTAGATTTTCACTTCTTCGAAATGAGACAATTCCTTGAACAAACGGATACGATCACTGATTTCTTTTTTAGTCAACGCCTGGAGGCGCTTACAACTAAAATCTTCCACGTTGAACGACGCCATCGTGCTACCGACGATAATAGATTGCTTGAAAACAGCCAGGCTGAAGTCGTTTTTCATCGCCAAATACCCGACGACGCCGCCCGCGAAGCTGTCCCCCGCTCCCGTGGGATCCTTAACGGTCTCTAAGGGAAGCCCTGGAGCCGAAAAGACGTGTTCCTTAAAGAAAAGAAGGGCTCCGTATTCCCCCCGCTTGATCACGACGATCTCCGGACCCCACGATTGGATCTTACGCGCCGCCGTCAACAAAGCGGCGTCGTGGGTCAACTCCCGGGCTTCGCCTTCGTTGATGATGACCATCTTCACGCGCGCGATGACCTTCTTGAGAGACTCCAACTCGCTGCCGATCCAGAAATTCATCGTATCCAGGACGGTCAATCGGGGTTCCTTCACTTGATCCAGGACCTTGGATTGCAAAGCCGGGTGGATGTTCCCGAGGAAAAGCACGGGGGTGGTCTGCAAATGCGCAGGAATTTCGGGGGAGAAATTCAGAAAAACGTTTAAATGGGTTTCCAATGTCTCAGCTGTGTTCAGGTCGAAGCCGTATTGGCCTTTCCAGTGGAAGGTCTTGCCCTTCTCGACCTTGATTCCTTCGCAATCCACACCCCTTTCCTTTAGGAAAGCGATGTCCTTCATCTCAAAATCCTCACCGACCACGCCGATCAAATGGAGCTTCGCGAAGAAGCTCGCGGAGGCCGAAAAATGGGTGGCCGAACCGCCCAAGGCCCTTTCCACCTGCCCGAAAGGCGTTTTGACGGAATCATAAGCCACACTGCCGACGACGACGATGCTCATAGGTATTTCCCCGCGATCATTTCTAAACGTTTTTTAGTTTCCTCAGGAATGAGAGTTCGATCCGTAATGATGGCATGCTTCATGCTAGTGCGGCAGCCGCAAGTTCTATCGTCGCTGATTTTCTGAACGGCGGACCGGATCATTTTTTTAGCGGTTTCGACGTTTTTCGTCAGCGTCGCGATGACCATGTCGATGGTCACGTCGTCGTGTCCTTCGTACCAACAATCGTAATCGGTCGAAAGCGCGATCGTGGCATAACAGATTTCCGCTTCCCGCGCCAGCTTCGCCTCTTGCAAATTCGTCATGCCGATGACGTCCATCCCCCAACTCCGGTAAACGTTAGACTCGGCCCGCGTCGAGAATTGCGGGCCCTCCATGCAAAGATACGTCCCTTTTTCATGGATCGTCGCACCGGTATCCTGACCGGCTTGTATCAAGGCTTTGCGGATCTCGGGACAGAGAGGGTCGGCGAAGGTCAAATGGGCCACGACGCCGTCGGCGAAGAATGTCGAGACACGTCCCTTGGTGCGATCGAAAAATTGATCGATGATGACCATGTGACCGGGTTCGATTTCCTTCCTCATGCTGCCGACGGCCGAGACTGCGATGATGGTTTCCACGCCCAGTTTTTTGAACCCCCAGATATTGGCCCGAAAATTGAGCTCGCTCGGCGAGACTCGATGCCCACGGCCATGGCGCGGGAGAAAAATGACTTTTTGGTTGTCCAATTCACCCAAAATATAGGCGTCGGAAGGCTTTCCGAACGGCGTTTCCAATGTGATTTCTTCGATGATTTTCAACCCGCCCTCTGAACTGAGGGCGTACAAGCCGCTACCGCCTATGATTCCGATGGGATTTTTCGACATGGAGCGGCGTTGTGGGTGAATTCAGGTTAAATGTCAACGAGATCGGCGTTTAAATTGTGCAAGAAATAGAGTTTGAGTATTAGGAGCTTCCACCTTCAAATCTCTCAAAAAGGAGGATGGAAATTGACAGACATTTAAACCTTGCCGCTCCCTCTTTGATAAGGCTATCTCCACAGCTCTTAGCACTACATTCCAATCATCTGTCACTAAGCTCACTTTTCCTAACTCACATTCAATGACCGCCATAAGAAGAGGCAATGCATACCCTAACTCTTCGTCTCCGCTCGGGAATAATAAATAAGCTGCACCGCATAAATATGAGTCGGGTTCTTTTGTAATGAGATTTTGTGTTACTTCTTTACCTACGACAACTTTCATAGTGGAAGGACGGGCTTCATCCGCGCTCTTAAAGCTTACTCTCATTCCCGTAAGAGTTATAGAGAGCAATTCGGCATGATCGGCGAGGCAACGGAGAGGAACATCCTGATTAAGACTTATACCTCCGAATACGGAAATACGGTTGACATCGGAATCAGGATAAAAGCTTACGCGAAATTGGTTGACGTCAAGTATAGGCACAGATCCGTCCATCTACTGGGGGTGAGAAATAACGGAGTAAAGTAGGTTACTTAGA
>CAZKQW010000018.1:0-22293 GCA_964555055.1 uncultured Pseudomonadota bacterium | reverse complement strand
GGGGACTATGATTCAATGAAAACTTACGCCGGACACAAAATTTCTTGCGCTACCCCTATGACTTTTTGGGCAAAATCAATCCCACGACGCCCCATACACGTCTTTACAAGAGGGCGGATACAGGGTCGTAAGATTTTTCCAGACTCGTATTCAATAGAATCAGGCGGATGATTGAGTAGCTGGGCCGTCCGCCCACGAAGCCAACCTTCCAACTGCAGGACCTCTTCGATGGGTATCCGATGCATTCTTGCTGCAAAAACACAACCATCCAACCTTGCGGCACGACCGGTACTCCAAAGAGTGTTCAATAAATCGCAGAGTCTTTCGATATGGCTTTCATCCTTATCTCCATCAACCGCATAAATATTCCATGAAATGGCTAAACTTCGCACGAAAGGATAGTCTTTTTGATCGATGTCACAATATCTTCTAAACGCTTCGAGGAATACAGGATGTGGTTGGGAAAATTCGATAGCACCGCGGCGGCTTAGCCCTCCCGTGTGTAGCTTATTTAATAAGTCCCATTCCGCCTGATAATCAATTCTTGGTTTCACTACCTTGCGAATGCCTTGCAAACCCTGACCCCCAAAGCCTTCCAATAAACCGTTTAATTCCAGACATGTAATAGCTTCGCGAATCAGTTCGGGCGCGTCAGGATCAATCGGAGGTTGTTCCAATAACACTTCACTAATCTGGGGAGCCGTCGCGGAGGCCACTGAGGTAACTTGGGCCCGTAGCTCTGGTAAAACTGTGCTGATTTCGTTATGTTTCCAGGGAAACGAAAGGGTAAAATCCATAAGGAATTTATCGACCCTAGATTGACAAAGTTGCTTCTTACATTAAGAGAGTCGTTTTATTCGAAAAAGGAACTGTTTATGGCGACATTCAAGAACATCGACCACATCGGCATCGCCGTCCCGGACTTGGACGCGGCCGTCAAAACCTACACCACCCTTTTAGGGAAGGCGCCCGAACACTTCGAGGAAGTAGCCGAGCAGAAGGCGAAGACGGCTTTCTTCGCGGTGGACGACACGAATCTGGAGCTCCTGCAATCCACGGCTCCCGACGGCCCTATCGGCAAGTACATCGAGAAGAACGGCGGCCGCGGAGGCATCCATCACATCTGCGTTCAGGTGGAGAACATCGAAGCGGTTTTAGAGGAATACAAGAAACAAGGCGTCCAGCTCATCGACGAAAAGCCTCGTAAAGGAGCCCACGGGAAAATGATCGCTTTCGTCCATCCCAAGGCGACCGGAGGCGTCCTGCTGGAATTGTCACAGCCGGCTTGACACCTCTTTCACCTCTGCATTAGTGCAGCCGCCACTCAAATCTATACTTAAGGAGACCCTATGTCAGGCACGCATCCCTCAAAAGCCCTTTTCGAAGGCGAAAAACCCTTTCCCGTAATCCCCGCCTGCGAGCATTTCGCCGGTTCGGAGAAACTGATCACGAAAGCCATGGAGCTCCAAAACACTAAGGGCGGCGTGTTCGACATCACGATGGACTGCGAGGACGGGGCCCCGACCGGCAAGGAAAAGGAACACGCGGAGATGATCGTCGCCATGGCCAAAGGCGCCTTGAACAAGCACAAGATGGCTGGAGCCCGCATCCACGATTTCACGAATTCCTACTGGAGACAAGACGTGGATATTCTCGTGGGCGGCGCTGGTAACGAATTGGCCTACATCACCATTCCCAAACCCACTGCCGTAGGGCAGGTGAAGGAAATGATCGGCTATATCCAAGATGTCGCAAAGAAGAACAACATCAAGCGCGAAATCCCCATCCATGTCCTGATCGAGACTCACGGCGCTTTAAAGGATGCTTTTGAAATCGCCGCTCAGCCCTGGATGCAAGTCTTGGATTTCGGCTTGATGGATTTCGTTTCCGGCCACCATGGAGCCATTCCGGACGATTGCATGAGATCCCCGGGACAATTCGAGCACCGATTGATCGCCCGGGCGAAAGCCCAAGTCTGCGCGGCTGCCCTCGCCTACGGCATTATCCCTGCGCACAACGTCACCTTAGACCTTAAAGATGCCGAAAAGACCAAGGCTGACGCTTTGCGCGCCCGTAATGAATTTGGTTTCTTGAGAATGTGGTCGATCTATCCTACCCAAATCGACGCGATCGTCGCCGCGATGACCCCCGACCTCTCGAAGGTTGAGACCGGTTGTAAGATTCTCTTGGCCGCGCAAGCCGCCAACTGGGGACCGATCCAATTCGAAGGCGAGCTTCATGACCGCGCGACGTATCGTTACTATTGGGAACTCGTTCAACGCGTCCACGTCTCCGGCCAGAAACTTCCGGAAGACGCGGTGAAGGCCTTCTTCAATTAGCAACTTTCCTGATCTATCTTAACTTTTTCAGATAATCCCGAATCACATTTTCATACCCATTTCCGGTAGGCTCATAATATGACTTCCCTTGTAAAGCCTCCGGTAAATGCTGTTGACCTACGATATTCCCCTCATAGTCGTGAGCATATTTGTACCCTTTCCCGTAATCCAATTCCTTCATAAGCTTCGTCGGCGCGTTTCTGAGATGTAGGGGGACGGGAAGCGAGCCATGCTCCCGCACGTCGGCTTTTGCTTTTTTGTAGGCCCTATAGCTTGCGTTGCTCTTCGGCGCGCTCGCCAAATACGTCGCCGCTTGAGCCAAGGGGATCCAACCTTCCGGCATCCCGACGAAATCAAAGGCCTGCATCGCGCCGATCGCGACTTGAATCGCTTGGGGATCGGCGTTACCGACGTCTTCGCTAGCGAAAATCACCATGCGCCTGGCAAGGAACAAGGGATCTTCTCCGGCTTCCAACATGCGCGCCAGATAATAGATCGCAGCATCGGGATCGGAACCGCGCATCGATTTGATGAAGGCAGAGACGACGTTGTAATGTTCTTCGCCGGACTTATCATAAAGGAGGGTCTTCTTTTGATAAGCTTCTTCCGCGTGATGGAGATCGATTTCCGTCTTCTTTTCGCTCTGCGCTAAAAAAGCGGCAACTTCTAAGGCGTTCAAAAGACGCCTCGCGTCACCTCCGCACGCTTCGATCAGTAAATTTTTTGCTTCCTGAGAAATGCTCAACGCCATTTTGCCTAAACCTTTTTCCGCATCGTCGAGGGCACGATCGATGAGAGCCATTAAATGAGAGGACTCCAGAGGCTTTAACACATAGACGCGCGCACGCGACAAAAGAGGACTGATAATCTCGAACGACGGATTTTCGGTCGTCGCGCCGATCAGCGTGATCGTCCCGTCCTCGACGTGCGGAAGGAGGGCGTCTTGTTGCGATTTATTCCATCGGTGGATCTCGTCGACGAAGAGAATCGTCTTCTTGCCGGAAAATTTCTTCTCCTGCTTCGCCTGGTCGATGACGGACTTCAACTCCTTCACCCCGCTCAAGACGGCGGACAAGGCGTGGAAAGACGATTTCGTTTCATGAGCGATGACTTTGGCAATCGTCGTCTTCCCGACGCCCGGAGGACCCCAAAAGATCAACGAAGAAAGTCGATCCTGCTCAATTTGCCTACGAAGGGAATGATGCGGGTCCAGGAGATGCTCCTGACCGACGATTTCCGAAAGGATTTCAGGTCGCAACCTCTCCGAAAGAGGCACGCCTTCATGAGAGGAATGCTTTTCCGTTTTCTCAAGATGTGAAAACAAATCATTCATAAAAATAGCGCGTGAGTATTGGCTGGAACGGGTTTATCCCGTCCAGTCAAACGGAGCAAGCGGTCACTAAATTTATGTCAGATGGGGGTTCTTAGGGGGAGCAAGCACAGCGGAACGGTAAGTGAAACTATCGTGTGCGGTAGCTATCACCGATGCGAAAGCATCGGATCCGTCGAGAGCGGGATCTCTCCTAAGTCAAAAAGCCAAAAAAATATCCCGAAGGCCTTTAAGGATCTTCGGGACATTTTAAACTCTGCGTTGGTACTAACTACTTCTTTTTCTTCTTCGCGACTTTCTTTTTCTTGGTCGCTTTTTTCTTGGCAGCCATTGGTCCCCTCCTTGGGTTTATTAATCTTTCCGACAAATTTTCATTTTGTCAGTGTTGATTCGAAAAACTTCCAAAAACAAATTTCATTTTACGATAGATTACATGGAGTTAGATTTTTGTTCAAATAAAAATCTCTTTTTGACCAAAAAATTTTTGACAAAAAAAAAATTTGATAGTGAGTACGCACGCACTATGAAAATCAAAAACGCTCTCGAGACCACGAAAACACTGGTCGATCGCATTGGTCGACATCTCGCGCAAAAAGCGAAGGACGAAAAAAACGAGAAGGAAATTTCCACGAAAAAATTGGATGCGTTTCAAACCATCGCCTACGATTTCGCGTGGATTTATTCCGAAGTGTACGCTTCCGAACAAATTTTGAGCTACGCGGAGAAGAATTCCGGCGAAATAGAAAAGCGTCTCGCGGAAATCTTCACCGCGGAAACCATCAGCCACGTCTCCGAGAAGATCGGCTACCGCGCCGCCGAATGGGGCGCGACACCCGACATCCTCATGCAGACGATTTGGAATCCCGAAGTCGTCGCGTGCGTGGGCAACGCGCTGGCTACCGAGAATTACGACCAAACCGCGAAGCTCATTCATGAGAAGAACAGCGGAGGCACTTACGGGTTGAACGAGCAGCACGAGATGTTCCGGCAGACCTTTAAGAAATTCGCCGAGGACAACGTTATGCCGGTGGCGGAAAAAGTCCACCGACACGATCTCTTGATTCCGAATGAAATCATGAGCGGCTTAAAGGAGCTCGGATGCTTCGGACTTTCCATCCCTCAACAATTTGGCGGATTCCAAGACGATGCCAAGCCCGATAATACCGGCATGTGCGTGGTGACCGAGGAGCTGTCGCGAGGTTCTTTAGGGGTGGCAGGGAGCTTGATCACGCGTCCTGAGATACTATCGAAGGCTATTCTGAAGGGCGGTACCGAAGAGCAAAAAGCGAAATGGCTACCTCTTTTAGCAACCGGCGAGCGTATGGCTGGAGTCGCGGCCACCGAACCGGATTACGGTAGCGACGTGGCGGGATTCAAAGTCACGGCGACGCGCAAGGAATCCAAGGGGCAAAAGGGTTGGATCATCAACGGCGTCAAGACATGGTGCACGTTCGCCGGATACGCGGACTCCTTGATGGTCCTGTGCCGCACCGATCCCGACATGAGCTTGAAGCATAAGGGGCTGTCGATCTTGATCGCCGAGAAGCCGCGCTTCGAAGGGCACGAATTCAAGTACGACCAACCCGAGCACGGAGGTCACATCGAAGGGAAGGCCATCCCGACGATCGGTTACCGCGGCATGCATTCCTATGAAGTGGCGTTCGAGAACTATTGGGTTCCCGAAGAAAACCTGATCGGAGGCGACGCCGGCCTCGGCAAAGGCTTTTATCTTCAGATGGAAGGTTTCGCCGGCGGCCGTCTCCAAACCGCCGCACGCGCCTTGGGCGTCATGCAAGCCGCCTTCGAAGCCGCCCTCCGCTACGCGAACGAGCGCAAAGTTTTTTCAAAACCCATTTTCGATTACAGCATGACTCAATGGAAGATCACGCGCATGGCCGCCATCATCCAAGCATGCCGCCAGGCGACGTTCCACGCTTGCGACCTCATGGACCAGCACAAGGGCAACATGGAGGCATCGTTGGTGAAATTCTACACGTCAAAGGTGAGCGAATGGGTCACGCGCGAGGCGTTGCAGATCCACGGAGGCTACGGCTACGCCGAGGAATACGCCGTGAGTCGCTACTTCGTCGACGCCCGCGTGTTCTCGATCTTCGAGGGCGCCGAGGAAGTCCTCGCCCTCCGCGTCATCGCGCCGGCGTTGTTGAAGCAATATTTATAGGATTCACTTATTCGATCCAAAAGGTGTTGCCTAATTGAGAAAGACGAAGTGCAATATTCAAAAGACACAACCTTTTCTCCCCCTCTTAGATAAGCTCCTTTATAAAGGACACGCATCGGCAGCAATGGTGTCGGGAGCCTCCACAGTCCATCCTGAGCCTGTTTCCTATCTAAAAGAGGTAGCACACACCGTTCGCCCGATCTTAGCGGAAAAAGATCTCTTGAAAATCCACTCGTTCGTTTCGGAACACGCGCCTCAGGCCCTCGAAAAAATCGGATCAAAAATTTCGAAGGCGCTGGACCAATCGGTCCGCTTCCCGGAATCGGGATCTTTCGTGAAAGAATTCAAAATAAAAAAAGCGGGAGAAAATCGTCTTTCACTACCGAATCTAGATTTCGCCCCGTCGGAATTTTTCTTGGATTTTGCCGATCGCAGGATTGGAACGGGCGACGAGATTGTTGAATCCCCGCATTTCTTCTAGCCATCTTAGTTTTTCTTCAGGCGGTGTATTGAGATACTCGATAATTTGAGCCTTGGTTCGATAGTACTTAAAGCCCCCTCTTATGGGTTTATTTCTTCTTTTCATTCCGTAAACCCCTCTGCACTTTCATGACTTTCTTCAATAGCATGATATCAGATTTATCTTGGAAACGGTTAGCTTTTTCTTTGAGCTTAATAAGATCTTTTATGCTGATGACTGAAACAGGAACGCCGTCTAGTTTGATGACCGAACGCCGTTTGTACATCCCCTCGAAAGGTAATGGATGCTTTACGAAAACATCGATCACATTCATCAAATCTGTTTTATGGTAGAAACAAAAAACGACCATGTTTTTGTTCTTAATCCAATCCTGCCGTTTCTTCGGATCCGCGAAATCTTCGACTTTTACGGGAACTTTTGGGAGATATCCGATTTTAGTGAGCAACTTACAAAACTTACATACGTTTTTTTCCTCAAGATAAACGACGAAATCAATGTCCTTGGTCGGCCGAATAATGCCATGTAAATTGACAGCTATTCCTCCCACCACTAAGTATTTTATCCTTGCCTTTGAGATTGTTTTCAGAAGATCGGAAAATTTCATGACCTTTTATTACATAGTGATCTTAAATAATGCAAATTATGGAACGCCCTCCGCGTCATCGCGTCGGCGCTACTCAAGCAATGTTTATAATTAAAATAAAAACCCGAACCGTCTCCGCCCACGAAGGATGCGGTGGATACAGACCTGTTTCTTTTCGAAGCGATAGAATACCAAATACTCGCCCACGACGACGATACGGAAATTCTTACTGCGCACGTAAGGATCCCTGGACTGCGATCCCGATAAGGGAAAAATTTCCAAGCGTCCGATCTTTCGGTCCATTCAATTCGAATGCCGGATAATCCCCAAAAGCTCCTCGCCGAACGACGCGCACTTTCGTTCGCCGAGGCCGAAGATGTCCTCGAGCTCGGAGAGGGTTTTCGGCTTTTTGGCGCAGAGGTCGTCGATCGTTCGGTCCCAAAAGATCGTATAGGGCGGGATTTTCTTCTTCTGGGCCGTTTCGAAGCGCCATTGGCGGATGGCTTCCCATAAGGGATGACTACGGTCCGCGGAGGAGACGCCTCCCTCCTTTGATTTTGATGATGATGAACGCTCTTTTTTCGTCAGCGACGTTTTTTTGCCGCGCACGAATTCCAAGAAGCGTTCTTTCGGAAGCGTCGGCTCGACGGTTCCCTTCATCACCTCTACCCCTGACGCCGTTAGGGAAAGAGTGGGATATTTAAAACCGTTTTGTTGGATGTAGCCCTGGCGGATTAGGAGATCGGTCAGGTTCATGATTTCGACTTGGGTCTTGTGTTTCAAGAGGCCGAACGTCGAGAGATGGCTATGGCCGTAAGCCAACCCCTTCTCCGTCTCCTTGCCCCGCAGGCAATCGACCAGGATGCCCTTGCCGAAAGGCGCGCGGAAGCGCGCGATGCCCGAGAGGATGATGCGGATGTCGCGGATGAGTTCTTGCGATAAGGTCATCGCCTCGGAAGGCTGGCAATTATCACAGGCCTGACAACCGTCCATCAAAGGATCGGCATCGCCGAAGTAATCCATCATCGCCTTTTGGCGGCACGAAGGACCGTACGCGTAGCGCTGCATGAGCTCGACTTTCCGCAGGCAATGCCTCAACCAGGCGTCCTGTTTTTCCGGAGGCACGAGACCGACCGACTCCCGAATGAAGAATTCTTGGATGCCGAGATCATTACCCCCGAAGTAAAGAAGACAATCGGCCGGTTCGCCGTCGCGCCCGGCCCGGCCGGCTTCCTGGTAATACGCCTCGAGCGTGCCGGGCATCTGCGCATGCACGACCAACCTCACGTCGGGACGGTCGACGCCCATGCCGAAAGCGCTCGTCGCGACAATGACGACCTGCGGGTCTTCCCGGAAGTGACGGTGGCTCTTCTCGCGGGACTCTACGTCCATGCCCGCGTGATAAGGATAAGCCGGGATACGGCGCTCGCGGAGGAAGAGCGTGAGCTCGTCGACGACCTTGCGAGTCCCGCAATAAACGATCGCCGCTCCCGTCACACTCTCCACCTTTTCGACGATTTCGAGGAACCGGTCCTTCTTCCCCGATACCATGCGCGCCTGGAACTTGAGGTTTTTCCGGTAAAACCCGTGCACGCGCACAAGAGGGTCGGCGAGATGGAGAGAATCGACGATCTCCTTTTGGACCTCCGGCGTCGCCGTCGCGGTGAGGGCGATCACGGGGCAACCCAGCTCCTTCTTTAACCGGCCCAAGAGCCGGTATTCCTCGCGGAAATCATGGCCCCACTGGGCGATGCAATGGGCCTCGTCGATGGCGGCGAAATCGGGCGGGTTATTCTTGAGGAAGGAAAAAAAGTCGGACTTCGCAATCCGCTCCGGAGAGACGTATAAGAGGTTCAATTTCCGTTGAGCCCAATCGCTCAAGGCCTGAGCGCGCTCGTCGACCTCCCCATCGCCGTTTCCTTGGATACCCGAATGGGTGGCCGCCGCGGGGATTTTCAAGAAGCGAAGCTTCGCGACTTGATCGTTCATGAGACTGATCAAGGGAGACACGACCAAGCAGCGTTTCGACGCCGCCACCGCCGGCAGCTGGTAACAAAGCGACTTCCCCGAACCCGTCGCCATGACGGCCAAAATGTCACAGCCCGAGACGACGGCCTCTACGATCTCTTTCTGCCCGTGGCGAAAATCGTTTAAACCGAAAACGGAATGAAGCGTTTCTTTCACGAAAAAGGGAGTAGCCAGACTTGAACGGATTCACAAGAAATTAAGCCTATAAAAATCAAGATAGCTGTATGCACTTTAGATTGACTTATGCACCAGAAAATCCATACTAATGCATATGAGAACAACCATCACGATTTCGGAGGATTTGCTTAAAAAAGCCCAATTATTAAGCGGTTTATCGGGTTACAGCGAGGCGATCACGACATCCATCGCCAATTATGTCGCCATGAGGGAGCGTCTTTCCTACTTGGAATCCCTCTTTAAGAAGAAATCCCCGCATGATTTCAAAAAAATAAAATCCCAACGCCAAGCTCGCAAGTGGTCTTCCTGATGGTCCTCATCGACACCAGCATTTGGATCGCCCTCTTTCGCAATTCCAACTCCGAAGTAGGACAAAAAATGTGGCTCTTAACCGCTGAAAACAAAGCGGCTTTGTGCGGTCAGGTATGGGTCGAATATATCGGTGGATTTCGAAAACCAGAGGAGCGTAAAAAACATCAAGCCGGCCTCAAGATTTTCCCTTTTTTAGAGACACCTCAAGCAGCCTACCAAAAAGCTTCGGATCTTTTGGCGGAACATCCCCGCTTAGGAGCCGGGGACGCCATCATCGCGGCGACGGCTCTTCATCATAAAATCCCGCTTTTCACCTTGGATAAGGATTTTCAGGAGCTGATTAAAGATGGATTATCCCTATATTGACGAGTGAAAATTTAGGTTCCTCACCAAATCTTTCTCAAAAAATCAGAAAGAAACAGTTGCGCCATAAAAAGGTTCTTTTTATGCAAAGCCCCTTATTTAAAAGGAGAATTTCATGCCCGTCGTCACCATCGAAAAGAAGATGATCGAAAAATCCAAGGAAGCGCCCGTTTCTTTGGACGAGGTCAAATACCCCCAATACGGCCGCGTGCTCGAGGATTTCAACGAAGGGGAGGTGTTTTGCCACCCCCGTGGCGTGACGATCGACCGGGCCTTCGCTATCGAGTTCGCGACGAATTTCATGGAGGCTAACCCCCTCTACTTGAACGAAGCGTACGCCAAAGCCCACGGGTTTCAGGACGTCGTCGTTTCCCCCTTGATGGTCATGAACATCGCCCTCTCGCTCGGCGTCCAGAACGATTCCGAAAAGGCCATCGCCAACCTCGGCTATTACGACGTGCACTTCCTGAAGACGGTCTACCCGGGCGACACCCTCCGCGCGCTGACGAAAGTCTTGAAGAGACAGCAAAAGGAAGGAAAGCCCGGCATCGTGACGATCCGCACGATCGCCTTGAACCAAAAAGACGAGCTCGTCCTCCAATACGACCGGAAGATCATGGTCGCTCCCGCCGGCAAAGCCAGCGAGCCGTCGACCGTCGCCGGACAGCCCTTCCCGCAAGTCCCGGAAGGCGAGGCGATGTCGCTGGATATCCCCGTCAGCGGAGGTAAATTTCCGACCCATCTCACCGGCGTGCGCAGTTATTTCGAAGATTTCAACGTGGGCGACATCCTCGTGCACCCGAACGGCCGTACCATCACGCACGAGCATATGGCTTGGACTTACCGCGTAATGAACACGCACCCGCTCCATTTCGACCGTTTGTATTCCACCGGCCGCCAAGGCCCGATGAGCGGCGAGCCCATCGTCTACGGAGGTTTGGTGTTCGCTTGGCTCGCGGGACTGGCCTCGCGCGACGTGAGCGAGAACGCCCTCTGGGATTTCGGCTACACCGAAGGCTACCACACGCAGCCCGCCTTCGCGAACGACACGGTCTACGCGATCACGCGCATCCTTTCCAAGGAAGAAGGCCCTTCCGGGATGAACGCCGGCGTCGTCACGATGCAATTGATCGGGATCAAGAATATCCGCCCCAAAGAGGCCATGGAGAAATTCGGCGCCGATCTCTTCATTAAGGAGAACGACAAGAAGGACTTAGGCAAAGAGAAGATTCCCGAAAAGATTTTCGAGATCGAAAGGCGGCTTTTGATCAAAAAGCGTTAGAAGGCGCCCGGCCTTAAAAATCACCTTGGGAAACGAATATATTTCGGATAAGATGCTGTTTTTACAAATAAAAACCATCCATGCCGATAAAAACGCCGAAATTTCAAGGGACATCTAAAAAGAGCTTTTTTAGCAGCTTCCGAAACGTTTTTTTGATCTCACTGCTCGTCTTCATCGGTGGCATCTTCGCCACTCAGTGGTTCATCGAAAAAATCAGCAAAAAAGACATTGAGTACGGTCTTCTTCTTTTTCAGAAAGATTGGTCGCAACGTTTAGCAAAAAATGAGGGCATCCTTCGCACCCATTTCAACATCATCTATAACTCACTGCGTACGATAGCCCTTCTACCGGACGTCCAACATGTAGACCGCTATGGGAATAATTTCGGAGGCTCCGAGATTACCGTACAACAAATCTACAATACCCTCTTTTCTTCGATTTCCGTATCCGAAATTTACCTCATACCCGAAAGCTTCGAACCGGACCGTTTAGACCCTAATACGGGTCTGCATGAAGCTCCCATTAAAAGCTTCGATTCCCTCATGAACGAAAAATCGCCTGAAGAGAATAATCATCAGGAAGCCGTAAAAACATTCCAATACCGTGAGATGAGGAAGCAGATCGATTACTTCAGGCGCTATTTTCCGAACACCGATCGATTCAAAAATATGAATTTTCCCGCTCTCATCAGCCCTGAAATCATCACGGCCGACGACTCGGATATGACGGAGAACGACTTCGAAGAAAAAAACGATAAACCCCGGCAAGGCATCGTCTATTCCATCCCTTTTTACGCCAGCGACGGAGCGTTTAGAGGAATCGTCGCCGCCGTCGTCAGGACTTCCGTTTTAGCCAAACTTTTGGAATACCCTTACTTCATTTTAACGTCCAATCACGGTCTGATCCTGTCCCATCCGGACACGACGGAGCGAATGATCCAGGATATTCCCGATCTTTTGGAGGAGGAAGAGCTGGCTGGGTATGCGTACATCAAGTCCCTCTCCCTGGACATCAAAGACGAAGGGAAATGGCGCGTCATTGCTGCGCTACCGGATTCCATATGGCTTGAGTCCAGTATTTATAAGTCGATCAAACTCAACTCCCGCTGGATTTGGATCATCGGTATCCTTTTGAGCCTCTCTTTTTCGATTTTCATCTGGTCCTTGATGTACAGCCGTACGCGCGCTTTAAACCTTTTGGCCCAAATGCAATCCGCTTTCGAGGCCTCCCAAAGGCGGCTGTTTCAAACGCAGAAATCGGATTTGATGAATAAAATCCTCCAACAAACCGCCGACGACTTCCAAAGCCATATTACGCCCATTCTCGCGTATTCGAATCTCGTGCTCGGAAAATTGAACGATCTTCCCGGGGAATTAAAACAAATGGAAGTCGTGAGAAAATCCGCCGAGCGCGCCTCTCAAGTGATTAACCAGCTACTGAGTCTGTCTCGCAAAGAGGCGCCCGAAAAATCGCGCATGAGCGTCGCGGAAGTCGTCGTAAAATCCCATAAAGCCCTCTCTCAAATGCTTAACGGAAAGGCCGAGGTCGCTCTTGACCTTGATCCGCAATTATTTTCCATCCTAGGCACTTCCTCCCAAATCGAAAAAGTGATCATGAATTTGGGGTTCAATGCCCGGGATGCCATGCCCGAAGGCGGCCGATTAACCTTGGTGGCGAAAAATCATCGAGAAGCGAAATCTTCTCCCGTATCCATTCCCCAATTGGCGGAAGGCTTTTACGTGAAAATCGTCGTTTCGGATACGGGGACAGGCATCACGGAAGACGTGATCAATAAGATGTTCGACTCGTCCTCACAAACCAAGAGTTCGCAAGTGGATATCGGAGAGGAAGTGAAGCTTTTCACCGTCCATGCCATCGTGGCAGATCACCGTGGCATCTTGTTGGTTCACTCGGAAGTCGGAAAAGGCACGACTTTCACCGTCTATTTCCCGGCTTTAGTCGATAACTCCGCTGAGCCTCTTTCTCCCGTAGAAGAAATCGTTGTCGAAACACCGGCTTCCGAAACGGTATCTTCATTAACAGCGTCCGAAGCGCCTCCCGTCTCTTCCCCGGCGGAACCAACAGTGAAAACGGTGGAGAATGCCCTACCACCGGAGCCATCTCCAGAGGCTTCAACCGAAACGACCCCTCCACCCGTCCCAGGTGCTGTCGAAACCTCAGATCCCACTTCGGAAGCCGTGGCGGCGGAAGAACCTCCTCACACGCCCCCGACATCTCCTTCGACTTAACGCTCCGCCTTCGCATCCTCACCTTGACCCTACTGATTTGATTTTTTAAGCGGACCCCATGAATCCCACTAACTCAAAACGCGAGAACCCTTGGCTCATGCGGACATATTCAGGCCATAGCTCCGCTCAAGCCTCCAACCACCTTTATAAAACCAACCTTGCTAAAGGCCAAACCGGCCTTTCCGTCGCTTTCGACTTGCCAACCCAGACGGGGTACGATTCGGATCATGTATTGTCGCGCGGCGAAGTGGGAAAAGTCGGCGTCCCGATCTCGCACTTAGGCGACATGATGACCCTCTTCGATGGCATTCCCCTAGAAAAAATGAATACGTCGATGACGATCAACGCGACGGCCGCCTGGCTCTTGGCCCTCTACATCGCGACCACCGAGAAACAAGGCGGTGACGTAAAAGCGCTGCAAGGCACCACCCAAAACGACATCATTAAGGAATATCTTTCGCGCGGCACCTATGTCTTCCCGCCCGAGCATTCGCTCCGCCTCATCGTCGACATGATTGCGTTCACCGTGAACCAAGTCCCGAAGTGGAACCCGATCAACATTTGCAGTTACCACCTTCAAGAAGCTGGCGCGACGCCGGTCCAAGAGATCGCCTTTTCCCTTTCCAACGCCATTTCGGTGCTGGACGCCGTGAGGGATTCCGGAAAGGTGTCGCCGGAAAATTTTCCGAAGGTCGTCGGCCGCATCTCGTTCTTCGTGAACGCCGGCGTGCGTTTCATCGAAGAGATGTGCAAGATGCGGGCCCTCGTGAAGATGTGGGACGATCTCACGAGCACGCGCTACGGAGTGACTGATCCGAAGTACCGGATGCTCCGCTACGGCGTGCAGGTGAATTCCCTGGGACTTACGGAGCGCCAACCCGAGAATAACATCGCCCGCATCATCTACGAGATGATCGCCGTCACCCTCTCCAAGGACGCGCGCGCGCGTGCCATCCAGCTCCCCGCCTGGAATGAGGCCCTCGGATTGCCGAGACCTTGGGACCAACAACTCTCCCTGCGCATGCAGCAGATCCTGGCCTACGAGACCGACCTGCTCGAGTACGACGACATCTTCAACGGCTCGGCCGTCATCGAGGCCAAGGTGAGCGAACTCGTCGAAGGCGCGAAGAAGGAAATGGAAAAGATCGCCTCCCTCGGTGGCGCGATGAAATCCATCGACTATATGAAGCAATCTCTTGTCGCCTCCCACGCTGAACGCATCCGTAGGATCGAAAAAGGAGAGCTTAAGGTCGTGGGCGTGAATTGTTTTTCCGAAACCGAACCTTCACCACTTACCGTGGGCGTAGACGGCGGCATCTTGAAGGTCGACCCCCAGGCGGAAAAGGACCAGATTCAGAGATTGAATGCCTTCCGGAAAAAACGCGACGAAGCCACCGTCAAGAAATCGCTCCAAGACTTGATGATGGCGGCTAAGAACAACAAGAACATCATGCCCCCCTCCATCGCGTGCGCCCACGCGGGCGTCACGACAGGGGAGTGGGCCTTCTCCCTCCGCGAAGTGTTCGGAGAATACCGCGCGCCAACCGGAGTGGCGGCCCAACAGTCCGCCGATCCGGAAGCCGTGGCCTTCAAGAATCTCCGCGCGAAGGTGGAATCGAAGAGCCAAAAAGTGGGTGGCCGCATCCGCCTCCTTGTGGGTAAGCCTGGTCTCGATGGCCATTCAAATGGAGCCGAACAGATCGCCGTGCGTGCCCGGGATGCTGGCTTGGAAGTCATCTACCAAGGCATTCGCCTCACGCCCGAGCAGATCGTCTCGGCCGCCCGGGACGAAGGCGTCCACGTCGTGGGCCTTTCTATCCTGTCGGGCTCTCATAACGAACTCTTGGAAGACATCATGAAACGGATGAACCAAGCGGGGCTGTCGAACGTCCCCGTCGTCGTCGGAGGGATCATTCCAGAAGCTGATAAACCTGGTCTCCTCAAGATGGGAGTCAAGCGCGTCTACACGCCGAAAGATTTCGAGTTGAACACTATCCTTTCCGAAATCACGGATTTGGTTTAATAAGGGTAGAATATGGCTCTCTATCTAAGCGAGACGGTTTCGATCGTCTCCAAAACCATTCCTTACATTCTTATGCGCGCCGCCGTCTATACGGCCTTTGGCGTCGCCCTCATGATCTACTTCCTCCTGGTCTTCCTTGTCGGACGGGCCTTTTCGGAGATCGCTCCTCAGGCCGAGGGAGCCGTCTGGCTCTTGGGTTTGGTCGTCAGCTTTCCCCTCACGAAACTGACGCGCGAATACCTCCTCTATCTCGTCAAAGCGGGGCACGTCGCCGTCATCGCGCGCTTGCTGACGGAGGGAAGCCTCCCCAAGGGCATGAACCAAGTGGCCTACGGAAAGGGCCTGGTCGTGGCACACTTCAAACAGTCCTCCCTCCTTTTTCTCATCGACCGCACCATCCACGGGGTGATCGCGGCCTTGAGCGCTTTCCTCATGCGCATGACGGATTTCGTCGCCGGCATTCCGGGAATCGACGGATTGAGGAAAATCGTCCGGGGACTCCTGTATTTTAGCCTGAGCTACGTCGACGAGGCGATCTTGGCGCGCTACTTCGTCGATCCGACACCCAACCCTTGGGACAACGCGCGTCAGGGTATCGTCCTCTACGCCCAGGCGTGGAAAAGTTTTTTTGGGGCGGCCTTGTTGGCGGGCGTCGTCTCTGTCGTCAGCTTTCCCCTCTTCCTGATCCTCACCCTCGCGCCCGCCTTCGCGGCGTCGATCGGCCATGGCCAAGAGAGATGGCTTTACGTGACGATCGGAGCCATCGGGGCGTGGCTATTAAAGGCGATTCTTGTAGAGCCCTTCACATTGACGTTGATGGTAGTGACGTATTTAAAAGAGACGAAGGGTCTCGTGCCTAACGCCGAATGGGAGCGGAAGATCGCCGCGTTCTCGTCGAAATTCCGGGGAATCCAGGAAAAGGCATCTTTGGCTCCATCTTAAGCCGGTGGGACTTAGTTCCTCATTTTGGAGCTTTGAATCATCCTTTTGACTTCCGTATTGGTATGAAGAGACAAGATCTCAATCTCCGGATGAGCATTAGCGAAAACCCGGAATATCTCATCGGCAAAAGCTTGGCCGATGGTGGGCACCCCCTCAAAATCGAAAATAACCGTCTTGAAAAGTTCCACTCTTCCTAAGACTCTTTTCGCTTGGGAACGTGAAATCAGCTTCTCGTTCCCATACTGCGCAAGCCTGACAGGCACTACCGTCTTGACGAAACCTAAATCCTCGTGATCGGAATATTGATCGAATACTTTCCGGCAAGTCCGAGACGTGTGGTTATTGAGTTTCATGAAGATTGCCGTGCCCGATTGGAACTGAGGCCTCTCCACAACCCAATCTTTCTCATCACCCAATACATGACTGAAGTAAACGCTCCCGGAAAGAATGTCGAACGAGTCCAATAATCGAGATGTGAAGAAAATGCCTTGTCCCGTATGTCTTGCTGGATCGGTGGTTAATTTCCCTTTGGAAAGCTCAAGAATAGCATGGCGTTCATCCGAAAGATTCATGACCGTTTGGATCTTCCTGAAAATGCCTATCCCATCGTCGCACAATACGATCTGAGTGTTCGAAGCGGTTTTCGTAACATGTACGAAAATCTTACGACCTTCGGAATGATCGATGGCGTTATTAAACATTTCGGTAAAACAAAAATGCCAAATATCAACGACGTTTTCGGGAAAGTGGTTGAATAGCGACGCGATATCCCTCCAAACGACATCTTCCGCTAATCCCTCTTCTAATGGGTACATCCTTTCCCATTCCGAAAGAGTCCCTAATTTATAAGCGCGATTTTTTGTGTTTCCCGTCGCGATTAAAGCCCCTTCGGAAGTGAGATTTTGCAGGTGTTTGCTAATGGCTTGCCGAGTGATGGCGAATCGCTTTGCCGCTAGAGTCGCCACATGAGGATATCTTTCGGCGTTCTCCAGTAAAAACTTCCGAATTCCTTCGCTTTTTCCTCTTATTTTTCCTCTCATTTGACAACCTCACCCGAAGAGATTGTCAACAAATTCTACCAGATTGTCAACTAAAGGCATAAGAACTGTAAACTCATCAGAAAAGATTAGGCGTTAAAGCTTTAAAATTAATGATTATTTTAAAAGGATACTACCTTTTTCCCAGCTGCATCCGCTTCGCGATGATTTCCTTCATGACTTCGGAAGCGCCGCCCCCGATGGTGAGAAGGCGCGTGTCCCGAACAAAACGGGAGATGTCGTACTCTTCCATGTAGCCCGCGCCGCCGTGGGCTTGGAGGCATTCGTAACCCACTTCCTGCGCGAGATCGCAGGCGAAGAGTTTGGCCATGGAGATTTCTTTTACGGCATCTTGACCTCGCACGAAGAGGTCAACCGCATGATAGGTGAGTCGGCGGGCGGCTTCGATCTTGGTTTGGAGTTCGGCGAACTTATGCTGCCATACCTGCATGTCGATGATGCGTTTGCCGAAGGCCTCGCGCTCGGTGGTGTAGCGGATGGCGTCGTCCAAAGCCAGCTGGGAACCGGCCACGGCGTTGATCGCGGCGACCAAACGCTCCCCTTGGAAATTCATCATAATGTAAAGGAAGCCCTTATTCTCCTCGCCTAAAATAAATCGACGCGGGATCCGGCAGTTTTCGAAGAAAAGCAACGTCGTATTTGAGGAATGATTCCCCATCTTCACCAACGTCTTCCCCACCGAAAAGCCTTTCGTGTCTGTCGGGAACGTCACCAAACTAATCGCCTTATGCCCTTCGCCTCCCGTCCGCACGGCGAGCGTGATGAAGTCCGCGCGTCCGCCGTTGGTGATGTACATCTTGGCGCCGTTGATGACGTAATCGTCGCCCTCTACGCGCGCCGTCGTCTTGAGATTCGCCACGTCCGAACCGCAGCCCGGTTCCGTGACTCCCAAGGCCCCGATTTTCTCGCCCCGTATGGCCGGTTTGACGAAGAGCTCTTTTTGTTCATCCGAACCTAAGTACTGGATCACCGGCGTCGCGATATCCGCTTGCACTTCCAAATCCATCGCCACTCCCGCCATTCGGCAACGAACGATTTCCTCACAGAAAATTACCTTGTACCAATAATCGCACCCGCTGCCCCCGACCTCCTCGGGATAGCAGACGCCGATGAGGCCCAGTTCCCCGGCTCTTTTAAAGACGCTTTTTGGAAAGGTCTTTGCGTGTTCCCACTCGTCTTTATGTGGCAACAGTTCCTTTTCGGCGAAATCACGGACGGTTTTTCGGAAAATCTCATGCTCGGGGGTGGAGAGAAATTGGCTCATAGGGCGCCGAGACTAACGGAAAAAAAATGACCCAACAAGAAAAAGAAATGGGCGCTGCCCTCACAGCGCCCATTTCGAAAACTTTGACTACTACATCCGCCCAACCCAAACTATTTCACATAAAACGGCAATTGAAACAATTTAAAACTTTAATTTAATTATATTTTATAAAAATATTTTTAAAAATTTATTATTTTGGTCTGATTTTCAGAAATAAAATCCAAACTTGAATTAACTTTCGAGACCTCTTAGATAGTGACCTTTCATGCGCAATGAACTGATCATCAACGTCACTCCCACGGAAACACGCATCGCTCGCCTCGAAGGCGGTACCATCTCCGAGCTCATTGTTGAAAGAGTCCAAGATGCGGGTTTCGTGGGCAACGTCTATAAGGGAAAAATCGTCCGCGTCTTACCGGGCATGCAGGCGGCTTTCGTGGAAATCGGTCTTGAGCGCACGGCCTTTTTGTACGTCAGCGACATCGCTCCTGAAATGGCTCTCGAAGAATTGATGGCGAACGAAGAAGAGTCTCCACCGGACGAGCGTCCTCGTCATGACAAGAGACACAGCCGCCATGTCCCGCAGATCCAAGACTTGGTGAAGGAAGGCCAGGAAGTCATCGTCCAGATCGCCCGCGACCCCATCGGCACGAAAGGCGCCCGCCTCACGTCGCACGTGAGCTTGCCGGGACGCTTCCTCGTCTATATGCCGACCGTCAACCACACAGGCGTCTCACGACGCATCCCAGACGATAAGGAACGTTCACGCCTCAAGCAATTGATCGAGAAGTGCCGTCCGGAAGGTTCGGGGGGGTTTATCGCCCGCACGATGTGCGAAGGTGCGACTCAAAAAGAGATCTCCCAGGACATGGAGTACTTGACCAAACTCTGGAAAGAGATCGAATCTCAAAAGAATAATCGCAATGCTCCCGTCCTACTCCACCGGGAGCTTTCCATCGTACTCCGAGCCGTGCGCGACCTCTTTACGCCGGACATCGAACGCATCATTATTGATTCTCGGGAGGAAATGGAACGGGTCCGAAACTTCATCCAGTCTTTCCTTCCTCACGCCGGAGGCGTCGTAGAACATTATGACGGCACCGAACCTATTTTCGACGCCTACGGCATCGAGATTGAGGTCTCGCGCGCCCTGGGCAAAAAAGTCTGGCTCAAGTCCGGCGGCTACATCATCATCGAACAGACCGAAGCTTTGACCGCCATCGACGTCAATACGGGGAAATTCGTCGGCAAGCGGAATCTGGAAGATACGATCCTGAAAACCAACCTCGAAGCCGCGAAGGAGATCGCCTACCAGCTCCGCCTCCGCGACCTGGGCGGCATCATCATCCTCGACTTCATCGATATGGAACGCCACGCGAACCGCGAGAAGGTGTACCATGTCCTCAAGGAAGAGCTTAAGTCGGACCGATCCAAGACCACCATCACGAAGATCACAGAACTGGGCCTAGTCGAGATGACTCGCAAGAGGACGCGGGAGAGTTTGAGCCGTCTCCTTTGCGAAACCTGCTTCTATTGCGACGGGCGCGGCTACCTCAAGAGCCGATCCACGATCTGCCACGAGATTTTCCGGGATTTGAGGCGGCGGACGGTGGATTTCGTGGGGGACCATATCTTGATCAAGGTGAATCCCTCGGTCGCCGAGGTCCTCTTGGACGAGGAACACGCCGGGCTTGAGGATTGGGAAAGAAGATCCAAGAAAAAAACCTCCGTGAAATCATGCGAAGACTACCATTTGGAGCAATTCGAGATTTCCGAAAGCGGATCGGAATCGTGAGAATCTGCTAGACAATCCTTTCCGCCTTTGAGTAAGGGTCCCAGCTTCGTTTATTTACGCTCATTATTTAAGGAGTTTTTATGCATGCCGTGATCGAAACAGGCAGTAAACAATACCGAGTGCAGGTCGGGGATCAGATTTCCGTCGAAAAATTAGAGTCCGAAACGGGCTCGAAGGTGACGTTTCCCGTGCTTTTGATCGAAAACGGGGAAAACATCCAGCTGGGCAAGCCCCACGTGAGCGGCGCCCAAGTGACCGGCGAAATCGTCGATCAGGACAAAGGCCCGAAGTTGATCGCCTACACGTACCGACGCCGTAAGGGGTCGGAGCGCAAGGTCGGCCATCGTCAACCCCTGACGATCGTTAAGATCACGGATATTAAACAATAGTGCGCGAGTGTTATGCGGATCGGCTGGATCCGTGCGGATAAACGGAGCCAACGATCAACCCGTTGATTCCAGATGGCAGTTTTAGAGGAAAGCGGTATCTCCCTCTAAGTTTAAAAGGAGTTTTTTATGGCGACAAAAAAAGGCGGCGGATCGACATCGAACGGACGCGACAGCAATGGCCAGCGACGCGGCGTCAAGGCTTATGGAGGCGAACTCGTGAATGCGGGCTCCATCATCGTACGTCAGCGCGGCACTCATATTCATCCCGGCAAGCATGTCGGTGTGGGTCGCGATTGGACCATTTACGCGAAAGTGACCGGCATCGTAAAATTTGAGGAGAGCGCTGGCAAAAAGAAGGTCAGCGTCGTCCCACAAGCCGCTTAGTTTTCCGAACCTGCGTTTTTTCCGACCCCCTCTTCCAAAAATAAGAGGGGGTTTTATTTTTTATGAAATTCATCGATTCAGCCCGTATTTTTGTCAAAGCCGGAGACGGAGGGGATGGTTGCGTCGCGTTTCGGCGCGAGACCTACGTTCCTCGCGGAGGTCCCAGCGGCGGTGACGGCGGACGCGGTGGGCACGTGATTTTCGAAGCCGATAGCGGGCTTTTCACCCTCCTTGACTTCAAATACCGAAAGCATTTTGAGGCTAAGAACGGCGAACATGGGCGTGGCAAGGACCAATACGGGCGCGGCGGCGACGATGCGGTGATCAAGGTGCCGCTCGGCACGATCGTTTGCGATGAGGCTACGGGACATACGCTCGCGGAATTCGAGACTCATGGGGAAACCTGCGTCATCGCGAAAGGTGGTAAGGGGGGGCGCGGCAACATCCATTTCGTCAGCTCGACCCGACAAGCGCCGACCAAGGCCGAACCCGGCGAAGAGGGGGAAGCGCGTTGGGTGACCCTCGAATTGAAGCTCCTCGCCGACGTGGGGCTAATCGGATTTCCCAATGCCGGCAAATCGACTCTTTTGTCCGTCATCTCGAAGGCGAAACCGAAAATCGCCGATTACCCTTTCACGACGAAAAATCCCGTCTTAGGCGTCGTTTCCCATCATGGGAAAAGTTTTACCGTCGCCGACCTACCGGGCCTCATCGAAGGGGCCAGCGAAGGCGTCGGGTTGGGCATCCGCTTTCTGAAGCATGTGGAGCGCACCCGCGTTTTCCTTCATTTAATCGACGTCTTAGACCCTACCCACCCGGATCCGGTCGCTGCCTACGAGCTCATCCGCCATGAATTGAAGTCCTTCAAAAAAGAATTCCTGGACCGTCCGGAAATCATCGTTTTAACCAAAATGGACCGTCCGGAAGCGGCCGAAATCATTGAAAAAATAAAGAAACACTTTCAAAAGAAAAAGAAGAAGGTCTTCGTGATTTCCGCCGCGTCCGCTAAAGGCCTCGCGCCTTTATTGACCGAGACGGTAAAAAATCTCTGATTTCTTTCTGGGCTCCGTAAATTTACTGGGGGAGTGAGAGCTAGTTAATGCAGTGTTCTTCCG
>CAZKQW010000017.1:0-36904 GCA_964555055.1 uncultured Pseudomonadota bacterium | reverse complement strand
CCGGAAGAACACTGCATTAACTAGCTCTCACTCCCCCAGTAAATTTACGGAGCCCTTAAATTTTTAAATCGCCCGTTTTTCTTTGCGTGAAGCCGTTGCCAACTGCCCGCACGCGGCTAGGACGTCCAAGCCCTTGGAATAACGGATATTCACCTGATGGTGCCGGTCCGCCAGGAAATGGAAGAAACGCTGGATCGACTCTTCCGAAGGCCTCTGGAACGGCGATCCGGGGTATTCGTTGTAGGGGATCAGGTTGATCTTCGAAGGAATGTGGGCGCAGATCTTGGAGATGCGTTTGGCGTCGTCGATCGAGTCGTTCACGCCCGCCATCATGACGTATTCGAACGTCACCCGGTTTTTGGATTTCTTCGTGTATTCCTTGCAGGCCTCGATCACCTCTTCGAGCGGGTATTTTTTCGTGATCGGCATCACGCCTTGGCGCCCCTCTTCGGTCGTGGCGTTGAGGGATAAGGCCAACTTGACGCGCGCTCCGGGGGGGTTGTCGGCGAATTTTCGGATCTCAGGGGCGAGGCCCACCGTGGAAACCGTGATCTTCCGCTGGGAAATTCCGATGCCGTAGACATCGGTCAGGAGTTGGAGGCTGTCGGTGACGGTGTCGTAGTTGTGCAAAGGCTCGCCCATGCCCATGAAGACGATATTGGAGACGCGCGGGCCTTTTCCGTCCGCACCCGTGTTATCCTGGCCCATGAAGTCTTGGGCGCCCAGGACTTGGCCGAGGATTTCACCCTGGGAGAGGTTGCGGACCAATTTCATCTCGGCCGTCCGGCAAAACGCGCACCCCATGGCGCAACCGACCTGGCTCGAAATGCAAAGGGTGATCCGACTCGGCCGATCCCTCCCTTGCCCTTTGATCGGCATGAGAACACTCTCGACCGTCTTGCCGTCGGGCAATTTGAACAGGAACTTCGTCGAGCCATCGACGGCCGAGGTATGCGTTTCGACTGGCTCTAAGTAGTCAATTTCAAAATGTTCCTTTAAAAGCTCACGGGCTTGCTTGGAGAGATTCGTCATCTCGTCGAAGCTCTTTACGCGGTAACGGTAGAGCCATTGCAGGATCTGATGCAAATTGAATTTTTTAAGGCCTTTTTCCGAGAGCCAAGCTTCCAAAGCGGGCTTGGAGAGGTCTAAAATATTCGTTTTCATAAAGGCAGCGCGTATGGAATGGATCCCGGTGCGGTGCAAGGTATTTAAGCGCGCAAAATTTCCCGGGTTTTCCCCATTTTTAAATTGAAGTCCCGGAAAAACCTCTGCTAATGACGCGAAACTTTTAGGAAATTTAATTAATTTTAAGGAGATTGTATGTTTCCAGTCACAACCGGCACGTTATTGTTCCTGGCCCTCACCATGTTCGTCATTTCTTCACTGAAATGGGTGAACATCATCCTTGCGGGACAAGCGGATAATCGCTTCAACGACTATAAGAAAAAAGTCGTCAACGTCCTCACGATCGCCTTCGCCCAGACGAAGATCATCAAGGGCGACCTTAAAGCCGGCCTCATGCACGCGATGATCTTCTGGGGATTCTGCGTCATCTCCTTAAGGACGATCCTCTTCTTCGGCATGGGCTTCGACCCGACGTTCGGAAGCTGGTTCACCGAAAGCCTCGTCGGCAAAGTCTACGTCTTCACCCTGAATTTCATCCTCGCCCTCGTCATGGTGGCCGTCGCTTACGCGGCCTACCGCCGCGTGGTCTTGAAGGTCGGCCGTCTCACCCAGTCCACCGAGGCCCTCTTCATTTTGAGCATGATCTTCACCCTCTGCTTCACCGACTTCACCTTCGAAGGGGCGCGCCTAGTGATGGAGAACATGAAGGACGCCGGCTGGCAGCCCGGAGCCGCGATCTTCGCCGATATCTTCAAGATATTGGGACTTTCCGAGGGCAGCCTGCAATTCATCGCGGACGCCTCCTATTTGATCCACATCAGCTTGATCCTTCTCTTCATGAATTTCCTCCCGTACGGGAAGCATTTCCACGTCTTCACCTTCCTGCCGAACGTCTTCTTCATGCGCACCACGCCTTACGGCCAGTTGCGCAACGTGAACCTGGAAGACCCCAATGCCACTTCTTTCGGAACGGCGACGCTCAAGGATTTGTCGTGGAAGGACCTGCTGGATGTGGCGACCTGCACCGAGTGCGGCCGCTGCTCGGCCCAATGCCCCGCCTACAACACGGGCAAAGTCTTGAGCCCTAAACATCTGAACATCGACATGCGCGAGTACTTAAAGCGCGAAGAGGGCATCGGAGGACAGCATCACGGGTGGACCACTTACGCTGAAAAAACCATGGGAGCCGAAGCGGCCGTGGCGACCCCCGCCACCGAGAGGTACGTGGCCCCCTTTGTCATCGATCCGGAAGTCTTCTGGTCCTGCACGTCCTGCCGCGCCTGTGAAGAGGCCTGTCCGGTCGGCATCGAATTCGTCGACCGTATCGTAGGCGTGCGACGCCACATGGTACTCACTCAAGGTATTATGCCCACGGAAGTCCAGGCGACGTTCCGCAACATGGAAACGAATTACAACCCCTGGGGGATCGGCTTCGATTCCCGCGGCGAATGGTGCAAGGACATGGGCGTGAAGATGTTCGCCGACCACCCGACTGCGGAGTACCTCTACTTTGTCGGTTGCGCCGGATCCTTCGACGACCGCAACAAGCGCATCGCGACGGCGTTCGTGAAGGTCCTGCAAAAGGCCAACGTCGACTTCGCCATCCTCGGCAAAGAGGAAGTCTGCAACGGGGATTCCGCCCGCCGCATCGGCAACGAATACCTCTACCAGACTTTGGCGAAGCAGAATATCGAGACGATGAACCGCTACAACATCAAGAAGGTCGTGACCGCCTGTCCCCACTGCTTCAACACCATCAAGAACGAGTACCCGCAGTTCGGCGGCAACTACGAAGTCGTGAACCACACCGACTTCATTTACGGGTTGATCCAGGAAGGCCGGTTGACCCCCGTGCGTCCCCTTCCTCAAAAAGTCACCTACCATGACTCGTGCTATTTGGGCCGCTATAACGACGTCTACAGCTCTCCCCGCGAAATCCTCAAATCGATCCCGGGGGCCGAAGTGTTGGAGGCCGAACTCAGCAAGAACACGGGCCGCTGCTGCGGCGCCGGCGGCGGACGCATGTGGATGGAGGAACACCAAGGCACGCGCGTGAACCAAAAACGCTTGGAGGATCTGAAGAGCGTGAACCCCAACGTCATCGCCTCGGCCTGCCCCTTCTGCATCACCATGATCAAGGACGCGACCCGCGAGACGGGCGTCGACGAGCAGATCCAGACCAAGGACGTCGTCGAACTCTTGGCCGAGTCTTTGGAATAAGGTCGCGGCGCTTAAAGCTTACCTCGGAACCCTTTTCATCCGATTCATGAGAGATGGCACTTCCCGGCCTGCGCGCCACACGGAGGCTCCGGACGGCAAACGGGAAATGCGCTTGACGGTTTCCTGCGGAAACGACGTCAATAAGCCCCCCTGCGCTTGAAACGAAATGATATCCGAAGCCGAGGGGATTGGGCCGACGGAGGTCGCCTCAGAGACGGCGCATAGGATGGACTGGATGATGGCCTCGATGGCCATCGGAAGCAAACTCTCGAAAGAAGCGTCCTCTTTCCCGGAAGATAACGAGAAGACGACATCCCCGTCCTTTTTGGTCATGCAAGGTTCGATGCTTGCCCGGTAAGCCGTGCGCCCGGCAAGTCGGGCTAACCGGGAGGCTTCGATTTTATCGAGCTTTGCGTTCGTCGCGATCACCGTGAGGGTCGTGTGCGTGCGATCCGGCAGTATGCCTTTCCCATGCGACTCCGGCTGGAAAGAAACGTAACCTCCGCCGTCTTGGCTTTGGCGCGCACCGGCGATCACCTCACGGGTCAACGGATTGACGATGTTTCCCACGGCGTTCACCACCGTCAAAGCCCCCATCACGATCGCCCCGCTGACGACGCTCGAGGAACCCAGGCCGGTTTTCGTCGAAAGATGAGGCCCTAAAAACTTACCCGAAGTGGCGCCCGTACCGCCACCCACGTTGCCCAGCGGGAATTCCCCGCTCGTTGAGCTCTCCGCCGCTTCGTAGCCGGCGGCCGCGGTGGGAAAAGAAGCGATGTTCCCGACGGGAAACAAATCGAAGATGTCGGCCTGGACCACGATCGGGACAATGGCGCGGTCCCTGATGAGTAATCCAAAGCGCTTATCACGGAGCCATCCCATGACCCCGTCGGAAGCGCCCAAGCCGTAAGCGCTTCCTCCTCCAAGCACAACGGCATTCAGGTAACTCAAGGCCGAACGAGACTTAATGATTTCGATCTCGCGCGTCGCCGGGGCTAAGCCCGCTATATAAACCCCCGGAATGGAACCCTGAGGGGTCAGAATAGCGGTCACGCCGGTTCCGCCCGTTAAATCCGTCCAATGCCCCACCTGGACACCGGGAACATCCGTGATCAATCCATAAGGCATCGTATGAAACCGGGGGTAAAAACACCCGCCTCCCTCTCGTTCGTCTTTTCGGTGTTTCCTGAAAAGAGTTTCGTTTTTTGGATCGAAGGAAGTTCGAAGCGTTTTGCCGCGGAAAATAAAAAGGGCTCCGCATCAAGCGGAGCCCTTTTTCGAATCGAGTCTCTTTCCTAATTAACCCTGCAATGCCTTCTTGAATTCCTGCGTCAGCAAGGGGACGATCTGGAACAAATCGCCCACGATGCCGTAGTCGGCTTTCGTGAAGATCGGAGCTTCCGGGTCCTTGTTGATCGCCACGATGACCTTGGAGGTCCTCATGCCGGCCAAGTGCTGGATGGCGCCGGAGATGCCGCAGGCGATGTAGAGGTTCGGGTTGACGACCTTACCGGTCTGGCCGACCTGCATGTCGTGGGAGGCGAAGCCCGAATCCACGGCGGCGCGGGAAGCGCCTACGGTGGCGCCGATCACATCGGCTAATTCCTGCAGGATCTTGAAGTTCTCGGCCGCCTTCATGGCGCGACCGCCGGAGACGATGATGCCGGCTTCGGTCAAGTCGGCTTTTTGGCTCTGGGCCTTGACGACTTCCTTCATCACCGCGCGGAGCGTACCGGGATCGATGTCCTTCGCCAGGACTTCGGCGGTGGCGCCGCCGGCCACGACCACGGGAACGAAAGCGTTGGGGCGGGCGCTGGCCAGTTGGATCGAGGATTCGAATTTCACGTCCACGATGGCTTTGCCGGAATACATCGGACGTGTCGCCACGAGCTTACCGTCTTGGATGTCGAGGTTCGTGCAATCGGAAGCCAGACCGGAGTCCAGACGTGCGGCCAGACGGGGCATCACGTCCTTACCGATGGGGCTCGCCGTGCCCAAAACGACTTGGGGCTTCGTCTCGCCGACGAGGTCAGCGATCACTTTGGTGAAACCTTCCGTATTGTACTTCTCCAAGGCGGCGTTGTTCACCACGTACGCCTTCTTGGCGCCGTATTGGCCCACTTCCGCGGCGTTGGCGACGTTGCCGCCGATGAACGCCACTTCCACCTGGCCGCCCAGCTTGGAGGCCAATTCGTTCGCCTTCGTGACGAGTTCGAACGTGATCTTCTTCACTTTTCCATCGGCGTGTTCGCCGAGCACTAAAATGTTCGCCATAAAATACTCTCTCCTTTTAGAATTAGAGGGAGATACCGCTCTCCCTCTAAAACTCCCATCTGGCATTCATTAATCGATCGCTGACTCCGTTTGAAAAAATGGAATAAATCCATTTTTCAATACTCGTGCGCTATAAGACTAAATAACCTTGGCTTCCTCTCGCAGAAGCTTGACCAGCTCCTGGACCACTTGCTCCGGCTCGCCCTTGAGCACCTTACCGGCCGCTCTTTCGGGAGGGAGGCGGAAATTCACGGTCGTCGTCTTCGGCTTCGTCTCGCCGACGAGGTCGGCCGCCTTCAACGTGGTCACAGGCTTCGTCTTCGCCTTCATAATGCCTGGCAAGGACGCGTACCGAGGCGTGTTCAAGCCCTTCTCAGCGCCAATCACAGCGGGAAGCTCGACGTTGTAGATTTCCTTGGCGCCGCCGCCGACGTGGCGCTCGACGGTCGCGCTCTTTTTGTCGGCTCCGAGTTCGAACTTTTCGGCCAACATGAGTTGCGGAACGTTCAGAAACTCGGCGACCATTTGGGTCACTTGGCTCGCGTCATCGTCGATGGCTTGCTTGCCCGTGAAGATCAGGTCAAAATTCTCGGCCTTCAGTGCGGTGGCCAAGACCTTTGCCGTCACGAAGCTATCCATCGCCAATCCAGCATCGTCGATGTGAATACCTTTGTCGGCCCCCATCGCCAAGGCGGTGCGGATCGCGTCTACCACACGCACAGGACCCAAGGAAACAGCCACGACTTCACTGGGCGCGTTCTTTTCCTTGGTCTTGATGGCTTCTTCGATGGCGAATTCATCGTAAGGACTGATGATGTACTTGATGCCGTCGGATTCGATCCCGGAGGCATCGCCTTTCACCCGGATTTTCGTTTCGGTATCCGGTACTTGCTTGAGTAGAACGGCTATTTTCATACTGACCCCTTTCCTAATTAGTGATTCCTTTTAAAAACAAAGCGCTTAATTGTTCGGCGCAGGCCTCTAAACTATATTTCTTCTTTGGCATCAAGAGCCAATCGAGAGCCATCTCATCCACGGCCCCAAAAATGGTCCGGCGTAAAATACGAGGGTCAATATCCTGCCGGAATATTCCCTGATCACGCCCTTCCTCCAGGATATTTCTCACCACGTTCAGGTAGTCCCCGAATTTCCCACCTTCATACTCCTTCATGAACTTCGTAGACTGACGGAGCTCGATTTGAAGTACTTGGGCCAGGTCCGGGTTTTCCTGGACCAGCTTTAAGTGAAGATTAATGAAACGCTTCAGCTTGTCCTCGGGATTTCCCACGGTGGCGATCTCCGCGGTCACCTGCTGGATGAAAAAGTCCATGCTCCCTTCGAAAATCGAGATCAGAAGATCATCTTTATTCTTAAAATAAAGGTAAATGGTGCCTTCGGCGACTTCAGCGACCTTCGCCACGTCCGCGATAGTGGAGTTGTAGAACCCCTTGTTGGCGAATACGCGCGTGGCCGCGTCCTTGATGCGAATGGCCTTGTCGGCCTTCGCATCGGGCTTATTTTCTGGCTTATCCGCTTTTGAATGAGCGCTCATTCAGGGCGACGCGCTAGCATCCGTGCCTATAGTGTCAACGAGAAAGACTTCTTGCGCTTACCCGGGAAGCCCCCTACCTGAAACACCATGACTTTAACCGAACCCTCACCTCTTTGGCCGGCAGCACCCCGTTATTCGTCGAGACCTTTCCCTCGGTATCGATTCACGCCCGGCCTCAACAAACACCCCACGGGCCACCCCGAAGGCCATTCCCGCGGCCATGACATCGCCGAGGAAGTGAAGGAACACATCCCGATTTCCGAATGGCGGAAAAACGACGTCTACCTTTACGGCATCGACCTCTACCATCAAGGCTATCTCTGGGAATCCCACGAAGCATGGGAAGCGCTCTGGCATTTGACCGGAAAGACCGATCCCGAAGGGCAATTTCTCCAAGGGCTCATCCAAAACTCAGCGGCCCTCCTCAAGATCCATCTCCAACAATGGGCTCCCGCGCGCCATTTGAGCCATGAGGCTTGGGAACGCCTCTGCACGGTTTTGGAATCCGCAGTTTGCGCCGCCTCGCAAAACGGATTCATGGGAGTTGATCTGAAGAACTTCCTTCAAGAAATGCAGCGCTACTATAAGCCCGTATGGGCAATGGAGGATAGGATCGCCCTTCCCTACCCTCTATTGAAACTATCCTAATATTTCTTGGATTTAGACGTTTTCGGACTCTTTTTCCTGCTTCAACCGGTACACGAACGTCAGGATCTCGGCCACGGCCACGTAGAGTTGTTCCGGGACGTCGTCTCCGATTTCCAACTCAATGAGGGCCCACGCGAGGGGGACGTTTCGCACGATCGGGATATCGTATTCCTTCGCCAAGTCCTTGATGAATTCGGCGTAGAGGCGCTGCCCTTTGGCTACGACTTGGGGCGCCATCATTTCTTTTTTGTCGTACTTGATGGCGATCGCCAAATGGGTCGGGTTGGTCACGATCGCATCCGCGCCCTTCACCGCCTGCTTCGCGTCGCCCATGGCCATTTCCTGGTGGATCTGCTTTCTTTGACCCTTGATATGGGGATCGCCTTCGTCCTCTTTGTACTCGCGTTTCACCTCTTCCTTGGACATCATGAGGTTCTTCATGAATTCCTTCCGCTGGAAATAGATGTCGATGACGGCGATGAGCATGAAGAAAAGGATGAAGCGGATCATGAACTTCGTCACCATGAGATTGCCGATTTTCGCGGCCACTTCCACCGGAGCCGTGACCGTCAGCAGGAACGGAGCCATCATTGATTTAATGAGGTAATAAGCGATCGCTCCGACAATGATCATTTTGAACATGTTTTTCAGCAGCTCGACCACGGTCTTGAGCTTGAACATGTTTTTGAGGTTCTCGATCATATTAAGCTTGTTCAATTGAGGCTTTAGCGTCTCCAAGGAAAAAATGGGGCCTACCTGGAGGAAACCCACGATGGCAGCAATGGCGAATAATCCGATGAGAAAAGGACCCGACGACTTGGCGATGGAGATCAAAGCACTCTTTCCCAATTGATACATTTCGCTCGGCACCGGATCGTGGTCCACCATATGAAAGGCCATTTCCATGACCTCCTTCATGCTGGCCCACATCATCGGACCGAAAAAAGCGATGCAGGCGAAGGGCGCGATAAAAACAACGACCGTCTCGACGTCCTTGCTTTTGGCGACTTGACCCTTCTTACGGGCATCGCGAAGGCGTTTCGGGGTCGGTTTCTCCGATTTTTCCTGTGAACTGTCATCGCCTCCAGCCATGGTAAAATTATCGCTCCTTTAAGGTTTCAAGGTGCTAACTTAGCATAACGGTTTGATTTATGGAATCGATTCCCGTATTTTCCTCAATGTGACCCAGGAAATCGACGAAAATAACACCTTTGGCCAATACCAGCTCCTTGAGAAAATCGCCCAGGGCGGCATGGCGGAAATCTTCCGCGGTAAAGCCCTCGACTTCCAAGGCTTGGAACGCCAAGTCGTCATCAAACGCATTCTGCCGCACATCGCCGCTAGTCAAGAGTTTGTCCAAATGCTGATCGACGAGGCGAAGATTGCCGTCATGCTGAATCACGGCAATATCGCCCAAGTTTACGATTTGGGAAAAGTCGGGGACGACTATTTCATCGTCATGGAATATGTGGAGGGCAAGTCGATTTCCCAAGTCATGAAGAGGCTTAAGACCGTGGGTCAACCGATGCCCATCGCTTTTGCCGTGGCGATTTGCGCCGAAATCGCGAACGGTTTGGACTACATGCATCGCAAAACCGACGATGAAGGTCATCCGTTACATATCGTTCACCGCGACATTAGTCCCCAAAACGTCATCCTCTCCGTTTATGGCACGGTGAAAATCATCGATTTCGGTATCGCCAAGGCGAAAAATAAAGTGACCGTCACGGACTCGGGCGTCTTGAAAGGTAAATTCGCCTATATGTCGCCGGAGCATGCCGAAGGCATGAAGCTCGACCATAGGAATGATATTTTTTCCCTAGGCGTCATTCTCCACGAACTGCTGACCGGCGAACGCCTCTTTAAAGGTAAAAACAACCAAGAAACCGTCAAACGCGTCAAAAAGGCGCGCGTTTCCATTCCATCGGAACGACGCCCGGAAATTCCCGAAACCTTGGACGAGATCGTCCTTAAGGCTCTCGCTAAGGATCGCAACCAGCGCTACCAGTCCGCCGGAGATTTCTCCCGCGACCTGCATCGCCTGCTGATCCAAATCGCTCCGGATTACACCCCTCAACAACTCGTCGAGTTTCTCTATGATCTTTTTCCGGAAAACGCTCCGGAGACTTATAAAGATCAACTTTCCCATGAACCGACGCCCTCTTCGCCCCTCATCGTCGGCCAAGGCCGAAAAAATTCGGAGCTTCTCGAAGAAACACTCGTCGCCGACACGTCGATCCTCCGGCAAAAAATGAAGGAGACCGAAGTCTACGGCGACGGACCCGATGACTTGGAAGTCACGGAGGCGGATGAATTGACACGGGCTCTCGAACCCACCGATCATGCGTCGGATTCGGATCTCACGAAGATCGACGAGGAACACACCTCTCAAATCATGAGGCGTTCGCTCCTAGGGCAACTTCTTCAAAAAGCCCGTGATATGAAATCTCACCTATTCAAAAAGCCCTAGAAGAAGTCGGGACTTGAAATTTAAGATTTACCTTTAAAGGCGATTTCGCTAACCTGTCTCCTCCCTTATGGCCATTAACGATCTCGAAAAAGACGAATCGAATAAAATCACCGAGAAGGATTTTGAAAAGGATTTCGAAGATCAGACCATCGTCACATCCATCCCGGACTTGAATCCCGAAAAGGAAAAACACGCCTACATCATCTTTCTCTCGGGACCTTTAATGGGGAAAATCCATCTCTTGAGCCAGGGCACCGTGAGTCTTGGACGATCGAACGACGTGACGATACCGATTAATGACCTGGGAATTTCCCGTTTCCATGCCGCGATCGACTATAAGAACGGCCATGCCCTCCTTAAAGACATGGGTAGCACTAACGGCACCTATTTAAACGGACAAAAAGTCCAGTCTTCCGAGCTCCAAGACGGCGACAAGATTCAGATCTCGTCTTCCACGATTTTAAAGTACGCCTATCAGGATAACATCGAGAATATCTTCCACAACGAACTTTATAAGATGGCCGTCGTCGACGCGCTCACCGGCTCTTACAACAAACGTTATTTTGAAGAGCGGCTTCAGGAAGAGTTCAGCTACTGTATCCGCAATGAAGTGCCTTTGACGTTGATGATGTTCGACCTCGACCACTTCAAGAATATCAACGACACGTACGGCCACCCGGCCGGCGACTTTGTCCTCGAACACATCGCCACCCTCGCCAAGTCGATCATCCGCAGCGAAGACATCCTGGCTCGCTATGGAGGGGAAGAGTTCATCATCCTGCTCAAAGCGACCGATCTCGACGGTGGATTGATCCTCGCCGAACGACTCAGGCGTCTCGTAGATGAAAGCCGGTTTGAATTCGAGGGCAATGAAATCAAAGTTACTATCAGTATGGGCGTCGCCACCTTGAGCCAAAAAACGCCTTATGAAGACGCGGACTCGCTCCTGAAACGGGCCGACGAGCTCCTTTACCAATCCAAAAACTCCGGTCGTAATCGCGTCAGTCATTGATGATACAGAGGGAGATACCGCTCTCCCTCTGTAACTCCCATCTGGAATCACCTATCGGATCGCTTCCGCCAAAGGCGGACCCGCCTTTGGCGGGTGCTGTACTTCATTCGCGCGCTATTCATTTCGCGAATGACACGCCGCGTTTTTCGATTTTTGGAAACTCGCTTTTTTGATCTCCGATAAGGGGATCAGAAGGGAGGGGGCCTTTGAACATCGATTTGCGGTCCGTGGCGGGAGCTTTTTTCCAGAACCGGGCGGTGGCGCCTGTCCTCGCCGCCTATGACAATGCCCCTCACCGTATCGATCTCGTCCCCGATTTTGAGGAAGACGCCATCCTGGCGGCTTATCGGAGATCCACCTTTAGCCTGCCGGCAGCGAGCCGGATCCATATCATTCCGGGAATGGGGAACCTCTCTCCGTCTCCCCTTTTTCATCAAACTCTCGAAAAAATAGGCTACGAACCCTTGGTCCTCGACTATGACGGCCGAACGATCCCGACGCTAAGGCAATGGCAGGAAAATACCGTCGCCTTATTCGAGAAGCTGATCCTGGATCCCACTTATCTCGGCCTTCATCCCGTTTTTTTAGGCCACAGCGCCGGCGGCGTCGTCGCTTATCTGTTGGCCGCCTTGGCGCATGGAGCTTCCCCGGAAAGGATCATCGAAGTTCTAGCCGCTACGGAAGTCCTAAGTGGCGTCATCACACCGGCGTCTTTATCCCAGTTAGCCGTGAGACTGCGCGAAAGCCGCTCCCAATTCATCGCTTTAGGGATGCCTCTGCATGGGGTCAGGTTTTACATGGGCGAAAAACTCCCCAACCTCGTCTTAGCTATCTCCGAAGGGACATTGAAGAGCGTCTACGATCATATGGGAGTCCATCCGGAAGATGTCTTGGATTCCATCGCTTACAGCGCGACGCCCCCGGAAACCATCCGCGGACATATGTTCGGGACTATGTTTCAGGAAAGCGTCCGCCTAAGTTATATCGCCTGCACGGCCCTCATGGCTCATCGGGGTCCGCACGACGGCATCGTCTATGTCGAAGTGGCTCGCCCTAGGTCCGCAGATGGCCTGTCGAAATCCCTCTTGGTGGGGCGCGATCATTTGAAGATGGTCGAAACCCCCGACATCCCGCTTCTCCTCGGAGCCGACGCCGCTTTCCGGAACTTCCCGGACTTGAGAAGACATCCCCTCTTCGAACGTCTGGCGGCCTGTAACGACAATTCCCTGCGCGCCGTCGCGTAAAAAAACTTGGCTTTCCGACGCCGCCGGCTATCTAAAACGCATGCCCAAGAAAAGCGTTTTCACGAATCCCTACCGCGAAGGCGACGAGGACAAGCTGCGGTGGTTCGACGCCAAGCTCGCGCGCTTCATCTTCGGGGCGCTGACGTTCTGGGAAAAATACTTCCGCTACGAGATCACGGGGCTGGAGAACGTCCCCAAAAAAGGCGGGGCTATCCTGGCGATGAACCATCCCTTTTTCTTCATCGATCTGGCTCTTTTAACGAAGCATCTTTTTATCAAGCGCGGCCGCCGCGCGCGCGGCGTGGCGGAGCATCTGACGTGGAAACTCCCCCTGGTCCGCGAAGTCTTCTTGAACCTCGGCGTCGTCGACGGCACGCCGAAGAACGCCATCCGCATCCTGAAAGGCGGCCACGTGATGGCCGTGTGCCCGGGCGGCGCCGAAGAATCCATGCGCTCGTTCCGGGACAAGTATAAGCTCCTTTGGGACGGCCACTACGGCTTCGTGAAGGTAGCCATCGCCTCCGGAGCGCCCATCATCCCCTGCATGTCGGTGGGTAGCGACGACGCCTACGTCATGCTCGTCAACGGCTACCACCGTTGGAAAAAGACCTTCATCCCCCTCCCCCTCTTCTTCGGCCTGGGCCTCATGCCCCTGCCCGTCAAAATCCGCCATTTCGTGGGCAAGCCGATCACCCACGATTACAAGCCCAACCAGCACAAGGATATGAAGTGCGTCAAAGCCCTGCACCGACGCGTCGTGAAGGAATCCGAGAGGATTCTCCGTGAAGGCCTTAAAAAGAGAAGGCTTTTCGGCTTTCTATGAGAAAAGGCTTATGCCCAAATTAACGACACCGTTAATTTGGTCTAGACTATATTAACGATAGCGTTAATATAGCCATATGCTAAACCGAACGCCTCTGGCCCAAAAGATTCGGGAGATTGCCTTCAAAAACGGGAAAATGGCCTTCGTCACCGGCCCCCGGCAGGTCGGCAAGACGACGCTCTCCCTGGAAATCGGAAAAAGTTACCCCCAGTCCCGGTACCACATCTGGGACGATATCCCTTTTAGGCGTCAGTGGACGAAGGATCCCAAATCCATCGTCGAGATGGGGTCCGGCCCGAAGCCCCTGGTCATCTTGGACGAACTTCACAAAGCCCCTTCGTGGAAGACCCGGCTCAAAGGTCTCTATGATCTTCGCAAGGAGTACGCCGATATCCTCGTCACGGGCAGCGCCCGCCTCAACGTGTTCCGGAAAGGCGGCGATAGTCTCCTGGGGCGCTACTATCTTTTCCATCTTCATCCCTTTTCCGTCGGAGAGCTTATCCAAACGAGGACGACGCCCCGTTCTTTGAGCGAAGGCCTCCATCGAGAGCTCAAACCCGAAAAAAAGATCCTGAAAGACCTCTTTCAATTCGGAGGGTTTCCGGAGCCGTATCTCAAGAAAGATCCCACGACCCTCAACCTCTGGCAGCGCTCCCGCATCGAACGCCTCGTGCGCGAAGACCTGCTGGATATCTCCAGGACTCAGGAGCTCTCTGCCATCGAATCCATGACCTCCTTCATCCCCGAGAAAATAGGCTCTCCCTTTTCGGTGCAAAGCCTTTCGGAGGACCTTTCCGTCCCCTACCCCACGGTGAAACGATGGCTTTCTTGGTTGGCCCAACTTTTTTATCTCTATTCCATCCCTCCCTACACCTTCAAATTGGCCCGAGCGCTCAAGAAACAGCCCAAAGTGTATGTGTGGGACTGGTCCGAGATCGAAGATCCGGGAAATCGGTTTGAAAACCTGATCGCCGGACATCTTTCAAAGACGGTCGATTTTTGGACGGACACGGGGATCGGCAATTTCTCGCTCCATTACCTTCGGGACAAGGAAGGCCACGAGACGGATTTCCTCATCACCGAAAAGAGGAAGCCCTGGATGCTGGTGGAATGCAAATACGCGGATACTCGATTGGATCCTAGCTTGAAGTATTTCGCGGAAAAACTGGATGCGCCCCATGCCGTTCAAGTCGTTTACGAAAGCGGCGTCCAAAAGCAGTTCGAATACGGAAACAAGAGAAAAGGCCATATCCTAAGCGCAGATCGCTTCTTGACCCTTCTCAATTAGGACCGTTCCCCATCGTCACCTAAGGGATCTCTTCAAAAAACCGGCAACTCGCCGCGTCATTCCTAAAAAACCCCATCCCACCTCTCGTTTTTTCGAAACGTTTCGATTTGGGTGACGATAATCCGAGTGAGAGGGAGGTTTTTTATGAGTCTTATCGGTTCAGCAACAACGGGTATTTACTACGATCTATCCCGCACATCAGGAGTTTTAAATTCATCATCCCCTACGAATTCCGCAAGGCCGGGAGCCTTTATGGCCACAACTGCTTCTGCGGTCTTGGCTTTAGTGACGACTGGTTGCGGAAGACAGCCGCCCCCACCTGCAGATCGTCATGACTTGGGATGCGCTCAAGCTCTAAAAGAATCGGAACATCGGGCTCATAAAATGGAAAGCATTAGCTGTGGGGCAGGTTTATTAGAAGGAGTCGTCTTAACTCTCATCGTGGAGCGCCTCTGGGCAGGTATAAAAAATCGCTTCATTACAACAAAGTAATGTTTTGAGGAAATAAAAATGCCGAATGTTCCGTCGACAACGTCTCGAAGATCTCAAGAAGCTTCTTATGCGGATCAACCGCCTGAGCGCCAAGAAAGAAAGGAAGAAGATCGTCCGTCGTCTGCGTCTCCCTCTCAAAAACTTGTTTGTGACCTGAATTATTACCGACAACTCGTTCAACAACCATCTCAGCCGATTGGGCCCGCGTCTCCCGTCACCTCCCCTCATTGCGTGGAAAATACCGCACACGATGTATGGCGGTTAATCCAAAGCCTCCAAAACCAAACTCCGGCTCAAATGGAGGCGCTACTCGCGCAAGTGGTGGACCATGGAGACCAAGACATACGCCTCAGTGTTCCTTTAGCCCCCGGAAGTTATTCAGACGATATGGAAGTGCGTGGTGGCGGAATGGTGGACGTTCACCTGCATATTCATGACGGGAAAATTTCGGGCTCGCTGGAGTTTAGGCCCGGCCTGATCAAGCGTAATCCCTCAACCGTCATTTTCGGTCGTCGCGTTAACTTGAGGGGATTTGAAGCGGAAATTACGCGCATCGACATCAGCACCAATGGGAATAATCAATTAAACTTCGATGGCCACGTCAATGTCTTCGGCTTCGATCGCATCGAACGCATCAATTTGGACATGACTAAAACCCTTTTCGGGCACAGTGAAGCGACGATCCAAGGCCCCGCTAGCCATGTTTTAGCCAGGATCATTCAATATTACGGCCGCCTGACTCCTGCCCAATTACAGGCACGAAATCTCGTGGATCCCACGGGCGCTCGGTTTCGCGTCGACATCAATCCTAGCGCCGGAGAGGCCGCGTTGGCTCCATTGGGCCGGCAAAGTCACGCTCGCGTACGTTTACCGCGTATTGATTTAGGCAATGGGGTGACGGTGAGTGACATTTCGGCGGACATCAGCGCCACGCCCAATGGTATGACCGGAATGAACGTCTCCATCGCCGACGCGCACATCGGGGAAATCCGTCATTATACGGAGGCCGCTTGTTCCACCTCTAATGCTCCGACCCCAGACGCCATAATCCGTAATCTTCGTGTTCAAAATACGAATGCGAAGCTAGTTTTCATCGAAAACGCCCAACATCGCGTCACTAGAGCTTATGTCCAAACGGCCCAGGGACAATTGATCGCCGGCACACCTACCACTCCTACGGTCGATCTACACGGGGACGTCGTCTTGGCAGCTCTCTCGGAACCCATCCGGTTTTCCGTGACCGAAGGAAGCGCTGACGGTCATGCGGTTCTAGAGGTACAACATCCGAATCTTACGTTGGCCAGAGCGGATCTCCAGGGAAATATCCCCACCCTTCCCGCTACAGCGACGGGAGAAGATCTCATCAACGCGCTGAAGAGTATGTTTAATGGAGAACAAGTCGACAGCAAACCCATCCGCACCGAAGTCGCACAAGCGGGCCTTGAACCCGGGCACATACGCCTGACGATCAAAAATATATTCGATCTCGCCCATACCACCTACGCCGCTTTATTTCCCGATCGTCCTTTGGTACTTGGAGTCGATCGCGTCTCGGTATCCGGGCCCATTTTAGCTGACTATAATGGTAAAGTAACTAACGCCCGCTTATCCTTAGGGCAGCCGAACGTGACCGTAAACATCGATCCAGATAATAATGTCGCCTTTAGAGGTACCCTAGGTTTAGACGCCCGTGCGGAAACAAGAGTGCTCGATCCCCATGGGACAGAGGTCTTGAGAGCCGGGCTCGGAGACTTGACGTGTTCCAGCGTCTCTTTCAACGGGCACGCCAGTGACGTCCTTGTCCATGTGGGATTGAACCAATGTGCCCTAAGAAAAACGACGACGGACGCTGGTGCCAATCACGGAAGCCTTTCCGGCAGCGGCATCAACACGACCATCGATTATGATTCCAACGGTTTGATAGCCGATGTCTCCGATTTCTCCCTTTTTGTGGGAGGACGAAGCGGCCCTAGGGATCATCAAACCACGGGCGCCGTTCAATTGATGGCAGCGGCGTCTCCCACTGGTGGTAGAGGCATCCACATTGCTCCTGGAACAACGGACCATACTTACAGCGTGAAAGCCGGAGCTCAAATAACGGGAGAAGCCCAAGTGCCCAATATGGGGCGTGTTACGCTCAATGAGAACCTTACGGCCTCAGTGGGATTAGAACAATCTAGCATTCTCCGCGTGTTAGGACTGGAAGTACCGCTTTTTATGCCGCAGGCGGGACAGACGCGAGTCGCTGTATTGGGCTCTGGAACCGTGGGGCATAGACGTCACACGCACCAAATGGACTTTCGAGACGAAGGCCATGGTCGACTCAGGGCCCATGTGACGGCGAACTCACCAGGGCTTGGCTCCACTGATTTGACGCTTACATCACGACTCTTAGGCGTTGGATCTCAAGACCCCCATTACAATCTTTTCAGAGTCTCTGGGACGCATCTTTCTTTATCAGGCAACTTACGCAATGGCCATGACACCGTCGCTCTTGGGGGAGAAGCTCATGAAACATGGAATCGCACTGGCATCCACCATAGGGGCCATATCACGGCTAGTGCTAACCATCTCAATATCCCACGCCTGCTTCGATCGGCCGCAGGTATTCATTTGCCAAACTGGCTCTCGGCAGCAACCGCCAGCCTAGCCGGCGTCCCAGCCAGCGAAAGAGCCCGACCTCAACCCGTACGAGCAGAGTTCTCTGGAACGAACGCCAACCTGCGGGTTACGACTCTCCCGGCCCGTTTAGCTGTGGACACAACCATGACTACAGTTTTCGATGGACACCCTCTACGTATCCGCATCCACGGTCATTTAGACACAGCGGCGCTTTCCATAAATACTTCTCCAAGGCACGTCACTTTAGCAACCACGGCTCGTGGGGAAACGCCTCAGCTCACGGGGAAATTAACCGTTTCACTGATGGGCCCCCACAACGAAAATTACGGAGAGGCTTCTGTGGACGCCGATGCCGTCTTACAAGCCACTCAAACAGTAGGCCGTGGAGGCCCCGCTAACGTCACCCATGTCGCCCTCAGAGCACGCGTCAACCAGCCTATCGCTTTACCCGGAGCCTCTGTGACGATTCCCGCCGGATCGACGTTGACACTCCCGATCCGCCACCTGCCGATGCAAGTTACGGAAAGAGGGGGCGGACGTCGGACGGTCGACTTAGCATTTCCGGATATCGATCGCGTCGAATTCGCGATTCCCAACATTCGTTTGGCAGGCTTCGGAGGCATGAGAAATTTATCGGGATCCTTATCCCTCACGGCCGATGGCCAACGATGGTCGACGGACTTGGATCCTCGAGGCTTAGCGCGTCTAGAAGCCGTTCCGGGAGCTAATGGCACTTTAAACCCAGCCCGACTCTCCCTCCGACTTCAAGGCGAGGCTTCTGAACCGGGTGCCCCCAGGCCGGAACTCGTGGCGAACCTCAATCTCCGTACAACGAGCACGCGTGAGAGCAGAAACGCGGCTGGTGAGGAAGTTCATGACATCACGGGAATCGACTTAGGACTCACCGTCGATGGTCAAGCCCCTTCCCCCTCCAACGCTCTTATCAATTTGCACGAGATTAGCGTGACGAGCCCTCTTGGGAATATTCAGTTCGTCCGGAACCCTGCTAACGACCAAGTCCACCTTCAACTTCCCACCTCTTCCTTCACACGCTCGACGCTTCCGACCTCTTATGAAGACTGGGCTCATGTGTCGGCCACCCAATGGAATGATATTATCACCCGAACACAACAAGGGAGCCATACTTTAGTTTTCGATAACTTGGAACGAATTCCATCTCTAACGGATATTTTCCCCCTCCCTGCAGGAGCTGGAAAAGTCTTCGTTGATCTGAACGCTGCGGGCGTCGCTGACCTAGCAAGGCCTCAATCCCCTGTTGAATTGGCACAGACTCTTCGTCGAGTGATATTGGAACATGCCTATCGTGAGTTTCCTAATCCTCCTGCACGAACGGGTAATGGCCCCGCCGTCATTTACAACAATGCCCAAAGGCCCGGCACCGGAGGCACGGTCTTCTTCCTTCGCCAAGCAAACGCGGCAGGCCAATCTGAGTTCGCGGATTCACATTGGGCTGCTCGCTTTGCTAGTGAGACAAATATTCCCCGTGACACGGTGGATGGATGGATCACCAATGGGCGCGTCGAGATGACTGAACTGGTGCAAGCCATTCGTCGCTCCGTCGGAGATGCTTTTTCGCCGGAAGCCATCCAAGGATTCGTCGTCTCTTACTTGAGAGAAGAAGAAGCGACCCAAAGCACTGGAACTCAGTTCCGCCACTCACCCGACATGCTCTCTCTGGCCATTGGCCAATTGAGGCAAGTGGCTCAGGCCATGCCCCGCGACGGCCGCGTTGTGCCCGTGGATCAAGCCATTTCCGACCCTTATTTCTTCGCCCCAGACGGAACGGGGACAATTCGACCGGGGCATTTCGATGGCTCTTGCAACCAAGTCACGGGGTTCGTCGCCATACCACCTCAAAGGGCTTTAGAATTCCTGCGCAATAATCCTGATGCGGATAATTGGCTCTCTTCGGTCTCCAGAACCGGGAATACCGTCACGGCATCCTTATTTGGTCGTTATTCCGTAACTGCGGCGACGTCAGAACATTCTTTCGGTCCCGTTTTGACTTACCATCTCCACCGACAATCAGGAGAGGTGGCCGGCTGGACGCGTACTGTCCGTTTGATTCCGATCAGCCATAATGGGATTCAAGGAACTTTAGTTCATTGGACAGAGTACATAGACGCTCCAGGCGACGAAACGGCTAACGCCCATGTTCCGGAAATGGAACATCGCGCCGATCCCGCCATCAACTTCGCCACATTTTCCGATTCGCTTTTGGGAGCCTTGCCTCAAGGCTCACGCGCGGTGACTCCCGAACCTTTCGCTATGGACCGTATCACTCACATGCTAAGTTTGATGAATGACACTGGAACTACTCCCTTAACCTATTCTTCGACTGCGGAGCCCACGCGCGTCTTTTCCAACGTCAGCTTATTGCGATTCAATGCTGAGGCCGGCACGATTGAAATCCCCGAGGACGTGCCGCAAGCTCAATTGGAAAGCGCTTTCAGGGCCGTCGGCGTCCCGCAAACGATGTCTTCTCAATGGATTGCGGCTCATCAGGTTAATATTGACCAATACCTCGAAGCTACGGGCCTCACCGCCATGGGAAGGAATCTTTTCATGGATCAAACACGGATCATTTTCCGAGATACCCACATCTACAGCTCTCCCGTGGAACGTTGGTTTCTAATGACCAAGGATTTCCAACGATTGTATCAAACAGCCCCTAATACCGTATTAATTCGGATCATGAGGGATGCTCGATTCACGCGCGCCAGCTATACGGTCGAGCCGACGGCAACACGCGACCCAGCTAATTCGGAAATGTACGTTCGCCTCCATCTTCCCGCTGGGCGAACCCTCACACCGGAACAATGGATTGCAACGATGCACCAATACCATCGTCACCATGAATGGGCACCTGAACAGTTTTCTCCAGGCGCCCCTATGACTGTTGAAACGGTTGGAGGTCGAAGCGTCAGAAGAATACCCACGGATCTTAACGTTCCCATGGCCGGCCATTCTTTCTATCACATCCATTCTCCCCCGAATCCCGAGACGCTGACAAACGGAGAACTGTTTTCCGAGTGGTCCACAATACCCGGCACTCAATCCGGCGCGAACGTGAGGATCCAATTCAATTCAGGCTACTATGCGGTCGGTGCCGACTTGAATGGCGATCTCATCCTCAGACGGGGCAACGTCATCGATACCAATATGAGCGATCTGACGGGTCCCGCAGCGGCTGAAGCTCGCGTGGGAGTCGTCAAACATTTTGGCTGGATAACTTCAATGGCATTTGGACAGGACCGGGAAGCGGTTCGCTTCACTTTGGGCGCAACCATAGACGAGAACGGGCAACCGGTGAATTAAGGAGAGTTTATGGGAGTTTTCTTAGGAGATTGGACATTAACTTTAGCTCTTAACTTTACCGGTATGGGCAATCTATCGGGTAGTGTGCCATACGCCGTCGACGCCGCTAATGGAGATCATGCCTTGACAAATGGAGGCCAAGGAGTCGCTACTTTAGGTGCTGGAGCTACGATTTCTCTAATGAATAATCTCAGGGCGAATCAATCGGTTGGCACTTTTTCACAACCTGGTTTTTTCGTAGGTTATCGCCACGACTTCCTTGGATCGGGAGATGTCACGGCACACGTATTTTCCGCTGGGGTACAAGGCAACCTTTTGACTCGAAGGGTCCGTTTAATGGTGGGCCTTCAGGGGCACATGCTTTCTGCACCTACAGGGACGACGGTGGCAGCTGGAATTATGGTTTCCGCTTTGTTCTGCACCGCACAAAGGGGGTCAACCCGTCTCGCCATCTGTGGGGGTGCCGAGGTTTTTGTGGGTGGCAGCGGCTACTTTCCTTATGTGCCGTTAGCGGTAGGAGGAGTCGTCAGCGTTCCTGTGAGGATTTTTTAACACTTTTTTAAAAGCTAAGGAATGATCAACACTTAGGATCCTTCTCATTTATTTTTTCCTCCAACCGCCTCAGGTGAAGGTTGAACACGAGGTATTCCTGGTTCAAGGTTTCATATCTTTTATAAAGATCGTCGAAATACCCCACGGCCTCGATGCGAAAAGGCTGGAAGCGCTCCTCGAACTTCCGGTCGAACTCCTATTCTAAAAAAGAATCACCAGGAAATTATCCCGTGCGACCGAAAATCTTCTCTTGAATCCATTTTTGCGGATGCAGCACCGTATCGATGCGTTCGCGCGCCCGGCTCACCCATGCCGTCCCTTTTTGGACCCATGCCGCTATTTTTCCGGTGAATGCCGCGGATACTCGGGTCGCTATGCCGACCACCCCTTCTAAAGCCCCTTTCCAACTCTTTTGAGCGAGGCTTTTTACGGTTTGAAACGCGCCATAAGCCAACCGTCCCCATTTCCAAGCAACGGAGGACGCTAGGCCGATGCCGGGAATGAGGTTCAGCGCAATGGGAGCCACGACGTTCCTCCAAAAATCGGCGCGCAGCCAATTTTTCGGGTTCACGAGCCCCTTCACGGCGTTCGCGAGGGTGTGCGCGACGCCTTTAAAGATGCCGCCGAAACCTTTCGCCACTTTTTTGAAACAGCCGGCTTTCGGGTACATCCCATGATACGTCTCTTGGCTTTGCTCGATCTTTTGACGAAAAGGCTCTAAAGCCCCGACCACACGATCAAGCGTACGAGCCGCCTGGAGAGCTTGTGGGCTATCTTTTCCGTAATAGGATTCGATCCGTTCACGATCCTTCTTCAAAAAATCGACTTCCCGTCCCAATCGATCCTTCGCTTCCGCGTAAATTTTTTCAAGAGGCTCGGTGACGTGCTTTTTCATGTCGTCTTTACGGATTCCATAACGTTCACTCACTCCATGGATTTTCTTTTGTTTCTCCTCCGTAGAGAGGGTTGGATCTTCATTTATAGCCTCCACTTCGCGCGCAATTCTGAGAAACTGCGGCTCAAAAGACGCCAAGGCTCCTGCTATCTGTAGCCTAACTTTTTGTTGGAGGCTTTCGACGAGATTTTCCACAGGATCTCCCGCATAAAGCGGCGTTTGAAGGGATGAGATCGTGTAGAATCCAGATGCATTCAATTCAAAAGGCGCGCGAAAAATGAGACTCACGCCCTTTTGTAATAATGCCCGCCCTGTGAAGTCCCGCACCGTCACGGGATTGAAGTAAAAACAGTTTTTTTGAAGCAGCATAAGGCCTCCTTGTGGAGGCCTTATCTAGGCAAGGGTCGGGCCATGCCTAAGAGAACTATTTTAACGCAAAACAAGAATACTTTCCGCAACCCTTAATAATCTTGGGTTTCAAAATCGATCCCTTCTCATCCGTTTTTTGGAGCTTTCAACGATTGATTTTTATTTCTCATTTTGATCAATAATTATAAATATTTATAAGTTAAATATAAGATATTTAATTAATTTATTGATTCATTGTGTCAATTTAACTACATATTGATAAATTTTTAAAAAATAATTTATGAACGACGAAAAAAGCCAAATTTCCATTTTAGTCATCGACCCTCACCGGGATGATCATGAAAAATTAAAAAACTGCCTGAAGCAATCCGCGGTACCGGCTACGGTCACTTTTGCGACCGACACCGAATCCGGCTTGAAACACCTCAAAGACCGCCAATTCGACCTGGTGATGACCGACCATCATTTGCCGCGGACCAACGCTTTCCACATCCTTAATGAAACCCAAGAGTCACAACCCCATCTACCCATCATCCTTATGACCGATGATGCGGAAGCTAAAACGGCCCGGGACGCTTTTCAAAAAGGCATGGATGATTTTATCTTAAAGAAAGAGTTGGAGACGCTTCCACTCTTTGACTTGGTCAGCAACGCGATCGAAAGACGCCGCAAGAAAGCCGAGCAAGAAGAAAACATCCAGCGCTATCGGGAACTAGCCGAACGTGATGGGCTCACGGGACTCTACAATCACCGCTTTTTGATGGATGCCCTGGAACGGGAATTCATCCGCGCTCGACGCTACCATCGCCCCCTCTCTGTCGTCGCTTTGGATTTGGATGGATTCAAATCCATCAATGACACCTGCGGTCATCCCCAGGGAGACATCGTGATTCGCCAGGTTGGAAGGCTCCTTCTTCAAACGGTCCGCTTCGTCGATATCGCAGCCCGCTATGGAGGGGATGAATTCGTCTTAGTCCTTCCCGAAACAGGATTACGCGAAGCCCAGAACCTGGCCCAAAGAATTTTAAGGGAAATCCAAAGCCATCCTTTTACGCACGAAGGAAAAAATTTCCAACTCTCCGCCAGCATAGGCATTTCCGAACATACCTTAGCCCAAACCGGAGCACCCCATCTCCTCAAAGAAGCCGACGACGCGCTTTACCAAGCCAAGAAAACCGGCCGCTCGAAAATCGTCGTTTCTGGATACATTAAGCCCAACCTATTCCGTTCTTCCCTCAAAAAGGAGGAGCCAAGAACGCTCATGTAACCCTTTTCATCAGTTCGATAATAATTATCATATCTATAAAACGGTGATGGATCCCCCTGCATTTTTTGCCACATTCAATCAATAGCAGTCTTAAATATACTAATCGTAAGTAATTAATAAATATAACCTAATTTATCTATAATAGAATTATTATCAATATATAGAAAGTGGCTTCCGGATTGCTTTTTGTAGCAATCCGTCATGGGAATAGGATTTCACTACGGGAAATACGCATTTTTGTTCGCGGTAGGTTTGTGGGCTTCTTGCGTACGAACCTCAAGCTCAGGTTCGGTCTCCGGCATTGAATCGATAGGTGGGGGATCTACCGATTCATTGTCGGACGTCTCGTCCATAGAGTCCATCGCTCCCGTCTCTTTAAGCAGTGGCTCAGCGACTCTATCCCTTCAATCCCATTCTGATTATTTATTGATCGTGAATTCAACACGCTCGGGAAGCAGCATGACGGTCCAGCTTTCTACGAGCCGCTCCACGACTCCTGGCGTTTCAGCCCTCGCTTTCGAACCTAAAATTTCCGAAGACATTACCCATTCCCCTGACGAAGACGTTCCTCACTCCCCAGATGAGAGCTTCCATGAATACCTCCGAGACTTAGAGAAGACATTACCCACCACCGAATCTTCTTTAACGGAAGAGACGGCCGCTTTTTCCGTCGGAGCCCTGCAAGCGACTATGAGCCTTGGAACGGTACGTTCCTTCAAATCCCTCTCCTCCCTCAGCAGCATCACTAACTACGAATCCATCGATGCGACGCTCATGTATGTTTCCAGCGGTCTCTATGTGTTCGTCGACAACCGCAACCTCGACGCCATCTCGGAAGAAGCCATTCAGTCTTTGGCCTACGATTTTGAAACCATCGCTCTCCCCGTGGAACATCAGCTCTTTGGCAACGAATCCGATGTGAACGACGACGGGCATGTCACGATACTCATGACTCAAGTCGTCAATCAACTCACGAGCAACGGAGGATTAATCACAGGATACTTCTTTCCTGGGGACTTATTCGCGGCTTCCGCCAGCAATCCTGCTTCAAACGAACAGGAGATTTTTTACACGCTCGTCCCAGACCCGAATGGTGCGCATGGGATACCTATCTCAGAGGATTTCACGGTGAACAATGTCTTACCCGGAGTCCTCGCCCACGAATTCCAGCATATGGTCAGCTACAATCAAAAGGTATTCGTTCAAGGCGGAAACACAGAGGAACCTTGGCTGAATGAAGCCCTCTCCCATTTCTCGGAAGATATCACCGGATTCGGAAACGAAAACCCGGCGCGCGCGCGCATCTTCCTGGCTAACCCATCCCAAATCTCGATCGCACCGAGCTCATCTCCAAGCCTAGGGCAACGAGGAGGCGCTTATTTGTTCATCCGTTATATGTATGAACAAAGCTCCAACGGGACGACGTTCATTCAAAACCTCTATAATACGGCGGATACGGGAACTTCAAATATCGAACAAGCTTTCGGCGGCAATGACGGCTCGTTCAATGAATTTCCCGAATTCGTCAACCAATGGGCCACGGCCCTCGTCTTATCGAATACGGGTCTTTCATCGGATAGCCGCTATAACTATAGAACTCGCACCATTAATGCGTACACCGGAAATTACGTGGGCGTTCTTCTTCGCGGAGACGTTCAGGACGGACGAGGGACCGTCCTGAGCGGGCCCAGCCTTCAACGCGTACAAAACTACCCTAGCACGGCGACGGTAGGTTCAGCGGCCACCCAAATCTTCCGACTTGTGGCGCCATCCGGAGCCGTCACGCTGAACGCCGGCAGTGCGAGTGCCCGTGTGTCGTTGATCGAATTGAATACGAATTAGCTTCCTTAGGCGGTCTGAACCCCGCCTAAGGAACTTTCTCAGGGGTTTCTTGTGGGGGAGCAAGAAACCCCTCTCCTTTTGGGGACCGAGGGAGCCGAGGCGTCCCCCCGAATTAAAAGAAAAGTTGGGTCTGCAAGTAATAGAGATTTGGAATCGCGGTGAATTCACCCTGCGCGGCTCCGATCGGGAGGTGGGCGCCCAGCGTGACTTCCAGCCATTCCTTGAAGGCGTATTTCGTCTCGGGATTCATGAACAGGCTGCCGCCGTTCAGGTCGATAATCGACATTCCGGAAACAGTCCACAGGGGCGTCAGTTCATACTTCAACTGGAAACCCGCGAAGTCCTTATGCACCGAACGGATCTGGGCGGCCGAAGGCAAGAAAAGAGGCGCCGTTAGGGCATCATTCGTCCCTTGGCCGTTATGGAAATACTCCAGGGCGACGTAAAGAGTGTTGGCGAAGCCGTAGTCGACCCCGCCGGCGGCCTGGATGAAGTTATCGCCTAAGGCCGCATCGTCGAAATAAAACTCCCCCCTTACACCTGCCCTCAAAACGTCTCCGGTGAAATCAAAGCCGGTGACATGATCCTTCAGGAATTTACCCCCAAAAGCCGAAACGTCGAAATGACCTACCGTGCGCGTGACGCGGCCCGCGATGCGAGAGCGGTCCGGGTCCCGGTCAAAGGCGTACACGGCGTTCACCTTCACGTCCGGCCAGGGTGTGAACAACGCATTGACCGCCGTCGCTCCCACGCGCTCCATTTTTTCGACGTCGAAGAGTGGTAAGGGATGGAAGAGATCGCCGGGGCTAAAAAGACGCATGACACCCCACTCGATCTTTTGGCGGCCGACGCGCACATCCAAGACCCCTAGATCGATTTCCCCGTAAGCGCGGTAGAAGTTTTGGCCGTAGAAAACATTATGACTTTGGACGAGCTCGTACTCCAAATCGCCGTAAGGTTGGTCGCGTTGCGCTTGGCGCGCAGCGAAAATCTCGCTGTCGATGTAATTCCCGAAAATCAGCTCGTTGTCCCAAACGAGTTTCGCCGAAAAAACCCGGAGAAGTTTGGCGTCCCATTCCGTGCGTAGCCGGTTGACGTTCGCCTCGAGGAAGTCACCGTTCGACTGCCGATGGGTATTGAATTGGAGATTTTTATAAGAACCCTTGAGTTTCAAAGCGAGTTCCGGATGCGAAACCAAATCATAAGCCGAAGCCAGCCTTCCCGCGGTAACGGCGGCACAGATTGTGAGAAAGGATAAGAACGAAGCTCCCACCGCCCTCTTCATCATCCCACCTGCCGCATCGCCTCGACGGGTTCGAGCTTGCTGGCGCGCCAAGCGGGGTAAAAAGAGACGAGGAGATTGGAGATGAAGACCACGACGACGAAGAGGACCATGTAAGCCCAATCGATTTTTGGGTAAACATGGGAACCGATCAGGAAATTAGAGAATGTCGACACGAAACTCGTCAAATCGATGCCCTGATGCCCGAAATAAAGAGAAGCGCCGATGCCGATGGCGAAGCCGATGACGGCGCCGACCATCGTCAAGATGAAGGATTCGGAGACCACGAGAAAGATCACCTGTCCCGGCGTCGTCCCCAGAGCCATCATCAAGCCGAATTCCCGGATACGCTCGATGATCGACATCATGAGGGTATTCAAGATACCTGCGGCGACGACGGTCAGGACGATCATGACCACGACGAAGAGCATCCCATTCTGGAACTGGATCAATTGAGCCATCATGGGGATCAACTCCTGCCACGTAAGGATGCGCGTTTCGGGATCCGTGATCTTTCTTCTTAAATCACGCACAAGGCCGTCGACATCGACGCCTTCCTTGGCTTTAATCGCGAATTTCGAGATTTTGCCGTCAATCGACAGTAAGCGCTGGGCCGTTTCGATGCGAATTAAGATCGTCCCGTTATCGATTTGGTCGTTACCCGTCTCGAAGGTGCCCACGAGCTTCAAAGCCTCACCGGCCATGGACCCGTAATAATCCTGAGACGTCAAAACGATTTTCTCCCCGAGCTTCACGCCGAGAACTTCCCTCATTTTTTTTCCGATAACGGCGCTGTGCTGGTCTTCAACGCCTAAATTTCTGCCTTCGACGATCGTATCCTTGCTCTTGATAGCGGTTTCCATTTCATGCGTCGAGCCGACGATATAGGTGGGCATGGAACTCGTCGCCGAAGCGACGATGCCCGCCGCGATCACGCGTTCCGCGACGCCTTCGACGCGAGGCTCCGTTTGCAGCACGGAACGTATTTCATCGGCATTGTCCAAATACGCGTTGGTATTATAGATATTTTCCAAAGCCTTCGGGACGATTTGGGCGTCGCTCGTCAACGTCCGCGTGATGTTGTCGATCATTTGGGATTGGGCCCCGTACATGAAGCTCCTCAAGAAGATGAGAGCGCTCAGGCCGAAACTGACGGCGACCAAGGTGATAAGGGATCTTTTTTTGTTTCGAAAGATGTTACGAAGGGCGATCTTCAAGAGGGACGTCATATCAGGATCCTCCCGTCCTTGAGTCGGACGACGCGTTTCGCCTGATCAATCACTTCTGGATCGTGCGAAGCCATGATGAAGGTCGTCTTATAGTCTTCGTTTAATTGGCGGAAAAGCTCGATCAAGAGCTCCCCGGTTTGGGAGTCGAGGTTCGCGGTAGGCTCATCGGCCAAAACGATCTCGGGCTTGGCGGCCAAAGCCCTTGCGACGGCCACGCGCTGCTGCTGCCCCCCGCTCATCTGCGTGGGACGTTTGTTCATATGATCCTTCAAGCCCACTCTTTCCATGAGTTCTATGGAGCGGCGTTCCTGCTCCTTCTTAGGAACTCCTTGGAGGATCAAAGGATACTCCACGTTTTCCTTAGCGGTCAGGACGGGGATGAGATTGTAGGCTTGGAAGACAAAACCGATCTTGTTCAACCGGAACTTCGACAACTGATCGGCCGATAGCTCCGCCAAATCCGAGCCCACCACCCAGACGCGTCCTTGGGAGGGCTGATCCAGGGCGCCGATCAAGTGGAGAATGGTCGACTTGCCGGAGCCCGAAGGCCCCGCGAGCACCGTGAATTCCCCCTGATCGATGCCTAAAGTGACGTCGTGCAAGGCCGTGGACGGAAGTCCGTTCGATTCGTAGATCTTCGAAACCCCTTGAAGCAAAATTTGTCGGGACACCGGAGACTTATAACAAAGTTTTCCTTAAGAGAAAACTAATTTACCATCTTTTGAAGTTCACCGCGCTCGTTGAGCTCGGTGACGATGTCGCAGCCGCCGACGAATTCGCCCTTGATGAAGATCTGGGGCACCGTGGGCCATTGGGTGTATTGCTCCAAGGCGTCCCACAGGGCCTCGTCCTCGAGGACGTTGACGGATTCGATGGGCTTGCCCAGGGTTTTCAGGACTTGGACCGCCTGGTTCGAGAAACCGCAACGCGGCGCCGCCGGCGTCCCCTTCATGAAAATCACTACGTCGTTCTTCTTCACCATATCGCCGATTTTTTGCTTTAGTTCTTCGCTCATAATTTCTCCTTTTACATTAGACCTAATTGTAATTTCGCCGCTTCCGTCATCATGTCCTTCGTCCAGACCGGCTCCCACACCACGTCCACCTTCGCCGACGCCACGCCCGGGACGCGGCTGACTTTTTGCTGCACTTCCGGGGGCAGGCTTCCGGCCACCGGGCACATCGGCGACGTGAGGGTCATCTTGATGGCCACGTTTTGGGCGTCGTCGATGTCGATCGTGTAGATCAAGCCGAGTTCGTAGATATTCACCGGGATCTCCGGATCGAAGCACGTGTAGAGGATGTCGACGACTCTTTCTTTCAAGTCTTCTTTAGAAACTTTCTCCAACGGAGTCTCCGCGAGAGCCGGGTTCACGGACGGAGTTCCCGCGGGGGGAGTTTCGGATTTCGCCTCTAACATAATCACCTAACCTTCCTTCTCCGTGCACGCCGGAGATTCTTGGCCCTCTAAGGCGGCCTTGAGCGTGTGCCAAGCCAAGCTCGCGCATTTGACGCGCGCAGGGAATTCGCTCACGCCGGAAAAGGCGGCGAGACTTCCTAAATCCTCGGCCTCTTCGGCGCTCGGGACCCTTTGTCCCGTCACCATCTCCGAGAACGTCTTGAACATCTTCTGCGCCTCTTCCTTCGTCTTTCCCTTCACCGCTGTCGTCATGACGGACGCCGAGGATTTTGAGATGGCGCACCCGCTCCCCAGAAAACCGACCGATTCGATCGTGTCCCCATCCATCTTCAAGTAAAGGTCCAACTTATCCCCGCACAAGGGGTTGAAGCCGACCGAATGGCGGTTCGCGTCTTCGAGTTTCCGAAAATTCCGGGGACTCTTGTTATGGTCCAAGATCACTTCTTGGTATAAATCTTTCAATGAATCCGACATCAGCCGAACACCTTTCTGACCTTTTCGATCCCGGACGCTAGCGCATCCACTTCTCCGCGCGTATTGTACATCGCGAAGGAGGCTCGGGCCGTCGCGGGGACGTTCAAACGCTCCATCAACGGCATCGCGCAGTGATGGCCAGTCCGGATGGCCACACCCTCCTGGTCCAGGATGGTACCGATGTCGTGCGGGTGCGCGACGTCCATGACGAAAGACACCACCGATACCTTTTCCGAAGCCGTGCCGACTAACTGCACGCCCCCGATGGACTTCAAGCGCTCCGTCGCATAAGCGACGAGCTCCTTTTCGTAGGAAAAAATTTCCTCGGCATCCCATTGATTCAAATAACGGATGGCCGCGGCCAATCCGATCACGCCGGAAATATCCGGGGTCCCCGCCTCGAATTTATAGGGTAAGTCGTTGTACGTCGATTTCTCGAAGGTCACTTCGCGGATCATGTCGCCGCCGCCCTGATAAGGAGGCATACCGTTCAAAATCTTTTCTTTGCCATATAAGACACCGACGCCCGTGGGCCCGTAAAGTTTGTGGGCCGAGAAGGCGTAGAAGTCGCAATCCAGAGCCCGCACGTCGACGGGAATATGGGCTACGGCCTGGGCTCCGTCGACCAAAACGACGGCACCGGCCTCGTGGGCCGCCTTCACCAACGGTTTCACAGGGTTCACGGTACCAAGCGCGTTGGAGACATGTACGATCGAAACGATTCTCGTCTTCGGCGTCAGCCTCTTCAGGAATTCGTCGACGATCAGCTCGCCGGCGTCGGTGATCGGAGCGACTTTAAGGATCGCGCCTTTTTCCTGGCAGAGGATCTGCCACGGAACGATATTGGAGTGGTGCTCGAGGGCCGTGATAAGCACCTCGTCCCCCGCCTTCAGGAGCTGACGCCCCAGGGTCGCAGCGACGAGGTTGATCGATTCGGTCGTCCCCCGCGTAAAGATAATCTCGTGCGCGTGGGACGCGTGGATGAAGTCCTTCACGGTGCCGCGCGCGGCTTCGTATTCCGCCGTCGCCTTTTCACTCAAGAGATGCACGCCACGATGGATATTTGCGTTGGTTTCCGAATAATAACGCACCAAAGCGTCGATGACGGCCTGGGGTTTCTGTGTGGTCGCGGCGTTATCAAGATAGGCCAAAGGTTTGCCATGAACCTTTTGAGCTAAAATCGGAAAGTCTTTCCGGATCTTTTGGATATCCATTAGTTGAGCTCCGAAAGCCGATGGGCGATCAAATCATGAAGCTCGTCCCTCAAAGCTTCGTGGAATTGAGGGGAACGCGCCACGATTTCCTCCGCAAAGGCGCGCGTCAACATCCGGGCGGCTTCCGTTTGAGGAATGCCGCGAGCCCTTAAATAGAACAAAGCCTGCTCATCCAAACGCCCGATCGTCGCTCCGTGCTGGCACTTCACGTCGTTGGCGAAAATTTCCAAGAGAGGCTGTGTGTGCACATAAGCTTCCTTGGAGAGCAGCAAATTGCGGTTCATCTGCTGCGAACTCGTCTTTTGGGCATGAGGGCGGACGATGATCTTTCCTTCGAAAGATCCCTCGGCTTTTCCCGAAAGGATGCCTTTATAATACTCGGCGCTCGTGGTGTGCGGCGTCGCGTGGTCGATAGTGGTGGTATGGGAAGAGCGTTGGTTTCCATCTAGAATGAACAATCCATCCAAGTGGCATTCCGCCCCTTCGCCGGATAGAAGGCTTCTCACATCATGCTGCCCGCTCCCTTCACCCAAATCGAAAACTTGGGAACGAAAAAAGCTGCCGCGCGTTTGCACCACTTCCACCTGCGTCCTTAGGGGTTTTTCGACACGGTCCAGGATCTTTACATAGGTAAGCCGGGCATTCTCACCTAAGAGGATTTTAGTGCGGATTTCCCCCACTTTACCTACTTCCAAGGTCGCGATCTTAGAATGCTGTTCCACCAAGACCGCTTCCGCATTTTCCCCTAAGACAACGTCGTTTGCGGCCCCTACGTATAAGAGATCACGAAGCACGCGGTTTTTTTCGACTTGTAAGGGCTTACCCATTGGCCGCATCCTTCACCCATGCGTACCCTTCGCTTTCGAGCTTTTGGGCCAGCGTCTTGTCCCCCGATCGGATGATCTTGCCGTTCGACAAGACATGTACGAAGTCGGGAGTTATATAATCGAGGAGTCTTTGATAATGGGTCACCATCACGATGGCCCGTTCCGGGCTTCGGAGGGCGTTGACGCCCTTGGAGACGATCTTCAGAGCGTCGATGTCGAGCCCCGAGTCGATCTCGTCGAGGACGGCGAGCTTCGGCTCCAAGACGGACATTTGGAAAATCTCGTTCCGCTTCTTCTCGCCCCCGGAAAAACCTTCGTTCACGAAACGGCTCAGGAAACTCTCGTCCATCTCCAGAAGCTTGGCCTTTTGCTTGGCCAATTTTAGGAATTCCAGCGTATCCATCTCGTCCTGACCGCGGGCCTTGCGCATAGCGTTCAAAGCCGCTCTGAGGAAATAGGCGTTGCCCACGCCCGGGATCTCGACGGGATACTGGAAACCCAGGAAAATCCCTTCGCGCGCCCTTTCCTCGGCGGAGAGGTCGAGGAGATTCTTCCCTTCGAATAAGACCTCGCCTCCCGTCACTTCGTAAGCTTCTTTGCCGGCCAAGATAGAAGCCAACGTGCTCTTTCCGGAACCGTTCGGTCCCATGATCGCGTGGACTTCGCCCTTTTTGATAGTTAGAGAAATCCCGTCCAACACGTCGTTGCCGTTCTTAATGCGCGCCTTGAGGCCCTTAATTTCCAATAAAGTTTCTGACATAATCATCCCACGCTTCCTTCCAGACTCACTTCCAGGAGCTTCTGCGCTTCGACGGCGAATTCCATCGGCAGCTCCTTGAACACCTGTTTGCAGAACCCGTTGACGATCAGGTTCACGGCGTCTTCCGCCGAAAGGCCTCGTTGCTTGCAGTAGAAAAGCTGCTCTTCGCTGATCTTGGACGTCGAAGCCTCGTGCTCCATCTGCGCGGAATTATTCTTCACCTCGATCACGGGCACCGTATGCGCCTCGCACAGGTCGCCCATGAGGAGGGAATCGCATTGCGAATAGTTACGGGCGTTCTCGGCGGTCTTTTGTATCTTCACGAGACCGCGGTAGGCGTTCTGCCCATGGCCCGCCGAGATGCCTTTGGAGACGATCGTGCTCCTCGTGTTCTTGCCGATGTGGATCATCTTCGTACCGGTGTCGGCTTGCTGGTAGTTGTTGGCGACGGCGACCGAATAGAATTCGCCGATCGAATCGTCGCCTTGCAGGATGCAGCTTGGGTACTTCCACGTGATGGCCGAACCGGTCTCGACTTGGGTCCAGGAAATCTTGGCGCGGTTGAAACATTTCCCGCGCTTGGTCACGAAATTGTAAATACCACCCTTTCCCTCTTTGTCGCCCGGATACCAGTTCTGCACGGTGGAGTATTTGATCTGAGCACCGTCCAATGCCACGAGCTCGACCACGGCCGCATGCAGTTGATTTTCGTCGCGCATCGGTGCCGTGCATCCTTCCAGATAGCTCACGTAAGATCCTTCGTCGGCGATGATGAGGGTGCGCTCGAATTGTCCCGTGTTGGCGGCATTGATGCGGAAATAGGTGGAAAGCTCCATAGGACACCGCACTCCTTTGGGGATGTAGCAAAAGGAGCCATCTGTGAAAACAGCGGAGTTCAAAGCCGCGTAGAAGTTATCGGTGACGGGGACGACGCTGCTCAGGTATTTCCGCACGAGATCGGGATGCTCCTGCACAGCCTCGGAGAACGAACAAAAAATGATCCCTAATTCCTTGAGCTTTCCCTTGAAAGTGGTCGCCACGGACACGCTGTCGAAAACCGCATCCACCGCGATGCCTGAAAGGCGTTTCTGCTCGTCCAAAGAAATCCCCAGCTTATTGAAGGTCTCCAAGAGCTCTGGATCCACTTCATCTAAACTTTGGATCTCCTTCTTTGGTTTCGGGGCCGAATAGTAAACGATCGATTGGTAATCGATGGTAGGGTATTTCGCATAAGCCCAATGGGGTTCCTTCATTTTCAACCATTGACGATAAGCTTTTAGGCGCCACTCCAACATGAATTCAGGCTCGTTCTTCTTCTTCGAGATGAAGCGAATAATATCTTCGCTCAGTCCCGGCGGGACCGTATCGGCTTCGATATCGGTCACGAAGCCGTACTTGTATTCTTGATTCGTGATTTCCTGGATGGGAGCCGTCATGAAAGCGCCTCCTTCGTTTGGCGCGGCGGGGTCAGGGGATAGAGAGGCTGGGACGCTTTTTTCAAAAGGTCCTCGATACTCGTTTCCGACACCAACTGATATATTTTGAGGTTCAATTCATAAAAAGGATCCCTCAGCTGGCACCCATCCCATTGAGGACAGGTAATTTTCTCTTCCTTGAAGCAATCCGCGACCGCGACGCGGCCGTCGAAGATTTCGACGATATCCACGACGGAAATGTCGGCAGCCTTCTTGGCCAAAATATAACCGCCTTTCGTCCCTTGAACGGACTTAATCAGTCCGTGATTCGCAAGCTGTTGCATAATTTTGGCAAGTAAAGGGTAAGGCATATGATAGGCTTCAGAAATCTCCCGGGTGCTGGTCACCGCTCCCGGAACTTCCGCCGCCTTCCTCGCCACGTATTCAACGGCTAAAAAAGCGTATTCGGTTTTTCGATTGAATTGAAGCATCGCTTTATTTCCCTTTCATTATATAAGACTACTACAGTCTTATATGACCGGCAAGGTCCTATATATGGGAAACAAGTGGAGTCAAGGGTTTGTTGCTTTTAAAGGGAGGGTGAAATGGAATTGAGACCCTTGACCTAATTGGCTCTCAGCCCAGATTTTCCCACCATGGAGCTCAATGATCTCTTTGCTGATCGCTAGGCCGAGGCCGGTCCCTTTGTAGCCGGCACCTCCGATGGGTCGATCGATTTGGATGAATTTGTGGAATAAAGAAGGTAGATGCTCAGCCTTAATTCCCGGCCCATCGTCGCGGATACTCATATGAATGAGGCCGTTTTCTTGCTTCGCCTCGACCTCGACGGTCGATTTTGCGAATCGTAGGGCATTATTGAATAGGTTCGTTAGGACTCGCGCGATCAAATCCGGATCCGCTTCGAAAGAAAGCGGCTTTCTCTCCACTTTGTTCTTTAGCTCGATACCATACTCTTTAGCCGGAATTTGAAACCCCTGCGTCAACTCCTCTATCAATGAGTCGACACGAATCGCCATCGGCTTGATCTTGGTTTTTCCAGATTCTAGACGAGAAAAATCGAGGAGATCGTTGATGAGACGCTCAAGGCGGTCCATATTCTTCTTGAAGATTTGGATCATCTCCCTCTCATCGGTATTCAAACGCTCCAAGGATTCGCGCTCGTAATTGTCGATGCCCATTTTTAAAATCGTCAAAGGCGTGCGCAACTCATGGGAAACCGTACTGAGGAAATCGTCTTTCACCTGCTCCAATCTTTTTCGCTCAGTGATGTCGCGCGCGATGATCGAAATACCCGTCGTCTTCAGTTGATTATCTTTGATGGGAGACAGGGTCATCGAGACATTGATGGCCGCGCCATCTTTCTTGAGGCATACGGTTTCATAATGCTCCACGCTCTCCCCTTGCTGGATTCTCTTTAAAAATTCCAAGGATTCGTCTTTTCCGTTTCCAGGAGAAAGCGGAGGGACGATCAAAGAAATTCCTTTTCCAACGACCTCTTCGGAGCTGTATTGGAATATCTTTTCTGCCCCGTGGTTCCAGCTGGTGATGCTCCCGTCTAGATTGTTGCCGATGATCGCATCGTCGGAGAATTCAACGATGGCGGCCAAACGGGCAAGCGTCTTGACGTTGGACTCATGCAAGTCCTCCAAAAGGCTTTGCATGATCCGTTCGCGCTTCTTGAGTTCATCTCCTGCGCGCTCCAAGCGCCTTCGCGCCTCATCGGTATCTTCCACGAAGTTCGAAGCGGTGATCTTCTGCGGATTTTTTTCCCCTGGAGACACTTTGCTGGAATCCAAACCCGGAGCCGAAGCAACTAGATCCTCGGATTGAAAAGGAAGATGGTAGGGAGGCGTCTGTCCTGTTTGAAGGGAAAGGCGATTGATCTCATGCTTCAATTCGATAATGCGCTTTTCCCGACCGATAACGGTACGGTTAAACCTCTCCAATTCCGAGTTAGCATTCATCAGCGCGCTCATTTTAGTTTCTAAGGTTGCCGTCCGCTCGCGGACTCTTTCCTCCAAAGTTGCGTTACTTTTCTTTAAGGCGGCATAAGATTTCCTACGGCCCCATACGAAAAGGAGTGAAGCGATCGTAATAACGGTTAGAATCATCGTCGAAACAGCACCCATATTACGAACACATTATACGACAAATCAGGCGAATTCGATTTCTAACAGTTTCCTGAAAAACTCTTAAAAAAGCTTTGAGGAAGTTGGGTGTGGAAGTAGA
>CAZKQW010000016.1:0-41475 GCA_964555055.1 uncultured Pseudomonadota bacterium | reverse complement strand
GAACTTTTCCGCGATCCGGCAAGGCTTCGCCGATTCGTTCCGGACCTACCTAAGCCGCGAAAAGATCGGCATCATCCTCCTCTTCATCATTACGTATAAACTCGGGGATGAGATCCTCTTCTCCATGAATACTCCCTTTTTGATGCGCGAACTCGGCGTGACAAAGCCTCAGATAGCTTGGCTGGGCGGTTTTATCGGAGCCTTTTCAACCATCGGCGGCACGATGCTAGGCGCTTGGTGGATCCAAAAAAAGGGCCTGAAGAAATCCATATGGCCCCTCACGCTTCTCATGAACGTCAACATCGCCGCTTATGTTTTACTCTCTATTTACCGACCGGATCCGAACATCCCTTCGGGCATGTTCTTCATCGCTCTGACCCATGGATACGAAAACGTAGCAGCCGGCTTGGGATCCGCCGCCCTCACCGTGTACCTCATGAGGCTCTGCGACGTCCGTTATAAGGCCGCACATTTCGCGATCGGCACGGCGATCATGAGCCTAGGGTCGACGGTCTTCGGAGGGTTCAGTGGGATCCTGGTCGAAAAAATCGGTTATACGAACCTCTTCTTGGTGAGCTGCGCGGCGACCCTCCCCTCGATGATCCTTCTTTTTTGGATCCCTATGGATCAAGACACCCCATCAAAGGGGCCATTATGAAATCCCACCGCGAGGAAATCTGGATGGACGTGAAGGGCCGCAGGGCCTTCGTCAACATCACGCCCCAAGTCGAAGCCACTTTAAGAAAAAGCGGGATCCAAGAGGGATTCTGCTTGGTGAACGCCATGCACATCTCGGCCAGCGTCTTCATCAACGACGACGAGCGGGGCCTGCACCACGATTTCGAAGTCTTCCTGGAAAAACTCGTCCCCCACGCGCCGATCGACCAATACCGCCACAACGACACGGGCGAGGACAACGCCGACGCCCACATCAAACGCCAAGTCATGGGCCGCGAGGTCGTCGTCGCGATTACGAAAGGAAAGCTCGACTTCGGGCCTTGGGAACAGATCTTCTACGGGGAATTCGACGGCAATCGCCGCAAGCGGGTATTGGTCAAGATCATCGGGGAATGAATGGGTAAAGAAATTTTGTCATGCACTCATCCCGTCCTCAACTAAACGATGAATGGGTCGCCTGGGTTTAGGCTTCGTATTTAACGGCGATCATTTATTAAATATCCGCAACTCTTTTCCCTAAACCCCGATAACATCCTTTGTGAATGTCGCAAATTCCATCACTCAAACGATTTCTCCTTTGACGCGTTTCATTGGATTGACGGCCTTATTGGCTCCGACCCAAGAGGGCGCGAGCATGATAGGAGCCGTATCCATTGCAATGGTGGCTTATAATGGTTGGCGCCAACTACAAGATTGTCGGTCTGAACCGATAAGAACGGAGGCTTGGAGAAAAGCCTTCGAAGGGGCTGCTCTTCCTATCGAAGCTGATCCCCCACATATCGGTTTATCGGAATATCGGGCCCGTGAAACTAAAGAGATCGAAGGAATCATTGCTCAAGGCATACGAAAAATCATCGTTGTCGGTCCTTCAGGATCCGGCAAGACAACGGCCATCCAATCTTTGTGCGAAAAGTACCCTCAATGCCGAAGAAAAACCGTTTTTGATATGGAGCAACGTGTTGATGCAGGAACTGTTAATCTTATCGATGTATCAGACGTAAAAATTCCCAATGAAATTTCAACGCCCACACGCTCTTCAAGCACGGTTTTTTTCTATCCGAAGCCCCTCAATGAGAGACAAATAGCCGAAGCGAGATCTCTTGGTCTGAATCTAATGATCGTAGAGACGCCGAACGGAAAAAAAGGGATTTATCTTAGGGATCCTTGGAGCTCTTTGCGAGTAAATGGCGATTGGGCCTTCGGCAGATACGAAAGTGGTCGTTACCATGCAGATCCCCGGACGGAACCTCTTTTAGGTCTCTTACCCTGCTTTCTCTCAAGACACTGTTCGGAAAAGCCTGTTTACTCCCGAACGATCGGGATGCGGGAGCTCGAGGATTTTCGCAAAGCCGAAAAGTGGATTCAGGCGATGGTGAGAGCGGCCAATAACTCTTCGCTTCGCATAGCATCTGATAAAAATCTCCATTTTATCCTTTTTTGCGCAGATAGGTTTCATGACGACCATTTTTGGGGATTTGGTGATATTTATATCTGCAGCCTCATTCATTACGTTAGGCTATGGCAAACCGCACAATTACTAATTGATGAAGACGACCTACTTTCCTATCTTAAAGGCGCTGCTGACCCGGACTATTCGTTTCATTTTTTTTCCAACCAGAGCTTGCCTCATTGAAATCTCGTCGGTTGTTTTTCGCCCAACCACACAAATCATTATCTTTGGATGAACAAGGATGCTTAGTCGATACGATCATCGCTAGAATGATAGAAAAATTCCCCGATAAAGCCGCTGGCCTTTCTCCGAACGATCGACGGTTATTAGATTATTTCCGAAGCCCCGTGGATTGGGAAAAGCTCTAAAAGTATTCTTTCATCGCCTCCCACAACGCCTTCGGGTTCTCGCTTTGGACCCAATGGCCCGCTTCGACGAGGTGGAGGAAGATGGGAAACGGGCTTGTCGAATGATTCATTCTTTGGATGAGATCGTCCGTGATCAACGGCGACTTCGTTCCCTTCACCAAATGAACGGGACACGGAGGGTCGAGCAGCGTTTCCGTCAGGTCGGTTCTCGCATAATCCTCGATCAAGGCGCTGATGCCCTCCACCGGAAAAACCCATTGAAAACCGTCTCCCTCCGCCTTGAGGTTCGTCACCATCCACCGGCGGACGACGTCCGAAAACCGTTGGGCGCGCAGCATTTCCTCGGCTTCCTGGCGCGAGGAGAAGGTTTGCGGGGATTGCCGGAGCCATGCCATCATTTTCCAGACTTCCCCGTGTCGCACGGAAAGTCCCGGGAAGGAATCCACCAACCAGACTTGTTTGACGGGTATCGTCGAAGTCTTCACGACGGCGAGGGAAACTTTGCCGCCGAAGGAGTGTCCAACGAGGATCTTCTCCCCGTCCCCGTAGTCCTTCATGAGGCGGATCACGTCTTCGGCGCAGGCGGCGACCGTATGGGGCGGCTCGAAACCCTGGGAAGCCCCGTGAAGGCGCAAGTCGACCAAGACCGCTTCATGGTCCGGTTTGTTCCGCACCAAGGCTTCCGCGAATCCTTGCCAATTGCGGCCACGACCCATGATGCCATGGAGGAAAAAGACGGTGGTTTTTTTGGGAACGAGGCTATCGATTTTATGAATATGAAGGCTTTCGCTCATAAGGAGACCGCTTGACAGGGGTCAGGCCGGCCTTTTTGACCCAATCCAGGACACGGTCCACACTCTCCTCTATCTTGGCCCCCGCCAGCTGCGTGACTTGATCTTCTAGGGGAATATCGAAGTCATGGGCACCGGCGGTGAGAGCTTCGGGCCCTTTGTCGTATTGCGTCAAAAACGAGGCCCTGACGACAGGGATATTGTCCAGATAAAGGCGGCTGATGGCAAGGGTCCTGAGGTATTCGTCGTTTGAAGCCAGTGAGCCGCCCATCGGCGTGTTCAGAGGTTGGTAAGTCCACAGCAGGAAACTCGCGAAACCGCCGGTTTCGTCTTGGAGACGGCGTATATGTTCTAGATGTTCGAGACGATCCTGGATCGTTTCCCCGAAACCGATCACCATCGTCGCCGTCGTCCCGAAACCGATTTTTTGCGCCAAACGCATGCCGTCGATGTAGTCCTTCACGGAATATTTTTTGGGCGACAACTTTTCGCGCCACGCGTCGGTCAGGATCTCGGCCCCGCCTCCCGGGATCCACCGCAAACCCGACGCCTTGAGGCGTATCAGGGCCTCTTCCAAGGAAATCCTCGAGCTCTTCGCGATAAAAATGACTTCGACGATCGTCGGCCCGTAAATCTCGATGCGATCCCCGTATTTTTTCCGGACCGAGGCGAAAAGATCCTCGTAATGATCGATGCGAAGCTTCGGATTGAATCCGCCTTCCATGGCCACTACGGATCCTCCGGATTTTAACAACCCATCGATTTTCTCGAAAATTTGTTCCTTGGAAAGCACATAAGCGTCATCATCGCCCGGACGCCGGTAAAAGGCGCAATAGGAACAATCAGCCACGCACACATTCGTATAACTGACGATCCGCATGACGATATAGCTGGCCCGGCCGTCGGGATAGTGGCGACACCGCGCTTCGTGGGCCCGCTGCCTCGTCTCCTCCCAAGGAGAATCCCATAATCGAAGAGCCTCTGCCGGCGACACGCGGTTCATGGCCGCCGCTCTTCCTTCATCCGGCCCGCATCATCAAGGGCAAAATAAGGTCGCAACTTTTCCAGAGATCCGACGATAAATGCTCCGTATCATAAGGAGAAGAACATGGATTTGGCCCAGTTGGACTATACCCGCGCTTTCCTGGACCAAGCGCGTTACGAGTCCGCGGCGGCGCGGCTGATTTTGCCGCCGTTAGCCCCTTATTCGGAGGGAATAAGGGACTACATGAAAGGGATCGACGCTTTTCCTCCGCACACCCGCATTCCCTTCGTATTCTCTAAAATATGGGGTGATAGCCCCCTGACGACGAAAGAAATCGACGATGGGTGGATCCAAAATACGACGGGGGACCGGGAGAAGACGTGGGGAGTCGCCTATACCCAAAAAGAAGGTCCGAGATGCCTGAAGCTGGATAAGGAAGCACGCCCCCGTGGGGCAGCGAGCCCCCTCATGCGGTTCTCCTTCACGGACACGCTTCTCTTAGGGGGAGCTGGGGCTTCCCTTTCCTTCCGCGTAACGACGGTCACTTCCTCAGAGGAAGTCCGTACCGATAGTGCGGCTCAACTCAGCGTGAGGATCGAGCTCAACCCAGCGTTAGTGGCCATCGCCCGAGATTTTTTTCAGTCGAGTCGGGAAGCTCCCTTGCCGTCCCTCATATGGGAGGCGGCTCAAGACTCGGGATTGATTCCTAAGATTCCTCTCAAGCCTCAAGGAGACGCCGGCTTCATCGGTGCCGGCCTACGGGCTTTTCGCGAAGCGACGCCCTCCATCGCGAGACCTTACGACGACTTACTCCATATCCAGAGAGAGCCGAGTTTCGAATGCGAGTTTTTGACGAGGGACGGTGACATGACCTCCGGGGTCATCACAGTCACGGGCCAGGACGAAGCTGGCCGTCCGATCCTTCCCGCCATCGAAGAGGAAAGTTCCTTTGGACGATTCTTAAGGGCATTGGTGACCTCTACCCTATGTCCGTTCGGTGAAGCCTGAAAAGGACTCCTGCTGGGCGGTCTCTCGGTGAGAGATCGCTTCCGACGGCGCTAAGATTCAGTTGCCCCCAACCGGCAAACGACGCACACACCTAGTCCCCATGAAATCTTTCTACGATGTGGTCATTATCGGCGCCGGTGCCGCCGGCCTTTTTTGTGCCGCTCAAGCGGTTCGACGCGGCCGTCGGGTGCTGCTCTTGGAGCATAATGCCAAGCCCGGCGCGAAAATCCTCGTCTCGGGCGGAGGCCGCTGCAATTTCACCAACCTCGCCGCATCCCCCGAAAATTTCCTCTCGGCCAACCCTCACTTCTGCAAATCCGCCCTGTCACGCTACACGTCCCATCACTTTTTGGAGCTCGTGGAAAAGCACGGCATCGCCTTCGTCGAGAAAAAACCGGGGCAGTTATTCTGCCGTGATTCCGCTAAGGATATCTTGCGGCTCCTCTTGAATGGGAGCGTCGCGCTAGGGGCGACACTGCTTTTGGAGACCAAGGTTCTTTCCATTCAAAAATCGGGAGGGAAATCAGGCTCGTTCCTGATTCATACGAATCGCCCGACCTATGAAGACATTACCGCGGAAACCGTGGTGGTCGCAACGGGAGGGCTTTCGCTGCCCCAAATTGGCGCGTCGGGATTCGGCTATGAGATCGCGCGGCAGTTTGGGATGAAGATCGTCCCCACCGCGCCGGCTCTCGACGGCTTCGGCGGCGACCCCGCCTTCCAAAAAGCATGGAAACCCTACTCGGGCATCTCGACACCGGTCCGCATCATTGTGAAATCCAAATCCTTCACGCCTAAAACCTTCACAGAAGACCTCTTAATTACGCACCAAGGGTTGAGCGGGCCGGCGGCCTTGCAGGCTTCTCTCTATTGGGAACGCGATCAACCGATTCAAATCGATTGGTGTCCGGGCGTCACTCTGAGCCAATGCCTGCTGGAGAAGAAATTAGCGGGAGAGCGTAAGACGTTAAAGAATTTCATGAGCGCTTTCTGGCCTCAACGCTTGGCGGAACATTTAGCCCATCTCATGCGCTTTCCAGACAAACCCTTAAATGAGATCTCAAATCAAGACCTCTCGCATTTAGCGCAAGAAATCCATTCATGGTCCTGGGTTCCCGCCCGCACGGTCGGCTATGCCCGAGCGGAAGTCACCCGAGGCGGCGTGGATACGGAGTGTTTTTCATCCAAAACCATGGAGTCCCGGTCTATTTCCGGCCTCTTTTTCATCGGAGAGGTCCTCGACGTCACGGGGGAGCTGGGAGGGTACAACTTCCAATGGGCCTGGTCCTCGGGGTGGGCGGCGGGACAAGAGTGCTAAAAAGTCAGCTTCCGCCAAAAATGTTCGCAACTTATTAAAAATAATGTCGATTCCCTCTAGAAGCTAAGTGGCAACCAAAATAATAGCGAAACTCACTCATGCAACTAGGCATCACATCCAATTATGTTTACCTTTCCCCCCGTCTTGCGGAAGGGGTGCATGACCCCTTAGATGTTCAAAGCGCTCTCTTTCATTTGAGCGATCATCTTTTTCGACTTGAACCTACACAACCAAATCCCTTTCCTATCATGGAGGATATTTTTCACGTTGTGAATCGTTACGTAGAAGCCCAAGACGCGAGGGCTAGAGGCACAACACGCTCCTCCCATCCCAAAGCCACGACCCATCATGCTTTGAGACATAGACATTTAATACGTCTTGGAAATAACATTCATACGGTCGCCATGAATTTAAGGGAAATTGCTTCCCACCGAGGCGCCTGTCGGGCGCTAAGCCAGCATCCACTATTGCTTCGCGAGCTCTCAAAATATGTGGAACATTCCCCGATCGATATTAGCAAAGTACGACAGAATGCTGCAGCATGGAACCGATCGTTACCCCCTCTCCCTACGGCTCCATTTGAACATGGTTTTTTCCGCGGCTTACAACAAGCTTCGGGGGTCGTAACCCCACACCCTTCCCTACGCACGCCATTTGATCTAGCGCGTCTTATGCTATCACACCCCCCGGACTCGAATCCGTCCTGTCCTCCCTTAAATCTTCAAAATGCTCTTAGAATCGCCTATTACCTTTTATCGGAAAATGCGGGCGCGTTAGCTGCATCGCTCCTAACTTCCAGTGCCATCGGCACTTTTCAGGATCAAGAAGTGGTGCGTAAGTTTCTAAAAAGAGCGGGAACATCCATCACTGCGCGAGACTTTGACGATTATTTTCAGCGGGAAGAGCCGTGGAATCCATGGGAATCTGCTAATCACAGTCCCGAAGACATTTTCTTTGAAACATTTCGATATAGTCATGGAGCCGCACGCCAACCGACCCAAAGCCGCCGCGCCCTCATGACGCTCATCGCTGATTTTTTGCACGTGGGAGCCTTGGCAGCAGCCAGTGTCATGGAGGATCCTAGTCGTCGGTCTTACGAAAGACTTTTAGGGGAAGGGACATTGAGCATGCTGCGTCATCAGAACTGGCAACCCATTTTTTTAAATGAGACTCTCATGAGAGAGGTCATGAAGCTTCGTAGTCGGGGGGCTAAGCTCATTGGAGTAGGCAACCACCGCAGTCATTTGGATCCCATCCTTTATTTTAAGCTCCATCCCGCTTCTTATGTCGCGAAGATCGAGCTGCTTGAAGCTCTAATCCTGGGAAAGAATCCTTTTTGCCACCCTTCCGATCCCAATCTTTGGCAAAAAAGCGGTCTCTTGTGCGCATTTCCCCACTTGATGATCGATCGTGAGGGTGGGGATACGGAATATCAACGTATCCAGGATGAGGGGTTAAAATTGATGGAAGATGAATCCCGCGCAGGACATTCCGTCTTCTGGCTACCCGAAGGGACTCGTGCCGAGACGCCTCTGAGGACCGAGGAGGTCGGTGCGCTGCGATCAAGATCCGGAGCTTTTAAATTCGCACTTCGCGTGCATAAAGATCATCCGCGGGATACTTACGTCGTCGTGTATGCCATTTGCGGCACCGGGCAAATCCTACCGACGAACATGGCTCAAGCCCTTAAGGGAGGGGTGAGGCAAAGCCAACCCGTGATCATCGCTCCTTGTGCCATATTAAACGTAAATGATTATATCAGAAACACTCCCGAAGAGAGCTTACATGCTTTAGAGATGGCTGCTGCGGTGGCCCAAGCTCGATTTTTGGGAGAGATGCAGGCCGCGAACAACAACGGCGTTCTTGTTCAGGCCGCCTGATTCCTCTTTTGATTTTATCGAAAAAATCACAAAAGCGAAAAAAATAGGAAACTTTTATTTCAAGCCGTCGAAATCGATTGAGTTAGATTCGATCAACGAATGACGACTCAAGGATACGACGCATGGCCCTGCCCGCCGACTCCATTTCCACGCCTCCCACAGGAGCCCTACAATTTAAAGATGTCATCAGCGCGTGGATAGGCGCCGCCTCAGCCTCCGTCGCCATCGCACAAGTTAATGCCAGTAAGGGCTCCGCTCAGAAGCTGGCCGATGTCGTCCAAGGTCTGGGGCAAACGGATATCGCCGAACGATTGCGCTCACCCTCCCGTCGCGTTTTTTTAAGCGGCCTTAGAGATCTTCAAACCTATTTTCAAAATCCCGCCCCCGCCAATGACACGCGCCTCACCGAAGCGTTGAGTGAGACTACGACAACCGGTGCACCGCAAGCATCTGCTGAGCTTCAGGGCCGGCTCGTGGCGGAAACCGAAAAAATTCAGGCTTTGGTAACGCCTCGCTCCCCAACCCCCCTTCCTGTCACCAAGGCCGGTCAAACCGCCCGAACGATCGCGGAGTACGTCGCCAAGCGATTCGTGAATCATGGAACGGATGGAAGAACAGCTTCCGAAAATTACGCCTATGACGCATCCCATGTAGCCGGTAAAATCACACTAAAGGAAGCGCCCGACCTCCCCCCTCTCTCCACGGACGACGCCGCTTTATTGGCCTTCGAAGAAAAAAATAAAGAAGAATTGGAACGCTGTGAGGCTTTTGTCGCAGCCCAAAAAAGCGCCCACGGAAACAACGTTCATAACCGGTACAATCAGTTTGTCCAGGAACTCATCGTCCTGCAAAACCAACGGAACGAAGATTACGATACTTTGATACGAAAGGTGGGAGAGCTCGGAGGGCTGCCTGATTTCATGCCCGCATCCAAAGCCTATTATGATCGGGATCAAGCTATCAGAGACTCACCGTATTTAAAGGAGAATGGCATTCACCCCCGTGAATACGATCTTCTGCTACGAAAACTAGCCTTTGAGACGAAGGCGGATGAAAAAGAGGCGTTTCGCCTAAGACTCGACTATTACATCGGCATGGGTCAATACATGGTCGATGCCATCGTCGCCGAATGTCGACACGTGGAAGCTCACCTCAAAGATCAACCCTCGGATAGAGAGCTCGCGTCCGAGCTGAAACGACTGACGGACGTCCGTTTCGAGGCCGAGAGGATCGCCATCCATCTGGCTCAAGGCAAAACAATCCCTAGCGAGCAAACCCGTTTCGACGAGTTACAAAAACAGTACGCCCGCTTCCTTGAGTTTAGTATCGACGCCCCCCAACACCAGACGCACATCGCCCATATCCGAAACCTCCAGGATAAAGCCCAAGCGTTATACGCCGACTATGGAATAAAAATGGGTCGGCTCAACGCCGAAACCATGGCCTTAAGATACGCACACAATAAAGCGGAAAAACTTCGGGAGCTGGACGCCTATCGGATAGAGGAGGACTGGCAGGTGTTCCGTTACGACGCGCTCGTCGCAGATAAAGGCGGAGAAGTCCCCGTGGGGCGATTCGACCTCCTTAAAAAAAGACGTTTGGAGCTCCTGCTCAAAGAATATCGGAAGGCCAAGCAAGAGTATCAAAAACGATCTCAAAGCCACCGCGAAAACTTCAAAGCCTTAATCGAAGAATCGAGCCATCACCGTCCTTTCAACGAAAACTCGGTTAATCGGGATGCCTTTATCGCTTTGTGGAGAATGCACGAGATCGCCAAGTCCATTCGCTCCATCCGAGGGCAAAACCACGAGGACATCCAACTTATGTCCTTCGCCTACCGTGATCAGGCTCACTTCTTAACGCGCGAAAAAAAGGGTATGGTCGGCTTCGAAGCCTTTGTGGAACCTATCATCCGTTCCGCCCCCGAACTTCCCCTCCAGGAAATGGGCTTTTACGATCTCCGTTACATCTGCATGGTGGCTGCCCGTGAAGTGATGACCGAACAGCTCATGACATATGCCAGAGATGTCACCGTCTTAGGGGTCGAAGATCTGCTTCCGTACCTCGGTGTCGCTTTCAGACCTGAAACGGGCTTAGTCATGGGAGGCGCCCAAGCCTATCCCGAGGGCTTTGAACAGCTCGTCTTGAAACAGTCGGCCTTACGTCCGGCCGTCATCGACGCTCTCCATGTCGGGCAGTTGGAATTCGCCATCGCCTTGTCCTTAGCCTATGTTTTGGGATTGCCTCATGTCAGCATTCTAGCCCAACTGGGAGTGCTCCTTTTCCCAACCGTCGGGCCCGCCTTGGGTGGCGTAGTATCGCACAGCTCGCTTTATGATAGTCTTCAGAGAATACCCGGAGTCGGCACACTCTTAAATCAAGTTGCGCAACCTCTCGCGCATGGAGCTGCGAAAGTCGTCTCCGAAGCAGATCCCAAAAAAGCGCCTTTGCTCGTTCAGCAAGTATGGAAAGCCTTCCAACCCTCCGCGGAAATGGTTGCGGAGACTCTGGATGTCACGAGAGTCGCAGGCATGGGCGGTTATGTGACTCGCATCAAAGACCCTAAGCGGCGGGCCGAAGAATTCTTCACTTTGTTATCACAGTTGGCGCGCGGCAATATGCAGCTTTTATACGCAAGTGGCACCCGCCAGATCGCCTCCATGTGGCTCCCTCCCCACATGAATCTGAAGGAAAACCCTCACGCCCTTCATATGAAAGGGCTAAATACGGTGACCTTATTCAGCAACGGAATGCCTAATACGGTGGCCCGTCAAGGAGGAGTTCCTCTCTTTACCTTCAATTACGACTCCGCGAAAATCAACGGCGAGATCACGGTCCCCATGCCTTCGGAGGACGCCCTGCGCAACATCGCAAAGGCCGTCGCCAGCGGCAGTCCCGCCCGCATCCAAAGAGCCTTACAGTCAGTCGAAGGATTTTACACGAACGAAAACATGCTCCCCCGCATGAGGCCTGGTGAAGACACGCTGAAGGTTCATTTTGGACATTTAGTCCCAGCGGAGTCCTGGATGACGACGGACCAAATCTTCGAGGCCTTGGGTAAGCCAAAAAATTGGGACGATTTAGACGAAGGAAAGCAGGCGAGCATGCTTCGCTATCTCTTCGGCGCCCGCAATGGGCTTTTCTCCCGCATGTTCGAAACATTCGGCGCCGTGAAGATGACGTTAAACTGATCCGGAAAAAAGGAAATTATGAACACCCCTTCATTATTAACACTCACACATTATCCGCCCCAAGCACCTTTCCCCACAGTTGCTCCAAGTAATGCCGGCGGTGGTCTCACCTATTCCAAAGAATTTGCCTACCAGACCCTCCATTTTCCTGTAGCTCTGGAAGCCCAGCGTCCCCATTCCTCTTTATTCTCTCGCGAACACCCACCAACGCAAAAAGCAGACTCTCCCGGGCGTCCCCCCCATGACTTGAGTGGATTACCAACAGAGTTGAGGCAATTCTTAATCCTGTGCGCTTATAACGCCGGCGTCCCAAAAATATCTGAAGCACTGTCGCTCGATGAGTTGCGTGAAAATCCCGAGAAGTTTCGCGGTCAAACCATCGAACTCTGCCTCTATGATGTGGATGGGACGCTCGTCCATGACAAGCTCCCTATGATTCATGGGCAAAGATGGGCTTATTGGTTAGGGTTAGATCTTTTAAGATTCGACCCAGGCGTGATCACCAGTCTGCTCCACCCTTCGATAGTTTGGGAAACCCTCGTGGGTGCCGGCACTTCGATAAAGCGGGACTTAAAAGAGGGCAAAAAAATAGAAGGGGGTTTTGTCGAGAAAGTGGTGCAAGGCTCTCTGACACACATCGAGGAAAAAGGGCTTCGAGGTAGCTTGCGTCGCTTTTCGGAAAGATTCGGGCACATTAATTTAGTGCCCTTCGTAGTCGAACATGTTCTTAGAGATGCAGCCGAGGGCCGAGTGCCCCTTTTCCTATCGGCCTCTCCCGAAGATATCGTCGAGCCCCTCGCAGCGAGTTTAGGAGTCGATAAGAGCAATGTGCGTGGTACCCGCGTAGTTTATGATTCATCTACCGGCAAAGTCTCTGCCGTCCATCATCTCCATGGCCATGAAAAAGTCACAGGCATCGGGCCGGTGACGGGTATCGCTCAAATTCTCAAGGAATTTAATGCCGATCTCTATAAGAAACTAGGGATTAAAGTGGTTGTTCGGAAAGTCATGACAGATTCCGCTTCAGATCGAGACCTTTTAAAAGAAGGCGTAAAGGCTGGAGGAGAAATTTTCGCTATCAATCCGAGAGCGGCCCTTCTTCCATACATCACTGGTGGATATAAGACAGATGCCGATCCTGAGATAGCCCCACAGGTCACGGCCTATATCGTCCACGAAGAAGATGGGACACGAACCATAAAAACATATGGCGCTCCACGCCCTCCACAGGCTTCAGGATCCTTCCCACTCCCTCCTAGCGGGAAAATTTTCGATGGGGAAAAATATGCCACTACCTTTAGCGCGACAGCCCTTGGACTGGCTTTAGGAAACGCACCCGCGCTTGCTATTCAAGCGTTTCAAGAGAATCAACCCGTCGATGTGTTAGCAACCGCCGCGTCTATCGCTGCCGGAGCGCTAACGGCTATGGCAGGCCGCCTTTTTATCCCTGAGCCCGGAGAGATTACAAAAACCAGGGATTCCTTCTTAAGAGATATCGCCCCTTTGATAGCCTTTATGGGAGCCGATGTTTTTTTTGGGGCACTCCAACATCCTCTCTCGACACCCGCAATCCCGTGGGCTCTTTCTAAAATGGCTTCCGCTTTTGCGGTAGGCGCACTCACAGGCCGGGCACGTCGATCCTATTATCAGCTTCGCTCAGCCGATAAAAATCAGCCTCTCGAAGCCAGTACCCAACCCCCCGTAGTTCTTAGAAGGTCCGCTCAAGTCTTATTAACTCAAGCTCTCACAAATGTTTTTAACTGGGTCTCTCATTTCTTTTAAATTTCTTTTAAATTTTTCGAAACCTTTTTCCCGAACTAACGACCATAAACCATGATCATCGAAACTCCACGACACTTGCCACTGTCCCCTAGGTTAACAGGGGCTGTGATTAATGACACCCAGCAAACGGCAGATGCTCTTTTTCAGCTTTCCACCGTCGGCGATTTCGCCCCTTTTTATGGTGTTCTTGAAAGCGTTTTTCGCACCTTAAACCGTAACTTCAAGGTGGCTTCCCATTTACGGCATTTATCCGATCTTCAACCTCCCTTTCAGGATTCTTGCGGAGGGCATGCCGACAGGCGTGTCCTCTCCCAAGCTCTTTGCGAAATCGCATGTCATGCACCGTCGGTAGGCTTGATTTTTCGTGATGGTGAAACGCGAAGACTTCTTCAAGAGACGATTCCCCACACGGGCTTGGATGTCACAGACGTCGTACAGAAAGTTAGTAATTGGGAAAATAGTTTTTCTCCGGCGGAACGATGCCATACTTTCGAAGCGTGCGGTGGGGATGTTGACGCTTATGCGCGTGCTTTAGGACAGGTCGGACTGACTTCTGGGAATTTACCGCCCTGGGTTTTATCGTTAGGGTTAAGGTCTTTGGGGGAGAGACTTTTCGGAGCCTCCTGTATGCCGCCAGATTGGCAGAGTAATGCGCAGCACTTGGTGGCAACGGCATTAGAAGGCACCGTCACGCCACAACTTGCCGGGTCGTTCGCTGAAACCATTCGACGACCGTCTCCTTATCGAGAACGCCTCTTAGATGGCCTCTCCTCTGAACCTCGCGAAGACCTCGTCGATTGGCTGCGCGTCATGGCCGCGCACGCCCCTGACTCTCGGACTTTAAACCCGGCTGCGGCGTGGATGATGGGCCTCGATTTCTTGAATATCGGCGGCGCTCTTAACTATTATCTTGGCAAGCATCTGGCTGACGCAAATTATGGACGTCTTCTCAGCTCCGCGGCTCTTGCTTTGCTCGGCTTCGCCGGCTGTCATCCCGTCGTTTTAAACCCTGAAGGGCTTTCCAAGCTGGGAACTCACCGGCACGAGGGAATTCACCGAGCCCGTGGGATGAATCACCGGAGCCAAGTCGATATCCCGCTGCTTCAGGCCCTGGATCCTTTAGGACGGGTTGTCGTTAAAAAAGAATTAGGGGCAACTCCTGTTCTTGGTTGGCCCTTATTTGGAGGTGAAGGTATTTTCCAAGGCGCGCAGCACATCTTGGTCGACCGTCAGGGCGGCGAAGAGGCTCATGAAAAGCTGAACGCTGACGTCGCGGATAGGTTTTCCAAAGGCTTTGAGATCACTTATTTCCCCGAAGGAACGCGCCTTGCGGGGGATGATAGTCGCTCTCTGGAAGTAGGCCTTCAACCCTTTAAACCCGGCGTGTTTTTTGCCATGCTCGCAGCGGGCTTGCCAGTTGAATTCACACCCATAACCGTCTGGGGCTTGGGGAGTATGCTTCCGAAATCCTTTATGGACTCGATTGGTGATGGGCTTAGCGTCGGACAGCGTCTGGCGATCGATGTCGCCGAGCCTTTTATTTTCGAGAGGCCAAAACAAGGCTCGGACATGAAGCCTGCCGCGAAAGCCATGGCATTAGAAGCCTTTAATCGCACATGGCGGAGTCTGGCTTCCTTGCAGGCTGTCATGAATCATCTGGGTATCTTTTAACTTTCTCTTCATTCCCACGGATGATAGCGGGACAGTCATGTCCGACTCCATCCGTCATCTTTTTAACGCGATCGCACCCCAGTATGATTTTTTGAATTCCCTTCTTTCGTTCCAGATTGACCGTCTCTGGAGGCGCCAAGGGGTTAAAGCTTTGGCACAACGGGAACGGTTTTCGGATATTCTGGATCTCTGTGCGGGGACTTTAGCCTTGTCCAAAACGCTGCTGAAAGAAAATCCCTCCGCACGCGTGACCGCCGTCGATTTTTCGGAAAACATGCTGAAAAAAGGCGAGTCACTGCTGACGCCCGCTGAAAAGTCACGGATACGGGTTCGCGTGGGTGATGTTTTAACTTTCGACCTACCGGAATCTTCTTACGACGGCGTCATGGTGGCCTATGGTCTGAGAAACGTTTCCAATAATCCTCTGGTCCTGCAAAACATCCACCGTTGGCTGCGTCCTGGCGGACGTTTAGTCATTCTCGAATTCTTCAAACCAACGGCTTTTTTCCCAAAACTTTTCAACCTCACCTACGCGGAAGTCGTGATCCCTATTTTAGGGGCTGTGGTATCCAGAAATAAAGCCGCCTATGAACACTTGAGGGATTCGGTAAGGCAATTTTACACGACACAAGAGTACAAAAAACTCCTGGAACAAACGGGATTTAAGGATATCCGGATCATGCCACAGACCGGAGGCATCTCCCATCGGATCACGGCGGAGAAACCTTGAAGAGCGACCTATGAAACTCGTCATCGGTATCAGCGGCTCCAGCGGAGCCATCTACGCGACGCGCCTCTTAAACTTCCTTCGGAACGCGGGTGCTGAGTTATATCTCACCGCGAGTCCGAACGCCCTTCAGATCGGTCGGGAAGAAATGGGCACGGACTATTCCACTTTAGAATTTCCTTTTTTCGGCCCTCAAGACTTCGGTGCGCCTTTCGCCAGCGGCTCGGCCGTCAGCGGTTCGGCCGGCGGAGCCGGTTACGACGCCATGGTGGTCATCCCCTGCAGTATGGGGACTCTCGGCCGTATCGCTCACGGGTACTCCGATAGCCTCCTGACGAGAGCCGCCGACGTATTCTTGAAGGAAAAGAAAAAGCTCATTCTCGTACCGCGCGAAACGCCTTTCAACCTGGTTCATATCGAAAACATGCGCCTCTTGGCCTTAGCCGGAGCCGACATCATCCCGGCCATTCCTTCCTTCTATTCGAAACCCAAGACGATCGAAGACGCCGTGGATACGGTGCTGGCGCGCATCCTCGATCATTTGGGGATCTCCAACGACCTCAGACCCCGGTATTCCGGTCAAGATTAAAGCTCTAAAGACTTTTTTCATATTTTAAACAACTTCTTATGGTTATCGCCGATAACCTAAGCATGTCTGATATTAAAATCGCCGGTATGGAGTACAAAATCAGCACGCAAGCTGATCTTATGAGTAGAATGCTTACGGTGGCTGAGAATCATCAAAAATACCACCCTAAAGATCTCGACACTTATACACCCGAACAGGTCTTGGAAGCCAGGATGGTAGTGGCTGGTAAACTCGCCAAAGACGCTTTCGCCGCTGTTTCGAATGAAAGAGGTAACCCGTTTACGTTCCAGTCATTATTAAAGCTTTACCAATCTTCTCAGATCCCCGAGGGTTTAGTTAGTTTACTTCTTTTCTGTGCTACGGAAAGAGGATACAGAAGAACCGAACCTATCGCTTATCGCTATTTAACTGAAGAAACATCTCGGCGTTTTCATACTGAGCCCCCTTTAAATGGCGCAGACTTATTGTTTGTTGAGGGCACTCCTTTTGAAGAAGAAAGGAAAGTGGGTTATTGGGAGACAAGACCCGCGGCCCTCCAAGCATTTGAAGTTTTCGCAGTCCCCATAGCGCGTTCTTCAATGTTCAAAATAAGCCCTCGCGAACCTTTTTCATCTTTTAAGGAACATCTCGACCGATTAGCCTCAGACTTATGCCTGAAAATCCATGAAACGCCGAGCATCGGGTAAGCCACCACTGAATACGGGGGGAATCGTCTTGAGGTATTATTCTTTTCTGTTTTATTGAAGAAACGACTTTCTGGTGAATTTGTTGCGTCTTTTGACGGAATAAAGGACGTGGTATGAGACCCATGTATTGTCTTTTCCGCAAAATCCTCGACGTCGGCGAGATGGTGAAGTTCTCCCACTCGATCTTCGCCCTCCCCTTCGCCCTCGCCTCTCTTTTCGTAGCCGCGGACGGACGACCGCCTTTCGGCGTCCTCGCGTGGATGGTCCTCGCCATGGTGACGCTCCGGACGGGAGCCATGGCCTTCAACCGTTGGCTCGACGCCGACATCGACGCGCGGAACCCCCGCACGGCGGTCCGACATATTCCCCAAAAAGTTCTCTCGAAGAATCTGGTGCTGACGTTGGCGGTCGTGTGCGGTCTCCTTTTCGTCCTGATTTGCACGCGCATCAATACTTTGGCCTTTCGTCTGTCCTTCGTCGCGGTCCTATTCGCCTACGGCTATTCCTACGCGAAGCGATTCACCGCCTTTTCCCACGTTATTTTAGGATTGGTCTTAGGCATGTCGCCGGTCGGCGCTTGGGTGGCCGCCCGCGGCGAAGTCGACTTCATCCCCGTTTTGCTGGGAATCGCCGTGACATTGTGGGTGGCGGGATTCGATTTGATCTACGCGACGCAGGATTACGCATTCGACAAACAATCGGGCTTGCACTCCCTTGTGGTCTCGCTCGGGATCGGAAAAGCCCTTCGGCTCTCCCGCGCCTTTCACTTACTCACCTGTCTCCTGCTCTCGCTTTTCGGCGTCCTGAACCATTTTTCTTGGATCTACTTCGTCATACTCTCCATTATCGCTGCTCTCTTTCTCTATGAGCATTCTCTGGTGACCGAAGGGGACCTGGCCAAGGTTAACGCCGCCTTTTTCAACATGAATGGGATGATATCCGTTCTCTTTTTTTTAGGAGTGCTCATCGAAACTTACCATAAATCATCAAAATAGTTGCTAAAATGATATTATAAGTATCATAATAGATGCTATTATGATAAAACGTCAGCTAATCAACCAATTGCAGAACCTTCAAAGACGTCCTCAAGCGATTCATCTCATGGGAATGCGGCAAGTGGGTAAAACGACTTTAATGGAGTCGTTTCGGGAGACATTAGCGCCCACTCTCGATTATAAACTTCAGGACTTAGTTACACTCCGCACTTATGAACACACGCCGCAGCAATGGGTCTTGGAAATTGAAAATCAGCTTAAGAAAAACAAAGGGCGTGTACTCCATGTTTTCGTCGATGAAATCCAAAAAATCCCTGATTTTTTTCAAGGCATTCAAGGTCTCTACGATCAACATAAAGGAAAGATTAAGTTCTGGATCTGGGGGTCCTCCGCGCGACCTTTGAAGCGAAAGAGAGCCGAGACTTTGGCGGGACGTAGCCTTCTACGCACTCTTTGGCCACTCTCTCAAAGTGAATGCCTCAACCAGCCTAGTGTTGTTCCCCATCTTTTTGATATTGAAACGCTCGAAAAGGAATTACAACTGGAAGAACCTCGGGATTATCTTTCTTTTTTCCAACATGCGATTAGATCCACCCTCCTTCCCGAGCCCTTTCTTCTAAAAGAACTTTCCGCAACCCACGACCTGCTGTCTTCTTATCAAGCATCCTATCTTGAAAATGAGATCCGCAGGGAAAACTTGGTCGATGATATCGGTCTTTTTGAAAGATTTTTAATGCTCGCAGCCGGACGAAATACAGAGATCCTTCATGATACGGAAAAGGCAAAGATTCTAGGAGTACATCACCGTACCGTCCACAATTACTACGGTATCCTAGAAGATACTTTCGTATGTCGGAAGATTCCGGCTTATGGAGCCGGATTCAAGATGCAAATCAGCAAGAGCCCAAAGGTCTATTTTTCGGATACCGGCTTGGCCCGATTCGTCGCTGGAGAAAGAGGCATACCGGCAGAGGACACTTCCGCCTTCGGAAAGATATTCGAGGGATTTGTGGTCGATGAGATTTTAAAACAGATCGACTACCATCAGCTGGGTTGGAAGCCCTCTTATTTCAGGACGAAGACAGGTTTAGAAGTGGATCTCATCCTGACTCAAGGAACCCATAGCGTCGCCATTGAAATCAAATCTTCACGAAAAATTTCGCAAGGGGACACTCTCTCCCTACAAAAACTCATGAAGATGGACCAAACAATCCAGCGGGGCTTCGTCGTTTCAAGACAGCCGACTTTTCAAATAAACGACAGGACTTGGAATATCCCGGTTTGGAATTTGTAAAAGATTAAGGATTTTTTATAAACTTCTCAGTCGGATGTTTTCCCGGATCCACTTCACCACGTCGCGCGTGTCCGTGCCGGGGGTGAAGATCTCCTTCACGCCTTGCTGCTTCAACGCCACGATGTCTTCCTGAGGAATGATACCGCCACCGATGACGGAGACGTCCCCCATTCCCTTTTCCTTCAAGAGGCGCATGACTTCGGGCATCAAATGGTTGTGGGCCCCGGATAAGATCGAGAGGGACACCAAATCGACGTCTTCTTGCAAAGCGGCGTCGGCGATCATTTCGGGGGTTTGGTGAAGACCCGTGTAAATCACTTCGAAACCGGCGTCGCGCAGGGCACGCGCGATGATCTTGGCCCCGCGGTCATGGCCGTCGAGTCCGGGCTTGGCGACGAGTATCCTTAACTTCCGTTCCATAAATCTCCTTAGTAATGACCGGGATCTTTATAAGCCCCGAAAACTTCCTTCATCGTATCGATGATCTCCCCGAGCGTCGCATACTCGCGGACCGCGTTACGGATGAAAGGGATCAGGTTTCCCGTGCCTTCCGCCGTTCTTTTCAGGTCCGCTAAGGCCGCTTTCACGGCGGCCGCGTCGCGCTTCTCCTTCACGCGCCGCGTGCTCTCGATCTGTTTCCGCTCCACCGCGGGGTCGATGCGGAGTAACTCGAGGGGCTTTTCGTTTTCAATCGTAAAGTCCTGTACGCCCACCATGATCTTTTCCTTCGTCTCCAACTGCTTCTGGTAATGGTATGAAGCCTCGATGATCTCCCTCTGCGGATACCCGAGCTCGATGGCCCGCACCATGCCACCCAAGTCGTCGATCTTCTTGAAATAGGCTTTGGCGTCCGCTTCCAATTCGTTCGTAAGGGTTTCCACGAAATACGAACCGGCGAAAGGATCCACCGTGTTCGTCACGCCGCTCTCGTAGGCGATGATTTGCTGGGTGCGCAGGGCGATGCGGACGGATTCTTCCGTGGGCAAGGCCAGGGTCTCGTCCAAGGAATTGGTATGGAGGGATTGGGTGCCTCCAAGCACGCCCGACAACGCCTGCAGCGCGGTCCGGACGACGTTGTTCATCGGCTGCTGCGCCGTGAGGCTGCATCCGGCCGTCTGCGTGTGAAATTTGACGCGCATGGCCTCGGGGTTCGTCGCCCCGAAGCGTTCCTTCATGACGCGGGCCCAGATCCTGCGGGCCGCTCGGTACTTGGCGATCTCCTCGAAGAAGTCGCTCTGCGCGTTAAAGAAAAAAGACAGCTTCGGCCCGAACTCGTCGATCTTCATGCCACGCCGGTTCACGCAATAATCGACGTATTCGATCCCGTCGCGCAGGGTGAAGGCCAACTCCTGGGCCGCGGTCGAGCCGGCTTCCCGGATGTGGTAGCCCGAGATCGATACGGGATGCCACTTGGGCACTTCCGTCTGGCAATACTCGAACAAGTCCGTGCACAGGCGCATCGCGGGCGCCGGCGGGTAGATCCACGTCTTTTGCGCGATGAAATCCTTGAGCACGTCGTTCTGGACAGTACCGGAGAGCTTCTTTTGGTCGAAGCCCTGCTTCGCCGCCACTTCCAAATACATCGCCAGGAGGATCGGCGCGGGCGTGTTGATCGTCATCGACGTGCTGACCTTCTCGAGATTGATGCCGCCGAACAACACTTCCATGTCGTGGAGCGTGTCGATCGCGACCCCGCACACACCCACTTCGCCGCGGGCCCGGGGGCTATCCGAATCCACGCCCATGAGGGTCGGGAAATGGAAGGCCGTCGAAAGGCCGGTCTGGCCTTGGTTCAAAAGATAATGAAAACGCTCGTTGGTGTCCGCCGCCGTCCCGAAGCCGGCGAATTGCCGCATCGTCCAATGGCGGCTGCGGTACATTGTCGGGTAGGCCCCGCGCGTGAAGGGATACTCGCCGGGCTGGCCGAGATCCCTTTCGGGATCGAAATCCTTCAAGGAAGCCGGATCATAGACTCTCTCGATCTTCCGGGACGAAAGGGTCGTAAACTCGGCCAATCGTTCTTTTAATTTAGGAGCTTTTTCGGACATGAACCTTACTGGTCCTTTAAAACGCTGCGGGCGATGACCAAGCGTTGGATCTCGCTGGTGCCCTCGTAGATTTCCGTGATCTTCGCATCGCGGAAGAGGCGCTCGACGGGGTATTCCTTGATGTATCCGTAGCCCCCATGGATCTGGACGGCCTTGTCCGTCACGAATCCAGAGACTTCGGACGCGAAGAGCTTCGCCATGGCGGCTTCGCGGTTGATGTTGAGACCCGCGTCCTTCATCCAGGCGGCGCGCCAGACGAGCAAACGGGCGGCGTCGGTCTGAGTGGCCATATCGGCCAAGAAATGTTGGATGGCTTGGAATTCCGAAATCGGGTGGCCAAAGGCTTCGCGCACCTTCGAGTAATTACGGGCTTGTTCCAGAGCCGCGCGCGCGATGCCCACGGCTTGCGTCGCGATACCGATGCGGCCGTTGTCCAGGGTATCCATGGCGATCGTGAATCCCTTCCCGATTTCTCCCAGGACGTTCTCCTCCGGCACTTCGCAGTTGTCCAAGACGATCTCGGAGGTGCTGGACGCGCAGATACCAAGCTTCTTCTCGACTTTGCCGACGGAAAAACCCGGAAAACCCTTTTCAACGATGAAGCAAGAAATGCCTTTGTGCTTCTTCTCGGGTTCATTCATCGCGTAGACCACCATCGCGTCGGCGTTGGGGCCGTTGGTGATGAAGTTCTTACGTCCGTTGAGGATCCATTTATTGCCGGATTTCTTGGCCGTCGTCTTTTGGTTGGCCGCGTCCGATCCCGTGCCGGGTTCCGACAAGGCGTAGGCGCCGAGCTTTTGCCCGCTCGCGAACGGCGTAAGATATTTCTCTTTCTGTGCCTGGGTCCCGAACTTAGTGATGGGCCCGCAGTAAAGCGAGTTGTTCACCGACATCGTCACCGCCGTGGAAGCGCAGGCGACCGCGATTTCTTCCAACGCCAATACGTAAGAGACCGCGTCCAAACCAGACCCGCCGAACTCCGTGGGCACCATCATGCCCATGAGCCCGAGCTCGCCCATCTTACCCAAATGCATCTTGGGGAACTCGCTCTTGTGGTCGAGCTCCATGGCCTTGGGCGCGACTTCCTTCTGAGCGAAATCGCGGGCCATGTTTTGGATCATTTTTTGTTCGTCCGAAAGTTTGAAGTCCATAGGGGTTCCTCGTCTGTGTCTAGTTTCCTTTGAAATTAGCCGCGCGCTTCTCCAAAAAGGCCGCGAGGCCTTCCTTGAGATCTTGGGTCTCGAAGCATTTCGCGAACGTGTTCTTCTCCAAATCCAAACCTTGGGCCAAGGGCAAGTCGAAGCCTTGATGCAACGTTCTCTTGGCCAAAGCCACGGCGACCGGCGCTTTTTTGGCGATTTCGGAAGCGACGGCACGGACTTCGTTCAAAAGCTCTTCCGGTTTGCAGACCTTATTGGCGATGCCCGCTTCGAAGGCTTCCGGAGCGGAGATGATTTTGGCCGAAAAGATCATTTCCTTGGCGCGACCCTTCCCCACCAAGCGGGCCAGGCGCTGCGTCCCGCCCCATCCGGGGAAGAGGCCTAAATTCACTTCCGGCAATCCCAATTTCGCCTTTTCGGAGACGTACATAAAGTCACAGGCCAGAGCCAACTCCATCCCTCCGCCCAGGCAGAAGCCGTTGACGGCGGCGATGACGGGTTTGGAGCATTGGTCGACGGCGTCCATGGCCGAATGGCCAAGCTTGCCGAATTCCAAGGCGTCTTGGGGCGTCATGCTACTCATGGCGGCGATGTCGGCTCCGGCAACGAAGGCCTTTTCGCCCGCCCCGGTCACGATCACGACGCGCACGCCGGCGTCCGAAGACAGGGCCGTAAAGCAGTCCCGGATTTCCTTCAGGACGTCCGGATTCAGGGCGTTCATCGCCTTCTCGCGGTTAATCGTCACTTGGGCGATCCCATCGGCGGTTTCGCTCCGTAGATATTGAAAAGACATAGGGTCTCCTTATTTCTGATAAAAGTCCGAAAGCCCTAACGAGGCGCTCAGCCGCCTGTCAACCTCTCAAACCTGGATGAAAATGGCGGAAGAACGCGAAATTTTTATGAAAAATATTTCTTCGAAAAAATAAGCAACATCTTCGAAAAGAAGCCGAAAATATTTTTTACTAACAGGGTCGCACACAAGCCTTCTCGTTTTTATTACCGATACCCTGTCCCTGACGGCGTGAGCTATTTTTATGGTCAACCTAGATGTTTCTGAGAGATGTGAAAAGCTATTTGTCGATCCAACCCACGCTTTGCAAGGTAGTGCGGCAACTTCACTCCCTTTAGCCCCACAATTCAGGGCCGATGGATTAAACACCACAGGACTACGTGAGCTTTTATCTGGTTGTCATGATTACTTAAATCTTGGTGCACCTCATGAGACTGTAAGCACGGGTCCGGTAAGAAATCTTCTATTTTCCCAATCTCAACCGGCGGAGGTGGTACAAGAAATTGCCAAAATCGCTCATTTGCCTGAGTTGGATTTCGTAATTTCCCCGAATCGTCGAGCTGCCGCATGCGAAGAAGCGATGTTCGGTAATATTATGGACATAATCCATAGGGATATATCCTGTCTTACCGCCCTCGAAAGAAGATGCACAACGCCCACGCCTACATTGACGGATTTAAGGCTATTCGCCTGGCTTTTAAGCCGAGAAGCGGAAGAGCAGATGGTATATGCCAATTGCCGGACGGCAATAGGATTCCTAGGCTATGCCACGACTATCTTAGGCGTTTTAAGGGAACAAGTGGTCGTAAAAAATCCTCGAAGTGATAAAATACCAAAAATTGATGCCGTAAGAGCGGAGTGGCAAGCACGGATCTCTGGCTGGAATATGCTTATGGCCGGCATGGAAGCGGGAGAAGCGTTTGTATCTCATGCAGAAAAAGCTGAGCCTGCTATCGTCCCTATTTATCTTCATGCGGCCACGGCTTTTTACGCACGGGTCATAGAACAAGCTTTTAACGGAGGTTATCACCTCTTTGCACATGAGGCTTTCCATTCAGGAACTCAGTGGACAGGCTTTGCCGGGATTCTTCATTACACACGCGCTAGGCTTATGGATGAAGCATCTGGCCTTGTGCGTCTTTATGATACTCATATATATCTCCACAACCAAACTCATCACGCGATGCTCGATATGCCTTGGGTGCCTATAAAAAAAGAAGATGGAAGCTCTTTAAGAGCACCTATAAGCTTTTTTATAAAAGGTAGCCTTGAGAATATATCGAAATCATTAAATTTATCCGTTCCCTCAATGCATGATTTAAAGGGCTTAGAAGATAAAGTAAGCTTTGAAACAATTTTTGAAGATGACGAGGTCTCCGATCACTTAGAGAAATTATCAGATGCTCTAGTTCAGTGTAAAAATATGTTGGTTTCAATAACGCGCTTAGGCGAAATCGATGAAAGATCATTAGGAACGGTATTGCGTTGGGGACAAGAATTTCCCGATTTCGTGGCGCAAGTTGTATCCGATCTGAAGATGAAAAAAAGAACGGTCCCTGAAAGTTTCAAAGTGATTTTTCCCGCTATTTTTGATCATTTAATTAGATTTTGTGGAACCGCAGAAAACCTTCACTCCCCAAGCTTCTCCGAAAATCTGAGAAATAACAAAGCACGAATGACGAAGGCTTTATCGAGCCATTAAGGCCGACGCAGGGGTCTGGAAGATCCTCTCGCCACCATCATGCAAATCTCCTAATGAAAGAGCCATGAAGACATTCATCGCTTTCTTTCTTTTATTCCCTCTGCCACTTTTCTCGGCGACCTTTCAACGCACCCAGATCCTCATGGGCGATGTGCCGGTCGGCATCACTGTCAAGACGGACCGGAAAGAGAAAGCGTATCGGGCCATGGGGAAGGCCTTCGACGAAGTCCGGCGGCTCGATGCCGCCGTCAGCGAATGGCGGGATTCCAGCGATGTCACGCGGCTCAACCGGCATGCCGGGCTCTGGGTGCCCATCGGTCCCGACCTCATGGCCATCCTCGTGAAGGCCCGCGAGATCTCGGAACGGACGGACGGGGCCTTCGATGTGACGTTCGCTTCGAGAGCCAAGGGGGTCACCTACCGCGACGTGCAGCTCCTGCCCGAACTCGGCTTGGCTCGCCTCGCGAAGAAGAAAACAAGGATCGGCGTCTCCAGCATCGCCAAAGGTTATATCGTCGATCGCATGGCTTTTATTTTAAGGAAAAGCGGGTTTCGGAATTTCCTGATCAACGCGGGAGATATCTACGCCGCCGGCGCTTGGAAAGTGTTCCTGAAAGGATCCGATCGGTCTTTTACCCTCCATAATGAAGCCATTTCAACGTCAGGGCTCTACGAACGCGGCGACCACATCGTCGACCCCAGGACCCGACGGACGCCCCGCTTTTACGAAAGCGCGACCGTCATCGCCCCGACGTCGATGATGGCGAGCCCCTTGGCCACTGCCCTTTTCGTGACGCCGCCGGATAAGACCGAAATATTCTCAAATAGAATCCATGGGATACGTCATTTCTTAAAATGAAATAAAATGTTTTTTCTTGTTTTTAAACTCTTTTAAAATTATTCTTTAACGATGGAACAAACCACCACCCTCTCGACGATCATCGACAGCCGCGTGAAGGAAGCCGCCACGGCTTTCTGCAAGAAGCGCGGGATGAAGCTCCGGCATTTCATTGAAATGGCCGTATTGGAGCAGATCGAGGACGAAATCGATTTGGAAGCCTATCATCAGCGGAAGCACGAAGACGTCGTTTCCCTGGAGGACATCCTCAAGGGACGCAAGAAATAGGGATGCCGACGCCCCAGACCCCATTCACCATCCAGTTTCTCAAAAGCGCCCGCAAGGAGTTCGACCGAGTCCCGCGCAAAATCCAAGACAAGATCCTGGAAGCCTTGTCTTTTCTATCCCAAAATCCTTTTTCCGACCTCCTGAAATTCAAGAAGCTTAAAGGCGCCGACGCGTTGTACCGCATCCGCATCGGAGATTACCGGGTCGTTTACGAGGTGCGAGGCGACGCTTTGATCGTCGTGGTGATCAAAGTCGGGCATAGGAAGGACGTGTATCGGGAGTTTAGAAAAAGCTAACCCAGGCTAAGCAAAATTTCTTATTCTCTTCATCGCGTCCCACCCATCCCGACGAACCAGCTTGCGTGATTTTACTTTCCCCTTCTTATCCTTTTTAGTCTCGTAGTGATACTGGTCTTTCAACGTCTCCCTATTTTCAATCACCCAACGCAGGGCTTTTACGAGCCTTTGGATGTCTTCTTTTGTGGTATAAAGACCAAAACTGGCTCTGATCATTCCCGGAATCAAAACATCGTCCCCCCTCAAAAAGGCGGACTGTATGTCTCTCACTGAATTTTCAGGAAGATTTAATAATCTTTCTACTTGCGGATGAGAACAAAAACATCCCGTTCTTACATGGATATTAAAATAATCGGCAAGTGCCCTACCCACAATGTCATGATGCAAACCCTCTACGTTAAACGTCGTCACTCCCGCTCGTGGCACGAGATCGAGATCCGTATTCCCATAGAGAGTCAGCCCGCCGATCAGGCTTAACTCATCGATAGCATACTTCACGAGCTCGGCTTCATGCGCCCTCACTCGATTCATCCCGATCGTTTGAAAAACCTCCATAGCCGCATCGAGCTTCAGCATCCCTTCAATATCAGGGGTTCCAGGTTCCCACCGATGCCTCAGATCGTCGGTAAAAGTCGTATGTTGCATTCCCACAATCTTTACCTGAGCGCCACCGCCTACTGTAGGAATGCGATCTAAAACCTGTTTAGTAACTACTGCGAAACCAGTAGATCCAGGAGCATCCATTTTGTGACCGGAGCCGTAGATGAAATCAGGATAATTCCAGGCCTTCAGATCAATGGGGGCATGGGCCGCATATTGAGCCACATCTACCGCGACCTTAACGCCATACCGGTGAGCCACTTTGACGATCTCAGCGATCGGATTGAAATGACCCGTCACATTGGATGCCGCGGTGACGACTAACCATCCAATCTGATCGGCTTTCTTCTCTAACAACTTTTCAAGTTCTTTAGGATTGATGCGAAAAGTCGTGGCATCCACGGCCAGTGGATGAATTTTTTCAGGATTAAAACCATAAAAGATTTGCTCAGGCACTAGGCTCGCATGATGGGAGTCCGCGCACAAAACAACTCCCTTTTTAGGATCCATGATAGAAGCGGCGATATTAGCCCAATAAGTGGCTCCAGCACCTCCCATAAGAGGCACGTATTTTTGGGGTTTTGCATTCGTAAACTTTAAAAGTCTCGTATGCGCTTGATCCACACGCCTTGTCATCAATCGTGCTTTTGGATGAGAGCTTCCATGAGTATTGGCATAATGCCTTTTATTTTTTTGCCCCTCCTGCTCAACAGCTAAAAGCTCTTGTCCTGAAGCACTCACATCCAAATATGTCGTCGGCACATGGTTTCGCGCTCCAGGCTTAAACGCCCTAGCATAAGAGTTATCGTTTGCCGCCGGGACTCCCAATACCCGGTCGTAAATAGCACGATCCCGAATAGGATAGAGTGTGTGAAGACCAATGGTCGTCTGTTCAATAAAAGAGAATGGGTTCCGGGCTAAATTGGCCCTCAGAGAAGCTGAAATGGTCATACCGATACCGTACTCTCGACACAAAGATTTAAGAAGTTGCGAAAAAAGCTCTACTTACCCTGCTGGTACTTCCTCACCGCCGCGAAGTGCTGGTCCTCCGTCTCGGAGAACTGGTGGGTGCCGTCATTGCGGGAGACGAAGAAGAGGTAGTTCGTCTGCAGGGGATTAAGGACGGCCTGGATGGCTTCCTTCCCGGGGCTGCAGATCGGGGTCGGCGGGAGGCCGACGTTGAGATAGGAATTATACGGTCCGGGACGCTCGAGGTCCGCGCGGGTCAGGTTTCCCGAAAAATCGGCGATGCTGTAGATGATGGTCGGATCGCTCGCCAGCGGCATATTCTTGCGCAGGCGGTTGAGGAAGACGGAGGCGATGATCGGGCGTTCCGCGGCGTTTCCGGTCTCCTTCTCGACGATGGACGCTAGCGTGATCACGCTCTCGATCGGCAGGCCCACGTGGGATTCTTGCCCGGCGAAGTTCTTGATGTACACGTCTTTGAAGCGTTCGACCATCTTGCGGATGACCTCTTCCTCGTCCTTGGGCTTATAGATCTCGTAGGTGTCGGGGTAGAGATAGCCTTCTAGGGTAGGCACATGGAGGCCGAGGGATTTGATGAAGTTCTGATCGATGCACTTGAGTAAAAAAGCCCGAGGATCCACCAGATCAAGACCCGCCAGATGGAGAGCGATCTGACGCGCCGTCCACCCCTCGGGGATCGTCACCTTGTGCGTGGAAAAATCCCCCTTCAAGAGGCGCGAGAGGACATCCCGCGGCGTCTGCCGTGGGGGGAAGATATATTCTCCTGCCCTTAAGCTGCTTCCCGTGCCCGTGAACCACACGTAGGCCTTGAAGAAAGGGATGTTGGAGATGACCTGGGACTTCTCGAGTTTGCGGACGATTTCGTTGACGGATGTGCCCTTTTCGAACCTCAAGCTGACGTTGCTCTCGCCGAAGGGGGTCTCGAGGAAGAAGAAAAGGTTCACGATGAGAACACCCAATAAGATACTGGCGATCACGACCATCACGCCGAACCATCTCACTATTTTCTTCACGTACTCCCCCCATGCCTGAACGACCTACGAATGATCTATTCGCCCGCAGGCGGACGCGCATCCAAGAAACCCTGCAGGATGAACACCGCCGCCATCTTATTTATCACTTTTTTGCGTTTCTCACGAGAAAGATCCGCCTCCAACAACGACCGCTCCGCCGCCGCGGTCGAGAGGCGTTCGTCCCAAAAATGGACCGGGAGCGGCTTCATGAGCTTCGCCAACTCGTCCATGGTCTTCCGGACGAACTGCGCCTGGGCCCCCTCCTCCCCGTTCATGCTCAAGGGCAGTCCCACCACCAAAGCCGTGGCTTCGTATTCGCAGGCCAACGCCTCCAGGGCGGCCGCATCCTCGCGGTAATTCCTCCGTTCAAGGGTCGTCACACCCTGGGCGGTCCACCCCATCCCGTCGCTAACGGCGATGCCGATCGTCTTCGTCCCTACGTCGAGTCCTAAATAGCGCATAAAATTTTGGGGACCCTGATATAAAACGAACATTGACTCAAGTTCTAAAGAGATAATAATGGGGGTTTCCTTTAAGGAAATGGCACGGTGGCCAAGTGGTAAGGCGGAAGTCTGCAAAACTTCTATCCGCGGGTTCGATTCCCGCCCGTGCCTCAAATCAGCAAGTGCCCGGGTGGTGGAATTGGTAGACACACAGGACTTAAAAAGCGATCTCGCAATACTAATTTTAGTAACTCCAATAACTTACAAAGCCAAAATGTCGCTGGAAAGGCGCTGCACCGCTATGAGGTAGCGGTGTGAGCGGGTTGTTTTTCGACTTTTTTGACGGTCTTTATTATTGAATAATTCAATAATAGTATGTAGGATCATAAACAGAATGAAACCCGGCATCGAAATCACGAATCTGCTCCATCTTTTGGACCAGAAGCTCGAACGCCTGGAGCAGATCATTCTGTGCGGAGGGATGGCCGTCGCCTTGGCTTTCGGCGGCAAGAGGCAGACTTTCGACTTGGATGTCATTGGTCCTCTTCCATTAAGCGATCATCTACGGAAAAAAGTTTCGGAGGTTGCCGAAGAGACCGGAGCTGATCCTCATTGGTTGAACGACTCCGCAAAAGGTTTTTGTGATTACCTGACATTGGGTTGGAAGGAACGGCTAATTCCAGTCGATCTTGGTCTCAAAAATTTGACGATCTATTCGCTGGGAAAACCGGATTTGATCCTGATGAAACTCCGGGCGGCTCGTGAGCGGGACTTGGCCGATATTGAAACCATAGGCGTCACAGCCGAGGATGTCAGAATCATCGCCTCTAACTTAGATCGAATTTCAAAGTTCGACCCGAAGGCGGCATTGACCATTAAATTACAACTGGAGGAGTGGAAACTTGCCTGATCGTTTTTACAAAACTTGGACCCAATTGGGTATCGGCTTTCATGAACCGCATTCTGAGCCGATCTTGATCGACTTGGAGAGGACGCTCATTGAGACCGCTCATGCCGGGCGGGACGATTCCCGTTTGTTGTTTGGGATGCGCGGATGGTTGCTAAAACATCACGACCTCGTGAACGGCACACGCCTCATCCGACTCGTTAAAAGCGAAAAGGAAACCGCCATCTTGGGAGCGATCATAGATTCCGTCTTGGAAGAAGAATCGCGTTCTACCTTGCGGTACGTTAAAAAATACTGCCGTAAGGCAAAAACTCCTGAGTTTGTTTTCAATCGGATCGCATCGTCTCCCGTTCAATCCGAAAGAAATCGGGAGGAAAATTTGACGGTCTGGAAACGATGGAACCTCATTAGCCGTGAGATGGAGTCCAGTGAGGGCGCAATTATGGAAAAGCCGTACGTTCTCAAGCACAACCGCAACCTCGCCCTCCGCGCCCTTTTTGGTCCCATCTTAAAAGCCGATCTCCTCGCTTATTTCTTGGAATATAAGCAAGGCAATGCTCATCAAGTTGCTCAAGCGCTGGGGCAGAGCTATGAGCCGGTTTACCACGAACTCCAATCGTTTAAGGAGATCGGGTTCATGGAGGACGAAAAAGCGGGACTATCGAGGGTCTTCAAAATCAAATCTCCAGCCCGCTCCAGATTAAATGCGCTGGCGGGGTTAGAGTTTTAGAAAATTTCTCTTCATTTCACTGTTTAAAGAACGAAGCAGTCGTTGGCAGAGTTAAGAACGGTGTAGCTGCCGCTCAGTTAAGAGGTGGGCTTTCCTATAATGACGCTGCCAGAACCTTCGCCTTCGGTAAAACCCGGTCTCTCAAGGTAGCTCAACCTTGGGCGAGTTTTCCCAGCATTAGCATCACGGCTGACTGCGCCTGTGGTAGCGGACGCGTCTAATTCATCAAATCACGTATTGCTTCCATGTCCTTTGTCGCTGCCATCAAGCTCATAAAGTACGTGCACATCCTTTCCTGCAAGGTAGTGCAACGCCTCTTCTTGTGAAGACCCTTGCGAGATAAGATGATCGACCACAACATCTAAGCCTACTGCCTTTAAGATACTTGAAAAAGCCAAAGTATGCTTCATAACGGCTTCCATAGCCGGTGGTAAAGTGCTACACGCTGCAACACTGAACGAAGAGCTATCTTCAGGTAGCGTCACTTGCAATTGAGTAGCGGCTTCTCTTATCGAAATTCCACTTAGAAGAGCATACATAAGGCAACCCAGCCTCAAGAAATTTTCCAAAACATAATTTTCTGCGTTTAATCCGTCCTCAGGGGCAGCTTCAATTCCGTGCGTTTGAATCTCTCTAGCCAATGGACCTTTAAAGTGACCCAGAAAATCACCAGCGCCTATAGCTCGTAGACCACGATAAGCGGCTTCCATATTCTGTTGATTCAAGGGTGTAGTTTGGGCTGTCTGATGATACCCAGCCGTTATAGCGTGTGTCAGCCCTAATTGGGCTAGATTGGTGAGCGACAACTTAAGCATAGTCTTCCTCTCTTTTTAATCGATAATCAGCAATGCTCCCCGTCTATCCACAAAAGGTAGTCGTGGCCATTGTGTGTTTTTTTCGAGCAGAACTAAAAAAAGTTGCGCAAAATCGACGGCGGGATGTGATTATTTTGAAACAGGTCTTACAACGCTAACCAGAAGAAAACGCTTCCAGCACCAAGCCACCAGAACCACTTTTCACCAATTCAGGTGATGAGGCTATAAAAAGGGGTGAAACTTATTCTGCCGAAAAAGATAAGCCTCCACCGAGCGTCATCACTCCTCTAATTAGTCAAGAACTGCGATATTCTAAAATATCCTGTGGTTTACACTTAAAATATTTGCACAATTTATCTAATGCTACGGCGCCCAAATCATGCCGTATGACACAACAAGATTCTATCCCATTAGCCAGCCAGCTTCGATATTTTCGATACGAGCACCGTTGGTCCCAGTATCAAGTTGCCATCGCCACAGGAATTTCCCAGCCGACGCTGAGCCTGTTTGAGCACGGCTTGCGAGGCCTCAACAAAAGCCAAGAGGAGCGACTGACACAATTCCTCAAGGCGCAGCAAGAGCAAGATGGCACTGCTAACGTGAATCGGAATGAACTTTCCGATCCCGCGCCAGCAACTTCAACAACCCCCAAAACCAAGGAAGCGTCAGGTACTGAAGCAAGCTCTTCATCTGGAAGCCCCGGAACATCTTCAGCGAACGCGACGATCACAGGCTTCCGCTTTTCATTTTAAAGTCATGAGTATTACCAACAATGACTTCCCCATCGTTGGAACGTTGAAAAATTTTCGGAGAGTGCCTGACGTGAAGACGATTGTATGAGTTTAAAAATGGAAAGCTGATTGACCGAGGATCGACAAGTGAAGTACGAGCGGGATAGCTTTAGGTTCTTTGACAACCCGCTCACACACAAAATCCTCACCAAGGAAGATGTGGCATTGATCCTCCGCAAATCGGTGACATGGGTCGCGCGTATGACCTCTTGCGGCGCTCTCCCTCACCATTATGTCGGAGATACCGCCATGCATTACTTGGACGAAGTGGTCAGTGCCTTTCTTGACGATTCATTGGCAAGGAAGAGAGCAAAATATAAGAAGCATCCGAAGTATCAAGAACAAAGACGAGAGCGTGAAGTACGAGGCTTGGATTAATGAGATAAGATTCAAGCGTGACCAAAAGATCAGTACTTTTCATCGGAAGATCACCTTGGACATGCTGTTTGAAAAGTATCTGGCCTTTGCCGAAAGTAAAGGCCGTGCGCCAGGCACTATAGAAAAGGCCAAAACATACTTTAGGCTTTATCTGAATCCGTATTACGGCGAAAATGACATGCGTCTTGTCAGTATTGATAATCACGAATTCTTCCTGGGTGAATTACGGAAGCATGATCTCAAGGGAGCCAGCATCAATCGAGTTCGATCCTTTTTATCCACGTACGGATCAAAGCATTATTCTTTATGGGTCGTTCTACTGAATATGGGATTGAGAATCGGTGAGGCCGTTGTCCTTGATGTTAGCCAAATTGATTCAACCGCCCATCTCATTCATGTGAACAGAACGTGGTGCAAGGCGACGAGAGGCATCCGTTATAAAACGAAGAATGGGAGCCGAATCATTGGCATCAACAATGCAGCTCAAGAATACCTCTATCCTCTTCTTCGTGGCAGATCGGAAGGCCTCATCTGGACGAACGAGAACAGCAACATCTTAAATCCCGAAGATTTGGTGAAGAAGGTCATTCCGAAGTTATGTAAGGAAAGTGGAGTCAAGTATATCGGTGTCCACGGATTGAGGCATACCTTCGCGACCCTTTACATGCAAAACGGAGGATACCTCACAGACCTTCAAGAAATCTTGGGGCATTCAACACCAGAGTTAACTCGTAAGTACTATATTCACTTCTCAAAGAATGAGTTAAGCCGTAAGGCGAACATTGTTTCTGTTGGAAGTTCGGGCAACGTAATCCATGCTGAATTCGGAAAATCCCTTTTGCAAGCCAAGGAAGAAAAGAGTGCGCAAGCAGCAGGGGTAGCGGTGTGACTAGCGGTTTTTAAGCCACGGCGAATCCAAAAATCCTTGAGACAAAGTTCACAATGTGTTGATTCTGTTACATTAATCTGTCTCTCGCCCGGGTGGTGGAATTGGTAGACACACAGGACTTAAAATCCTGTGACTTTAACGAGTCGTGCCGGTTCGATTCCGGCCCCGGGCATAGTTTTTATAGCTAAATTCCCTTTAGTTTTAATAGGTTCCAAATAAGCACCTTTTTCTGGAGACCATTTGGAGACCTCAGAGTCACTCGGCATATCTACCTGCGAGTCCGTTTCATATAGCTTTTGCTTGGGTGGGAATGTGACCACATTATCGGTTTGCCTTAAAAACTCACTTCCGAAATCAACAGCCTTGATTGATGCTTCAACAAACTCCTTTGTATAACTGGTATAACGGTCTGTCACATTCTTCTGAGCATGTCCGACATAGTGAGCCACAACTCTTTCGGGGATGTTTGTATTTCTTAGTTTTGTAACAAAAGCATGCCTTAAAGAATGGACATCCCAATCAACCCCATGCCTCTTTTTCAATTTGTAGAATCGAGCTTCAAACGTCCTCTGCTTGATAGGGAATAATGGTCCCTGAATAGGCAATGATCTCAATATGGTTGCAACCGTTGGGGTAAGAACAGTTTCTCTCGACTGGTAATTTTTAGTCGTCGCTCCTTGCACAGACCGAACACGAACAATCTTATTCTCAAAGTCGAAATCTTCCCGATTTAATCGAAAAAGTTCACCCAATCGAAGTCCCGTATTTCTCAGAAGAAGAACAATGCATAAGTCCAGTCCCGTCATTAATCGCAATACTTTCACAAGCTTTTCATCAGGGACGGCTGTCCGTATCTTGTTAGGAACACAGCGAGGATATTCGATATCATCTACAGGATTCTTTGAAGCATAGCTGTTCTTGATGGCTGCCTTGAAAATCAGGTGCAATAGCGCCAAGTCTTCTCGAACTGTCTTAGGCGCTACATTTTCCGCTTCTCGTTTTTCTTTCCAAGCAACAATCTCTTCGAGAGTAATCGCTGACATCTCTTTGCTTCCAAAGCGTGGAAGAAATTGCCTCTGAATCTGATAATAGACAGAACGTTTATATTTTGGAGACTTCTCGACAAAATGATGACTCAAAAATATTTCACAAAAGTCTTGGAAGAGAATCGGTTCCACCCCTTCCATCCCTACCCTTTCCCTCTCAATTAATTCTTCTATCTTTCGTCGAAATTCCGCGGCTGTGTGTTTGGAAGTAAAACTTCTCCTACACCTTACGCCACGCTTTCTGTAATCCACTTCCCATCCCTTTCGATTCCGTCGGTAACGTAACGAAGCCATCGACCCTCCTTCCTATCTGCTTCCAGTCATCATAGACCTCACTGAGCAGATACGTTTTATTTTTGCTGGGGCCGTAGGCCCTAACCAAACCCTGTCTCACATAGTGCCGAAGTTTTTCCTCGGTCAAACCGGGGAATAGCCCCGACTCAATAATTTCTCCGGCGGCAACGAACGGTTCGTATATGCCTCCGACACATTTTATATCAATGTTAACATCCTGCATTTGCTCGCCTGATATCATGTTCACATCACCATTCATAAGATATTCCCTCCGCTTCCGGGATTGCATTTAATCAGAAAAAACTCAGATAATCTGATACTTTTTCAATACTGCCCTGATGGTTTGGAGGTCATGTCCGTACCACTGCAACCATTGAGCGACGGTTGGACCTCCACCATCAGAAGAGCCGATAAATCCCTTTCGATCTATCCAACAACTGGTCGGACGGTTATTGACGACGATCTGCTTTGTTCCGTTGTTATTGAGAAAAAATGTGAAGTTCTCCCCTTTGACTTCCGGCATACCCGAAAGTCTGAGAAGAGCATCCTCATTGGATACCTTGATTTTCGGTATTTTCGAAGGTTGATCTAACTTCCCAAATTTTTCCCTTTTATCAGGAGGCTTCCGCAGAGGAAATGCCGTGATTATTTCTCTTTCGGTATAAGAGGCATCCGATTGATGGGCGGCTTTGACGAGAAAGGGATGGTCGGGGTCTTTGAGATGGTAATAACCTGGCTCGCGCAAGACCCGGCATAGGTCGCAAGCATTGGGGTCACCATCAAAAAACGGCACTAAACCATATTTGTTGATTTCAAAATATCGTTCGAGCGAAGCATCTTTGGCCCCAAATATGATTTGATATCCTCGCTTTGTTTCCACTACGAAAGATGGTTCCAGCGGAGAAGCTTGAATTTTCTTCAACTGATCGATTTTTTCTCCACGATCTATCTCAACATACCAGCCATTAATATAGCGCAAACAGCCTTTGATCCGACTCCCATTGAAACTATTTACAGTACGAAAAATGCCATACCCTTTTTCATTCATAATCTTAGCCTTATTTTCATCTATCAAGATCATTCCCCCACCTTGGCTTTGCCTATCGAGTTTAGCGCAAAGCAGAGTGTATTTTTTGTTAAACATACTTCCCCCTCATTATAATCTAGTTAAAATTGACAAGCTCAGGCCCTAACAATTTAATTTAACTCAGCTTTTTAAATTCTAAGTAGGGAGTGGGTACTAGGTAAGAGGTAGAGAGTGTTCTGTGCTAAGATTCACAGCTCTTACTACACACTTAATTCCAGCAATAACACTGTACGTGTAAGATTGCTTTGCATCGGTAGCATCACGAACAAGTACCTTAAACACTTTCCTTGTGAATATTGTGTGTGATAACCGATCGCCTCGTTTCGGCGGTTGATGGTCGTTTGCAATCATCCATTCTTTGGCGTAAGCGTAGCGTTTTGTGTAGCGCCCGTCCGCTGGGACGTTGTAATATCGGAGGAGTATAGTGTCCTCTCCGGCTGAATCTATGATCCGAAATTTCAACCCGAATTTCTTCTGTTCGCTATCTCCAAAATAAGTAACGAATTCCTTCGATCGACTGACGCATGTCGCTTCATACTCTCCAGCAGGAATATGGGGTGGAAGATCGTCATCAAAGGTGAAATTGTCTTTCAAGTCATTTTCAATAATTTTATCTTTGTTGAATTGATTCATATTATTCCTCTTTTATATGGCATGAAGATTTTTAGGACGCTTATAAGCCAAAATTTTCATTCTGACTTGGCTTCTCAGCCCTAAAATTCAATGCTAGGCTTCTCAATTTTCCATACTTAACTCTTCCTAGTGATTTTTGAAGCTCAGGAAGGCCTAGAATTTTGCACACCCAAGGGAATTTATTTCTTGGAATCAAAAAGGACCAAAATGAACAATTCAGCCCCCAGCAATATTTTTCACTGAAAGCCCAAGCATCAATTTGTTTTGCAACTTCTGATAGATTTGTCTGAACGACAAAACCCTTATCATTTTTCCAAGCACAGATATTCTGAGAGGGATGATAGCGTACTTCATTTAAGTAGTAATTCTTCGAAATTGTTTCATTTAATTGAACTTCATTGTTCTGCCGACGTAATTCAATGGCACTATTTATTTTTAGACTATGATTCATATAAACTTCTCCTGGTTACATGTTTTTTGAGAATCGCCTCACCCGAGACGATACAAGTTAAAGGGGATCAGGAGTTACCGTTCTCTTTGAGAGCTAAATCCGACCTATTAAATTTTATTTTTAATCGCTGAATAGTCAGCGCATATTATTCAGTCTTAGATCTGCCTCCTTTCTTTCAAAATATAGGGCTCGGTATTTCTACCTATGAAGCCATAATTCCATCGTTTATGATTTAGAAAATATTTTCACTTAACTGAATCAAATGTAACATGGACAAAGATAGAGAGTCAATATAAGTGCTTGATATTATTTTATATTTAGACACGACATCTAAATAGAATAAGGGTTATGCTGATGTAGAATGGGCGGGTGAAACTGACTTTTTAACAAAATCCAACAAAATCTCATCGTCGAAGAAATTATTGTAGTATTTCTTTCTTTCGTAATACCACTTTTTCACAAAAGCAGAGCCAGGCTTTCCAATAATACCAGGAATTTTCTTAGTAATTATTTTAGGGAACTCTTCCGCTATCCCCGTGAAGAGATCTTCTATCTTTTCGATCTTCGTTATTTTTTGGTCGTAAAAAATCTGAGCGAAAATCCAATCACAAATGTAACGGTCCGGAATCTCTTTTTGGCTTTTGTGATTCATGCGTTCGGGAAGAATAACTTCGCAAAGTTTTCTTAGAAAAAGAGAGTCTCCATCTTTTTGTTTGCCCTTGATATAATCGTTAATCTTTTCTGATCGTAAGAGCGCGATATCGCTTTTAAGCAGTTCGATTAGTAGGTCTTTATCAACATCTTCTTCCGAATCATGACAGCCAATAAAAATCTCTGCCAGAGATCGCATCGAAGGCTCTTTAAAACACAATTTTTTTTCGTCCTTTAGCTTGTGCCAGATAGCTTTTAGTCTATCCTGCTCTTCAGGAGATAATTTGAAAAAATGATGAGCAGAAAGATGCTCCAGCTCTTCTTGAGCTGCGATAAAAAAAGAATCAATAAAAGCCGCTTTTTCCTCTTTGACCATTTGCCTCATCATTCCCGACCTGGGAGAGTCTTTTTTGGATTGGTCGAAAATTTTGGTGATAAAAATTGAAAAGTTAGTTGGCTGATCGATATCTTGTTCTTTATCGTTTTTTTGAAAAAGTTGAAAATCCTCATCCATCCATTGTTCGAATCGTTTTCGAACAGCGGTTTCTATACTTGTAGTAAACGCATCTACATCAAACTCGTATTGATGATTCCAAAAAGCGAGCTTTGCTTTATTATTAGAAGCCATAATAAGATTTTGTTAACTACTCACAAATGTTACTGACTAAGTCATTAAGTAAAATAAATAAGATGTGAGGGGCCTTTTTTTAAGTATTTACATAATTTATCAAGTGTATCAGCCGTTAGGTTCATTATGACCTTACCTTTACGGCCTTTTCCATATTGGAAGACTTCACTGTTATTCCTAGCTTTTAGTAGCCTCCACAGTGTTCCATAATCAATTCCAGATGCTTCAGCCATGGAACGGAGAGAAAGTTCTTCTTTAGCCATCCTAGATCGCAACAAAGCATGTATTTTAACATATGAGATCATTTGTTACTTATAAATAACAAACAAGTTGGCATTGGTCAATGGAAGGAGTACTATTTCTCATAAGTGACAGGTGGAGGGTATCATGAGTAAAATTGCAATTTATGCAAGGGTATCTACTAGCGAACAAGATGTAGGGATGCAATTATTAGCTCTTAGAGAATACTGCCAAGCAAGAAGGATAGAGATTTTTAACGAATATGTAGATCAAGGATATTCTGGTGCAAAGGACTCTCGTCCTGCTATTAACCAGCTCATGAACGACGCTAGAAAGCGAAAATTTGACGCTGTGGTGGTTTATAGATTTGATCGATTCGCAAGGTCCTCTCGACATCTTATTCAAGCCCTAGAAGAGTTTAAAGGCCTTGGAATTGATTTTATCTCCTATCAAGAGAATATCGACACTTCTTCACCTCTTGGTAAGGCTATCTTCGTGATTGTTGGAGCAATGGCTGAGCTTGAACGCAATATTATCGTAGAAAGAGTCAAAAGCGGGCTTAAAAATGCCAAAGCCAAGGGGCAGAAGCTAGGACGACCTGCCATCAATTACGCTATAGAAGACATTTTGACCCTCAAGAATGAGGGTAAATCAACTAGAGCTATTGCACGAACTCTAGGTATCTCGAATGCAACCGTTTCTCGTAAGCTGCAGACAGTGTTACAAAACCCCTCAAAATCTACCATCATAAGTACCTGAAATCCTGCATGTGTAATTGCAAAAATGATCCGTTACAAATCAAGTGTTTTTGAAACATCCCCAATGTGGCCTTCTCTTCAAAAATTGAGATTAAAGCAATTAAGTATGGATATGTCTTGTGGACCAGTTTACTTATAAGGCGCCAAGATGTTGTGGGGTGGAGAATGGCAGGCATGAGTTTCAAAATAGTATATGTTAAGATCTGGAATGCTACTTTTCGACCATAGGACGATAGAAAGGCAATATATATAGAGAAACTGTTAGCTAGAGTTAACCTTTTGCTACACCCTTTTCCTTTCAGGGTGAAATAAGAAAGCGTTGAGAAGAGTCGAGCTAATACTTCTGACTCTCCCTATAGGGATCGAAGGGGCGGGGAAGCAAATTGATGAGGCCATAACTATTAAAAAGCCTTAAAAATGCACAAGGGGAAAACTTATGCGGGCGAAATCCCCCCCCTGGGCCTCCATCTTTTCTAGTATTACTATCACTAATGTCAAAATTGAGAAAGGGATTCCTTAAGGAGAAAGACTATACTTACATGACTGCACTGATTAAATGAAATAAAGCGAAAAAATAGATAATGGAATTACACACAGCATTGATCCAATATTTAGCTTCCATTGCTTTGATCTCTTTTTGACTATTTTCCAATATTTCATCGTCACCGGAATAATCCTTCTCAGGGTTCTTGAAGAGTTTTTTTATTTCCGTAAACTCACTGAATAGGGCTAGGTTGTGTTTAGCCTGAAAATGACCAAATGAAGCGAAGTAACTTTGCATCGAAACATAAATGATAACCAGTAAAGATACGACTATAACCTGAAAACTTCCTTCAACCTTCCCCAATATTCCTAAGTAGAAAAGGAGGATTATAAGACTGATGAATATTTTCCAAGAGTAGGAAATAATTTTAAAAATCATTTTTCTTTTTTACACTATTAATTAATTTTCTCCATCGCAAAATACGTTTGTGTTGTAAGATCATATCCAACAGCCAACGATTTATCTGCTGAAAGAATGAAGCCACCATCAATTGTTGATCCAAAGGTATAGGCAAAGCATCCGGCTGTGTTATCCGTAAGGCCGAGCAAGCCGTCAAAGTCGCTAAACTCTGAATCGGTTCCAGTAAAAGAATTGAAACTGTCGGAATTGCTGGTGGCAATAGAAATATCAACCGCACTTTCAAGAGTAATTGCACCTGTTGAAGAGCTGACCGAAAATCTCAATGCCGACCAGTCGTCTGCAATATCACTATTAGAGACAACGGGCTGAGAATCAACCTTTTGTGCAATAAAAAAGAAATTGGCATTATCTCCACCTGCCATCGTTGCAAAATCAGATGAAAACATCACACCTGCATTCATGACATCATCAAAATAGTCATTATTGCCAAAATGAAGATCAAACCCTACAAACCGACTAGTTGCATTGGCTATTTCCACATGATTTGTTGAGGCATTGTAATTTGGATCTACCTCAAGATCGGTACTACTACTCACCATGGGGTTACTGCTCGTCCCATTGATAACTTCACTCATACTTTCCATTGAAACATCACTAAAATAAGCAGAGGTATTATTCTCTTTGTTGAGTTTAAA
>CAZKQW010000015.1:0-51535 GCA_964555055.1 uncultured Pseudomonadota bacterium | reverse complement strand
GCTTAGGTAGGTCCGGAACGAATCGGCGAAGCCTTGCCGGATCGCGGAAAAGTTCTTGGGCGTAGCGCGTGCCATCGACACGTGGGGTAAAAACTTCGCATGGAGCAAAAAAAATGCCGCTAGGGTCACCGCGCCGACGCCGAAACCATAGGCCCAGTTCATAAAGCCGGCGATAGCGACTAGAAGGGTCCGCGCATAAATGACCGCGGCACGATAAGCTAAAGTTCTTAAGCCCGAATAAGCCGCTTGCTCGCTCTTATCGGGTAAACCTTCCAAATAATACGCGTCGATCGCGACGTCGTTCGTTGCCGCCAGGAAGGCCAGACCTACAAAGAGAAAAGCGATGACGGGCAGAAGGCCGGGGTTCTCCGAAGAAAAACCCGCCAGCATGGCGATGCCGAGCACTACAAGAGCCAGGCTCGATTGGACTCTTAAGAGCCACTGGCGCTTGGTCGAGAATATGTCGAGGAGAGGCGCCCAGAGGAATTTCAAATTCCATGGAATACCGAGGAAGTTCAGAAATCCGAGGAAAGACTCTCGCACTCCCATGTCCGTGAAGAAGACGGACGAGAGAACCCTTGTGATCATGTAGGGCAAGCCTTCGGTGAAATAGGTGGAAGCCACCCAGAGGGACGTCTTGGATTTATGTGTGAGCGGCATGAAAGATGTTTATTACCCGGTTCGTCGAGTCGTGAACAGAAAAAACTAAGGCAAGACGTCCATGAAAGCACTGACGGAAAAGACGGCTTTGCCGAGGCCGGCCTCGCCGTAGCCTGGAGGGATGGGAAGCCTATACTTTCGGAACGTCTCCCTATACTCTTGTAGGAGCCTTAAATAATACTTTAGCGGCGGTGGCTCGGAATTTGTTTTCGCGAGGGTCGTGTTCGGTTCGACGCACCATACGGTGAAACGTGGGCAGATACCCTGAGACATGAAGAAATCCAATCCGGCCCGCGTCGACTGGATAGCGTCCTCGACGCCGTCGAAGCCGAACGGCTTGGCCATTTCGACGCCGGCAACGAAGTTTGGGATCACGTTCCGAGGCTCGAAAATTTTCGCTCCAGCCAAGATGCGCCGGATCCATTCCTTTTGGCCGACGTAGCGCGCCTTGCCGGGACACACGTGATCGAAGATTTTTTCGTCCCAGACCTCGTAATTCGGATGGTAGATGCGGTAGCCCGCGTCCTTGAGCTCGCGGATCTCGTCGTCCGGCAGTCCTTGGACGACGGCCTTGCCGATCCAGCGCCCGGGAAACGCCTCTTCAATGGCTCGGGCGTATTGGGCGTAGAATTGAGACTCGTTCATCCCGTTCAAGCGAGACGTGATGCTACCGCCGGTTACGGTATACGCATGGCTAAGTTTCTTGGGGTCGCGTGCTTCAATGATCCTGAGCGCTTCCAACACGTCTTCGATCGATTTGATTCCCGTGTACGGCCGACCTTCGGCTTTTTGTTGGCGGTAGTTATGGTTGATATCGCAAAACGCGCACTCCTCGTCGGCTCCGAAGTATTGGCAAAGTCGAAAAGCGGTGATGTAAATGAGGTAGCCCCATTCAATGGTGGGTGTGATGTCGCATACGGATTTTCCGTTTGGTAGGGGAGTGGCGTAATAGTCCGGAAAAGAGGGAAGGGCCACGTCGCAGATTCTTTCTTGGTCGAGGAATAACTGGAGTTGCAGCCCCGAAAATTCTTTTATTGGCTTTTCATTTAAAGGGACAGGAACGTCCACGCGGTAAGGAGAGTCTGGATTTATGCGCACCGAAACGATCGTCCGTTTAAAATCATAAGGTCCGCCCAAGAGGGCGATTTCCTCGGGAGCGGATCTCTTTTCGGCGAAAGAAAGGTCTTTCTGCATGGCGCGGTCGAATGAAAAGATGAAGTAGGATTTCGGTTTTGAGGCTTTCGAAGCTTCCAGGGCTTGAGGTGTGAACGAAATGCCTAAGCGTAAAAGATCGGTCTTGACGATGGCTTCGAAGGGAAGATCGGAAAATTCGTTTCGATTCTCCAATAAGGAGTCAGGCGTCATGAGCCCAAAGACCTCGGAGAGATGCTTCTGTCAAGTTCTTGGGTGTTTACTGTCCAGTCGTCCGTAGAGTCTATAAATGCGATAGCCAGCACAACAGGGCCGCATAGAAAGAGCTTCGTCTACTACGGCTCTGTTAGTCAGTAAGGATCAGCGAGCAGTTTACGGCGTTACCACCCACTCGGTATTCTTGTCCGAAAATAATGGTGGGAACAGGGGAGGTCCCGGAGACTCCGCCGTCTCCACCGGCCCCTGAACTGCCCGCGTTTCCGGAAGTCCCTCCGCTTCCTGCGCCCGTTAACGTCGCCGGCGAATAATGAAGTCTGGTGAGGAAGATATCGGGTAATAAACGAATATCATCGCGCACGATGACGTCGAGATTCGTGAATTGACGGGAGACCGTCGATCCCACGACAAGAAGATCCCCATTAGATTCGAAAACAACGTCTCTCGCTCTATCATCGGAGTTCCCCTGAAGGACTACGCTATTTAAAAGAGAGGGCGTTCCGTCGATTTCCCACAAAGATACGAAGGCATTTTCACCTTCCGCTGAAGGTCCTCGCACGTTCCCGGCAAAGGGTAGATCTCCTGAGCGAGTGGATCCGACGACGGCGATCTTATCGTTTGTAAAAGCGATGCTGTAAGCGCGGTCAATTTCTATGCCGCCGAAGTAAGTGCTGTAAATGAGCTGGGAACTTCCGGATGCGTTGGGATTGAAGAGAATCCAAAAAGCGTCTGAATGACCGTCGCATGTGCCGCTGGATCCGCAGGTACCGTCGTACGGAGGAGTGGCCGCTACGGGTAAGCTCGGCGATTCCGTATGACCGGAGATTAAAAGAGTGCCGCTAGGCATCATACGCACTTTATTCAAAAGGGATTCCCGTCCGCTTCCCCCAAAATAGGTGGAATAAGTCAGGGACGAAGAGCCTGACAGCGCCGCGTTGATGCGACTGATCACTCCGTCGGTGCTTCCATTTAGGGAGCTTTGAAAGGCGTTTACCGCGGGGTAGTTTATCGAAGAGCTCCAACCTGCTAAAGTCGGATTCCCTTCTGAATCAAGAGCCAGGCTATCCAAAGAATCCGCTGCGTCACCCCCGAGGTAAGTTGCATAGATGAGCTGATCCGCAGGCGGTAATGAAGGGTTTAATAAAAATGCGAAGCCATCCGACGAGCCTCGTAACGTGCTTTGGACGGCATTCCTGGCGGGGAGGTCTCTACCCGATGTTTGTCCCGTTACCCAGAGCCGCCCCGTCGCGTCGACAGCGATGCCGTGTCCCTCGTCATGGTCAGAGCTTCCTAAAAAAGTCGAATATTCAAGGGCGGAGCCGGTCGGGTTTAAAATCGAAACAAAAACGTCCGTATCCCCGCGAATCGTACGTTGATAAGCGTTCGGTGTCGTCGGGTAATCCGCGCGCGTCGTCCAACCGGTGATGTAGACTCTTCCCGCCGTATCCACAAACGCGCCTCCGCAACGACTATTGGAGGTCGTCGATCCTACGAATGTCGAATACACAACGCTTCCCGTGGAATCGAGTTTCGTGACGACGATATTGAGATTACGCGAGGGGTTGAAGTTCAAGAAAGCCCCGGGTGTCGTTGGGTAGTTTGAAGAATTTGATTCAGCGACGATATAAATATTTCCACTCCCATCGAGTCCTACATGGCAAGGTGTGTCTTCTAATTTGGCGCCTAAAGTCCCGAATAAAGTGATTTCAGGATCGGTATCAGCGTGGACTGATGAGGTAAAAACCGATCCTAAGACAAAAATACCAATAAAGATAAGAATACGCATTAGAGACCCCTCTGTAGTATATATCATTGAAACATATACTATTTTTTAAATAAAGACATCTTTTTTATCACTTTAGATGAATTTATGGGTCTCAGGGGGTTAGCGTGAGAGAAGAGAGCATCCCGCATTTCCACCCACTCGGTATTCCTGTCCCGGGATGATGGCGGGAGAGGGAGTCGTGCCACCGCTGCCGGAGCTCCCTCCAGTTCCTCCAGAGGCCCCACCGGTGCCTCCCGAAGCGCCACCAGATCCGGCAGGCGTTCCCGTGGTGGGCGGCGTATAGTTCATACGCAGGACATAAGCATCGGGTTGTCCATGGAAAGTTGCGGGATCAAGCCCTGCGAAACTGGAAGAGGATGAGTACCCGGCAACAATGAACTGATTTGCGTTGATAGGAGCCATTGAAGTGATGAAATCGTCGGTATTGCTTTGAAGGATGACGCTATTGGAAAGCGTGGGATCCGCATCCAGGTCCCAAAAAGAGATAAAGGCGTTAAACCCACCGGAACTTACGCCTCGCGTGTTGGTGGGAAAAGGAAGGTTGGCCGATTGCGTGACTCCTCCTAATGCAAGTTCACCACCCGGGAGAGGCAGGAGTACTTGTCCGTAATCAAAGGCGCTACCGCCGAAATAAGTGCCGTAGATCAATTGATCGGTTCCCGTCTCTTGAGGATCCAAAAGCAAGAGAAAAGCATCCGCGAAGCCTTCACACGTTCCGTCTTGAGCGCAGGTAGAATCGGCGGGAGGAGGTGTCACCGGAAGGGGGAAATCGGTGGAGCGTGTGTTTCCCGTTACGATAACTCTGCCGGCCGAGGTCAACGCGATGGCATCGCCACCAAACTCACGGCCGGATCCACCGAAATAAGTCGAATACGTTACCGTATCGCTTCCCAACTGTCTTGGGTCGATACTCGTCACGATAACATCGGTAGCTCCACTAAGTGTGGAACGGTACGCGTTACGCGTAGGATAGTTCGAAGACGTGGTGGTTCCTGTGATCCATGGGTTTCCGGCGCGATCCAGGGTAATGGCGCGAAGAATCTCTTGACCGCTGCCTCCTAAGTAAGTCGCGTAAACTAATTGGTCTGAGGCTATGGCTTGTGTCGGGTCGATTAAGGCAACAAAACCATCGCTCAAACCGTTTAAAGATATCTGAGCTTCGTTTCTGAGAGGAAGATTCCCCTGCAGATGAAAACCCGCAACGCTTCCATGGCCGCTCTCGCCGACGATCCAAGCGCGTCCGAGAGAATCAACCGCCATGTCCATAGGCCATTCGTAGTCACCACCTCCGAAAAGAGTTGAATATTCCACTGTCGATCCATCCGCACTGAGAATAAGAAGAAAAGCGTCGGCGGCTCCTCGCGCCGTCCTTTGGTAAGCTCCGGTAGTCGTTGGGAAATCGGACCCATAAGTCCAACCGGTGACATAAACGCGTCCTGAAGCATCAACAAAGCTGCCGCCACATCGATTCGCCGAGGAAGCCGCTCCTATGTATGTTGAATAAAGAATGTCTCCCGTCGAAGAAAGTTTGGTGACAGCGATATTCGTCGTCGCCGAAGGCATTGAAGTGCGGAAGGCTCCTGGTGTGGTGGGAAAGTCGGAAGAATTGGTTTCGCTAACGAGATAAATATCTCCTGAGGCGGAAACTTTAACGCTACATGCGTAGTCTTGCGCGCTCCCACCCACGAAGCGTCCAAAAGTAATCACGGGATTGCCGTAAGCCGATCTCATCGTCGAAAAAATGACGAGTGTTATGAACGTCAGGAAAGCAAAAAAAGTCTTGCTGAGCTTCGTATTCGTCGTTTTCATAAATCTCCTTAGAAGAGTTAATCGCCTTGTATGTCAAGGGGAATCGCGATTTCTTACTTTTCTCGTGACATTCAGTTATATATTTTTTACGCGCATTCACACTGCTGCGATTCGTCGACAAACCGAAGCAAAAAGTTGTGGAGTTTTTATGAACCAAAGAAAAACGCGTATTCAGAGCATCTCTGGATTTTTATTCTTCTTCTTTATTATCACTTGGGGTGTTTTTGAACGAGACGCGTTTTCGTTGAACGTGCAAACTTATAATCCTTACATAGGTCGCGGAGGTTCATTTCGCGTCTCAGGTGCTGAATCCTTACCGAAAGGTGAGTTGGGGTTTGGTCTTAATTTCAATTTCGATAAAGGCCCTCTCACCATCCAGGATATCACCATCGGCGGTGTGGAACGTGAAATCGTGCCGTGGCTGTTCACTCAAGATTTACAAGTCGAAGCGGGACTGCATCGCCGTTTTACCCTGGGCATGGATATTCCTTTAAGCCTTGTGAAGCACCTCCCGGTGGGTGGCGGTACCGTGACGGAAAAATCCTACAACATAGGGGATATTTCCTTATACGGTCGTATGAACCTCTTGAGCCAAGAAAACAGCCCATTATGCTTGGCTTTGATCCCTTTCGTCGAGATTCCTTCAGGATCAGTAGATGATTTCACCGGTGACGAAGGCTTGATCATGGGAATCAAAGCAGCTGTCGAAAAAACGATCGGACGTTTTAATGCCGCCGTGAATATAGGCTACCGTGGTCGCTTTGACGACAACACAGTCACTCAGGGAGCTGGGGTGACCCCGTTGACGGTAGGAGACGAGTTCACCTACGGTTTAGGTCTCAGTGTGGCCTTAATTAAGAATAGGCTCGATCTCGTGGGAGATCTCTATGGAGCGACGATGATCAGCGACTTTGGCACGAATCGCCAAGCTTCGCCTTTAGAAGCTTTAGGTGGGTTTCGCGCCCACTTCCTTGAGGATCGTATCGCTTGGAGCGTCGGTGCGGGGACTGGGCTTGTTTCCGGATATGGTTCTCCCGATTATCGCATCGTGACGGGATTGACGTTTCGCACCCATCCATTCTCGCAGCGCCGGGAACCCGTCGTCGGTCGTCCCGTGTCCATTTACTTCGATTTCGATCATGCCGAAATTTCTCGTGAAGCCCGGACTTTCTTGGATGAACAAGCGGCTTTCTTGAATAAACATCCTAAATCCCGCTTGGCGGTGGAAGGTCATACAGACAGCGTCGGCACGGTAAAATACAATCAGAAGCTTTCGGAAAAACGGGCCGGTAACGCACTTCACTACTTAAAATCTAAGGTCGACGATGACGCGCGCATGTCCGTAAAGGGTTATGGCGAATTGAAGCCTAAGGCTTCGAACGCTACCGCCGAAGGGCGAGCCCAAAATCGCCGCGTTGATCTCCTACTGGTCAAATAAGCTTGGGGCTTAAGATAAAGCCGGTAAAAACCGGCCTTCCTGGATATAATCCTTAAAAAGAGCGATAGCTTTTGTTTCCCCGTCACCTAAAAAATAATTTAGGTTTTCGAGATATTCTTTCACGGTCTCGAAGGGAAGCGCTGGATGTGGTGGTATAACGGAAGCGATATGCCCTATACCCCGATCGCGTGCTTCTTGGAGTATCTTCACGGTTTTATCTCCGATTTCAGGATGACGGCTTATCCACGCGGCGAATACGAAGGGAAGTTTGGTCCATTCGCTCCATTCTTGACCCAAATCCAAAGACGGCCCCGTGGCGATTTCCAACATGGCTTTATCGCCGATCAAAAGTTTACCTTCTACATGGCGCGGTGGGATGGGGTGGAAGAATTGGATATCGTCCAGTTTTCTCCCATATTTAAACTTCAATAATACTTTTAGGAGAAGGGCGGATGTCCGAGACTCCATATCAAGATAGATCGATTTGACATTGTGAGCGTTAATATCGGGGCTTGCGAAGAAAATTTTCACGCTTTTCACAGCCCCTCTGGATCCGATACAGATGCCGGGTACTAAACTATAGTGGGGATTTTCAAAGAGCGTGACGATAGGAGCGGTCGCGACGTCGATTTCGCCGATTTTCAAAAGCCGCGCTAAAGCAGCGGGAACTTCCAACCTCGGTTTCTCCGGAAGGTCATGGATTAGCGGAAGGGAATTCCAGTAAGGGACGGCACCCAATTGGTAAAGCATGTGTTTGGAATAAAGGCGAATGACTCTTTAAGTCAAAAAAAAAGCCCCACACCGCTTAGGTGCAGGGCTGAACTCCTTGGGGGAGCTTTATTGGCTTAGTCCTTGGCTTCCGTGAATTCGGCATCCACCGCATCGTCGTTCTTTTTATCCCCTTCGGCGGCATCAGCTTTGGGTTGGCCATTCTCGTCTTTTGGCGCGGTCTTATAGAGCTCTTCCGCCATCTTATGGGATGTGGCTACTAAAGCTTCCGTCGTTTTCTTGATGTTTTCGATGTCGTTTTCTTTGAGAGCCGCTTTGCAGTCCTCCAAGGCTTTTTCGATGTCGTTCACAACTTTCATCGGCAGCTTTTCTTTATTTTCCTTTAAGGTCTTTTCCGTGGAATAGACTAACCCATCCGCGGCGTTACGGGCTTCGATTTCCTCTCGTTTCTTTTTGTCTTCGGATTCGTGTGCTTGAGCGTCCTTTACGAGTTTGTCGATCTCTTCTTTGGAAAGGCCGCTAGAAGCGGTGATGGTGATATTCTGCTTCTTGCCGGAGGCCATATCCTTCGCGGAAACGTTCAAAATACCGTTCGCGTCGATGTCGAACGTCACTTCCACTTGAGGAAGTCCACGAGGAGCGGCGGGGAGTCCGTCTAGAACAAAACGCCCTAAAGTCCGATTGGCATTAGCCATCTCGCGCTCTCCTTGGAGCACGTGGATTTCGACGGACGTTTGATTGTCAGCTGCCGTGGAAAATATTTGGCTTTTCTTGGTCGGGATCGTCGTATTTCGTTCAATCAGTTTCGTCATGACGCCGCCTAAGGTCTCGATACCCAAGGTCAGTGGCGTCACGTCTAAAAGAAGCACATCCTTGACATCGCCCGCCAATACGCCGGCTTGTACCGCGGCACCCAAAGCGACGACTTCATCGGGATTCACTCCCTTATGAGGTTCCTTGCCGAAGAATTTCTTCACTTCCTCTTGGATTTTCGGCACGCGGATCGAACCTCCCACGAGCACGACTTCGTCGATGTCGGAGGGCGATAGCTTCGCATCGGCCAAAGCCTTGCGGACAGGCTCAAAAGATTTCACGATCAAGTCATCGATGAGAGCCTCGAACTTCGAGCGCGAAAGCTTGATATTCATGTGCTTGGGCCCTGAGGCATCGGCAGTCAAGAAGGGGAGGTTGATCTCCGTTTCCAAAACACCCGAAAGCTCGATTTTGGCTTTTTCCGCCGCTTCCTTCAAACGTTGCAGGACCATCTTATCTTTTGAGACATCGATGCCTTGGTCCTTCTTAAATTCCGCGATGAGGTAATCGATGATACGTTGGTCGAAATTATCACCGCCTAAATGCGTATCGCCGTTAGTTGACACGACTTCGACGACTTTATCTCCGACCTCGAGCACGGATATGTCGAAGGTGCCGCCGCCGAAATCGTAAACGACGATGGTTTCATCCTTCTTTTTATCCAAGCCGTAGGCCAAAGCCGCCGCCGTCGGCTCGTTGATGATGCGTTTAACGTCGAGACCGGCGATCTTACCGGCATCCTTCGTCGCCTGACGTTGGCTATCATTGAAATAAGCAGGCACCGTGATGACGGCTTCGGTGACGGCTTCACCTAAGTAGGATTCCGCCGCTTTTTTCAGTTTCATTAAGATCTTCGCCGAAATTTCCGGGGGACTGTAAGATTTATTAGTATTCGGGATCTGGATTTGCGCATCTCCGTTGGAAGAGGCTTCTACTTTATAAGGCACCATCTTTTGCTCGTCGCTGACTTCCTGACTCTTGCGGCCCATGAAGCGCTTAATCGAATAAATGGTGTTTTCCGGATTGGTAACGGATTGCCGTTTAGCGACTTGTCCCACTAAAACTTCTCCGTCTTTGGTAAAAGCGACAACGGAGGGGGTGGTGCGGGCCCCTTCTTCATTGACGATGACCTTTGGTTCCCCACCTTCCATAATGGCGACGACCGAGTTCGTGGTCCCAAGGTCGATCCCAATCATTTTTTTTCCCGTTTTTCCCATAAATACTCTCCTTAAAATAAGATGAATCGTCGCGTATCTGGGGCCAAATTAAGCATGAAACCTCTCGTGTCAACCCATCTCATCAAATTATTTAAGGAAATTTGACATTCAAAATCATTTCGTTATGGTCCAGACCCTAAAATCGGAAAATAATAAATAAACACATGACACGCGACTATTACGAAATATTGGGTGTGGAGCGAAACGCCACCGCTGAAGATTTAAAGAGGGCTTACCGAAAGGCTGCGCTTAAATTCCATCCGGATCATAACCAAGAAGATCCCCACGCTGAAGAAAAGTTTAAAGAAGCATCCACCGCCTACGATGTCTTATCAGACCCTCAAAAACGTGAGCGCTACGACCGTTTCGGGCCTGAAGGCGTGCAGGGGGGATTCAGTAGCACGGAAGATATTTTCTCCTCATTCGGCGACATTTTCGAGGATTTCTTCGGAATTGGTGGTTTTGGCCCTTCCCGCCGAGGCGGAAAACGTTCCCGCCGAGGTCGCGATCTTTCTTTGGAGATCCAAATTGATTTTAAGGACGCTTGTTTCGGCATTGAGGAAACGGTCGAAATCCAGCGTCTCGAAGGGTGTGAAGCTTGCCATGGCCAAGGCATGGCCGAAGGTAGCGACCGCAAATCATGCCCGACATGCCGGGGAAGCGGTCAAGTGGCTCGCGGCAACGGATTCTTCACCATCGCCACGACGTGTTCTCACTGTCATGGTGCGGGATCGATAATCACGGATCCTTGTAAGTCTTGCCGTGGAGAAGGGCGAAAAGCCGTTAAAAAGAAACTTCAAGTGAAGATTCCGGCCGGAGTAGATGATGGAAACCGACTCGTTCTGCAAGGAGAGGGGGAGGGCGGATTGGACAGCGGCGGCCGTGGTGATTTGTATATCTTGATCCACGTCAGGCCCAGTGATCGTTTTCAGCGAGAAGGCCAAACCCTGCACTCCCAAGAGGAGATTCCCATGGTTTTGGCCGCCCTGGGTGGGGAAGTGGAGGTAGAGACTTTGGAAGGAATGACCAAAATTCAGGTGTCCGCAGGAACGGAGACGGGCGACACGGTAGTCATCGAAGATATGGGCGTACCCCACATGAAGTCTAAATCGCGCGGCGATCAAGTCGTTCATTTTTTGGTAAAGACGCCAAAAAATTTAACGAAGAAGCAAGAAGATCTACTGAGGGAGTTCGCCGCCACCTACGGAGACGCTGTTTCTAAAAAGAAGAAAGGATTTTTTTCATGAGGAAGAAAAAATCCAAAAGTCCAGCCGCTATATCCCCTAAGGAAATACCTCTCTCCCATGAAACGGGACACTTTAAATCCCATGAAGGGACCTATCTTTATTTCCAGTCATGGACTCCGGAGATCCAAAAAGAGGAGTTGAAGAAGGGCGTTCTCATTTTCATTCATGGAATGGCCGAGCATTCCGGGCGTTATCAATACCCCGTGCAATACTTCACTTCTCGTGGTTACACTGTATACGCTATGGACCTACGGGGACATGGGAAATCTCATGGAAGACGCGCGTATGCCGAGTCCATGCACCAGCTGACCGAGGATGTTCGGGTTTTCGTGAAGCATGTGAAGTCGTGTGAAGGCGCACGAAAAAAATACTTCCTCGTCGGCCATAGTTTCGGCGGACAAATCGTGTTGAACTATACCACGCATTATCCCGATGATGTGGACGGAGTCTTAGTCTCCTCGCCCAACTTAAAGCTCAAGCTCCCCGTCAATTTCATCAAGAGAGTGATGGCTCCCGTGCTTTCCCGCGTTTTGCCTCGACTACCTCTAGGCAATGATTTGGATCCTTCCTTCGTATCCCACGACGAAACCGTCGTTAGAAATTTCGAAAGGGATCCTCATGTTTTAAGAAAAATCACGGCTAAATTAGGGGATATCGTCTTGGAGAACTATTTAACGGTGATGGATTTAGCGAGAAAGTATAAAGCCCCTATCTTTATGATGCACGCCGGCGCCGATTTAATTTGTTGCCCGACTGGCACGAAAGAGTTTTTCAAGCGGATTCCTCATAAAAAGAAGAATTTAAAGATTTATAAGGGACTCTATCATGAGATCTTCAATGAGCTCGGCCGCGAGAAGGTGTTTCGGGACATGGAGGTGTGGATTGAGCGCCAATAAAAGAGGTAAGGGAATTTTAGCTTGGACTTTTCTTGCTGCGCTTATTTTTTCCGCATCTTTGGAAGCTAAGTCTTATAAATCCGTACTCAAGGAAAATACGAAACGAAAGACGGTTTACGTTTGGGATAACATGGAAGTGCGGTTGATATGGAATGCCACGTACCTTTCTCCAGAATTCCAAGGCAAGCTCGAGGAGAAACTCGCGGAAATGGGAATGGAAAAAACAGCGTCGGCGACCCGATGGTGGCTCCAACACGAGTTAGATAAGAGCGACGTTTTTTTCGTGGGGCTCTATGAGGGCTCCGCGAAGTGGCCTGAAATCGGCAAGGACGACGCGTCCTTGCGTTTCCAGTTGGTGGATGACACCGGGAAGGTGACGGAAGCTCGTCGCATCGAAGCCGTGCCTGTTACGCAGGCTGAGAGGGTTTTATTCCCTTACCTCGATAAATGGTCGAAAGCTTATCTGGTGAAATTTCCCAAAGCCGTGGCTGGTCCTCGGATGAAGCTGAAGCTCCTCAGCCCCGCGGCGACTTCCGAAGTGAAATGGAAATGAATCAAGCGGCGTTATGGATGGCCTTGAAGTTGTCGTTCAAGGCAGCCGATGGCGGCAATGAAAGGTTCGGGCTCTGGGTCGCCAGTCTTTGGACGTCTCCGATGAGAATCTGCATGACTTCGCCCGAAGAACGACCGCTATGCTGATTGTAGAATCCTTGATCCGTTCCCGCGACGTAGAGGTAATGATTGATGGGGCCCGCGTGGGGATTTAAAAGGTGTTGGTGGTCGTAGATCGCGTCGAGAAGATGAATCCTACCCGAACGCCTGAAGAAGAATTTAATCACTTGGATCCCATCGCGAGCATTTAAAGTCCTTAAAACTCCATTTTCCATCAGTTCGTCGATGCTTACGCCGTTTTGGTAGGCATGGCGGGGCTGGCCCTGCTGTTGATCGCGTTCATCCCCAAAGGCTCTTTCCTGCGAAAGGTCTTCCGGAGAGACGGGAGCGCCCGTGTCGTTTTCCGCCGGAGCGCCATAGCCCATGGGAAAAGGAAATGCGTACGGATCCGTAGAATTCACATAAGCCGCGGAGGGAGAGGCGAAAGGCGTGGAGACGACTCCGGGGAATAGCGGATTTGTAGGTTGGGCGGTGCCCGGCGCCGCCGCGAACGGACCTTGCGGTAAAGCCGCTGAAGGAGTCGAATGGGTTCCCTGGGACGCTTGCGGCGTGAATCCCGGAAAGTTTTTGGCCGCGAAACTTCCCGGAGCTTGAGGATAAGCGGAAGACGGCTGTTGGAGGATTTGCGCGAAGAGACGCGGACCCGTGGCCAAGGCGTTCGACCGCATCGTCGGCCCGAAAGTCCGGTTGAAAAGTACCGTCCTTTGGTCGGTGACGAAGCCGTCTTTACCCCGACCCGCTAACTCCGCCTTTGGGGCAATGAGCTCACGGGCGAGGCGGAGGAGAATGTTCGGGATGCGCGCGTTCGTGGAGATCTCTTTGGGAATGACTTGACCCGAGGTGAGTTGCGCGATGAGTTTTTGGACCGCTTCCGCGACGACTTTTTGAAGTTCGCGAGGCGCCTGGTAGCCTGCTTCCTTTAAAGCCTTAGCCACTTCTAAGGGGGCTTTTTGGGCCAATTCCGCGCGGAATTCTTGCGCGAGGTTCCTACCTGAATTCCGGACCTCTTCGTTTTTAGGCTTCAGCAATAATTGAAAACTTTGTTCGAGAGAGAGTTCCTTACGAACGTTCAGGATTGGAGCTTGAGGCGCGTGGGCTTGAGTTGCGTGAGGTGTAGGTGTCGCCAAAGAACTGGAAGAGGGCGGCGGGGTGACTGTGGGTGCCTGTGGGGACGGAGTGTGCGTTAAGGTAGGATTTGCAGATTGAGACGTCGGTTGGTGCGTGCCTGGAGGAGGTGTGGGAGATGCATTTGTATTCGCCGGCTGAGCCCCGCGAAACATTTGGGCTAAAGCGGTGAGGGGATCATGATGGACTTGGAGTTCCCCGGACGCAGCGACGAGAGCTTGGGGGATATCGATGACGACACTGGGAGTCGCACTGTTGGAGGGTAGTACAGGACGCCCTAGGACACCGGCTCCTAAGGGCGCTTGAGTATTGGAAACTAAGGCCGTCGGGACAGAGACGGTGAAGCTATTTCCATTTCCCCATGAGATTGTGACCGTGGTGGTCGGCGTTTGAGGAAGTGGTTGGGAAATCGTTGGGGTGGGGGGCAGTGGAGCGATACTTTTGTTGCCGATATTCCCGACGAATTGGAGAAGTGCCGAGCGACCGCCCAACGCCTGGCGACGGATTTCAAACCCCCAAAATTGTCCAATCGATTGTGACACACTTTCTCCTTAAGAAAAGTTATCGGCTTAAATCGACAGGGGAGTTGCTTTGAGTTGTGGGTTTTAAAACTTTTTTTAAAGTTTCTATGACGCGCTGCTCTTGCTAGCTAAGTGCTTAGAATTGTATCATTTTTAAAATCCCCGCTGGTTTTGGGAAAGTCTAAATTATAATGTAAACCACGACTTTCATGCCGCGAAAGGGCGCAACGGATGGTCAAATCGGCAACCGTCGCGATATTACGGAGTTCTAGAAGATCCGAAGAGACTTTGAAGTTCCAGTAGTAATCGTTGATCTCTTTCATCAGGAGATCCAGCCGACTGCGGGCCCTTAGAAGCCGTTTTTGCGTGCGGACGATGCCGACATAGTTCCACATCGTACGTCGGATCTCATCCCAGTTTTGGGTTATGACGACATTCTCATCGCTATCCGTAGCGTGTCCTGAGTTCCATTCAGGGATAGCTGAGGGGAGGGGAAGGCTGCTTATTTGTTTCGAGCTCTCGACGTAAGCTTGATGGGAGAACACGACGGCCTCCAAGAGGGAGTTGGATGCCAAACGGTTGGCCCCGTGGAGGCCCGTGCACGCCACTTCGCCAGCCGCATAAAGCCCCGGAATCGTCGTTTGCCCATTGAGATCGGTGACGACGCCCCCGCAAAAATAATGAGCGGCCGGGACGACCGGGATGGGTTGGATCGTGATATCGATGCCGTAATCGAGGCAGCGGCGGTAAATGGCCGGAAATCGCTCCCGGATCTCGCTGGCTTCTTTATGGGTCAAATCCAAGAAGACGCAATCTTGTCCTGTACGCTTGAGCTCCTGGTCGATGGCGCGGGCGACGACGTCGCGAGGAGCGAGGTCCTTTAAGGGATGGTACCCTTTCATGAAAGCTTCGCCTGTCTGTAGCCGTAGGATCCCCCCTTCACCGCGCAAAGCCTCGGTGATAAGGAACGACTTGGCTTGAGGGTGGTAAAGGCATGTGGGATGGAATTGGACGAATTCCAGGTTCGCCAAGGTAGCGCCGGCGCGGTAAGCCATGGCCATGCCGTCGCCTGTGGCGATATCCGGATTTGAAGTGTACAAGTAGACTTTACCGGCTCCTCCCGTTGCCAATAGGGTGATCTTGGCCCGAACGGTCTTGATGGCGCCATTGAGCTGGTCCAGAACGTAAGCTCCCAAACAACGATCCACGGTCGCTTTCTTATCCAATTTTTTGGCAGTGATCAGATCGACGACGAAGTGATGCTCTAAAACTTGAATATTAGGGGATCGACGGATCGCTTCGAGCAGAGCGCGTTCGATCTCCGCTCCCGTCGTGTCGCGGCTGTGGAGTACTCGGCTCTCGCTATGTCCTCCTTCGCGCGTGAGATCGAAGGCGTTTTCGGAGTTCTTGGAAAATTCGACGCCCCAATCCACGAGACTTTGAACAGCGGAGGGGCCTTCCGTGACGACTTTTCGGACGACGTCCTCATGGCACAAGCCGTAGCCAGCGTTTAGAGTATCTTGGATGTGGGAGGCGACCGAATCCCCAGAATTGATGGAAGACATGACCGCGGCGATGCCTCCTTGGGCGTAATTGGTGTTCGATTCGGCTTTCGATTTTTTGGTGACGATCGTCACGGAGCCATTACGCGCCGCTTGTAGAGCGAAGGTGAGTCCCGCGATTCCGGATCCGATCACCAGGTAATCTGTCGTGAAATCCACACGGGTCACTCTTAAAAAAACTTGGGGTTTTCAACTAAAACATGCATAAAAATAATATGGCTCAAAACGATGCCCAGTTGGGGGGGATCGGGGAGAGAAGCTCTCCCTCCGATTCAGAAGACGAGATCAGCGAAGTGTCCGCCCATATGGTGCGTCGTCGCCGGCGGAAACCCTTGACCAAGGATCAGCTTTTAGGCATCGCGAATTATCTCACCTACGGCCGCATCGCGATGGTGCCTTTCGTCGTGGCCGTCCTCATGATGATTAACGACGCGAGTCCGAAACTGGCCCTTATGAGAGGGCTCAGTTGGCTTGCCATGGGGCTCTTCTCGGTCGCTCAGCTTTCCGACGCCATTGATGGTTATTATGCTCGTAAATACGGTGTCATTAGTTCCTTCGGAAAATTCATCGACCCTTTGGCCGATAAACTCATGTCGATGTCCATCATGATCATGTTGATTCCGTTAGGAAGGCTCGACGCTTGGATGGTGGCTTTGCTCATCGCACGAGAAGTCTCGATCACCGCATTGAGGGGGGTGGCCGCTTCGGAAGGCATCGAGATCGCGGCGTCCGATTGGGGAAAGAAGAAAACTTTCCTTCAATCCTTCGCCATGGGAGCCTTATTGATTCACTACCCCTTTTGGGGGGTGAATCCCCATCATGTAGGTGATGTCTTGATGTGGCTGACTTTGGTGATTTCGCTCGGCTCCGGTCTTCATTATATCCTCACTTTTTTTGCCGAAGTATTGAAAAGTCGAAATAATTCTTAAGTCCCCGAACTCTTCTTCCGTTTGAATCATTAGTCGGAAAGTCACGCTTACTTAGTGGACTCGGAGGATTTATGCGCATGAATGCCGTAAAACGATTCATTCTCTGTGGGACTATCGCTTTAATAGGTGCAGGCCCCATGATGGGTTGGGCAGAAACGTCGAATGATCCAATCGTGGCTGATGGCCTGCAACCATCGGAGGGCCAAAAGTCGGTGGACCTATCGATCCGAAAAACATCCGATAAAGTAACCATAAACCGTGATGAGGAAGTGACATTCGCCCTCAAGGTCACCAACGAGAGCCGCGATAACGACGTAAGTGGCATTACGATCAGCGATAGTCTTACGCCAGATTTCATGAAAATAGACGTTCGTTGTCCCGAAGGGTGGCAGGACTCCTCGAGTGGGAGTGGCCTCAGTTGCACGGGAGGTCTGATGCGGCCGGGAGATATGGCGACGATGACCGTGATCGCTAGGGCCGTGAACTGCAACGAAAAGGCATGGAATACCGGTAGTGTTTGGAACCCTAATGACAGCAATCCTTCCAACAATAATTCAACGATGAATTTAACGATTCATTGCCCCTCTGGAGATAGGGCTCGTGAAGACACGCCACCCCCACCAAGCCCTCCGGCCTCTTCTCCATCTGACGAAAGCCGGCATGAAACTCGGGTAAATGGTGAATCTCCGCGTGAGACATGTTTTAATCTGCATCCCACGAAAGCGGAAGCCGGAGACCGTAGATCGTGTTGCGCCTCGCGCTACGTCGTCTCCCCAGGCGACACGGGGGAGAATTTCAACGCCATCGATTGTTGCATGGGAGGATTCGAATCTCCGGATCGATTGGCCTGTTGCACCAGCACATCACGCCTGACCACCACAGGCTCTGCGAGAGGGCCGCTATCTCACTGCGCCCGTTAAGCTTCATTTTTCTAGCTAGATCGCGGAGAGTGGCTTAAGCCTCCTAAAAAAAAGGAGAGTCTTTATGGCCGTCGCTCGCGTCACTGAAATCATCGCTTCGTCTAAGGAAAGTTGGGAAGATGCCGCTCGCCAAGGGCTTAGCCGAGCCGCGAAAACGCTTCGAGGCATTACGGGTCTGGAGATCATCCGGCAAAACGCCAAGGTCGTGAACGGACGCATCCAAGATTACCGCGTTGAACTGCGCATCACATTCGTCCTAGAAGAAAAGTAAGCCTAAAAAAGTCGGCAAAAAATAAAAATTCCCGGGCTCACCACAAAGCCCGGGAATCGCGGTTTGACCGCTTTAGGAGGGAGACTAGTTGGTCGTGTGCGCGTCGATCTCGTTTGAGGCGAAGTACGTACCGTAGACGTCCTGAAGTTCGGCAACCAAATCCGAGTCCAAATTATGAACCACCGTATTGATGCCATAGTGCTGATTCATAATGGAACCGACTGCGGACGTGTGTTCCAATCCGAAAAAATGTCCCATCTCGTGCAGTAAATTCGTCTTAATGTCGTAATGGCCTGAGCGCACGCGGCAGTTGGAGGCGCCGTTAGGGCAGGTCAAGATCGCATAACTCGCCGGATCCCGGAAGATCTCAATGTCGGCTTCGAGGATCGTGCTTCCGCTGAATTTACGGTACGTCATGCCTAAATGACCTTCCTCATCGCCTTCACGATTCCATGAGATAACATTGCGGTCGTCCCAGCTTTTCGTCGCGTCCGTACGTCCTTGATAGTCCACCAAGCTGCGTCCCACGGCCTCTTCCCAATCTTGGAAGGCCTCTTGAATTACCGGTACGAACTCTTCAGGAACGTTATTACTGATGTAATAAGGGATAGGATCATGACCCACCCAGCTTTTCTGAAGAACGGCTCGGGTATTATTTTGAACGTGAAGATCGACGGCCCTGTTTTCGATGGTTGATGTGCCGCATCCGATCAGATTGCTGGCCAGTACCGTGATGATGATCCCTAAAAAGCCTTTTTTCATATCGTTCTCCCTAGGGCTCTACAGAGCAAGCACAAGGCCAATGGCGGAGTCTCTTTAAGTAATTGAAATAAATAGGGATAATGCAATGCTTCCAGAGCGGAGATGGGGTGGGGTTACCTCAAAATCAAAGGGACTAGTCGGCTCTTTCTACGTACTCGTTAGTAGAGGTATCCACTTTGATCTTGTCGCCGGTTTGAATGAATTGGGGCACTTTCACCGTTAACCCATTTTCTAAGACAGCGGGTTTCGCGCTACCGGAAGCTGTGGCGCCTTTCATGGGAGGTTGGGTGTCGGTGATGGTTAGAATCATCGTTCCCGGCAACTCGACGCCAATCGGTCGTTCTTCGTAAAGCTCGACGGTGACTTTTGTATTGGGCTGTAAGTAGTGGACGGCGTTCCCGAGCTCTTCTTGATTCATATGAAACTGCTCATAGGTCGTCGTATCCATGAAAACGTATTGCTCGCCGTCTTGGTAGAGGTATTCCATTTCCTTCTCGACGAACGTGGCTTTTTCAACCGTATCCTCGGCGCGAAATCGGTGTTCGTTTTTTAAACCGGTGCGCATACTCCTGAGTTGGGTCATCACTTTCGCGCGCAAGTTGCCGGGAGTGAGATGGTCGACCTTCAATACCCGATACAGTTCCCCTTCGATAACAAGGGCCATGCCCACGCGAATTTTAGTTGCTGGCAACATAACAATCCTTTCATTGATTTGGGGGCCTATCCATGATGAGGCGAGCGCATGTCAAGGTTTGTCCTGCACATGTTCCTGCTCTTCTCTACGTTGATGGTGGCGCTTTTAGGGATCCTTGTGAGTTTAGCGATCCCGCTTTCCCAGCTTCGTTTCGTGAATCCCCAATGGACGATGATGATGGCTCTCAACGGTGATTTCTCTCCGGAACAGATATGGGTGCCGCTTTCCAAGATCTCGAAACATCTCCAACAGACCGTCATCGCCGCCGAAGACGGTCGGTTTTACGAGCATGAAGGAGTTGATTGGGATGAGATGCGTAAATCCCTTGAAAAAGACCTGAAGAAGCGAAAATTTCTCCGAGGTTCTTCGACGATTACGATGCAATTGATGAAGAACCTCTATCTACCCAAGCGGAAATTCCTTCTGCGCAAGGCGTTGGAGGTGGGGTTGGCTTTAGGCGTCGAGAAAATCCTATCGAAGGAAAGACTTTTGGAGATTTACCTGAACGTCATCGAGTGGGGCCCCGGTGTTTACGGTGTGGAATCCGCCTCACAACATTACTTCAAAAAATCGGCCGCCCACCTGAGCCATGAAGAAGCTTTGTTTTTAGCGGCGATCATACCCAACCCTTCTAAATGGGGATCTCGGCCGCCTTCGAGGTATGTAAAAAAGAGGGAATCTTTGATCGCCGCGCGATTGGGATTGATCACTTCTCGGAAGAAACTTGCGATCGCGAGGGAAGGGATCGCGACGAAGCCGAGGGTTCCGTTCCCGCCAGCAGTTGATTCGCCTGAGCCTGTTTCTCCAAGCCCAGTACCATCAGCTGGTCCTGTTGACGTTGATACGGACGAAGAGTCAGACTCGTTACCACCAGAACCGTCAGAAGCCACAACGGATACGCCCACAGACTCTCAGCCACCAGAGACGGATCCAGGAATACCAAAGAGCTTGTGATGACGGCCGGTAAAACCATTGAGAACGTCATTAAACGCCCTGTCTGCACGAAGCTTAAAGGGCTCTGAAAGATTTTTAGGATCATCCACAAAGGCAGGGCTACGAACGGGATCAGTGGGAAAATCGAAAACCAAAACGATGGAAATGCAATCAAGACGCTGAAGGCGAAGAGCTTCAGAAGAAGGGATTCTTTGTGGTTCTTCAAATAATTTATCAGCTGATCCGCGGAAATCTGGAACTTAGGGAAGAGGAAATACGGCAAAGGTTGGATGGGTTTTGAGGCGTCGTATTTTACGAAAGCCGCGTTTTTGGACAGAAGGAGGCCGAGCCCTGGGCCTGAGAGCTTAGTTTGTTCGGTCGTATCGATGGTGACGGGAAAGCCTGTAAGGTCGAAACGAAGAGGTTGGGGGATGGAATCGAGCTTTAGGGTTTTCTTGTCGAGGGTGATGGAGAAGCGGGGAGCGATCCTTTCCATCATGTCGATCGTGTCGTCATAACGGCTCCAAACAATACCCAACGCGATGGCGCTGAAAACGAAACCCTGTAAAAAAGTGAAGGCCAGGAAAAATTTAAAGGATGTGGGTTTCGGGTTATGAGCGATCTCCCGAAAGTAAAGGGGGTCGAAGGCGACGTTAAAAAGCAGGTTAAAGAAGGAAAACACGGTTGGAATTGTATCGAAGCAATCGAAGTTTGACAAAACAAAATCTTATGCTAATGCCGGCCCTTCTTTAGCGGTATGCGGGAGTAGCTACCGCCAGAGGCGGACCAGCCTCCGGCTGGCAGTGGGCAGTTCGTGTCATTGATTATGCGGGAGTAGCTTCCGCCAAAGGCGGATCAGCCTCCGGCTGGCAGTGGGCAGTTCGTGTCATTGATTATGCGGGAGTAGCTCAGTGGTAGAGCGCCACCTTGCCAAGGTGGATGTCGCGGGTTCAAGTCCCGTCTCCCGCTTTTTCTTTTTCCTCGGTAACATCCGATTTTTCGCAAAAAAAAACGTATAAAACATTTCCCCATGAAGTGATTGCATGGCCGTCTGGTAGGATCTTCCTTTGCTAACCGGGCCATACATAGACGATGTCGTGAGAGTGCTCTCTATGTGGCCCTGTTGTGCCGGCCACGCATTTATAGGCTATACGGACGACTAGGCAGTCAAGGTCCCGTCTTTCGGGTGAAAATTATTCTGTCTATCTCCAGTATGGCTGTGGTGAGCGTTAAACGAAAGCCCTAAAAGGGCTTCGATGGCGGTGTCTAGGATTGGAATGACAGTGGGGTGAGTCCCTTTTCTCGAAAAATGATATCGATAATCGTTTAAAATAACGAGAAGCTCGCAGTAAGCGATGATACCCATGCCGTCGCGTCGAACGGCGTCTTCGAGGCGGGACTCAAGATTTTTGGATGCCACGATGGAAGAGAACCCGCTGGCACGTAAATTCCGTAGGCAGTTTCGCAAAGCCTCGGCGACGGTTTCACCCGCTTTTGCCTCGCCCGGACCGATTTGTTTTAAGGAAGGGGTGCGGAAAAAACGATTCAGAAGCTCTTTCAGTCCTTTCCTTAAATCGACGCGACGCCATCCCTGAACGCCGCCGCTCCAGCAACGTTCGTTATGAGACATGTCTTCTTCGGCATCCCCTTCTAGTTTCGCCAGGATCTGTCCCACTGTTTTTCCTTCATCCAAAAATGGCGTGAGACCTCTTACGATCGTTGTCAATCTACGGTGGGTCGGTCCTTTGTTCGTGTAGCCGACCCTTATCATCCGCGTCGAGCGAGCTGGAATGTCGCCAATCGCTTTCTTCAAGGTTTGTTCCGGTTCCGATTCGATCAAGAGACGATCTATCATTCTTCCGATGGACGGAGCATCCCGCGCCACCGCTTGCAGTTCCCAAAAGGCCCTGAAAGCCCTGCGGTCGGAGACGGATTTGGCGATGAGGCCGTCCCAATCGACGACAGTAGGCACCTCTTGATAAAGATAAGGCGATTCGATCATCCGTATGCAGAAGAGGAGGGCGTTCATAGCGGGGCGGGAAAGGCTGCCCTCTCGCGTAAGCTTGGAGAGAAGTCTTAAAAAGGGCAATGGATTCCCATCCGCGCATTTCTCATGCAGGTCTCGAGCGACGTCTTGCCACGTCTCGGCGGCGCAGAGAGCCTCTGGAGCATCAGCATCCTGCATCGGTCTTGAGGTGCCGGGAGGGCTTTCAGCCTCGACCCGCAGGGCTCCGGCGATCATCTTTAAGACGTGTTTATCCGAAGTGCGCGGTTCCTCGTTTAAGTAGCCGAGGATGCAATACCGCCATAGCGTCTGAGCAATTTGGGTAGTTTGCTGTTTCAACGCTTCCGGCGTGGCCCATAAAAGAATGCCCCTTGCCGTTTGAGGGGAGCCGTCCTTCACACAAGCGGAGACCGCCAAAGCCACTTCAGAAACCGCTCCATGCAAAGCGTCCCGACCCCCGATGCTCCGGCTATGAGAATTAAGCGCACAACCCTGATTGTCGGCACGATCGAGACGTTCCTGAGCTTCCCTAAGGGCAATGAAAAGATGGGGAGAATTTGGGGTTCCTTCCAAGAGGGCTAGAGTGTGGGTGATTGCCGTTGATAATACCATGTTTCCCTTCTTTTCATCTGTTTTGGATCGAGAGTTCGGGGGACGGCCTTCGAAGGGAGAAGTCCCTGACGGCATGGAAGTCGACTTGATCGAGGAAAGAATGGGCGGCTAAGAGGGCTATGGCGGGCACGACGGAACCAAAGAGGCGCGCTATCCGGTTTTCATCGGTGTCAAAATAAGTGCCATAGACCTTGAGGGATAAACTTAGACAGGATGTGCTCAAAGCCAATAACTCGTCGATATCGGGCGTGCCGTGCTCACGTGCCCACGATTCCATGGCCTGTAGGGTGGAACGGGCCGGAAGGGTCGCTTGTATCTTAAAGTCTTCTCCGTCCATCCTCATTTCGATATCGTTCGCGTTCACGGGGCGACGAGGAGAACGTAATGGGTCGCTCGTCACATACAGATGGAGACCGCGGTGAAGAGGCTTCGCCTCCCCCAAAAAATCCATGCCGAAATGGGATCCTAGCACTCCCGCGAGCAGACTTTTGGCGATGCGGTGCTCTCGCAGGTTCGAAAGATCACCGATGGTCAAGCTTAGGCCAGGCCTTTCCGCCGTGTCGGGTGCGGCCAACGCCAGCGTGGAGCCGGTAGAGGCCATGGAATCGGGATGCGGGATCCAGAAGGAACCTGAGCCTGTTCCCTCGGGATCGAAGAGTGTCCCTGTCTCGCGGAGGCGGGGGCCGACCCTATCGCTTAGGACTGCTTTTTCAGAAGATCCTAGCCGAGTGGGGTCGTAAATATAGCGATCGTAGGCCCTGTCTCCAAGGAGACGGGAAAGCGAATCGGTGGTTTGCAGGCACTTTTGGGGCGCCAGGATGCCCGTGGGATGGCACGACTCATCTAAGAAAGCTGACTTCTGGGTCGTATGGATGACCGTTTTTTTAAACCCTGCGACGGTGGGCAGGACTTCCTCCGGGTGCAGGAGAATATCTTTGGTGCGTCGACACGCTTGATCCCAAGAGCTCCAATCCAAAGAGCCCAAACGGTCCGTGTCGCGAACCACGTCGATCAATCGCGTCCAAGAGTTTTTCCTCGCCGAAGCCGACACCAATTCCCTCAATAATAAAAGCCTTCTTTCGAATGGGCCGACGACCTGAAACCCGGTCTCCTTCTGGACTTTACCGATTGCCAGCAAAGTGGCTTTGACGGAATAGGGGACGACCGCGGGTTGGCTGATGCTTGGAAATGCGGTTTTTACGATTTGCGAGGTCATTTCACGGTATTTCGTCCCTTCACCGAAAAAGTTTCCTGTTTTTTTCCCTTTTCGGGATCGACGGGTGTGATCCTTTCTCTGGGTCTTTGTGGATCCTATAAACCTTGCACTCTTCGTATCCCTGATTAAATGAGACGGACTATGTCTAAAGACTACTACAAGACCCTCGAGGTCGGCCGCACCGCCTCCGACGACGAGATCAAGAAAAGTTACCGCAAGCTCGCCAAGAAATACCACCCGGACGTGAACAAGGGGGATAAAAAGGCCGAAGAGAAGTTCAAGGAAGTGACCGAAGCCTATGAAGTCTTGGGAGACGCCGAAAAAAGAAAGAAATACGATCAATTCGGATCCGCGGATTTTTCAGGGTTCGGGGGCGGCGGTGGCCAGGGCTATGCCCATAGGGCCTACACATGGAATAACCAATCCGGAGCCCAAGGAGGCGCGGATTTCAACATCGGCGATATTTTCGGCGATTTGTTCGGCGGTGGAGGTTTCAGTACCGGGCGGACATCGAAAGGCCGGAGGGCCTCGAACCCTTTTTCGGATTACATGCAGGAAGCCCAAGACGCGGACGTCGAGACGTCCATCGAGATCGCCTTCGAGGAATCCGTCAAAGGAGGAACGCGCCGTCTAACGTTGAATAGAGGCGGGCGCGAAGAGAAGATCGACGTGAAAATCCCGGCTGGGATTCGGGACGGCGGTAAGATCCGGATTTCCGGCAAGGGAAACGGCGGCGATCTCTACATCAAGGTCCGCGTGGCGCCGCATCAGCTTTTCACGCGCGAGGAAGACGACATCTTCGAGGAGATTCCCATCACGTTTACGCAAGCGATCTTAGGCGATACGATGAAGGTGCCGACTCTGGACGGCGCGATTAATTTAAAAATCCCTCCAGGGACTTCGTCGGGCAAGAAGTTCCGCATCCCCGGGAAGGGCGCGCCGCACCTGGGTCAATCCGGCTCGGGAGACCTCTACGTGATTCCCCATATCTATATTCCCAATAAATTGGACGAAGAAGATTTGGAAGCCATCCGTAAGATCCATCAAAAAATTACCGAAAAGTGATGGCTTAAAGCCCTAGTTTCTTAAAGAAATCATTTCCTTTATCGTCGACCAGAATAAAGGCCGGGAAGTTGACGACGTCGATTTTCCATACCGCTTCCATCCCCAATTCGGGGAAATCCAGGCATTCCACTTTTTTGATGTTCTCCTCCGCTAAAATGGCCGCAGGCCCTCCAATCGATCCCAAGTAGAATCCACCATGTTTTTTGCAGGCGTCTGTGACCTGTTGGCTACGGTTACCCTTGGCGATCATGATAAGGCTCGCGCCGCGGCTTTGCAGGAGATCCACGTAAGAATCCATCCGGCCTGCGGTGGTGGGACCGAAAGAGCCGGAGGCCTTGCCCTTCGGCGTCTTGGCCGGACCGGCATAATAGATCGGATATTTGAGAAGATATTCGGGCACGGTTTTACCGGCGTCGAGAATCTCCTTAAATTTGGCATGAGCGATGTCCCGTCCTACGACGATGGTGCCCGTCAAAAGAAGAGGCGTGGATACAGGGTGCTTCGATAATTCGGCGAGGATGTCCTTCATCGGACGGTTGAGGTCGATGGGGACGCCGGCTTCGTGTTTCGCGCGAAGTTCTGGAGGAATCAAGCGGCCGGGATTGCGGTCAAGCTCTTCAATGAAGAGGCCGTCGCGCGTGATCTTGGCTTTAATATTACGATCCGCGGAGCAGGAAACGGCCATGCCGATCGGGCAAGAGGCCCCATGACGCGGTAGACGGATGACGCGGACGTCATGGGCGAAGTATTTACCGCCGAATTGCGCGCCAACGCCGAGGTTGAAAGCGCCTTCCAAAAGCTTCTTCTCCAGTTCCACGTCGCGGAAGGCTTGGCCGTGTTCGTTGCCTTCGGTCGGTAGATCGTCGAGGTAGTGCGTGCTCGCGAGCTTTACCGTCTTCAAACAGGCATCGGCGCTCGTGCCGCCGATCGTGAACGCCATATGGTAGGGCGGGCACGCCGACGTACCTAGGAGCTTCATTTTTTCGATGAGAAAAGCCGGGAGCCTTTCCGGCGTCAGGACCGCTTTGGTTTCCTGAAACAAATACGTCTTATTGGCCGAGCCGCCGCCTTTGGCTAGAAAAAGGAAAGAATAAACATCGCCGCCCACCGCTTGGATATCGATCTGCGCAGGAAGGTTCGTGCCGGTGTTGACTTCGTCATACATCGTCAACGGCACCGTCTGCGAATAGCGCAGGTTTTCCTCCGTGTAGGTCTTGTAGATTCCCAAAGAAAGGGCTTCCTCGTCGTTGCCCTCGGTCCAAATCCGCTGGCCTTTCTTCGCGATGACTTGGGCCGTGCCCGTATCCTGGCAGGTGGGAAGGCTGAATTTCGCCGAGATTTCGGCGTTGCGTAAAAAAGCGAGGGCGACGTCCTTGTCGTTGGTCGACGCTTGAGGATCCGAAAGGATTTTCGCGACGGCTTCGTTGTGTTCGGCCCGCAGCAGAAAAGAAACGTCCCTCATCGCTTCGTTACAGAGAAGGGTCAAGGCTTCCGACGAGACGCCGATGACGTCTTGACCTTGGAAATTTTTGACCGATACTAATTTTTCGGATCCGTCGATTTTGCGGTAACGTGTCGTGTCTTTTTTTAGAGGGTAAGGGGTTTGATAGACGAAAGGTTTGGTCGCCATAAGATCTCCTTGGGAAGCGAATGGAATAAGGAGAGTCACGCGGAGCGTCAACTTTTCGTTCGGCTCTTCGCTTCGATTCTCAACGAAGCCGTTCGCAAAGACGCTTCAGCCGAAAAGCGGGTAAAAATCCGCAACTTTTGACGCGTCATTGCCGACAATAAGGCATTCAGGCCGTAAAAAGGCCTTTGTCTTAACGCGTCAATTCTCGAGCTTCAAGGAAGACTCTCGAATTGACATCAACCGGAGGCGCAGGGTAACACCGCGCAAATTTTCTGTGAAAAACACCCGTCTTCTTAAAATCGTCTCTCTCTTCCTCATCCAAATCTTCATCGGAACTTCGTGCAGTCTTTCGAAGATCGCCTCCGATATGACCTCCGATATCTTTAAAGGCGGGGTGCCTTCTTTCGAGATGGAAGGGGACGTGGAAGTCGCCGAGAACGCTGGTCTGGCAATGATCAAGACGTTGGAGGTCTTCAATTATCAGAATCCCTCGAACAAGACCTACCTGGCTCTTTTGGCCCGTTCTTATGGAACCTACGCTTTCGGTTTTCTAGAGAACCGGATGTTGCAGTACCAATATAAGGACCAAGAAAAGTACACCCTCTACTTCAACCGCGCCAAGCGCTTCTACACAATCGGTAAGAAATTCGGCATGGATTTACTGCAGCGCTCGGACAAGAAATTGGTGAAGGCCTTGGCGCAGGGGGTGGATGCGACCCGCGCCCGCATGAAATCCTACGACCATCAGGACGTCGAAGGCGTTTTTTGGACGGCCTTCAACTGGGGCAGTTTGATCAATCTTTCAAAAGACGATATTTCCGTCGTCGCGGACTTGGCCTTGGTGGAAGTGATGATGGCGCGGGTCTTGGAAGTGCATCCGACGTTTTATTTCGCCGGTCCTCATCTCTTCTACGGTGTCTACTACGCCAGCCGTCCTGCGATGCTTGGAGGTAACCCCGAGAAAGCGAAAAAGCACTTCGACGAGGCGGCTCGCTTGAATGGGGAGAGGTCCTTGATCGTCTACGCCTTGGAGGCGCAGTTCTTGGCCGTGCAGACGATGGACCAAACTTTATTTGACGAATTGCTGCAAAAAATTAATGCAGGATCTATCGACGCCTTACCGGAGCAGAGACTCGCGAATGCCCTGGCCAAGGATCGAGCGAAGTACTTGAAGGAAAACGCAAACCAGTACTTCTAAAACAACCGAATATAGTCGATTACGAAAGGGAGGTCGTATGAAACGCTTTATGAGGAAGCTCGTCGGAGCTTTGTTTTTCACGCTTTTGCTGAGCCCATGGGCTCATGCGCAGCAATCTACTACCGTTAAAGAATTGAAATTTGCTACCCTGGCGCCCAGTGGGTCATCTTGGGATAAGCTTTTCGTTGCATGGAAAGATGAAGTCATCCAACGCACGAACGGTCAAGTGGTTCCTAAGATCTACGCTGGTGGCGTGCAAGGAGACGAGAAAGCCGTGGTCCAGAAAATCCGCAGCGGCCAATTGGTCGGCGGAGGTTTGACGGGTTTCGGTTTGGGAATGATCGCGCCTTCCGTAAGGGCTTTGGAACTGCCTTTCCTGTTCAAGGACGGTGCGGAAGTCGATGCCGCCATTCAAAAAGTGGATACAGCCATGAGGACTGCATTCTCAAACGGGAATCCTCAAGTGGAATTGTTAGGATGGGCCGAAGCGGGCTTCGTCTACATCATGTCCAACAAACCTATCGCGAAGCTTGACGACATGAAAGGCGTGAAAATGTGGATGTGGGAGGGTGATCCAGTCGCGGAAGCTTTGTACGCTTCTTTGAACGTGACTCCCGTTCAGTTGTCGATCGCCGACGTCTTGACGTCCTTGCAGACGAACATGATCGAAGCCGTCTATGCGCCCCCCATGGGCGCCGTGGCCCTCCAATGGGCTTCCAAAGTGAAATACGTGACGGATTTGCCCTTGGCCAACTCCATCGGCGGTCTCGTGATGAGCAAGGCGGAGTTCAACAAGCTCACGCCCGAGCAACAAAAGATTCTGAAGGAAGTCTCCCAGAAGTATTGCCGTCAGATCATCGAGCAGACGCGTAAGGACAATGCCGCGGCCTTCGATTCTTTAGTCAAGTTGGGCGTCCAAAAAGTGTCCGTGGCCGAAGCCGATAAGCAGGCCTTGGTGAACTTGACGGTGGGTGTCGGCGACAAGCTCGTCGGCAAGCTCTATGACCAAGCCACTCTCTCGAGCGTCCGCGGAAAATAGCATGAAGAGACAATTGAATAACCTGAATGAGATGATCGGCAAGATCGAGGCGTTCTTCGTCTCGGTCTTGCTTGCGGTCATGGTGTTTTTAGCCTTTCTCCAAGTGGTGATGCGAAACGTCTTCAACGAAGGCATCCCATGGGCGGACAGCGTGGTGCGCCTTATGGTATTATGGGTGGGGCTTTTCGGCGGATGTCTGGCGACGAAGTTGGAGCAAAACATCACGATCGAAGTCGCCACGAAATACATGCCAGAGCGTGGAAAGCACTTCGTCGGCATCTTGGTCAAAACCTTCGCCGTGATCGTTTGTGTCTATCTCTTCAGGGCTTCATTGACTTATATTGAAAACGAAAGTGCGTCGAGCAGTCAATTCCTCCACCTTTTCCCGGAGTGGTGGACGGTCACAATTATCCCCATCACGTTTGTGCTGATTCCATTTCATCTTTCCTTCAGCATCGCCAAAGACGTGCAGTACTTTATGAAAGGGAAAAAATCGTGACGACTCTCTTGGTGATTTTAATCGTTTTAGCGGCGTCCTTTGGGGCGCCGCTTTTTTCGATTTTCGGTGCCGGATCCTTGGTTGGTTTCATCAACGCCGATATTAATCCTTCAGCCATCATTATTCAGATGACGCAGTTAGTTTCGGCCCCGGCCCTGGTGGCTATACCTTTATTCACTTTCGCCGGTTACATGATGGCTGAAAGCAAGATGCCCGAACGCCTGGTTAACCTCAGTCAGGCTTTATTGGGCTGGTTGCCGGGTGGTTTAGCTCTCGTGACGTTATTTGCGTGCTCTTTCTTTACGGCTTTTACTGGAGCGTCCGGCGTTACAATTATCGCTCTCGGGGGGCTTCTTTATCCCATTCTCGTTAAGCGGGGTTATTCTGAAAATTTTTCCCTCGGGATGATGACGTGTTGCGGGAGCCTGGGACTTTTGTTTCCTCCCAGTTTGCCGATCATTCTGTATGGGATGGTGGCTGGGGTTGACGTTGATAAATTGTTTATGGCGGGTTTAGTTCCCGGAATTTTATTGATCGTCATGATTGCGACCTATTCACTTTATGTAGGTCGTGGCAATATGATGCGAGTCCCTTTTAAGCTTAACGCTACGTTAAAAGCTTTAAAAGCGGCGGCTTGGGAAGTTCCCTTGCCTTTTCTGGTCATGATCGGAGTCTACGGAGGGTATACGACGGCTTCTGAGGCGGCGGCAGTCTGCGCAGCTTACATCTTCATGGTTGAGGTCTTCATTTACAAGGACCTGCACCTCACGAAAGACGTACCTCGCGTCATGAAAGATAGCATGGTGTTAGTGGGAGGTATCTTAGTCATTGTGGCTGTGGCTTTGGGCTTCACTAACTACGTCATCGACCAAGAAGTACCCATGAAGCTCTTCGAGCTGACAAAGCGTTATATCTCTAGCCCTTACATGTTCTTGACGGTCCTGGATCTCTTTCTTCTGGTGGTTGGCTGTCTCATTGATATCTTTTCGGCTATTTTAGTCATCGTTCCGATCATTGTTCCCGTGGCCTTAGGGTATAATATCGACCCGATTCATTTAGGCATCGTCTTCTTGGCGAACATGGAGATCGGTTATTTAACGCCTCCCTTCGGTTTAAACCTCTTCTTGTCGGCCTATCGTTTTAAAAAGCCGGTCTCTAAGATCTTTATCGATTCTCTGCCATTCATCATTATTTTGCTGACAGGACTAGCCTTGCTCACTTATTTCCCTTTCTTCAGCACCTATTTGGTGAACCAGATCTATCATTAGGCGCGACCATCAACTTTCATAAACGAGGAGTTTTTTATGACAGAAACCGTCATCGTCAGTGCCACGCGTACCGCCATCGGATCCTTCCAAGGGGCTCTTGCGGAAGTCTCGGCTACGAAGCTGGGAAGCATCGCCATCGCCGAAGCCTTAAAAAGAGCGGGACTTAAAGGGGAAGAGATCTGCGAAGTGATCATGGGCAACGTCCTGACCGCAGGCATCGGTCAAGCTCCCGCGCGTCAAGCGACCCTGTATGCGGGGCTACCTCAGGTCACGCCCGCTCTTACCATCGGTAAGGTTTGTGGGTCCGGTTTGAAGGCGGTCATGTTGGCGGATCAAATCATCCGTTCGGGGGATTCGGATGTCATCATCGCTGGAGGCATGGAGAACATGTCGCAGGCTCCCTACCTATTGCCCAAGGCGCGTAACGGTTACCGCATGGGCCATGGGGAGATCATAGACAGCATGATCAAGGACGGATTGTGGGACGTCTATAATAATTTCCACATGGGGAACGCGACGGAGATGTGCGCCAAGAAATACGAGATCAGCCGCGAGGATCAGGACAAATACGCGGCTTTAAGCTACACGCGTGCCCAGAAATCCGTGAACGACGGACTTTTCCAAAAGGAAATCGTGCCGGTCGAGATCGAATCCAAGAAAGGGAAGGTCGTCTTCGACAAGGACGAAGAACCGTTCAAGGGAAGCGTCGATAAGCTGCCGACACTGCGCCCGGCCTTCGATAAGGCGGGGACCGTCACTGCGGGGAATGCGTCCGGCATTAACGACGGTGCCGCGGCGTTTGTCCTGATGAGTGCCGAAGCCGCCAAAAAGAGAGGTCTCAAACCCCTGGCGCGCATCGTGGGCCAGGCCCAAGCGTCTTTGGATCCGGCGTGGTTCAGCATGGGGCCCGCCGAGGCCATCAAGAAGAACCTGGCGAAATTAAATCTCACCGCGAAGGACATCGATCTCTACGAGATCAACGAAGCCTTTGCGGCCGTTGCCGTGGCTAACAACAAAGTTGTAGGTGTGAGTGAAGATCGCGTCAATGTACGCGGAGGGGCCGTCGCATTGGGACACCCGATCGGAGCTTCGGGTGCCCGCGTGCTCGTGACTTTAGTCCATACTCTTCAGGAAACGAATGCCAAGCGCGGCTTGGCTTCCCTCTGCATCGGCGGTGGCGAAGGCGTGTCGTTGGTGATTGAGCGCATCTAGTTTTAAGTAAAAACTAATTATTTTATCTGAATGGGGGAGAACCGATGAATCATCTTCCAGCGACCATCATTGGCCTTTTGTTGGGTGTTTTAGTTAGTTTTGGCGCGCTTCAACTTTATAACCCCAGCAAGAATGACAAACCGTTGCCGGTACGGCCTGAATTAAGCTCCAGCACGGCTTTAAGGACGCTTTCCGCTTCCGGAGAGAGCTTTGTGATGGCGAAACCGGATGTCGCTACGATACGTTTGGCTGTTGAAAACCGCGGACCAAAGCTCGATGCCTTGACGATCGAGATCAATCAAAAAAGCGCACTCATTTTACAAAGGCTCAGGGATTCCGGAATCCTCGAAAAAGACGTTCAGTCTTACCTGGAAGTGAATCCTCAATACACCAACGGAGGGCGTGGTGTCCCTCCGCGCATCAACGGGTACGAGGCGAGGAATCAAATGAACGTTAAGATACGCAACGTGGGTAAAGTCGGGGATACGTTGGATGCGGTCATCGCGGCGGGCGCTAATTCCGTCGAGAGCTTGGAGTGGGGTATCGAAGACGACGAAAAATACAAATCTCAAGCTAGGGCGATTGCCGTAAAGCTCGCTCTTTCTAAAATCAAGAGTATGGCGGATGCCGCTAATGTGGATGTGGGCAACATCATGTCTCTCAATGAAGACTACAGTTCCCAACAAGAAAATTTTGAGTTGAAAGCCAGAGTTTCCGAGGTTCAAACGCAGTCCGCTCCAGTGGAAGCCGGTATGATTAAAATATCCTCCCGCGTCTCCGTCGTCGCCGAGATTAAATAATCATTTAAGGCAGCATTTTTTGTATTTCTTGCCGCTTCCGCAAGGACAAGGATCGTTCCGGCCCGTTTGGTTCTCGTTGACGATGGGTTGTTGGGACGTCGGTAGCACGGGGGCTTTCTTGAAGTATTCCTTCATTTCGTCCTTGGACAAGGCGAGGACCTTGTCCTTCTCGGATTCGGAAACCGACTGCTGCCACCACGTGATGCCGGGTCGCATGATTTCGGCCAATCCTTCCATGTTCTTGGGGATCTTTTTTCCGGTTTCCTCTTTGTAGCGCTCTAGGATGATCTTTGCCAAAATCTCTTGGGCCTTGTTCGTCTTTTCATGCCGATCTTTAGCTTCCTTAATCGAGATTTTACGACGGTCGGCGATGTCTTTCACCGTGCAGTCGTAGCACATTATGATAGCGACGGGGTTTTGTTGAGTGGGCGTGGTCGTCGAGCCAAATTTGCCTTTGTTATTGCAGAGGCCGCAGATGCATCGGCCCCACTTGAGCACTTCTCCCTTAATGGAGGCTTGTTGCTGTACGATTTTTTGTTGTTGCATAGGCGGCGTTAACAAACAGGAAATCCCTGGAGGGTCAAGACTTTCTCTCGGAGATCACGGAGAGGGCGTCGTGATGGCCTTGTAGAATGGAGGCTTTAATCTTGGCCAAGTCCGTCGTCAACCGAGTGGCAAGGGGTTTTCGGCTGGGGCGGATCACGGTGAGCTTGGCTGGATAGTTTCCGTCTTCGATTTTTTCGACGATCGTATTATAGCGTTGATGGCGCTGCCGTATCTCTTCGGCCAAATGCGGGAATTTTTTGCGGTAATAAGCAGGCATGAAGTCAAAGAGGGGAGATTTTTTGCGGTAGCCTTTGGGCCGCGTCAGGACGACGAAAATCTCTTCGCAGCCGGCGTCCAAGGCTTTTTGGATCGGGATGGCGTCCGATAAACCACCGTCGACATACCGTGACCCTTCGATAGCCACGGGTTCCCTATAAGCGAGGGGAAGGGCGGAGGACGCCTTAAGCGCCGGCAGGATCGGATCCTTATGCCCTTCGAAGTAACGGGGTTTCCCCGTTTCGCAACTTGTCGCCACCATGTAGAATTGAGTCGGACTCTTCTGAATCGCCTTCGTATCCAAAGGCTGCATGTTCGCGAAGACGTGATCGATGAGGTAATCCAAGTCCATGACGGACGCCGTGCGGCGAGCGAGATTCCTGTATTTGATGAATTGCGCCCCGTGCAGGTGTTCGGTCCAAATCCGCGGGAGGAGATCAAATTGGCGGCTTACGAGAAAGGCCGAAGTGCAGGCTCCGGCGGACGTGGCGGCGACGACATCGAACTCCCAAAAGCCGCTTTCAATGAGACCCATGAGAGCCCCGCATGTATGCGAGCCTCGCATTCCTCCTCCTTCGACGACTAATCCTCGTTTTAGCTTGAGAGATGAACTCATAACTCCATAATATTTATGCTATTTTAATCGTTTTTGTAAAATATTCGTTCCCTGTAACAACAATCAAGAAGATCTGCCGATACTCTCCACGTTTATGGCGATTGCTTTACGATCTATTGAAGCCGTTTATGCGAATCTACGAGCTTTAGATACAGCACTCACTTTACGCTCTTTCTCTCCTGACCAGACGGAATTGGTTCGTCAAGTGAGCGAAGGACTGCAGCACGTCGTGGATGAGAACCCTCCTTGGGCCTCTCATATCTCTCACGATCTTGTCGCACGGCTCTCTCAATGGTCTTCAAAAAAAGACTTAAGCGCCAGCGAGATGAGGTCTCTTCAGTCGCTTTGCGGTCCGCTCCTCGAGGGGATCTCTCTTGCTGTGGGGGAATTACAAGGCGTAGATCCATCTTCCTTGCAGCCGGACCAATGGGTATTCATTAGAAACATGGGTCCAGGAAAATTCATGGGTGTGGAACAAAGGGTTATACAGAATGTCCCTTACGTCTTTTACCTGTTTCGTGTTCCTTCTCACATGGGCGCTTCTTTGATAAAGGCCATGGCGCTGCGCGAGTCTTCCATGGAAATACGGCCTATCTCACCGGCCGAAGAATTCCAGACGGATTTTGCCAATGTCTCGTCAGATTCCGATTGGGATCGAAGACGAAAAAATGTCCCGTGGGTCAATGTGTTAAAAATAGGATACCCCCAGGAACTTCAAAGACTCATTAAGGCTCTGGTTTTTCGCTTGAGGCACGATCATGGGCAAAAGACGGGAGCAGTCTTCAGCGATACGGATGTGACACTCCTAAGGCGAGCCTTGTTCCAATACAGCGCTGAAGCCGCTTTAGCTCTAGGGTGCGATCAAGAAAAGGTTTTAAAGGAAATACACGGTAATATCGGTGCAGGGCATCGCTCGAGCATCTTTGCATTTTCTCATTACATTAAAGAGGAAGCTCCGGATCTTTACAGGCCTCCAGGTGCGGTCGATCCAGCTCGTTCGATGCTCGCTTCCGTGAAGAGCGCCACTGGGGGCACTTACGTTGCCCAATCTGTAGGTCTCGTAATAGACGACGTACCCTCTATCTTAGGAGAAGTGAAGGCGGCAGAAAGCGATTTTGAGAGTGCAGCGGAGGCCATGGTAGCGGATACGGCCACAGGTGCGATCGATAAAGCTATCTTAAGGCTTCCATTGTCCGCACTGGTTAAAGGTCGGAGCATCCAACCGGGTGACGGTTGTCGGGATTTAAGCGAGTATTTAGGGAAATTCCGCTTCGAGGAGATCGATGGTATGCGGGTGAAGTCCATGGTTGGAGTCACTCCAGACACGATCTTAAGGTGGGGCAAAATGAACCATCCAAAATCCCTCGGTAAGGTGATCTTACTTTATTATGTTTTAGTCTCCTGTGCCCCTGTCCCGCATATTCCCGACCTGATCCATCTGGTTCTTTGTGCCTATCCTAAGCTAAGGGCCTTGTTACTTTCGGAGTCTGCCTCTCCCCTCGGAAATAGCGTGCCTCCCATCGTAAACGTGAAATTTCCACAGGAATTTTTCCCGATTCCCTTTGCTTTTTTAACATACCAAACGGCGCTTGGGGCGACTCATCAAAAAATGAGGTTGGAGGAAATTGCCGCAGGCATTGCCGAAAGGCTCCAGAGAAGAGCTCCCCACCCCGATGTTTTGTGGCGCCACTTACGCGGTAAGATCCATCCCGACCGTCCTCTTAAAGGGGGGAGCGGGGTGCAGGACATTCTCGAGGTGATGTGGGGAGGTTCGACGTTGGCTTTTCTTATCTTAAGGCCCATTTTTGAGGGTGCTGATATCACGGCATTCGGTCGGACTATCCAAGAGTCTCGTCTAGGGCAAGTGACCGAGGTGAGGGTCGATATCTCACCCATGGACGGCCATTTTCAGTCTTTCACAGGCGGCCGTTACCCTTTAGATACCGACCATTATCCCGCCAAGTATTTCGGCATAAACCCGGATCCTTTCGGTGAGCTCCTACGAGAATTAGCCGTCAGGGAAAGGTTGGGGGCGAGTAAAGTCGGCAATGAGCGTCCAAAAATGTCCCGGGCTTTCACCGCTCTCCGGGATGGACATCAAAAGTATCAAGCCTTGGCGGATCGCTATTCGATCGATCCCGCTTCTTGCCCTTTTTCGACTCCTTTTAAGATCGAGCGTTTTTACCGTTATCTTATCTCATACGCTGAAAGCGCGAGGAGAATTCCCGTCGGCGGGAATGTGGTTATTGAAGGGCAGCTGCCCCTGCGTTTCGAAATCAGCCCGGCGACGCCTCCGCACCGTAAAGCCCATCAGCTCGAAGAAAGGGAAGGCGTCGCGGTGGTGCCACCCTATGCCCTTGTGCTTTTGCACGAAGTCGCGGGAGAGGCGTTGGATCTAATCGAAGTTACCCATCTCCACGTGGCTTTTTCACACTATCGAGAACGCCATGTGATCACAGAACGTGATTTGGAGCCGCTGATCGCCATTTTGTTTCCGGCGTCCACAGAGTCAATCAATGGAAAAAATAAGGCATTAGCCGCCGCCTACAGGATTTTTTTGAAAAGGGCGGATGAACGCGGAAGCCGGCCGCTTTTGGACGAAGGGTGGGGCGACGTTCGGATGCTTTACCGACACCGTGGAGCTGCCAAAAAAGAAAAGGTGAAAAAAAATACAGAAGACGGCGTGGGCGGTAATGATCGATTACGGCGTTTTTTGGAAGACCAGGGTATTTTACGGGAAGAAGCGGATAGGGTGGTGCGTGTGCTGGATATTTACCGCAAGTATAAATCGGATGCCCAAGTGTCCTATGACGACACTCTTATGACGCGGGCTATCCAAGAGGCCCCCGGAGGAAATACTCTGGAACCTTTGACCCGACTTTCACTCTATAGTGCTTTGAATTACCTGAAGCTCCAAGGGCCCCTTTCCTTTACGGTCGCGGCGCCCGCTCCGTTAGCCATTCCTATGGATGTTTCGTCTGCCGAGCTTCCCGTCAGCGAGGTATTCCCGGAGGACGTTGATATCCGATCGCGAGCGGATGTCGTTGTGGGCTATGGTACGGTTGGGGTCGAGCACCCCGCCGCTCTTGCACAGGCGCAGGGCTGGATGACACTATTGACCCCGCTCTTTTGGGACTCTTTGATTGGAGAAAGTCCCGTTGCGGAGGGTGAAATCGCTTCGGCATTAGAAGCCCTTATGCGGCAAAGAATGTCTCTACTGAAATGCACGGACGACGTTGGTGCGACCGTAGGGATAATTTCCGCACACTTCAAGAATCTTCAAGAGTATCTGCGTGATGAGATAGCTGGGTTTCTAGGAGATCCCGAAGCTGAGGGGAAAACAGCCCTTTTAAAACATCGTTTGTGCGCCCTTCACACCAGCGCCTTACGGGAAGTCGTCATGGATCCGGATTTAGACAGGGCTCTTCCTTTGTGGCTCGCGGACCAACGTCGGAAAGTCACAGCACGGGTCAAACGTTTCATCAGCGATCTTGATTACATTGCTGGTTTGCCCGAGTGTCACCGGGCAAATCACCTATCGGTTCTATCTTCCTACGATGTGATCCCACCAGACTCGGATCTGGAATCGGCGTTGGAGAAATGCTTGCATGCTTTAGAATGGCGCGTTCTCGCTTACGGCGAAGGAGATTTGGATGAAGTATGGGCTGCCAGGAGGAAATATGAGGATTTTAGAGATAAACTGCCGGAACAAACGGCCATGGAGACAATCGCACAACCCGTAATTATCCAAAAAACATCCGATCGCGGTTTCGTGAAACCTTCCCCAATGCCTAAGATGACTTTACACCAGGGTCTAATGGCGCGTTGGCGGACGGAGTTGGGGTTAGGGAACGATCCCGAGGGTCCAGTCGAAGTTCAAGCCATAACGACGACGTCACGGCAGGGATCAACATCAGCACTTACTGCTGACGCAGGTTATTTAGAAGGCGCCTTGAGGGATTGCCCTGAGCTGCTCCATTTTGCTCGATGGAGGACCTTGGACGATAAAATCCGCTTGGAAGCATCGGGTCGGGTCAAAATTCCCAGAGATGCCGAGGTGAAGGATGCCTATGCTGGTTTTTCAACCCGCACTCCGGAACCCTTAAGTTTATTCTTAGGTAGGGACGTATCCGAGAGGTTGAGCCCCGCCAGAGCCTACTATACTCAATTCCTAAGGGCTTGCCGATTGGAAGGGGAGGAGTCCCTCCTCAACGTTTTAGTACGCATCCTTTCCTTGACGGGGATCATGAAGCGCGCGGATCGGATCTATCGGCTCATGGATTTTGGCTCAGGATTTCATCCGGACGATCGTTTTAAAAACCCCGCTCGCGACGCGAAGGCCCTTCTGACTTTTTATCATGGCTTGCGGGAAGAGCATGTCACCTGGATGCTTCTTTTAAATGAGGAGAGGCGATTACCTCTCATCCCAGAGGGTGCCCGATCGATCTTTCAACAAGCGCGTTATTTACGAGGCTACCATAGCCCTTACGAAGGCTATCCGGATGTCAGTATGGTTCGTGTCGAGCGGCTCTTTGCCCAAACTCATTTAGCTTCGATCCTATATCCCGATCAACCCCGCTTCACTTACCTTTGGACACTCCTCTGCTCACACGATCTTATGGTGTACCTTTCTTTCCTAGCCCACCTTGATGATCGAATGAACTGCACTCCAGGCTCCAACGCAAGTCAAGCTGTTGGCAATCAAGACATCATCAACGTGTTTTTAAAAGCCATGACTGGGCTAGAGCCCCTGCCTCCTTACCCTTCCATCCCTCGTGGTAGTTTATGGGTGCCAGCTTTGGATCAATTATCCAAAGAACCTTTGATTAAAGAATTTTGAAGTCATTTGACTTGCATGTTTGATGCGGCTTCATGTCGGTAGAGCCTCGCTTTAAGACCTTATTTTAAAATATCACAGGATGCGGACGATCCAGCACTGCAAATAATGAGACTCCGGAAAGCTCATTAAGACAGGGTGGTCGGGAGCGGCCCCGCGGACTTCTAAGATTTGAATCTCGCGCCGCGCGTCGCGAGCGGCCTCGAAGAGAGTGGCGGCGAAAAGCTCCGGGGTGAAGTTCTGAGAGCAAGAGGCGGTGATCAGGAGACCATCGGGATTTAATAGCTTCATCGCTCGGAGATTGATCTCTTTATAGCCGGCGAGGGCGGATTCTTTGACCTTTTTGCTTTTCATGAACGGTGGAGGATCCAAAACGATCGTATCGAATTTTTCCCCTCGGTCGGAAAGCTCCCGCAGGTAATCGAAACCGTTGGCTTCCACAGGTCGGATGCGGCGCCCGTTGCGTTGGGCGTTTTCCGCTAATTTTTTTAAAGCGGACGCGGAAGAATCGACGGCCGTCACCTCATCGGCCGCTTGGGAAAGGGGCAGGGCGAAGCCTCCCTGATAAGTGAAGACATCCAAAGCCCTTCCGAAGGCGTGACGGCGCGCCACGAGATGGTTTTCCGCTTGGTCCAAGAAAATCCCCGTTTTTTGACCTTCGAGAGAGTCGACGGCGAAGACGTTGTCCCCCTCATGCATTTCAAGGGTTGGAGGAATGTTTCCCGAAATGATGCCTTTTTGTTTGGTTAACCCTTCGAGCTCACGGACCGAGACGTCGTTGCGTTCGACGAGGGCCGAAGCACCGGTCTCGGTTTTCAGGATTTCGAAAATCGCTTCCCGGTGGCGGTCGATGCCCGCGCAGAGCGTCTGGAAAACTAAAACATCCCGATAGCGGTCGACGATGAGGCCGGGAAGGGAATCGGATTCCCCATAGATAAGTCGGATGCCTTGATACTCCCCGTAACGCAAGGCTTGACGCCGATGGATGGAGCGTACGATTCGCTCTCTCCAAAAAAGAGCGTCGATCGTTTTATCGGTGAACGTCAAAAAGCGCAGGGAAATTTGGGACAGAGGATTGAAGAATGCTTGTCCGAGGAGCTGTCCTTTCCGGCTCTTCACAAAAACAACAGCGCCCGGCGGGTGGTCCGAAGGGGCCTCCATAATGTCCGAACGGAATACCCAAGGGTGCCGTCGATGGACGCGCTGGGTTCCCTTCTCATTAATGACAACCGTTGGGAGCTTCATGGCTGCGGAATTAGGTGAGGTAATGCTTTAACTCAATCAAGAAATGTGCTAAATACGCGGCACTTTTATGAGTCGGCGAAAGATCATCATCGGAACACGGGGTAGCCCTCTCGCTTTATGGCAGGCGAATTTCGTGCGGGATTTGCTGCTCGAAGAGTATAATGACCTAGAGATCGAGCTTAAAATCATCAAGACCACCGGAGACAAGATCGACCAAACGCCTTTGGCCGAGATCGGCGGCAAGGCGCTTTTTTTGAAGGAAATCGAAGAACAATTGGCGGCCGGCAAGGTGCACTTAGCCGTCCACAGCATGAAGGACGTGCCGACGGTTTTACCTAAAGGGTTGAAAATAGCGGCCGTTTTACGACGGGAAGACCCTCGGGACGTGTTCGTCTCCCATAAATACGCTTCGCTGGCCGCTCTCCCTAAAAAAGCGATGGTGGGCACAAGCTCCCTTCGCCGGAAAGCTCAATTGAAGCATTGGAGAGGCGATCTGGAAATCGTCCCCATCCGGGGCAACGTGGATACGCGTCTCAAGAAACTCAAAACGGAGGATTTGGCCGGCGTGATCCTGGCCGCGGCCGGGATGACCCGTCTCGGACTCACGTCCCGCATCACGGAATACCTGACGACGCACATGATGCTACCGGCGGTGGCCCAAGGGGCGATCGGCATCGAGATCCGAGAAAAAGACGCGGAGACCGCCAATATGGTCAAATGCCTCAACCACCGCGAGACGGAAATCTGTACGACGGCCGAGCGGTCTTTCCTAAAAGCGATTGAAGGGGATTGCCAATCTCCGGTCGCGGCTTACGCGGTATTCGAGGGGGAAATGCTGGCAGTGCGGGGAATGGTGTCGACCTTGGACGGGTATGAAATGATCACCGACTCCGTGATCGGTTCCATTGATACGCCTGGCCTGCTCGGCGAGCAGCTTGCCCGTAAGATTCTTTCCCAAGGGGGAGATACTCTCCTCGAGCGTTGTCGTTTGGCTGCCGTACGCTCTCCCATGAAATAACTTCGGTGACTATTTTAGGTGATTTCTATTGCGAGATCCCAGGCGGACATTAAAAGGCTCGCTCATGCCTCTTCGAATATCGAAAGAAGGAACCGTCTACCTCGTCGGCGCGGGCCCAGGCGATCCGGGTTTGTTGACATTGAAGGGCAAGGACTGTCTTCAAAGGGCGGATGTCGTCGTCTACGACTATTTAGCCAATCCGCGTTTGCTCCAGCTCGCCCCCGTAAAATCGAAAAAAATTTATGTGGGCAAAAAAGGCTCTAGTCACTCGGTGGAGCAAGACCACATCAATCAGCTTCTGGTGAAGGAGGCGCAAAAAGGAAAAACCGTGGTCCGCCTCAAGGGTGGCGATCCGTATATTTTCGGCCGTGGCGGAGAAGAAGCCCTGGCTTTGCGTCGGAGTCAGGTAGCGTTTGAAGTGGTTCCGGGAGTGACGTCGGCGATCGCCGTGCCGGCGTATGCCGGGATTCCTCTCACGCATCGGGATTATACGTCCGTCGTAGCTTTCGTCACGGGTCACGAAAAAGATACAGAAGCTCCCATGTCCCCCGATTGGACGGCTTTAGCGAAAATAGGGACCATTGTTTTTTTGATGAGTTTCGGAAATCTTCCAAGAATCTCGGAAAATTTGATCAAATGCGGAAAGTTAGCCACGACGCCGGTGGAAGTGATCGAATGGGGGACTCTGCCCCGCCAAAGGCGGGTGTCTGGCACCCTGTCCAACATCGTCGCTCGCGTGAAGGAAAAATCGATCCGCCCGCCGACGATCGTCGTGGTGGGGGATGTGGCTAGCTTAGGCGGTGAGTTGGGTTGGTTCGACCGTAAGCCTCTCTTCGGGAAAAAGATCATGGTTACGCGTTCCCGCCACCAGATCAGTGAAATCGCGGATCGTTTGGAAATGGCAGGAGCGGAAGTGATCGAAGTCCCGACGATCGAGTTTCGTCCGCCGACGAGCTGGGTGGGACTGGACCGATCCCTTAAACGGTTGAAACATTATTCTTGGGTTCTTTTCACCAGCGCGAATGGCGTCACAGCATTCTTCGATCGTCTAACGAAGAGTGGAAGCGATGCGCGAGCTTTAGGCAGATCGAAGATCGGCGCGATCGGTGCGGCAACGGCTGGCGTAATCGCTTCTTACGGCCTCAGGGCCGACATCATCGCTAAGGAATTCCGTTCGGAGGGGCTTATCACCGCCCTGAAAACCGCGCACCCGAAGCTTAAAGGTGAGAGGGTCCTGATCGTTAGGGCCAAAGAGACGCGCGAGATGGTGGGCGGGATCTTGAAGAAAGCTGGGGCGAAGGTCGATGAAGTGGAAGCGTACCGTATGGTATTACCCCGAAAGAATGCACCTTTATTAAAAGAAATTCTCGAGAGGGGTCCTGATATGGTCGTTTTCGCGAGTTCCAATACCGCCCGCAATTACTTGGAATTGGCGAAAAAAACGGGCGTTGAAATCTTGGCCAAAAAAATCCCAGCCGCCTGTATTGGCCCGATCACCCGAAAATCAGCCGAAAACTTCGGCCTAAACGTCGTTGTCCAACCCGAACAATCGACGATGCCGGAATTGGTGGAGGCGATTAAGCGTTATTTTATGGGCGAGGGGTAGATGATGGACTCCCTATGATTTCCCTGGGATAGGGAGTCGTCATTTCTAAGCGTGTCCCGACCGGTAGAGGCCGAATGCAGGATAAAATCAAAGGTTCGATGAGTTGAGAAGCCCCTAAAGTAATGAAGCTGTTTATGATCCCTCGCGACTGAAATTGAATCCTCACCCGATGTTCCGTTTCATAAGTAATGATGACGCGAATGGTCCTCTGATTATTATAGGCGTGTGAGAGAAGTGCCTCCTGAAGGTGGGAGAGCCCTTCATAGCTATCGGTATAAGGAGGTCTGTCGTCAGGAATTCTATGGGTTTCTAGACTTCCCATCGTCACGTTACCCATGGATACATCCCTTTGAGGCCACGCGGCTAACGGCGTATGCCTTGTAGATAGTATCGGTAGAAGCCTATGCCGCAATAAAGACGGCTCTCCCGGAAATGCACCCTGTATATCACGAAACCGTAGGGTGGGGTCGATGCGAATGGTTACGGGACGCTCTTCCTCTCCTACCAACACACGAAACGATAAGGGTATGTGAATTCCATTGTAACTCGCTCCGGTAGACCAAGGTAAGTTCAAATTTCTTTGAATGAATCTCGCTAGGGGTGAGAGTGTCCGTACGGGTTGTGTGGGTAAAATCGAAGACGCTTGAACGATGGGCCCTCGGATTGGAGTCTCTCCAAAAGGGGAGTGCAATAGAGTGCGTGTGTTTCGTCTTAAGAGTGGTGTTTCACCCCAACTGTAACCTGGAACATTAAAAGGTCGGTGAATAGAGTTCAGTTCTTCGAGCGGAAGAGTGTCTAGGGCAGATTGGATCCTGCGTGTCGCCTCATCGTGAATGATCCTTTCAACACCGGCAAAGAAATCTTCAGCTTCCTCCCGCGTATGAAACCGTCCCTGTTGAAGCGCTCTAAAATCCCTCAATAAAACCGCTTGGTCCACGCCGGGCATTCCGATACGCGCCACGGTCTCTCGAACTCCTTGGTATACCGACTCTCTATCCGTTCTTTCAATGAAGGGCCTCCCCCTATTGCCACTTCGAGATCTTTCTAACCTTTCCCTAATGCTCATAAATGGGCCTCTTTTAAAGAAAATCGATCAGTCATCACTTAAGTTTCGTAAAATCCACTTTCGATCCATTTGGGTAGCCGCATCGGCAGCGAGTTACGGATGGATCCAAATGTAACCGCGGTTGAGTTTTGAGGTGGGGTCCTGGGTATTGCAACCTTCAAACAAAGTTTCCTCCGACACCCAGTAAGGTTCGTACCACTCCCGGTCTGGGTCTAGGATGAGCACGCGGTGGCGTTTAGCGTCGTAGGCGCCGATGATGGCAAAATGGCCAATGGAAGCGTCGCCGGTGAATTGTCCTTGCAGAAAATTGATTATCAGGAAGTTTCGATCGTTTTCTTCGTTTTCTACGAGGAGTCGCCGAAGGTGTTTCTTGAAGTTATCTTGATCTATGGGTCGGAAAGGGACGGATTGCATTTCGACGCGGTAATGACCCCATCCATAGAGACGAAGGGTTTTCTCCGTTAAATGAGCCATTTCGCTTAAAGTAGCTCCCGATCCATAAGGACCCACGTGACGAGCCCAAGGGAGAGATTGCGTGTGCTCCAAAAGGTTTTTTTGGGTCACGAGCGGTGTTTCAGAGTCCAGGTTTTCGTAGGCCCTCAGTGCATTCACCAACATCGTCATGGTCGCGAGAGAACAGGAGCGGTCATCCCTCTGGGCAGTATAATAGGGTGCAAGGATCCAGAAGTCGGGGGCTTTTGCCCTTGCGAAGTAATCATGCGCCCGTGAAAGCGGTGTCGCGAACGGTCCATACTTAGGTTTGGCGAAAGAGGGTAGAGACGCCAGAAGAACCAACCCCATGCTCAAAAACCATTTCATGTTTAAGGTAAAAGCGCCAAGGCGTCGATGCCCATCGTTTCGGGAAAACCGCACATCAAATTCATGTTTTGAACCGCTTGAGACGAGGCTCCTTTGAGGAGATTGTCGATCGCGGCGATCAAGACAATGCGATTCGTCCGCGGATCGTATACCGCGCCGATATGGCATCGGTTGCTACCTCGGACTTCCTTAGTTTTCGGTAGTGTCCCTTCCGGCATGATTTTCACGAAAGGTTCGCCTTTGTAGGCGTCTTTAAGAACCCTTAAGACGGAGGCGGTGTCTTTTGGTCCTCGTGATTCCCCATAGATTGTCGTGAGGATGCCTCGATCCATCGGGACCAGGTGTGGCGTGAAGCTAATGACGACAGGTTGCCCCGCTGCCTTAGAGAGTTCTTTTTCGATCTCCGGGGTATGTCGGTGTTTCGCGACCTTGTAGGCGTGGAAGGAATCGTTCACTTCGCTGAATAAAGAATCGACGTTGGCACTTCGCCCCGCCCCCGAGACGCCCGACTTGGAGTCGATAATGATGGAATCCAGAGCGATAACTTTGGCCCTTAAAAGAGGTACGAGGCTTAGGATAGCCCCGGTCGGGTAACAACCAGGGTTACCAACCAACTGCGCTTTCCGAATATCTTCCCGGTAAAGCTCAGGCATGCCATAAACAGCTTTGGAAAGAAGGTCAGGGTATTGGTGAGGCTCATACCATTGGGCGTAGGTTTCAGCGGAAGAAAAGCGAAAATCGGCCGAAAGATCGATGACCTTCAACCCTTTATCATACCAATCCGCCACATGCTTCATGGCGGATTGGTGTGGAAGGCACGAAAAGGCCACATCGCATTGGGAAACGACGCTCTCATCCTTCAGCTCCTGGAGGACGAGATCCGTCGCTCCGGAAAAGGCGGGAAGGGCTTGGTCGAGCCGTTTACCGGCGTACTTTTCAGAAGTCGCAAGGACAACCTGGATGTTTGGATGCCTCAAAAGGAGCCTGAGAAGCTCGATGCCGGTATAGCCCGTAGCTCCGATAATGCCGACTTTTAGCATGTAAACCCCCGAAATGAAGAGTCGATAAGCTCACGACACCGTAGCTTTCAGAAATCAGTGGCTGACTGAGCCCGTCGAAGGGTGAAAGGATTAACGCTTACTGTATTGGGAACGACGACGTGCACCGCGGCGGCCGTATTTTTTGCGTTCGACCTCGCGCGAATCGCGGGTGAGGAGGCCGGCTCCGCGGAGCGGTTTTCTCAACTCGGGATTGGTCTCCAAAAGGGCCTTAGAGATAGCATGCTTCAAGGCGGCGGCTTGGCCAGCAGGTCCGCCTCCGAAAATATTGGCGGAAATATCGTATTGCCCCTGGGTTGCTGTCACTTCTAAAGGTTGGTTGACGATGAAGCGGAGGGCTTCGCGTCCGAAATAGTTCTGAAACTCCCGTCCATTGACGGTGATGACTCCTTTACCCGCCTTCAGGATAACACGGGCGATGGCGTTCTTTCTTTTTCCGGTGGTGTCAAAGCTCTTGACGGCTTTAGGGGTAACGATTCTTGCGGTAGCCATAATTAAATCTCGATCGTTTTAGGTTGCTGGGAAGCATGAGGGTGTTCCGATCCGGCGTACACCTTGAGCTTCTTCATTAAATGTTGGTTCATCTTGTTTTTAGGAAGCATGCCATGAACGGCGTCCTGGATGACGCGCTCGGGCTTCCTCTGGAGGAGGTGCTCGGCCGTAACTTCCTTCAAACCGCCGCGGAAACCGCTGTGCTTGTAGTAGATCTTATCTTTCAGTTTATTGCCCGTCAGATGGACCTTTTCGGCGTTGATCACGACTACAAAATCACCGGTATCCTGATGAGGAGTGAACAGCACCTTGTTCTTGCCGCGGAGAATGTCCGCGATGCGCGTGGCCGCGCGACCCAAGGTCTTTCCATTCAAATCCACGAGGACCCAGTTCCTTTTAGCCTCTTCTTTTTTGACAAGTGTCGACTTTTGCATAAGTTTTAAGAATCGCGGACCTTAGGAAAGAAACGCCGCGGGTGTCAAGCCTTACTTGAAAGTTTTTCAGCGCTATCTTATAGCCCGCCGACCATGAAAAATCCGAGTGTTTGGATACGCTCCGAGGTGAGAAAAACCCACGGCTATTCCCTGAAAAAACAGAACGATCGCATTAAGCTCAATCAAAACGAGTCTCCTTACGATATCTCCGATCTTTTAAAGGGTAAGGTTCTGGAACGCCTCAAATCTGCGGCATGGAATCGTTACCCGTTACCTTACGCGATCGGCCTAGCCGAGAAGATCGCTCGAAGGGAAGGGTGGGTGTCGGACGGTATCGTGGTGTCTGGGGGGTCGAATATCTTAATCCAAGCTCTAGTAGTAGCCGCATCGGTGGGGGCTAAGGTCCTGACGATTACCCCCAGCTTTTCCTTGTATGAATTACAGGCTAAGATGTTGGGGAATCGGGTCATCGAAATCCCCTTGAATAAAAGAGACTTCTCCTTGCCCACCGAAAAGATCCTGAAACGGATCCGTCGCGAGAAGCCGCGCTTGGTTTTTTTGCCCAATCCGAACGCGCCGACCGGCAATCTCTTTCCCGAAAAGGATCTTTTATCCATTATTCAGGCGTCTAAAAGCTTAGTTGTGATCGATGAAGCGTATTATCCCTTTAGCGGCTACACATTCGCCCCTCTCCTGAAGAAATATAAGAACCTCGTCCTCTTGCGGACTTTTTCCAAGGCCTTTTCCTTAGGCGGCGTACGATTAGGGTATCTTATGGCCGATCCTACCGTTGCCCGTGAGGTACAAAAGGTCGTCCTTCCTTTTAGTGTAGGGATTTTATCACAGGTTTTGGGAGAGGTGGTGTTAGAGGACGAGGGCTATGTCGGAAGAGTCGTCGCCGAGGCGGTCGACGAGCGGAATCGCATGCAAAAAGAGCTCGAAAAAATGAAGGACCTCAAGGTTTTCCCCTCTCAAACAAACTTCATACTTTTCCAGACAAAGACGGACGCGCTTTTCCAAAAAATCCAAACGGCCTTATCCCGAAAAGGGATCGTCATTCGCGACGTCCGTTCGAAACATTTAAGGAACGCTCTGCGCATCTCCGTGGGAAGTCCCCGGGAGAACGACGAACTCTTATCGAATCTTCGAAATTGCTGTCCTGAATCAAAGCCAACTATTTATCGATAAGATAAACTCGAGAGAAGACTTCTCTCGTCCGTGATCATACAAAAAACCCCCGCATTATCTGAGATAGTGCGGGGGTTTTAAATACACCTTAAAAAACGATTCTAGAACAACGTCTCGAAGAGATCGAGGGTTCTTAAGAAGTAATGAGATCCCCAAGTCACGATCATTTCGCCATTATCATTTAATGAATAAACTTCTTTAGAAACATTCGCTATCTGGGCCGGTGTCATTCCCATCGTCAAAGAGGAAGGTACGATAGAGTCAAGATCCACTTCTTTGAATTCCATAGTTCTTGAATTATAGATGAAACCTTTCTTCGATAATGGAGTTCTGTAAGTGGGTGTCATATCGGCTGCATAGGAGACCGTGGGCGCATCAAAAGTCCCAAACATAATCCCATTTTCGTTCATTCCAGAGATATAAACCTTGCAGAAATTTTGATTCGTGATGCGAATATCCGAAGGGTAAATTAGCTTGCAAAGCTGTTTCAAGTTAATGACTCGAGACACTTGAAAGTCATCCAAGTTCCAGCGTCCGTAAACCGCAAAGCCTGACTTATAGTTGCTAGGTTCCAAAATATAAGCGGGTGAAACGGAAAAAGAAAGACCTCGCGCCGCATTTTCGCCGGCGGTCGTATAAGAATAGGAGAGCGCTGCGACGACACGCTCATTTGGAGAATCCAATGAAGCGATAGCAACTGCCTTTGTAGTGATCGTTTCAGGCGACATTCCCATCATCTTAGAATTTTCTCGATTTACTTCGTCCTGAATCGGTTGGTGGATATCCTTGACTTGTATCATCCCTTGCTTCCACACAAAGGCATGTGGATTCCGATCACCGTTAAAGCTACTTTCTCCGGCGACCTCTCCTTGATTATTAATACCGATAGACTGGCTCTTATTCGTATGTCCGGCTACCTCGTCTCGACGATCAAGATAATGAAATTCATAGCCTGACGGTGTAGAAGTATTTAAGTTCCAGATAACGGCGCCTTGAGTATCCTGTCCTCCTCGGTTTGGAGTGGTCACATCACCCAGATTTCCATTAATATTTCCACAGCCCACACGACCGACAATAACACCTGCCTCATTCATATCAATAGCGTGTGCGTTTAAAACAAGACCGTTAGGGCAAGAAACTTCAGGTAGAGGGAGAGCTCTGGTTGAGACGGAATAGAGCGACGAGTCTAGAAGAGAGTAATCATAACATGACTGAGGCTCTGCCAGAAAAAGTTCACCAGTAGAGAGTGGTCGGTTATCATTATTTTTATAAGTACATCCTCTTTGTTTTTCCCTTTTCATCAGATGCATCACGAGAGGAAGCCTCTCTCCTTGAGCGGAAATCGCATGTCCCGCCCCTAAATTTGAATTCACAGCTTGTAGAGCTGAACCTACCATAGTACGTCCTGGAAAAGCCGAAATGAGGTCTGGGAAATAGGCAATGGCATCCCAAGTTAAAGGGTCGGAATCAATTCTCTGTTCGGAACCTGCGATCATAAAGCCTACGCTTTCATTCCGGCGCCCACTGACGCTTCCGAAATCGCAATTTACAGCTTCGATATTTCCTACTAAGTTTTGACCATTACTAACAGTCATGGGAATCGCAAAGGTGGAAAAATTTTCCATCGTATTCAGTGGGGTAAAGACGCCGTCACCATTAAATAACGAAAAGACCCCTCTCCTTGCCCCTGTAGCGCAGGTCGCATTTTCCTGTGGGATGGCCATACCTGAGTTATTTCCCGAAATCTCAAAAAGATTTCCAGCCTTCGCCGCGGACGCGAAGAGCATCATGCAGACGACCGACGTTAGACGAACCTTCATTTTTGTTTTCATCAAATCCTCCTAAGATTTTTTAAAAATTTTTGAATTGTCAGCTAATATTCTGACGGTTGAATGAGTGTTTTCGCCCACGCATTTTATTTAGTTGCGTACTTTCTTTTCATCCCCGTTTTTTTAACGTGACTTAAGTGGCTTACGTGTCGTGATAGACAGGTGTCGTTCTAATTTCTTGTGTGGAGGTGAAGGGATTGTGGGCGCTGGAAGGGAAGTTTTGGAAATCGGCGGTCAATTAGGGGGAGGTAGGGGGAGGATTGAGGGGATGTTGGCTACCGTTGCGGATCTTATCTTCCAAATGACGGATGTGTTTCTTTAAATCGAGTATGCGTTCTTCGCGGTCGAGCATGATCTCGTTCATCTTTTCCAGCTCCTCCACTTTTTGTTGCAAGAGGCGTTCGGATCGGTGGCGTTCGACGGCGTAACGCAAGACACGAAAAAGGACGTGATAATCCAGTTGGTCCTTCAGTAGGTAGTCTTGAGCCCCGTGCCTTACTGCCTCCACACCTACGTTCACATCCGCATTGCAGCTACCGGTCAGCACGACGATGGGGACGTGGTGAGCTTCCTCACGGATTTTCAGGATCGTCTCCAATCCCCAACTATCGGGTAAAGAAAGGTCGATGACGACGATGTCAATTTCGTCCTTCTTAAGGCAAGCGATGCCTTTCGAGAGTTGGTCGACCCAATCAAATTTGACGCCTTCCGGCACTTTAGACAGGGCGGTTTTGACCAGAAGGGCATCGCCCGGATTGTCTTCAATAAGAAGTACTTTCATAAATGTCCCTTATTTAGGCGGTAGTTTGACGATCATCAGCCAAAAGTCCTCCAGCTTGCGGATGACATTTAGGAATTGGTTAAAGTCCACGGGCTTAGTGATGAAGCAATTGGCGTGGTTATTATAAGTGGCGACCACGTCCTCTTCAGTCTTCGATGTCGTCAAAATGATGACGGGTATCCGTTTCAAGTTAGGATCCTCCTTGATTTCCCTTAAGACCTCGTGGCCATCTTTCTTCGGTAAGTTTAAATCCAGGAGGATCAAGTCGGGCCGCGCGGCTTTTGCGTAGGTTTCCTCCTGCCGGAGATATCTCAGGGCTTCGACACCATCATTCACAACCGAAAGTACGTTCCTCAATTTGCTTTCCTTTAACGCTTCTTTGGTGAGCCTGACGTCACCGGGGCTGTCTTCGACCAGGAGTATCTCGATGGGTTTTTCGGAATCGTCTGTGATCATTGAGTCTCCTTGGTTTCAAATATCGTTTTCGGTATCGTGAAAAAAAATGTCGATCCGGCTCCCATCCGCGATTCCACCCAGATTTTGCCTCCGTGGCGCTCGACTATCTTACGGCAAAGCGCGAGTCCGATGCCGGTGCCTGGGTATTCGCCTTGACCGTGTAGCCTTTGAAAAATGACGAAGATGCGTTCGTAAAAATCCGGTTCAATCCCGATTCCTTGGTCTTTAAAGGAAAAAACCCAATGTGTGTCTTCCGCGAGAACTCCGATATGAATGACTGGAGGTTTATCCCCGCGAAACTTAATCGCATTGCCTATTAACAGTTTCCTGAAAAACTCAATTTAGGGTGTTATTTTTATTTTGGGAAAGGGG
>CAZKQW010000014.1:0-52838 GCA_964555055.1 uncultured Pseudomonadota bacterium | reverse complement strand
TGGAGGCGGCGGGAATCGAACCCGCGTCCGAAGACCTTCAGCCATCACCACTACATGCGTAGCCCCGATTTGGTCTTATCCCCGAACGGCCCTCGAGACAGGGGTTTCGGGGAGCAACCGTCTGTTAGTCTCGCCCCCGTACCCGCCGGTGCGGTACGGAAGCCATCCCACTTTTTACGTTTCCCAAAGCCCGTGGGAGAAACCCCAGGAAACGTCACCGTCAATTAAGCGGCAAGAGCCATAGGCTCGTAGTCGTTCGCAGTTAAGCGTTTGCAAGGTTTAGTACGCAGCTCTTGCGCCTGCGGCATGCGATGAGTGACCTCCAACTCTCCGTCGAAGCCAATTCGCCCCCCGAAAAGCCTTAAATGGTGATTCCATGGGGGTTCGTCAAGCCTTTCCCCGATTTTTAAACCTAAAGAGCGACAGTTTCGGAGCCGGGGGCTCTTTTGAGGTATATGATACGGTGATTATTTGCATCTCCCCTCATCGTAAAAAATACCCACTCTCACGGGCCGCGCACTTACCCTTCAATCCACCGGGAACTTCCACACTCTCCAAGAGAGTGATCCGGTAAGTCTCTTGATAATGCCGATCCACTTCGTCCCGCGAAATGGAAAACGGAGGACCTGGCATTACTTTTTGATCGTATTCGTAAGTGATCAAAAGTTGCGGAGCCTTCTGCGTGATCCGCATCAGGCGTTGCGTATAGGCGCGACGCATGGAGTCTGGCAAGGCCACCAAAGCCGCTCGATCATACACCCCATCGACAGGACCCAAGATCTCTTCCGTCAATTCAAAGAAATCCCCGACGAAAATAGTGATACGGTCGGCATGGTAGCATTGAAATTCGCCCACGGTTGAAATGGCAGGCGCGACGGACAACCCTTGAAACAGCGCCTCTATCGCCAACGGACTCAGCTCCACACCCACGACCCGACACCCTTTTGATAAGAACCATGAAATATCGAGCGACTTCCCGCAGAGAGGGATACTACCAAGTCCGCAGTTTAGGTGACAGCGCGAGAGCGCTTTCCCTACGGACGACTGTACTAGAAGGGCGCAATGCGTAGACTAAATAAGCGCCCTGTCAGTAAAAACCCGGGTGTCCTTTTTCAAACCCAGCACATGAGAATACTTTTCAAGCATGGGATGGGGTTGGGACGCATGAAAGGCAATTTCATTGTTGGCCCATCTTTGATGCCAAAAGGATTTGTCCATAGTTGTTGGGGATACAGAGGGATGGGAGGGGAGACAATTTAATTCAGGTTCAGTCGTGTGTCCTCAGAATTGCTAAATTGTCCTAAATTCTGAATTTGCCTGAATTTATTAAGGCGCCTCAATATTTTCGACTTGCGGCACAAAGATGATTGACAGCTTATTTCTATCTTTATAGCGTTTAAGCATAATTTAGTGCTTAAATGCTTAAGGAGCTGCATGATTAATGAAAATTTTGCTCAGGATGTAGAAGCTTTGAAGTCTGTTCTTGAAGCCTTGGCACCTTTAAACGAAGAACAAAGGCGCTTTGTAATTAACGCTGCAATTGATCGATTGAAATTGAATCTTCCGCCTGCCGCGTCCTTGAGCTCATTGCGAGATGAGCAATCAAAAGTCGGCACAGTGAAACCTCACACCGTAGATAAAAGTTTGAGTCCAAAAGAATTTATTAGACTAAAACAGCCGTTCACGGTGGTCGAACAAATAACTTGTTTGGCATATTACCTTACACAAACTCGTGGCATGCCGCATTTTAAGACAGCAGATTTAATTAAGCTTAATACCGAAGCAGCCGCACCGCGAATTTCCAATTCGACTTTATTTGCAAGGAATGCAGTTTCGCCGAGTGGATACCTTGCTCTTGCTGGTGGTGGTAAAAAACAGATCTCAGCACTAGGTGAGGCGATAGTTGAAGCTATGCCTGATAGAGAAAAAGTGAAGCAAATTTTAAGCAATGATAGAAAGCGGCCTAGACGTGGAGGGAAGCGTAAGGTCAAATAAGGGAAAAGTTATGGCTAAAGCATCCTTGAAATTAACCAATGGAACAATTGTATCGATTGAAGGATCTCCCGAGGAGGTGCATCGTATTCTTGATTTACACTCCGGAGAGATCGCGTCTTCGCATAAGCCAGAAATCACATCTAAAACCAAGATGTCGCCTCGTCCTTTAAATCCGAAGGGTAACGAATCTGTTATCGATCTAAAGGAGATTATTAACAAAGTGAAAAGCTGTGATGAAGCAGAAAATATTGAAAAGCAGATTTTGGATAGAACGAGCATGGCAGATCGCACATTGCTGCCTCTATATATAGTCCACGAGTATTTCGGTAATTCGCAAGGGCTTACGTCCGGAGAGATTTCTAAAGTCATAGCAGATCTAGGCATTCCTATTAAGATATCAAACGTATCAAGAACACTTTCTGGAACTGCATCGAAATATGTTAATGGTCATAGCGTTCGAAAGAAGGGGATTGCAGTTAGGTACAAGCTAATCAGAAGAGGTGCTCAATACTTTAAAGATGTAATTACTAAATCGACAAATGTTGAGTAGATCGCAATTTTCCCAAAAAATTTCCGATATCGCTATTTCTCACGAGATGAGAGGGGTCGCTTTTCTGTGGTTTTATCGCCACATGCAAGATTTTGATGAGAGAACTGCTTCCGACCTTGCGCGCGATTTACATGATGAAGGATTTCCACGACCAAATGTTACGTTTTTTCACAAAGCACTTACAAAAAGTAAATATATCGTGCGTGGTAAACGCCCAAAATCCTTTCAGCTAGATGTTCGTCACATTGCAGATCTAGATCAAAAATATGCGTCTATTCTAAACTTAAAGTTTGTCGCCGTAAACGACTCTATTCTTCCAAAAGATCTAATTCCAGGCAATCGAACTTATTTGGAGAAGATAGCCCATCAGATTAATGGTACATACGATAATGGATGGTATGACGCGTGTGCGGTGTTATGTCGTCGGTTGATGGAATCACTAATCATTGAAGTGTACATGGCAAACGGTAGAAAAAGCGACATCGAAAAAGACGGTAGCTTTTTTATGCTCGACAAGCTGATCACTACCGTAAAGCACGATAAACAGTTTTCTTTGGGCCGAAACTCAGCTAAAATCATGGATACAATCAAATCCATGGGTGACACAGCAGCGCACGATCGAGTTTACATCACACAACAACAAGATATTGATGAAGTTAGGGGCAAATTTCGGCCTTTGATTAATGCCCTTCTAGTTCAGGCAAAACTCAAATAAAATAATATCTAATTCTGGGGGTAATTCTTTAATTTAGAATTCTGGCGACACACGACTGAACCCAAATTAAATTAGAATCGGTCCAACATTATCTACTCTCTAACATCCGCCGGCGAAGCCTTCCTCCCCACCCTTTCCACCGTCGCTTCACACACCTCACTTCTCAAAATCACCTTCGACATTTCCACCGCGCGTCTCACCAATTCCCTTGCGCCTTTGTGGAGTGAAGTGCTCTTTTTACAGCGGGAACAGGAATCCTAGCTCGCTGCTGAAAGACCCATTTCCCTTAAGCCCATTTCCCAAGGAAGAGCCTGAATATTTCCGATTTTTTTCGGCTTTGGATCGCGCGAGAAGCAAAAGCCTTGCGGTGGGCCAAATTTGTTCGAAAAATCCTTAAGAAAGAGCTCAATCGTTCTCGTATCCCGTTCGTCCACTCGCTCCGTTGATTTTATTTCAATCAGAGCGATGGGCTTCCCGGGTCTCTCGACTATCAAATCGATTTCAGCGCCGTCTTTAGTTTGCAAATAGTAAAACCGAAAATCTTTTTGGTAATACTCGTTCAATCGGTGGGCTTCCAAAATCACAAAATGCTCGAATATTTTTCCAAAACCATACGTATTGGGAACGATTTCTTGGGTGAGCGTATGATCTAAAGCCCTTTTGACCCCGATATCGAAAAAATAAAATTTAGGGGCTTGGTGTTGTTGTTTGCGGATCGAGCGGTGATAGGAATTGAGTGAAAACCCCACCAACGTGTCTTCTAAAATCTGGAAATAGGATTGCACCGTCTTCGTATCAGCGCCCACATCGCGGGCGATGTTGGTGTAATTGACGAGCTCGCCGGAAGTTTGGGCCGCTACTTCTAAAAATTTACGAAAAGGATCTAATCGGCGCACCACGTGTTCCGCCCAGACTTCTTCCTTGAGGTAAGTCAGCGCGTACGTTTTTAAGAAGGCCGTTTTTTCCTCATCGGTCGCTAGTTGGGTGATTTTAGGAAGCGTCCCCCATCGCAGAGCTTCCATCAGATGAAAATGTGGCCCAAATTCCGCGGCCGTCAGGGGGAAAAGATGATTCATAAAAGCACGGCCCGCGAGGAGGTTGGCGGCTCCACGCTTGAGTTTGCGCGCGCTGGATCCTGTGAGGGCGAACAGTATTTTCTTTTTCGAGTTCTCGATCTGTTGATGGACGACATCCAGAAGTTTAGGCACTTTTTGTATTTCATCGATGACAACCCACTGGGGCTCCTGGTGCGCGATTTCTTCCTTCAATGAATTGGGATGCAGAGCATATTGCTCTTCTTGAAGAGGATCTAAGAGATCGATCCAAAGCACTTTTTCAGAAGCGAAATAGTCCTTTAAAAAAGTCGATTTACCCGTCCCCCGAGCCCCAAACAGAAAAAAGCTGTTTGATTTTAACGGCTTAATTATCCTATGGATCATACTCCATATATATCCGATAAATATGGAGCATTGTCTATTGAAAAGTTAAGAGTGGGACTGGTGATTTTAGGAACGGTGGCGAACGATGATCTACTCTCTAACATCCGCCGGCGAAGCCTTCCTCCCTGCCCTCTCCACCGTCGCCTCGCACACCGCACTCCCCAAAATCGTCTTCGCCATCTCCATCGCGCGTCTCACCAATTCCCTGGCGCCTTTGTGGAGTGAAGCGCTTTTTTTCACGTACTTCACGTTTTGCTCCATGTTCTCGTTATTCCAACCCAGGCTATGCGCGATGTAGGGAAACGGCGGGAACACGAAGCCCAGCTCGCCGAAGAAGCCCATCATTTGGCCGGCGACGAGCTGGACGTTGTCTTGGCCGCCCGTGATGATGAAGGAGGCGACTTTGTTTCGGATCAGGACGTTGTCGTGCAGGGTGATTTGGTTTTGGATGGCGTTCAAGCGCTCGACCATTTTGTAGTAGAGCGAGCTCGCCGCTCCCCAGCGGATGGGCGTGGCGACGACGATGATGTCGGCCCAATGCACCATCGCCTCGTAGATTTCCGCCATCTGGTCGGTCTCGTCTCCCCGTGTGATCGTGCAGGGCCAGAGGCAGGCGTCCTTGCTTTTGGAATAATAACCTTCGCAGGTGCGGATCTTCAGATCATTTAAACGGAGGAGCTTGGTCTCGGCGCCTAATGCGTCTTTGGCGTAGGCCAGCGACGTCTTGAGAAGATCTTCCGACGTGGAATAGCGGGGGTACTTTTGCGTCATCGCCGTCGTGGAAATGCCGGCGATGCGGATGGGACCGGGAGCGCGGACGAGGGGGCGCGTGAGGGAGTCTTCGTATTCTTCGAGAGGCTTACCTTCGCCGGCTGGTTCCAGATTGATGAGGAGGTGTCCGGCTTCGGTTTTTAATTCGTAGCGCGGGACGGAGATTTCCAGGGATTCGCCTAAACGGCACACGCCCGATTTGCGGTCGTATCTGAAATAATGCCAGGGGCAGACGATCTGTTCGCCTTTCTCACCTTTTAAGGTGCCTTGACCTAATGGCCCGCCGACATGGGCGCAGACGCCGTCGATGGCGGCGAATTCTCCATTCACATAGCTTAAGGCGATACGTTTCGAATCGATTTTAATTTCCCTTAAAGGCGGGTCTTTGAGGGAGTCGAGTGCGCCTAGATTGTGCCAGCTTGCCATGGAATGGGGTTACACGTTTGGGTTCTTAAAGAAAAACGTTTTTTGCCCAGTCATTCTCTAAGCTTCCTCCTTGAAATTTTCCCCGGATTGCGCGCATACGTGCGGGTCACGATAACGTCGTTTAAACGAAAGGATCCTTATGCTTCACATCGGACAACCGTTTCCCGACTTCAGCCTGCCCAACCAAGACAAGCAGATCGTCCGCCTGCGGGATTTCGCCGGCAAGTGGCTGGCACTTTTCGTCTATCCCAAGGACGACACGCCGGGATGCACGATCGAAGGGCGGGGTTTTAGCGCGGCCTATGAGGATTTCAAGAGGGTGAATGCGCGCGTGGTGGGCGTGAGCGCGGACGATCCGGACTCGCATAAGAGCTTCTGCAATAAGTTCGATTTCAAGATGCCGCTGCTCGCGGACGTCAAGGGCGACCTACTGAATATGGCCGAGGTCGGGCAGAGCGAATACAAAGGGACGATGTACTGGAACCGCGTGACCTACCTCATCGATCCGAAGGGGCTCGTGCGGAAGATCTACCGGGACGTGAAGCCGCAGGACCACGAAAAGGCCGTGCTCGCGGACATCCGTTCTTTCGGGGAATAATGGCCGCCCAAAAATCCCTCCTGGAATTCCCCTGCGATTTCCCCATCAAGATCCTCGGGAAGCGGACGGAGGATTTCGCGCAGGAGATCCTTAAGGTCGTTCTCGAACACGCGCCCGATTTCCAAGGGGAGACGATGGAGATGCGGGCGAGCGCGCAGAAGAATTACCTTAGCCTCACTTGCACTATCCGAGCGACGTCCCGGGAACAGCTTGATACCCTTTACCGAGCTTTGCACGCGCATCCTTTAGTGAAAGTTCTTCTATAATAAAGGCTCCGAGAAAAATCCCGGAGCCTTTATTATAACCATTCATACCTAACCTATCTTAAGAAACGACTTTCACGTTGATCTGTTTCGGCTTGAGGGCCTCCTTCTTCGCGACCTTGATGTGCAGGACGCCGTCCTTGTATTCGGCGTTCACCTTTTCCGTGTCGGCCGTCTCGGGCAGCGTGAAGGACCTCGCGAAACTGCCGTAAGAGCGTTCGATTCGGTGCACGTTGCCTTCGTTCTTCTCCTCGCGGCTCTTGCGTTCGCCGCGGATCACCAGGACATTGTTCTCCACCTTCACGTCAAAACTGTCTTTGGAGACGCCCGGCGCTTCGATGTCGAAAAGATAAGCCTCCTTATCCTCGTGGATGTCCACGGCGGGATACCAGTCCGCTTGCAGCAAAGACCTCTGGCCCTGTTGGCCTTGGTTATTGGCGGAGAGGCGCCTTTCGAAAAGGCGGGAGACGTCTTCCTGCAATTCACTCAAGGTCTCGAAAGGGTTCCATCGGGTTAGATACATAAAATACCTCCTATGATTTAAATGTTTTGATTTTTCCTACCGGCTAGCTTGGTGAAAAGATAAGCACGATAGGGGGGTCGTCAAGGGTGGGAGGGTATTTTTTTAAAGGACGAAGGGATTGAAATCCGTCGTCGCGTCGAAATAATCCTCGTGCTCGGCTCTCTTGAGGAAGTTGACGATGCGGTACGTGACGGGGGTCAATACGGCCTCCCATAAGACTTTGATGCCGTAATTCGTGGCCATGACTTGCAGGACGAGGCTCGACTCCCATACCCCCAGAAAAGCCAAAGGGTAGAAGATCAAGGAATCGACGCCCTCCCCCACGATGGTCGAGCCGATGGTGCGCGCCCAGAGGTATCTTCCGGAAGTCCGTAACTTCATTTTCGCGAGCACGTAGGAATTCGAGAATTCCCCCGCCCAAAAGGCCAGGAGGGAGGCCGCGACGATGCGGGGCGTGGCCCCAAAGACCGTCACGTAGGCCTCTTGACCGCTCCATCCCGGCGCCGGCGGCATCTTAATGATGGTCCACGACATGAACGACGCGAAGAAGACGGCGGAAAATCCGGCCCAAACGACCCGGCGCGACCGCGCGTATCCGTACACCTCCGTCAGGATGTCCCCGAAGATGTAACTCAAGGGGAAAAACAGGATCCCCGTCCCGAAGGTGAGGCTCCCGATCTTCGTCACCTTGCCGGCTCCGATCAGGTTCGAACACAGTAGCGTGGTCACGAAGGCGGCCATGATGAAGTCGTAGTATTTGTAAGAGGGGCGGGAGCTCATGAGGGTCCTTTCTTAAGCGGGTTTTTCGGCGATGAGGAGCGAGCCTTTTTCCCGGGGATTCAAATCCACACGGCGGCAGCGGACGAAACCGCTCCGGCTGAGCCAAGAACGGATCTCGCGCGAGCTGAAGATCCGCGTCCCGACTTCCAGGAATAAGGTCAGATTGAACGACGCATTGTAATCCGGTGTCTTTTGGTCGCTGAGATAGTCGTAAATGAAGAGGCGGCCGCCGGGCTTGAGCGCCTTGAAGATCTTCCGGAAGAGAAAGGCGTTCTCCTCGCGCGTGTGGTTGTGGATCAGCGAAAAAAACAGGACCGCATCGTAATCCCGTCCCCAGTCCCCCGTGAGGGCGTTACCGGCGACCGTCCGGATGCGGGACGCGAGACGGTGTTTGCGGATCAAGGCGGGCGTCTCCCTCAAGGAATCGGGAAAATCGAAGATCGTCGCGTGAAGATCCGGGTATTTCCGGCATAAGGCGACGCTGTACAGGCCGTGCGAACCGCCGATGTCCAGGAGCCGACGGGCGTTTTGGGGGAAACGGATGCTTTCCAAGATATCCGGCAGACAATGACGGGCATAGGCGAGCATGTAGAGGGAAAATTTCCGACCCATTTCCGGGGAAGACCGCATCCGTTTCCATAAAGTAGGCGACGGACGCCCGCGCCGCAGTATGCGAGGCAGGTCCTCCAGCATCCGCCAGGCTTCGGACATCCAGGCGAGGGCCGGCGTGTAATCGACATGGGCGGCGTCGCCCAGCCATGTCCGGGTAAAACCCGTCGGGCCATAGAGACGTCCCTTTTTATGGGCGTAACCGGCCGTGACTAAGACTTCGAGGAGGCGTTCGAGGCCTATTTCGGGGGTTTTTAAGGTGGCCGCCAGGGAACGCAAGGAGGCCCTTTTTTTCAAAGCCTTAAAAAGACCGATATCGACGGCCGCCAAGACCGCGGCGTTTTTCAGCATGGAGAGATAGACGTCCAAATGGGGAAGAGCGGGAGTGAGGAAGCGCTTTTTCCTTGAAGAGTTGGCGTTCATAGGAGTTCGGATTGCGCACGGCCTTAACATCGGCCCGCGACGGAACCAAGGAGGTTTTTGCGTGACGGCTTTTTCTTTCCTCCCTACAGTGGAGGCTTATGGCAAATTCCAAAAACGCCCTGACCGCCGTGGTTTGGTTTCGCTCGGATCTCCGTCTCGCCGATAATCCCGCACTGTCCGAGGCTCTCCGACAAGGGTATCGCGTCCTGCCCGTCTTTATTTGGGCTCCCGAAGAGGAAGCCCCATGGGCTCCGGGAGCGGCCAGTCGCGTCTGGCTGGACCGGTCTTTACGCAGCTTGAGCCGAGATTTAGAGAAGAAAGGCTCCCGCCTCGTCCTCCGTTCGGGCCGAACCCTCGACGTCCTCCGAAAGCTGATCCAAGAAACCCAGGCTCAAGCCGTCTTCTGGAACCGCCGCTACGAGCCTGTCGTCATCCGACGCGACCAAGAAATCAAAACCGCCCTGAAACAGGACGGCGTGGCGGCGGAAAGCTTCAACGCATCCCTTCTCTTCGAACCCTGGGAGATCCTCAACCAACAGGGCAAACCCTATCAAGTCTTCACTCCCTATTGGAATGCCCTCCAAGCGATGGACACGACGCGCGCACCGCGCACCGCTCCGAAACGTATTCCCCTACCCGAGTCTCTCTCCTCGCCTGAATCCTTGAAAACCCTGAGCCTAGAGAGTCTGGATCTCTTACCCCGCATCCCTTGGGATACGGGTATCCGCCGCGCCTGGGAGCCCGGTGAAAAAGCGGCGGCGAAACTCTTATCGGAATTTCTCGAAACGAAAAACACCCGGTACGCCACGCACCGCGACCTCCCGGGGTCGTGCGGCACCTCCCGACTCTCCCCTTACCTGCATTTCGGCGAGATCGGCCCGCGCCAAGTGTGGCATTTTTTAAAAGACCGACCCGGCGCCCTCCCCTACCTGCGCCAAATCGCCTGGAGGGAATTCTCCCACGCCCTCCTCTACCATTTTCCCCACACGCCGGAGAAGCCCCTCCGGGCCGAATTCCAAAATTTCCCTTGGGACGCGTCCCTGGAGACGGAGCGGCGTTTCACGAAATGGACGCACGGCGAGACGGGCTTTCCGATCGTGGACGCCGGCATGCGCGAGCTTTGGGAAACCGGGTGGATGCACAACCGCGTACGGATGATCGCCGCCTCTTTTTTGGTGAAAGATCTCCTCATCCCATGGCAGCGCGGGGCGCGGTGGTTTTGGGACACGTTGGTGGACGCCGACTTGGCGAATAATACGATGGGTTGGCAGTGGGTGGCCGGTTGCGGCGCGGACGCGGCTCCCTTCTTCCGGATCTTCAACCCGACATCCCAAGCGAAGAAGTTCGACGCGGACGGAAATTATACTCGGCGCTGGGCCACGGAAAAACATACCCCCGTGGTCGATCACGACGTCCAACGCCGCCAGGCGCTCGCCGCGTACGCGCGGGTGAAGAAACGTTAATTATTGAATTCGGGAGGCAGGTCGGGAATCAAGAAATGGGGGATGTCCTCGTCGCTGAGCTTCTTCTGCTCTTCCGGAGTCGCGGTCCCGTAAATATTTTGGTAGGGCGTTTGGCCGGCGTGCATTTCCTTCACTTTCTTGGAGAATTCCGCTCCCACATCCTCGAAATGGGTCTTTACGTAATGCTTGATGGCCTTCAGGACCGTCACCGAATCCAAGACGCCCGAGGCGGCCATGCCGTTATGGACGGGGGTGGCGGTCGCGACCGGATTCTTCACGAGCTTGCGCGAAGGCGCGCTGCCGACGGACTTGACGAAATGCCCACCCGACAGGACTTTTTGCACGTGATGGTCGCCGCAGACGTTACACTCGAGCAATCCCATCTCGCGCTGCTCGTCGAAACTCTGATGTCCCGGGAACCAACCTTCGAAACGGTGCCCTTGGGAGCAAATGAGGTCATAGATCACCATAGATTTATTACATAGTCATGATCCCGACTTTGTCCAGGACATTCCTGCAAAAAATCTTTGCGTTTTACCCTGAATACAGGTGAAATGTTTTTTCCTATGAACAAAAAAACTCTTCTTCTCCTGCCTCTTTTCGGGGCCATGATCTTTCAACTCTCGGGCTGCGGCCGGCAATACGCCAAAGGCAAATACATCCCTGCGGATGAGATCATCCTGAGGAGCGATAAGTTCGTCGAAGCCGACTTGCAGGCCATCGCGGAGCACCTTTCCGAATCCCTCCTGAAGGAGGAGGATATCTTGTCGCAAAAACCGACCGTCTTGATGAGCCTCATGACCAATTCGACCGACGAGCACATCGACATGAAGTCCCTGTCGGACAAGATCCGTACCCGGCTCTTCAAGTCGCGGAAACTCCGCTTCATCAACGAAACCTTGCGTCCCGCGGTGAAGGACGAAATCGATTACGAAGCGGGCGAATACGTCGACCAAGCTTCCGCCAAGAGGAAGGGGCGGCAACTAGGCGCCGACTACCTGATCTCGGGCAACATCGTTTCCATCAAGCAGCCCGTCGGGCGCCAGCAGATCGTCTACTATAAGATGACCCTGGAAATGACCGATCTCGCCACCAACGTCATCTCGTGGACCGACGAGGTCGAAATCAAGAAACGCTTCTACAAACGCTTCACCGGCAACTAAATCGTGGGCCACAAGGGAAGACGTCTCGGCCTTCTCCTTTTACTCAGCCTGGCGTGCCTCTCCTCCGCCTGCGTCCATAGCGGCTACGTGCACCGCGCGCGTTCCCTGCGCGGTGCCCTGGAGGACGGCGATTATGAAAAAGCCCTGAAATGGTACGAAAGCCAAAAGCCCCCGGAGCGGGACAAACTCCTCTACCTCCTCGACCGGGGCACCATCCTCAACGCCGCGGGCCGATACCGGGAAAGCATTAAAATCTTCGCGGAAGCGATCGATCTCTCGGAGCGGCTGACCGCAGCCCATGTCCCTTCGAAAACGGGTTCCTTGCTCACCAACGACCAACTCATCCCTTATGAAGGGGAAAAGTTCGAAAAAATGCTGATGCACGCCTACCAAGTCATGAACTATCTAGGTCTCGGGCAGCCCGACGAAGCCCTGGTCGAAGTGAGGCGCATCCACACGAAATTCGACGCGTATTTCAAGGACGCCTCCAAGCCTCATCTGCAAAACGCCTTCGCCACTTACTTGGCCGGCGCCGTCTGGGAGAAAAACCGTAAGAACAACGACGCCTTCATCGACTATAAGACGACGTCGGGCTTCGCGCCCTCGTGGGACCAACTGACGCGCGACCTCTTGAGGACGGCCCGGCGCGGCGGCCTCGCCGCCCAATATCAAGCCCTCAAGAAAAAAGCTCCCGGTGCCGACGAGACCGTCTCCCCGAACGCAGGGGAACTCGTCGTCCTGATCGGCGAAGGGTGGATTCCCCAAAAACAGTCCACCGAGGAAAACTACCAACTGCAAGTCGTGCCGGTGCCCCGCTACCCCGATCTCCGCGTCCCGCCTCCCGTCCTCACCCTCTCCGAAAACGGCTCCACGCTCGCGCAGGCCCAACTCCTCTACCGCTTGGACGAGGCCGCCCGAGCGACCTTATCCGACAATATGCCGGGCATCCTCACCCGCGCCGTCGCCCGCCTCGTGGCCAAGGAAGGCGCCGCCATCGCCGTCGGCAAGGAAGTGGACAAGAACCTCGGGATTTTCCTGGGCTTTCTTTTCTTGGCGACGAACGAGGCCGATCTCCGCTCCTGGCTTACCCTTCCCCGCTCGTTTCAAGTCGTGAGACTTTCCCTGCCCGAAGGCACGCACCAATTGACACTTCACGGCCATCGTTCCAGTCGGGACTTCACGGTGGACGTCAAAAAAGGCGAGATTTCGTTCTCGTCCTTAAGGATTTTTTAGGAATTGAAGGATCGCTCGGGCCAAGCGCCTGCTTCCGGCTCTTCTCGGCATGGAACTGGACGCGATTCGGCCGATTTCCAAGCGGATCCGAGGGTCTTCCGAAAAATACTTTTCCCAAGATCTTTTAAGGTCCGTGAGCTCCGTGCTTGAACGGTGCGAAATCCAAGCCAAGGCTCCGCCGACGCGCTCATCCAGATGTCTTTCCCACCATGCGACGAGACGAAGGCGATGAAGGGCCTTTTCGCGCCAGTCTATCCCTTTTCGATGATCGTCTTCGTGCCATTGGTTCCAATAGCGCTTGGCGCGTTCGCGTTTCTGGGCTTCGTTTTCGGCCTCGCAGGCGACCAACCAACGCAAGGAAGCCATGATCCCCTCCGGCGAATACGGAGGTAACGACGAGTCGGTGGGCAGTTCCTTCCCCGTCTCCTCGTGCCACAAGGTCACCGTAGTCGCGGGATCCAGGAGCCCCAAAGGATGGATCACCCGTCCCAATTCATATTGGTAGGAATGGTAAGCGCCATATAAGGCCATGAACGGGAGAAAAACGCGTTCGGCGCTCCCGTCGGGCAAACGCACCCCTTTTTTGGCTAGAGAGCGGAGGACGGAGGCAAGCCGGTAAAAAGCCGCGTGCTTGGGGTCTTTACCGAAACCAATTCCGGCATCAATGCCGATAGGACTTAGGGCCAGCTCCCGGCTCGCGGGAATGGAGCGCAACCTTTCCAGGGCGGAAGTCGTGAGATCCAATTCTCGGATCAAGACGTCGACCGCCTCGCCGTTGGGCGCGACTCCGAGGACGTCGAAGATGGAATTATCCTCCATTTCCAACTCATCAAGCTCTTGGACTTGTCGGGCTAAGGCGATGGCGAAAGCGCCGAAGGAAGCGGGTATGGACTCGTAACGCGAGGCCAAGTACTGGAAAAGATGATGCCGAAGGTCCCGGTTGTCGCGCAACATGCACCCGAAAACACGGCCGAAGTTTTGGCGGCCGCCATCGCCCGAAAAATCGGGGAACACCCGCGACCTCCCGCCGACCGAGGTCGTGGACGTCGAGGGCCCCGCGTCATAATGCTCGAATCTCATCCCCATGTAAGCCACGAAAATTTTGCGCCAAACGTCTCGACCTAGGCTTTCGTAACTCCGCTCGCCCATGATCTTCAGCACGGGATCGAGGGTCTCCTCCCCCGACATCCCAAGATGACTCGAGACGCGGTGCAGGCGGGAGAAGAGCACCCCCCATGCCACATCGGGCTCATGATCGGACAAACGAAGAAGGAACTCATAGACCCGCTCAAAATTTGCGCGTTTTACCCCGGTCGACGCGTAGGGCTTATCCGCCAAGATGCGCAGGACATGTTCGCGCGTTTCCGCTCGCCATTCGCGGTCGGCGGCGGCGGACAACGATCGCTCGATGGCTTTCGTGTCCTCGGGATCCACGGCGGAGACGGCTTCGAAAAAAACCAACCGCGCCCGTTCGTAGTGGGTGGCGCGCAAGGCCCTCGCCTCTTCGAATAAATCCCGCGGACTCTTGGGAGATGTTGTCATTTCCTTCATGCACATCGTCGGGGACCAAAGCTCCCGAGGACGACCGAAAAGACGGTTGGCATGAGAAGGCTTAGAGGCCGGAGGGCGGAACCCTTGGCCCAACAATCGGTCCAAAGCGCCCAATCCGTCGGAAACGGTTTCCGGACACTCTAAAAGATGTCGAATGGAAGCCGTTTCTTGGGGAGGAAGTTCAGCTAGAGATTGTAGAGCTAAGGAATAAGCTTCATTTCGCTTCCCAGCTCCGGCAAGGGCGCGCAGCTCTCCGCGCAAAACCATTAAGGAAGCCGGGGATGCATTGACGATTGTCGAGCCCATACGCTTGGCTTCGGTTTTTATAGGGGGAAAGTTGCGTGGAAAAAACGGAGAGCTGTTATAGCCTTTGTTTTGAGCTCTCGAAAAGCCGTCGCAATTCTTGATAGTCTAATGCCACCGGGAATTGGGGGAATTCCTTCTTCACGTTGTCCGGCGGGCAGAATAAAATGCCCGCGTCGGCGGCGCCGAGCATCGAGGTGTCGTTGTAGGAATCGCCCGCCGCGATCGTTTTGAGGTGAATGGAACGGAAGGCTTCGACCGCGGCTCGCTTTTGGTCCTTCATCCGGAGCTTGTAGTCCGTCACTTCTCCCGCCGCGTTCACCTCCAAGGAATGGCAGAAGAGCGTCGGCCAGCCGAGCTGTTTCATGAGGGGTCTGGCGAATTCACTGAACGTATCCGACAGGATCACGACCTGCATCTCCGAGCGGAGCCAGTCGAGGAAATCGGCGGCGCCGTCCAAAGGCTTGAGCGTCGCGATGACGGCTTGGATGTCTTGGAGCTTTAGGTTGTGCTGCTTGAGGATGCCCAAACGCTTCTTCATCAGCACGTCATAATCCGGGATATCGCGCGTCGTGAGGCGCAGTTCTTGAATGCCGGTCTTGTCGGCGAAGTTAATCCAGATTTCGGGGATCAAAACCCCTTCTAAATCTAGGCAGGCGACGATCATGAGGGCTCCTTTAGTTATAGGATTATTCGCAAATTATCCCTAAGTTCGCAAAAGACCACACGATGGCTAAAAATAAAACTTATTTTAATAATTGGTTAAAATTCCTTTATAAATAAGAAAAAGCACGCAACTTCCCCTTCATAAAACCGATGAATTATCTTAGTAACTTAAAAAAGGAAATTATGAGGTTAATCAATAACGCAACCTTTACATTCGCACTTTCATTCCTTGCCTGCAAACGCGATGTGTCTCAGCCTCCCGCCCAAAGGGACTCGGCGGAAGTCCTGATAGGAAGGCGTGGAAACAATAGTTATTTTTTACGTCAAGAAGGGGGCCGGGATAATAGGGTACTCGAACCGAACGAGCCCATCAGTATCATGATCAGAACCTCAGACGGCGCAGAAACCACCGCTCAAGGGCCGACCGCATGGAGGATGTTGCCTTTGTTCGGTCTCTCCAATTTTCGAGGTCGGTGCAGGAGTAGGGCTGGCGGCACGACTGGGACATGCGCTCTTTATCGGGTCAATGAGCGGGGAGAACGGGTGAACGTCATCCACGAATATGTGGCTCAATTCACGGCAGAAAGAGATCGATCGCCGACAGTCGACGGGGCCCGTCATACGAGTGATCGCCTTCCTCCCATTTTAACGTATGTCGATAGCTATGAATCGCCGATAATCCCCAGCCATGCTGAATTAAGGGATTTAATGGTGAGGCACTTGATCAAAAATAGGCCGAATCTTTCTTCCGGCGGAAATTACGACTACTTTATTGAAGCGGTGAATGCTTACGCAAGGCTTGTGAGAACGAGAAGTCGGGATACCGAAGCCACTGACGCCAGCGTTTCCCGACGTGCGATTTATCTCTCGCTCCTTGATATACTCAGATCCCAGATACGTGATCAGGATATCGAAGGGGTGGGCCATACGTTGGATACGATGACGGATTTGATTTCAAGAGGGGGCATTAGCCGCGATGAAAAGGACCTACTGAAAAGGGTGGCTCTTCCCTTCATCACCGGAGAGCTCCAGCCCGACATCCGACAGTATGATTCTTTCTTTTTGGCCTATGTCGCAAGAGGGCTCAGCATCCCCTCTCAGACCGACTCCTTTGATTTTCAGGCTCGGTGAGGATCGTAACGCCCATGGACACGGGAAACATTCGCTTAAGGAATTTGTTTTTGGCGGCCTCCCTGCAAGCGTCGGCTTGCACCTCCCCTTCGGAACCGCCTCGATCCCCTTACTATGCGGAAGAAGAGCTCCACGGCTTGTGCCCCATCTTCGTGACGAAGGTGAACGGCGCTTTAGGGGAAAGAGAGGGAGTGGATTGGAGCAAAGCCAGTGATATCCGGCATATCATCGAGGGAAGCGATCATTTTGTATCCACTATGTATCGCGGCAATAGAGCGGCCGCGACGGCTTCCTTGGCCGCGGCCAGAAGTCGCGCCGTTTCCGCGGCGCGACATTTAGAAGCGTCTCAATACGGATTCGGCTTTTTTACCATGCTCATACTCGTCGGCGGCTTAATAGAAGCGATAAGCGCCTGGAGAAAAAAGGATTACCTGGCTCAAATCCTGCCTTTAGACCTCTCTTCATCAACATCCGAAGCCCCGCAGCGCCCAGAAAAACCAGGCATAAAAAAATCGGATGGAGACGCTTCCGATCCTCAAGAGGCCAGGCTTCATCAGTTGCTCAAATTAGAGTGGTTGGAAAGCGAGCGATGGGATCCCATTACCCTACGTGCGATGCAAGTGATCGGCATAGGCGTGGTAGGGATGACCATCGCACTAGGCGTCTCTCTCTTTTACCATCAAAACCTCCCTCCCCTCCCCCCGTCTCTTTGCCAATCCACGGGTCTGAATATTTAGGCGAAACGCAAAGAAGATAAAGGCAACAAATCAACCCTTCAAAACTCCCTTTAAAAGCTTGAGCACCTGCTCCTTCCTTTCCTTCAAACTCTTCTCGCTCGTAGGGTCCTTCTGGATCATGTCGTACAACGTCGGCGCGTAGGCGAAGTAGAAAGTGATGACGCCCAGGAAGCTGATGATCAGGTGGGCCGTGTCGATCGACGGATCCAGGACGCCTTCGCGTTGGGCTTCCCTGGCCAGGAATTCGATTTGGGCGAAGAGAGGCCCGCGAACATCTTTCCAAATGCTGCGGGAGACATGGCCGCCTTCGAGTCCTTCCCACATCATGAGCTTCACGAAACTTTGGTTGGAGGCGATGAAGTCGAAAAAAATTTCCAAGGCTTGGATCAACAACTCCTTGGAATCGAGCGGTCTGGCTTGGGGATTATTCAAACGATTTTGCAAGGCCCGATCGAACCAACTTTTCAGGAGCCCCCATTGCTCCACGAAGACCGCTCGATAAAGCCCTTCTTTATCCCCGAAGTAATGGTAGACCATGCGTTGGTTGACCTTGGAGGCCTCGATGATCTCGCTGACGGGGCTGCCGGCGAAGCCGGACTCGGCGAAGATGCCCGTCGCCTTCTCCAGGATACGCGCCCGGGTCTCGTCGGCGTTGCGACGGATGATTTTTTTCTTATTTTTTTTATTCATAAAATAGCATTAATAACAAATACTTATTAACATTAAGTAACCTATCGTTTATTTAACATTGACCTCGGTCACCTTATCCTTTACTTATTAAGTAAACAAGGAGTTACTTATGAAAATTCCCACAATCACCATTTCGCATGACCAATACATGAAAATCGCCCGCACTCACCACCTGACGCCCGTGGTCGTGTACGGGAGTCTGTCGGCGATCATGTTGGCCCTAACTCTTTATTGGGGGCAAAAAAGCCTGGGACACATCGCCCTGCTTTTTCTCTCGGGATTCCTCCTGTGGACCGCCGTCGAGTACTTCCTCCACCGATTTCCCTTCCATCATGACATCAAGACCGAACCCTTCCGTTTGATCACCTCCGGTCTCCATCTCCTCCATCACGAAATCCCCAACCGCGGCGATTATGTAGTGGCTCCCATCGCCATGTCGTTCCCCTTCTACCTCGTGATCGTCGGACTCTTTTGCCTCGCGACGCGCGACGTTTCCAACGCGTTCCTACTGAGCTCCGGATTAGCGACCGCTTATCTCTGCTACGAGTGGACCCACTACTCCACGCACCATCGGGTCGCGAAGACGCGTTTCGGCAAATACCTCAAGCGCCACCACATGATGCACCACTTTAAAGACAGCCATAACTACTTCGGCGTCACGTCCCCCGTTTGGGACTGGATGTTCGGCACCCTGCCGCCGCCTGACGCCACGAAAGACACGACGATCCTTCCCATCCTCTCGCGGGATCACGCCTAAATTCCCGTTGCGCTCCCTTTTCAAATCCAGTCTATAGGCCGGTCTTATGACCCCTATCCTGACCGCGAAGGAACGCTTCCTCAAAGCCTGCCGGCAAGAACCCGTCGATCGCCCGCCCGTGTGGATGATGCGCCAGGCGGGCCGGTACCTCCCCGAATACCGCGCCATCCGCAAGAACCACGCTACTTTAGCCATGATGAAGGACCCCGACATCGCCTGCGAGATCACCGTGCAGCCGGTGGACATCGTCAAGGTCGACGCGGCCATCCTCTACAGCGATATCCTGATCGTGCCCGAAGCGATGGGGTTGAAACTGGACTTCGTAAAGGACCATGGGCCCGTTTTCGACCAAGCCGTCCGGTCCACGGAGGCGTTGTTCCGCCTGAACCGCCGCGACGTGCCCGAGCGCTGTCCCTTCGTCTTCGAAGCCATCCGAAAAATTAAGAAAAAAATACCAGCCGACTTTCCCTTGCTGGGATTCGCCGGCGCGCCTTTCACCGTGGGCGCCTACATGGTGGGCGGCGACGGATCCTACGAGGGCAACGAGATCAAGAAACTGGCCTACCAAAACCGCCACCTCTTCCGCCAACTCATGGAAAAGCTCACCTACGCGACGATCGATTACCTGAAGGCCCAAGTCGCGGCGGGCGTGGACGCGGTCCAACTCTTCGACACCTGGGCCGGAACCCTCGACGCCCGCGATTACGAGGAATTGGCCCTGCCCTACACGCGGGAAATCCTGAAAGCCGTCAACGAAACGGGAACCCCCACAATCCTTTATATCAAGGGAGGCTCTCACCTTTTCCAGAAAATGCTGTTCTCCCAAGCCCACGTGATCAGCGTCGACTGGCGGCTTCCCCTTTCGGACGCCAAGCAAATGGCCCACGAGAAAGCCGTCCACGTCGCCATTCAGGGCAACTTCGACCCCGCCCATCTTTATCTGCCGATCCCGAAAATCGAAGAGGCTGTGCGGAAGATGTTCGAAGATTGGGGTTCGGGGCCTGGATATATCGTGAACTTAGGCCACGGCATCACGCCGGACGTGCCCGTCGAGAATGCCCAAGCCTTTGTTTCCTACGCCAAACAATACGGGTCGATGACGGTCTCATGAACGGCGATCTTCTCGAGCTTCTGAAGAAATACGACGTCGCGGGGCCGCGCTACACCAGCTACCCGACGGCTCCCGCGTGGACTTCGGTGGCTCCGGACGATTACCGTAATTCCCTCGCGGCCTTGACCGAAGGAGACCTCCTCTCCCTTTATCTCCACATCCCGTTTTGCGAAAACCTCTGTCATTTCTGCGGTTGCATGAAGGTCATCACGACGAAGCGCGAGGCGTCTCAGGAATACACCGATGAAATCCTGAAGGAGATCGACCGCGTCGCCGGCCTGATTCCGGCGCGCACGCGCGTGAACCAGCTCCATTTCGGCGGCGGTTCGCCGAACTTCCTGAAGCCGGAGGAATTGAAGGAGATCGTCGTCAAGATCCGCTCCCTTTTCGCATTCACCGAGGACGCCGAGATCGCCATCGAAATGCACCCGCGGACCAGCACTTACGCGTTTTGCCAAGAGGTCGCGGATCTAGGGTTCAACCGCATTTCCTTAGGGCTGCAGGATTTGGATGCGAAGGTTCAAAAGCTGATCAACCGCCATCAGACCTATGAGATGACGCGCGACATGGTGGGGCTTTTGAGAAGCTTGGGATTGAAATCGTTCAACTTCGACTTGATCTACGGCCTCCCCGGCCAAACCCTCGACACGTGGGCGAAGACCTTGGATCAAGTGATCGGCCTCAAGCCGGACCGGCTCGCCGTTTATAGTTACGCGCACGTGCCGTGGCTCAAGCCTTACCAGCGCTCGTTCGAGGACAAGGACCTTCCTGCGCCGGAACTGAAACTCCAGCTCTTCGAAAAAGCCCACGAAGCCTTCCGCGGCGCGGGCTATTTGCCGATCGGGATGGACCATTTCGCGTTGCCCTCCGACGAGCTCGCGATCGCGGCGGGAAACGGCTCGCTGCACCGGAATTTCATGGGGTATTCGACGCGCGCCGACGCCCATCAGATCGGCTTCGGCGTCAGCGCCATTTCGTACGTGAACGATTGCTACTTCCAAAATCTCAAAGAATTGCCCGAATATTACGAAGCCATGCGCCAGAAAAACGGACTGGCTACGCACCGGGGTTTTTTCCTAGTCACCGACGACCAGATCCGACGCGACCTCATCACGAAAATCATGTGCCACGGGAAGATCGACATCGCCGCCTTCGATAAAAAGTGGCACATCACGTTTCGAAAGTATTTCGAGGACGCCTTAGAAGCTCTAATCCCCTTGATCGAAGACGGACTCGTCCGCATCGACGACCGGCACTTCTTCGTGATGGGAGACGGTTTTTTGTTTTTGAGGAATATCGCGATGATTTTCGACAAATACCTGCCCGATATGCGAAAAAACTCCGCTAATCCGATCTTTTCGAAGACGGTTTAAACGCATCCGACTCTTTTCTTTAGAAGCGAGTGACTTCGGGATCCAAATGATTTTTCAAAAAATTACCAATTTCTCCACCCAACTCTCTCCATCGCCTGAAGCTGGGGCTGGAGGTGACCTTTTCCGTAAGCACCCACCGTACTTGAAGTAAAGCCTCCCTATCCCCATAGAAATAAAGATTCATCAGACGGCCGAATTCTTCTTCCGTACGGATCATGGGAATGGGCGATACTGGCTTTCCAACTCGAATAGAGGCCACCGGATCCGTCTCCCTACGACGCATCCCAAAAACGAAAGACAGGGTCTCTAAATCGATGTCGACAGGGAAAGAGTGCCTCTCAATGATGCGGATATGAAGAGGGGTAAAGCGGATCAGATCGCCGCTCTCTAAGTTGATTACGGTCATCTCATGCGAATAGAATGGGGTTTCTTCCTCGCCGTCGCGGAAGGGGTTGGATAGGTAAGTCGCGTCTGGACTCTTTGTCGCTTTGAGAGAAACATCCCGTCTCGTCAAGGCAACTACCTCATTTCCAGGAGTCGCAATTTGGTACCAATCCCTTAAGATCTCAGCGATGCCCTGCGGAGTCATGCCGACGGTCTCGAGGAAGTCCCGCGCTGCCTGCACCGTATGCGCGATGGACGCCCCAGTCCCTGACAAAGGCTTATCCGTCCAAAGGGAACATTCGGTGATGATGCGATTTTCCGCTAATTTGTAAATATTTAAGATCCCTTCCGAGTCAGGACTCAAGGTAGATCTTAAATGATCATCGGAAGGGGCACCGCAAGGCGCACCTCCTCCATAAACAGACCCATGAGGCGTTACGGATCTTAACATGGCGCTTCCTTTCGAAACATTCTTTAGTTTTCGACACGTGTCCGGAAAAGTTGCGTCTATCTCTTTTATTAAGGTGTTTTCTGAAAAAACAAAACAAACAATCTGTTGCCTAACGGGCTGAAATTTTAGAAAGGGCGCCTCCATGAATTATCTTTGGATCAAATCCCTGCATCTCATCGCCATGGTCGCTTGGTTCGCCGGACTTTTCTATATTTTCAGACTTTTCGTCTATCACGCGAAATTCCAAACGGAGGAGAAACTCCACGAAGCCTACTCTCTCATGGAAAGAAAGTTGATCTTCATTATCATGAATCCTGCCATGGTCTTGACGATTCTTTTCGGCGGTCTTTTGATCTATCTGAATCCCTATGTCATGATGGCGCCGTGGTTCCATGCGAAACTATCCCTCGTCTTGATTCTCATAGGCTATCATTTTTTCTCGATCATGACTTATGGCCGGTTTCGCGCGAAGGACTTTTATCTTTCCGAGAAAGCGTGTCGCTGGATCAACGAAATCCCGACTCTCGTTTTGATCGGGATTATTTTTTTAGTCGTCCTTAAGCCCCTATGATCGGAGTCCTTCTCGTCAACTTAGGCACCCCGGACCAACCCACGACACCTGCCGTGCGCCGTTATCTCAGGCAATTCTTATCGGACCCCCGTGTCGTCGATATCCCCGCGGCCACACGCTGGGCCCTCGTGAATCTCATCATCGCGCCTTTTCGAGCCTCGAAATCCGCGGAAGCCTATCGGAAGATTTGGACGGAGCGAGGATCTCCTCTTTTGACGAATACGCAGGACCTCGCGACACAGGTCCAACGCGGACTTATCGCCACCCATGTCGTGGAAGTAGGCATGCGTTATGGCCGCCCTTCCATCGCTTCGGCCATACAGAGGCTTTTGGAGAAGCCGATCTCCGAGATCCGCGTCCTTCCGCTCTTCCCGCAATACGCCTCATCCTCTTTCGGCTCGGCCGTCGAGGAAACCTTAAAGATCATTGGAAGTTTATGGCGTACTCTCCCCGTTAAAATACTACCGGAATTTTTCGCCCATGAGGGCTTTATCCAAAGCTGTGCGGAGGTCGCGAAGCCATTTCTGGAATCCGTACGGCCGGACCACCTCGTATTTAGTTTTCATGGTTTACCGGAGCGGCATATTCTTAAAGGAGATCCCTACCGGGATCAGTGTTTTGAAACCGCGCGTCGGATCGCGCAGGCCTTAGGAGCTCCCCATGAACTGTGCAGCGTGGCCTTCCAATCCCGTCTGGGACGCACGCCCTGGATCCAACCTTATACGGACGTGGTTATCCCGGAACTCATCCGATCCGGAAAAAAACGCTTCGTCGTGTTTTCTCCGTCATTCGTGGCCGATTGCTTGGAGACCTTAGAGGAAATCGGTATTCGTGCCCGAGAATCCGCTTTGGCTTTAGGGGCCGAAGAACTGACTTTGATTCCTTCCTTAAACGCTTCTCATGCTTGGGTACGTACCGTTTGCAGACTTTTAAGTTAATCAGCTGCCCACTTTCCCGCAGATCGCGTTTTGAGCTGTGTCAAAATGTCCAAAAATTCATCATTTTTTCGTTAAAAACTGCCCGAAAATAAGCATCTTTTGGCAGTTCGACGTTTGTCTCAATAGTCACCCTCTTTTTGTGGGTAGTGTACATGATTGGAATGACATCGTTTATCGAAGATCTTTTTTTTATACCCCTCATTTAAACAGCCGAGTCTGGGATTGGTCTTTCCTTTGCCTCTACCGACCCCTGGGTAGACGGGCTTGTTGGTCTCTTCGACGAAAGCGAAATTTCGCTGATGGGAGCAACTCCCGAAAAAACAATCTTCATATAAGGTAGGGTTCGGGAAAAGCCCTACCATCATCGGGAGGTAGGTTATGGAAATCAAAAAAGCCATGCGGCTTTTCTTGATGAGCACGGCGGCGTGTCTGTCGTTATCCCAAACGGCGCATGCCATCGAATGCTACATCGGAAACCGCAGTCCCTCGATCGCTCAAGGGGCTGCCAAGCAGATCGGCGCTAACTGCGACCGATACGGAAACACAAAACCCATCAGCGTCACGTCGAATGCACCTGCCGGCATCTCGGTTTCGGCCAATCCGAATCCTATGACGGGGAAAACAACGTCACTTACTTTCGCCGTGGCCCGATCTGTTGCGGCGAACAAGATCTATAAATTTAATGTAACCTTTCAGGGAGGGACTGAAACCAGCACCCAACCCATGGAGTTAAAAGTCCTGGCGGGCAGCGGAGGTTCTAGCGGCAACTCGGGTTCTGGAGGCAGTTCTGGATCCAGTGGAAGCGGTGGCACAGGAGGCTCAAGCGGGTCCAGCGGAATGAGCGGAAGCGCCGGAGGCAGTAGCGGTTCGGCTGGAGCTCCGATTCCGAGCTCTTATAGCATCTCAGCTCCTGCGGCTTTGAGCGTACAGCAAAACACGAATTTGACCTCGATCCCTGTCACCATTAACCGCACTAATTTCACCAGCGCCGTTGCCCTCTCCGTCAGTGGCCTTCCCAGTGGAGTCACATCGACCGTCTCCCCCTCCTCTACCACAGGATCCAACTGCACGATGGCTTTGAACGTCGGGCCGACCGTCGCTCCCAATACGACCTATCCTTTGACTGTCCGTGCTAGCAGCGGCGGCACCGTACAAACGGCTTCCGTGTCTCTCACCGTAACGCCTCAACCCGCCAATTTCACCATGACGTCCCCTACCTCTTCCAGCATCCAACAAGGACAGTCGGCGACTTTTACTGTGAACCTCTCGCGCACTAACATGCCGGACGCGATCGACGTTACGCTCAGCGGATTACCCGCGGGAGTCTCGGGATCTTGCGCGTCTTCGACAGGAACGACCAGCCTGTGTTCGCTAACGGCCGATGATACGGCGACTCCAGGGACTTCATCCCTAGGCATCCAGGCCAACGGAGGCGGCATAACCCGGTCCGCCTCTCTCGCTCTTTCCGTGACAGCGCCTCCCCCGCCACCACCGTCGGGTGGACTACGTGCGTTCCCGGGAGCCGAAGGATTCGGAGCCTTCGTCACGGGAGGACGCGGAGGTAAGATCTGTAAAGTGACGAATACGAATAGCAGCGGAGCGGGTTCCTTTCAGGACTGCATGAATAAAACCGAACCCACTTACATCCTCTTCACCACGAGCGGCGTCGTACGGGATAGCGTGCCCGAGTGTCATTACGGACATAAGACGATCGCCGGACAAACATCTCCCGCCGGGATGATTTTCCGTGGATTCGAATTCGATAACACTTATGAAAGCAACCCTAATTGCCGGAACATTATCATGAGACATCTCCGCATGAGGCCCGGAATGGATGAGTTGGGTTACAACGGATGGGTGACGGGTGATGGCACGCGGCTAGACGGTGTGAGAGATCTGATCCTGGACCACATCTCCATCGGTCGTTCCTCCGATGAAGCCGTCCAAATCTCGAGAACCATGAATCTCACGATTCAAAACAGTCATTTCGCGGAGACCTTGGGAGATCATTTCTGGGGAGGCGTTCTCTTAAATTATTCCCTCACCGGAACCCCGCTGAACAATATAACCCTCCATCATAACACTTGGAACCGCATCCGCGGCCGCTTCCCCGAACTGAGCTGTGAAGAAAATAACGACGGAGCCGGGCGCAATGGCAGCTCGAACTGCAGCGGACACGTCTTGAATGTCGAAATCGCAAATAACGTATATTCCGATCCCATCGATCCTATTTATTATAACCGCTGCACAGGGACCAATCAGGGCAACGACTGCGCAGCGAGCGCATCTAACTTTCTATTGAACATGAACTGGGTGGGCAATTACATGAGAACTCGTTCGGACTTCACCAATCCCATGATCGTCGACGACATCATGGCCAATTCCCGAAACCAAATTTATTATCGGGACAATTATCTCGATACGGGAAATCCCAGTCTCTATGAACTCACCGTCGGCGGCTTGAGCCGTGCCCTCGATTTCCCGGAGATCACGGAAACGCCCTCGAACGAGTTGCTCGATCATATGATCGATACCGTGGGCGCCTTCCCTCGGGATGAGATGGACCAACGGCTCGTCAGTTATCTATCTCAAGACGTGGATCAAACTCCCATTTACTATAATAAGAGCAATACGCACGGCGCCACTCTGGCATCCGCGAAGATTCCCGACACGTACAGAGTGCTGCAACCCGCCTGTAGCGCGTCGCCATTGGACGCCACCCATGACACGGACAACGACGGCATGCCCGATTCTTGGGAGCGTGATCATGGCTTGAACGTCGGCGTGGACGACCATAACGTCACGGGCCCTAGCGGTTATCCTTATATCGAAGAGTTTTTGAACGAACTCTCCGATCGGGTAATCCTCGAAGGCACGAACGCCATCTGCCAGTATTTATAACACGTCACTGGCCAACGCCCCTTGCCGATCGAAGTTTCGGCAAGGGGCGTTTCTTTTTCTTTCCACACAACTTTATCTGACATAGGGCGAAGATAAAAAGATATGGGACAACCGGGCAGGGCGGGCCACCGAATCCTGCCATACACGTCGGTTAAGCCTTGATGTTTTTATGACTACAGGAGGAGAGCATGCGTCGTTCTATTCGATTTTTAGCCGTTTCGATCTTAGCTTCGGCATTCATGACATCTTGGGGACTTGCCTCAAATAGAAATCCTGACTTTTATCTTTATCTTCAAAATGCCGATGTGCGCATGCCTTCCCAAGGCACTTACCGTGACCCTTTAACAATCGACTATTACGTGAATGGGGAAACGGCTCGCCCGCGATTGCAGCTCGATGTTTTAGCGCGTCGCGGAGGCCAGGGGATTATGACGTCGTTTTCCGAAAATCCCACGTCGCGGGACCGGGTCGTTTTAACATTCACGACAACACGGACGACGCCTGCGGGGATCCACCAATTCACCCTTCGGGCCCGAGGCGCAGGACTGACGCGCACTCAAAACTTCACGATTACGATCCTCCCCTCTTCGACGACATCCAGAACTCCCCTTGAAAATCAAGGTACGGGAGGGAGCTCCGGTCGTCCAAGGACACAACCAGGCGCTGGTGGAGCCGGAGGTTCGAGCGCCATAGGAGGAACCGGTAGCAGCGTCTCGGCGCCGCCCACTCCACAATCCCCGTCGATCCCTCTGTCGTCGGTCGTCGACCGACCTGCATTTCCGGGAGCGGTAGGCTTTGGAGCGAGAGCGAGCGGAGGTCGCCATGGAGATGTGTGCATCGTCACTAACCTTTCCACATCGGGACCGGGATCCTTTCAAGGATGCATTGATACGGCCGTGGGTCCCCGCACGATCGTCTTTCGCGTCAGTGGAGTCATTCCCGGAGATATTCAAATCACCCAGAAAAACCTCACGATTGCCGGACAAACCTCCCCCAAAGGCATCATCGTCCGTGGGCTCCACACGACGGAAGAGCCTTATTGCGACCAAGACGCATCCTGCTTAAGAACGGCTAAAAAAGCGGAAAACCTGATCATACGACATATCCGTTCCCGCGGCTGGGAAGACGGACTGCGTCTACGCGCGGCTCGAAACGTCATCGTCGACCATGGTTCCTTCGAAAACGCGACCGATGAGAATGGAGAATTTTCTTTTTCCAATAACATTACCGTCATGAACAGCGTCTTCGGAGAGGGTATCGGGAACCACCTTTATAACGGCACTCTTTTCAACTATTCGGAACCCACCGTCGGGCTCGAACTTGACCGCATCACTATGGCTTATAACGCTTGGAACCGCGTTAACGAACGCTTCCCCGAGCTTTCTCGTGAAAGTCCCAGAGCGGCACAGACGACCATGAACGTTGAACTCATTAACAACCTTCTGTGGGACCAAAGCTTCCCAATCAATGTCTGGGATACGACGATAAGCGGCAACGGTGGTGCGGATGACGCGCCTAACCGAATCTACTACCGTCTGAACTGGATCGGGAATTATTCGGTGACCCGGCCCGATTACCGCATGGGAATGATCCATATGAATCTGCGGGATGGAAACTCCACGACGCTCACGCGAACCTATTTCCGCGACAACCATATGCGCCAATACGCGAGCAAGTCTGATTACGACCTTAACTATTGCTGCAATGACTTTGGGCCCGGAACGGAAGCGTTCGCATCACCCATGTGGGCTTCCGAGACGCCGTTGATGTATGAGTCGGGCCCTTACGGGCTCCCGATTTCGGCGACCCGTATCCTGGACAGCCGCACCGAAGTCCCACGTTCGATTTTCAAAAGCGCCGGAGCCTTCCCTCGAGACGCTTTGGACCAACGGCTGATGACTCCCGTCTGCACAGGAGTCATCCTGAACGAACCTCGAAACGTAAATCGTTATGGGGACACATTCGCCATCGCGGATGATACGACTCATTTTCCCGCGGACACCGACAACGACGGCATGCCAGACGCTTGGGAGTCCGCTCATGGTTTGGACCCGAGGGGGCCTTCGGATGCGAACGGCCATCTCTTGGATGACGGATACACCAACCTCGAAATGTATCTTAACGAATTATCCGAAAACTTAGTATCGAACGAAACATCGACGCAGGATATCTCAAGATGTACCTTCTAAGCGGATGCCCCTAACGCTTTTTTCAAAAGCTGAAGGCCTTCCGGCGAGTAGTCGATCTTTAAAGCGAGCTCTCGTGCGGCTCCGCTCATCTTTGACCACGTGTTCTTCAATATTTGCGAATACTTTTCCTCGCCCCACTCTGAAATATAGCCTTCAAACTTAAGTTCTAAAAACGCCAGACAGAGGGCATCCTCCAACATCTGGCCCTCAGGATACGGAGACGCGTCCCGGTTCATCATGATGGAACGGATCTTTTTGACGCGGTCGTCGGGGAATCGCTTCTCCCGCAGCACCCTCTCGACTTGATCGCAGCTCAATTTCGTCTGGGCATAGCGGTATTGATGATACCCATGAGTCCCTTGAGGGTATTGATCCCTCGCGATCTTCCAACGACCGACGACATGGCCCCATGCGGCGATGAGAAGGTCTTCCGAAGGGTCGGCCGTTAAACGAGACATCCAAGAGACCGCTCTTTGGGTGAAGATAAGATCTTTTGGGTATAGCACCCCTCGAAACATGGCTTTTCGAGGATCTTGCGTCAGGGATTCTTCGAGCGCTTTCAGGATCATGAGTAGATTTTCGTGGCAGCGATTTCGTTCATCTTAAGACTTAACGCAGGGCAATTTCCTAAAAAATTCAAAGCTTTCATAAGTATGTCATGAGCGTTTGCGATTTGACCATTGAGTTGATAGAGCTCGGAAGCCCACAAGGCCAGATCGACACTTTCAGGAGTTTTTTTCCAAAACGCGCATAGAAGCGCCGCCAATTTTCCGAGGTCCGAGCCTTTATCGCGCCAGGCAACTAAGATCTCTTTTCTTCGGCGTACCATTTCCGGGGCCAACGCTCTTAATGTGCTAGGATCTGAAGTCGGAGCTTCCTCTAAAATTTGCAATAAACTTTGCGTATCAAAATTATTATTAACTTCAACGGAATCATCATGATCGGCCATATTTTGGGCGGGTGTGTAGGCGGACGGCGAAAGTAACGACGCTTCCACCTGTTGCCGGAGCTTTTCCAAACCCTCGGCATATGCATTTTTTATCTCTTTTCGGTAGGCTTCGAGGGAGACTGCAGACCTGCCCGCTAGAGGACGGCGCAAACAATGACACGCCCATCCCAAGAGCGCCAAACCTGTCCTCAAATTTCTTTCCGAACCTTCACCGGGTAGGGCCTTAAAGGCGCTTATAACTTCATCCAAGACAGGATTCGGAAATCTATTCAACATGAGTCGAACCGCCTCCGCATGAGCCTCTAAAGTGATGACAATGCTTAAAGCCCTTCGGTACGTTTGCGCTAAGGGGATGAGGGGCCGAGGCCATTCCCTAATAGCCTCTTGTTCTCCTTGAAGGATAGCATGACGCGGGAGCTGACCCATGAGATGCTCTAATAAAGGATTTCCTGGAGGAACAACGGCGAAGTGCTCCGATCGGTAGAAAAAACCTCCATTACTCTCAAGATTTTTAAGCTCGAAATTTTCAGGGCGCGTTTCACTTAAACTTTCTGGAGATATTACCTTCGTCACCGGCATTGCTACCAGGGGCCTAGTGATCAAGTCTCGCTCCATAGCAGCCGCTAAAGAATTCAGTTCTTCACTTAAACCCGCTAAGGAAGATCTAAGGTCTTGGAAATCTCCTTCGACATTCAGAAATTGACACCACACCTTCACGGCTTTTTTTTCGAAAACTTCGATTTTTCTTTGCCAGGCTTCATAGTCTTTCGGCCTTGATGAGGCGCCGTGAATGGCACTGATTCTTTCATTGGATACCAGCCGGCCCGTATGTCTGTACACTCCATGTAAAGACTTGAGGGTCTGATCCGAGATCGGCTTCCCCTTGAACTCCGCGGCTATGACTCCCCACCATAAAAGGCGCTCCGCGATATCAAGGGCTCCCCGCAAATAAGCATACTGCGCCGCGCCATCAAAAAAAACTCTTGTGGCCCCGACGAGATCCAATAAACTTTCGGGCTCTGAAACCCCATCAGGGATAGGGGTCGAATCATAAGCTCTGTGGGGATACCAGGTGAGCCAGGCGTTCCCAGAACGAACAACCCTTTCTAAATCACTTTTAAAGAGCTTCGTCTCCAAAAGAAAACCATCGGGCCTTAAAATTTTCCATAGATGGGAAATTGTACGTGGATTTTCTAAAAGAGCCTGTACGGCATCTGCGAAGCAGGCTCGCAAGGCATTAGAATCCTCGCTCTTGAGAGCTTCTAATAAAGCTTTAGGAGAAGATCCCGTGAGACGTTGACTCGCATCTACCACCGCATGCAACGCTGGAGAAATCGTGGTAAGCGAAACCTTGGAGATTTGGGAGCCTTGGGCTAAAAGTATGGTCCGAGCTCCTTCACAAAAGCCTACCAGGCTGACAGATCCATTATATGGCATGACTCTCTTATCGACGGATCCCTAAAAAAGGTGCGGATTCTGAAATCTTATTTGCCGGTAAGCCTCATAAAGAACCACCCCTACCGATGTAGAGAGATTAAGGCTCCGCACAGGCCCCCACATAGGTATGGTGATGAGACGATCATGGTTTTGGTCGCGGATTTCTTGGGGAAGTCCGGAGCCCTCCGAGCCGAAGACGAGAATATCGTCGGCCCGAAAATTCACCTCTGTGTATTTCGTCGAGCCTTTCGTGCTCAGGTACCAGAATCGGGACGCGGGGTTTTCGGCGTGAATTTCTTCCAAAGAATCCACCACCTTATATTTCAAGTCCGGCCAATAATCCAAGCCAGACCGCCGGATCTCCTTCGAGTCGATCTTAAAACCCAAAGGCCTCACCATATAGAGTTCTGTCTCCGTCGCGACGCAAAGACGGCCGATATTACCGGTATTCTGAGGGATTTCAGGGCGGTGCAGGACGACTTTCATGTCCGGTAGATAACTTGGGGAGCTAGGGAGTTCAACAGATCCTCGATCACCGGGGATCGAGGCAAGCGCTTTTTCATACGAAGGGCTCGTCCATAAGCGGATTCTATACGGCCTAGAGCTTCATCCAAGCGGTTCGCCCATAAGGCAAGGTCTATGTCCGCAGGCGAGGATTCCCATACCGTATCCAAGAATTTCACGAAGCCCTTTTTTCCTTCAACGGAGCTCTCCAGATGACGATCGATTCCAGGACGCATGGGGCCGTTTTCATCGAGGATTCGAGCGATCAAAGACCGTTTACGCTCACTGTCCGGCAGCTCCCCTTCTATCCATGATGCAAAGGCTGTTTCCGCCGCCTTCCAATTCCCACGAGCTAAGGCTTCTTGAAGCTGCAGCATCAAAGAAGTCTCCGGCATTTCGCTTTCAAGACGCCGGAAGATTTCCTTTTCTTTTCGGATGAATATCTCTATTTTATCCGCGGAAGTTCTTATTTTCGCTAAGACGTCCACTAAAGCCCCCCATAATCGGCCCGAGACTTTAAGCACTTGGTCTTTCGTGGCCGTCACATCTCTTGGAGGATTTGAAACATGATCCGGGTAATAGGTCCAAAGCCAATGACGGACATATTCGACAACGCTTAAGGCTTCGGAAATCTTCATACAGAGCGCCTGGTTTCCCGCTCCTCTTTCCGCCCTATCTACGCAATCGTTTAGACAAGAGACTTGGGAATTCCAAAAAATTATTAAATTTTCCCACGGAAGTGCCTCCCAACTTCGCAAGATGCAGTCTACCGTAGCGACATGAAAATCAAGCGCCCTCACCCGTGCCTGGATGCGCCGCCAGGAACCTTCCAAGGTTTCGAGCGGAGGAGGCAATGCGACCGGGTTTCTTTCCAGACGATAGATACAGTCTTCTTCGAACCGTCGGGTAAGTAATGCGCGTAATCCGAACTCAAAGGCGTCGGGGTTACCGGCAGGCAAACAAATATCCCTCGATAAAAGAATGGACTTCCCCTCAACGCCTTCTTGTTCCTGCATGTCCCATGGGGCTTTTTCCATGGGATCGCAGCTCGCGAGAACCATACGATGACGTGTGAACAGTGCACGAAGCTCCCCTTCACCGACCATCTCGGTCTCTAAATTTCTCAAGCAGCCCCTTAATCGCTTAAAGTCATTTATTCGATTTTGATAGGGAGAAGTAAGATCCCGAAAGGCTTGAAAAACCCTATCGGTTTGAGCTTCCAATTTTTTTAAATGATTTTCCCATCTCCGATACGATGCCTCGTTTTGAGGTCCCTGCAGAATCCGCAGTCTTTCCACCGTCACGGCTCTTCCGATGCGTTCATGTAAATCGATGAAAGCGACCTGATCTCTCTTCGAAACAGGTGTACCACTCCATTCATGTCCTAAAAAAGCCCATTGGAAAAGATTTTCGGCGATCTCAAAAGCGCCGCCTTGACCGGCGAAATGGGCTGCTCCTTGAATCAAAGGAGCCGTAACAGCAACGAGATCTAAGAAAGCCTCTGATTTTTCATGGGCAATGTCGGGGGGAATACCCAGACATAGCGAATGACGAGAGGAAAAGAATCTGCCGAAAGGAGAGTTCGGAAACCTCTCATGGACTCGACGAGACGCCGCTTGTAACAACCATCGATCGGAAAGAAAAGGCCCGGGGCGAAGCCTTTTCCAAAGAAGACCTTCCAAGTTGGTATCGCAAGTCAGTTTTGTCACATCGTCAACAAAAGCCGCGGATATTTTAGCGAAATTGTCCTCTTTTAAAAAACGTAAAAACCCGGGGGCTAAGCTATCACCAAATCTTCCCCCTTCGGAAGAAGCAGAGAAGGTGGCTCGAGCTTCTCCATAGGCATCGCGCAGCACCTCACAGGCGGATTGCCCACGCGCGGAAATGAAAAGGCCCCTCACGCAGTTCGGATCGGCATTTTTAAGATCCCCTAGGAAGAGGGCAAAACCGGACAATGTCATTCCCGTATTCACGGGTTTGTTATCGGTTTAAACTTGAAAAAGGTGCTTTTTTAGACGTCTTCAAAAAAAGAGGTCGGAGGATTTCCATCCCGAAAACGAAATACGCTTTATGGCCTTCTTAGGCTATTTAGCTTTTAACGAGAGGGTGAGATCAAAGGTAGCCACGGGGTCGTCGCCCGATAAGGACGGCGTCGTGGCGATGATTTTCACGGTCCGATTGACCCGTTCGCCGGTGCGGACGGTTTCTTCGATCTGATCGAGGGTTTTCCGGCCTTCACGGCAGATGAAATGCACGTCGGCCTCGGGGCGCTTGAGGAAGTCCGCCTTGAAGTCCTTAAAGGCGAGCGAGATATTGCGACCATTCTTCCGTTGGGTCTGGCGGATCGCGTTCATCGCGATCAAGCCGCCCGCGCAGTCCGCGCCGATGGCGAGGACGCCGAAGTACATCGAATTCAAGTGGTTCTTCGTCTTGCGATTGAGAGGGATCACGATCTCGCACTCTTCGGTAGTCACCTTCAAAACCCGGGGACGCACGTAAAAAATCGCCCGAATCTTCGTGAAAGCGAAAGCCCAGAGCCCGAACGTTTCCTTCCACATCACGGGCTTCGTTTTCATCGGATTAACCGGCCTTTTTGAGGTCTCTCAAGGCGGAGAAACCTTCCATGATATCCACGGGCAAGGCGAGCACGACGGTATTGGAAGCCGTCGGGCCCAAGCCGTCGAGAGTCTGCAAGGTCCGGAGTTGCATGGCTCCAGGACTAGACGCCATCGTGGTCGCGGCCGCGGCGAGGTTGAAGGCGGCTTCCTTGTCGCCTTCCGCCTTCGTGATCGTCGCGCGCTTTTCCCGTTCGGCGGACGCCTGCCGCGACATCATCTTCTTGAGCTCCTCCGGCATGTCGATGTCCTGGATCTTGATGTTGCTCACTTCCAAGCCCCAGCTCGTCGTTTCTTTCCGCACTGCCTGTTCGATTTCATGACCGATTTTTTCGCGCTCCGCCAATAATTGGTCCAACGTCATCTCGCCGATGACATCGCGGAGCGTCGCTTGGGCGTATTGACTCATGGCGAATGTGTAACTTTGCACCTTGATGATGGCCTCCTCCGGGCTCGTCACACGGAAAAAGACCACGCCGTTGATGGAGACGGGCACGTTATCCTTGGTGATGACTTGTTGTTTAGGGATGTCCATCGTCAGGATACGAGTGTCGACGAAGATCGCCCGGTCGATGACGGGAATGACGAGGCAGACGCCCGCCGTCTTGACCGAGGAAAACTTCCCGAGACGGAGGATGATGATCTGTTCCCACTGGTCCACGATCTTGATCGCCGTCGCCATCAGCCACGCCATGATGAAGGCGATGGGACCTCCGAGAGTTCCGAGAGTGGGACTAATGCTGTAGACGATGAAGGCCATGCCTTCGAAAATCGCTAGAAAGACGAGGAAGAACAGAAAATTAACGGCCTTCATGGACTCTCCTTTTTAATCACCTTTTTTCGTTGCTTCGCGGAAGGTCGAACTCTAATGGTCGCCCCCACAAGGAGCAAGCAGAATGTCTCAACAAAAAGAAGAACCTCATAAAATTATTTTTTCGATGGTGAAGGTGAGCCGCGTCCACCCGCCCCAAAAGACCGTCCTCAAGGACATTTCCCTATCATTCTATTATGGCGCTAAGATCGGTGTCTTGGGGTTGAACGGCGCCGGAAAATCCAGCCTGCTGCGCATCATCGCGGGCGAAGACAAGGACTTCAACGGCGAGGTCCATTTCAATTCGAAGGACTATACGATCGGATATCTCCCCCAAGAACCCCAGCTGACCGCGGGTAAAACGGTCAAAGAAGTCGTCTCCGAGGGCGTGCAGGAAGTCGTCGATCTCTTGAAGGAATTCGATACGATCAACAACAGCTTCGCCAATCCGATGTCGGACGACGAGATGAACAAGCTCCTCGAACGCCAGGCGAAGGTGCAGGAAAAGCTCGACCAACACGACGCGTGGAATCTTGACGCGCGCTTGGGCCTCGCGATGGATGCCTTGCAGTGCCCGCCCGACGACGCGAACGTCGACACCCTGTCCGGAGGCGAACGCCGGCGCGTCGCTTTGTGCCGTTTGTTGTTGAAGGAACCGGATGTCCTGCTCTTGGACGAACCGACCAATCATTTGGACGCCGAATCGGTCTTCTGGCTCGAGCGTCATTTGCAAAACTATAAGGGCACCGTCATCGCCGTCACGCACGACCGCTATTTCCTCGACAATGTCGCCCAATGGATCCTGGAGCTCGACCGCGGCCATGGCATCCCCTGGAAGGGCAACTACTCATCGTGGCTCGAGCAGAAGGAAGAGCGGTTGAAACACGAGGAGAAGACCGAAAACAAGCGCGTCAAGACGATGGAAAAGGAGCTCGAGTGGATCCGCCAGCCGCCCTCCGCCCGCCGCGCGAAGAGCAAGGCCCGCATCACGAACTACGAAAACCTGCTCAAGCAACAATCCGACAAGATGGTGGAGGATTTGGAGATCTACATCCCGCCCGGACCGCGTTTGGGCGAGCTCGTCGTCGAAGCCCAGAACGTTTCGAAGGCCTTCGGCGATAAGCTCTTGTTCGAAAACCTGAGTTTCAAACTTCCCCAAGGCGGCATCGTCGGCGTCATCGGTCCCAACGGCGCCGGAAAATCGACCCTCTTCAAGCTCATCATGGGGATGGAAAAGCCGGATACGGGCACGTTCCGCATCGGCGAGACGGTGAAGCTCGGCTACGTCGACCAGAACCGCTTCAGTCCTTCGGATTCACGGAACGTCTGGGAAGTGATTTCCGGCGGCTTGGAAATCGTCAAGCTGGGCGCTCGCGAGGTAAGCTCGCGCAGCTACGTCGCCCGCTTCAACTTCTCCGGCACGGACCAACAAAAACCCATCAACGTCCTCTCCGGCGGAGAGCGCAACCGCGTGCACCTTGCGATGACGTTGAAGGACGCCGGGAACGTCCTCCTTTTGGACGAACCCACCAACGACCTCGACGTCAACACGCTCCGCGCGCTCGAAGAAGCCTTGGTGAATTTCGCCGGCTGCGCCGTCGTCATCAGCCACGACCGTTGGTTCCTGGACCGCATCGCCACCCATATGATCGCCTTCGAGGGCAACAGCCAAGTCGTCTTCTTCGACGGGAACTTCTCCGAATACGAAGCCGACCGCCACCGCCGCCTGGGCGCCGAGGCGGATAAGCTCAGTCGGTTGAAGTATAAGAAGCTGAAACGGGATTAGCCACGGAGGCCCGACCGGGCTTTGTAAAGCTTCTCGGTAAAACCACCTTCCCGCAAAAAGCGCTGCTCCAAGTGCTCAAGCTGTCTCCGCAGGAGATAGCTCGCCTGGTGGATCAAGCAGAGTAGAGTGTTTGCGGCCACCTCCGGGGAAGCCGCCGCGATTTTATGGGGGTCGGACGCGTCTGACTTGGACCTGTCCGACCCGTCCGACGAGTCCGACGGGTCCTCGTCCGACCGGTCCGACAAAAAGCGCTGTCGGACAGCCAAAGCCTGCGGCGACCCCTTGTCCCAAATGGGCAAGGCCCGCTGCCGGAGAAAATCCTCATAGTCCAGCAAGAGCTCTTCGAGACTCGCGCGAGCCACGCCGGTGAGCTTGATTTCGGTTTTCTTGGAGGTCGCGGAGGCCATGCTGCCTTCCGCGATATTCTGGACTCCACTCCTTGCCGCTTGGATCATTTGATCCTTCGTGCGCGAGTACCGATCCACGAACCGCCGACAAAACACGATCGTCCCGTCATACACCTGTTGCGCGCACTGAAAACTCCGCAGCTTACGATAACCCCCATATTTAGGGATCAACTCACGAGCCATGCCCTTCACTCCAGCAAACTAAAAGCCAACCCAAAGCCGCTTTCAAGGAGATAAACGTTTTATTTCCGGACAGAACCATCTGTTTTTGAAACTCGGCGCCGTTTGGAGACAGGATTGAGATTTACCTTGTCAATCAAGCTCCGGGTGCCTACGCCTCCAAAGAAAAGGAAAACCCATGTCCACCAAACCCCGCGTCATCGCGTTCCATTACACCCTCACCGACTTCCAAGGCACGAGGCTCGATTCGTCTTCGGGACGCGAGCCGTTGATGTACATGGAAGGTTCCGGCCAAATCATCCCTGGCCTCGAGAGGGAGTTGGGTCCTTTGAAGAAGGGGGATAAAAAGACGGTGAAAGTGCCCCACCAAGAAGCCTACGGCGTGCGCAACGAACAACTGGTCATTAAAACGCCCAAGGCGCAATTCCCCATCAAGGACGTGCAGGTGGGCCAGCAATTCCAGATCGACGGCGATCCCGACGGCCGGCCCTTCACGGTCATGGTCGCCAACGACCAAGAGGTGATCCTCGACGGCAACCACCCCCTGGCCAACGTCGACCTCGTCTTCGACGTGGAGATCGCCGAGATCCGCGAAGCGACGGACGAGGAAATGGCCCACGGCCACGCCCACGGCGGTGATGGACATCATCACTGATATCAGGGATTTTGCCCGAACATGTAGAGAAAATTAGCAACCTTCAATATTTAAGGCTCGATAATCGCTCGCCTACCAGAAAAGAGCGACATATGATGCGAGACATAGGCCAAGTCCAAGCCCGTATAGGTTGCGGAATAGTGAGTCCCTTTGTAGGCCGACTCTCCTTATTAAAAAAACTCATATCCGACTCCCCATCGCCAGCTCGGCAGGATTGGTTTCGTTGGATCGATGACGTCAGCTGTACAGCAACCCTAAGTTCTTTGGACTGGCCAGCTTGGATCGCAGCCTGCATGGAAACCGAAGACATTACCCTGCGTCCGGACGACGTCTCAGTCATCGTTGCCGGCTTCGAAAAAACAACGGTCCACACTAATAATGAGCTGGCTTTACTTTATGAAGCTCTCCATCCCACGGGAGAGTTTCAACCTCAAGAACACCTCCTAGATACCCCCCATCTCTCGCAATTACTGAGAAGTCGTTCTCCGGATGTATATATCTACTCGTCATCTTATCTGGACGGTACAGAAGAAGCTCTGATCCGTCGAATTGCCTCGGAAGCGAAAATGGACTTGGAAACTGGGTCTGGATACTGGCGGGTATCCCGGCCTGATGCCTCCAAAGGGGCTTCCTCTCTGGCACTTTTAGGAGCAACGCCTGAACACCGCGGTTTGCAGTTTGCCATTGCAGACCCCCAGGATGTTCAACCTTTCGTGGATCAGGTCGATTTCAATGAAGTACGGGATTTTTCCATGCGGAGGCCATTTTAAAATGACGACAGCACTCACCGACGCGATTGCCCAAACGCTCACGCTCGTACGAACCGACGCCGGTCTTGGGCATCTTTCGACGCTCTTAACGGAGACTCAAGGCCGCCTTGAAGCGGCTCTCACTCGAGAGCCGGGATTTTCCGAGTATTCGGATCGGGAAGAGACGGTCGATTTCACCCGAGACGCCCTCCATGGAGCTACGGCCCAAATCGCCTTGGCCACCGTCGCCTGCTTGGCGGGAGGCTCTCCCGGAACGGCAAGAAAGGTCCTGCAATCCATCACATCCGACGATCTCCACAGGAGTGCCACACGCATAGAAAGCTCCTTCCGTCCGGATATTTGTCTCCTCGGCTTTTTTCATCGGTACCCGAACCCATCGAGCGAATGCGTCTTAGCCATGATCCTGGGCGCCCTCGCGCGGGTTTCCCCTGAGGCCTCGTTGTCCGTGGAAGCTTCCGCGGACGCCGTCGTTCCACTGGACGCGGATGCCTTGGAGGCCATTTGCTCCCCTGAGAACTCTAGAATGGTGGCGGAAGCGCTGCATCGGGAATGCGAGGACGGCAACCCTCTTCCCTTTTTAAAACTCCTCCAAAAACTGCTTCGGCAAGGCTATCTTTCGCGTCCCGCCATGGATGCCCTCCTGGGCTGCGCGCAGATGATCAAAGCACCTTATCTCTATCAAGAAATCGGGCCTCTCATAGATTGGAACGGGCTCATCGCCAAGAGCCGGGACGACTCCCGTGCCTTGAGGACATTTTGGGAGTTTCAGGCGGTTGCGCCGGATCGTTCCTCCATCGGCAAAGCCATCGATCAACTCCTGGGTATGAGTGGGGAGCAAGACATGAGCAGCGCATTAACGACGGCAAAGCAAAGAGGAAGTGGCGTAAAGCTTAGGGTCGGAGCCAGTTCCACCGCTCCGGTTCATCTTAAGTTCGCCGATGTCATGGCTGAAATCGAAAGATCCGCCGCCAATGGGGTCACTTTAGGAAGCCTCTGGGCCCATTCACAGCATACGGCTGCGGAAGACGAGAGGGACAACGGCATCGCCTGGTCGGGCGATGGGGTTCAACGATGGGAGCGTATCGATTTTAAATGCGGGCTAGAAATCGTCATGGATTCCCTTTTTTCCTCGCCTCCGGACGAAACCGCAGCCGGCGTTTTGAAAAGCCTACTGACCGCCCTACTCGCGCACGGGGACTCCACGGTTATCAAGCCCGGAAGCGGGGAAGAGGCCCTCATGAAACTACTCGAGCAACGCCGCATCGGCATCGTGACCTATCGCCTTCAGCTCGATTGGCTGAACAGGAAACGCATGCATTTGTTGAAAGACGGGAAAAAATCCCGGTCGGCCGTTCAAGCGATCGACGCGGCCATCGAAACGCTGCTCGGCCTCTCGTTCCAACCCTATTCCGATTTTGACCCGAGGACCCTAGACGCGGGTCCCACTAGCCAGGGAGGATAAGTTCTCCGTATTTTCGACTCTTTTCGTCGTGCTCACGGGTCACCTTTTCTAAACGGGCGAACAGCTCGTCGATCTTCTTCTGATGGTCCTTGGTGGTCTTAGACAGATGCACGAAAGCGCTGACGTCATTGTTTTTCGAGGCGTCGGCCAGCATTTCGTTCGATCGGGCTAGTTCGGCCTCGAGCTCGACGATTTTCGCCTCGAGCGTCTCCATTTCCTTCTTCAAGGGCGTCAAAACCTTCGAGCGTTCTTGGATAAGCTCCGCACGCTCCTTCTTATTCAACGGCTCCTTGGCCTCGGCCACCGGCAGCGTCATGGGAACGGGGACGGCAATGGCCGCGACCGCGGCGTTAGTCTTTGAAATTTGCCGGGAAGGCTTGCCCCCCTCTTCCTCCCAACCCACCTTCTCCAGGAACTCGTCGTAAGTCCCGTTGAAGATGTCGACGGTTCCGTGCTGGAAAACGATCAGCTTCGTCGCGACGGCGCGCAGGATCATCTCGCTGTGCGTGACCAGGACGACCGTGCCTTCAAATTCCTGGATGCTCTCGAGCAGGGCTTCGATCGACGGCATGTCGAGGTGGTTCGTCGGTTCGTCGAGCAGCAGGAGGTTCGCGGGCATCGCGACGATCTTGCCCAGCATGACGCGGCTCTTTTCCCCTCCCGAAAGGACCGAAATCTTCTTTTCCGCGGAATCCCCGCTGAACATCATGATCCCGCAAATCGTGCGGACGGCCGTGCGGCCCAGCTCGTGGTTGGCGCTGTCGATCTCCTCCTCGACCGTGAGCTTGGGATCAAGGCGGTTGATGTTCGTCTGGCCGAAATATCCCATGCGGACGGCGGGGTTGATGTTGATTTCGCCTTGGTTCGGCTTCAGTTCGCCGGCGATGAGGTTGAGCAGCGTCGACTTCCCTTTGCCGTTTTTCCCGATGATGGCGATCCGGTCCTTGGACTGGATCGCGAAACTCAAATTTTGGATGAGGGACGGACCTTCCTGGTAACCGAAAGACAAGTTCTTCACGTCGGCCAGGAATTTCGACTGGATCGGCAGGTAATGGAATTTAAAATCCAGGCTCTGGATGTCGGAGAGCTGATCCTTCTTCCCCATCTTCTCCAGCATCTTAATGCGAGACTGGACGGCCGCGGCCTTCGTGGCCTGGGCGCGGAAGCGGTTGACGAACTGCTCGATCTGCTTGCGCTGCTTGTCCTCGCTCTGGCGCGTCTTCTCGTAAATCTCTTCTTCTTGCGCGATCTGGGCGTAGAGCTTTTCCGTGCCTCCCTCGACCTTACGGATCTTCTGGCGGTGGATGGCCGCCGTGTGCGTGCAGACGTCGTCCATGAACTCGCGGTCGTGCGATATCAAGATAAGTTCATGGGGCCATTCCTTCAGGAAGCGCGTCAGCCAGCGGATGGAGACGATGTCGAGGTAGTTGGTGGGTTCGTCGAGGAGGAGGAGGTTGGGTTCGTTCACCAGGAGCTTCGCGAGGTTCAGGCGGATTTGGAATCCTCCCGAAAACGACTCCGGCGGCTTCTGCATATCCTCGGCACCGAAACCCAAACCGAAGAGAATGATCTCGGCCTTGTAATGGAAGTCCTCCTCGCCCGGCGGGAGTCCCAGGCAGGCCTCCTCCAAGAGAGTCGGCTTCGTCCATTTCAGGTGCTGGGCTAAGTGGCCGACGCGGTAATTGCGCGGCATGACGATGACGCCGTCGTCCGGATCCTCCTCCTTCAGGATGAGGCGGAACAACGTCGATTTGCCGTGCCCATTGCGGCCGACCAAGCCCACGCGTTCGCCGCCCGTCATTTGAAACGAGACTTTGTCGAAGAGGGCCTGGCCTCCATAGGACTTTTCGAGGTTTTGGATGCGGATCATAAGGGGAAACGGACAGGGTAAAGGATTATTTCGCCGCGACCGTCTGGCGCGCGGGCGCCTGAATCGTGTCCTTACGGAAAAGATTCGCGAACTGGCGCGGACGGCGGTCCTTCCAGGCCCCGCGGTGGTACGCGTAGCTGACGATCAAGGGGAAGGCCAACGTGGCCTCGGCGTAGATCATTTGTTCGTACGCGGTATCGACCTTACCCCACGAGCTCGCTTCCTTGAGCGTGGACCCGGAGAGGGCCCCATCGCGCTCGTCGGCGACGGTGATCTGGATGGCGTACTTGTGCATGGGCACTTCCTTGCCCAAAAGATCCGCGGCGACGACGACGTCCTGGGCGAAGTTCTTGGGCACGCCCCCGCCGATCATCAAGAGCCCCGATTCGCCGGCGGCGATCTTCAACTCCGTCAACTCGCGGAAATCGGCCGCGGAATCGATGCTCATGTGCTTGCCGGGATTTTTCGTCTGGTGCATCACGAGGCCGAAACCCGCGCTGCAATCGGAAAACGCCGGGCAAAAAATAGGCACGCCCTTTTTATAAGCGGCATGGACGATCGACGGGATATTCTTCCCCTTCTTCTCCAAATAACGCCCCATCTCCTCGATGAACTCGCGGGAGGAATACGGGCGGGGCTCCAACGAATCGGCGATCTCGCCGGTGACGTTGTCGCAAATCCGCAGCTCGTCCTCGTCGATCAGGGTGTCGTAGATGCGGTCGATGGCCATCTCGCGGAGCTGATTGTCGTCCAAGGTCGGGTTCCCGACGTAATGCTTGAAGCCCAAACCTTCGAAGAAATCCTGGTCGACGATATTGGCGCCCGTCGAGACGATGGCGTCGATCATGTTGTTCTCAATGAGGTCGATCACGACTTGCTTGAGCCCCGCGCTGATCAAAGACCCGGCCAGGCAGAGGATATTGGCCGACTGCGGATCCCGGACCATCTTATCGAAGATCTCCGCCCCGCGGGCGAGATTCCGGGCTTGGAACGCCAAACCTTTCATACTTTCCACATACTTAGAAAGGTCATGCTGCTTAATATCGATGTGAACGATGGGGGTCTTCAGAAGCTCTTTTTTGTCCATAAAAACGGCCGTCCTTTTAAGTGCCGGGCTCTTAGGGAAAAAGGATATTCATTGCAACCAGGAACTTTACTCTCTACCCTACTCGGAATGACTCCAGAAAATTTGCCTCCCAAACCCGTCTCCGTCTCCTCGGCTGAGTTCACCCATCTCGTTTTACCGCCGGACACGAACGCTCTCGGCACTATCTTTGGAGGGCGGCTGATGGAATGGATCGACATCGGGGCCGCGATCGTCGCGACGCGTCATTGTCATAAAGTTGCGGTCACGGCCAGCATGGATGCCCTCAATTTCATCCATCCCATCAAACTCGGAGACATCGTCATTTTAAAAACGTCCGTGAACTTCACCCACAACACGTCCATGGAGATCGGCGTCAAAATCGAATCCGAGGATCCCGCGACCGGTACGCGCTGCCATACGGCCAGCGCCTACCTCACGTTCGTGGCCCTCGACGACACCAAGCGCCCGACCCTCGTGCCCCCGGTCCAACCCGAAACCGCGGACGAAAAACGCCGTTTCGAGGCCGCCAAGAAGCGCCGCGAAGCGCGGATCCTGCTCAAGAAACAGGCCTAAATCCCCTTATTCCCTATAGCACCAGCTTGTTTTCGCCGTTATAATCAGTAAAGAGCCTATGGAGAGCACCGCGTCACAAGTGAACGCCCCGAGCCTGCCGGAGTATTTCCGCGAATTGGTCCAGACCGCCCTCGGCCACCAAAAGATCAAGGCCCCCGAAGAGATCGAGTTCTACCTCGTCAACCTCCTCCAATCCTACATGTTCATGCCCGAGTTCTTCCAAAAGTCCTCCGAATCCTTCACCGACCAACCCTTGGCCATTCTCTATTTAAAAGCGCAGCAAGCGGAGTACGAAGCCAAACTCACCCTCCTCAAGCAGCTCGGCGACGCCGCTCTTTTCATCTCCGGATATTTCCCGGCGAGCCTGAACCGCCAACTCGTCGACGTCGCGTACTATACCCAAATGGGAGGCAGCGCTTACGCCGACCTATCGCAGATCGTCTCGAAGAACGTGGCGACCCTTTTCGGGAATCTGGCCGACCATTTCCGTTCGTATGCCGACGTCCTGTCGGAGGTGAGCGAATCGTGCCAGTTCACCAAGGAGCAGGACACCCTACGCCATTATGAGAATTGGCTCAAGACGGGGAGCCAACACGCCTTGAACCGCTTGACCCAAAAAGGCATCATCCCCGTCCCGCAATCCCTGAAATCCCAATAGTGTTAGCAAAAGGATAGACAGATCCCCCTATCGGCTTTATTTTGACACCTCTATGCGTGTCGCTCACCTTTTCATCGTTCTTAGCTTGGCCTGGATCGCCGCTTGCGGAGGCGCCCGCACGACCACGGTCGCCGACGGTTCGGCGCCCGTCCTCTTAAGCGCGACACCTCTTACCGTCAGTCGCGGAAGCCTCGTCACCCTCTCGGGATCCGGCTTTTCCGTAGTCCCTCAGGAAAACGTCGTTCTTTTGGGGGGGAACGCCTCCATCGCTTCCGATTACGCGGTGACGGCTTCAGGCGAATCCATCACCTTCATGATCCCGAGCAACGCCGCTCTCGGCGACCAAAACGTATCCGTGATGGTCGAAGGATTCGCGGACGCCCTCAGCAATGCTCTCCCTCTCACCATCACCCCTTGACTATGGACCTACGCACCCACATTTCGGCGCAACTCCATCTCGCACCCGAGGCAATCATCCTCACGAAACTGCATGGAGATGCTTCCAACCGCATCTATTACCGGCTCGAAGTCGCCGGAAAGCCGAGCCGCATCGTCATGCAACTCCCCGCGGGACCTTCGAGCGTCTCGGAGGAAATCACGAACGCGGCCGTGAAGCCTTCGGAGCTTCCTTTCGTGAACATCGACCGTTTCCTCCGCTCCAAAGATCTCCCGGCGCCCGAGATCGTCTCCTATGACGCCGCGGCGGGCCTCATGATCTTGGAGGATTTCGGTCCGGAGACTTTTGAAAAAAGGATCTTGGCCTCTTCCCCCGAGGAGACGCTTTCCTGGTACCGCAAAGCCATCGACCTTTTAAAGACCCTGCAAACTCAATGCTCTCCGGGCGCCGGCGCCGATTGCATCGCCTTCTCGCGGTCTTTCGACGCGAAACTCCTGAATTGGGAATTCGACCATTTCTTCGAATACGGGATCGAAGCGCGGTTAGGGCTAAAAATCGACCCTCAGGACTTGGCGACGCTCCGCGCCTTCGGCGATGCCATAACGTCGCGGTTGATTTCTCTGCCTCAAGTCTTCGTCCATCGGGATTTCCAGAGCCGCAACTTGATGGTCCAGGACGGGCGCTTGAAGCTCTTGGATTTCCAGGACGCTTTGGTGGGACCCCGACCCTACGACCTCGTGGCCCTGCTGCGCGACTCCTACATCGCCTTGGACGCACCGGCCCTACAGACCTTGGTCGGGTATTACGACGAGAGCGACGCGTTCTTCCGCGACTTCGACGCGATGACGATCCAACGCAAACTCAAGGACGCGGGACGTTTCGTCTACATCGACCGCGTCAAAAAGAACCCTTCTTTTCTCGTCCATATCCCGAATTCCCTCCGTTACGTAAAGGACGCCTTCGGACGTCGCCCCGAGCACCGGGACTTTTTCGATGTGCTCAAGAAATACGTGCCGGAGTTCTCATGAAAGCCATGATCCTGGCGGCCGGCCTCGGGACGCGTCTGAGACCGCTCACGGAAAAGACGCCGAAAGCGTTGATCCCGGTCGGCGGACGGCCTTTGATCCATTACTCCCTGCTTCTGTTGAAAAAATACGGCTTCCGCGACGTTCTCATCAATCTCCACTATCTGGGCGACCAAATCGAAAAGGCACTGGGCGATGGCCGGGCGTGGGGCCTCGACATCCGCTATTCATGGGAACCCGAACTCTTAGGAACGGGCGGCGGCATCAAAAAAGCCGAGTCCTTTTTCCGCGGCGAAAGCCTTCTCGTGCTCAATAGCGACATTCTCATCGACGTGGATTTAAACCAAGTAATGGATTTCCACGAAAAGCGACAAGCAGCAGCGACGATGGTCCTACGTCCTTTGGAGGCGGCGAGCCGGGATACGCCTCTTTTTGTGGGTGCCGACGAACGCATTGTCAGCATCCAGCAGACTCCGGCTACCTTCGCAAAAAAAAGAGGCTACACGGGCGTTCAAATCCTAACCCCACGGCTCACCGACTATCTCCCCGCCCATCAAGAATCTTGCATCATCCAACAAGCCTACCGCCCCGCTCTGGCTGATGGGCTTCCTATTTTCGGGTTTGAATATACAGGCTATTGGAATGATTTAGGGACTTTAGTAAGCCTACAACAGGCGGAACTAGACCTTAACCGGACTCAACTGACTTTCATGAACTAAATACCTATTATTATTAATTTTTTTCTAAAAATACCCCACAACATTTTACTCGACGCGTCGAAAAGTGGCTATGGGTTTATCCATTTCCCACGCCCTTCACCCGCGTCCCTGGACGCCTGAGGCTTCCTGCCAAGACCGTTGGCCTGAAGAATCGGGACTTACAAGATTTATAACGGACATAACCACCCAGAGTGGAAGTCAGTGCACGGTGGAGGTTGTCGCAAATTGCGGGCTTTCGGAATTAACCGCGGCGCCTTCTCTGACTTTACTTTGTCATGGATTCGGCGTCGATGCTTTCAGCATGGAAGCTTTCTTTCGATCGACTCAGACGCCTACGCTTTGCGTAAACTTCCTTGGGGCTGGTAGCGCTTTCCCCCGGGACTTTGAATTCACTCCCTTGACCATCGCTGCGATTCAAGCGGCGATCGTTGGAGCCGTCGCACCCAACATCTCACATATCACCTATATTCTTAATTCGATGGCGGGTAGTATGGGGCCCATCATCGATCGCTTACTGACGAAACAACCGAAGAGCGGACTGTTCGTTTTTCACAATCCCATGTCTCCAGACGTCCTCGGAGGTATCCCCGGACAATTTTGTCCTGAACCGAAACTCAAGGCCTATCTGCATACTTTACTCTGCTGGGTGGCGCGATTTTCAAACCATCCCCTTCTCGACTTTGGATTAAAAGCTCTCTTCGGCATCAGAGGCATTGGTTTCTTATTCCGCCGTCTTTACTATCAGCATCTTTACAACCGACCCACCCGCGCTCAAATAGAACACCACGAAGAGTTATTCACGCGACGCCCTACTCCGGAAAAACTCAGTCCCCTGGAAATTATGAGCCGTATGGCCCGGGGATTAACCAGCCCCGGAAGTCGTTTTTTAAAAGTCTCGAGCGAACTCAGGCGTATTTTAGGACCTTCACCTATTCAACTCTCGCGACAGGCTTTCGTTGTCTCTTCCAAACAAGACAGGGTTTTCGGACCTCGTCAGGGGGAAAAATTTGCCGGTAAATTCTGCGATCCCCAAGGGGGTTCATTAGATCACACGCAAATTGGTGGCCCTCATCTCCCCGATGAAGAGGCCGCTCGGACCATCGAAAGTTTGATCAGCGGTGGTTTTGGTTCGGGCAGGAGTCCGCAGCCTGCTATGGCCAGTTCATGAGGTCGATCGCTTGTCTTAAATAACCATAGGATGATGGCGCGTAATTGGTAAGGATCAAGTCCTTGCCTTCCCATTCCAAGGAAAAACCCAAGTTACGATCTTCTCCAAGTTTACGTTCGACTTTAGAGCGCTGCCTCGGACCCAATGTCTTTTTTGTCGTAATGCGTACGCTTTCGTCCCTTTCGTATTTGATCAGGTCGATATTGAGATAAAAGTTCCGTATGCATTTAGCCGCCTGTTCCGGCGTCTTGACTAATTCCAATAAGTACAAATCCTCTTCGGAGATGTATTTCTTCGCGATCGTGTGCTTCAAGTCCCTCTCCAGATGATCATAATCCGTCGAAAGATAAACGATGGGCATCAAAGGCGCTTTCCCCGTCTGCACGAGAGTCAGAACCTCGAAGAGCTCGTCGCGCGTCCCCCAACCGCCTTCGCAAGCGATGAAACCGCTCGAGAGGGAACCAAAGAAGAACTTCCTGACCATGAAGTAATGGAACGTGGCATTGACGCCGAGGAAGGGATTCGTATCGGTCTCTTTGGGGAGGGAAATGCTCAAACCCACGGAGTGACTTTCCAGTTGGCTTTTATACAAGCGGTGATGGCGAGCTTCGTCGGTATTCTTGGCTTTGCGTTGCTTGACCAATTCCTGGGCGATGGCGCTCGCGACGCCGGCGTTGGCAGCCTGCATGATCCCCCGGCTGGCGCCCGTCACTACGGCGAAACCGTCCTTATATAATAAAGCGCCCAGTTTTTCGGCCATGATGTAATCTTCCGAGTCAGGCTTCGTGCGGGCGGAGCCGAAAACCGAAATGACCTTGCGCTGTTGGGACGTGATCTTATGGAAGATTTCGGTGGCGTAGAAATATTCCAGTAAAATCCTCAAGCCGCGCACTTCGGAAGTTTTACTACTCTCGATGTATTCTTTGAGATGTTCTTTCATAGTTGTCCTTTGATGGATTTTTGTGCGGTGATTTTGCCGAGGATCACCTGTTTTTTGGCACCCGTAACCGCCGGTAGATTCGCGGGTCTGCCTTGAAGCGTTTGATAGGCTAGAACCGCAAAGCAGACCGCCTCCGCGGCATCGGCTGGAATGCCATAAGAGTCGAAACAAGAGATCTTAACCCCTAAAAGTTCGGCTTCCAACATTTTCATTAGGGTTTCATTATGGTTGCCGCCTCCCCCGAAAATGATTTCTTCCGGCACTTCCTTCGGGAAGACGAATCGACGGTAATTCTCGGCGATGGATTGAGCGGTAAAAGCCGTAAGCGTCGCCAAAACATCTTCAAAGCGCAAACCCAGCGCTCGCGATCGGCGCAGGATCTTTTCCAAAAAATGACGTCCGAATTCTTCGCGGCCCGCCGCTTTCGGTGCTTTACGGGAAATGAAGGGGTGGCTCATGAGCTCTTTCAACAGGATGAGGGAAACAAATCCCTGAGCGGCGACCTTTCCCCGCCTGTCGAAATGACGTCTTCCCTTCGTAAAATGCGCCATGGCTCCATCCATCAACATATTCCCCGGACCCGTATCGAAGCCGAAAACGCCCTTGGCGTTGGAGCCTTTCGGCAGGAACGTAAGGTTGCTGATGCCGCCGATATTATGGACCGCTCGGGTCTTGCGGGCGTCTTGGAAAAGGAGCGCATGAAAATATGGAATTAACGGAGCCCCTAGACCGCCCGCCGCAATGTCCGCCGGACGAAAGTCGGAGACGGTCGTGATGCCCGTGCGTTCCGCAATGACGCTTGCCTCCCCGATTTGCAAAGTCCCTTCCCGACCCAAGTGGCACACCGTCTGCCCATGGGATCCGATCGCAAGGATTTGCTTTGCGGAGATCCTTTTCTTTTTAAGAAGTCCCAAAGCCGCTTTTGAAAAAACGTCGCCTATCTCCATGTTCAAACGGCATACCTCTTCGGTCGTTCCGCCGTTCTTCGACGCGACTTGGAGGATTCTCTTTTTTAGTGACGGGGAATAAGGAGTGACTGACCAGTCGAGAAGCTTCAATCGATAACGATTTTTAGGGGATTTCGAGAGCCGGATCAGTGCCGCATCCACGCCATCCACGGAAGTCCCGGACATCAAACCGATGAGCAAGGGCATCTTCATCTCTTTATCACAGAGTCGAACGGGTGAAAACCTTTTGTTCGCGAAGGACTAACGAGCCGTCGGTTGGCAGACATCCCCGACCCCATCATGATCCTCGTCCTGCTGGTCCGGATTGAATGTCATCGGGCAATTGTCCAAGGGGATCTCGGGGTGACCGACGATGCCGACGTTCAAGACGTTGTCTTGGTCCGGATCCACTTCGATGGGATAAACGTTTACGCTCTCCGGTTCCTCTTGGATCACTTGGTGAGGATGATCTGTCGGCCCCGGGATAATGCCAGGTGTTAGGCCGCCAGGACGCTCATTTTCCGCAGGAGCTTCGGAGCCTGAATCGCAACCCACCGCGAAGCCCAAGCTTATCATAATGAGAACGGTTATTAGTTTGATACGGATATTCACGAAAATCCCTCTTTTTTGCCTCTTTTTTTAAATCAAGAGCAATGAGGGTGCCAAAAAGACGGGGTCACTTCACGATAATGGTCAAACGGGGGCCCGTTTTGATGACGAAAGTATCGGCCGGAGAATAGATATCGCCGTCGATGGTATAGCTCGCGGGCTTCGCGAGTTTGACGACCATTTCGGTGGCGGCTTGTTCGACGTGATTGGGACAACCCGAAGGCTTACCCAAGAACATCAATGGCACATGAGGCAAGACGGTCCGAGGCTTGACGCAAAATCCAATCGCGTGGAACTTCTTCACCTTACGAGCCAGGTAAAAGACCTTAAAGCCCAACCCTAAATAAGGAATCGAACCGCTGAAAATCGCGGAATAAGAATTCATCTCCCATTTCTTACCGTCCACGGTCACCTCCGCCTCCATGGGCTCGAACATGTGGGAGGCGAAGCGGCCGTTCATCACCGCCGAGCCGACCGATTTTACCAACGTCCAAGCGGCTTGCGGCGGCGAGGGAATCCCCTTTTCGTAGTAGGCTTCCATGAACTTGGAAATGACGCCCGTCCCCCAGATGAAGCCGCACTTATCGTTGATCTGCATGAGATCGACTTCGGTGGTCTCGAAAGGTTCGTCGTCGTGGTATTTGTAGATGAGGTTCGAGAGGTTCTTTTCGGGGGACCCGAAGATGCCGCAGGAATAGGCGACGGTATTGAGGGTGCCGCCTCGCAATAGCGCAATTTTTGGAAGGGGTTGCGCTCCGTAAACTTCCAAGAAATGGGTGAGCGTCAGATGATTCGTTCCATCCCCTCCGCTCAGCGCCAAGATCTCTATCTCCTTGCGCTTGAACTCCTCCGCGACGCGGCGGATGTCGGTGAGGTTTTGCGTGGAAGCTAGGGACGCTTTTTCTCCGACGATGAAACCCATCCGATGCAATTTTTCGGGATCGTTCTTATAGCGCTTCGAATGCGGGTTGAGGACGACGCCTATACCGGGCATGCCAAAAGTCTCCTTGTTTCTTCAATGGATGCCGGAGGCCTACCATACCGCTTTCCCAGAGCAACCGCTTTCTGGACCAATTCGCGACTTCCCTTGGCCAAAATCCCTTTTTCCAAATAAATATTATCTTCGAGTCCCACGCGCACATGGCCTCCCATCTTAATGGCTAGCTCGGCCATCGGAAACTCGTGGCGACCTATACCCGCCACCGTCCACGTCGAAGAGGGAGGCAATCGGCTTACGAGAAGCTTTAAATTATCTTCGGTCGCCGCCAAACCGCCCTTCATACCCATCACGAATTGGAAATGGGCCGGCTTAGCGATCCGACTTTGCTCAACGAGCTCACAAGCAGTCTCGAGATGCGACAGATCGTAGCTCTCGATCTCAGGTTTGATCTTTCTTTTGAGGATTTCCTTCGCCAATTTTTCGATGAAAGGCCGTGGGTTGGCGAAAACGCCGTCCCCGAAATTCACCGATCCGGCGTTGAGGGACGCCATATTGGGCCCCGCTTGGAGCGGCTTGAGGCGGCTCGCGAAGGAATCCCCGACCGTCCCTCCCGTGGAGACTTGGATCAAAGGCGCGGGGTCGCAGAGTCTCCGGATGCGCTGGACGATGACCTTGAAGACCTTCGGGTCGTTGGTCGGCCGCCCTTTCGCGTCGCGCGCATGGAGGTGAATGACGGACGCTCCCGCTTCCACGCAGGCCTCCGCTTCCCGCGCGATCTCATCGGGCGTCAAAGGAAGGTAAGTCGTTTGTTTTCGGGTCAATTCCCCGCCGACCAGGGCGGCTGTAATGATGAGAGGCTTCATACCTGTAAAGGCGTCAAAATTTCAAACTCACCCGATGAAAGTCGCTCAAAATCTTTTACATTCCATGTGATTAATTTTTCCGCCTTTATTTTAATAGCCGCTTGGTAATGGAGAGCGTCGTAGACGACGGCGCCCCTTAAATTTTTACGCGCGACTCTTTCAAAAGCCCCTTCATAATCGTTCTTAGTCAACTCTATCGTTTTTAACTTATGAGGGAACCGTTCCTTCAGGAGATCTTGGGCCTGGGAGGGAAGCAAAACCCCTTCTATGGGATAGCGCGTAAGGGCATTGTAACACTCTGCTAATCCATGGGTGGATATGAAGAGAGCTCGAGATTCATGAAGATATTTCATGAACCTCGCATGGGATTCTTGATGAAAATGATGATCCTCCACCGTGACAGCCACTAGAAAAGACGTATCGCAATAAATCACCAACCACCCTGCCTTCTCGCTCTTTCCTCATAATCTCCTTTAATGAGTTCACCGATATCGACATCCTTCGGGTCATTAAAATTTTTTTGAGGACTGCTTTGAACGACGAGCCATCCGTCTTTTTCGACAAGCACGGCTTTTTTTTGGATAGGTTTAAGAAGAATGACATCATCCTGCTCCTCGATCTCGAACTCAGTGCCTGGGCGAGCTCCAATCCGATCCCGAATTTCCTTTGGAATGACCACTCTTCCGAATTTATCGACGGTAATATTTGGGCACCTCTATTAACCGCTAACTGAACTCAAAAAAGCATTCTGCGAAAGATTTC
>CAZKQW010000013.1:0-69117 GCA_964555055.1 uncultured Pseudomonadota bacterium | reverse complement strand
GGAAGGGCCATCGCTCAACGGATAAAAGGTACGCCGGGGATAACAGGCTGATGATGCCCAAGAGTTCACATCGACGGCATCGTTTGGCACCTCGATGTCGGCTCATCACATCCTGGGGCTGAAGTAGGTCCCAAGGGTTCGGCTGTTCGCCGATTAAAGTGGTACGCGAGCTGGGTTCAGAACGTCGTGAGACAGTTCGGTCCCTATCTTTCGTGGGCGCAGGAGATTTGCGAGGATCTGTCCCTAGTACGAGAGGACCGGGATGGACGAACCTCTAGTGTCCCAGTTATCACGCCAGTGGTACATGCTGGATAGCTATGTTCGGATTAGATAACCGCTGAAAGCATCTAAGCGGGAAACTAACCTCTAGATAAGATCTCCCGGGAGCAATCCCTAAGACCCCTTGTAGACTACGAGGTTGATAGGACAGAAGTGTAAGTCCCGTAAGGGATTGAGCTGACTGTTACTAATCGGTCGAGCGGCTTGACCATTTTTTTCACCTCAGGGGGTAGGCCTCAGGGCCTACCCCCACGATGGTGATTCAAATGTAAGTCAGCACTTTCTAAATGCTGTTGTTGTTCTTTGTACGATAAGTAAGAAATTACATACATCGTTTTCAAGTTTCCCGTGGTCATACCGGTGAGGTCCCACCCGATCCCATCCCGAACTCGGAAGTTAAGCTCACCTGGGCCAATGGTACTAGCAGCACGATCTGCTGGAAGAGTAGGACGCTGCGGGATTTAAATTAAAAAACCCCGATCTTAGAAATAAGATCGGGGTTTTTGTTTTTTCTGCTTTTACTTTTATTCATCTACGTTTTCAGGTGCTGTTGGTTCCGTGTACGCATCTTCTACAACACTGAGATCTACAAGGTCATTGGTGACTGAAGTGCTGACGGTTGTTGTTCCGTCAGAGTAAGTGAATGTTCCACCTTGCCCGGTACCGGTTGAGTTGCAATTGTTAGTTGGCGCATAAGTAATATCTGAGCTTGCTGCCTCGAAAAGCCCTGAAGTATCATCTAAAGCAATTTCCTGCTGTTGTACTTTGGTGACAAGTCCCGTTGTATGGTTATTTCCAGGGCCTGCCCAATTACAGATCATGCCGTCAATATCTCCAGCATCTGTTTCATCGACTTGGGGCCCATAACCGAAAAAAGCTGTCCCTGTTGTTTCTCCAGAAGCTTGGGCTATCGACATATTCATGACACGAGCATGAGAGTCATTAAATCCTGCCTGCCATGCAAAGGAATAATTACCTACGGCTGTTGCGGGATTATAATTGAAAAGTACTTTGTTAAAATTACCACTCCAAGTATTGGAAGGATCGATGGTATGGTCGGTGGCGCTTACATAAGGATCGACGTCTCCGCAGAATGTTCCATTGTGGAGTTTGTAAGTGAGAGAGGTTGCAGATGACTTATCATAATCAATGGACGTAGCATAGATAACACCGTCACCTGGATCGCATCCTTGAGAAGAGGCGTCGGCATCATCCACCGTATAGGAAAGCTTTCCCTTATAAGTGGCATTTTCATCACCTGTAGGAATATGTTTTAAGCGAAAATCAACTGTGTAGGTGTTGCTATCCTGAGTGGCTGTCCCTTGGAGGCTGGCAATATAGACAGTATTTCCATCGGCGTCATCATCGTCACGTTCAAGAGTCGCTGATGTCACTGTAATTCCAACACCATTGGTTGAAAATCCAGAATTGACTACAGTGGTGAGGTCAAGGCTTTCACCTGCTGTATCCGGAAGTTCGCTGCCATTGACATTCGCCAAACAATACATACTGGCCATAGCCAGCATGGCAGAGTCGACTTGACCTGCAATACCACTTACTTTGGCATTCATTTGTGCTGCGGCACAAGCTTCTGAGGTGCTGCCGTTATTGGCTGTCCAGAGACCTACGTCCCCTGTAGGTAGACTTCCATCGCCATCAGTATCATTAAGCCCACTATCGTTGTTTGTTGTGTCGGAATCTCCTGGCCCGACAAGATCCGGGTGATTGGAGTAAGTGAGAGCTGGCCCATAACATGTGGCATTATTTGTATTGATGGCCAAATCCAGGGTAAAATCGCAATCTGCTACAGCGTCCACTGAATCCGAAAGAAGTTCTGCAATCGCTTCCTGTTTGGCTTCCATAGTTGCGTCTGCTTCAAGGTCGACGGCTTTAGGTCGTTCACTGATGATCAATGCAGAGACGGTGTCTTGTTCAGCTGTAGGCGAAGCTATTGCCAAATCTGTAGGAAATGTCTGGCCCAGAGCGCTCAGCTCACTTTCACCGTCCGTTGTGCCGCCACCGGAAGCACCCGTGGCTGTACTTCCACATCCCAGCGGTCCACCGATATAGAGTGTTGAGACCGTCGTAGCCGCCATCATCAAACTGAATAACTCTTTCTTCATGTTTCCCCCCTAAGGAAAAAGGTTTCTGTGTGTATTCAGGCCTGTACGGAAAGAAGGGGAGAAACTTGAGGGGTTTTATACAAAAATTGGAAAGCTAAATTATTTCATTCAGTTGGAAGGCCGTAGTGTTCCCATGCCCCGTAGCCTCCGGACACATTGGAGACGTCTTGATAGCCTAAAGACTGCAGAAGCTCGCAAGCTCGCTGGGAGCGGCCCCCGGCTTGGCAGCCGATGATCAACTTCTTCTCTTTTGGGAACTTGGCTTGGAAATCTTCAGGAAAGCGGGGATTCGGAGCCATTTGGCCATTTTGAATATCTAAGAGGGGAATATGAATCGCGCCGACCGGATGTCCTTCTTGAAATTCCTGCGTCGAGCGCACGTCCACGTAAACCGCTTGGGAATTTTGGTCCAATATAGCTTTGGCTTCTAGGGGTGAAATTTGGGGAATGGACATTTTTATTTCCTCTTAAAAAGCTGGACGAAGGCTTGTTTGTTCCCGCGCACGGTGAAAAACCATCCTAAGCCGAGCAAGATATAAATGAATGCGTAAATGGTCCTAGCCTCCGTGGTCGTAAAGAAAAGCTGGGAGACGAATAGGACGAAAAGTAATAAGGCTTCCGTGATGGAGAAACGCAAGTTTACGATCATAACAATGGCGAAGAACGATTGCGCCGACGTCAGGAAAAGCTCTTCGGACTGTCGGGCGTCCATCGGCATCCCTTGGATGTGTCCCGCCGACAGGTTGTAAACGATGGGAAGTAGACCGATAAGAAGGGTCCATTGGTTGACTTTGGACGAAATCAACGTCCCTAAGCTATTTGAGGCATGTGCTCGTAAGGCGAAGAGGATGGCGACGATGAATTCGGGGGATTCCGAGGCTAGTGGGGCAAGCCATTGGACGAGAATAAATTTCTCGATGCCTAAATGCTCTCCGGCCACCAAAAGTCCCTCGGCGAAAGGCTCGGCGGAGATGAAAATGGTGAAGCCAGAAAATAGAAAGAAGAGGAGAGTTGCAGCGAGTCTGGGTCCGCGGGACCATGTGGCTAAGGCTTCAATCGGTCCTTCGATCTCAGGTTCTTCATGGTTGGCCTTACAAACTTGGATCATGTACCAGACGAAGATAGAGACAAAGACGATCGAATCCACCCAGGATAAAGATCCCTTCAGAGGGATCGAAAAGGAATAGAGGGTCGCCAAGAAAAGAGCGAGGATTTCTGTGCGGTTGCAGGGTTCGAGCTGCACTTCCCCTTTTTTCGTCCGGTAAAAATAAGCGAAAACCACCGCCGCCCAACCGACGCCGATGAGGAGGCGGTTAGCCCCGGTCATATTGGCCGTGGCGTAATGTATGTATTCGGGTTTCGTGCCAGCTTCCCAAGCGAAATACATGTCGACGGCATATTCGGGCAGGACGGCGATTAAGGCTAGAAAGGCAATCGCCAAGGACCTCGGAATCTCGAATTGGGAAAGTTCGGCGCCCCATGATAAGATGTAAGCAGCCCCGAAGATGGCAATTCCAGGAGAAATGGCATTCCAGGGTGTGTCAAGATGACCAACGAAGAACTTAATAAAAATCCACTGGAGACAGCAGAGGAAGACGGCGGCAATGAAGAATAAATCTTTTTTAGTAGGCATAGCGGATTTATAGGGAAGGGCTGTATGTGAAACAAGCTTTTATTTCATTGGATGTTCTCTAGTAGGACTTGTTGACTCCACTGGGCAATTTTTTCGGCAAGCTGGAGATCCAAAAGAAATTGTGTGTCGAGTAGTTTTACGGCCTTATCCGCTTTCTTATCCTTAATGTAGGAGAGGTAATTCGCCACATGCACGGCTCCCATGATGTCCATGTCGCTATGGGGGACGCGCGAAGGCTTATGGTGGTTCGCCACAGCTTCGACGATTGGATTTGGCAGCCCCCAAATTCCTAAAAGATAGGCTCCGATTTCAGCGTGGGTAATGCCCAATATTTCTATTTCGGCCTCACAAGGATCGTCATCAGGATCGGCCAATTTGGCCATAATCTCCTTGAAGAAGTGGGGGAGTTTGGTCGCTAGGATCAATTTGCCCAGATCGTGGAAGGTTCCCGCTAAAAAAGCGGCTTCGGCTTCATATTTCACCGTCAAAAGCGTCTTCGCCAATTGGCCGGTCTGGATACAGTGGTTTTGAAAGTGGGTAATTGAGAAACCCAGCTTTTTCGCTTCTTCTTCAAAGCCATGGAAAACTTTCAGAGTGAGAGAGAGGTTCTTCGTCATGTTAAGGCCCAGAAGAGAGACCGCACCGGAGACGCTGCTCACGGTGCGCGGTAATCCGAAAAACGCGGAATTCACAACTTGGAGGATTTTGGTCCCCAGAGCGATGTCCCGTTCAACAATACCGGCCACGTGCTTGACGGTGACATCGGGGTCACTCAACGCCGTCGTGAGTTCCTTGTAAACGGTCGGGAGAACAGGAAGTTGGTCGATCTTCCCCACGACGTCCTTAATGGTCTTGTTTTCGAGGACGCTTTGAAGTTGAAAAGCGCGCTCAATGATCTCCTTCACCTTTTGAGCTTCACACGGTTTATTGAGGAATTGATGAGCGACGGGAACGCTCTGAAGAGCCGCTTCCATTTCCGTGAAGCCGGAAAGAATAATACGCACGATACCAGGGTGTTTCTCTTGGACCTTTTTCAGAAGCATGACGCCATCCATTTCGGGCATGCGGATGTCCGAAATGATGACGTCGACCGGACTCTGATCCAGAAATGCCAAAGCCTTTTCGGCGCTTGATTCAAAGGTCATTTCCCATTGGTCGCGGTAAACATGCAGACTTCTTCTGAAGGCATCCAAGACCCGGGGTTCGTCGTCGACGAAAAGGATCTTTTTCATACGTCTTCTGGGTCTTTCACCAAGGGAGAATCAATGGGCAAGCGGATGGTGAAGGCTGTCCATTCGCCTTCTTTAGAATCAAAATTCAATTGGCCTTTATGTTTTTCTTTCACAATCGCGAAGGAGAGCATCAGGCCTTGTCCCGTTCCCTTTCCGACGGCTTTGGTAGTGAAAAAGGGCTCGAAGATATGCTGCTTATTCTTTTCGGAAATGCCGGCACCGTTGTCGGAGATCTTAATGACTACCCAATCTCCCTCCAAGTGTGTAGTTATGGTGATGAGGCCTTTGCCTTTTTTCCCTTTTTCGAATTTATCGGAAATAGCATGAGTAGCGTTGATGATCATATTCAGGACGACCTGATTAATCTCGCCCACGCAACACGGCACTTCGGGGAGTTGAGGATCCAACTTCAATTCGACGTCGGCCACGTATTTCCATTCATTGCGGCAGACAGTGACGGTGCTTTGGATATTTTGATTTAGGTTTGCGGGAGCGGCATCTTGGCTGCCGGGATGGGAGAATTCCTTCATGGCCTTGGTGATACCGGAAACCCGTTCGATGCCCTCGAGGGATTGCTTAATCGCCAAAGGAATTTCCGAAACTAGGTAATCGACGTCGATCTTTTTAGACTTTTCTTGGATGGATCTCACGGTATCTTGAAGAGTCGTGATTTCTTGAGCTTGCTGGGCGAGTTTCTTGTAGTCTTCCAGCAAGGTGAGGAAATCCTTAAAAGCGCCTTGGAGAAAGTTTGTATTATCTCCGATATATTGCGTCGGTGTATTGATCTCGTGGGCGATCCCGGCCGCTAGTTGGCCGATAGCTTCCATCTTTTGGGCCGTGAAATTCTCGACCGTCAATTTTCCCGCTTGAGTCTCATTTTCCATACACCCTTAAAGAACGGTGAAAAAAGGGAAAACATAAGGAATAAAAGTCGATTTCTGAGCATGAATCCCTAGTCAGCCCCCAGTGCTTTTGGTTATAATTTCCGAACTATGGGGACACCAAAACTACTTTTAGTCGATGATGAAAGAAATCTCCTGGATGCTTGCCGTCGCGCGCTGCGCGGTGAACAAAATTGGGAGATCATCGTAGCCGAGACGCCGCAGAAGGCTCTGGAAGAAATCGCTTACGAGGACTTCACCGTCGTAATCTCGGATCAACGAATGCCGGGAATGACCGGCGTCGAATTTTTAAGGAAGGCGAAAGGCTTTTGCCCTAAAACAGTCCGGATTATTTTAACGGGATATCCCGATGAAGACGGGCAAATCGATGCCGCCTTAAAAGACGGGACGATTTATAAATGCCTCCTGAAACCTTGGGATACGGAGGAGTTTCGTCGAACGCTGACACAGGCGATCGCCTTGCATGAGGCGGCTAAGTAGGATTCCCCGATTCGAAGAACCCCACAAGAGCGTCATGATTCCTACGTGCGTCTTCGAATCCCAAATCTAACAAGCGTTGCAAATACTCAGGCATGAAGACAATATAGGAAAGGAAGTCGATGCCTTTTGTGGGATCGATATCCAAAAACCTGACGAGTAGTTTCTCGAATGCCGAGAAATGACGCTTGTTGTTCTTTTGGAAACAATCGCTGAAAATTTCCCCGATGTCTTCCGACGGCCGAATGCGGATGGCAGTGATACGCTTTAGGCCTCGGTTGGCGATATCCCCCCGGATCTTCTTTTCGACAAGCATTTCATTCAAGTCATCCATGAAGCTTTTGCCATGAAGCATCTCGGCCCAGTCGATGATACGGTTAATGCGTTCGAGCTGTTCGATGTCGTAATTGATGCGATCGAGGAAAATCGAATTCATAACACGTCCAAGTATCTGTCCTAGGGGTGGCGCTTTCCCGATTTCGCCATGAAAAGGGATTTCATGGGCGGGGGCTCGATAATGAAGGCCGATGACGAGGATCGCGTCCGCACCGAGTTGAATCGCGGGAGACATAGGCGTGTTAAGTCTCAACCCGCCGTCCGTGTAAGCGATTCCATCGACCATCACGGAAGGAAAGACGATGGGGATGGCCGCCGACGCCATCGCATGGATAGGTTCGATTTTTCCAAAGTGAGTGATGTATTCCCCGGTGTATTCTACTTCCGGGGCTTTTTCGATGAAGAGTTCCATGCGGCCGGTGAAGACGTTGGTAGCCACCAAGGAAATAGCGCGCACGAGTCCTTCACGAACGTTTTGCGAAATACGGTCCCACGGCATGATTTTTTTGATGAAAGGCAGGAAAGGTGCTGTATCCAGAAAGCCATTGAAATGTCGCCCATGACCTTCGCGCCTTAGGAGATTGGAAATGACGCCTTGACTGCTTTTGCTGACGAAATCCCATAGAGCCTTTCCGTCCCGTCGATAGATGTCTTCTTCCCTGACATTTTGCCAAAGCTTAAGGGCGTTTTCTCCCTGCATTTTAATATCATGAGCCGTGGCCGCCACAAAAGACGCGTTTAAGGCGCCCACCGAAGCGCCGCAGACGACATCAAAGACCCGCCCACGGATTTTAGGAGGGAGCATGGTTCGAATGTAATGAATGACGCCTGCTTCATAAGCTCCACGAGCCCCACCCCCAGAAAGCACGAGTCCTAGAGTCTTAGCCGGTTTTTTTAGGCTCATAAGGAACATTATACGGAGAAGAGGGTGGATTCACGAATCATTTATCGCAAACGTCGAAAATATTTAAGGAAAACACCTGCGTAGTCGTTACGTTTTTTGGACGACTCTCGAGATGATGCTTACTAAAATAGGCTGATGGGTTAGGTAAATGGTTAGAGGGTGACGCCCGCAGAAAGCTAAGAATCGGGTGAGAGGATTTTGGGGTATATCGAGATAATAGTAACGGTTGGATTTAAGGTCTGTGGTTTGGGACATGCCCATGCCAAGGAGAATATAGCCAAAAAAGGGAATGAAAGGAAAAATTTCCAGTGTGGGCATGGAGGAAGCCCCAAAACCGATCCACTCTAAATAAGGAATGCGGTAGCGCCCCTCACATATTAATCCGATGTAACCCATCGCTAAGATTAACCCTCCGAAGAAAAAAGAGGCTCTTTTTTTATTGAGGAAAGGTAGTGCCGCCAAGCTGCCGGAGGCAATAAAGTGGAGAATGCCGAAGAGTATGGGTTTTTGGGGAGCGTAAATATAAGTGCCCACGCTCACACAGGCGGCAGCCATCGACACCCTTACGGTGCGGAGAGCGAATTTTTTCCAACGGATCCCTTCTTGATGTTCTTGATGAAGGCAAAATCCCACTAAACCCAAGAAGAGAAACGAGATGCATTCACGATAAACTCTCCAAAAAGCATGCGTAAAAATAGGAAAGTCGGTGATTTGATGTGCGTTTAAATCGTATAGAATGTGAAACACAACCATCATGATGATGGCTGTGCCGCGGTAAACATCTATCTCAAAAAATCTGCTTTTTACAGTTGCGTCGCCCATAGACTAATGACAAGAAAGTTCGCCACTCTAGGGACATTTTATGAAAAAGTCGAAGGCAAAGAAAGTGGCGTCCAGAAAAGTGGGGAAGCCTCCTAAAAAAAAACTCAAAAAAGCGGTTACGAAAAAAACAGCCTCTCATAAAAAAAGTTCACGAGTGGCTGAGGTCGTTTCAGCGAAGCCATCAAAATCTTATAAGGCTTACCATGACTACGTGATTCCTCCCATCCCCGAAAAGCCAAGCCATTTCGTTCCAGTCCCTAAAAAAGCACTGGCACCGACTCTTTCGGAGCCCAAGCTTATTCTTAAGCCGATGCCGGCAAAGAAAACGCCGTTGATTAATGATAAAGACGCGGAAAAGCTGGGCACCGTCGAGTCCGCGCTTTTCGATTCCCGGATGCCCATGAATTGCACCGTTCCTATTTGCGGGCAACCCGCTTTCCGTAAGGATGTCGATCAGCGCATGTGGTGCGAAGATCACCGGGACCGCGGACGTTGGAAATAAAGGAGATCTCATGAAAAAAATTTTGATCGGGATCATCGTCGTTTTTGCTATAATTGGATTATGGTTCGTGAAGTCGAGGAATCATTTCGTGGTACTTCAAGAAAATGTGAATCAAAGCTGGTCTCAGGTTGAAAATGTTTATCAGAGACGAATGGATTTAATCCCGAACCTCGTCGCAACCGTTCAAGGTTACGCGAGTCATGAGAGGGAAACTTTGGAAGCCGTGACCCAAGCTCGCGCAAGCGTAGGGCAGGTATCGGCTCAAGGATTAAAAGATATCGTCAACGATCCTCAGGCCTTCGAAAGATTTCAACAAGCCCAAGGTGCTTTAAGCTCGGCCTTAAGCCGCCTAATGGTCGTGGCTGAGCGTTATCCGGAGTTGAAGGCGAATGAGAATTTCTTAGATCTTCAAAGACAATTAGAGGGCACGGAAAATCGCATTGCCGTAGAGCGGCGACGCTTTAATGAAGCCGCACAAGGATACAACACGGCTATCCGTATATTCCCAGGAAACATCATCGCGGGTTTTTCGGGATTTCAGACGAAAAATTATTTTACGGCGGCTCCAGATGCGACACAGGCTCCGAAAGTCCAATTCAATACGGGTTCACCCCAACCCCGAACGACACCTTAATCACTTTATAAACCGTGCGGCGAAGTTTTTTCACTTTCTTCCTCATCTGGCTGCTTTTAACTCTATCTTGGACAGGTGACGTGATGGCAAAAGATGTGCGTATTCCCGAAAGACCTCAGGATGGTATTTATGATCCCGTCGCGATGCTGCTGTCCGAAGAGAGGAGGGATTTATGGAATCACCTGGCTTCTTTTTGGAATCAAACGCACGTCAATGTGTGGTTCGCTTTTCTTCCTGAATCCCAAATGATCGAAGGCCTAGCCCCGTCGGAAATGGCGGACCAATGTCTCGAAGCATGGCGCCTGCCAGGTTCGGAAGTTCCGCGGTCGGAAGGAGATATTTTGTTTTTTGTGACTCAATCGCGGGATGCGCGTTTTCAAACGCTGATTGCCGTAAGCGAAGCTTTGAAGAATCGATTTTTCGAGGGAGAGCTTGAGCTTGTGGCTCGACAAGAAGTCGCGATGGTTTCATCCGATAATCGGGTCTTTCCGATTTTTACCACAGCTCTTATCGCTCTGCAAAACGTCCTAGTGTCTGATATTCATTTAGAGGATCAAAGCTTATCGGGCCGTTTCAGAAAGTTTTATGAGCAGTGGCGTGCAGCGCCGCTTTCTCAAAGAATCCCGGGAGGCTTACTCATCGTGTTTATGGCTCTTTTATTCCCTTTTGCGCTCATTTACGGCAAGATCCGTTCGGGTGGAGGTTCGGGGTCCGGCGGCGGAGCGTCCGGAGGTGGAGGCGATTTTGGTGGTGGTGGCGCTTCTGGAAAGTTTTAATAGTCGGGAAAAACATGAAAAAAGCTTTTCTTTTAGTTATACTTTTTATTCTAACGACTAGCAGTGCTTTTGCCTTGGACGTGCCCGGAGCTCCGCGAGATTATGTCCATGATGATGCTGGTATACTGGCTTCTTCCGAAGTTTCCACACTTGTAAATAAGCTCCGTAACTTTGAAGCAGAAACCAGTAATCAGTTGTTTGTCGCGATTTTCCCTTCTTTGGATGGAGATTCGCTCGAAGATTTTTCCATTCGCCTCGCGGAAAAATGGAAGGTGGGTCAAAAAGGTAAAGATAACGGTATCATTTTGTTAGTCATTCCAAACGATAGATTATTGCGTATCGAAGTAGGGTATGGGCTCGAATCCGTCATTCCCGACGCCTATGCGAGTCGCATCATCGAAGATGCTTTAAAACCGGCTTTTCGTGCCGGAAAATTTTATGAGGGAATCGATCATGCTGCGAGTCTTCTAATGGAAGCGGCTCGCGGCTCCTACGATGAGAACTTAAAAAAAACTTCTGATTCCGGTTTTCCGTTCACGACCATTTTCATTCTCCTTTTTATTCTCTATTCTTTTTTGAACTGGGTACGCCGTATTTCGGGTGGAGCAACTTACCATCGTCGGGGTTGGACGCGCGGCGGAGGTTTTTTTGGAGGCTTTGGCGGATCTGGTGGGGGAGGTTTTGGGGGTGGTTTCGGAGGAGGGGGAGGTGGCTCTTTCGGTGGTGGTGGCTCTTCAGGACGATGGTAGCCAGTACTCCTAAAGGATAGTCCTATGAAATTTTCCAAAGAAGATGAAAGACGGCTTGTGGAAGCCATCCGTGAAGCAGAATCTCAGACATCGGGTGAAATTCGCGTCCACCTTCAGAAAAAGATTAAAAGCTCAGTTTATGATGAAGCGAAGCAGGCTTTTGAAAAGCTGGGCATGACGGCTACGCAAGAGCGCAACGGAATTTTATTTTTTCTAGCCGAAGATCAGAGGGAATTCGCTATTCTTGGTGATAGCGGTATCCATGCTAAGGTTGATTCTAAATTTTGGGATCAACTTAGCGATACAATGCAAAATGATTTCAAAAAAGGCGATTTTATCATTGGCTTATCCAAAGGCATTCAAATGTGTGGTGTTGAACTCGCCAAACATTTTCCTCGTCATTTGGATGACCGCAATGAGCTATCGGATTTCATCTCCCGTTAGAAGTCCTAAAAAAGTCATATTTTTACCTTACTCTATTCCGCTTGGAGAATCATTCTCGTTTATGGACCGTGCAAAGAGTTGTCGATTCGAGGTTTGATTCAATAGGTGACAGATATCGAGAGGCTGAGATAAGCGATCAATTATACTCTCTTGACCTATGGGGTACACTCTCAGTCGCTCGCTAAAAGTGATATTCCATAAAACATATAAATTAAAAGATATCCATCAGGGCAGAAACATCATCGCTATTGATGCGCGCTATATTAAGGTCGGCTTCGGGAAGAAGCTGCTCCACGTAGAAGCGTGCCACTTCGACCTTACCTTGAAGGAATTTTTTGCGTTCCGCTGTTGGAGCTGAAGGAAGCTGTTTTAACGCTACAGCTGCACGACGCACCAGGATAGAAGCGCAGACGATATCACTAAAAGCTCTTAAGAAAGGTGTCGCGACATAGCCGGGAAAATTTCCATCACTTACGGCTTTTTGGCCTACATGACCGGCCGCTTGGCCAAACTTAGCCATCACACCGAGGATTTTGTCCGCTAAGGGCTTCAGCTCAGCATGTGAAGAGACTTCTTGTAGTTGTTGGGAAGTGCGCCCAGAATATTTCATTAAATTTTTGCCACCATCACGTAAAAATTTACGACCGATCAAATCCATTGCCTGAATCCCATTTGTTCCTTCATAGATAGAAGCGATTTTAAGGTCTCTCATGTACTGTTCTACGGGATAATCTTGAGTGTAACCATAGCCTCCATAAGTCTGAATCGCCAGTTCCGTCACGCGGAAACCCATATCCGATCCAAAAGCTTTCGCCACGGGGGTCATCAATCCTGCGAGAGCTTCATATTCATGACGTACTTTTTCATCACTGTGATGCCAGGCCATATCCACCATAAAAGCTGCTTCTGTGACGAGAGCACGCAGGGCTTCAACGTAAGCTTTTTGAGTCATGAGCATACGGCGTACATCGGGATATTGAAGAATAAGTGTTTTGCCCCCTTGAGTGCGTTCCTTCGCGTAGCTTAGGGCATATTCATAGGCAGGTGCAGAAAGAGCAACACCTTGTTGGCCCACAGCGAGGCGAGCTTCATTCATCAATTGAAACATATACACCATGCCCTGGGTTTGCTGCCCGATCAAAAAACCCTGACATTGATCTTTTTCCCCAAACGCAAGCAAGCAGGTTGGGGAAGCTTTAATGCCCATTTTATGTTCAATAGAAACCAAACTAACGTCATTGTCTTGACCTAAAGAACCATCCGCACCTACCCGTTTAGCGGGTACGATAAAAAGAGAAATACCTTTAGTGCCTGGCGCGTCTCCCTCGACACGCGCCAGGACGAGGTGGATGATATTGCTCGTGAGGGCATGATCACCGCAAGTAATGAAAATCTTCTGTCCTTTAATTAAATACGATCCATCCGATTGTTTTTTAGCCGTTGTGGTAATGTCTCCAACAGCTGATCCGGCATGAGGTTCAGTTAAACACATCGTCCCGCACCATTCTCCCGTATTCATGCGGCTTAAATATCTTTGTTTTTGTTCTTCAGAACCAAAGCTTTGAATAACATTGCAAGCCCCACGTGTCAGGAGATGAAAAAATGCAAAGCTGGCGCAAGCTCCCATGATAAATTCAGAAACAAGAGTATTAACCGTCGTAGGTAATCCCATGCCATTGTATTGGGGATTGAGATCAATGGACATGAATCCATTTTGACCAAATGCTGTCAGAGCTTCCTGAAAACCTTCCGGCATGACGACACGGCCATTGACTACCTTACATCCAATGCGATCACTTTTTTCATTGAGAGGGGCGATTTCATTTTTGGCAAATTTAAGGGCCTCATCAACAACCGAACGATACATATCTTCTGTTTGGCCTTGAAAGCGGGGGAGAGCTGTCAGTTGTCCAGTATTTAAAAAATCAAACGCCGTAAAAAAGATATCTTCCAAATCTACTTTATACTCCATAAATTCCTCCAAATAATTGTTGTAATGTTAAGAGCGGACTTTCAAGCGGATTGAATTATTGATGTCAATATTTTAGCCATTGCCCTATGAAACTGCAAGTAATGATGGAGGGAGAGGCACCAGAAGATTTAGGAAGTTTTCAAGAGGCTGAAAAAATAGAAACCGTCGCTGATGAGTGAAGTTTATTTTCACAACCATTTTTTGAGAATGTGAATTGGGAGACCGATGATGGTTTCCAGTTGGCCTTCAAAATGTGCAATTAAAGATCTTCCCATCCCTTGGATCGCATAAGCCCCTGCCTTATCGAGTGGTTCCCCGGTCGCAACGTAATCGTCGATTTGACCTTCGTTCAGTGTCTTAAAATAAACCTTTGCTTGTTCCACTACGCTTTTCATCTTATCCGTCTTCGTATCGAGCAGTGCGACGGCGGAGATGACGCTATGGGATTTTCCGGAGAGGGCCTGCAGCATCGCCTTCGCATCGGTGGCATCTTTCGGCTTCCCCAATTTTTTCCCTTCGAAATCGATCAACGTATCGCTTCCGATGATAAGGCTGGCCGGGCAAAGCACGGCGACAGAGCGCGCCTTTTCCTCGGCGAAATAAAGAGCTTCTTCTTGCGGGGGCAGGTTCGTTGGCTTTTCTTCGAAGGAAGGCGCGATGATCTCGAAGGGAACGCCGAGCCGGCCCAAAAGTTCGCAGCGCCTGGGGGAGGTGGAGGCGAGATAGAGTTTCATTTCCGGACCAGAAACCACGATCCGGAAATCTTTACAAGCTTTCTCAAGTGTGTTTTTGAGCCCCGATGATCACAGCCACTCAAGTCCGCGTGGGGAACGTGTTGAAGATCGACGGCCATCTTTACCGCGTCCTCAAAGTCCAACACATCACGCCCGGGAAGGGGAACGCTCAAGTCCAGGCCGACATCCGCAACCTCAAGACGGGGATCAAGACGAACGTGAGATTCCGCTCCGTCGAATCGGTCGAGGACATCGAAACCGATGAACGCCAAGTGACGTTCCTCTATCAAGACGGGCCAACGTACCATTTCATGGATCCGAAGACGTACGAACAGTTCGAGTTCCAGAAGGAGTTTCTGGAGGATGTGCTGGGTTACTTGAAGACCGAAGTCCCGTTCACTCTCTTGAGCTGCGACGGCAGCGCCATCAGCATGACGTCGCCGCAGCGCATGAGTTTCACCGTCACCGAATGCGACCCGCCGAGCAAAGGGATCGCCGGAGCCCTCAAGGACGCCAAGGTCGAGAACGGATCCTCGTTCCGGGTTCCGCTCTTCATCAAGCCGGGGGACGTGGTGGTGATCGATACGGAGACGGGGGACTATTTGGAGAAGGGGTAGAATTCCTTCGAATACCTAGCAACTTCTTGAAGGAATACTCCTATTTTCGTGAGTGATGGAAAGGTAGGAAGGGCCATAGGATTCTTAGATACACGAATGCTTATCTAGGAGGATGTTGATCTTTTCGCACTTCTCCAGGGCTTTCAGCAGTGCTTTACTTTTGTATCGAAGATCGAGGATGGATGCGTTCATAATGACACCTAAATTATGTCTTTATTATGAAGACATTTCATGAAATGGCAATTCTTATCTTTAGAATTGATGGCGAAGCTTCAACTCACGGGCCGCCTTGGCTTCATCTAGGCGCCTCATGCGAGTGTTGTGGGGGGCTTTCTTGACCAGGTCGGGATTCGTTTGAGCTTCTTTCGCGATCGCGATCATCGCGTCGCAGAAGCGGTCGAGTTCCTCCTTGGATTCGGTTTCGGTGGGCTCCATCATCAGGGCGCCGAAGACGACGAGGGGGAAATAAATGGTGGGGGAGTGGAATCCATAGTCCATTAAGCGCTTGGCGATGTCCAACGTGGTGACGTGGGTTTCCTTCAGTTTTTTATCCGAAAACACCACTTCGTGCATCGTCCCTTCGCCGAAGGGCAGGAAATAGTAATCCTTCAAGCGGGATTTGATGTAGTTGGCGTTCAAGACCGCCATCTCGGTCGCACGCTTTAAACCCTCCGCTCCCATTTCCCGGATATACGTGTAGGCGCGGACCATCATGCCGAAATTTCCCTGGAAAGCGCGGACGCGGCCTATGGAATCCGGGCGGTCATAGGCGAAGTCGTAGGAGCCGTCCGCCTTCCGGACGACGCGTGGAACAGGGAGGAATTTCTCCAAATTCTTCCGAACGGCCAAGGGCCCGGCTCCCGGACCTCCGCCGCCGTGAGGTGTCGTGAAGGTCTTGTGGAGATTGTAGTGGATCATGTCGATCCCCAGATCCCCGGGACGCGCTTGGCCCATGAGGGCGTTCATGTTCGCGCCATCGCCGTAGACCAAACCGCCCTTGGCGTGGACGATGTCGCAGATTTCCTTAATGTCGGTTTCGAAAAGCCCCAACGTGTTGGGATTGGTCATCATAAGCCCGGCGACGTCCTCGTTCATGGCCTTTGCCACGGCCGCAGCGGGGACGCGGCCGTCGGGTCCCGTCCGGAGTTGGACGACGTCGTATTCGGCCATCGAGCATGTGGCGGGATTCGTCCCATGGGCGGAGTCGGGCACTAGGATTTTTTTACGGGGATTTCCTTGGGCCCTCAAAAAAGCCCGCATCACGAGGACGCCCGTGAGCTCCCCGTGCGCGCCGGCGGCGGGCTGAAGGGTGACGGCGTCGAGTCCGGCGATTTCGGCTAAATACCGTTCCAGTTCGTACATGAGCTGGAGGCAGCCTTGGATCGTCTCCACGGGTTGCAACGGATGCACGTGCGCGAAACCCGTGTAACGCGCGACTTCCTCGTTGATCCGCGGATTGTACTTCATCGTGCAGGATCCGAGAGGGTAGAAGTTCGTGTCGATCGAGAAATTCCATTGGGAAAGGCGCGTGAAGTGGCGGATGACCTCGAGTTCCGAGAGCTCGGGAAGACGGGCGATCTTGGATCGCTTCAAGGAAGCGGGGACTAATTTGGGAGACCCGCTCGAGGGAAGGGAAACGCTGATACGCCCTTCCTTGGAAATCTCGAAGGAAAGAGGCTCATCGAATTGAATGCCCTGCTGTCGGCTGGAAGGCATTGTCATGATTGGAGCTCCTGCAGCAACTTGGCGATATGCGAATCGCAGTTCATCTCAGTAACGCAGATGAGAATGCTGTCTTTAAGTTCCGGATACCAACGGCCCAAGGGAATCCCGGCGATCATCTTATCCCTCAAGAGCTTATCTACAAAAGCTTGGGGATCTGACTTAGGCGTAACCACCATCTCATTGAAAGTAGGCGCCGCAAATTTTAGGGTGGCGCCTTTAAGCTTTTCCTTGAAGGTTTCCGCACGGTCAAAGTTCGATTGGGCGAGCTGTTGGTAACCCGTTTTACCTAAGAGAGTCAGGGTGATGGTCGCCGCCAACGCGCAGAGGGCGACGTTCGTGCAGATATTGGAGGATGCCTTCTCGCGGCGGATATGCTGCTCGCGTGTGGCGAGAGTCAGTACGTAACCCCGCTTGCCATCCGCGTCGACGGTTTCGCCTACGAGGCGTCCCGGGATCGCTCGGACGTATTTTTCTTTCGTCGCGAAGAATCCGACGCTGGGTCCGCCGAAGGCCATGGGAATGCCGAAGCTCTGGCCTTCAGCGACGGCGATGTCGGCTCCCATCTCACCGGGCGACTTGAAAAGAGCGAGGGCGAAGGCTTCCGTCGTGCTCGTCACTAAGAGAGCCCCCTTGGAATGAGCGAGCTCCGCGATATCGGATAAATCCTCAACGATGCCGAAAAAGTTCGGGTAAGCGGCAACGACGCAGCCGACGGTCTCGTCTATTTTTTCCTTCAGGAAACCACGGTCCAATGTCCCATCCTTCGCGAAGGGGATTTCCACGACTTCGATCTCGGGATCTTGGATGTAAGTGGCGAGCGTATCGCGGTATTCGGGGTGCAAGCTCCGAGCGATCAATATTTTCTTACGCTTCGTGACCCCCAAGGCCATTAAAGCCGCTTCGCAAGTAGCGGTCGAGCCATCATAATGCGAGGCGTTCGAGACTTCCATTCCCAAGATCTCGCACACCATGGTCTGGTATTCGAAGATGGCCTGAAGAGTACCTTGAGCTACTTCCGGTTGGTAAGGCGTGTAGGCAGTCAGGAATTCGCCACGCAGGAGGAGTTGGGAAACCGCGCTCGGTATGTAATGGCTGTAAGAGCCTGCGCCCAGGAATATCGCCCAATCCTCTCCATGAGCATTCTTGCGGCTCAATTCGCGAAGAGCGTGCCGCAATTCCAATTCGGAAAGGGGAGGCGGAAGTTCGAGCGGTCGATCGAGTTTCAGTGGCTGGGGAATAGACGCGAAGAGATCGGAAACGTTAGAGACTCCGATCTCCCGAAGCATGGCTTCGACGTCGGACGGGGTTTGCGGGAGGTAGCGCACTATTCGGATTCTTCCTTAAGGAATTTCGAATAATCCTTTGAACTCATGAGCTCTTTAAGCTCCGCGGCGTCGGTCACTTCGAGTTTTACGAGCCATCCGTCTCCATAGCAGTCGTCGTTGACGATCTCCGGACTGTCGACGACGGGATCATTGATCTCGACGACGCGACCAGAGACGGGAGCGTAGACGTCGCTCACCGATTTGACGGATTCCACGACGCCGAAGGCGTCGCCCTTGGAGAACTCTTCGCCCTCTTCGGGAAGTTCCACGAAGACGATTTCACCGAGCTGATCTTGGGCGAAATCTGAGATGCCGACGGTGATGACGTTTCCGTTGATCTTCACCCATTCGTGCTCTTTGGTGTATTTTAAATCGTCAGGCAGATTCATTGAAATTTCCTCGCTAAGATTTGTTTTTTCTTTTGTAAAAAGGCCTTGAAGTGACGACGGCCTGTCTTTTTTTATGATGTATGTCAACGCGAAATTGTTTTCCTGTTTCCGAAAAGGGAATAGTCACGAAACCCGTGGCAATCGCTCGATTGAGCGTCGGAGATTTCGTTCCGCTGACGATGATTCCGATCTCCTTTTCGCCCGTTTCGTCGAAAATTTTGCAGCCTTGACGCGCGAATCCCGACTCTTCCATGCAAATGCCCACCAGTTTTTTTCGTAGATCGTTTTTCGCTTTCGACAAAGCCTCTCGGCCGATGAAGTCCCCCTTATCCATTTTGACGATCCAAGAAAGTCCTGCTTCGAATGGATTAATCTGATCGTCGATTTCATGGCCATAAAGAGGAAGGCAGGATTCAAGCCTTAAGGTATCCCGTGCGCCGAGTCCGCAAGGTCTTACGCCTTTTTCCAGGAAATAACTCCAAACAGACTCGGCGTCTTGAGGCCGCCCGTAAATTTCAACGCCATCTTCGCCCGTATAGCCCGTACGGGCGATCAAGCATTCATGGCCTTCGAAAACAGTTTCGATGAACGTAAACGGCTTTTCGGGAAGGGAGGCGTGAGGAATCAAACCGCAGGCTTCCGGACCTTGAACGGCGATTTGAAAATAATTATCGCTGACATTTTCCACTCGGGCTTCGGCGCTTTCAAAAGTTTTGATCCATTGGAAATCTTTTTCGGCGTTCGAGGCGTTGACGCAGATTAAGAATCGTTCCGGGGTGATCTTATTGACAATGACGTCATCGACAAAAGTTCCTTGCGCATTCAAGAACGCCGAGTACTGGCAAGAGCCCGCCGGGAGCCCAGAGACGTCATTGCAGGTGGCCCTCTGCACGAGGGCTTCGGCTTTAGGCCCATGCACCAAGAGCTCTCCCATGTGACTCACGTCGAACATTCCGCTATGCTTTCGAACGGCATGGTGCTCTTCCATCAAGCCGTCGTATTGCACTGGCATTTCCCATCCCGCGAAATCGACGATGCGGGCCCCGAGTTGTTTATGGATTTGATAAAGCGGCGTGCGCTTAAGGGTTGTTGAAGTCATCGAGAAGGCAAAAGCATTTTTGTGCGAGAGGGGCAATTTTTTCTTTAAAATGAAAAATTCTTCTCAAGATTATGGCGTCAGCCGCTATTTTGTTTGGCCCAAAGCTTCAATGACTTTACGGCAACTGAAGGATTTATTTAGGGTGTAAAAATGGATCCCAGGCGCACCGTGGGTCAATAGGTCGCTACATTGGGAGATCGCATGGTCGATGCCGACTTGAATAACGCTCTCTGGATTCTCTTGATGATGGATTAGCTTTTGCCGAAGTGTAGACGGAATTTTCGCTCCACACATTTGAGTAATCTTTTCGATCTGTTTCGCGTTCACGACCGGCATGATGCCCGGAATAATGGGAACCGTGATACCGATCCTCCGGCAACGGCTTTCGAAATCGAAAAAATCATGATTATCGAAAAAAAGCTGGGTGATGATAACGTCGGCCCCGGCGTCCACTTTACGCTTTAAGTAATGGATGTCCGTCTCCAGGTCCGACGCTTCGACGTGTTTTTCCGGGTAGCCCGCGACTGCCATGCTGAATCCACCGATTTCGTTTAAATACGCGACGAGTTCGTTGGCGTAACCAAAACCGTTCTCAGGCTTCCGAAATTCCGTCGCCCCCGCAGGAGGATCGCCGCGCAAGGCGACGATTAAGTCGATTCCTTCATTTTTTAAGCTGTCGACGTACTCTTTGACGGAATCTCGCGTGCTGCCGACGCAGGTGAAGTGGAAAGCCGTGGCGAGTTTCAGCTCCTTCGAGATGCGTAATACTAAATCCCGCGTCAGCGATTGGGTCGAACCCATAGCTCCGTACGTGACTGAAATATAAGCCGGATCGAATGGGGAAAGTTCCTTGAGCGTCTGCAAGAGAGCTTCGGTCCCTCGTGCATCTTTCGCAGGGAAAATTTCGAAAGAGTAACGAGGCTTCTTGGAATCCCGGTAAAATTGCCGAAAGTTCATGCGTGCCTTTGAGCGCATTCGAGCGTGTTTTGTAAAAGCATGGCAATCGTCATCGGCCCAACGCCGCCGGGGACGGGTGTGATAAAGCTGGCTCGTTTCGAAGCTTCCAGGAAATCAACATCGCCAGCCAACTTACCGTCCGGAAGCCGGTTGATGCCCACGTCGATGACGACTGCACCCGGCTTGATCCAGTCGCCCCGAATCATCTTCGCCTTACCGACCCCGGCGATGACGACGTCGGAGCGGCCCACGACTTCCGCAAGATTCTTCGTTTTGCTATGGGCGATGGTAACGGTCGCGCTTTTTTGAAGCAGAAGAAGAGCGGCTGGTTTGCCGACAATGTTCGAGCGACCAACGACCACGGCATCTTTACCTTCCAAACTCACGCCCGTCGACTCAATCATCTTTAGGACGCCATAAGGCGTGCAGGGAAGGGTGCCGGGCTTGCCGATCATGAGATTGCCCATGTTCATGGGATGAAAACCGTCCGCGTCTTTTTCCGGGATAATGGTATCGATCACTTTACTCTCTGAGATGTGTTTAGGAAGGGGGAGTTGGACGAGAATCCCGTGGATCTTGGTATCTTGGTTCAGCCGCCGCACCATCTTTAATAAATCCTCTTCAGAAATAGTATCAGGCAAGTGATGGTGTTCCGAATGGAAACCCACGCGCTTGCAGGCCAGCTCTTTGTTGCGCACGTAGACTTTGGAGGCTTCGTCGTTCCCGACCCGCACGACGGCGAGACCGGGCGTGAATCCTTTTTGCACTTTGAACACTTCGACGTCCTTGGCGATCTGGCCTTCGATTTCGAGGGCTAAGCTTTTTCCGTCGATGATGCGGGCTTGCGACATGGGAAAGTGCGGTATGATCCGGAAAAAAGTTTGTCAAAAAGAAATAATCCGCTAGCGGCACTCCCATGACAGAAACTGCCTTACAAGAAACGCCACCTTCCTTCGCGACTTTAGGTCTCTCGCCGGAAATCCTCAGGGCCATTGAGGGAGTGGGTTTTCATAACCCAACGCCCATACAAAACGTTGTCATTCCCCATGCCTTGGAAGGGAAGGATCTCATTGGTCTTGCCCAGACGGGATCCGGTAAGACGGCGGCTTTTTGCATCCCGATCGCCGAACGTTTGATCCACGACCAGGGTGAGACTCATTCCCCAACGGGACTCATTTTGTGTCCGACGCGCGAGATCGCTCTGCAGACGAAGGCGTTCTTGGATTTGTTTGGAAAGCATCACGACCTCACCACCGCGTGCATCATTGGCGGCGTGAAAATGAATCCTCAAATCGCCGCCCTCCGTCAACACCCAGACATTATCGTCGCCACGCCAGGACGCTTAATGGACCACATGGAACGACGGAATGTGCGTTTAGACAAAGTCAAGGAATTGGTTTTAGATGAAGCCGACCATATGTTGGATTTGGGGTTTTTGCCTCAGATTGAAAACATCCTCTACGCCTTGCCGCGCGCGCGGCAGACCCTGATGTTCTCCGCGACGATGTCGCCCACAATTGAGCGCTTGGCCCAGCGTTTTTTAAACAATCCCACGCGCATTGATATTTTGCCTCAGGGAAAAGCGGCTGAACGCATCTCTCACCGGCTCTATTTGGTTGATGCGGCCAATAAACAGGCGTGCCTCTTGGCTCTCTTAAACCAGGAATCCGGCAGCACCTTAGTTTTCACTCAGACGAAAGTCGACGCGAACTGGGTCTTTCGGACTCTGGAAAAAGCCAACCAACCCGTGACCCGCATCCATTCCGACCGGACGCAGCGCGAGCGTGTCGATGCGTTGGAGGGATTTCGCAAAGGCCAGTACCGGATCATGGTCGCGACCGGCATCGCCTCGAGAGGCATCGATGTCGCCGGCATCCAGCACGTCGTCAATTTCGACATGCCCGAGTCGGTGGAGGAATACATCCACCGAGCCGGCCGCACGGCCCGCGGCACCGCAAGCGGTCTCGTCTCGACGATCGCCACCTGGCAGGACAAACCGATGATCCGAGACGTCGAAAAGACGATCGGTCAGGAGATCCCACGATGCACGTTGCCGGGAGTTCAGCCCTATGTGGAGCTTAAGAACATCAAGCCCTTCGGACGAGGAAGACGGCGTTAGGGAACTATCGATGAAACAAGCCGCGGTTGCCTTAGTCTTTCTTTTCCTAAATCATTTCTCTTTTTCGTTTCCCCTTTGCGCTGCGGACAAACTTTACCGTGTCATCCACGTCGTTGACGGAGACACCTTCGACGCCACCGACGGTCAGATTAAGTTCCGAGTCCGTATAATTGGTATGGATGCACCAGAGAAGAAACAGGCGTTCGGCAAGTGGGCGACAGTGGAGTTGAAAAAGGCGATCGAAGGCAGAGATGTAGCGATCCGCCCGGTGGGACGGGGATTGGATAAATATAACCGAGTGTTGGGACAGATTTTCGTCGATGGGGAAGACGTAGCGGTGCGATTCATCCGGCAAGGTTTAGCTTACTATTACCGTCCCAAATGTCGGGATTATTCGGAGGACAAAAAGCTTTACGATTACGATCCTCGTCCTTACGTAGAGGCAGAAGCTCAAGCGCGCGCCGCCAGACTTGCGGTCTGGTCGTCCGGTTCTACACTTCTTCCTTGCCAATTTCGGAAACAGAATCCTTTTTGAGGAAGGTAACTTTTCATTAGACATCCCAAATCTTTTCCGATACCTAGCGGAGACTTTTTCTGGAGCTGTGCGTTATGGGCCTGTTTAGGCCCATTTGTTTTTTATGGACCTAAACAAGATTCAAGCATTGGCCGAGCCGATCCTGCGGGACATCGGCTGCGAGTGGGTAGAAGGGAAGATCGTCTTCGAGCATGGCCGGCGGATCTTAAGATTGTTGGTCGATAAGGAAGGTGGGGTTACCGTCGGTGACTGCGAGAAAATTTCCCGGGAAGTCGGCGTCGTTTTGGACGTCGAAGGGGCGGTGACCGACCGGTATGTCCTGGAAGTCTCTTCCCCAGGTATCAACAGGCCCCTCGTGAAGGCCGCCGATTACCTGAAATATTTAGGAAAGACGGCTTCTCTAAAGACGCGCGAACCCATTGACGGAAGACGAAATTACAAGGGAGTTTTGAAAAAGTTCGAGAACGATGAGGTGGAGATCCTCATCGACGGAAAAACCTATCGGGTGCCGTTCGCTTTGATCGAAAAGGCGAAGTTGGACGCCGCCTGAAGCCAAGGATCGTTAAGGATCAGGAGTTAAGACGATGTTACAGAATCTGACGCAAATCATCCAGCAGGTGAGCAAGGAAAAATCCCTGCCCAAGGAAATGCTGATCGAAGCCATCGAGGCAGCCATGCTGACGGCGGCCCGCAAAAAATACGGCCACGAGCGCGAGATCGAAGCTCGCTATAACGAAGAATTGGGCGAAGTGGAGCTTTTCCAATTCAGGACCGTCGTGGAGGAAGTGGCTAACCCGTTCACTGAAGTGACGGTGAAGGAAGCTCATGAGCTTGATCCTGACGCAACCATCGGCGACAGCATTGGTGAGAAGCTGGACAATAAATTCTTAGGCCGCATCGCTGCGCAGACCGCCAAGCAAGTCATCATTCAAAAGGTGCGCGACGGCGAACGCGATGTGATCTACGGGGAGTACAAGGACCGAGTGGGAGAGCTTATTACCGGCATTATCCGCAGGGTAGAAAAAGGAAATGTCATCGTCGATCTCGGCCGCACGGAGGCGATTATCCCTCCCAAGGAGCAAGTGCGCACGGAGGAGTACCGGCCTGGCGAACGCCTTCAGGCTTACTTTCTGGCCATCCAGAAAAATTTGCGAGGACCCTCGCTTGTGTTGTCACGCCGGGATAAGAACTTCATGATCAAGCTCTTTGAAATGGAAGTCCCCGAAATCGGAGAAGGGATCGTCGAGATCAAAGCGGCCGCTCGTGAACCAGGTTTCCGCTCCAAAATAGCCGTCTACTCCAGGGACCATGACGTCGATCCTGTCGGCGCCTGCGTCGGCATGAAAGGGTCGCGCGTCCAGAGCGTGGTTCAGGAACTTCGGGGAGAAAAGATCGACATCGTCAACTGGGATATGGACACCGCCAAGTTCGTCTGTAACGCCATCGCTCCGGCTGAAGTCTCACGCGTCATCATCAATGACAAGGATAAGAGTATGGAGATCGTAGTCCCAGATGACCAATTATCGCTCGCGATCGGGAAGAGAGGGCAAAACGTCCGTCTCGCCGCTGAATTGACAGGTTGGAATATCGACATTTATAGCGAGTCTAAGCTGGATGAGATGTCTAAAAAAGCGAAGAAGACTTTAGTGGAAGGTTTGAGCGTCGATGAAGGTACGGCTACGATACTTTACAGTCATGCATTCCGAAGCCCAGAAGAAATCGCCGCCGCTTCCCTGGATCAACTTGGCCAGTTGCCCGGTTTAGGCGAAGCCCGCATTTTGGAGATTCAAGAGTCTGCCAAAGTTTACGTCGAAAAGAAGCGATTGGAAGGGGTAAAAGAAGCAATCGTCGAGGATGGTTCCACCGAGAAGTCATTGTCGATCATTCGCGGAATTGGGCCTCAAACTTTGGAATTATTGGCGGCTGCGGGCATCACGCTTCCTTCTCAGGTCGCTCAATTCAGCTCAGATGAGTTGTCCCAAAAGACGGGGATTCCCGAAGCGAAAGCTCAACAAATTATTGATAGTTGTAAGGAAGTCGTTGGTTAACTAAAGGATACTCTCGATGGAATCAAAAGCAGGCGTAGAAGAAAAACGCGTCAAGTCGACCATTATCCGTCGGCGGGCGAAAGTAGAAACGCCGACCGCGGATGTCGCGGCGACAGTAGTTGACCCCGTAGAAGAGGCCTCAGCCCCCGTAGTTGAAACGAAGCCTCTAGTCAGTGAACCAGAGGTTTTGACGACTACCGTGAAGACGGAAATCATCCAAAAACCTATCGCTTCACGACCCATCATGCCTCCAAGAACGGGAACGCACATCGGTGGTCCGGTCTTGAGGACGGGTTTGGACAAGCCGAGGCCGGCTCCTGCGACGGCGACTCTTGCGAGACCGGGCATTCCTGGAACTCTTCCCCCTAAGGAAGGAACAGGAACCCCTGAGGATGAAGCCGCTGCTGCCGCAGCGGCCAAAGATAAATTACGCAAGCCCGCGAAGCGTAAGAGTCGTGACGAGTTAGAGATGGAAATGATCGACCGCGCGGGTGGTTTAAGGAAGGCTGCGGAGCTGATGGAGTTCGCTCCAGAACGCTTGGAGCGCGTCTTCAAGCCGGATCGCAACTCAAAGAAAAAGAAGAAGGTTATCGTCAAGGAATTCAAGAAAACGGAGATCACGACGCCTAAAGCCATTAAGCGCGTGATTCGCATCGAGGGCGCAATCCGCGTTTCTGACTTAGCCCATAGTATGAGCGTCAAGGCTTCTGATGTGTTGAAGAAGCTAATGGTCCTTGGTGTCATGGCCACAATTAACCAAGTGGTAGACTCTGATACCGCGCTGTTAGTCGCTCAGGAGTTCGGCTATGAGGTGGAAAATGTCGAGTTCAAGGAAACGGAATTTTTAGAGAACTTACACCAGAAGACGGATGAAAAGGAAGAAATGCTCGTCGCTCGACCTCCGATCGTGACGGTCATGGGGCACGTTGACCACGGAAAGACATCCCTTTTGGACGCAATCCGTAGTGCTCAGGTGGCCGAAGGTGAGGCTGGGGGTATTACCCAACATATCGGTGCCTACGAAGTGAAATCGAGCAAAGGTCCGATTACTTTCGTAGACACTCCGGGTCATGAAGCCTTCACGGCCATGCGTGCCCGAGGGGCTCAAGTCACCGACATCGTTATTCTTGTGGTTGCTGCGGATGACGGCGTCATGCCTCAGACTATCGAAGCCGTGCATCATGCGAAGGCCGCCAACGTACCTTTGATCGTCGCCGTCAACAAGATCGACAAGCCTTCAGCCGATCCTGCCCGCGTTGAGCGCGGTTTGATGGAACAAGGACTCGTGTCCGAGCAGCTGGGTGGTGACACGATTTTCGTCAAGGTATCGGCGAAAACGAAGCAGGGCATCGACGAATTGCTAGAAATGGTATCTTTACAGGCCGAAGTTCAAGCTTTGAAGTCTAACCCGAATAAAAAAGCCGTGGGAACAGTCATTGAAGCCCGCTTGGATAAGGGGCGTGGTCCGGTGGCGACGGTTATCGTCCAAGAAGGAACGCTCAGAGTCGGCGATATCGTGGTGGCCGGCACCGGTATGGGTAAGGTAAGGGCTCTGATTGATTCCTTTGGAAACCAGGTTAAAGATGCGGGACCTTCCAAGCCCGTCGAAATTCTTGGCCTCTCCGAAGTGCCTTTAGCCGGAGATAAATTCCATGTGATGAATTCTGAAGAGGAAGCGCGTTCGCTAGCCGAGCACCGCAACAAAAAGATCAAGGAGCAGAAGCAGTTGCAGGCGTCTCAGCCGACACGGTTAGAAGACCTCTACGCGAAGGCCGCCGAGGGTACATTGCCTGAATTGCGCGTCATTGTGAAGTCGGATGTTCAGGGTTCTGTAGAAGCTTTGAAGGAAATCCTGGGTAAGATCCCGTCGGATAAGGCAAGAGTGACGGTACTGCACAGCGCGGTTGGCGGCGTGACGGAGTCTGACGTAATGTTGGCCGTCGCTTCTAAGGCTATTATTTTTGGTTTCCACGTGCGTCCCGACGCAAAGGCCCGCGAGCTCGCCGAGAGGGAGAAGATTCAAATCCGAAGCTATAACATCATTTACGAAGTCGTCGACGAGGTGAAGAAGGCGATGTCCGGCCTTTTGAAACCCACGTATCAAGAGAAGTATTTGGGACGCGCCGAAGTCAGGCAAGTCTTCACCGTCTCGAAGGTCGGGACGATCGCCGGCTGCGGCGTTCTGGATGGCAAGATTCTGAGATCGGCGTCCGTACGCCTTTTACGTGATAACGCCATCGTCTACACAGGGAAGATTGGTTCCTTAAAGCGGTTCAAGGACGATGCCCGCGAGGTGACGACTGGCATGGAATGCGGTATTGGAATCGAAAACTACAATGACGTCAAGGTAGGTGACCAGATCGAGTGTTTCCAGGTAGAGGAAATCGCAGGACAACTGTAATTTATGTCGGACCATCGAATCGAAAAACTTCAGGAGGAGATTCGTTACAGCGTCAGTTCCCTGATCGTATTCGAAGTAACCGACCCTTTGATCCAAAAGATAGCGATTACTCATGTTTTGGTGACTAAGGACATTGGTTTAGCTCGGATTTATTACGAAACGAACGTATCAGCGGATGAAAGGCGTGAAATTCAGGAAAGTTTGGATAAAGCAGCTGGCTTCTTTCGAAAGCAATTGGCCGCCAAACTGCGACTCCGACAGACCCCACAAGTGCAATTTTTTTATGATGAAACCAGTGACGAGATCCAACGGGTCGAGGGTCTTTTTACAAAAATGAGTTGATTAACCTAAAAAGATAACGTTAGTTTACCCAATCGAAATAGGAGTTTAGAGATGGAAACGGCAAAAACACAACTGATCGAAAAATTCAGAGTCCATAAGACCGATACGGGATCGCCCGAAGTGCAGATTGCTCTTTTAACGGACCGTATCAACCAACTTTCCGATCATTTTAAGTCTCACGTGAAGGATCATCAGTCTCGGCGCGGATTGTTGAAGTTAGTCGGCCAAAGACGGCGTCTTTTGGCTTACTTAAAAATCAAGAACGGCGAAAGATACCAAAAGGTGACGAAAGACCTGGGCTTACGTAAGTAAGCCCAGGTGTGTTTGAGAGGAGAGGATCTGATAATTTATAAGAAAGCATTAATGTGTTAATGCTTCATTATAAGTTATCAGTGGTCCTCTAAAATAAACCCATCAATATAACTTGAGTTCATAGCAAGCGAGTCTTGAAAATGGAGTTGTCCATCTTCCGGAAACACCGCGATTAGAAAAACGACCTCCTCCGGGAGGTTTCGGGAGACTGGCGTCTCCCACCATAAAGACAAAGGAGTCTTATGCATCATGTAGTGAAAGCGGAGCTCGATGGCCGCACCATCACCATCGAAACGGGAAAATTGGCGAAGCAAGCCGACGGCGCGGTCACCGTGCGTTGCGGCGACAGCATCGTCCTCGTCACGGCGTGCGTCGCTAACGAACCTAAGGAAGGCATCGATTTCTTCCCTTTAACCGTCGATTACGTCGAGAAAATGTTCGCCGCGGGACGCATCCCTGGCGGTTTCTTCAAGCGGGAAGGGCGCCCTACGGAATTGGCGACGCTGACCAGTCGATTCATCGACCGGCCTATCCGCCCCTTATTTCCCGAAGGATTTTCTAATGAAGTCCAAATTATCGCGACGGTTCTTTCCGCAGACACGGAGAACGACACCGATATCCTCGCCATGCTAGGAGCTTCGGCGGCCTTGATGATTTCCAAGGCGCCGTTCCTAGGCCCCATCGCCGGTGTACGCGTAGGTCGGGTGAATGGACAGCTGAAGTGCAATCCCACACCTGAAGAGGCGGAAAATTGCGATATCGATTTAATCGTGGCCGGTAGCCGCAAAGCCATCGTGATGGTCGAGGGGGGCGCCGATCAAGTCTCCGAAAAGGAGATCATCGAAGCCATCCTGTACGCTCACCGCTCCATCCAGCCCTTGCTGGACGCCCAAGAGGAGCTGCAGAAAAAGGCAGGAGCGCCGAAATTGGAATTCATCCGCCCGCAAATGGACGCTGGATTGAAATCGGACGTGGAAAAAATGGCGACCGAGAGGATCGCCCAAGCCCTGCGCATTCCCGAAAAGGCGAAGCGCGGCGAGGCGTTGAGCGCGGTCAAGCAGGACGTCAAGGCGGCGAAAGTTCCCGAAAAGGACGAAGAGGGCATCGCCAAGAAAGTCTCCGCGATCTTGGAGGATATTTCTTACGTCCAAATGCGGAAAATGGTGTTGGAGGAGAAGAGGCGCATTGACGGACGCAAGTTCGACGAAATCCGTCCCATCTCCTGCGAAGTCGGTATCTTACCAAGAGCCCACGGATCGGCGCTTTTCACGCGCGGCGAGACGCAAGCCGTAGTCGCCACGACCTTGGGTTCGGGAGACGACGTGCAGATCATCGACGATCTCCAGGGCGAATGGAAGCGGCACTTCATGCTTCATTATAATTTCCCCCCGTTTTCGACGGGTGAGATCAAGTTCTTGCGGTCTCCCGGTCGGCGCGAAGTGGGGCACGGCGCTCTGGCGGAAAGGGCGTTGGCGCGTATGCTGCCCGCTCAGGATAAATTCCCCTATGCTATCCGCGTGGTTTCGGAAATATTGGAATCGAACGGTTCCTCCTCTATGGCCAGCGTTTGCGGCGGCACTTTGTCGCTGATGGACGCCGGTGTTCCCATTAAAGCCCCCGTGGCGGGCATCGCCATGGGCCTCGTGAAGGAGGACGACAAGGTCGCCATCCTTTCTGATATTTTAGGCGATGAAGACCACTTGGGAGACATGGACTTCAAGGTCACGGGAACGGCCCAAGGCGTGACGGCCCTCCAGATGGACATCAAGATCGGCGGCGTCACGGAGGAGATTCTGACCACGGCCTTGGAACAAGCGCGCGTCGGTCGCCTCCATATTTTGGGCAAGATGAACGAAGCCTTATCAACTCCCCGAGCCGATATTTCCCCATATGCCCCCCGTATCCACAGCATGACGATCGACAAGGAAAAGATCGGCGCCTTGATCGGCCCAGGCGGAAAGAATATCCGCGGGATCATCGACGAGACCGGTGTGAAGATCGAAGTGGACGACGACGGCGTGGTGAATATCTATTCGAACGACGGCGAAGCCTTGAAGCAAGCGATCGAAAAGGTGGAAAGCTTCACGGCTGTGCCCCAATTGGGTAAAATTTACAAAGGTAAGGTCGTGAAAGTCGCCGATTTCGGCGCTTTCGTCCAGATCATGCCGAATACCGATGGACTGCTCCATATCTCCGAAATCGACTACCAACGCGTCGGTCAAGTGCGCGACATCCTCAATGAGGGCGACGAGGTGGACGTGAAGGTGATCCGCATCGAAGGCGACGGTAAGATCGCCTTGTCGCGTAAAGAAACGATGACTCCCCCGGAAGGCTATGTGCCTCCGGCTCCCCGGGATAAGGAAGAACGGCCTCGCCGCTCCTTTGACCGTGGAGATCGTGGCGACAGAGGCGGTCGTGGAGATCGCGGCGGTCGGGATCGCCGCCGATAAGCGGCCTCATAGGCACTGAATGAAACGCCTCTAATGGGTTTTAACCCCGTTAGAGGCGTTTTTATTTCGCCAAGCGGGTGTGGAGGGACGCTGCGAGTTGTCCGAAAACTTCCTCGAATTGCCGCTTCGTTTCTTCCCGGGAAGCGGAATTATCGATGACGAAAGACGCTTTTTGGGCTTTTTCCCGTGGACTCATTTGGGATTGAATTTTCTTTAAAGCTTCCGATGAAGTCAGTCCATCCCGTAACATCAGTCGTTGGATTTGGGTGTCAGGATCGACGGAAACGACGATGACTTGAGACATGAAGTGGTCTAAAGCGGATTCAAACAATAAGGCCGCGTCGAGTATAATAGTCTTATGTCCTTTGAACTTTAAATCGCTCACTTGTCGGGCGATTTCCCTTCGGATCTCGGGATGCGTAATCGCTTCTAGGGTTTTTCTCTTCTTAGCATCTGCGAAGATGATACGCCCCAAGGCTAATCGATCGAGGCTTTTGTCCTTAGAAGATGTCGTCAAAACGCTTTTTCCGAACTTTTTTAAGATCGATACAAAAGCTTTCTTGCCGGGTAATACTACTTCACGCGCGATCACGTCCGCATCGATAACGGGGATCCCTCGGTCTCGGAACCATTGACTAACCAAGCTTTTCCCGCAGGCAATGCCGCCTGTGAGACCTATTAAGTGGACCGATCCATCTACCATTTCATGGAGGATTGCCAAGGCGGGGTTCTGCTTTTCCTGCGACTTCATGGTCTTCCATAAGTCGTCGACGAATTTCTTTTCTGAGTAGGCTTTAGCCTTCGCAGTTGTCTTCTTCATGTTGGTTTCGTTGGGCTTCCTCAGATTTCTTAAAGCCGTCAGCGAGAACTTTGACAGCGAGCTCGCTAAGCTTCTCGACCGTATTCAAATCCGGGTCATCCAGGACATGTTCGATAAGTTCCTTTAAAATGCGGCCGACCAAGGGACCTTCGGGAACACCCAATGCCATGACTTCTTTGCCACCGATAGCTAAGTCACGCACTGAGAATGGTGTTTTTTTATCGATTTCCTCTTGAATCTTCCGACGTAAACGAAGGACTCCCTTGATACCTTCCGGGTATTTGCCTCCACGGTTGTCAGCGATCCGCAAATCTACCAGTTTAAGGATCAAATCTGAACCTACTTTATTTACGAAGCGTCGGATCGCCCGGTCCGTGAAAAAGGATTTTGTTTGGAACATATGTTCTTCGACAAGTCTAGCCACACGGTCAATATCGACTCCAATGACCGACATTTTTAGGTTCTGCATGCGGACCTTAGCCATCTTGCGTGAGAGAAATTGATGGTTGTAGAAAGTGAGCCGATTCTTTTCCTTGTCGAAGCGCTTGGTTCGCGCCTTGCCGACATCATGAAAGAGGGCGGAGAGCATAAGTTCCAGATCGCCTGCTTGAGGGATGGAGTCGTCTTTGCGTGAAGCATCTAAGACACGCATCGTGTGCATGAAGACATCATCGTTCTGGAATTTATTCCCTTGTTCGACTCCGACATTTTCTGCGAGTTCCGGGAAAACCTCTCTTAATAATCCCACTTCATTCATAAGGATGAATCCAATCGAAGGTTTCTCCGCCGATAAAAGCTTACGGATTTCTTCGCTAATTCGTTCCGGCGAAACCGTCTTGATGCGCGATGCATTTCTTTTCATAGAATCGTAAGTCTCTGGGGCGAGAGTAAGAATAAATCGTGCGGCGAATTGTATGCCACGCATCAATCTTAACGGATCTTCCTCGAAGGACTTATTCGAAACAGCCCTGAGAATCTTATTTTCCAAATCTCTTTGTCCTTGAAAGGGATCATGCAGGACTGAAGTCACGCATTCTCGGGCCATTGCATTGATGGTGAAGTCTCGGCGTGAAAGGTCGATCTCGACGGGAATATAGGGATCGAAATCGACTTGAAAATCTCGATGCCCCGCACCCGTGGATACTTCCTTTCGAGGAAGAGCGATGTCGATGCACGTTTGGGGCGTTTGACGGGGATAAAATTTGATCACCCCGAAACTCTTGCCTACGGTTTGGATATCGCCGAACTTCTTTAAGGTACGCGTTAAAAGATCTATAGAGACGTGAGTAACGAGTAGATCGCTATCTTTATGAGGTAGTTTTAAAAAACGGTCTCTGACGGCGCCACCGACCTCATATACTTTCCCCCCGAGGGAATAGATCTCCTCCAAATAGTGAGGCAAAGCTGTAGGGAATTTTGACATCTTTAAGGCTTTAAGTACGTTTCAACTTTTATCTGTTCACGATAGCGATCGATCCAAAGCGTGAAAAGCTGATTGGGATCGATGGAAAGAGGGGTCGGAGAGGAGAGCTCGTTGGCCCCCCCTTTCTTGTCGGTCTTACCGGCCAAAGTTTTCTTACTTTCTAGAGCTGCCAAAGATTTTTGGAGTTCGTCGTGCCAAGGAGTATAGATTTGATCGATAACCACACCCATTTTTTCAATGAGAAGCTGTCGCCGGATCGCATCCTCGAAATTTTCTCCATAGGCATTTCGATAAAAAGGCAGGAATTTCTCGCGGTAATTCATAAGGTCAAATTTCCCATCGGGAAAGATGTTCTTGTCATCTTTAATCGTTGTAGCGACCTCTTCGTCACTGATCGAAATAGGGAATTTCAAAGCATATTGAGACATTAGCTCCCGCTGCACTAACTGTTGTAGAACATTTTGCTCAACAAAGCCTCTTAACCCATCCGGAAAGCCGCCGTCTTTCATGCTCTCTTGGAAACGCTTCATAGTGGCTTCGAGGTTGATGTCGTATTTCTTGCGGGAAATGTGGTGATCTCCTACTCTCGCGACAAATTGACGGCTGTCTTGGGAACGATCTGTTAAGCGCGTGTAACCAAAAAAAAGGATGAAAGTCAGAATGATCAATCCCAAGACTGTTTTTATGAGCCAAGAGCTGGCATGCTTTCTCATGAATGTGAGCATAGGGAAAAGTTGATACTGGCGAATCCTGTCTGAAATCAACTAGTTTGTTATGATATTCCTTGCCCTTATTTGGTCAAAATGATAATTAACAAATTTCTATGATACTAGACCGCGTTCTGGGCTTATTTTCCAATGATCTTGCCATTGATCTTGGAACCGCAAATACACTTGTTTTTGTTAAAGGAAAGGGAATCATCGCTTTCGAACCTTCCGTCGTGGCCGTTCAGCGAGATGCCCGAGGCGTCCGTAAAGTCTTGGCTGTTGGTAAAGAAGCTAAGGAGATGTTGGGGCGGACCCCAGGAACCATTGAGGCAATACGTCCGATGAGGGAAGGGGTCATTGCTGACTTTGAAGTCACAGAGGCGATGCTGAGGTACTTCATCCGCAAGGCCCATAATCGCAAGACTTTAATCCGCCCGCGTATCATTATTTGTGTCCCTTTTGGCATTACGGAAGTCGAAAAAAGAGCCGTTCGTGAATCCGCCGCGTCGGCGGGTGCCCGCGAGGTTTTTTTAATTGAACAACCGATGGCTGCCGCAATCGGAGCGGGGCTGCCGATTACTGAACCCTCCGGAAACATGATCGTGGATATCGGAGGTGGGACCACGCAAGTGGCGGTGATTTCGTTGGCGGGTATTGTTTATAGTAAGTCGGTTAGGACCGCTGGGGATAAGCTGGATGAGTCGATTGTAAATTACCTGAAGAGGAAATATAATCTATTGATCGGTGAAAGAACAGCGGAACAGATTAAGATCAACATCGGTACGGCTTATCCAGAGAAGGAAGTGCGGACGATGGAGGTGAAAGGACGGGATCTGGTAGCGGGTGTACCTAAGACGTTTGAGATCAATTCAGAGGAAGTGCGAGAGGCGATCCAAGAGCCTATGAATGTCATCGTTGAGACGGTTAAAACTGCATTAGAAAGAACTCCCCCTGAGTTAGCTTCTGATATAGTGGATCGTGGTATCGTTTTGGCTGGAGGAGGGGCTTGTATCCGTAATATTGATATTTTGCTCCGAGAAGAAACTTCATTGCCCGTAATGGTTGCCGAAGACCCCCAAACCTGTGTCGTCCTCGGTACGGGTATGGCTCTCGATCAACTGGATACTCTCAAAGGTATTACTATCACTTAATTCCGAGCATGGATTCTTTTGGAAGAACTTTTAGAAGGATTATCGTTGCCGTAATCCTTTTAGGAGGAGTGGCTTCCCTTCTTTATTTTCGAAAAGATGTCGAAGAAAAAAAGCCGTTCTTATGGATCGATCGGTCTGTTTCTTTCATCATCAATCCCGTTTCGAAAACGGTCTTGTGGGTGGAAGATCAGTTCCGATCGACCTTCCAGCATTACTTTTGGTTAGTTTCTTTAGCCAAAGAGAACTCACGCTTGAAAAACGATCTTCAAGATCGTGAGTTTGAAACCATGAAGAGGATCTCCGTTGAAAAGGAAAGAGATCGTCTTTTAGAACTCCTTTCTATGAAAAGGGAGGAAAAGGCCAATTGGATTGGGGGACGGGTCATCTCTTTTTCGCCTACAGGTCCATTTCGACAACTGACAATCGATCAAGGTTCGGAAGATGGAATACAAAAGAGGGCAGCCGTCATATCCAGTCAAGGCTTGTTAGGTCAGGTGAGTAAGGTCGCTTCGCATTCTAGTCAGGTGCTATTGATCGTCGACCCCACGAGTGCTGTGGATGTACGTATAGACGGCACAGACGCACGAGGCCTCGTTGTTGGTCGGAGTAAGAAGTTGTCTCTAAATAGGGATTTATTCATCGGAGTTTTCGAATACCTCAATCGTTCAGCGCAGATCGACGACGGTGTCGCCGTTACGACATCAGGACTCGATGGGATCTATCCGGAAGGCCTATTGGTGGGTTACGTTCACGGGAATAAAAAGAAGAAGTTCGAAATCTTCCAGGAGGCTGAGGTTTTGCCAGCTGCCGATTTTTTTAAGGTGAGAGAAGTTTTAATCCAAAAGAAATGAAACGAGCCATCAGTCTTTTTTGCATCATGATCTTTTCATTAGTTATACAAGGAAATTTATCCTATTTCCCAACACCATCTTTAAGGTTGGATTTACTTTTATTAACGATTTTTTATTTGGGTTTCTTTATTCCTTTCTTTCCCGGTGTTTTATGGATCATCACCATAGCATTAGTTCAAGAGGCATGGAGTATTCCATTTCACGGTCCTTTATTAATGACGTATCTGATCTTTTTTTTCTTCCTCCGCTCATTCCACAAAAATCTTTTTTTTCAGGAAGACGCTTCTCAAATCCTCTGGGTCTTTGTCCTTTCATTTGTCTCTCGCTGGGTAATTCAGGGAATATTATATATCTTTGATTATTCAAGCTCCGTGCAGTTTTTTCATACAATCCTCTTTAGTCTTCTCCAAGGTATGGCCTCCATCGTCTTCTTCCCGCTTTTGAATTGGCTGGTAAAGGAGCCTGAAGATCCTTATGCCTATTGATTTTTCAGAGTCCAAATCGACCGAAAGATCTCGGCGCATTTCTTTCGCCTTCGCCCTCATCATCGTTTTCTTTATGACAGTCATCGGACGTCTCTTTCAGCTACAGGTGGTTAAAGGAAGTTTTTACCGTAATTTTTCCTCGATCCATACTATGAAAGAGATCAAAATTCCGGCGGGGCGAGGCATCATCTTTGATCGAAACCATATCGCTATCGCTGAAAATCGTCCTTCGTTTGACCTCGTCATCATTCCTCAGCACGTAAAAAATTTGGAAGCCGTCAAAAATGCCCTCATTAAAATCGTCAATGTGTCCCCGGAAAGCATTGAGTCCAAATGGAAAGAGGGAGCGAGGCAGCCGAAGTTCTACCCGATTACTTTGGTTTCTGATATTCCTTACGATACGGCGGTTAAAATCAGGGGTTTGAAGGTTTCGCAAACCGATGACGAAAGCGAAAACCTCGATTTGCGTGGGGTAGAAGTCATGGTCAGGCCATTAAGGAGTTATCCTCAAGGGCCCATTGCGACCAATACTTTAGGTTACATTGCTGAAATATCAGAGAAAGAATTATCGAAGAAACAAAAAAATGAGCCAGGGCGATACAGTCTCGGGGATTTGGTAGGTGCGGCTGGTGTCGAGAAGTATTGGGAGTCATATCTAAGAGGTGTAGACGGATATGATCTGAAAATCGTTGATGCAGCGGGACGCGAGATCGACAATGAGGATGTAGCCGTTTTTCGGGAGCATCGGGATGCTGAACACGGAAAAAACGTTGTCTTGACCATAGATAGTCGATTGCAAAAAATCGCCGAGGAAAAGTACGCAGGCAGATCCGGTGGTCTTGTTGCCCTTGACCCGAGGACGGGGGAAATTTTGGCTATGGTGAGCTTGCCCTCCTACAATCCTGACCATTTAGCATCTAATGTCTCTCATAGTTTATGGTCCGATATTGTGTCCGATGCGAGGAATCTACTGCTTAACCGAGCTATTCAAGGCACATACCCTCCAGGCTCTACTTTTAAGGTCGTCACTTCTATAGCCGCTTTAGAAGAAGGGGTAGTGAAACAAGATGAGTCAATTTTTTGTCCCGGTGGAATGCAGTATGGTGGCCGGTTTTTTAAGTGTTGGAGAAAGGGAGGCCATGGCTCTGTTTCTATTCATAGGGCGATCTCTGAATCATGCGATACTTTTTATTATCAATTAAGCTTGAAGTTGGGAGTCGACAGGATTGCAAAATACGCCAGGATGTTGGGTTTAGGCAAGCTGAGTGGGCTAGATCTAGAGGGGGAAAAGCCGGGTTTAATTCCGACGGCAGAATGGAAAAAAAGGGTCTTCAAGGAAGAATGGCAACCGGGAGAAAATTTGTCTATTTCAGTAGGGCAAGGGTACGATACCGCGACTCCTTTACAGAATGCACTCATGGTTGCTCAAGTGGCAATGGGTAAAAAAATAAAACCCCATCTCCTCAAAGAAATACAAGATGATGATGGGGATGTTATTTTCAAGTATGAATTAAAGGAAGCCGAAAAATTGCCAATCTCTCAACACACTTTAGACATCGTTCATGCCGGAATGAGAGATGCTATTCAAAGCGATGGGGGCACGGCTCATGGAATTCGCACGCCTTATTACGAGATGGCGGGCAAGACAGGAACTGCGCAGGTTATCAGTGAAGAGGGAAAGTCCCGAGCTAAGGGCATTAATACGGGAGATCATGCGTGGTTTGTCGTGTATGCTCCTTACCAAGACCCTCAAATTGCGATCGGAGTGATTGTTGAACATGGAGGTTTTGGGGCTTCAGCGGCCGCGCCCATCGCCCGTGCCGTCTTGGACGAATATATGAAAATTCATAAGCTACTTCCCGATAAATCAGGAGCGGGAGGAAATCTCTAATGTTTAATCAACGACTAAAAATGCATTTTCATTGGCCTCTTTTTTGGGTTTCCCTGACTCTTTGCGCGATCGGGCTGGTGAATCTTCACAGCGCTACCTATAACATCGCAACCGGGGGTGTGTCAGGTATGCTCATCTCACAGTTAATGTGGTTCGGCATCGGGTTTGCGGTTTCATTCATCATTCTATTCATTGATTATCGTGTCTTTCTGACGTTGGCCTATCCCACTTATGCTTTATCAATCGTCTTACTGATCCTCGTGGCTCTTTTCGGTAAGGAAGTGGCTGGAAATAAAAATTGGCTTGTCATTGGCCCTGTCAGTTTTCAGCCGTCTGAATTCGCAAAAATGGCCTTTATTTTGACAATGGCTAAGTATCTCTCCGAACATCCGCCTACATTTCGTAATTATGGGTGGGTTGAGTTAATCGTGCCGCTCATGCTTTTCATGGTTCCTCTGGCTCTTATTTTAATTGGAAAAGATATTGGTTCCAGTTTGTTTCTCATCGCTACTTTTGCCTCTTTGGTTTTATTCGCCGGTGTTCAGAAAAGGATTGTTCTCATCTGTCTAATCGTAGGTCTTGTCGGATCCGTGGGTGCTTATCAAAAGATGATGTCAGGACATCAAAAGGCCCGCATTTTGGCTTTTCTTCATCCCGATGAAGATCCTAAGGGGCGAGGGTATCATTTGCTTCAATCCAAGATCGCGGTAGGTTCGGGACAAATTTTAGGAAAAGGTTACTTGAAGGGAATGCATAATAAACTTCTCTACCTCCCAGAGAAGCACACGGACTTCATATTCCCGGTTTGGGCGGAAGAGTGGGGTTTTTCGGGGTGTTTGGTAATCCTAGGGTTCTACATAGCGCTTCTGGTCATCGGCCTTTTTCAAGCGATGCAAGCAAAAGAAAGCTTTGGTCTCTTTTTAGCCTTAGGAGTAACGTCTCTTTTCTTTTGGCAAATCGTTATTAATCTAGGAGGCGTTTTAGGTTTGATCCCCTTGACCGGAGTTACACTTCCGTTCCTGTCCTACGGGGGGTCTTCCTTAGTGATGATGATGGTGGGAACGAGCTTCTTGCTGAACATCTCGATGCGGCGTTTTATGTTTTAGCCGATGCTTCGGCGGACGTGAGCGGCCCTCAAAACTTCCGATTTTACCAGAGCCTTTCCCGCGTCATCCGGCTTCTTGCGGTATTTTTCCCAAAAATGGAATACGTTCGAAGTCATGTTTCGATGGATATATTCGTCAGAAGAAGAAGGCTCGAGTCTGTGCCCTAGTAAATCCTCTATTGCTAAGACATCCTCTTGAATCCGTTTCCAAGCTTGGTTTTTTTGGGATAAGAGCTTGATATTCTCCCGATTCAAGTAAGACCCAATTTTCACCAAATCTTCTTCCAATGTCGGGAAATATTTATTCAGTTTTTTCTCGAAACGGTTTTTCTCCTTTTTTCTAAAATCTCTTAACGCACGTCCGGTTCCGATAAGACAGGGCGGTATGCCCAGAGAGTAAAAGATTCCAGAGAAGGTAATAGCCCGTGGGAGAGACGTTTTATTGCCCATTTTTCTGGAATAACCGAAGTGGCCCGTATGTTGGATCCTTTCCCGATGAGACGGAATGAAAGGAGCAAACTCCTTAATGCTTGTCGCCAACTCAAGAATGATGGGACGGTAATGAGAAGCGAAGAAGCGGTCTAAGAAAGAAATTTCCTCGATCTCTGATCGGGTGAAAATGCAAGGCTTCAAGCTAGGAAGTTTCTTATCTAAGGTACAAATGGCTTTTTTGACGACGTCGAGTGGGTAGTCGTAACGGAAAGCCGATTGGATGGTGACCGTTCGAATACCTGCATAATTCTTGAAGAAGCGATCTAATGAGAAAGGGGAAAGCCCTCCCCGAAAAGCGAGGGATCCGACTCCAATCATGGGGAAAACGGGAATGCGGGATTCCTCCTGGAAGAGATAATACTCCGAGATCGCGCCTCGTGCCGAAAGAATGGCGGAGAGGTATCCCGCGTCCAGGGCCGGATCGGAGCGTGCAATGAAGGGTCGCAGATATCTAGGCCGGATCCCAAAAATCTCTTCATAAGAAAAAATATAATCTTTTAAAATTTGCCTTGAGTGTATGAGCGAGGCCGTCCCTTCGATGAGGGGTATCACTTCCAGATCAGTGGGCTTCATCAATGCTTTATCGAAAATGGCTTTTTCGAATTGCAGGGCCTTTAAATATTTTTTGTGTACGAGGATTAATTGAGACGCTGAGCTTGTCATTGGGAGAATGGCTTCGAAGATGGGAGGGGAATGGACCTTATGCTCCTGCGCCGTATGGGCCGCTGTAATCAACGTCATAAATGAGCGGGCGAGTCGAAAGCCCGATTCTTGGGAGATGTTCGGGATGCGAAATGTGAGAAGCTTGTCCTTGCCGATTTGATGTTTTGCGAAATAATCGGGATAGAGGTTGAAGAGACGCTCGATGACGGCTTCGTCAACGAACTTTCCTTCCCAATCCCACATGTATTCATCACAACTTAGTTCCGAGAAGACGCGGTAACATTCCTCGACTTCGTCGTGTGTCGAGATGAAAGCAGAGCCGTTCGCCGAGCGGAGCCATGAAGGTGCATTCGAGTTGTCGGGGTGTTGGGTGGCGATGGTCGCCGGTATTTTCCGCATCGCGGAATTATAGCGCTTTTTTGATCAAGCCTTCCAGTGTTGATTTCGGTACGGCACCTACCACCTGGTCGACGACTTTGCCATCCTTAAAAAGGATGACCGTAGGAATGCCCCTCACGCCGAATTGCGCCGGGCTTTCAGGATTGCTGTCGATGTCCACTTTGTAGACACCCACCTTATCCTTGAACTGGTTGGCTACTTCGTCGATCACCGGGGCTAAGGCGCGACATGGGGCGCACCACGTAGCCCAGAAATCGACGATGACGGGTTTCGAATTCTTGAGCACATCGCGGTCGAAGTTTTGATCGGTCGTATGAAAAACATTTTCGGAAGCCATTAGATCTCCTTTTCGCTTTTTTGCCTTTGATGCGTGAACTTTAAATTTAAGGACTCACCTTCCATAAATCAAGGGGACGAGTCTGTGTCCATTTTTTTATATTTTTATTGACCCAATACTGCGGTTTTTACATACAGCGTCATCTGAAAAAGATGTTTAAAATCAAATGTTTGGAATGTTTAGAAAAAGCTAAACGTTAAGAAATTATAGGAGATAATCCATGGCCGCCGTTGCTTACAAAGATCTTGAAAAAATGCAGCAAGAGAAGAGTTTTTTGGATTTCAATCGCTTTTATGGTGCGGAGCCTGGACAGCTAGCTTCCAAAAAGCTGGAGCAGGGTGGTTTGAAACTTGGTGAGCGACTGTTGGTTGGAGGCGCTAAAGCTCTTTGGCCCGTCTTTCAGCTTGTAAATAAGCTACATCAAGGAACGCCTTTTAAACCAAAGTGGGCTCCAGCGCCGCTGTTAAGAAAAAAGGAAAAAACCTTTCCCCAACTTGGCTGGCCTCGGCAAACCGATTCACTTTGTCCCAAATGCGTTAAAGAAGCTCGTGAGGAAATTATTTCTGGAGTAAAGGACTACACGCACCTTATTAACCAAAATCCGGGTGAAATAAAGGCTACTATCGCCGAAGTCGACGGAAAAATCTTGATGATCAAGGATTGCCCGAAGCACGGTAAATTCGAAGACGTGATGGCGATCGATCCCGCTTTTTTGAAAAGGATCGAGAAGCTGTATCCAGGTAGGGATTTCAAAGCTCCACTGACGAACCTCCGCAACCATGGAACCTCTTCCATTCAATACGGTCGCGGGTCCGTGTTGACGGTCGACCTCACTAACCGTTGTAATATGATGTGTGATCCTTGCTTCATGGACGCTAACCAGGTCGGTTACGTGCACGAACTTTCCTGGGAGGAGATCAAGGAGATATTGGACAACTCGCTCAAGATCCAACCGCGTCGCCAAATGTCGGTGCAGTTTTCGGGAGGAGAGCCAACATTATCCCCTTACTTCATCGATGCGATCAAATACTGCAAGGACGTCGGTTACTTCAGCGTCCAGGCGGCGACCAATGGGATCCGCTTCGCCGAGGATCCCGATTTCGCCAAGCAGGCTTATGATGCGGGGATGAGGATCGCCTATCTCCAGTTCGACGGCGTCGGTAACGAGAACAACGAGCACCGTAAGATCTCGAATCTCTTCGACGTGAAGCTGCGCGCCATTACGAACCTCTACAACGCCGGAATCGACGTCGTGCTCGTCGTGACGATCGTAAACACCATCAACGACCATCAAGTCGGCCCCATCGTGGATTTCGCGATCCAGAACTCAGACAAGATCACCTTTGTGTCTTTCCAGCCCGTATCCTTTACGGGCCGCGACGAGGATGTGGACGACGAGACGCGTAAGAAACAGCGCTATACTTTGTCTCACCTCGCGCACGATGTGAAGAAGCAAACGGGCATTTCGGAGCCTTTGCGCGATTGGTTCCCTTTGTCGGCCATCGGACCGATCTCCGATTTGTCCGATATGTTGCAGGGACCTAACCAGGAGTTCGGGAATTTGAAATGCGGCTGCCATCCCAACTGCGGGACCGGAATGGCGTTGATGGTCGATAAACGGCATCGCGAATGGCTGCCTTTGACCGAATTCGTCAATTTGGAGAGGTTCTTAGAGGATGTGCAGGAAATCACCGACGCTTTCCAGCCGAATTGGCTGACTAAGTTAGAGGTGGCGACATCCCTCTTGAGGAACTTCAACCCGAGCAAAGCGCCCAAGGAGATGAAATTGGGCGATCTTTTGCGGAAGTTCGATAAGCAAAGCGGCGGTGGCTTGGACCGAAAGGTGGATTATGGTGTCGGTCACGAGCGGAAGAAAGATCGCTGGCACTTCATGTTCGTCGCCGGCATGTGGTTTCAAGATCTCTTCAATTACGATTTCCGCCGCACGGAGATGTGCATCATACCCTACGGAACCCAGCTTGGGGAAATCTCCTTCTGCGCTTACAATACCGGCATCGGGTGGAGGCAGATCATCGAGAACATGTTTAAGAACGCGTCCGTGGCGGATTGGTATCGGAAATACGGGCGCCATGGCGTTTTCGCCGGCAACCGCCCCATGCCGTTACCGCAATGGGAACACACCGTCAGACTTCCCGAATCCGAAGCCCAAAAGACTGCGATGCGTCCTACCTCTCCCGTCGGTGAGGAAAATTGCGGCAGCGGTTGTGGATGTCATTAGAGAAAAAGAGCGTTTCGAAAGCAAAAACCCGGTGGCAGCAACCACCGGGTTTTTTATTTCAAACATAAAGGGAGGGAGTTAAGCGCCGAATCGGAAGGTCAATAAGACCTTAGGGCCTGAGCTGAGTTTCGATCCGCTAATTTCGAGAACGGTGTTGGATCGAACGTCCGTCAGGGCGAAACCATTGCCTTTCACCTGCTGCATCATTTGCGGGATGAAACCTTCTTGAGATTCCTTATCCGCAGCGAAAGCGTTTAAGGAAACCAACAAGACCGCCGCCATCACCGCCTTCATCATCATTTTTTTGTAAAAGCTCAATCTCATGGAGGACTATAGAGCAAGTCCTTTGCCAATGAGAGTGTTTTAAAATAATCAATAATTACAATTTGTTGCTGATGGATCAGCCTTGGATAAGCACGGATATTAGGGGTAGAGACCCCAGAGGCGGGGCTAGGATTCTAAACGCTTCATGACTAGCAACATACGTTGGACCGCCGTAATGTTCGTCATGATGGCGATTAAGACGATGGCTCCCGCGTTCAGGAAATAGACGGGGACTGCCAGGAAGGGAAAGACGAAATAGGAAAAAAGAGGGCTAAAAACGGAACCCACACCCAGATAAACGATCCGTTCGGGTCGCTGCATGAAGCCTTCCTTGACTTCGACGCCCACGCCTTCGCCGCGGGCCCTTGTATAGGAAACCATCATCGAGCCGATGAGAGCTAAGACCACGACATATAACACCCAAGAATCGCGATAGTAGGCGGCTAACCCGAGGAGTACGACGCCTTCGCAAAAGCGGTCCATGACAGAATCAAAGAAAGCGCCAGAGCGGCTCACGCGTCCAGTCATGCGGGCGACGTGACCGTCGAACATATCAAAAGTGGCCCCAAAGATCATGACCCACCCTCCGGCGGCGATGTGCCCCAGATAGAACAGGAATGCAGCCCCGCAGGAAATAAGGAAGCCGCACACCGTAAGTGTGTTGGGGGAGACCCTCATGTGGACCATGAGTTTCGTGAAGGGGGAAGTGAGCCAATACCAATATTCCTTGAAAAACCGGTTGAGGAGTCGGGAATGTTCCTTCAGGTCGACTTCGGTGTTCCTGGGTTGGGAGCTGTAGGTAAGGCGGAAAAAGAGAACTGTCATCAAGAGAATGGAATTGAAGAGGATCAGCGGCGCCAAAAGGCTCCAAATGGGTTCATTCATGGACGAAAAAAAGGATATCTGGCGTTTGAAGTCAATCTGTTTGACACGTTTTTTTCGCTCTGTTACCCGCGATGATTATGCATAATCTAATCGAGATCTTGACTGAGCCCGACAACATCGCCATCCTCATCATGTTAGTGAGTACGATCACATGCACGTGGATCGCGTTTCGAGAAGCGATCATCAACGATCGGCTGATTAAGCAAGGTAAGAAGGAAAAGATCTACGAGAGAATGACCCAGTAGTCCGGAGCGTGCTCCTTCACAAGCTCACGGAATTTTTTTCCATCAATAAATTCAATCGGCGCCAATTCCCCGATGGACCCGAGGTCCGGAGTGAACCGGCCCATCGTCATGAAAATCCCTTTTGAAAGCCTATCCTGGACGATGGTATGGGAGAACTCCAAAATTCTCGCCGCATCGACCGTAAAATCCTCCGGAACGTAAAGGCATTGGACAAGATATTCACCTCCTGTAAACGGAGCCGGGTTTTTCGCGAGAATATCCAGCTGATTATCCCCCGTACGATGGAATTCCTCGAGGTTGAGTTTCATCGTCTCTAAGATCTGCATACAGGCTTTTTCGAATTGGCCTTGGTCGAGGGCTTTAGGGGGAGACGCTGCTTGACCTTTTTTTTGTTTCTTCTCGGCGAGCGCCAGCAAAAAAATGAGTGAAAAACCGACGCCGATCGCCACGGCTACGATAAGTAGAATCAACTCCATAAGGCCTATTTACTTCCAATAAGCCTTTTGACAACACCCGTTTTCTGGCGGATCTTATATTTCTCGTGGCTGGCGTCCCCGAAATTGTTTTTGGCGGAGGTTTCCTCGTCAACAATTTGGAATTCCACCAGGACGAAGGCGATGTTTCCCAGGCTTTCGCGGAAAGCCGGACCTCCCGATTGGGCCAGGAAATTATCCATGCGGATCGGAATATCCGCCACGAATTTACATACCTTATAGGCCTTTGACGTGTAATCCTGAGATCTTTTCCGGGCGTAAAGAGGGTTGATGTGCAACAATCGATTGATAGCATCCTTCTTCTTCATGTCCAATTGGAAGAGCTGATTAGTCGAAGCGCCGGGAATGATGTAGTTGAACGGGATGATGGTTTCGAAAAGGTAGTTCGCGATTCGTGCAATGTCTTCTTTGGTCCTTGCGGTAATCCGGTAGCGGACGCGATCGTTGATTTGGGCGGCAATCGATTCCCGTTTGGACAGCAACTTCGTGATCATGCTGTCTTTCGATTTCCGTCCGCCTTCATAATGCGTCATGGACGTGCCGGTCCTCGATAAGTGGGAGAGGGCGCGCACCACCTTATCCTCCACCAAGCTAAAGAGATCCCTTAAACTGATCGAACAATTATACAGAAGTTCGCGCCCATCGATGTGGTGGATGATGTTCATCGTCTTCAGGATGGCGCAGCTTTGCCGAATGAGGGCTTTGTCTTGGCCTTGGGACGCTTTGAGAAAAAGCGGGATGATTTGCGTGGAATCCTTCAGCTCGGCGGAGATGTCGAAGTGCAGGTGGTTTTGGAGGTAGTCGGTCGCTTCTTGATGGATCAATCCGAGACGGTCCATATCTTTGGGCCTCGTCGGATCAAATTCATTCAGCCGGAGGAATTTCAAGACGCTATCTTCGTCCGAGAAGAAAAGTCTCGACCAATCGATGACGGAGTCCCCCAAAAGGGCGTGTTTGAAGATGACGGTTTCCCGCTCGGAAAGGGTTTTAGGGATCGAAATCATAGGTGAGTTCGCTAGCAAAGATCGCGAAGCCTGTCTATTTGGGGATTTTCAAGACATGGGGCATAAGTTGAGGCTCCGTAATTCTCCAACGACCTTTAATGGGCTTTAAAGTATAGATAACCTCTTCCTTTTGTCGGGTGGGAATCATATTCCCCGTATCATCCGGTACCGCTGTCACCTCGTAAATCACCTTAACGCGGGCGGAGCTTCCGGAATCTTCTTCTTGGACGATTTTGAAGGATTGGATGCGGGTGAGGACATCCCATCCCGGTTCTTCTTCCCAAGAGACGAGGGGTTGTATTAGATCGTGAAAATCGCTGGAAAGGCGTTTCCCGGCGGCATCCAACCGGCAAAATTTTTGAACCACCAATCCCGCTTTCCCCAGCTTTAAGGAACTTGATCCAGCGGCGGGAGAGAGCGCGAAAATCGCTAGGAGAATCAAAGAAAGAAGTTTTCGTTTCATAAAGTTTTTTTTAAAATCAAAAAGCGCCTTGATGCCTTAAAAAACTGTGGGTCCTTTGCCCCCAATATTTTCCAGCGGCGTAACTGGCTTCGGCGACGCCTGTCGATTTTTGGGCTCCGATGAATATTTTCCTCTCCGGATCGACGACGATGCCTACGTGCCCTTTCCAGAGAATGAGATCCCCGCGTTGTGGATTTTGAGTATGGACAAATCCCGCCTTCTTCCAGTCCCCATGGGTCGTGGTATAAGGATAGGAAATACCAGACTGCCGGTATACATGGTGAACGAAGTGGGAACAGTCCATGCCTTTCTTCGATTCGCCGCCCCATTGATAGCGTGTGCCGGTGGATTGGCGGGCACTTTCTATAATCCTCTCGGCTAAGGGTGCTATTCCGCGCAAAGGCCATAAACCCAGAGATCGTGACAGGGTCGGATTTTGAGAGACAAGGCGGGGAAGAAGAGAGGGAGAAGTCTGAGAGCCTATTTCCTGTCTTACGGGGGCCTCCGTTCGAGAGCTTATGGGATGCATGATTATGGCGACGGATGTTTTGAGGGCATTGAGTAATGACATAAAATCTCCTTTGCCTCAGACTCGATCCAAAGTCGGTGCCACGATTTTTTCGTGCACAAACCCATGCTTTCAAGGGAAAATGAAAGAAGAGATTCCGGTGAAAGTCCGGAAATTGTACGATAAGCTTTAAAAATAAGACTTGTGAGGCTTTGATAGTGAGGCCACTATCTTCATTACGGAATTGTCGGTTATAGGGTGGGGAAAGTTTCGTCTTTATTTGTTGATTCGCACTATCTGCCAATATACCACGCCTCCAATTTTAAGGAGGCGTCGGATGGCGGCTAAAATCAAATCAATCCATGGGCGGGAAATCATCGATTCGAGGGGCTGGCCCACGGTCGAAGCGGATATCGTGTTGGATAACAGCCAGCTTTTCCGGGCGGCTGTGCCGTCGGGGGCCTCCACGGGAACTTTCGAGGCGGTGGAGCTCCGGGACGGGGATGCGACACGGTTTTTGGGTAAGGGCGTGATGCAGGCCGTGTCCCACGTGTCGGGAGCCATTCAGGAAAAGCTGAAAGGGTTCGGAACCGGAGAGCAGGAAAAGCTCGATTCCCTTTTGATGGAGTTAGACGGGACCCCTAACAAAGCCAAGCTCGGCGCGAACGCGATCTTGGCGGTTTCCATGGCGTACGCCAAAGCCTCGGCCGCGACGGAAGGCCTGGAGCTTTTCCAATATTTCGCGAAGCTCAATGGGGAGGAGGGGAACGTCCTCCCGGTGCCCCTCATGAACGTCATCAACGGCGGCAAGCATGCGGACAACGAGATCGACATCCAAGAATTCATGATCGTGCCGTGCGCGGCGACCTTCAAGGACTCGCTTCGCATGGGGACTGAAGTCTTCCAGAACCTGAAAAAGATCCTGCACGCGAAGAAGCTCTCGACCGCCTTGGGCGACGAAGGCGGATTCGCTCCCGAAATCGGTTCGAATCGTGAGGTTTTGGACCTGCTCTGCGAAGCTTCCCGGAAGTCCGGTTACGAACCGGGCCGCGACCTTTTCATCGCGTTGGACGTGGCGGCGACCGAGCTCTTTGAGAACGGCCATTACAAGCTTAAGACAGAAGAAGGCGTGAAAAAGAGCGCCGAAGAGTTGGTGACTTATTATACGAAGCTTTCGACGGACTACCCGATCATTTCCATCGAAGACGGGCTGTCAGAGGAGGATTGGGCGGGATGGAAAAAGCTCACCGACGCGATCGGCGGCCGGGTCCAGCTGGTCGGGGACGATTTGTTCGTCACGAATCCTGCACGGCTCAAGAAAGGCATCGATTCCAAGACAGCAAACTCCATCCTGATCAAAGTGAACCAAATCGGTTCACTCACCGAGACCTTTAAGGCCATCCAAATGGCTAAGAAGTCCGGGTACCGCAACGTGATTTCCCACCGCTCCGGAGAGACGGAGGACGTCACCATCGCGGATATCGCCGTCGGCACTTGTGCCGGCCAGATCAAGACTGGAAGTCTTTCCCGGTCAGAGCGTTTGGCCAAATACAATCAACTATTAAGAATTGAAGAGCAATTAGGCGTTCGCGCTAAATTTCCAGGTAAGTCTTTTTACTCGAGATGATCCGGCGCTGCTTTAGGGGTCTTAAAGCTGTACGTCAGCAGTAGTGGCGCTTATCTTTGTAATATAGTTGCGTGAATTCCGGGACCTGTCTAAAGGCGGCTTCCGAAAGGGGAGCCGTTCTTGGAACGTTTCTTGGAAAAAGCTTGGAAATTGTTCAGTTCTTTGAAGCTGGCTCTGGTGCTTTTTGTCCTTTTGGTTATCAGTACAATGGCAGGAAGCATCATTCTTCAACGCCCCATCGCCGAACCAGGACAACTTGAGCGTGTCTATTCTCCCGAAACCATCCAATGGTTCGATAAATTTCAGCTTCTGGATGTTTTTCATTCTTGGTGGTATCTGCTCCAGCTCTTTCTTTTGACCATCAATATTACGATTGCTTCCATAGACATGTGGCCCCGGTTTCAGAGGCGCATGGAAAGCTTCAAGCCGACGCTGAATCCGGAACTTCCACTACCCGTTCATCACGGTAAAATCGTCTTAGAACCTTCCTCGCTCGACCGAGGAAGGGTTATCGAAAGGATACGGGACTTGTTTCGAAAGAAATTCCGACCTGCGATCATGACAGAAAAAGATGGCGCCGTGTTTTTTGGGGCAGAAAGCGCCCGATGGGCGCATTTAGGCGTGTACGTTATCCATACGGGTCTTGTTTTAATCCTGATCGGCGGTTTGATCGGAAATCGGACGGGCTTTGAAGGCCAGATGCAATTGGCGAGCGGCGAAGAATCCAATGTTTACCTGGATCGCTTGAATCCCGGTAAGAAAGTGGTCTTGGACTTCACTATCCGGTGCGTCAAGACGTGGATGGAAAAGTATCCCGACGGTTCCCCTAAATCCTATTTCAGCGACCTCGAGGTCATCGACGAAGGTCGCGTGGTGAAGCGTCAATTGATTAAGGTGAACGAGCCTTTGGTGTATAAAGGCGTTTATTTCTATCAAGCGACTTTTGGTCAGAGACCCGGCGACGAAAAAACCGAATTTAACCTTGAAGTGATTGATACGCAGTCAGGACGAAAAAGCCGGATCGTCACCGATTTCGACAAAGAAGAGAAAATCGGCAAGAAAGGCACCTTGAAGGTCGTGGATTACGCGGAGAACGTTCCTCTGAACGTCGAAGGGCATGCTCGTAATTTGGGAGAAGCCGTTCAAATCGCCTTGAGCGAATCTGGAGAGGATCCGCAACCTGTATGGTTGTTCAAAGAGTTTCCCGATTTCGACAAGTCGGTGAGAAAGGGTCGTTACCATGTTGTTTTCGAGAAGTTTCACTACGACTTTAAGACGATTGAGGTGACCGGACTCCAAGTCGCCAGAAATCCGGGCATCAATATTGTTTGGTTAGGTTCGGCTATTTTAATGATCGGCTTATTGGCGACTTTCTTCATTCCCCATAGGAAGCTTTGGATGGTCTTGGACGATAATAAAGTATGGGTCGCCGCGACTTCACACCGTCATCCCGAGAACTTCGCTAAGAAGGTTCGGGGTCTCATCGGAGAGTTGGGACGCGAGTGGAACGCAAGAGAAGTTTTTTTGTCGGATCGAATGAAGGAAATTATTTAAAGGGTTGTTGAAAATCTTTGGGCCAACAAGCATGAGGAAACCATGACCCCTTCCACGCTTAGCATCTATATGACTAACACGGCGAATTTGATCTATCTTTTCGCCATGGTCTTTTACATCCTGTACTTTATCAACCGGAAAAGGTGGCTTTACGTCGCTACGCCCGTCATTGCGGCGGCAGCCATTCTCCCTCATACGGTTGCCTTGGTGGATCGATGGATTCAAGGCGGTTTTTATCGCCCTCCGTGGACGAACCTCTACGAATCTTTGGTGTATTTCAGTTGGGGACTGTCCGTCATATCTTTCGTCGTCGATTTGAAGTTCCGTATCCGCTACATAGGCGCTTTTGTTTATCCGCTTGTTTTCTCGTCCCTAGGTTTGGCGTTTTTGGTACCTGTTAAAGAAATTACGCCTCTGGTGCCCTCACTGCAAAGTTGGTGGCTTTTGTCGCACTCTTGCTTGGCTGCTTTCGCCTATTCCGGATTTATGGTGGCCTCAGTGATCGCTTTTTTGTACCTAATCAAGACAGGTATCCATAACCATATTTTAGGGGCTTCTACCGGTTGGATGATCGTAGCGTGCCTTTTGATGGTGGGTGGAAGCGAGACCTTCCTGAAGAACCAGTATTTGATGACGGAAATGGTCCAGTTTAATGGAGCTTGGGTAAAGAATCCGATTCCTGGAAGCAATCCGGTGAAATTTTTCCAAATAGAGATTCCTTGGGTGCCGCTTTTATTTCAAGTGACGACCGCCTTGTCTTTGGCCTCCTCCATAGTTTTTCTGTTGCGAAAAGAAAGCCCTCTCGGTCGAATTCTCCTGACGATTTCTTTCGTCTTCTTCGCGTCGATTCTCGCATGGATGAATGTCGTTATCGGTACTTATCAGAGCATTACCATGGGTTCGAATCCTTATTCCTATGCCATGATGTCCTTATTCTTCGCGATGGTTGGTTTTTGTCTGCTTTGCCTCTATCGAGGGGATCGAATCGCCATTCACCTGCCGGAAGCGTCACGTTTGGATCAAGTATCCTATAAAGTCACCTTGTTTGCCTTTCCCTTCATGACTCTTATTTTGATCACTGGGGCCATCTGGGCCCATGAGGCTTGGGGACGTTTTTGGGGTTGGGATCCTAAAGAAACCACTGCATTAGTGACATGGCTCATTTATGCGGCCTATCTTCATAGCCGTATGACGCCTGGATGGAGTGGTAAAAGATCTGCAGTCATTTCCATTATTGGTTTCTTTTCCGTCATCTTCACCTATCTCGGAACTAACTTAGTCCTCTCGGGTTTGCACTCGTACGGTAGCCAATAGACGCCAGGATGGAAGAAGCTCTCAGAGTCTCTCGGATGACCGAAAAGGATCTGCCGGAAGTGTTGGCGATTGAGCAGGCGTCGTTTCCGATGCCGTTTTCCGAAAATATGTTCCGCACCGAGCTCCTATTGGACGTCGCCTCCCTGTGGGTGGTGAAACTGGAAGGCCACGTCGCGGGTTACTTGGATTATTGGAAAGTCGCCGACGAGATGCATGTGATCACGATCGCCGTGCGCGCCGATTGTAAGCGGAAAAACATCGCCTCAAAACTCATCGAGCATATGATCCATGACGCGAAGCAGCGCGGCGTTTCGTTTATTTCCCTCGATGTGAGGGTTTCCAACACTCCGGCCTTGCATCTTTATAACAAGTATGGTTTTCAGCGGACGGGGGTGAGGAAGGGTTACTATCAAGACAATCGGGAGGATGCCTTGATCATGACCCTTCATACGAATAAAAGTTAACGAGGTTTCGTATGAAGAACGAATCCGCCGTTCCCAATCCGCATTGGGAAAGCGGCGAATCGCTTGAGCTCGCGACTCAAGCGGCTCAAGCCAAAAAAATCTGCCTCGTCTCTCTCGGTTGCCCCAAGAATCTCGTCGATGCCGAGATGATGCTGGGCTTCCTGCAAAAAGACGGCTTCCAATTCACGACGCGGCCCGAAGAGAGCGACGTCATCGTCGTCAACACGTGCGGTTTCGTCGAAGATTCCAAGACCGAATCCATCGAACACCTCCTCGAGATGTCGCGTTACAAGGAAGAGGGGAATTGCCAAGTCCTCGTGGCGTCCGGATGCCTGCCCCAACGTTACAGTGAAGAACTCGCCCACGAATTGCCGGAAGTCGATATGTTCATTGGGACAGGAGAGTTCGATAAGATTTCCGGTTTGTTGAAAAAGCGGTTCGACATTCCCTCCAAGCCCTCGGCCGCAAAAACGAAAAAAGCGAAGAAGAGCGCCTTTCCAAAAGCCTTGATCAGTCGGGATCAGATCCTGCCCGATCCGGACTTGCCGCGAGTGCTCGCGACGCCCAAGCATTATTCTTACGTAAAAGTTTCGGAAGGATGTTCTCATGTGTGCAGCTTTTGCATCATCCCGGATATCCGCGGTAAGCTTATCAGCCGCCCCATGGAATCGATTGTTTCGGAGGTTGAGCATTATGTCGCCCAGGGCGTGAAGGAGTTCAATCTCATCGCCCAGGATTTGAACGAATACGGACGCGACCTCAAGAACGGCAGCAGCCTCGCCATCCTTCTACAGAAGCTCAATAAGGTCCCGGGCGATTTTTGGATCCGTCCTCATTATATGTATCCGCTCGAATTCAACGACCGTCTTATTGGTGTCATGCGGGATAGCGAGCATATCCTCAAATACGTCGACATGCCGCTCCAGCATATCAGCGAGCGCGTGCTGCGCTCGATGAAGCGGGGGTCGCCTTCGCGCTACGTGAGGCAGGTGTTGTCGAAGCTCAAGACGGCCATGCCCGATCTGGCTATCCGGACGACGTTCATCGTGGGTTATCCCGGCGAGACGGAGGAGGAATTCCAGGAGTTGTGCAACTTCATCCAAGAATACCAATTCGACCGCGTGGGCGTCTTTAAGTATTCGCCTGAGGACGGCACGTCCGCAGCGCTGTTGGAGGATCAGGTGAGGGAAGAGGTTAAAGAAGACCGTTACCACCGCCTGATGCTATTGCAGCAAGAAATCTCCTTGGCGAAGAACCGCGCGTTGGAAGGCAAGATTTTCCGGGCGATTTGCGAAGGACCCTCCAAGGACCGTTCCCGCTTTTTCCAAGGCCGAATCTATTCCCAATCGCCCGATATCGACGGCGTGACCTACCTCTCGGGAGCGAAGCCGACGGCGGGAGAATTCGTGGAGGTGAAGATCCTGCGCGGCACCGAATACGACCTCTTCGCTCAGGTCCTGCCTTTATAACGCCTCACATAAAGCGTCGGCGCCCAGGGCCGCTGGACGAAAATCGATCCGAAGCTGATGGCCTTTGCGCCTAAATCAAAGAGCTTTTGGATATCCTCATATTCCCAAACCGACGGGCCGATCACGGGTATCTTCGTCGCGCGGGAAAGTTCTTCGACCATTTTCCAAGTGAACTTTTGGATGAGCCTTCCGGAAACACCGCCGCCGCCGAATTTTTGGAGGGGCGAGGGGCGATCGGGGTGCACGAGCTTCCACGGCACGCTGTTGATCGCGAGGGCTTCGATGCGCGTGGAGCGTTCGAATTCCAGGGCCAGCGTCTTGTAATCGTGAGTGTAGGAGATTTTAGCGATTAAGGGGAGCCGCGACGTCTTCGACGCCTCCTGGCAGACCGTGACAAGCTTCTCGGTGCTGCGTTGGTCCGTCGTCGGCGTGTTGGGGCACGAGAGGTTCAGCTCGAGACCTTTCAGCCGATCGGCAAAGGGGTTCAGGAGTTCGATCATCTCGAGGGCTTCGTCTTCGATATCCGCCTCGATGGAGACGACTAGAGGCCGCTTCGGGTCGAGCCGAGGAGCGACCTTCTCGATCCACCAGTCGACGCCGCTGTTCGTAAGTCCGATGGCGTTCACGACGCCCTCAGGGAGATTTTTGACCACGCTCCAGGGGTGCGTCCAGCGGAGATTTCCCTTCCGGGGATGGCGGGAGAGCGTTTTCGCGACGTTCGTAAAGAGCGGGGGATCGATGAATCCCGCCCACCGCAGAGGCCATTCCCACGGCCAACCGCCCCCGTCGAAAGCCAAGGCGCCGGAAGCCGTCATGAATTCGAAGGAATGGCCGTTGGAGAGGGTGATCACGCCCCGCGATTTAGAGAGATGTTGATCGAGGCGCAAATTTAATTTTAGGGAAACTCTATGGACCCCAAGCGGCTCGACCATGTGATGGTGATACGGCACCCGTATTATAGCCGTACGCAGATGAAGAAGCTCATCGAAGACGGCTTCGTGCGGGTCAACGGCGAGATCAAGACCAAGCCGAGCCTGATCCTCAAAGGGGGGGAGGAGATCGAACTTCTCCGCCGTGCCCCGGAAATCCCCAAGGCGACGCCCGAAGACATTCCCCTCGACATCCTCTACGAAGACGACGATTTGGCCGTGATCAACAAAGCCGCCGGCATGGTAGTCCATCCGGCTCCAGGACATTTTCAGGGGACCCTTGTCCACGCACTCTTGCATCATTTCGGCTTTCCTACAGAGGGTCAGAAAAGCGATGTCTCCACAGAACCGGATATGGAAGAAGATGAAGCGACGGATGCGACCTTCCGCCCCGGGATCGTCCACCGTTTGGACAAGGGTACGTCCGGAGTGATGGTCGTCGCGAAAAACGATTGGATCCATCACCGATTGGCGACTCAATTCAAGGATCATACGGTGGAAAAGGTGTATGAGGCTTTGGTCTTCGGAAAAGTCGTTCCGAAACGGGCGACTATTTCCCAAGCGATCGGACGCGATTCCCAACATCGACGTAAATTTTCGAGCAAGACGGGCAAGGCACGAGATGCCGTCACACATTATGAAGTTTTAAAGCAATATGACGGAGTTGCTCACGTGCGGATCAAAATCGATACCGGACGAACGCATCAAATACGCGTTCATCTATCGGAGAGGAACCACCCGATCGTCGGCGACACTCTTTATGGGGCGAAGAGCTTCCTCTCCATGATCAAGGATGAGGCGCTGCATCAAAAAATGGAAGAGGAAACGCGTCCTCTCCTGCACGCCAAGAGACTGGCGTTTACTCACCCGAAGACGGAGAGTCGGTTGCTTTTTGAAACCAAGCTCCCCGGGGATTTTACGGATCTCATCCAGGAGTTGGAGGGGCGTCTATGATGACATCGCGACTTCTCGAGTCCCTACCCACGATCCGGCACGGTTTTGGCGAGCGCGGAGACACTCCTCCCGCCGGCATCGTGATGTTAAGGCAAACGCACGGCACGGATATTTTGATGGTGGAGACGGGACGTGAGAGCGGGGAGGCGGGTTTTGATATTGTGATTACAAGGCAACCGCATATCCCCATCGGTATTAAGACGGCGGATTGCCAATCATTATTGGCGGTCGATCCGGAAGCAAAAATCATCGCGGCGATTCATGCTGGATGGAAAGGAACTCTGCAGCGCGCGACGGAAGTCGCCATTCGGAGAATGGTCAGTTTGGGTGCTAAGCCCGAACGCCTATGCGTCGCTTTAGGCCCCTCGATGTTGAGATCTTGTTATGAAGTGGAAAGGGACGTGGCTGCCCAGTTTCAAAAAGAATTTCACGACTGGCCCGATATTTTAGAAAAAAAAACGGACGTGAAATGGCGGCTCGATGTGGCTTTGGCGAACCGGAGACAGCTCTTGCGGATGGGCATTTCCCCACAAAACATAGAACACTTGGAACGGTGCACCCATTGCTATTCGGACCGCTTCGAATCCTTCCGCCGCGACGGCGAAAAATCAGGCCGGATGGTGAGTTGGATCCGGATTACGGACGCGTGATCGTCAAGGAAACGCCCGAGGCCAGATCACATCCGGGACGCACGGCGACGACGCAGTAAGTACTCCCGTCTCCAGTGCGGGGTGGCAAAAAGAAGAGCCCTGTCGTTGCAATTCGTATCGGCGGGTACGCAGACACGTCGTGGCTGGAGGAGTATAGGGCTCGTCGGCATGGGACTACTCTTGAGCGCAATGTAAAAGGTGTGCTAGGTTGTTGTTTAACCTATTGAATTATAAATGAAAAATATTTAATTGATCTGGTTTATTACTTGGTTTACTATAAGACTTAATTATGAATCTTAATATCTGCGAAGCTAAAACTCATCTCTCGGAATACCTTGCGGAAATAGAAGAGACAGGGGAGACGATTATTTTGTGTCGACGCAATGAACCGGTAGCAGAGATTCGGGCTTTGCCTAAAAAATCGAAAAAATCCCGACCTATTGGCTTGGATAAAGGTCGCTTTACCGTCCCGGACGATTTTAACGATCCTCTTCCCGAAGACATCATGAAATATTTTAACGGCGACGCTCCCGATCCAGATGACCCGCTACTTAATCGATAGCTGCACTTTTTTGTGGATCACAACCGATGACCCCAAACTCACCCCTCGAGTGAAGGGGCTTTTCGCGGATCCCAACAACGAAATTTTTTTTAGCGTGGCTTCGCTGTGGGAGATCACCTTGAAATACCAAGCGGGAAGATTAACGCTTCCCGAATCCCCCGAAATCTTCCTTCCCGATCGTATTCAAAAATACCGCCTCAAGACCCTACCTATCACCCAGGAAGATATCTTGGTGCTTTACCGTTTGGAACCGATTCATCGAGACCCGTTTGACCGATTGCTGATTAGCCAAGCGATCGTGCAGGGTTTGACCCTTTTGACTCCCGATATTTTCATTCAAAAATACCCAGTTCGGATTATTTGGTCATAAAATTATCTAATAAAACCCGAAACTTTTCCGGATCCTACCCGAAAATAAGGATAAGAAGGAGAGGCTATGGATATCACGACGGTTTTTCATGCCGGACCCAAGAAAGAGCGTAAGGTCAGTAAGGATGGCAGTATCCATGTGACCGATGAGATCTATAACGCGTTGATATCGACCCTAGGCACTCTCCTGGCCCTCATCGGGTCCACGTACCTGATCTATAAATCCTATCAAAACCATCAAGTTTGGAGCACGCTGGCTTTCACCGTTTACGGGGTTTGCGCCGTGAACCTCTTCCTCTCCAGCGCTTTGCACCATGCGATCGAAGGTCCCGATCGCGTGGAGGAGTTTTTGCTCAAATGGGACTACATGGCGATTTATGCGATGATTGCAGGGGCGATGACGCCGTTTTGCCTGACAGTGTTAAGGGAGACGTCCGGTCCTTTCATGATGGGGGTCATGTGGTCATTGGCTATTACGGGAATTTTACTCAAGGCTTTTTGGAAAAATTATCCGAAAAAAATGGAAATGGCCATGTATCTCTTCATGGGATGGATGGGAGCTTTTATTATTTATCCGACGACAGAGCACGTGGGCTTAAATCTTCTTATTTCACTCCTGAGCGCTGGAGTCATTTATTCCGTCGGGGCCGTTATTTACTACTTTCAAAAACCTAACCTCATACCGGGACGCTTCGGCTTCCACGAGATTTGGCATCTCTTCGTCCTGACCGGATCCACGATACATTACTATGCATTGTATCGTTTCATCCGTTGATTCTAGGTACTTCCCGATTGCTTAAATAAGCTCTTTTTGGCAGTTCCGGCGCATGTCCCAAGATTCGGAAAAACTCTCCGCCGCTTCTCACGCTTCCTCGGTCACACCTATGATGAAGCAGTATCTCGAGATGAAAGAGCAGTATCCGGACACCATTCTTTTCTACCGCATCGGGGATTTCTACGAGATGTTCTACGACGATGCCGTCACGGCGGCGAAAGTGTTGGACATCGTGCTGACGTCCCGCAACAAAAACGACCCCAATCCCGTCCCGCTTTGCGGCGTACCGTACCATTCGGCTCAACCCTATTTGGAAAAGCTCGTATCGAAAGGCTACAAGGTCGCGATCTGCGACCAAGTGGAAGATCCCGCGACGGCGAAAGGCGTCGTGCGCCGCGAAGTGACGCGCGTGTTGACTCCGGGCGTCGCGGGTCTTTTGGAAACCGGCGGCGATTTGTCGCCCCGTAGCGTGCATTATTTGTTGGCCGTCCATTTCGGGACGAAAAGTTGGGGTTTGAGCCTGATGGAAGTCTCGACCGGGGATTTCCGCGTCACGGAGATAACGCCTCAGTGGGAAGTCTTAAGGGAGGAAATCTCCCGATTGCGGCCCCGTGAAATCCTCGTTTCCGATCAAGCCTATCCAGAGATCCTCACGCAGAAGCAAAAATTTCCCGATGAGATTTGCGTGACCCGTCTTCCGGATTGGGTATGGGAAGAAGCCTACGCGCGCAAACTCTTGTTGGACCAGTTCCGCGTGGCGACGCTCTCCGGCTTCCAATGCGAAGACATCCCCCAAGCCGTGATCGCGGCGGGGGCGACCCTTTACTACATCAAGCAAACCCAAAAAGTCGCGCGCTTCGACCATCTGACGTCTTTGAAGCGTTTCGAGCGGAAAGAGACGATGATTTTAGGTGAGGAGACGCGGGAAAACCTTAACCTCAATGAACTCATCGATCACGTCGATCGGACACGGACGTCTCTAGGACGAAGGAAGCTGGCGGATTGGTTTTTATCTCCTTTGATCCATAAATCTAAGATCGAAACGCGGTTGGACGCCGTCGAGGAGTTGAGAAAGCGAAAAGACCTTTCGATGGGTCTCCAGTCGAGTTTGGAGCGCGTCTACGATCTCGAACGGATCAATGGCCGGTTGTCGTTGGGTTCGGCCAACGCACGGGACCTACGGGCTCTTTCCGAAAGTTTGATCGCCTTGAAACGATTGGAATCGCCCTTATCCGAATTGAGCGCTCCCGCCCTTAAGAAGATCCGGGATCATTGGAATTCCTTCGAGGAGCTTTCGGCCGAGATCGCTTCCCACGTGATCGAAGAGCCTCCGTTCGCCCTGAAGGACGGCGGCTTGATCCGCGACGGGGTGAACGCCGAGCTCGACGGGCTGCGCTCCCTGCGTCAAGACGCGAAGTCCTCGATCGCAGCGATCGAGGAGCGGGAGAAGAAGCGCACCGGGATCGCGACGCTGAAGGTCCAATACAACCGCGTCTTCGGCTACTTCATCGAAGTGACCGCGTCCCACCTGACGAAAGTGCCCTCCGACTACATCCGGAAGCAGACTTTGGCCAATTCCGAACGCTACATCACGCCCGAGCTTAAGGATTTCGAGGATAAGGTGATGGGCGCCGACGGCCGCATCAAGGCCCTCGAGTATGAGATTTTCTGTGGCCTCCGAGAGAAGGCGTTGGCGCGCGTCCCCGAACTTCAAGCCCAGGCCGAACGCGTCGCGGAGCTCGATGTGTATTTGAGTCTCGCGCATTACGCCCGTGACAGCAAAGGCGTCCGTCCCGTGATCGAAGAGTCGGGCGTCATCCAAATCAAGGCTGGGCGTCACCCTTTGGTTGAAAAAAGACTGCCTGCCGGCAGCTTCGTTGCTAATGATGTTCGCATGGATTCGTCGCTGGAGCGTTTGATGATGATCACGGGGCCGAACATGGCGGGCAAGTCCACGATCATCCGCCAGACCGGCGTGATCGCCCTCATGGCGCAAGTTGGCGCCTTCGTCCCGGCCGCATCGGCGACGATCGGCATCGTGGACCGCATCTTCACGCGCGTGGGCGCCGCCGACCGATTGGCCCGCGGTGAAAGCACGTTCATGGTGGAGATGTGTGAGACGGCTCACATCCTGCATCATGCCACCGACAAGAGCCTGGTGTTGCTCGACGAAATCGGCCGCGGCACGTCGACGTTCGACGGGGTGTCGATCGCCTGGGCCGTGGCCGAGCACCTGCACGACAAAATCCGCGCGCGCACGATGTTCGCGACGCATTATCATGAGTTAATCGACCTTGCCGTTCTTTGTCCGGGCATCAAGAATTACAATGTCCTCATAAAAGAAGAGGGGGAGGAAGTGACCTTTCTCTACCGCTTGGTCCCGGGTGGTATGAGCCACAGCTATGGCATTCATGTCGCCCGCCTAGCCGGCCTACCGCCTGCCGTCGTCGATCGTGCGAAGGAAGTCCTTAAAAACCTCGAGCAAGGCGAATTCGAGCCTTCCGGATCACCGACGATCTCCAAGAAACGGAAAAAGAACGAAGGCCAGTTCGGGTTGTTTTGATTCTTAAAAAATAAAAATTCACAACTTTGATCATCACCCGCTTCTTCACCGAATGCTGGCCTCCGTTGGAGTTTATAATGGCCGAAATGTATCAAATAACGGTGAGATCTTAAGGTAGATGTGGGGGTGATAGTTAGGGCCCGAAGTTAACAGAGACTGGAGTCAGTCCTGATACGTCCCCGTTTCCTAATTGGCCATAAGTATTGTCTCCCCAACATTTGGCAGAACCGTCGCCTAAGGTGACGCAGGTATGGTTTGCAGAGAGAGTGAGGGAAGAAGGTGACTCGGCGAGATTGATTAAAGTAGGATTAGGAAATAATTTTTCTATTGTGGTTCCATCCCCCAGCTGGCCATTTACATTATCTCCCCAACATTTGACGGAATGATTATTCATGAGGGCACAGGTATGAAAAGATCCTCCTGCGATGGAGGAGACGCCAGTCAAGTCGGATCTTGGTTCCGTAGAAGTGACTACGGAAGTAGGGGAAAGTTGGTTTTGCGTGCTTCCATCTCCCAGCTGGCCGATATTATTGTATCCCCAGCATTTTATCGAATTGTCGTTCATGAGAGCGCAGGTATGATTTGCTCCGGCTATGATGGAGCGAATGTCACTCAAAGGAGCTCCACCTAAAGAAACTAAAACGTCCACTGGAAAGCGTCGATTCGTTGCGGTTCCATCTCCCACTCCCAGTTGGCCATAATAATCCTCCCCCCAGCATTTAGCAGAATGATTCATAAGGGCGCATGTATGGTTAGCTCCTGCTATTATGGAAGTGACTGCAGCGAGAGGAGGTCCTTCCCCAGCGGTTACAACTGTGACGGGAGAGGGTTGATGCCTCAAGGTTCCATCCCCCAGCTGGCCAGAGGCATTATTTCCCCAACATTTGATAGAAAGACCTTGCATAAGCGCGCAGGTATGAAGGCTTCCAGCCGCAATAGCCCTAACTCCCATAAGAGCTGTCCCTCCGGGAGCGCTTAAAACATCCACCGGAGAGGGTCGATTCGTGGTAGTCCCATCTCCCAGCTGGCCTAAATCATTGTTTCCCCAACATTTGATGGTATTGTTATTCATAAGAGCACAGGTATGCAGATTTCCGGTCACTAGGGATGTCACGCCCGTAAGAGCTGCCCCTCCGGGAGCGCTTAAAACATCCACCGGAGAGGGGCGATTCGTGGTGGTCCCATCTCCCAGTTGTCCATATTCATTATACCCCCAACATTTGACGGAAGTATCTTCCATGAGGGCACAGGCATGTGTATTTCCTGTCACCACGGAGCGGATAGCCATTAAACGATCCCCACCTCTAGAGATGAGGGTAGGGGTGGGAGACGGGTATCGGGAAGTAGACCCATTCCCCAGCTGGCCAAAGCCATTATCTCCCCAACATTTGACAGAACGGTCATTCATGAGAACGCAGGTATGAGAAAATCCTAACTCCATGGCTTGAACCCCATTGAGAGGTTGTCCTCTTGAAGTGGTAAGAACAGGAGTGGGAAAGTCATGATTTGTTATGGTTCCATCTCCTAGCTGGCCAAAGCTATTATCTCCCCAACATTTGATGGAATGATCATTCATCAGAGCGCAGGTGTGCACACCTCCTGTCTTAATAGATCTAATCCCTGTCAGATTGGACCCTCCTAAGCTCTCTAAAACACCCCCGGGATAGTAGTGATTTTCAGAGGCTCTAGTCCCCAACTGCCCGTATCGATTATCTCCCCAACATTTCATGGAATGATCATTCATCAGAGCGCAGGTGTGATTGTCTCCTGCCGCAATAGAAAGGACATTCGTTAGAGAAGGTCCTCCTGATCTTTCTAGAACAGCTACGGGATAGGTTTGATTCTCAGTGGTTCCATTCCCCAACTGGCCAGAGATATTACGCCCCCAACATTTAATGGAATTATCCTCCATAAGAGCACAGGCGTGGCTCAAACCTGCCACAAGAGACCTGACACCCGTAAGAGACTGTCCTCCTGAAGCTCTTAAAACGGGCACGGGATAGGGTTGTCTGGTATTGGTTCCATCCCCCAATTGGCCATTTCCATTATTTCCCCAACATTTTACGGAGGTATCTTCCATAAGAGCACAGGTGTGATAATATCCTGCTACAAGAGATCTGGCCCCCATAAGAGCTGTCCCTCCGGGAGCGCTTAAAACATCCACCGGAGAGGGTCGATTCGTGGTGGTCCCATCTCCCAGCTGGCCATTTACATTATTTCCCCAGCATTTTATCGAATTGTCGTTCATGAGAGCGCAACTATGGTCTTCTCCTACCATAATCGACTCAACGCCCGTCAGAACAGGTCCACCTGATCTTGTTAAAACAGGAGCGGGAGAGGCATGATTGGTCGTGGTTCCATCTCCTAGCTGACCGTATTGATTATCTCCCCAGCATTTCACGGAGTGATCCTGCATGAGAGCACACGTATAATTTTCTCCTATTTCCACCTGTAAAGTCGCATTGGCAGAAACACCCGCCCCTCCATTCCCCGAGCTTCCTCCAGAGCCTGGAGTATTTCCCCCACTGCCTCCCGAACCCAAAGGGCCTGCTCCCCCGCCTCCGGTAGGGTCTCCTGTGTCGTTGGCGCTATCACTCCCACACCCCATGGTCATGCCGGAGAGGGTGCTGAGGGTGATGAGGGAGATCATGAAGCTAAGCCCGATGAAGGTTTTGAGGATGAGTTTTTTCATAAGTGACCTTTTTATTTGTACTTACAGGGAAAAATTTTCCCCGTACCTATCTATAATAAACACTACGGAAGGGATTTATAGGATGAAGCACTTCATGTGCCAAATGAACAAATAAGAAAGTGTTTTCGAGTGAGAAAACAAAACTAACGACTTAAATGCGCGGTTACAGAACCGATCTCAAATGGGGTTTCCAAAACATGCTTTTGCTCCACATACCCTAATCCCCATGTTTTTTGAGTGGAGGGATCGAACGCAACGCTAGTCACACGGCCTAGGGTGATGTCGCCGTTACTCATGAGCATTCCCGGAGTTAAGCCAGGATTTCCTTCACAAAAAAAGACCGTAAGAAGATGAGGCGTACGTCCCTTGCCGTAGCTCGAAATGCGCTCGATGACTTCTTGACCTGGATAGCAACCTTTTTGCCGTTTATAGGCGACGGGAACGGGGGATTCGAGGAGGATCGTGTCTTCCGTGATGTCGATGCCATACTTCGGAAAGCCGCTGCGGATGCGTTTCACTTCAAAATTTTCCTCGGAGAGCGCAGGGATGGATTGAAGCGTTTCTTGAACCTCTCCTTCACGAAAAGACGGGTAAGAAAGAAAAACGAAAGGATCCGATCCCCATTTCTCTTCTGCCTCTAAAATATCCGCTCCGGTAATCTTTGCCGCTTCGACGGAGGCTCTTTCCCCAATGAGAAAAGCTAGGGAACGCTCCGCCGTGACGTCTTGGATGAGCGTTTTCTCGCGGAATTTCATCTTGGAGATCAATTGAAGGGTTTTTCCTAAAATGTCTTTTTCGACGAAGATGAAGAAACTTTCGGGGGTTTCGCGGTAGAGATAAAAGAGGCTTAAGACCTTTCCCTTATGGGTGAGTAAGGCGTTATAATGGCCTTTACCAGGCTCCAAAGCATTCACGTCGTTGCTTGTTAAACGGTGGAGAAAAGCGGCCGTGTCAGGCCCTTCGAGGCGAAGGATGCCGTGCGTCTGTTGTGCCTTATAAAATGAAGTCGTCATAAAAAAGCCGTCACGATGTTAATGTCTCTAGCTCAGCCCACCGTTGGTACAAGCGGTCGATCTCGGATTTCAAACTTTTTATCTCCGTATCCAGATCGAGGAGTTTCGCCGCGCTTGACGCAACCTCCGGACTCGCCATCTGCGATTCCTTTTGGGCTAGCGACGATTCTAAGCGGTGGATGGTGTCTTCCATGGCGTCGAACTCGCGTTGATCTTTGTAGCTCAATTTCTTTTTGGGAGCAGGAATGGGTGCCTGCGTTTCTATTTTAAGAGAAGCGGCCTTGGGGACAGCGCGGTTTTGGGTCCATGCCTCCCATTGATAGAGATCGGAAAAGGTTTGAATTTCGGGAGATGCGGGCGAAAATGCCAGGATCTTCGTGGCGACTTGGTCCATGAAATAACGGTCGTGAGTGACGAGGAGGATGGCACCTTCAAATTCTAAAAGGCAGTCTTGCAGAACGTTGAGAGTGGCCATGTCCAAGTCGTTCGTGGGTTCGTCCAGGACGAGGAGGTTCGCGGGCTTGAGCATGAGCTGGGCGATCAAGATACGGCTCTGTTCGCCTCCGGAAAACCGACCCACCGGCAGATCCATCTGCGAAGGAGAGAAAAGGAAGCGGCTCAGGTAGCTCTTTACGTGCACCTGATGGCCGCGGTATTCGACATGATCGCCGTGAGGGGAGACGGTGCGAACCAGGCTCACCGCGGGATCGAGAGATTCCCGATTTTGCTGGAAATAATTCACCACCAATTGATCCGATCGGTGGACCGAACCGGTGTCGGGATTTTCCTCGCCTAACAAAATGCGGATTAGTGTGGATTTCCCGGCTCCATTATCGCCTAAGAGGCCGACGCGCGTGCCCGGAGAGAGCAACAGGTTCACGCCCGAAAAGAGTCGGCGGTCCCCGTAGGTTTTCGAGAGGTTCGTGGCCTCGAGTAGGCGTTTTGGAAGCGAGGTATTTTCGAAATCGATGGATACTGTGCGCGTCTGGTTGCGCTGAGTGATTTCTTGGGCTTGTTCCTTTAAATCCTGTGCGCGGTCGATGCGCGCTTGTTGTTTCGTGGTACGGGCTTTAGGACCGCGTCGGAGCCATTCGGTCTCGCGGCGGAGAGTGTTTTTCAACACGGCCTCCTGGCGTTCCTGGGCGTTCATGAGCTGTTCTTTGGCTTCCAAATAAACCGTATAGTTTCCGTTAATATTTAAAAGACCGTTCGGATTGCGGCGGTCTAATTCGAGTATGCGGTTTGCGACGCGCTGGAGGAACAGGCGGTCGTGCGTGATGATGAGGGTGGCGAAGCGGACCTTTGCCAAAAAACTCTCGAGCCAGAGGATGCTGGACACGTCCAAATGATTTGTTGGTTCATCCAGAAGCAATAAATCCGGCTGCTTCATAAGCTCGCGCGCCAGGGCGACTTTTTTTCTCCAACCTCCCGAGAGCTGGGAAACGACCGTTTCGGGATCTAGCTCCAAGCGTGAAAGATATTCCTGAGCTAAAGCTTCCATCTCCCAGGGAGCCTCGGGATTTGGGACAGCGGCGCTCCGAACCGCCTCAATCACGGTGAGATCCAAAGGCAACGTCGGCACTTGTTCTAAAAAACCCAGCCGCAAACCTTTGCGATACGAAAGGGATCCGTCATCCGGAGTCGACCGCCCCGCGAGGATTTCGAGGAGAGAGGTCTTGCCGGCGCCGTTCGGACCGATCAAACCAATGCGATCGCCGTCTTCGATACCGAAGCTGACGCCTTGAAAGAGCCGGTGGGCTCCATAGGATTTTGAGAGATAATGGGCACTCAGAAGCAGAGACATATTTTGTATTTTTTTTTCTGGCCTTATCCTCTTTCTTATGACTTATAAGCAACCTTCAAAGGAGAAATTATGAAAAAATTAACACTCATCGTCACCCTCATGGCCGTCCTCGGTTTGGCCTCCACGTTCACTGCCTGCCAAAAGAAGGTGGAACCTGAAGCCGTCCCCGCTGCCGCTCCTGAAGCTACTCCCGCTCCGGCTCCTGAGGCTGCTCCTGCTCCGGCTCCGGAACCCGCTCACTAAAAACGCGTTTTTTGAAATGTTTGGAAACGCCCGGTCCTATTCTAAGGATCGGGCGTTTTTTTTGCTCTCACCAATCCGTCGGTTTATAGTCCTTTAAGAATTGTCCGCACCAATGCTTCCCGGTGAGGATGCCGTCGAAAAAAGGATCGCAGACGCGCGCCGCTCCGTCCACGATGTCCAAAGGCGGGTGAAAATCGTGCTCCTCTTGCTTCATTTGCGAGATCGACGCCGGGTCCTCATCGGTGACCCAGCCCGTGTCGACGGCGTTCATGAAGATGCCGTCTTGGGCGAGATCTTTTGCGGACGTATGTGTAAGCATGTTGAGGGCGGCCTTCGCCATGTTCGTGTGCGGGTGTCGGTCGGTTTTTGTGAACCGATGGAATTTCCCCTCCATCGCGGTCACGTTCACGATGTGTTTTTTCCCCGTATTGTCCTTCCGCATGAGGGGCGCGAGTTGGCTGCAGAGGACGAAGGGCGCGACCGCGTTGACGAGTTGGACCTCCAGCATCTCCGGAGCGGGCACTTCGGCCAAACGCAAGCGCCAGCTATTCGTCTTGCGCAAATCCACCTGCTGCAGGTCGGCGTCGAACCGTCCTTCGGGAAAAACTTCGGAGACGGGTAAAGCCCCGTCGTAACTATAAGGGATCTGGGAAAGTTGGGCGGAAGCCCTTAACCCTAAGCCGAGGCCGAGATGGGTTTGGCTCCACGCGTTTTTCGGGAGGGGGAGGCGGTGATGGTCGTCGATGGGTTCGGAGGAACCCGGCAAAGCGGCGACGAGTGTGTTCAAATGGTCGCGGCAAGCTTCGCGGTCTCTGAGGAGGGACTGCACGGAAAGCGGCAGTGTGGCGAAAGGCCGGGTCTCCGCCTCCATGAGGTGCGCGTAAAAGCCGGGAGGCCGCCGTACGGTCTGCGCGGCGTTGTTGATGAGGATGTCCAAACGGTCGACGTTCTGCTCGATGTAACGGGTGAAAAGCTCCACGCTGGGCGTGTGCCGCAAGTCGAGTCCATGAATCTGTAGGCGATCTCCCCACACAGAGAAGTCATTTTCGCGTGAAAAACGAAAAGCCGCGTCGACGGGAAAACGCGTCGTCACGATGACGCGGGCGCCGGCGCGCAGCATCATCAAGGCTGCTTGATAGCCGATCTTCAAGCGGGCCCCCGTGATCAAGGCCACTTGCCCTTCCAGGGAAGCCGTTTGGAATCTCTTCTGGTAATTGAAATCCCCGCACGGGCCGCACATCGAGTCGTAGAAGGGGTGCAATTGGGAGTATTCCTTTTTACAGACGTAACAATGCCGATGCGCGGAGAGGGGATCGGGCGCCGAGGACGTGGCGGCTGCGGCGAGAAGGTCGACGCGCTGGGGGGCTTCGAAAACCGTGGCGCGGCGCGCTTCGCGGATCCCTGTCGTCGCCCGGGCCGTGCGGTCCTTCAAGACCCGTTTCTTGCGCTCGACCTTCGTGAGGACCTTGCGGCGGCGACGGGCCTCGAGTTTGTCGGGACGCGACAGGCGTCCGGCGGCGCTGATCAAGGCGATCCGCTGTTCTGCCGAGAGTTCCGCCAATCTCTCGGCGTTTCGCGAAAACTCCTCCAAGAGACCGATCGTCTTTTCCAGCTCCCGGGAGTCGATGTCTTTGTTTACGGACACGGTCATAAGGCGAAGGCGTGCCTAAAGAGGCCGGGGGCGATAGTCATCCTAATTTTGTCGTTTTCTGGGTCTTTCTCGAGTCTGGGATTGAGCCCAAGCGCCGAATATGAGAAATTCCAGGGATGGATTCCATCGTCGAAGCGGAGCGCGAACACCCGAACGGGGAAGTGTCGGAAGTCACGGCCGTGCGTAAGGACCTTCAATTAGGGCGTCGGTTCTTCCATATGTCGGGAGGCCTCGGCGTCGTGTTGATCTACGGCATCTTCTTCACATACTCGCAAATCGTGCAGTTCTTAGGCACGGCGGCCTGCATCGTCTATATCTTCGACCGGTGCCGCGTCGTCTATCCGGAGATCGCCCGAAAACTCGAGGGCATGACGCGGTTTTTCCTCAGGGCCGAGGAGCGCCTGCAGGAATCCACGATGATCCCCTACATACTCGCCGTCCTTCTGACCGTCATCAGTTTCCCGAAGCCCGTCGCGATTTTTTCCATTTTGACCTTGGCCTTCGCCGATCCGGTTTCCGCCATCGTGGGGATTCGCTATGGAAGCCGGCATCTAGTGCCGAACAAGACGGTCGAAGGCTCCCTCGCTTTTTTCATCACGGCTTTTTTCTGTTGTCTGGGCGTTTTACTCCACATGACCGGCGCGGAGGCTTGGCGGGTCGTGATGACGTCGCTGCTTCTGGCGGCTTCGGGCGCCCTTTTCGAAATGCTCCCCATCAAGCTGGACGACAACCTCACGATCCCTCTCTTCATGGGTTTCGTCGGGTTGGGGTTCTGCCGGTTGATGGGCGTGGCTTTGGGCGGCTGATCTCTTTAGCGTTCACCGAAAAGTTTTCGATCCAGGGAGAATTTTCCAGCGCCTAAGAGCCTGTTCATGATCTTTTGTAAGAGCTGAAGATTTATGATAGTGCGGTTGCGCATGAGAAGAAAATACCCAAGCGACATCAGCCGGAAGCAGTTTCAAAAGGTAAAATTCCTTCTTGAGCGGGCCCGAAAGAAAACTAACAGTTCGTTGACAAACCCCTCCTAACCTTCCGATTTGTATGTTACAAAGCGATCCCATCAGGAGGAGAAAGCCTATGATGGGGACATCGGATCCGCAGCCGTTGTTTTTAGCCTTGGTGGGCGGCTATCTCCTGGGCGTGACCTCCGAGCGGGCCTT
>CAZKQW010000012.1:0-73704 GCA_964555055.1 uncultured Pseudomonadota bacterium | reverse complement strand
ATCTCACCCCTCCTTTTGGGTTGCAACGCTCGGACACAAAAAATCTTACGCTACCTGATTTGCCAAGGGGCTACTGTGTTTTGATCCAAAGAGACATTAAGCTCATTTGTTATCTCCAGACGGATTATCTTCCCTTCAAAGGTCCAAACGACTTTTTGGAAAAGCGGAAAAGACCTCGCAGAGTTCAAGTGCCTACCCTTCCTGATATGGGTCAGGCTGGTAAGCTGCCAACGAAAACAATGGAAAACCGTCTTGAACGGTTTTTTATCCGATGAAAGGCTTGGCCTTATTTATGGGGCTTCTCTTTGGCCTCATATCTTCACAAGCACGCGGAGAGATTTCCTTCACCCCATACGAATATGACTCTACGTTGGCGTGGAAATCTCGATTGGATCAGCTGTTGGATGAAGTCATGGAAAGAGTGACTCGCTTCCTCAAGCCGGTGGATGGAGTCATCTCCAGCCGTTTTGGTGAAAGGCGACATCCTGTTTTAGGAACGGTTCGGCACCATGATGGAATCGATATCGCGTGTGCCATTGGTTCTGAAGTCCGGGCAGCTCTTCCGGGAAAAGTCATTTCAGCGGGTTGGGCTGGTGGATATGGCAATCTCATTAAGATCCGTCACAAAGGAGAGATTACCGAGTCCCGCTATGGACACTTATCCAAACTTCTCGTTCCCGTTGGTCAAATGGTGAAAACAGGCGACCTGATCGGGCTCTCTGGAAAAACAGGGTTGGCGACTGGCCCTCATCTCCACTTTGAGCTTTTTCGAAGGGGACTTTTGGTTGACCCTGAATACTTTCTAACTCGCTGAGAGGCCCTTCCTTTCAAAGAGAAAAAGGGAAACCCTTCAAGGGTTTTCAATTGTAGACGGTAGAAATTTAGTCTAATCACATTACACAAACTTAAGTGATATTTTGAAACGGGACTACGCTAAGACATAGTATTTTTGATGCGGAGGGCGCCAAAAATGGATTTGTAATATGTTATTTCAAAGAAACAATGATTCATTATCAAAGATTTTGAGAGCCACGTATCTTCAAAATATTCTTAATAGCTACAAGCCAAATGTTGGATTGCTTGAATTTATGTCGATTTGGGCTGAAACCCAAAAAATTGGCAGTTCTTGGGCGGGAAGTTTCCTTAATGAAGTCTGTGCATCAGGGTCTTATGCAAAAGGAACTGCAATACGAGAGGGTACTGACTTTGATTTTTTCTTCTCTATTAAATCACAGTGCCCTAATTCATTAAAAGAAATTTACGACAGTCTTTTTTCATTTTTGGACCAACAAGGGCTTAATCCACGAAAACAGAATGTATCAATCGGGCTTAACCTCCAAGGTAAGCAAATTGATCTTGTGCCTGGCAAACAACAAAATGCTCTTTCTCACGATCATGCGCTTTATAAATTTAAGCTGAATAGCTGGACTAAAACTAATATTAAGACACACATTCACTTGATTCGATCTTCAGGAAAAGCTGACACAATTAGGCTTTTAAAAATCTGGAGGAAATGTCAGAAATTAGAATTTACCTCGTTCTATCTTGAGCTAATGGTTTTAGAGGCTTTGAAACGACCATTTGCTTTTTTTAAACCCGATATCGATGCGGAATTCTTAACAGTTCTGGAGTTTATAGCCCAAAATATTGAAGGAAAAACAATAGAGGATCCCGCTAATTCAGCTAATTTCCTATCGAATGACCTTTTTCAAACAGAAAAAAAGTTAATTGCAGATAAGGCTGGTGACTCAGTGAATAAAATTCGTGCGGGCAAAGTAAGTGAGATTATATGGTGAAGAAAATCAACTTATCCAAACTCTTTCATGGTCTTCAAGATGAAATGCATGCCACATTAGGTATATTAGAAATCTCGCATCCAACAGCTAAAGGGGATTTTTGTGAGCTGAATTGGCTCAAATTTTTTCAAGAAAAACTGCCAAAAAGGTATCAAGCAGAAAAGGCCTTTGTAGTTGATTCGAAAGGTTGTATCTCCGATGGGATTGATATCGTTATTTTTGACAATCATTTTTCACCATTTCTTTTAAATAAGAATGGAGTGAAATATATTCCTGCCGAAAGTGTTTATGCGGTCTTTGAAGTAAAGCAAGACTTGAGTGCTTCAAACTTACAGTATGCAATGGTTAAAGCTAGATCCGTTCGAAATCTGCACCGCACGACCATGCCTATTAATAATGCTGGTAAAACACAGGCCCCTAAAGTTCCTCAGCATATTTTTGCTGGTATCCTAACTTCCAGAATAAGCTGGACCAAAAATCCTGAAAAACAATTAGAGAAAAAATTAAACATCTCTGATGAAAAATCACGTTTGGATATAGGCTGTAGTATTGAGGGGATATCTTTTTATAAAGAAGATGGAAAAATTGTTATCTATAATAATAAAAAAAATATTCTGGTTACTTTCTTTCTGCAACTTCTTCATGCTTTGCAAGGAGTAGGCACGGTGCCTGCTATGGAAGTATTAGCATACTTAAAATAGATTTTTATTACCCATCTTTGTTTTAGCTTCTGGCTCTTAACGATTTATGCTGACTGGATCAAGATTCCTGCATTTGCATACGGTGAAAAGGTTTTAGAGGCTTGTGAAAATTTGAATTAATGTTCACAACCAATTATTCTTCTCTATCAGATTCCTCACTTTTTCTTTAATTTCATCTCGAATTCCTCTCGCTCGGTCTAGATTTTGACCTTTAGGGTCCGAAATTTTCCAATCATCTCTGAGAACACCAGGCACTACAGGACATGTTTCCCCACAACCCATGGTGATAAACATTTGAGCCCGCCGGGCCAACTGGTCCGTAAGTTTTTGAGGTCGTACTTGAGAAAGATCTATGCCTACTTCATTCATCGCCTCTACGACTTGAGGATGTATTCGATCAGCCGGTTCAGTACCTGCGGAAATTGCCCTAGCTTTTGTGGAGTCGGCAAAAGAGTTAAAGAATGCCGCGGCCATTTGAGATCGGCCGGCATTATGGATACAGGCAAAGAGAACCGTTGTTATTCCCATCCTTCCCCTCGGATCCAGGTGTAAAGAATGGCGCCTGTGGAGGCACCTAGCATAGGACCAATGACATAGATCCAAAATACGTCCATCCGTCCTTGAAAAATGGCTGGCGCCAACGAACGTGCAGGATTTAATGAAGCTCCTGTAACAGGTCCTCCGATAAAGGCGACGAGCATGACAGTCGCCCCGATAGCCGCTCCTGCCATTGTTCCTTCGGCTCGTGTGTCCGTAGCGACCGCAATGATCACGAACATCAGGAAAAAAGTTAGTATAGTTTCCCAAGCTACGGCCTTCCAAGCAGTAATTTGAGGAATGGTCGCACCGAAGGAAGAGCCTTCGGGTAAAAGGACAAAGAGAAGGAGAATCGCCGCTAAACCGCCAAGACACTGCGCTACCCAATAAGGCAGGATTTCCTTTTTCGGAAAATGCCTGACGATAGCGAAGGCAAAAGTGACTGCCGGATTGAAGTGTGCTCCTGAGATATGGCCAACGGCATAAATCATGGCAGCAACGGTAAGTCCAAAAACAACAGGAATAGCCCCTTGTGGAAGAGTTCCTGGAAAACGTTCAGCGACCATTAGGCCACCACAACCCATAAAGACTAAGGCAAAGGTCCCTACTGCCTCGGCAATCGACTTGTTAAGAAGTGCCCTCAATCTTTCTTGCCGCAGTACTTTTTGAAGAAATTGACCAAACACTGCCAAAAACCACAGCAGCATTTGCAATCACAGGCATCTCCGCAACACTGCGATGACTTTTCTTGTTTCTCGTTCATGTTTTTCTCCTTTTTTTGGTTTTTTGAGTGGAAGAACAGCATCCTTCGATGGCATCTGCAAAACTCCTTAAAAGATCAGCAAGCCCGGCTGTATTCAGTTCATAATGAACTTCTTTTCCCTTGCGTTCAGCTTTCACAATACCTGCTTCACGCATGGCAGATAGGTGGCGGGAAACCACAGACTGGTCCACAGGACAACAATCGGCCATGCTCTGGACATTTTGAGTCGATGGACAGCCTGCGAGGCGGGCTAGGAGATTGAGACGGTTTGTATCACATAAAGCGCGAAAAGTTCGAATCAGGCGCTGCATGAGGGAATCGTCTAGGATGGATACGCTTGTTCGTATTCTCATATGCACAATTGTGCATATGTAAGAAGTTTATGTCAAGAGCTTCTTGCTAAAGTTTGACGAGGGATCTTTCCCTCCACATCAAATAAAGAACCGGATAAATAAGAAGCTCAAGAATGAACGAGGTGAAGAGCCCTCCGATCATAGGCGCTGCAATGCGTTTCATGACATCGGCTCCGGCCCCGATCGACCACATGATTGGAATCAGGCCTAAGAAAAGCGCCATGACTGTCATAAGTTTCGGACGTATTCTGTGGACGGCACCTTCAATGATAGCATCCAGCAAGTCCTTTCTCGTCTTCATTTCTCCTCGTTTTTCCCGATCATGATAGGCCAGATCCAAATACATCAGCATGAAAACGCCTGTTTCCGCGTCGAGTCCCAGAAGGGCGATCATGCCGACCCAAGCGGCGATGGAAAGGTTATAGCCAAGAGCCACAAGGAGCCAAACGGCACCTATCAAGGAAAAAGGGACAGCCAAGAGGACAATCCCGGTTTTGATCCAGGAGCCTGTATTGAAATGCAAAAGTAAAATGATAATGACCAGTGTCAGTGGAATGACGAGCTTCAATCGCTCCTTCACCCGCTCCATATTCTCGTATTGGCCGCTCCAGGCCAGAGTATAGCCTTCCGGAAGCTGTATCTGTTCTCCAATCACTTTTTTCGCCTTGGAAACATAAGTGCCGATATCCGTCCTCTTAGAGTCGATATCCACATAGACGTAGCCGACCAGGGAAGCGTTCTCATCGCGGATCATGGACGCCCCCTCGGTCATATGGACGTCTGCAATCTCGCTTAACGGGATCTGGGCTCCGATCGGCGTCGATATCAGGATTCGTTTAATGGCTTGTTGATCCTGGCGAAAGTCGGGAGCCAATCGTACCTGAATGGGATAACGCTCTCGATTGATGAGAGCCGTGGAGACGTTCTCTCCTCCGATGGCGCTCATGGCCTGATCTTGCGCCTCTTTCATGGAAAGACCGTAGTATTGGATCTTATTCCGATCGAACTTCACGTCTAAAAAGTAACCACTAGCGATGCGCTCGGCGACGATGGTTCTGGTGCCCGGCACGGACATAAGCTTCTTTTCGATATCCCGGCCGATGTTTTCGATTGTTCGGAGATCGGGCCCAAAAATCTTAACTCCAATGGGACTTCGGATCCCGGTCGACAGCATGTCGATACGGTTCTTGATGGGCATGGTCCAAATATTGGGCATGCCGATGAAGCTTAACTTCTCATTCATTTCGGCAACCAAGTCCTCTTCCGAAATCGTTTCCGGCCATACCCGTTGAAAAGGAAACTTCATCACCTCAGGCAGGAACGAATACCAACGATCGTTTTTACGCCATTCCAATGGTGGTTTCAGAATAATGGTCGTTTCAATCATCGAAAGGGGTGCGATATCCGTGGATGTATCGGCGCGACCCGCTTTTCCAAAGACAGATTGGACTTCCGGAAAGGATTTGATGATTTGATCCTGGGCGGTCAGCACTCTCTGGGCTTCCGTGACCGAAATGCCGGGCAAAGCCGTTGGCATATAGAGCAAACTTCCTTCATGTAATGTCGGCATGAATTCTGAGCCCAACATCATAAAGCCCGGAACGATGGAGAGGACAGCGACCGCGGCCAGTGACAAGACCAACTTTTTTCTTTCCAGAACCCAGTGCAAAACGGGCTCATAAATGGCGAACAGTCTTCTACTGATAGGATGTTTGTGCTCGGAATAATATTTCCCGACTAACAAAACATTTCCCATCTTATTGAGCCACGGCACCCTCCCTTTGAACGGATCGGCACGCGCAAAGAGCATGCGAAGCGCTGGATCTAAGGTAATGGCGAGAATAGCCGCAATAGCGAGGGCGAGATTCTTGGAAAGTGCCAACGGCCGGAAGAGGCGACCTTCCTGATCCACAAGAGTGAAGATGGGTAGAAACGAGACGGCAATCACAAGCAGGGAAAAGAAAACGGAGGGCCCCACTTCGGTCAACGCTTCCAAACGTACCTTGAAAAAACTGCCTTTTCTACCTCCTTCATCCCAATGTTGGATCTTACGGTAGGCGTTCTCAACCTCGACGATCGCTCCATCCACTAAAACTCCGATGGAAATCGCGATGCCGGCCAAAGACATGATGTTGGATGTCTGACCGAGTAGTACCAAAGGGATGAAAGCCAGAAGAACGGAGATGGGAATCGTGACGATAGGAATAATGGCGGAAGGGACATGCCATAGAAAAAGCAGGATCACGAGGCTGACGATGACCAGTTCCTCGATCAGAGTCCCTCTGAGGGTCTCCATTGCCCGATGGATGAGATCGGAACGATCATAGACGGTGACGATTTTAACGCCTTCAGGCAAAGATTTCTGAATTTCTCCGAGCTTCTCCTTGATTCTTCCAATGACAGAAGGAGCGTCTTCCCCCTGCCTCATGACAATGATCCCACCGACGGTGTCACCTTTACCATCCAGATCCGTAACACCTCGCCTCATCTCCGGGCCGATCGAAACGTCTGCCACTTGCTTGACGAGAATCGGGGACTTGCTGCGCATGGGATACATGACAACCGCGTTTTCGATCTCTTCAACGGTGGAAACGAGGCCTTCCGAACGGACCATCGCCTCCGCACCCGAGAATTCGATGACGCGGCCTCCGCTTTCTTGATTGGTATTGCGGACAGCCTCTAAAACTTGAGGAAGGGAGACATGGAACAGGACGAGCTTTGTGGGGTCAACTTTGACTTGGAACTGTTTGACGAAGCCGCCAACACCCGCCACTTCCGCGACGCCGGCGACGGACTGGAGCTGATAGCGGAGGTTCCAATCCTGGAGGGAACGCAATTCAGCCGCGTTTCTTTTCCCCGATTCATCAGTCAGAGCGTATTGATATACCCAACCCACGCTCGTCGCATCCGGACCCAATTCTGTTTTGACCCCGGAGGGAAGTTGAGCGGAAATTCGACTGAGGTATTCGACTACCCGGCTTCTTGCCCAATAAAGATCGGTACCATCTTCAAAAATGACGTAAACGTAGGAGAAGCCGTAGTCCGAGAAGCCCCGTACAGACTTGATTTTAGGGGCCCCCAAGAGAGAAGCGACGATGGGGTAAGTCACTTGTTTTTCGATAATTTCGGGAGAACGATCCCATTTAGAATAAATAATGACTTGAGTATCGGAGAGATCCGGAATGGCGTCGAGAGGAATGCGTTTGAGCGAATAAGCCCCCAGCACGATGAGAACAGCTGTTAGAACGAATACCAGTAAGCGATGCGTCGCGGAAAATTCAATGATGCGCTTGATCATTTCCGCCTCTTATTTTGGATTCCGAATCCAATAGAAAATTCGGTCCGGTGGAGATGACATCGCCTTCATCGAGTCCCGAGAAGACCTGATATTCGTTTGATCCTTTTGCTCCTATGACGACTTTTTTTGGGCTGATCTGATTGTCGGACGAAATGAGATAAACCAAATTGCGAGTCCCCGCATGAAAGACGGAATCTTCGGGGATTATGATCTGATTCTTAATTTGTGATGTAATGGCACCATGAAATCCACCATCGACGGATATTCTTTGAAGCCCTGAGTCCAAAGTGCCCAACGCTCGTAAAGTTCGAGTGGTAGGATCCCCCAAATTATCAATGGCCTTGATTTTTCCTTTTAAAGACTCGTGAGGAGCGGAACTTGCCGCTCCAGAAAACTCACTGCCGACCTTCACTAGACCTAAATCCGATTCGTAAATTTGAAGGACAACCTCACCGGAAGAAAGAATGCTCCCGGAAACAGGAAGACTAACGAACATGTCTTTCCGGGAGACCGTATAGCGGCCGACAGAAGCTAAGCGAAGCTGGCTATCGCTTACAGATATTTCGTTTTGGGGCCTATTCTCCATATCCCGAGAACTTCCTTCGGTCTTTTTTTTGGCTTCCATATGCACGAGGTCCATGCCGCAAATTGGGCATTTTCCTTTTTCGTGTTGGTGTACTTGCGGATGCATGGGGCAGGTCCAATAGCCGTCGGGATCCTCATGAACGCTAGATTGAGTGGTGGAGCCCTGAGAGTTCTGCGGCGGACTTTCTTTTTTTTGACACCCATTTACCAACACAGTGAAAATGAGGACCGCTGGGAGCATTAAAACCATATAGTTTCTGTATTTCATATCATGCCTCTTATGGGTTTCCCGTCAGTTGACGTATTTCTTGAAAGTTTTTTTCATAAGCGAGCCGCAGATCGATGCTCTTAAGTTTGAGGTCGAGATAATCCAACATCACCGTTTTATGTTCATCCAAGCCTTCCATAGTCCTTTGAGAGATATTTTTTACGAGTTCGGCCCTACGAGCGGCACGTGGGATGAGTTTATTTTTCAAGACGGAAATTTGGCTTTTCATCGCCTCTGATTTTTTAAGAAGAGCAGAAAGTCTAGAATCCGATTCAACTTTTACTTTTTCCAGTTCCGCATAAGCCTTGGCCTTTTGGGCGGAAGCTTCCTTGACCTCGGCCCTGGGTTGCCAGAAGTTAAGAAAAGGGACCGTGACGCCGACCATCAATTCTTGATTGGCTTGAACTGTAGGCATTCCTTCATAAGCTCGGAAACGGACATAAAGATCGGGGAGGTAGGATTGCTTGGCCAACGCCACGCGGGCTTTTTTGGCCTTTAGTTCTTCCTCCTTCCAAGCGACGAGTGGATTTTGTGATTCTCCCGCCTTAGCCTTCTCAAGGACAGGCTCCATTACGATGAAGTCTTGACCTTTTAGCGATGGAGCGAAACTGTTGAGCGCATTGCGGGCTTCAACAAAGTAGGCTTCCTCTGATAAAATGTCATTTTCAAGAAGGTCTGCCTCGGATTCAATACCCAAAAGGTGGATTTGAGCGGCGTTATCGGAAATTGTGAGTGTTCTATTGAGCTTCGCGTGGTGATGAAGCCAGTCATGTTTTTCTTTTAAAATAGCCAAGCGGGTGGAAGCCGCCCAAAATTCAATATAAGCGACGCGGGCTTTGGCCGATACCGTCACCTCTTGGATAGCACTCATTTTTTTCTGGGCTTCGTATTCAAGCCGCCTGCTTTTCTTGTCTTGGGCTATTTTTGTGGGGAAAGGAATCTCTTGAGCGACTTCAAGGCCCTTGGCGGTATCCCCACCGCTTTGCATTTGCATGAATCCCACCATGCCCGGTGGAATGCGGATCCCCGAGGAGCGGGCTTTGAAAGCCGCCACATTGGCGGATTCAATGGAGAGATCGGGGCTTTCTGTATGAACAAAATCAAGGAATTCATCCAAAGACAGCTTTTGTCTCGCTTCTGTCCACCCCGGAAGGAAAATCAAAAAAGCAATTGTAAGGGTCAAAAAGGTCCCGGTTTTCCAATTCATAATAGTTAATACGACAGATCCGTTGAAATTGTGACAAAGCAAACATTTATATTAATTCACCACTTTTTTTGTTAATGAATCGCCACCCATGTCACAAAAAGCAGACTTGCGTCGTATTACTCATGAAGAGAGGACCGAGAAGCCTGATTTCGCTTCAAAGGCGCAATCGCAATCGGATGAAGAACTCATGAGACATTATAAAGAAGAAACTAATGAAATGGCCTTTTCGCTCCTATTCCAACGCCATTCGGGTCGCGTTTTGGGATTCCTGGCAAAAAAGCTATCGAGCCTCCAACTGGCCCAAGATCTCACCCAAGATGTTTTTTTGAAGCTCCATCGGTCTCGGATACAATATGTCCCGACTCTGCCATTTGCGCCATGGCTCTTTTCCATCGCGCGCAGCGTTTGGCTCGATTCTCTTAAGAAGAAACAGGAAGAACCAACGGATCATATTCTCCTCGAAAGGCTTGTTCCTGCAATAGAGCCCGCGTTTGGACCTTCAAATAATGACGAATTGATCGAACAGTTACTTCCTCACCAAAAAACGGCCGTCTCCATGAAAGTTTATGAGGATGCCACTTTCGAGGACATTGCTTTGAGGTTAGGGACATCACCGCAAAACGCCAGGCAATTGGTGAGTCGTGGATTAAAAAGGCTTCGGGAAGTGATGAAATCAAAAAAAGATTAAATATGATCAACCAGGATAAGCAAAATTGGCAAAAAGAGTTCGAGGAATTTCTGAGCACTGATGTGTATCCGGTCGATGTTCCGGACACGCTTTTCGCAAAAGTAAAAAATCGACTTTTCCCAAATCCTTGGCTTGTGTTCGGCAAAGTTGGAATCATCCACCTGTTTTTTGGTTTCCTATCCTTGAGCGTCTGTAATCAATTCGGGCTCAATCCCTTCGGGACAAACTTCTCACTTACAAGCTGGTTCATGAAATTGGGAAGTCATGAGCTTTGCATGGCTCTCTGCGGGGTCTTCTTCATGGGCTCGACCTATGTTTTTTCGAATCTGTTTCTGACCCTGGAGGAGCTCGAATCCATTAAGCGTCATGAATGGCTTCAAACGTGTGTGTTCAGTCTGGTGTCTCTCACGGCCTTTTATTTTTTTGGCGCGGAGCTTGTCGCAACAATCACTATCTTGTGGTTATTAGGGACCTTTATTGGGGGCATCTTATCGGTTGAATCGAGCTATTATCTCCGACGTGCTTGGACATCATAATGTCTTACTTCTTAAGGGACACTATTGTTGCGTGGACAAACATATTTATATTTTATAGGCATTTAAGAGATGAAAAAGGTCCTGACATCGCTGCTCGCTGCATTCGTCGTTCTTCACGCTTCAGTGGCGTTGTGTCTTTGTCATCATGACAACCTAAATCAAAAGTCGGAACATTGTCATTCCGAGGCTTCTGCTCCTTCTGCTTCTCAGGCCACTTCTCATCATCACCATGACGATGCCGATGGCACGAAAAATCCTTCTCAATCTCATGATAACTGCTCCTGCATTCAACAAGATGAAAGTGCTGTTCTTTCAAAAGTAGAAGCGGTTTCCATAGATTTTTACAAACACCTAGCGATTACTCATTCCTCTTTTTCATATTTTCTTCCTGATCTTACCATTGCTATCCCACTCAATAGTTTTCATGATTTATCGCCTCCTGAGTCATCCCGGCTTTACCTACAAAAAAGTACCTTCCTGATTTAAACCTTCACTCCTCAAGGTCATAGTCCCCCTTTTTTCTTTTTTTATCTTTAGCCTAGGAGCCTGCATGAAATCAGGAATTTTTTATCTATTCTTATTTGTATTTAGTCTGACCCTCTCTTCATTCGTGTCTGCACAGGATATGAAAGACATGAATATGAAGGGTATGAACATGCAAATAAAAGAAAAACCAAAACAAGAACAGTCTACGACTTACACCTGTGTGATGCACCCTGAAATCCATTCGGACAAGCCGGGGAATTGTCCAAAATGCGGCATGAAACTAATTGAGGAAAAGCCGAAGGCTGATTCAGGGCCCTCCCATCAAAAACACGATGAAGTGCAAACGCCCATGAAGCACAGCATGCAGCCTATGGATGATATGGGCGGGATGAAAATGGAGGGAAACAGTTCCATGCATAACATGGGCAACATGAAAATGCCCAAAGTAAAGCTGGGTCCCCTCAAAACCATTGTGAACAACACACCCCCGCGTGTCGTCCGCTACGATTTACATATTGCCGAAACGAAAGTGAATTTTTCTGGGAAAACAAAACGAGCCATTGCCGTCAACGGGACCATTCCGATGCCCACCTTGACGTTTACCGAAGGCGACACCGCCGAAATATACGTCCACAATGACTTAAATGAAGAGACGTCTTTGCATTGGCATGGCCTCTTTTTACCTAACCAATACGACGGCGTCCCGAATCTAACGCAAATGCCGATCAAACCACATACGACCCATGTGTATAAGTTTCCCATTATTCAGCATGGGACTCATTGGTATCACAGCCATACAGGGCTTCAGGAACAAATCGGTATGTATGGTGCTTTCATCATGAATAAGCGAAAAGAATGGGACATCCCTACACTATCCATTGTCCTCAGTGAATGGACAGACATGAATCCCAAAGAAGTGGAGCGCAGCCTTCACACGGGTACCGATTGGTTTGCCATCAAAAAAGGAAGTACTCAAAGCTATGGAGAGGCCATTAAAAAAGGTCATTTCAAGACGAAACTTACCAATGAGTGGAAACGCATGAATGCGATGGATGTCAGCGACGTGTATTACGATACGTTCCTGATCAACGGTGAAAACCAAAGCGAACAGCCACAATTTAAGGCGGGAGATAGGGTCAGGTTGCGAATCGCCAATGCGGGAGCCTCGGATTATTTTTGGCTGACCTACGCCGGCGGTAAAATGATTGTCGTGGCCACCGATGGCAATGACGTCGAGCCGGTGGAAGTGGATCGATTACTGATAGCCGTGTCTGAAACGTACGATGTCGTTGTTAAAATTCCTGAAAATAAGAGTTATGAATTTTTAGTCACGCCGGAAGACCGCACAAAATCAGCCTCTCTTTGGTTGGGCCGCGGGGAAAAAGTGTCCGCAGCAAAGTTCCCTAAGCTTAAGTATTTTTCTGGAATGAAAATGATGAACGACATGATGGATATGCACGGTAACATGAAGGAAATGAAGGGTATGAAAATGGCCAATCAGGAAATGGATATGAATACGGTCATGTATCCAGAAGTCACGGGTGAGGAAAACTCAAAGAATAAAAAAGGTCCCATGCCTATGCAAGGCCATGAGATGAAAATGTCCAATCATAAGATGTCGGGTATGCAGGGTATGAATATGCCCGGGATGAACATGGAAAGTGAAACACCTGACATTGTGACATTGAATTATGGAATGCTGCGTGCCCCCAAAAAAACCACTCTGCCCAAAGGTCCGGTCAAAGAATTAAAGTTCGAATTAACGGGCAATATGAATCGCTATGTGTGGACAATGGACAATAAAACGGTCTCCGAATCGGATAAAATCTTAATTAAAAAAGGTGAAAATGTAAGAATTACTCTTTTCAACAACAGCATGATGCGCCACCCGATGCATCTGCATGGACATGATTTCAGGCTACTCAACGGGCAAGGCGAATATGCGCCGATGAAAAATATCATCGACATCATGCCGATGGAAACAGACGTGATCGAATTTGCCGCCAGTGAAAGCGGCGACTGGTTTTTCCACTGCCATATCCTCTATCACATGATGAGCGGCATGGGACGCATCTTCCATTACGAAAATTCGCCGCCCAATCCGGAGATCCCCGACCCCAAGAAAGCACAACGCCAGTTATTCAAGGACGATAGGATGTTCCATACGATGGCCAGAATCGGCTTGGAGAGCAACGGGAGCGACGGCGAAGCCATGATAGCCAACACGCGATGGAAGGCGAGCACCCTGTGGCATTTAGGCTTTCATGATATGCATGGTTACGAGAGCGAAACGATCGTCGGACGCTATTTGGGACGCATGCAATGGTGGTATCCCTATGTGGGGTTCGACGTTCATTACAAAATGGAAGGCGGCCCTAAGAACATTTTCGGCGACGAGAGCAAGACCTGGTTTGGGCAAAGCAGCAATAAAGACGACCGTAAAGCCGCTGTCGTCGGCCTCCAATACACCTTACCCTTACTCCTAAACGCGGACATGCGCGTGGATTCAGACGGGAAATTTCGTTTTCAGTTAGGTCGGGAAGATATTCCGATCACAAGACGTCTGCGCTTTAATTTCATGCTCAATACCGACAAAGAATACATGGCGGGATTTCGCTATATCGTAACGAAATATTTTTCTCTTTCCACACATTACGACAGCGACATGGGATTGGGAGCTGGAGTCACACTTACTTATTAACTAAAGGAGAGATCATGCGCTCTTATTTTTTATTTCTAACGCTCTTTTCTATATTTTTGATTTCTACTCCTCTCATTTCCCATGAAGGTCAACCTCATGAAGAGGCTGGGGAAGAACAAAAAGAGCCTGCAAACCAAGAAAAAGAGATCTTAGCTAAGATCAACCAGGACTACGTGAGAGACATCAAGCCGATTTTCCAAGTCTCCTGTTTTGACTGTCATTCCACCCAAACGAGATACCCCTGGTATCATGCCCTCCCTGGAGCCAAAAAACTCATCGACGACGATATTACGGAAGCAAAAAAGCATCTGGATATGACCAATGATTTTCCTTTCCAGGGTCATGGTTCCCCCGAGAAGGATTTGGATGCCATACAGGAAGTTACGGAAAAAAAGACAATGCCGCCATTCCGCTACCGGATCATGCATTGGGGATCGGGACTTTCAAAGCAAGAAAGAGAAAAAGTTTTGAAATGGATTACAGAGAGTCGTCAAAAAATAAATTCAAACGAATAAAAGGAGGTTATCGTGAAAAACCATCTCATAATTATAGGTCTTTTAACATTATCCTTAGGTTTGGCTTCTTGCACCCGATCTAAGCCTACTGAAAGTCAATCCTCCCAGCCCCAGCCATCTCTACCCCCGATGATTGGGATTCAAGGGGAGAAAGCGATACCGACCATCGAAGGAAATCTCATTAAGGTAAATAACAGGCTTTGTGCCGTTTCTCGGGGACCCATGGATGAGAAAGGCCTGGGTCTTTTTAAAGGTCAAGTCGCTTACGAAGGGAATGACTCTCGATATAAGGGGAAAACGTTCGAGTTCAATTATTGCTGCGCCATGTGTCAGAACATGTTTCCAAAGCAATTCCAAAAGGATCCGGATAGTATTTTGAGGTTTCATGGATTGTAAAAAGGAGAAAATATGAAACATTCACAAACTCATGGAATGTGGACCAAGTTGGGCCTCATGGCGGCCCTGTCATTCGTCGCAATGTATGGGCTCATGTATGTGATGGTGGATACCATCGACAATGTTTATCCGAATTTTAATCAATTCTACATGGCCGCCGTTATGACAGCTGCGATGGTGATCATAGAAGTGATGGTCATGAGCTCCATGTATCACGGCCACAAGGCTAAAATCGTTGTGATAAGTTTCAGCCTTGTGGCCCTGGCTTTATTTTTCATGTTTACACGAAAACAAGTGGCCATTTCGGACAATGATTTTCTTAGATCCATGATACCGCATCACGGAGCTGCCATCCTCATGTGTAAAAATACGAATATAGAAGATCCTGAGATCAAGGAATTATGCCGGTCCATCGTTTCCGGCCAGCAATCCGAGATCGATTTTATGAAAATGAAATTAAAAACTCGTTGAGGGGCAGCTTATGAATCATCATCACGACTCCTCGCCATCAAAAGGCAGTGAGGTTTTGAAGGATCCAGTCTGTGAAATGACCGTCACCTCTCAGGAGGCTGCTGGCCATACAGCCTACAAAGGGCAAACCTATTACTTCTGCTCCGAGTATTGCTTGACTCGTTTCCAATCGGATCCTCAGTCCTTCCTCAAGAAAGACGAAGTAAAAGCACCCGTAAAATCCCATGGCGATGCGATTTACACGTGCCCGATGCATCCCGAGATTCGACAAAAAGGCCCCGGATCTTGTCCAAAGTGCGGCATGGCTTTGGAACCGGAGATGGTTACGCTAGAAGAATCCGATACATCAAATGCCGAGCTTAAGATCATGTCCAGGCGGTTTTGGGTCAGTCTTTTTTTGAGTATACCGTTAGTCGTTGTCGTGATGGTCGGCATGGCCTCCCCGCATTTTTTCACAAAGTGGATTTCGGTTCGTTCCCTTGAATGGTTGAATTTGGCCTTAGCGACGCCCGTCGTTGTTTGGGGTGGAGCACCTTTTTTTATACGAGGTTGGCGGTCTATCCTCACGCGAAACCTGAACATGTTCACTCTGATCGCGTTGGGAGTGGGTGTCGCTTATCTCTATAGTCTCGTGGCGGTATTCCTCCCGGGAATTTTCCCGTCTTCTTTTCGCGATAGTATGGGTATGATCCCCAGCTATTTTGAGGCGGCTGCCGTCATCATCACCTTGGTCCTATTGGGACAAGTTTTGGAACTCAAGGCGCGTAGCCGAACGGGCGCTGCCATTAAGGCCCTCTTAGGCCTGTCGCCCAAGACAGCACGGAGAATTCGAGAGGACGGTCGAGGGAACGACAATGAAGAGGACATTCCTTTAGACCAGGTGCAGAAAGGAGACAAACTCCGCATTCGCCCCGGAGAGAAAATTCCCGTGGATGGCAAGGTATTAGAAGGCATGAGTAGCGTGGATGAATCTATGATCACGGGTGAGCCGATTCCCGTAGAGAAAAAAAGAGGCGATCATCTGATCGGCGCTACGGTGAACGGAACCGGAGCTCTTGTGATGATCGCTGAGAAAGTCGGTGCGGAAACCCTTTTGTCTCAAATCATCCGTATGGTGTCCGAGGCGCAACGAAGCCGAGCCCCCATTCAGAGGCTGGTGGATCAGGTATCTTCTTACTTCGTCCCTGCTGTCGTCATCACCAGTATCGTTACCTTTATCCTTTGGGCTCTCGTGGGCCCAGATCCGCGCTTATCCCATGCCATCGTCAATGCCGTGGCCGTGCTTATCATTGCTTGTCCTTGCGCATTAGGTTTGGCCACGCCCATGTCCATTATGGTGGCGACAGGCAAAGGCGCGAGATTCGGAGTTCTTTTCAAGAACGCCGAAGCCATCGAGACCTTAAGAAAAGTGGACGTTCTTATCGTCGATAAAACGGGAACTTTGACTTTAGGAAAACCAAAATTAGTGAGCTTAGAAACTTATTCCGATGTCTTAGATATTGGGGAATCCGAATTATTGAAAATAGCGGCCAGCTTGGAGCGGTCCAGTGAACACCCCTTAGCTGAGGCTATTGTGCATGGGGCTGAGGATCGTAAGATCACGCTAGAATCCGTTCAAAACTTCGAATCTTTGACGGGTAAAGGCGTACGGGGTGAGGTTAATCAGATGAAAGTGGCTCTAGGGAATAAGAAGCTCATGGAAGATCTTAAGGTGGAGATCGCTCCCGCTTTGTCCCGCGTGGAGGCTCTCCGCTCAGAGGGTCAAACGGTCATGCTCGTAGCCGTTGACTCCAAACTTGCAGGTATTGTCGGCGTCGCTGATCCCATCAAGGAGTCTACTCCACAGGCGATTCAGAATCTGCATGCGGAAGGCATGAAAGTCATTATGCTAACCGGTGATAGCCTAGCTACCGCCAAAGCCGTCGCCAGTAAGCTTCAGATTGATGAAGTCATCGCCGAGGTTTTGCCTCATCAAAAAGCGGAAAAGGTTAAGGACTTGCAAAGCCAAGGACACATTGTGGCTATGGCGGGTGATGGCATCAACGATGCTCCGGCTTTAGCCCAAGCTCAAGTAGGCATCGCCATGGGGACGGGGACCGACGTCGCCATGGAAAGCGCTGGAGTGACTCTAGTCAAAGGGGATCTAACAGGAATTGTTCGTGCCCGTCATTTAAGCCGAGCGACACTAGTTAACATCAAGCAGAACCTCTTTTTCGCATTCATCTATAATGCACTTGGAATTCCTATCGCGGCAGGTGCTCTCTATCCCATCTTTGGTATTCTCTTAAGTCCAATGATCGCGGCCGCTGCAATGAGTTTGAGCTCTGTTTCAGTAATCGTGAATGCGCTTCGTTTGAATCGGGTGAAAATTTAATCACTTTACCAGAGAAACTCTGTAGCGTGTTCTGAATGATGGGTGTTTTATTTTGACAATACAGCCCAATGAACATACTTTCCTTAAGTGGCTCTCAAGAAACAGCGAAAGATAAGAGTTTTATCATCTTTTTTGATTCTATCACTACTATTTCTTTCCGGGCTCAATACCGAAAGCTCTCTTCATAAGGAAATCCACGAAAGAGGAATTGCTCATAGTCATTCCCATCATCATGATGATGGATCTTCTTCATCGCATTCTTTTGAATGGACTCAAGACCTAAAGGATCATGAAGGTGAAGCTCATCACACCCATCGGTTTTTGCCAGATCAGCCTGTTCTTTCCCAGGCCTCACATTCGCATGTTTGTGGAAAAGTACTCGTTTATCTAGAAACCGTTAATCTTCCCTATGCTTTACCTTCGCTTCAAGTATCCTGTCAGCCTTCTTTAGGTCGCGCTCCTCCAGGAGATTTCTTCTCCGAAAATATTTTTAGCGCCCAGCCCAACAAAGCCCCGCCTTTGTCGTAATCCCTTTTTTCTTCAGTTCCCCAGAACGATGTCCCCATCAGAAGGACCCATATGATTAATGCTGTTTTAAAGTACGCGCTCAACCACCGTTTGAGCATCCTTGTCTTGGCTTTGGCTACCTTAGGCTATGGTGGATGGGTTATTACGACGCTTCCAGTCGATGTTTTCCCCGACTTGAATAGACCCGTGGTGACCATCCTTACCGAAGCCCATGGATTGGCTCCTGATGAGGTGGAAACGTTAGTGACGCTTCCTATCGAGTCCGTCCTGAATGGGACGCCGGGTTCCGTTCGCGTCCGGTCTTCGAGTGGCATAGGCATCTCGATCATCCATTTAGAATTTGATTGGGGAACTGATGTTTTTCGCAATCGTCAGCTGGTTGCCGAACGCTTGCAGCTAGTCCGACTTCCCCCCGAGATGACGCCGAGCTTGGCTCCCGTCACTTCCATTATGGGAGAGATCCAATTCGTGGGTCTAACAAACTCCCATGGGAACGATGAGGGTACTGAGAAAACCTCGACCATGGAACTGAGATCCTTGGCGGATTGGACGGTTCGCCCCAGGCTCATGACGATTCCTGGTATTAGCCAAGTGATCGTGATGGGCGGGGAAGTAAAGCAGTATCAAATCCTCGTCTCCAGTCGGAAGCTCCAATTCTCCGGCATTTCTCTCGAGCAACTCAAGCAAACCCTTCTGGAAATGAGCGAAAATACGACGGGCGGTTTCATCGATATGGATCAGAAGGAGTTTTTGATCCGGCCTTTAGGCCGCGTTCAGTCGCTAGAGGATATCGAAAATTCATTTGTGGGGATGCACTTGGGTCGACCGGTATTGGTGAAAGACGTGGCTGAGGTGAAGATAGGCCCGAAGGCGAAACGTGGCGAAGGAAGTATCAACGCTGAGCACGCGGTTATCATGACGGTCCAAAAGCAACCAGGCGCCAATACGGTAGATTTGACGCGCAAGATCGATGCGGAATTGAAGGAAATTCAAAAGACCCTTCCTACAGGTGTCCGCATTGAAGGGGACCTTTTCAAGCAATCGCGTTTCATCGAAACGTCCATTAAGAACGTCGAACACGCCTTGAGAGATGGCGCTATCATGGTGGCCATCGTCCTCTTCCTGTTTCTCATGAATTTTCGGACCACCGCGATTACGCTGATGGCCATTCCGCTCTCCTTTGTGCTGACCGCCATCGTTTTTAAGTTCGTCGGCCTCTCGGTCAATACGATGACGCTGGGAGGATTGGCGATCGCGATCGGGGAATTAGTCGATGACGCCGTCGTGGATGTAGAAAACGTTTTTCGAAGATTGCGAGAGAATCGGCAACTCCCTCAACCGGAACCCGTCTTATCGGTCATTTATAAGGCTTCCTCCGAAATCAGAAATTCGATCGTGTTCTCGACGATCATTGTTGTCTTGGTCTTCATTCCACTTTTTGCCTTGAGTGGAATCGAAGGGAGACTTTTCACACCCTTAGGAGTTTCCTACATTATTTCATTGATCGCCTCGTTATTGGTCTCGCTCACCGTAACACCGGTCTTATGTTATTATTTCCTCCCTCGTTCCCGAGTTGTCGAGAAGGAAGACGGCGCGATTGTCCGGTTTTTAAAGAAAAAAGTTCGCGCTCTCCTCTCCAAGACGCTTTTTCACCCTTATCGTATTTTGGTCGGTTGCAGTCTTCTGCTGCTGGCCTCTTTAGCCTTGATTCCTTCCATGGGAAAAAACTTCCTGCCGGCTTTCAATGAAGGTACGGCGACGATTGGGGTGGCTGCAGGTCCGGGAATCTCGCTCATAACCTCCGATGCTCTAGGCAAAAAAGTGGAGGAAGCCATTCTTTCCGTTCCAGAAGTGAAGTCCACCATCCGCAGAACAGGCCGCGCAGAACTGGACGAGCATGCCGAGGGTGTGCATTGGCATGAGATTGATGTCGACTTTAAGGAAGAAGGTCGGGATCGTCCGGTCGTTTTGGAGGAGATCCGAAATAAGATCCTACAAGTAGGCGATTTGGGTGTGAATGTCGGTCAGCCCATCAGCCATCGACTCGATCATCTTTTATCCGGTGTGCGCGCTCAAATCGCGATCAAGGTTTTTGGGCCTGATCTGACGGAACTGAGGCGCCTAGCCGGAGAAACTTTTTCCGCGCTCGGTGAAATACAAGGCCTTGTTGATCTGCAGACAGAACCGTTGGTCCTCATTCCTCAATTGAAAATCTCCATTGATCGAGAAGCCGCAGCCCAAAAAGGCATGGGTGCCGGTCTTCTGGCGGAAGATCTGGAAATCGCTTTGAATGGAGCTCAAGTCTCTCGCTTTTTGGAGAAGCAAAAGATGTACGATATTTTTCTCCGCTTGGACGACGAATCTAGGGCTAGCGCCGATTCCATCAAAATGACGCCTATTAAAACATTGCCGACTGGTGAGCTAGTGAAGCTTGAGGAAGTAGCTCAAGTCTATTCGGGCACGGGTCCGAATATGATCAACCGTGAGGATATGATGCGGCGAATCGTCATATCGGCTAATTCTAAAGGACGTGATTTGGGCAGCCTGGTCGGCGAGATCCAGGCTAAAATCGACGAAAAAGTGAAACTGCCTTCGGGTTATTTCATCAAATATGGAGGACAATTCGAGAGCCAACAACAAGCCTCTCAGCAAATCTTGTTCTTAGGTCTTTTGTCCCTCGTGGGCATCTTTTCCATCCTATATTTCCATTTCCGTTCCGTACCTATCGCCCTACAAGTCATGATTAATATCCCTCTCGCTCTTATCGGGAGTGTCTTAGCAATCTATATGACGGAAAGGGTGCTCTCCGTTGCCACACTGATCGCCTTCATTACCTTGTGCGGAATCGCTTCCCGGAACGGTATCATGATGATCAGCCATTATCTTCATCTCGTAAAAGAGGAGGGCGAGACCTTCTCTTCCGAGATGGTGATTCGAGGTTCTCTAGAGCGTCTTGTGCCTGTCTTGATGACCGCCTTAGCGGCCATTCTCGCCCTGATTCCCATTGCCTTATCTAAGGGAGAGCCCGGGAAAGAAATCCTTTATCCGGTCGCCGTCGTGATTATCGGAGGACTGATCTCATCGACCCTCTTAGACATCTTAGTTACGCCCGCCGTATTTTATAAATTCGGAAGAAAGTCCGTGGAGAGAATGGTCTCATCCACGAAAGATCAATACTCAAAACAAGGAGATATTTTATGAACGCACTGAAAAAAATAATGACGCTTGTTGCCGTGCTGGCGATGCCTTTATCCGCGGCTGCCCACGACGAAGGGCATGGCCCGAAGTTGGCCGATGTCGGTACTTACGGAGGCGTGGTGTCGCCGGTAGTCGCTTTTAAAGACGCCGATAAAGGAACTAAAGCCCCGCTTTTTTATAAGGCCGAATTGGTTCGAGGCGAGGATGGCACCGTTCGCGTGTACCTTTATGATGCTAAGATGAAATCACTTGCCTTGGATAATTTCGGAAAGAATGCGCGCGGAACTTTCTCGTTTGCGAAAGGGACTCAAGCAGTCGACTTGAAGGCGGAAGGCAATAACTTCATCGGCAAGACCACATTACCGACCAAAAAACCTTACGACTTCGATGTCGTATTTAAAGATAAAGACCGGGAGCTGCTGACGGCTTTCGATAACTTGGATTGATCCCATGAAAAACAAAATCTTTCTTTTTTTATTCCTGATCTTTCTGGTTTGGCCGACCTTTTCTTGGGCGGACGTCGTGACCGTAGGATTCGAAGACATTCCTCAATTGGTCCGGAAGCAGAATGGGTCTGTCATGGCCGGCGATTTCCACTTGAAAGCGGCTAAAGACCAAACGAATCATCTGGAGCGGTCTTTCCTCCCCCAAATCAAGGCTTCTGGGGGAGGAGAGACTTTCAAGACGGGTAATTTTGAACGGATGACTCAACCCGTCGGCGATGTCGAAGGCACTATCAATGTGTTTCGGAGCGGCAAAGACTTATTGGAGGAGAAAATCAGGAAGGAGCAAGTGAAGCTCTCCGAAACGAGCCTTGATCAACGCTACCGTACGACACTTGTCCACGCTCGTTCCCTTTATGCCCAAGTTCTTTTTCATAAAGGCTATCTGAATATCCTCGATAAAGCCTTAGCGCAGAGCCGAAAGGATGCGGAATCGGTGAAACAAAGAATTAGCGCAGGACTCACGACCGATTCCGATCGATTGGATTTTGAAATGTATCGTCATCAGTTGGAGGCCGAGGAAGTCTTATCCCAAGAGGATTACGAGCACTCTCTACAAGAGCTGGCCGCTGTTTTGGGAGTTCCGGAAGGTTCCGAGCTTCGAGTAAATGAATCTTTCCAGTCGGATCATCATGGCCATGATGCGGAACTTCTAGGAGAGTCTCCTGATTCCGAAGGCCATTATGACGTTCAGGCTTTGAAGAAGAAAGGTTCTATTCTGGCGCTACAATCCAAGCAGGCGGCACGATGGTGGACTCCTTCTTTGGATATCTATGGAAGCTATGCTCTTTATCCTTTTCGCGAAAGAGAGAGATTCTCACTAGGGGCAAGGGAGGAAGCGGTCGGAGGTGTGAGGCTATCCTTAAATTTCTTCGACGGACTTTATGGAAATGCCCAAAAGAAGTCTTTGGCTCACCAAGCGGTGGCTTATGAACATGAAGCGTCGCAGAAAAAGCGGGAGGTGGGCGTTAAAATAACCAAGTACCAACACGAACTTCGCGTGCGTCACGATCTTCTTCATACGATGGAGGCTAATTTAAAGAGAACAAGGGATTATTTATCTCTGAGCACAGAAGAATATCGTCGTGGCGTGAAAAGCTCTCCCGAAATTCTGATGGTTTCACAGAGAGTGTTGGATCAACAGCGACGTTATCTGGAGATCCGCAGGGATTATTTGATCACCAAAGCGGAACTGTTAGGATTTCTAAAATAAGAAAAGTGAGGTTTTGAGATGAACTCTTTTTTATTCAAAACAGCGATCTCTGCTGTGGTCGTTGTAGGAGTCTCCGAGCTTGGAAAGAGGTGGTCGGTAGCCGCGGCCATTCTTGCAGCTCTTCCCTTAACGTCGATTCTTGCCATGATTTGGCTGTATCGGGATACCCATGATTCCGAAAAAATTGTCTCTTTATCCTATGGGATTTTCTGGGCTGTGTTGCCTTCTCTATTATTTTTCCTGATCTTGCCTTTTCTCCTGAAGATCGGGATGAAGTTTCCGTTGGCATTAACTCTTTCGTCTGCGGGAATGGTGGTCAGTTATCTTATGTATATTTGGATTTTAAAGAGGTTTGGGATCAGTTTCTAAACTGAGCCAGAAACGTTTCTTATAAACGTTGGAACATAGCTTGTAATATTGTGTTTCACATAATTAGTTTGGCTTCTTACACGCGTATTTTTGAAGATTTAAATAATATTTGATACGCCCCGTGCAAACCGAGCCCAGCCAAAACCGTTGCGATCAAGATATCTGGCCAGACGGTAGCAGTCGCAAAAACTCCTAATGCGGCGGCCATGACCGCAATATTCCCGAGAGCGTCATTTCGGCTGCAAATCCAAACCGAACGCATATTAATATCCCCACTTCGGTGCTTATAAAGAAGTACGGCACAAACAATGTTGACTGTCAGGGCGACTAAGCTGACCCATCCCATAATATCCGCTTCAGGAGTTTTTTGGGTTACCGCGTGGTGTAAAGTTTCAAAAGCGGCCCACAGGCCCGTGATGGCGAGTGATGTCCCCTTTACCATTGACGCTCGTCGTTTGGATCTCTCGCTGCTACCGATTACCAACAAAGTAACCCCATAATTGATGGCATCCGCCAGAAAATCCGCTGAGTTCGCCAATAAAGAAGCTGAATAAGCAGCCATACTGGCGAAGGCTTGAACGAAGAACATCAAGGCATTGGCAGCCAAGCAGATCCAAAGGATCCGACGATATTCCTTCGATAAATGTTCCTGAGTGGAAACACATCCATCTTGGCAATTATCACTCATTCTTTTGACCTTCCTCTTTCCCGATTCCGAATGTATTCGCGGCCCAGGCGTAAATCGTTGGTAAAACAACGAGGGTAAGAAGCGTTGAGGAAACGATGCCTCCGATAACAACGGAAGCCAATGGTTTTTGTACTTCGGCTCCGACTCCTGTGGAGAGCATCATCGGTAGAAAACCGAAGATTTCCACCAGAGCGGTCATGAGGATAGGACGTAAGCGTACGTCGGTCCCTTTGAGGACAACTTCCCGAGGAGTAAGGCCACTTTTCCGTAGTTGATTGAAGTAGCTAATCAAAACCACGCCATTCAAGACGGCGATCCCGCATAAAGCGACGAAACCGACGCCTGCCGAGATGCTGAAAGGAAGGCCATTCAACATAAGGCCTAGGACACCGCCTACGAGAGCTAATGGGATTCCTAAAAATATCAGAAGGGTTTGAAAGAAGTCGCGAAAGGCGGCATAAATCATCAGTAAAACGATGACTAGGATCAAAGGAGTGAGGATCATTAAGCGAGTTTTTGCTTCTTTCAGGTTTTCAAAGTTGCCACCCCATTCCATATAATATCCTTCGGGTAACTTCACGGCTTGGGTCACTTTCTCCTGAGCTTCATTCACGAAGCTTTCCGTGTCCCGACCTCTAGGGTTGATCAAAACAGCTGCGCGTCTCTTGGAACTTTCCCGTGAGATGGAGCTATAGTCTTCCACGAAGCTGACCGTAGCTACTTGCTTTAAAGGAGCGGTCAGATTTGTGGCGATCCCTACAGGAAGATTTCGAATCGTTTCCAAGTCGGAACGGTTTTCATTGCTTAAACGGACCACCATGGGGAAACGCCGGACTCCCTCATAAATATGTCCTGACTCCAAGCCACCTAAACCCGTCCCTACCGCCTCCAGCACTTCTTGGATGGAAATCCCTAAGCGATGAAGGAAAGCGTAATTAGGCTCTATGCGCAGCATGGGGGATGGCGATTTGACTTCGGCTTCCACATCACCGGCTCCTGGAACCTTTTCGATCACTTCGGCGATTTCTTTGGTAAGAGACACCAAGGTGTTCATGTCTTCCCCGAAAAGCTTCACGGACACAGCGGCACGCGTGCCTTCCATGAGTTCATTGAAGCGCATTTCGATGGGCTGGGTGAGGAGAATTCTTTGCCCGGGCACTTCCTCCTCTAAATGTTGCATCACAGCCTTTTCCAACCCTTCTTTGTCCCTCTTGCTTCCATTAATTTTCGGCCATTCCTTCTTATCCTTGAGCATGATGAAGGTGTCGGCCAAGTTGACCCCCATGGGGTCTGTCGCGACTTCGGCGGTTCCGATGCGGGAGAAAACAGCGCTCACTTCCGGAAACTCTTTAATGACATCTTCCGATACTTTCTGAAGCTCGATCGATTGTGAAAGATTGATATTTGCCGGCCTCACTAATTGGAGGACGAAGGACCCCTCATCCAATCGAGGTAAGAACTCACCACCTAAAAATGAAAATAGGATTCCCCCCAGAATAATCATGGAAAGCCCAGCTAGGGAAACGAGCCTTTTGCGCACCAAAGCCCAACGCAGAACGGGAGAGTAGATATGGCGCACTTTTTTCATCAGCCATGGCTCTTTGTCCTGCGCCTTGCCGGATAGGAAAAGGCTTGCCAAGGCAGGAGCCGTCGTGAAGGAAAGGATCAAGGCTCCGATCACCGCGAAGATGAAGGTGGCGGCCATCGGCTGGAACATTTTGCCTTCGATGCCGGTTAGGGCGAAGATGGGAAGGAAGACGATGACGATGATCAACTCCCCGAATCCGGCTGCCTTTCTGATTTCGATAGTCGCTTCGATGACGGCTTCCTTCAATTCTTGACGCGTTAAAGAGCGACCTAACGCTCGGCTCCGGTCATGGACAAAACGAACGCAGTTATCCAAGACGATAACGGCTCCGTCGATGATGATCCCGAAATCCAAAGCCCCCAAGCTCATGAGGTTTCCCGAAATTCCCTGCCAACGCATGATGAGAAAAGTGAATAGAAGCGAAAGGGGGATAGTGATCGCCGTGATGATGGCCGCTCTGACATTCCCTACGAGGGCTAATAGGACGATAATGACTAGGAAGGCCCCCAGGAGAAGATTGTGCTCGACGGTCCCTAGGGTAGAATTCACCAGCTCTGAACGGTTATAAAGAGGGATAAGCCGATAGCCTTCGGGTAAATCTTTTTGGATCTCTTGTATTTTCTCAGCGACTCTTAAGGAAACAGTGCGACTGTTCTCTCCTAAAAGCATGAAGGCCGTGCCGATGACTGCTTCATGTCCGTTAACCAAAGCAGCCCCAGTACGGAGCTCAGTTCCTAGACTCACGTCTGCCACATCACTGATGGTCAATGTCTTAAGGGATTCCAAGGGACGGATGGGGACCGCCTTGATGTCTTCCTCATTCTTTAAAAGGCCGACGACCTGAACGATGAACTGTTCCGATGTTTGCTCGACGTAACCTCCGCCCGTGTTGCGGTTAGTCCTTTCCAGGGCTTCCGCGATCTCATCGAAGTGCACCCCATATTCGGCCATATCTTGAGGTCTGGGCTGAATATGGAACTGCTTTTCATACCCTCCGATCGTATTGACCTCGGCCACTCCTTTGACGGTTAAAAGCCGGGGCTTGACGAAATATTCTTGTAAGGCCCTGAGTTCCATCATTTGGAGCGTTCTTTCCGGACCTGTCGCCGTTTTTTCGGCCTCGACCGCATAATGGTAGATCTCTCCCAAACCGGTTGAGACGGGCCCTAAAGTAGGCTGGATGTTTTTAGGAAGGGATCCCAAAGTCCTTTGAAGACGTTCGGAGACGAGTTGCCGCGCCCGATAAATGTCGGTGTGATCCTCAAAAGTAACCGTGACTTGAGAGAGGCCGAATCGGGTAATGGAGCGGACTTCTGTCACGCCGGCCAGGCCATTCATAGCCGCTTCGATGGGATAAGTGATCGTGCGTTCGATTTCTTGGGGGGCAAAACCCTCTACCGGCGTATTAATCTGAACTTGGACATTCGTGATGTCCGGTACCGCATCGATGGGAAGCTTCTCAAAAGCCAGAATACCTGCCAAGATAAGAAGGCCAGTGAATACCAGCACAACCACCCTATTATAGACGGAAAATGAAATAATCTTATTGATCATGAGTTAAGCTCCTTAATGTCCGTGTCCTTCTTCTCCGCCGCCAAAAGCATCGAGTTCCGCGGCTCTCAACAAAGCCGCGCCGTAAACGACGATTTCATCCCCTGGTTGGAAAGAGGTTGAGTCTGAAGGGATTAATTTGAACCATCCCTGTCGGTAACGATAAATTCCGATTTCTTCTTGGTACTTCACTAAAGCGGAGACTGGATAAGGGGATGAAAGATGAGAAACAGGCATAGTCTTGACACCCAGTCGCTTCATCGCCGCGGTAGATAATCGGATGCCTGATTCTTCGTGGACTTCTTCGACGGCCTTTCCAGGACCAACACTGCCTGAAGTTTCTTCCTCTTCAGCATGTTCTTTATGCTCATGGTTATCGACTTCTTCCGTGCCGTTTCCCTCGGCGTGTTCTTCATGGTCATGATGATCGTGGCCTTGATGAGATTGTTCATACTCTCTAGCCACGATGAAACTGAGGGCCGCCACTAGAAGGACAAAAGTAAATATTCTTATCTTTTTGAGTCTCATAACTTCCTCTCAAATATTTCACCGTCGATGACGTAGACGCGCCACAGGGAATCGATTGCCGTGAGTTCCTGTTCATGAAAGCTTTTGGTGATCTCAAGAAGCTGGCGATGAGATTCGATCACGAGCGAGCTAGGGACCAATCCCTTATCGAAGAATCTTTCCACCTCATGATGCTTCTGATTTAAGTCTTGGAAATGAACCCGTGAAAGGACTTGCACGGCATTTTGGTATCGCTTCACTTGCTTGATTCTTTCAGAAGAGACCTTTTTGCGCGTGTGTTCGAGGCTTGAGAAAGCCCTGGCTTTTTCAAGCGCTGCATAAGCCTTCTCTCCGCGATTCAAATTCAAAAGTGGAAGAGGTATGGCAACACTACCCCCTACGGCTACACTATCCTTATGACCTAGAGTTCCCGTTTCGACAGTGGGGCCCAATTTAAAATCGGGCCAAGCGTTGCTTTTAGCGAGTTTTAAGCCGGCTTCAGCCTTCTTTAGATCGGCTTCGGCTTTTTTGATTTCGGAACCGGAAGTAACCACGGCATTCTTCTCGTCGACGGCGAGACTGATTTTAGGCCATGAACGTTTTTGCTCGGGTAAAAATCCCGCTATTTTCGAGAAGGAAGTGCCAGTCGCGACTTCTAAAAAAGTCTCTAGGCCCTGTTCTTCTTCTAAAAGAGACTTTTCACGGAGTTGGTATTCCTGCTTTGCAAGGTCGAACACGGAAAGAGACACGGCTTGTTCAGGCGGAAGCAAAGGACGAGACTTGAATTGGCGGAGGATACGGTCGAATGTCGTTAGAGATTCTTTGATGTATGCCAATTCTGATCGAATTTGCCTCAGACGGTAGAGAGCAAGAACTGTATTCAGGGCCGTAAGTTCCTGGGATTCCAAGAGGCTGGCTTGAGCCAATTCCCCTTGAGCGAGTGCTTCTCGAATCCTGAATTTACGTTTTCCCCCTAATTCGAGTGTATGAAGCAGGCTTGTTTCGGTGGTCAGGACGGAGGTTCCTGCCTCATTCCCGGAGATAATCTTACTCTCCAATTCAGGATTAGGCCTTTGGCGAGCGATCTTTTTTAGTGCCAAATCCCGCTCAAGGGACGCTTTAGATTGGACCACCTCAGGGTGGTTTTGAAGGGCGCAATCCAAAATATCCTGCGTCTTTTTGAACGCGCAGTTTTGAGGTTCTGCGAACGCCAAAACCGGTGAGAAAAATAGGGAAACACAAAGGACTAAGGCCTTTTTCATACACGTATCCTCGCGAGATGAGGCTCTCGTTCGTGAAAACTGACATTATTGATGAATAATGAAGAGGTGAATCAGGCTAAAAACCGAGGAGGGTGAAAAATAGAGACGATCGATTTTTTGGAGTAAAAAGCGATTTCGACGGGGATTTCCCAATCGAGGGTTTTGACTGGCTCCACGCGACTTACTTTTTCAGTAGGTCCCAAATGGTGAGCGGGACAACACGTCACGCAACAAGTATCATTTTGCTGAGATGTTTGTTTGGAGGAGTATTCTTCCAAGTGCATATCGGCAAGAACACTGAAAAAACCGACCAGAGCGGCCACTGCTAAAAATTTGGAGAGTTTAGAAATTCGTCTCATCTAGGCGAAAACCTTATCAGCTAATCCAAAAAATTCAATCGGTTATTTAAAAGTGGATGAAAACAGCAAAACGTTTCCTGTAAACGATAAGAAACAGATCCATGAATTCGAAATGTAAAAAACCTGCGTAAAATCCATAAATCCTCTTTGGCACATGGCTTGTAATACCGTATTCCATGATTTTCTTAATCGATCCCGACACATCCTACCTCGAACAAGCGAAGGGCCTTTTCAAGAAGATCGGATTCAGGACTCTGGTGGCTTCCGAGAAGCACGAGTTGATCCGGCTCTATCGTGAATTTCGAGATGAGATAAATATCATCGCCTTCGATTCCAGCCGGATTGAAGTGGACCAGACCCTATCGAAAACCATGTGCCAGGTTCTACGCATAGCGGTCTTCTCGGCCGCGCAATGCTTGGAGTGGAACCTCTATGACTGGAAGGAGAGCCGTCATGCTGCGCTTGCAAAATACCAATGAAGAAAATCCCATAGTTTCCTTTCCCCAAAGGCAACCGGAGATTGTCGAACTGTCTGCCGGCATGCGGCATTTTATGGATGCCGTCGTCAAACGCATGCTTGAAAAAGACATCCAACGGTATTATCCATCCAATCAACCATGGGATCCCGTATGTCCTCCGAAGAAGCCTCAGCCTCTCTAAAGCCGGCTGTTCGAGCCGCGGTATACGCTCGCTACAGCAGCGAGATGCAGTCTCCGACGTCGGCCAATGATCAAATCGACCGCATCAACCATTTGGCCCAAAAAGACCAGATAGCCACTCGGCTCTACGCGGGATCTCCGATCCAAATTCTACCAGAGTGGGTCCAAAAGGATGAGGCCATTACCGGGAAGATCGCAGGCCGGCGAGGTTATCAAGCCATTCTGAATGGAATCCGACGGCAGGCTTTCGATCTTCTTATCGTGGACGATCTTTCGAGGTTGACCCGTTCCTTGGGTAACCTCCTCGAGCTGTACCAACTCCTTCGCCATTACGACGTCGAGCTCGTGTCCATTTCCGATAGGCTTTCTTCGGCGGATCCCAATTCAAAGACGTTTTTTACGGTCAAGGGAATGGTCGCCGATTTCGGCAATGAAGCTCATGCCGAACGGACTCGTCGGGGATTGGAGGCTAGGGCCAGGAGCGAGTTTTCAACGGGGCAAAGGCCTTACGGATATACGTCAGTCGCGACGCAGAAGGAGAAGCGTAAAGGGAAAGAGGTCTCTTCCCATTTCAAGATCATCATTGATCCGGCACAAGCAGCGATAGTGAGAGAGATTTATGAGCTGTACGCCTCAGGTCATGGCCGGGTGTATGTTGCAAAATATCTCAATGAGAAGGGAGTGCCACCTCCCAAATCCTATTCCCGGGGCTGGAAAGTTGGGCCTTTGGAAAGGATTTTGAGGTATGAAAACTATATTGGGAAGTGGACTTACAATAAAAGGGTTTATTCGATAGATCCCGATACGGGTAGGAAAATCCCAAAAGCTCGGCCTCGAAGCGATTGGATCGTGACCCAAAGAGATGACCTGAGGATCATTTCTCAGGATCTCTGGGATCAAGTCCAGAAACGCATTCAGGAAAACGAAGAGTGTCGAAGAAAGGTCGCCAAGACACGGAAGCAAAGGGTCTTTGGTAAGCAGTTCCGGATCGATAATGTAGGGCTTTTAAGCGGCATTCTGTCCTGTGCCGTTTGCGGAAGTGCCTGTTCCCTCGTGACGGGCCGACATGGCGGTTATTACGGCTGTATCGAAGCCCATCGTCATGCCACCTGTAATCAAAAGTTTCTGATCCGAAAGGATGTCGTCGAAAAGGAAATTATCGATTATATCAATGAACACATTATTTCCAACCCTCAGGCCATTCAATATGCCGCGGATCAATACAATCAAAGCATCAAAGACTATTTGAGGAATGCTCCTAATCGTAAAAAAGACGTCGAAACGGAGCTTAATAGAATCTCTAGAGAAATCAGTAATTTGATTCGTTTTATTACGGATGGCACTTCCGGCGATATTGAATCCATTTCTCAGGCCTTACGGGAGCGAGAATCCCGTAAAATGAAGCTGGAACAGGAACTTTTGACGATAGGCAATACGGATGACCAAAAGCTTTTAGTCACGCCTTATCTCATCAAGGATCGTTTGACGGAGATACTGAAGGAAATCTCGGAAACACGAGACAATACGACTTTAAAGCACATCCTAACCGAACCCATCATCGTCTCTAAGCTCCAGGGCTCCCTAGAGCTTAGAGGACGAATGAATATGGGTTCTGCATTAGGTTCGCGCCAATGCGCAATTGGGTGGGCTAAGGGATTCGAACCCTCGGCCTCCAGGGCCACAACCTGGCGCTCTAACCAGCTGAGCTAAGCCCACCATTGAAATTCAGGAAGAGATGACCGCTCTCTTCCTGAAACCTTCATCTGAAACTCATTATCTGACCGTTCGCTCCGCTCGGCAAAACGGCGTGAAGCCGATTTTGCCGATGCTCTCTCACTATTGCTACCGAATATCAAAATGAAAGGCGGTGCGTAGCCGAATCGATTTTCAAGCGCAATAAGGATTTTCTTAAGGCTTTTGGGGCTCATAGCGCACGGCGTACCAGGGGCCTTCCGGGTGGAAAGGACCCAGGGAGGCGGCGACGGTGCGGTGGGTGGCGAAGATGCGTTCGGCTTTTTGGATCTTCTGGAGTTCCCACTGGGCCGCTTTTTCCATCGACCTCTTCAGCAGGTCGGTTTTGCGCTGTTCTAAGAGCTCCATGCGGCTTTTTTCGTCTTGGCAATCGGATAGGCTGCCGTCTTTCGTGGGGTGCGAGATGCCCTCAAAGGCCCACATCAGGCATTCGCCTCGCGCGACGCGCACCACGGCCGGTCGGTCGCCGTGCCATTCGCCCACGATCCGACGGGTGAGCCACGTCTTTAGGGAGGCGGTTCCTAAGAGATTGAGGGCCGTATCCAGTAAGCGGTGCGGACGGCCGGCCGCGTCCAGGGCTTGGCGTGTCATCTTCTGGCCCTGCACTTTGACGATCGCGTAAGCATCTTGATGGCGGCGGATTCCTACGGTCATGAGAGGAGTCGCTTCCGTCGAGATGCCGTCTTCGTCGTCGCGTGTGGGGGCGGTATAGAGGAGGGTATGATTGATGCCGGTCGAGCTTTCGGCCGCGCCGTTCCCCCTACCGATCGCGAAGGGCAGCGCGAGGCCGTCGACGCCGATGACCGGATCCCGCCGGAGGTAACGGCTTTTCTCGTCCTCGGGTGGGAAGGCCGGCATCAGACCGGCCCGTCCCCACTGGGCGTAGGCGAGCATCGAGTTGAAGAGTAGTTCTTCCGGATCGGCCGGGAGGGGGCCGTCGAGGATGAAGCCATTCAATAAGACGCTTTCGATAGCATTATAATAAGCTCCCGCGCCCAACCTTTCCGTCATGGCATTAAAGTCGGAAACACTTTCCGGGGCCAGCCGGGCCCATTCGAGAAGGAGGTAACGGAGGCGCCGGAAGCGCTGGCTGGCGTCCAAAGCGACCGGTTCACGGGGGAGCGAGGGGAGGAATTCCGGGGAAAAATACTGGGTGATGTCCGCGGCCTTGGAAGAGGCCCAATTTTTAAGGGAAGCGTCGGCGTGGGTGCAGGAAACCGCGTCCCGCAAGCCCGCTTCAATGAGGGGGAGGTCTTGGCCCAGCTGCGGGTGGGCGAAGCCTGTCGTGTCGAGTTTCCACTCGGATGTATGGGCGAAGACGAATCGGGTTTGCGCGGAAAGCATCGCTTTTGTTTTCGGCGAACGGAGGGAAAAGTTGCCCTTTTTTCCGGAAGTTTTCGCTTGGCAAAGGGGCGGTTTTTGGGCTTAAGGGTCAGCCTTATGTCAACGTCAACGGCCACGACGCGGGGGGTGCAGGTGGAGGTGGAAAGCGAGTACGTCGAGGAGCGTTCCGAGCCCTCGCAAAACCGGTATTTCTTCGCCTACCACATCCGCATCACCAACCAAGGCGACGAGACCGTGAAGTTGATCAGCCGGCATTGGATCATCACCAATTCCGACGGGGCCTCCGAGGAAGTGCAGGGGCCCGGAGTGGTCGGGGAACAGCCGCGCCTGGAGCCGGGGGAGTCGTTCGAGTACACGAGCTTCTGTCCCCTGACGACGCCCGTGGGCGTCATGCACGGGACGTATCAGATGGTGACCGACGACGGTGACGCCTTCGACGCCACGATCGCGCCGTTCACCCTCTCCAAAGAAGAAGTCGTTTATCATTAGAATGGGGGATGGAGAATGGGGGATGGCTTACGCCAATGTCCCCCAAACCCCCTAGCGGGGCCACGCGAAACGGCGAAGCCGGATTCTTGTGGCAAAATATACCACGCGCCCATAGCTTCCGCCGGAGGCGGACCAGCCTCTGGCTGGCAGTGGGCCATGGATGTTTTTTAGGCGCCCATAGCTCAGTGGATTAGAGCATTGGTCTTCGAAACCAAGGGTCGCAAGTTCGAATCTTGCTGGGCGCACATTTTTACAAGTCTTCCCAAAGCATGAAATCCATTTTTCCGTCATTCAAATGGCCTAAGTGTCTGATTTTAGATCCTTAAGTCATTTGCCCAATAGTCCTTATCGATAAAAAGGTTTAAGTTTCCGCTTATTGAGAGTCTCTTTAACTCTTCAAAACGGAGAAAAAATGAAAAAACAACTCGTCTACGATCTGCCCATGAGGGTGTTCCACTGGCTCTTCGCAGCTCTCTTTGTGGGGGCATTTTTGATCGCTAAAACGGTTGACGATGAAACACCGGCTTTTTCTTACCATATGCTCGCTGGATTCCTGTTGGCCTCCCTCGTCACCCTCCGGCTTATTTGGGGATTTTTAGGAGCCAAATATTCCCGATTCTCGTCTTTTGCCCTGCATCCAAAGGATCTTATTTCCTACTTCACTTCCATGATGTCCGGACAAAAGCGAAAATGGGTCGGACATAACCCCGCTTCGAGCTGGGCATCGATGGCTATGTTTGGATGTGCTTTGGGGCTAGGAGTAACAGGATATTTGATGGGCAGTGGACAAAAAGAAACCTTTGAGGATGTCCATGAGCTTTTTGCCAATGCTTTTCTCATGGTTGTTTTAATGCATACCGCGGGCATCCTCATACATTCATTTCGTCACCGCGACGGGATTGCATTTTCAATGCTCCATGGTGAAAAAAATGAAGTCGAAGCGAATGATGCGATTGCGAGTTCTCAGGCGGGTGTCGCGCTTGTATTTGTGGCTCTGGTTGCCGCGTTTAGTCTTTATTTGTTCCATTATTTTGACGCTCAAAAGCAAACATTGAATCTTTTCGGAAATACGCTTCAATTAGGAGAAAATGAAGGGGAAGAGTCTGAGTCTTTTAGGTCGCCTCGAGGAGAAAACAAACATGAGGAAGATGATGATTAAGAACGAGGTCGGAAGATGAATCCAAAAGAAAGATGGGTGGTGGTCAGGGTGCTGGGGGTGATCGCTGTATTGGTCGCATGGGATCTCATCACGGATTCAAGAGAAGGGGTGGTTCTTTGGCATCTTATGATGGAAGGGGTGGCCGGGATTTTTGCTTTGACGGGTATTTTTTATCTTTTGAGTGGCACCATCACTCTGCGTCAGCGTTTGCAAAAAGAAATGGATTCTTTTTCCGCGTTTAAGCGTGAAGCGGAAACGTGGCGCATGGAATCCAAAAAATACATCGAAGGGCTGTCTTTGGCCATTGATCAGCAGTTGACGAAGTGGGATTTAACCGTTTCGGAAAAGGAAGTGGCCTTTTTATTGCTTAAGGGTTTGAGCCTCAAGGAGGTCGCTGAGATTCGCGGCACAACAGAAAAAACGGCGCGTGTGCAATCCATGGCCATTTACTCCAAGGCGGGGATTTCCGGCCGATCCGAGCTTTCCGCTTTTTTTCTCGAAGATCTCCTGGTCCCAACGCCTAGTCCTCTCTCCGCTTCTCAAAGATAAAATCCCGAATGTATTGAGTCGAAGTCGTGCTGGCATCATTCCACGACTCTAGGATGTCAGGAATTTGGGTGGTTTAAAAAAAATATTAAATGGTATGGCTTATACGGAGGGACATACTAGGATGCCTGAGTAAGAATGAAAATGCCGCAGGAGGGACTCGAACCCCCATGGTTTTACCCGCTAGGTTCTAAGCCTAGTGTGTCTGCCAATTCCACCACTGCGGCGCGCTCATAAGGACTGAGGGCGTGTACTTTTAGGCCCGGGCCGATTCAAGTAAAATACGAGACAACTTTCCTCCCGAAATGCCGATAACTTTCCCGTGCCGCCCATCGAAACGAGGACTTATTCCGTTCTAGGCCCCGGGGTTTTTTCCGTGGATTCCCAGTCGCGTCTCATTGCTTCCCTGGAAGCGAGATTCTTAGGGGACTTGCGCCGGGCCTTGCCTACGACGCAATTTTTGGACGGGGAAGACAAGGCCCGGCTCCTCAAGACCTTGGAAGAAGGAGGAAAACTCCGTCGCGTCGTCGATCCTCTTTCGATCGCCCTGCAGCGTCATCCTTTGCGTGAAAATCCGCGGGTGAAGGATTGTCGGGTCTACCCGGCCTCGCGCCTCTTCGAGGCTTGGGAGCCTTCGCAACCTCCCTTGTCCGCGGAGACCCTTGAGAAGCGGGCTCGGGTGCTCGAAACGGTGGCCCGGGTGTCCGATGTCGAAGGCCAAGTCCTCGAGATCACGTCGGAGGGGGAGCTTCCCGGGGAGAAAGTCTCGCCTTTTTTGCAGAAAAATTTGGGGCATTATGGGCTGCATTTCATCGGTGAGTTGCCCGACGGCAGCGTTCGCGAGAGGCGCTTGGCGGATTCGCTTTTAGAGGCCGTTTTGGACGTCTTTTGCGGGGAGAACGCCATGCGGCTTTACGCTTCCTCCGACGAGGTGGAGCCCACTCCCTATAATGCAGCCCATGCGGAAGGGTTCACGGTCGTGGGCAAGCAACTCCGGGGCTGGATCGCGTTTGATGAAGCGAAGCCGCGGCACCCGGTCGAATTCGAAGAGCATGATAAAGACCATGCGGCGAGGATGTCGTTCCTGACTCCGGCCCGCGACCGGTCGACGGCATGCCGCTTCCTGGACATTGTCCTGGATGTCGTCCCTGGCGCTTATTGGGAGGGCGTATTGCTTTACCTGGTCAATTTCGTGGATCTGGAGTTTCCGTATTCCCTGCGGGAGAGTGTCCTTCATTTTCGTGCTGATCTCTCCACGAACGCGATAAACCTAGGCCCCGACGCCCGTACGGTGTATGGCTGGTGGGATGCAATCGAGAGGCGATTCATAAACGGGAGGTAATCCATGCCGCTTCACATCCGAAAATCCCAAGCCCGGGGCCACTTCGACCATGGGTGGCTCGATACGTACCATACGTTTTCGTTCAGCGATTATTACGATCCTAAGCACATGGGGTTCCGGTCGCTGCGCGTGATCAACGAAGACCGGGTCGCGGCGGGGGAGGGGTTCGGCACGCACCCGCATAACGACATGGAGATCGTCACCTACGTGCTCGAGGGCGAGCTCGAGCATAAGGACAGCATGGGGAACGGGTCCGTGATCCGGCCGGGCGAGGTCCAGTACATGTCCGCGGGCACGGGCGTGACGCATAGCGAATTCAACGCATCTTCGGACAAGACGGTGCATCTGCTGCAGATTTGGATCCTCCCGGACAAGCGGGGGTACGAGCCGCGTTACGGGCAGAAGAGCTACGCGGACGCGTTGGCGTCGGGAAAGTTGACGTTGGTGGCGTCTTCGGATGGGCGCGAAGGTTCGATCGCCGTGCGGCAGGACATGAATCTTTTCGTGGCACGCCTAAAGACCGGATCCTCCGTCTCCTACGATCTTGCGCCGAAGCGCGTCGCATGGCTGCAAGTAGCTCGGGGCGCCGTTGAACTTAATGGGCAGGCTCTAAACGCTGGCGACGGAGCTGCAGCGAGCGAAACCAAACTTTTGGAAATCAAAACCGGCGACTCTACGGCGGAGGTTCTTCTTTTCGATCTGTCCTGATCGGATTGGCGTGAATTTCCTTCGTCAATCACCTTCGTCAATCACCTATTGACGCCCGGAAAACTTTCCACTAACCGCCCACGTTCTCGCGTTTCCGTAAGGCACGCCGGGCCGTTAGCTCAGTTGGTAGAGCAGGTGACTCTTAATCACCGGGTCGCAGGTTCGATCCCTGCACGGCCCACAATCCGTAAAAATTACTTAGTCGAAGACCGTGCGCGTGCTACGGTGGCGCATGGCCTTTGACGACGTGCGCGAACTCGTGGAGACTCGGCGATGGGGAACGGCCCATGACTTTTGTGAGAATCGAAGCCTTCTGGAGCCTTCTTCTTGCGAATGGCCCCTCTACCAAGGGGTGATCGCCGAGGAATCCGGCGACGCCAAGTCCGCAGAAGCGTTTTACCGTAAAGCCTATCTTCTCGAAACCGACACGAAACGGCATGCACCCTTTCTGAAAAGCATCCATAGCTGCCTTTACCGCCTGGAAAAAACGTCTCTCCGTTTGAAAAAATTAAAATTCGTTTCATGCTTGGATCCCGAGGACTCGGATCTTTTGAGATTCATCGCCGAGAACGAACCCGCTTACAGGGGTGGGCCGTCGGCTGACGTCGTTTTTTTCACGGGGACTTTAGCGCGAAAACCTTTTTCCCCCGATTCCCTTGCGCGAGAGGGTTTGGGCGGTAGCGAGACGGCGTTCGTGAGGATGGCCCAAAAACTCCATGAAAGGGGACTTCGCGTAGTTTGCTTTTGTCCGACCCCGGCCGCGAAAGTTTACGCGGGCGTGGCGTATTTTCCCATCCAAGATTTTTATGCCTACGGGTACGTTCGGCCTTATCCCTTGCTGGTGTCTTCCCGGTACCTGTATCCGATTTTGCAGCATCGCGTGAAGTGTCGGCAGGTGGTGTGGCTGCACGATATGGGGTTGACGATGGGGGAGGATCTGACTCCCCATGTATCTAAGATCGAGAGGGTCTTAGTCCTGAGCGACTACCAGAAGGAATTCGTGAAGGAGCTTTATCGGATCCCAGAAGATCTTTTCTTCAAGACGCGGAATGGATTCGTCACAGAGGATTTTGAGTTTCCCGGGCCCGCGCGGTTTTCGCACAAACTTCTATACATGAGCCGACCCGAACGAGGCCTGAAAGAGGCGGTCCGAGTTTTCGAAAAATTGAAGGCTCGGTATGCGGATGCGGAGCTTCACGTGTGCACCTACACGAATGAAAAGAAGCTGGAAGACGATCCCCAACTCCGGCCATTGCTTCCGGCCCTCCAGAAAGAAGGTGTCGTCTTCCATGGGTCTCTGAAGAAACGGGACCTTTACCGGCTTTTGCATGAATGCGCGATCCTGCTATACCCGAACGTCAGCTCCAGCGAGACCTCTTGCATCGCCGCTATAGAGGCTATGGCGGCTGGCGTCCCCGTGATCTCTTCGGATCGTGGGGCACTGCCTGAGACTTTAGGCGTACCAGCTCCCAACGCTGGCGGGACCGTCGTGCCCTATGCGGAAGACCCAGAAGCGCTCATAGACTCGTTGGCTCAGGCTGTAAGCCGTCTTTTCGAGGCTCCGGGCGCTTGGGAAATCCTGTCCCGGAACGCCCGAATCCGCGCCCATCGCGAATACACGTGGGACGTCGTCACCGATGCATGGCTCTCTTGGATCCGTCACTCGGAAAATATCACCTGAGCTTTCGAAAAAAAACGCAACCATTTAGGGCGAGATGCCGAGAAACCTTATGATGGAAATAAAACTCCCCATGGTTTTTAGCGCTTATTGCTCCGCTTTGGACTTGCCTACCCAGAACACGACTTGCGTTGGCTATACGGATAATCGGTGCTTCGCTGGATCCCAGCCTCTTCCTACACGTCGAGCGCACATCAAAGGGTAGACAATGCCCATGTGATGACCATGTCGAAGAGGACGGAGATTCCAGGCTCTGTGAAGACGGGGGAAGCGGCTTTAACGCTTTTTAAGGAAAATCTTTGGCTCGTCGCGTGGATGAGGAAGCCGATCGCTTCCTGGGAGGACGTCGAAGCCGTTATCCCTCACGTCGAAGCGATGAAATCTTTCGTGGATGTTTGCCTTCGTTTTTGTCCTGACCCGTTTTGGGAATGCATGAGTTCCGTCCGAGTTGCCGGGAGTGTTGACCGCGATAAATCAGTCTGTGCGCAAGCTCTAATGGAATTTGCCCTCGTCTTTCCTCCGGGAATGTCAGCCGCGGATACGGAGGCGGTAAAGACTCGGCAAAGCTACCGTGAGGCGTTTTTAGACGTCGTCCGCGAACAGACGCGATTCTACGGATGCGAAATCGTACTGGCCACTAAGCTGACGCGGCAAGAGGGGCCTCTACGGCTCACCCGTGCGGTGCCCGCTGAAGATTTCCGTTTAAGGGCATAATTTCTTAAACTCCTCGATGTCCGTGCAGCGGGAGAGGGCGGTTTCCTTTTCCAAAGTGCCGGCTTTCACCAATTCGGATAGGCATTGGTTCATCGTCTGCATGCCCGTGATCTGACGACCCATCTGCATTTGCGAATAGATTTGGTGGACCTTATCCTCGCGGATCAGGTTGCGGATGGCGGGCGTGGGGATCATCACTTCGAGGCCGAGGCAGCGGCCACCGCCGATTTTGGGGAGCAGTTGCTGGGAGAGGACGCCTTCCAAGATGAAGGAAAGTTGGGTGCGGACTTGCGCCTGCTGGTGCGAGGGAAAGACGTCGATGACGCGGTTGATGGTCTGGACCGCGGAGTTCGTATGGAGAGTCGCGAAGACCAAGTGGCCGGTTTCGGATATCGTGATGGCGGCGGCGATCGTCTCGAGGTCGCGCATTTCTCCGATGAGGATGACGTCGGGGTCCTGGCGTAGGACGTATTTCAATGAATTCGTAAAGGAGTGGGAGTCCTGGCCGATCTCGCGCTGCGTGACGAAGCAGTTCTTGTGCTCGTGGACGAACTCGATCGGATCCTCCACCGTGACGATATGGTCGTGCCGAGTCATGTTGATGAGGTTGATGAGGGAGGCGAGCGTCGTGGATTTCCCGGAGCCCGTCGGTCCGGTGACGAGCACCATCCCTCGCGGCTTTTTCGTAAGGTCGATGGCGGATTGGGGGAGACCGATCTCTTTCGGGTCCGGCATCTTGATCGGGATGATGCGGTAGGCGGCGGCGACGTTCCCTTTTTGCCAATAGAGATTGGCGCGGAAACGCGCGATGCCCGCCATTTCAAAGCTCAAATCCAATTCCCAGTTTTTTTCGAAGGATCCTTTTTGCTCCTCTGAAAGGATCTCGTAGCAGGTGGCCTTGACGTCATCGCCCGTCATCGGCGGAAGTTCTAGCTTGTGAAGGTGTCCGTCAAGGCGGATTTGAGGCGGCGATCCGGCCGTCAGATGAAGGTCCGATCCCTTCATTTCCACGAGTTTTCCCAAAAGTTCTTTTAATGATGGCATGCGGGCCTCCGTTCCAGCTCATGATTTTAGCATGAGGATTTACGGAGGCACCACGGACAAAGTTTTTCCGGAACGGATTTTTCCCTTTAGGGATGGGCGCTACCTGTCGTTGGGAGCATTTGGGAATCCTCACAGAAGAAGGGTACGGGTTATGGGGCTTTTGAATCACTTGAGCAGCGATTTAGCCGATAAATTGGTGGCCAAGGGGCTTTTGACCAAGGATCAATTGACCGTGGCGCGCGTCAGCCAGCAGAATTTAGGGGAGGACTTAGGCCAGATTTTGTTGAAAAAAGGCTTCGTGAGCGAGCCTTTGTTGCTGGAATTCCTCGGAGAACAGCTCGCCGTCCCATACGTGTCTTTAGATGCCTCGAAAATCCAGGCGCAACTCACTCAAAAAATCCCGCTTCATATCGCCCGACGCTATCATCTGATGCCCCTGTATATCGAAGATGAAAAAGTCATCATCGCGATGACCGATCCTTTCGACCGATTCGCGATGGAAGACTTGAAGCAAGCCTTGGGAAACCTCGAGATCAAACCCGTTTTGTCCTCCCAGCAGGAAATCGACCGCTGTATCGCCGAATCTTACGGGCACAGCGCCGCCAAAAAAGCTTCGGATTCCGCGGATGTAGCGATGCAGTTGGAACTGGTGAATCTGGCGTCCGATGACGCCGGAGACACGGGTGGAAACCTCGAAAAGATCGCGACGGGCCCGAAGGTCATTCAGACAGTCAATCAACTCATCGTGCAGGCTTTCATAGATAAGGCCTCCGACATCCATATCGAACCGAGGCAGGAGGGTGTGCGCGTGCGCTATCGCGTTGACGGACTCTTAGAGGAACGTGGTTTTTTGCATAAGGAAATGATCCATCCGGTGACATCCCGCATCAAGATCTTGGCGGGTTTGGATATCGCTGAAAGGCGGGCTCCCCAAGATGGTCGCGTGCGGATCAAGATCGGTGGCAAGCCCCTGGACATGCGCGTTTCCACACTGCCGACATTATACGGCGAGAAAATCGTCATGCGTCTGCTGACGAAGGAAGGCGTGGCGAGCATCGAATCGGTCGGATTTTCGGAAAAAGACCGGAAGACGTTCGCGGACTTGATCGGCAAGAGCCACGGAATCTTTCTCGTAACGGGACCGACCGGCTCCGGAAAATCGACGACGCTCTACGCTGCCCTTTCTCGCATCAATAGCCCGGACAAAAACATCATCTCGGTCGAGGATCCGGTCGAAAGCGAAGTGGCGGGCGTGAATCAGACCCAGATCAACGCGAAGGCGGGCGTGACGTTCGCATCGGCCTTGAGGTCGATCCTGCGCCAAGATCCGGACGTGATCATGATCGGTGAAATCCGCGACGGAGAGACCGGAGAGATCGCCGTTCGGGCCGCGATCACCGGGCATTTGGTATTGTCGACGCTGCATACGAATTCGGCGGCGGGCGCGATCTCGCGCATGAACGATCTGGGCGTGGAGCACTTCCTCCTATCGTCGGCCTTGATCGGCGTATTGGCTCAGCGCTTGGTGAGAAAAATCTGTCCTGAGTGCAAGGTGGAAGACGAGCCGAGCCCGGCTCTCATGCATCTCCTCGGTCGGACGGTGAAGAAAGCCTTCCGCGGTCAAGGGTGTAAGGTCTGTCGGATGAGTGGTTACAAGGGCCGTGCCGGAATCTTCGAATTGGCCGCGATCGACGAGACGGTGAGGAAGCTGATCAGCGAGAAGTCTCCCGATCACGTGATCGAGGCGGAGTTCCGCAAGCACGGCGTCCAGTCGCTGGTGGAGAATGGTTTGGAGAAGGTGGAGCAAGGCGTGACGACGTTGGAAGAGGTCGTCCGCGTTACCCAAGAAGGATAACTTATGTCCTTATACACCTATAGGGCCCGCGATGAAAAAGGGGCTTTGGTCGCGGGAGAAACGGAAGCCGCTGATGAAGGGGAAGTGATGGCCTTCTTGTCGGGCCGCGGCTTGATGCCGCTTGCGATCAAAAAGGGTAAAACAAGTTTTGACCTCGCCCAGTTGGAGAAGTTGCTGCAGCCCGGCGTGAGCGGCGAAGAGATGCTGGTGATGACGCGCCAGTTTTACACGCTTTTCAAGGCGGGAATGAGCATGGAAGCCATCCTTTCGACCTTGATCCGGCAGACGCCGAATAAGGCATTTCAGGGAGTTTTGCAGGATATTCAAAACTCGGTCTCGGGTGGTGATGGGCTATCAAAGGCCTTCGGTAAACATAAGAAGATTTTCGGTGATCTTTACGTGAGTATGCTGGCAGCGGGGGAAGAGGCGGGTATTCTTGAGCAGGTCTTGGGGAATATCGGCACTCTTCTCGAGAAGGAAATGAAAATCAAGAGCTCGGTCAAATCCGCGACTCTCTACCCGAAGATCGTCATCTTCGTCCTCATTTGCGCGTCGATCGTCATCATGAGTTTCGTCATGCCGAAATTCGAGTCGTTCTTTTCGCATTACCACGCCGAGCTACCCCTGCCGACGAAGATCATGATTTGGACAAGCTCGTTCATCCATAATTTTTGGTACATCATGCTTTTAGGGGGCATGGGATTAATGACCGCTTATAAAAAATATGCTGCGACCGCTAGAGGGAAGCTCCGTCTAGGGGCCCTGGCCTTTAAATTACCTGTTTTCGGCGCTTTAAACACGAAAGTCGCCAACTCCCGTTTTTGTCATATTTTAGCTGCTCTCTATAGGAGCGGTTTGCCGATTAACCGGTGCTTGGAGATCGCTGGAGCGACCATCGATAACGGAGCTTTCGCTAAGGAGATGGATATCTTGCGCGCGGAGGTCACTCGAGGGCGAACTCTCTCCGAGTCGATGGCGGAATGCACCTACTTCACGCCTGTCATCATCGATGCGACGGCCGTCGGTGAAAAAACAGGCGCTTTGGATGAAATGCTTGAATCCATGGGAGCGCACTACGATTTGGAAGTGGAGCATAGTATCAAAAACCTAACGACGATGCTGGAGCCCATGCTGCTAGGGGGTATCTTCGGGATCGTAACGGTGTTCATGCTCGCGATCTTTTTGCCCATGTGGAACATGTCGGCAATCGTCGGGAAGCATTGAAGGTTTGAGCGATCTAACACAGGAGTTGCGTGCTAAAACGCATATTTTTGATCAATTTAATAAAAATTTAATGATTAATATAAATAAATTTATTAATATCAACATATTACAAATAATAAATTTATGGCACATGACTTGTAATTAACCCGCCCAGGAGGTGAGTGTATGAAAAACATTCTCAAAAGTAAGAAAGGATTCACGCTGATCGAGCTCGTGCTCGTCATCACGGTCCTTGGCATCCTAGCCGTCGCGGCTTTGCCGAACTTCATCGACGTCAGTACGAACGCCAGCCAAGCCTCGAGAGATGGCGTGGTGGGCGCGGTTAGAGCCGGAGTCAGTTTGTTCCGTGCCAATGACTTGGTGCAGAATGGACCTCCAGGCATCTTTCCCGCCACTTTAGATGCGGTGGCGGATGGAACCGCGGCCAGTCCGGCAGCTCCGATTTTCGGCAATATCATGCAACAGCCGATCACCGACGGCGCATGGACCAAGGTAAACGCCACGACCTATACGTTCAACGACGGGACCACGACCTTCACGTATACGTACACACCGGCCACGGGGACCTTCACGTCGCCGACCGCACCTTAAATATAAACAGGAGTTTGAAGCTTACTTCTGTAAGCTTCACCTCTGGGAAAAGCGGGCTGATGAATCAGCCCGCTTTTTGTTTTCGGAAAACATCCTTTTGTTCGGAACGAGTTTTTTCCGTCGTCTTTTTTTGCCGCAAATCGCTCATGAATGCGCCTTCTCAGACACTCTGAAAAAAAGGCTCAGGAAAAAGAGAGAGTTTACAGCAAGATAGATTTTCCTGTTTTGGCACCGGGATTGTTCTATAGAATCCGGGGGTGTCGGATGTCTCTTCGACGTTTTCAACGACGTATCGAGTGTCACCGCGGTTTCACGCTGATAGAGCTCTGCTTAACCGTCGTCTTATTGTCGATATTGGCGATAGCCGCCATCCCATCATTTCGTAATAGCGGAGCCGCCGAATGCCGAAGTGCCGCCAGTAAGATAGCTTCCGATATCACCTACATGCGGCGACTCTCCATGGCCCGGCATAACAATTATTACCTCACTTTCAATGCGGCTACCAATAGCTATGCCGCTTATTACTACAATCCCGCGACGCCGCTCGTGAGTACCGCCATCACGGACCCGCTGACGCAGCAGAACTTCTCCGTCAATTTCTCCACCCTGCCCGGAATGACCGGAGTCGACATCACATCCGCCAATATCAACGGAAACGCGATCATCGCTTTCAATTCCGACGGCTATCCGCTCGACATGAGCGGGACCATGTTGAATTCAGCCGCCTCCATCGTCGTGAGTAAAGGAGGCATCACAAGAACCGTAAGAATCGAAGCTTATTCGGGAGAGGTGAGCATCCAATGAGAGACTTAGGTGAAAAAGGATTTAGCCTCGTGGAGTTGATACTGACGATCACTCTGCTTTCTTTGGGAATTCCGTCGCTGATGCATCTTTTCGCGGAAACGACGATGACCGGAGCCCGCGCCGTCGTAAGGCCGACTGCGGTGAGTCTGGCCAATGAAATGATGGAGGAGATCAAGGCCCGAAAATTCGACGAAAGGTCGGCCAAGGACGCCAGCAGTAATTGGAGTACCAGCTTAGGGCCCGACAGCGGCGAAAGCGTGAAGTCTGGTTTTGACGACGTGGATGATTTTAACGGGTACACTCAGTCGTTCCCCGGCTATACCGGATACACGGCCACCGTGAATGTGGGGTACGTGACGACCGCCAACATAAATGCAGTCATCGCGATCCCGTCCCCTGCTACCAACGGATGCACCTCGAGCTATAAACTGATCACGGTCACCATTTCAAATGCGGCCCTGCCCGCGAATTACGTGTTGAAAACCCTTGTGACGGAGGTTCAATCCCTATGAATCTCCGGCGCCAAAAGGGGTTTTCCCTGATCGAAATGATCCTGGTGATCCTCGTCATGACGGGTGTGATGGTTGGAAGCGCCGCGATCTTCAAGCCTATCTTGGATACGTGGGCGATCGCTCAAGCGCAGTCGGAAACCAGCGATACCGTCGGCTATGCCTTAGAGCGTATGAAGCACGAAATCAGCCAGGTCCGTGATAGAGGAACCGTCATTGCCGCCACCGCCTCCCAATTCCGTTTTCGAGATAACGATGACAGGGACATTAATTATAATATTTCAGGAGCCAACTTCATGAGGGACGGTCAAGTCCTCGTGAGAAACATCCAAAGCGCGACTTTCACTTATTACGGGCAAGACAACGCCGCCATCGCCAGCCCCGCGGTTTCCCCCTCGAGCACGAATATATGGGCGATTAAAATCAGCGTCTCCGTCCTCAAGAACGGTCAGACGAAAACGATGGAAACGATCATACACCCAAGAAACTTCTTGAGGAGCTAATCATGATGAAGACGATCCATAAAAAATTAAAAAAACAAGACGGGATGATCTTCATCGGGACGTTGCTCGCCATGCTCTTCTTCAGTGCCATGGCCTCCTCCATGAACTACATGACGGCGACCACGACAGCGGGTGCCATTGACGAATCTCAAGCTTCACAAGCTTTGTACGTGGCCGACGGCGGCCTGCAATATATTCAAATGAGCCAGCTGAACAACGATATGAATTTTTCCGATAACGTTTCCCCAACCGGAGTCCCATATGGCGGAACTCCCGTGACCTTAGGCTCCGGTCAGTTTTGGGCTGAATATCTAAATAAAACCGCCTCATCGATGACGGTGCGCGTGACGGCGCGGGTGGGCAATGCGGTTAAGGTGATTAGCCAAAACGTGACGCGCGCCAGTAGTCCCAATGAGTTTGCCGTGATGGCTGGGGGAAATTTTAATTCCAATAGTTCGACGGGAGTGATCAATGGAAACATCGCGATCACTGGAAATGCCAACATTGATAGCGACGTCACTGTGAACGGCACTATAAGCTCGAGTCCCACGATGACCATGCCTCAGCTCGACTTTAACGTTTACAAAGCCATGTGTTCGTCGACTTACGTTGGCAATCTCATTATCAACGCGAACTATACGGGGAACCGTTGCGTGACGGGGACTGTTGTGATTCGGGATAACGTGACTTACACGGGGCTTTTATACGCGACGGGCAACGTGACCATCATGGGGAATAACGTGACCATCAATGGAAGCATCTTTTCGGAGAGTAATTTTAGGGCCGATCATAATACGGGCCTCTCCATAAGAGCCAACACCTCGAATCCTTCCCAAATGATGCCCGCCATCGCTTCGAAGGGAAATTTAAGCATTGTCGGCTCCGATGGCATGATCGTCGAAGGTTATGCCTGGACGGAGGGGAATCTCGACTTCGGAAATTCGGATCATTATCGCGTCCGGGGAGCTTTGGTCGCCGGGGGGGATTTTAACGGAAACATCATCATGAATTCGACGGAAGATCTGAGCCTGACTTTCGATGCCAGCTATATGACGGGAATGGTAGGGTACACTCCCGGGGGACTGCCTACGGGGCCTTTGACCATTAGCTTAGCTTCTTGGGATCTTCAATAAAGAGGGACTCATGCCGCTTAAAGAAAATCCGAAAATCGTCGTGAAAAGAGGGATTTCTTTCGTAGAGATCGTCTGCGGCATGATCATCATCTCGTTCGCCTTCATGGGAGCCATCTCCGCTTATCAAAAGAGAAATCAGGATAAAATAAGCCAACAATACGCCGCCAAGGCTTTTGAACTTTCCCAAAAGAAGCTCGACGCCATCATGGGTGATAAACGCATACGTGGTTATCGCTACATCACCAACATGAACTACCCACCCGAGGAGCTTTTAAAAGGCAGTGATGTGGGGTTCGTCAGGCGAATCGACATCTATGAGGTCAAAGACAGTGATCTGATGACGGCCCAAGCCGGTTCCGATTATAAACGCATAGTCGTTTCAACGAGTTGGGGAGTTAATCCCGATCAGAACGTCAGCGTCAGCAGTCTCGTGACGAATCATTAAAAACGCATACTTTTCGCTTATGTAAGCCCTTATTTCATCCGTTGAGGACCATGGGACGGGTGCGCGCCATTCCATTCACGATTGCCGCACGGTTTCAAAAAACGGGTCAAAGCGGGAGGCTTGCATGTATCTTGAATTCTTCTCCATGAATCATTCTCCGTTTGGGGTGACGCCGGATACCCGTTTCCTGTACCTTTCTCCCCAACACGAAGACGCCTTGGCGACATTGCTTTACGGGATACGCGAGAGGCGCGGATTCATGATCCTGACGGGGGAAGTGGGAACGGGGAAATCCACCACGATCCGCGCTTTGCTCAATGAGTTGAAAAACGACGTCGAAACGTCCTTGGTCCTGAATCCTCTTCTGTCGACCGACGAATTGGTGAAGACCATCTCTCGGGATTTCGGCTGTGCCGTGAATGAGTCCGACAACGTGCAGACGGTCTTAGAACGGCTGAATCTTTTTCTTTTGGAAAACGACCAAAAAGGCCGCAACGCGGTCGTCATCATCGACGAGTCCCAAAATCTTTCCCTCGAATCCCTCGAAATGGTCCGTCTCCTTTCGAACCTAGAGACGGAGACCCATAAACTCATCCAAATCATTCTCGTGGGACAGCCGGAACTCGAGACCAAGCTCGCCGATCCTGCCCTCCGCCAGCTCCGCCAACGCATCCAGATCGCCCACCGCCTACATCCTTTAAGCTGCGAAGAAACGAAAAACTACGTGATCCACCGGGTGAAACAGTCGGGACCAAAGTGCTGCATCGTCTTCCAGAGCACGGCCTTGAAGAAGATTTACGAATATACGTCCGGATTCCCGCGCCTGATCAACACTCTCGGAGAGCTGATGCTCGTGACTGCGTTTACGAAGGAGACCCACGTGATCACCAACGCCGTCGTGGATCAGGCCTTTAAGGAGATGCTCGACAAGTCATGGCAGAAAGTGCCGCTTTGGAAGAAAGTCCTAGGGCTCGGCGGAAAGGAGCCTCGCCATGTCAATCATTCATAAGGCTCTTAAAAAGGCGGAACAGGACACGCATCAACCCGACACCACGGGTGTCATCGTCGACGTCCAGGACGAAGACGCGGAGGGCAACATGAGAAAATACATCCTAATGGGCATGGTGATCCTATCACTCGCCGTGGTTGGGTACTTCCGGTTCTATAAAGGCAAGGAAGCCCCCCTGGCACCTCTCTCTCCTCAAATAACATCCTCACCCGCCTCCAATTCAGCCGCGATGTTGCCGACGCCGCCTCCAGCCATGTCTCAAAGCGATGTCGCCAAGGAGCTCGATAATTCCTTGGATCCTTCCGTGTCCACGGCGGGCCTGACCGAGATCGGGATCAAGAAAATGGAATCCGGCGATTACGAGGGGGCGAAGAAGATGTTCGAGAGCGTCGTCTTTCGCGAGCCCCGGAACGCGGAAGCCTACAATAACTATGGTTTGGCTTTGAAGAAGTTGGGGAAAAGCGAGGAGGCTTTTGAGCAATACCGCAAGGCTCTGTCCATCGACCCGGATTTCGCCGAGTGCACCAACAATTTAGGCGTTCTTTACATGGTGAGCCGCAATCTGCCGGAAGCGGAGAACCAGTTCCAAAAAGCGATCCAGTTGAAGCCGGACTATTCGGATCCGTATCTCCATTTAGGCATGGTGTTGGAGGCCCGGGGCGATTTGACCGGAGCGAAGAAGAATTATCAGGCCTTCATCGATAAATCGAAGGGGATCGGCGCGGATGTTCTCGTGAAGGTCCAAAACCGTATGGCGGCTTTGAAGGTGCCATAAGGTGCCATGTGTGTCCTGAGGGTAAAATATGGGTATCTTGAGCCATTGGATGGGTAAAAAAGACGTCGTCGGAATGGACTTGGGGCACACCTCCGTCAAGATGGTGAAGATCAAGCGCAAATCCGGTGGCCTCGATGAGGCTCAGCAATGGCTCTTCGAGGGCCAGGTGACTCCCAAAAATCCAGAGAAGGTGGCCGCATTCAAGAAGTTCCTGAAAAAACACAATCTGGAGCATGCCAGCGTCGTGTGCAATATCGAAGACCCGTCCCTCAAGATCCGTCGGGTGGATTTACCCAAGATGCCGCCTTCCGACGTGCCCGACGCCATCCGTTGGCAGATGAGGGACGTCGTGGACGGACCCGTGAACGAATTCGTCATCCGTTACACGATCATCGAGGACTACCAAGCGGGAGACACAAAAAAGACGGCTTACGTCGCCTACGCGGTCCGTAAATCGATCATACAGGCGCAGGTCGATTTTCTGAAGCGATTGGGGTTGGATGTGGTGGCCGTCGAGCCCACATCCGTGTCTCTCGTGGCGGCTTTCGACCGGTTGCAGGATTGGGAAGAGGATCAATTCTACGCGATCGTGGAGATCGGCGAGGTGAAGTCCTTTTTCATCGTGCTCAACGGCGGTAAACTCTTCTTCTCGCGCCCGCTCATGAGCGTCTGCGGCGAAGCATATCGGAGCATGGAAAACGACCGGCCCGGTTTCTACACGCAATGCGCGGTCGAGATCCAAAAATCCATCGACGGGTTTTCGTTGGTGTTCCGGCGCGACAAGATCGACGGCCTTTTCCTCTGCGGAGGCGGCGCCGACATTCCGGAATTTTCGGAGGCTTTGCAACAAGCCCTGGCGATCCCCACGAAAGTCCTCTCGCCGGGCGAGAAATTGTCCATGAAGGATGCCAATTGCCTCTACGATACGGCCATCGGTTTGGCCAGCTATCCGGTGGCGGGAGGGAAACCCTGATGCCTTCCGCGCGGCGACATGTGGTCCAACACATCAACTTCATCGAGAAGGAGCCTTTGACGCTCACGTATCGGGCCATGATCATGATCGTCCTGTTTTTAGCCGCTTGCAGCGGAGCGACTTATTCCGTGCAAAAGATGAGGCTTACGTACCTTCAGCGGCAGGTGACCGTCTTGGAATCGGAATTGAAGACGCTTAAATCCAACCGTGATCGGATCATGACGGAAATCGCCAAACAAGGCGAGAAGTCCAACCTCTCCAAGGCCCGCATGGCCTTAGTGCCGTTTTTCGAGGATTCCGGAGAGTGGTCCGTTCTCCTCAAAGAGATCACGGCACGTATCCCTCATTCTCTGTGGCTTATGGACATCCACTCGATGGGTCAGAAGGATGCCGCAGCGAAAAAAAGAATCAAGATCAATGGAGAGGCTTACCAGCCTGAAGTGGTGACCTTGTTCGTCAAAGCCCTAGGCTCTTCCCCGTATTTTGAACAAGTCATCCTCGGGAGCTTGGAGCAAAAATTGGATAAGACCGGTACGACCTTCGAATTTTCGATTGAAATGGGGATTGCCTCTAAAAAACCCATATCTTCGGTAGCAGATGGGGGGACACCATGAATTTAGGACGAAGCGCGACGAAAAAAGAGCTCGGTCTTTTTGCTATCCTTCTCATCGCTCTGCTGAGCGTGGTGCCTAAGATCGTTTATAAGCCTTTTGAAAAGGTCATCCAGGAAACTTCCGCCCGCATCGATAACATGAAAACGGAAAAGAAGGCTTTGGAAAATTTCACTGCGGCGACGCCGACCTTGGAAAAGACCGAGACTCTCCATGCCAAAGGCGTGAAGATGAAGGTCCTTTTAGGAGAGATCCACTCCGATTTTCAGGAAGTGACTTCCCTGCTGAACGCTTTGACCGATCGCACGTTTTTAGGCGGCGTCTCGCTGGTGAGGCTGGGATACCAATCCCCCAACTACAGCGAAGGGTATTCGCGCACTCCTTTCGCCATGCAAATCAACGGGCTATTTCCGGAAATCGTTCAATACATAGAACGGTTGGAGCAGTTTCCGGCCCTCTTCAACATCGAAGAAGTCGTTTTAAAGGGAGCCGAGAAGAAAGCCGAAAAGCAGGAAATCGAAGTGACGTTGCAGGGTAATATTTACCGGTTCGAAAAGAATCCCAATAAAACTGCGGATCCTAAGGCGACGCAGACCACCCCGGCGGGCGGTGGAGGAGGCAATACATGAGAACGCATCCTTATCTTCGTGCGATTTCGATCGCTTTTCTAGTCCTTACCTTTTTTCCTGTCTGGGCTTCGCCTCTCTCGGATTTGGCCCTGGATCAATTGGAACAAAACAGCAATATGTTGAACCCGACGCTCCGCAGCCCTTTTGCCCCCGAAAGCCAGACGGGCGGTGATATGGATCCGAATAGCCTCCTTGTCCAAGGTGTCATTTACGGTAAGATGAAGATGGCCTTGCTCTCCGGAAAGATGGTGAAGGAGGGCGAGGAAATCGGACGCTTTAAGGTCGCTAAAATCCTGCCTAATGAAGTCGTTTTAAAGGACGAAGAGAAGGAATTTCATCTCAATGTCGAAAACTACATCGAGCCGATGGTCGCCAATAAAAAGACGCAAGAGTATATGATCGAATTTCGCGACGCGAATCTGACGGACGTTCTAAAGATGCTGTCCAAATGCGCGGGGTTGAACTTGATCGCTCCCGAGGACATTGCGGGGCGCGTGACTCTGTCTTTCGACGACATCGCCTTGGTCGATGCCATGCGATCCATACTGCGGGTAAATGGCTACGAATACGCTATGGAGGAAAAAGTTCTCCGCATCGGCAAGCCTGATGCCTTCGTTGGAGGGACGGATTTAAGGACTCAGACCTTCCACCTCAAGTATGCGACGGCCAAAGATCTGACGGAAAAGATCAAGACGCTACTTTCCGATCGCGGATCCGTCATCAACGACGATCGGACAAATACGTTGACGGTGAAGGATAGGGACGCCGTGGTCGGAAACATCCACAATATCATCGATCAAATGGATAATCGGGACCAGCAAGTGCAGATTGAAGCGCGCATCGTTGATGCGAGCAAGAGCTTCTCGCGCGCGCTCGGAATTCGTTGGGGAGTCAACGGGACTTCCGGTAAATTCACGACGAGCGGGACTGCGGATGTGGGTCTAAATGCCGATACGGGAAATCCCCTCAATGTGAACTTGGGCGCCGACAATCCTACCAGCGGCATCGGCATGCTGATCGGGAGTTTGGGCGGCTTCAACATCGAATCCCAGCTCACGGCTGCGGAAAGCAAGGGTGACATCCAAATCCTGTCCAAACCGACCGTGATGACCTTGAACAATATGCCTTCGAAGATTCGAAGCGGCACCAAGATCTACGTCAAATCGACTTCGAGCATCAGCTTAGGGACTACTAGCGCGTCCTCATCCTCCAGCAGTTCCGGACTCCAGGAAATCAATACGGGTATCGAACTGACGGTGACTCCCCAGATTTCGATCGACGATTACATTAAGATGCAGATCCAAGCGGTGGAGAGCGAGGCCGACTTTTCGAAGACAGTCGACGGCATTCCGGCCATCTTGGACAATACGGCTAATACCACGGTGGTGGTGAAGGACGGGGAGACGGCGGTTATCGGCGGACTCTTTAAACAAAAAACGACGAATCAAAAAACGGGAGTTCCCGGATTTCAAAACATCCCCGTGATGGGTTACCTCTTCAAATCGAAGGCAAAAACGCGCGCGGACAGCGAGCTCATGATCTTCATCACACCGAGGATCGTCCAATCTTGACCGTCATCCGAAGCCTGGTTTGATTTTCAGCGCGAAAATCCCACCGGATATGTGCCTTGCAGGCATTCACTCGTTCCATAAAACCATTTCCATGATCCTCATGAGGAAAAATCAGTAAAGAAGTGTTGTTTGTTTCTCTGAAAAGGATTATGTCATCTCCTCGTTTCGGGGATAACAACCAAAAAAAGGAGGCTACATATGATGCGAGTCAAAACTGCATTAGCGGTCTTGATCTGTGCGATAGGTATCACTCAGTCGGCGTGGGCTGACACGGTTTGTACGGGCACTCTCGGAGCCGTGACGGTTCCGGGGAATCTCATCGTGCCCGCAAAGCGCACGTGCACTCTGAACGGCACCGAGGTCGTAGGCGATGTGACCGTGAACTCCAATGGCGTTTTGAATGCTCAGTCCGCCATCATGGATCAAAACCTCAATACTCAAGGCTTCGCCAGCATCAACTTGCTGGATACTTTAGTGTTGGGGAGCTTCCAGACTTTGGCTCCGACGGTGTCCACCTGCTCGTATGGTACGGGATGTCTTGTCTTCGAAAGAACTTATTTTGGTGGGGATGTTTTGATAGGCCCGGCGACGCCCAGCACAACCCAAAAGCCGATCGTTAACTGCTTGAGCATCGATACCTCCGACATCGGAGGGGATTTGGTAATCAACTCCATCCGAGCCAAGTATAACAATACGACGACACCTCCGGTAGTCGAGGTTATTAATAGCTTCATCGGTGGGGACATGCGGGTCGCCGATATGGCCGCTACGGGGGCTTGCCGTGGGCCTCAAATCAACTTCAATATCGACACGAACCGGGTGAATGGGACCTTCTTATTCGAAAAGAATTCCATCCGGAGCACCATCAACGGGAATACCGCGGCCGGGGACATGTCGTTTCTCTGCAATCGAGCCGCGGGTAGCCTGACCAATAACGACGTCGGAGGAAATTTAGCTTACCAAAGCACGGCTCCGGTGCCCGTCGTCAGCGGTAACTTCGTGGGTGGAACCACCACCACGGTGGCTTGCACGACGCCTTAAGCGTCATCGACAATACGGCTTCGCCGAGGGCGATGAACTTTTCAAGGTTCATCGCCCTCGTTGTTTTTTGTGGATCCCAAAACTTGGAAGACCTATGAGGATTTTTTTATGAGACGATGGGTTTTTTTGTCGGTGTTTTTTCTCCACGCGATTTCCTCATGGGGAAATGAAATCTCCCAATTAAAAAAATACTACCTATCTGGGCATAAGCTCTTGCAGGAAAATAAATTCGAAGAAGCGGCCAAGAAATTCGCGGAACTCCGGGAAGCTTCAACCGCCATTCAAGATTACGTTCTTTTCGATTATGCTCAGGCCTTATGGAGCCAGGGAAAGTGTCTCGACGCCAAAGCCGCTTTTTCCGAGCTTGCCGCCAAGTACCCCGACAGCCGTTGGTACGAAATCGCCGAACATATTTCCCGTTCCCATGAAGAATGCCCACCCTTAGAAATCCCGGAACCGGTATACGAGAAGTACGATTGCGCCAAGTCGCCTTCGCCGGAGGCCGCCGCGGATTGTTTTTTTGATTCGAAGCGATATGCCGACGCCAAGGATATTTATAAGAAACTGGTTTTGCCCGGGAAGGTCTCTGAGCGTTTCGCGAAGGAAAGATCCTCGCGTAAGCAAAGAAAGAAAGGCTCGCGTCCCAAGTCCAGCGTCCAACTCCTGGTCCGTCTGTCGCAGTCTGCCGCCCGTAGCCAAGATTTCGAGACGGCGATTGAAGCCAACCGTTTGATGATGTTGCGTTACCCGAAATCTCCCGAGGCCCACGAAGCTTTGAAGAAGATCGCTTTTCTCCATCAAGACGCCGGGGATTATGAAAACGCGATCTCTGCTTTGAGGCAGCTTTTGAGAAAGGCCAAGGGCAATCCGGACCGGCGAGAGTATTGGGGTAAAATCGCATGGGCCCAATACAGATTGGGTCATTACAGGGAGGCCATCGATAGTTATGAGCAAGCGATCCACTACGGGGAGACGTCGCAGTTTCTCTATTGGAAAGCCCGGTCGATCGAAAAATATCGGAAGGATGTCGAAAATCCGCGTGAAATCTATCAGTCCATCCTCAGTCTCTACCCGGCCACATACTACGCCGTGCGTGCCGCCGAACGCCTCGACCGTCTTGGCATACGCACTGATTATAGGCAATGGTGGACGCCCTTGGGATTGAGCTGGGAAGAGGAAGCCAAGGAATTTCCCGCTACGGACGATCTTGAGCGCATCCACACCCTATCTTCTTTAGGGCTGATGTCCGACGCAGAAGTGGAAATCCGTCTCGCACGCCAGCATAGCGGGGATGCGATGTGGGATGGGTTGCCGTTGCCGAACGATCCCCATCGCTTCATTAAGAAGGGAGACCGATATCAATTTCATTTTCGCGTTCCGAGACAGGACGTCGAATACCGAATGCCATACGCGGATTTCCTCTTCTCCGAGGTGAAACGCCGTCAGGACTTCATCGATCCCTATTTGGTGTACGCGATCATGAGGCAGGAGAGCCGTTTCCGCACCGCCGTCGTGTCACCCGTGGGAGCCATCGGTTTATTGCAAATCATGCCCTATACCGGGCGTAAGTTGTCGAAAGAAGCCGGATGGAGAGCCTTTGCCCCTTCTTGGCTGAAGGACCCGCTGACCAACATCGAGCTTTCGATCTTTTACCTGAAGAAGTTGGACGCTCTCTTCGACGGCAAGTGGTATGCCGCCACAGCCTCCTATAATGCGGGTGAGGCCGTCGTGTCCCAATGGATGAAGCAAAGGCACGGCTGGCCGGAGGAAGAGTTCATCGAAGAGATCCCCTACGGCGAAACGCGCGACTATGTGCGTAAGATCTACGCCAACTGGAAAGCTTACCGAACGATCTACGAATAAGTCCTTCACGGTTCTCCCACCATAAGTGTTTTCTATATAGAAAACAGAAAATCACGAAAGATATAAAGGGCCCGCAACTCTCAAGAAACCCCGTCGATAATTCCCTCAACTCCCTTTGAATGGTTCAGAGGGACAGTTGAAAATCATCTAGGGAGGTTTGTTATGATAATGACTGCAAATTCCGTTTTAAGTCCTGTCAGTACACTCTATCCGACTGGAAGAGTTCCTGAAACGACTAGTCCCGGTGCTTCTGGGGGGGGGGGACATGCAACATTCAAAGGAAAGAATACCAAAAACTGTTAGGTAATTTCGAACGGCTCTCTGCGGGGCGTTTTGGCGTATCTGTCGAAGGGGCCTACGCCCTTGCATGCGAAGTCGATAGAATATTCAAGGAAATCAATCAAGAAAACTCCAATCGGTTGACTCCCAGGGCGATAGAGTTAAGAGAATTGGTAAGAAATATAAACACAATGAGCTTGAGCCCAGGCGCGAGCGTAAGCATTTCGAGATGTGCTGACCGCTTAGAAGACATGCATACTATAATAGAAGCGGCTGTTAGTATTCATAGAAGCGTTGATTTACGAGTTTCAAAGGATGACCGTACCAAATTCATCAAGGATATAGAGTCCCAATTCGGATCAGAAATGCTTGCGGCCAGGCGCGAACCGAATATGTTTCAGGTTCACAAGGCAAATCTCATCTATTCCGTGAGGGTAGAATATTTAAAAGCTGACTTAAAGCATATTAATACCGGTCATGTTGATGACGAGAAGTTGCTTTTAGATTTAGTTGAAGATGTGGAGGATCTGTATAAAACTTATGGTATGACCCAAGATGTTTATCACCTTCGAAACGGCTGTTTAGCTGTAAAAATATACAGAGAGTCGCCCCGCTTTCGCTGAGGGGTTAGTCTCTAGAATTCCTTAGAGCCATTGCTTGATAAAAGCTCGACCATCATCTCGGCCCAATAGGATTCGTCCTTGAGCAGGTTGAAGATGAGGTCGAGCTTGCGGTTGATCTCGCCGAAATCCCCTGACAGGTCTTTGGCGCTCCCGAAGAACTCGATCTGGTTCTTCACGATCAAGCCTTGGACGATGGAGTGGAAGAAGTGCCGGTAGGTTTCCTGGATATCGGGACGCGGGTGGTTGGCGACGTAGTAGCGGTTACAAAAAACCGAGAAGTCGTCCAAGAAGCGTTTCCAAAGGGGCAGGGCTTCTTCCGGTTTTCGGTTCATGAAGGCTGGCATGAACGTGAGTTCCTTGCACTTCAGGGAGAATTTCCGGTTTTCGGCGATGACTTCCTTTAGGCATTCGAGGGCCGTCCCGATTTTTTCCGAGAAGAGTTCGGAGGTTTTTAGCGTTTCTTCGGGTGATGGTGGCTTCAAGACGGCCTTTAAGGACGCCAAAAAATCCGTTTCTCTTTTCTCAAATCGCATCAAAAGCTCTGCGGGATCGAGCCGTACCGTGCCCGCGATCTTCGCTCCATAACCCGAAGGGATGACGTTATGGACCTGGCCCGGAAAGGACGGAATCAGTTGTTCCGTGAAATTCTTGAGGTAGGTGTGCCAGTAGAGATTAGTGAGGATGGGCCGGCCGTCGTTCCCTTCGACGCTCAAAGTCTGCCGGTTTTCCTTCTGGAGGTTTTCCGAGAAGCGCTTCGTTTCCTCCCAAGCTCCAGGTACATGACTCTCTTGATTCCTGGCGTAACTCAAGTCCTGGCCCACTAAATAAATATCCGAGCATCCCAGGACTTCCAAGATGCGGAAAGCGGCGTTCGCCGCCGAATGGCCGAAGTCGATCGGTTTCCCCAGGAAAGGCAACCAGTGGGCGAAAAGCCCTTGGCTTAAAAGGTAGGCGTTATACCCTTGGTTCGTCGCGAAGCATTTCGGATGGACTAACGGAGGCCCGACGAAGACATGATCCGGTTTCTCGGGAAGATCCCGGAAAAGGTCGCCGACGTTCTCGTCACGCTCGATGTTCAGCCAGAGATGGGGATGGATGCCATTTTGGATCAAGAGAGAAAGTGCCGAAGGGCACGCGATCATCGGAACGCGGTCCTGGATCTCGCGGAGGATCGGGAGCGATTCCGTCAGGGACGGTCCCGAAGCGATTAAGACCGCTGGTTTTCCCTTCAAGAAGCCGCGGGCCTTTTCGAAAGAAGGCATCCGAAAAATAAGGGGGAGGTTCTTGAAGAAGTTTTCCGCTCCCCGATAGGCGTCGTAGGGATCGCTGAAGACGCGGTTGAAATGATGGGCGATCGCTTTGGGGATCAAATCCTGGATGGCGAGGTAGTAGCTCGGATTGGTTTGGCAACTCGGCGGGAAATTCACGTATTCGATGGCGTCCGCAAGCATGAGCCATGGTCCGTTTGAATAAAAAGCGTTCAGAAAGAGGCGTGCTGTCTCGAGGTCGTTTCCGACTACCCAAAATACCCGCGGTGCCGCGAAGGCTTCCGAAAAGTCGGAGGTCTCCAAAGCTTTCTTGAAGAAATGGATTTGATTCTCGAAGACGATCATCGCTTGGTTCAAAGGGTGCGGCTTTTTTAAGTATTCCAAAAGATGAAGGCCCAGTCCCAGGCCTAAGAAAACGAGGAGACGGGGGTTTTCGAATTTTTCTTGGGACAAAAAGTGAACGGAATAATTTCCAGGTGAGGGATCGGGATAGAACCATTTCGAGCTTCCGTCCGCGAACTGACAAGCGATGTTCCACTCTCCTGCTTCCGTTTTTTTGACGATGACGGCGGGTACGTCCGGGAGTTCCGCGATCCGTCGGGCCAGATCGGGGTGGTGTTTTTTGAGGGCGGCGAGGTTCTTTTCGAAAATGGGATTGGAGGCCATGAACCTCCGCTTATATCAGACCTTTTCCAAAGGATCAAAGAGGCGTTTGTATTCTTCCAGGGCGAAGCGGTCCGTCATGCCGGCGATGTAATCGCACACGGTCCGTTCGAGCTGCTGCTTCTTCGTCTTCTCGTAGAGGTCCGGCGGGAGGGTCTTGGGATTTTTGATGTAAGTCTTGAAGAGGCCCTCAATCACCATTCTTGTCTTAGTGGCCATACGCTCCACGTGCTGATGGCGGTACATGAAGTCGCGCAGGAAGGCTTTGAGCTCACGGTTCTTCATGTCGAAATCCCGCGAGAGGGAGACGAGTTTGGCCTTGCTGGCGCGGACGTCCGAGACCGAACGGATGCGGGCGTCCTTCAATCGCTTCTCGGTCTCCGCCACGAGGTCGAGGACGAAATGGTTGATAATCGAGCGGATCGTTTGTCTCACTTGGATTTTTTCGTCGTCATGTCTTTGAAAATGATCGACCCACAGACGCACGTTCTTCAATTGCTTAAGGCTGATCAAACCGGAGCGCAGACCGTCGTCCAGGTCGTGGTTGGAATAGGCGATTTCGTCGGCGATGTTCACGATCTGGGCTTCTAGAGTGGGTTGGCCTTTTTTCTTGAAATTCGCCTGGGCATTCGGCTTGTCGTAGGCGGATTGGTGTTTGGCCAAACCTTCGCGCACTTCGTAAGTGAGGTTCAACCCCGGAAAGTCCGGATAGCGGTCTTCCAAAACGGTGACGATCCTCAGCGACTGGCGGTTATGCTCGAAGCCACCCCATTTTTTCATGAGGCGGTTCAAAACCACTTCGCCCGAATGCCCGAAGGGTGTGTGTCCCAAGTCATGGGCTAAGATAATGGCTTCGGATAAGTCCTCATTCAAACCCAGCATGCGCGCGATCGAGCGGGCGATTTGTGATCCCTCCAAGCTATGCGTCAATCGCGTTCGGTAGTGGTCCCCCTCGTGGTAGACGAAGACTTGAGTCTTGTACTCGAGTCTTCGAAAGGCGTTGGAATGGACCACGCGGTCTCGGTCCCTTTGAAAAGCGGTACGGTACCCGTGTTCTTCTTCGGCATATTCACGGCCTTCTGTGGCTTCGCTAAGCATGGCGTAAGGGGCGAGGATTTTCGCTTCGCATGTTTCGTAATCGAGACGTGTCCTCATAGGATCCCCATTTGTTTATGCACTTGAGGAATAATGCGGAGGTTTTTCAGGACAGGTTTTATCTGGTCTTCCCAACGCGCCAATTGATCGATCGTGGGAATGGATCGGAAACGACCGTAAAGGGAAGCCGGCTGGAGGATGACGGGAATCGATGCGTCCATGGAAGCGATCAGTTGAGTCGCGCGTGCGATATCTTTTTCCTCCGTTTCACCGGAAATGACGATCTTGATGTAAAGTTCCTTTGGTGGGGCCGAAGGCTCTCCGGCACGACGGACCGCCTTCAGGAAAGCCTCGTGCTCGCGCCACCAGGGATGCATGCCTGTGGAGGAGGGGAGCTTAATATCCATGCTGACGATGTCGATCCATTCGGAGAGCTCGATGAATTCGCCGAAATGGACGCCAGCGGTTTCCACCATGATTTTCCTGAGAGGATACTGTCGTTTCACCTGCGGCAACCATTCCTTGAGAAAATACACTTTTTGCAGAGGTTCTCCGCCAGTTAGAACGATCGTCTCGTCGTTGAAGTCCCCGATGATTTTGTTCAGCGTCGCTTGGGAAATGGGATTTTGCAGGTGTTGGTATTTTTTAGAGAAAGCCGGAGATTCTAACCGACAGAATTTATTGGGAACGAAAGTCAAAGGCGTGTCGCAAAACTTGCAGGAGAGTTCACAGTCTTGAAAGCGTATGAAGAGCTGGCGTTCCCCGACGTGTAAGCCCTCCCCTTGGTACGAGGAAAAGATTTCGATGATGGCGGCGTCGTTTTCCATTAAGGCACCGGCCTGACTTTGCAGCGCGCTTCGCGGGCGCTCACGACTTCATGCTTGAAGCTTTCAAGGATTGTTTTGGCCATCGAGGCCGCATCGACGCCGTAATCCATAAGGCCTTTCGTCTTAACGGGAGTTCCTTTACTTTCGATATTGATCCCGAAATGAACGAGGGTAGACACGGGAGAGACGGTCGCGATCGAGACGGAGAGTTTTGAGTCTTCATCGTAAAGGTCATTGCCGCCGCGCACCAAATGGTGTTTTTTCGTGCGCGTCACCAATTCCTGCTGCGCTAAACTGACAAGTAGTCGCTGATAAAGGATCGTAGTTTCCAAGCCGATGCCGAAAAATTCTCCGATGAAGTGCAGCATATTCTGGCTGAAGATGGGTTTCTTATCACGCACGTCGACTAAGTCGACCATATGTTCCAGGCTAACTTCGCAGCGGCCTGAGAAGGCAACGAGTCCGTCGCCTAGCACTCCCGTGGTCCTGAAGATCCAATGGGAGACCAGCTGTGTGCCGTCGTAATCTAGAGGTGTATCGATCCACTTGACCTGCATCGGATGCCCTTAGGAAGATTCGAAGGGATCCGCAATCCCAACTTGTCGGAAAGCCCGAAAATTTCGGCGGCATGATTCGCACCGCCGACAGGGAATGGCTTCGCCTTCATAGCAAAACCAAAGTTTAGAGAATGGGATGCCCAATTCCCGAGCCCGAAAGGCAATCTCTGCCTTCGTCAGGGTGAGGGTCGGACTCTCGACTTTAATTTTTTTAAGCGTCGCGTAGGCAAAGAATTCATTCGCAGCCTTTAAAAAAGCTTCGCTGTTATCCGGAAAAGTCGCTGCTTCTTCCGCGTTGAACCCCGTAATCAGGCTATCGATCCCCTCCGCCTCGGCGATGGTCGCGCCTATGTTTAAGAAGAGGCCGTTTCGATTCGGCACCCAGACGCTTTTCGCGTTTTCCATGCCGACATCTTGTCGATTCAAGTCGGATTCAGAAGGGTGAGGTAGACAATTCTGGCGATTCACTAAGGCTGTCCGCGTGATTTCAGAAACCCAAGGAAGGGTAAACACAGTATGGGGAATGCTCAGTATCGATGAAATCTCTCGAGCGGCATTGATTTCACGTGCTACGGCCCTTTGCCCGTAATCAAAAGTCAGTGTCTTGACGATACGGAAGGAAGAATGACTGAGATAAAGAGCGGTCGCGGAATCCAATCCTCCTGATAAAATGACGATCGCTGTTGGTAAGCGCATGATGGAATCCTAGAACATCTTTCTTAGGCAAAAACGAAACAGCCCGCCTTCCTTTCGGAAGACGGGCTGTTCGAGGGAGGTACAATCCTAAGCGGCTTTTCGCGTAAGCTTGTTAACCCGACCTTCGAGGGTGACGATCTTGCGGGATAGCTTGACCACATCCTCTTGGGAGGGAATGCTTAGGATAGACAAAACTTGGTCTTTTGTATTTAGCGCTTGAACTTTGGCTTTTGCCATCAGTTCTGAAGAGTTAATCTTCTTAATGATGTCATCGATGTTCTTCTTGGCTTCTTTGACGATTTCATCTCGATTGAAGTTGTTTAAAGAACCCACCGATGCGATTTGGACTTCCTTCGCTTTGGTCAAGACTTCGCCGGCAAGACGCACCAAATCCTGTTTCTTCTCTTCGGCTATTGAAGCAAGTCCCGTGCTGCGGACTTGTTGTATGAGAGTGCGGACACCCTTTTTGATATCGCGTGAGCTCGTCTCCGCCTTTTCAACGATGCGTCGGACAACTTTCTCTGCTTCCACCTCAAGCTTGCCGAGAAGACCGGTGAAGCCCTCAAGCTTGAGAGAAGTTGTTTTTGATGCTTTGGCTTGTTTACGTCGGGTAGCCATAGAAATCCTCCTTGTTTCAAAATTTTTGCTTTTTTTGCAGTTGCCATAGTGTTGAACCTTTCTTTGCCCAACGCGTCAAAGATTTACACAGTGCATCAAATCGGTCAATGATTATTTTATGCGACGCGTTATTTTTCAAAAATGACTTATAGGAGGTGTTTGAGCTTTAGCTGGATCGTGGTTTTTCCGTTCCAGATGTTTTTTTGTAAGTAGTAGATAATGTTTTGACGTGGATTTTTAATGAGTCGTTCCATCTCGCGAGCGCCATCGAAAAAGACAGCTTCCAGGGAGGTTTGGGAATGAAGTGCCGAAAATTTAAGATGTTTGTCTTCATTTCCGATCACTCGGCACGCCAGAGCCTGAACACCTTCCGTGAGAAAAACGGGTTCAGGATGACCGGCTCCGTAGGGACCTAACCAAGAAAGTTGTTCCATTAAGAGGGGGCTGATGTCGGTGAAAGAGAGATTCGCGTCGACTCGGATTTTCTTTTGGAAAGGTTCGGGGGCGAGACGGGCGACGGAGTTTGAGAAGCTTTCCGAGAAGGTTTTCACGGAGTTCAAGTCTATGGTCATACCCGCTGCGGCATCATGACCTCCGAAGTTAAGCATAGTGCTCTCAATGGCTTTAAGCGCTTTATGAACGGAAAACCCAGGTACGGATCGGGCTGATCCTTTTGCGATGCCTTTATCTTCGAAAAAAGAGAGGGCGATGCTGGGTCGGTGATATTTTTCCGTCAAACGAGCCGCTAAAATGCCTACAATACCGAGAGGCCAATCCTTCGACCCGACGACAATCCCTCGATGGTCCGCGTAAGGGGAGTCCTTCGCATCGATCATCGCATAAGCTTCCTTAAGAGCTTTTTCCTCTTCCATTTGACGTTGCCGATTATAAGTTTCCAGAGCTTGGGCACGAGCGATCGCCTCTGTTTCCGAGACGGCCATTAAAAGCGTCAAGGCCTCTTGAGGGTCGGCCATCCGACCCGCGGCATTGAGGCGGGGGGCAAGTCGAAACCCAACCACATAGGGAGTCACCTCGTCCAACACCCCAGCGACTTGCTTCAAGGCTTTGATCCCGGGACGCTGCGATTGAGTCAGTTCAGCCAGGCCGTACTTGACGATAAGACGGTTGGTGCCCGTTAGCGGGACGACATCCGCAATGGTGCCCAAACACGCGAGATCCAAATAACGCTTAAGATTGGGAAGCGATGCGGTCGTCTCGCGGAGTCTCGAGCGTAAGGCCACTAAGAAAAGAAAAACCAAACCTGCAGAAGCTAAGTTGCGCTCCGTGAACTTCTGTCCTGGTGATTTAGGGTTGATTAAGGCGACGACGGGGGGCAAGTGGCCAGCGTCTGGAGTCTCGTGATGATCGATAACGATCGTATCAATGCCCTCGTCTTTCAAGACGGAAATCGCCTCTTTGGATTTCGTTCCGTTATCGATGGTGATGACTAAACCGGGGTGCGCGGCTTTGATTTTCTCCAGGCTCGAAGCTGTGAGCCCGTAGCCGTCGTGCAAGCGGTGAGGTAGAAAAACGCGGACGTCGCTCCCGACCTCTTTGAGGAATAAAGCCAGTTGACTGCATCCTGTCATACCGTCGACGTCATAATCGCCGAAGAGAAGAATAGGTTCTTTCTTTCTCAGGGCTTCAATCACTCGTTCGACAGCCTCCGACATTCCCGATAAATCGAAGGGGTTGGGCAAATGGGTCAAATCTCCGAAAAGAAAACGTTCGACTTCGTCCTCCTCTCGCAACCCTCTAATAATCAAGATTTGCGACAGAACGGGGTGAAGCTTAAATCTTTCAGTGAAAGACTTTCTAAGGGCGGATTCTTCCGCTGACAGTGTTTTTGGAGGTTCCAAAGCAATGGGTGCTGCCATGGAAAATGACTATGTGAATTTTTTGAAAAAAGCTTCGTTATCTTTGATCCATATATAAAGAGGGCAGGCTATGGAAAGTGTCGAATAAACACCTGTCACAACACCGATAATCATGGCGAAACCGAAATTCTGGAACTCACCTTCTCCGAAGAAGTACATGAGAGAAACGACCATGAAGACGGTGAAAGAGGTAATAATAGTACGGGGAAACATTTCATTAATGCTTCGGTTGACCACGTCTTTCAACGATTGCTTGCCGGCATTCGCTAAATGTTCTCGTACGCGGTCATAGACGACGATGGTGTCGTTGATGGAATACCCAATAATCGTCAAAAGAGCGGCCACGACGGTTAGACTGACTTCACGCCCCGTCATGGCGAAACCCGCCACGGCGAGGAAGACGTCGTGGATTAAGGCGACAATAGCCCCAGGTGCGAAAGCGAAATCAAATCGAAAGCCAATGTAAATCAGCATAAGTAACCAAGACACAATGACGGCAAGTCCCGCCTTCTTACGCAAATCCGCTCCGGCTTTCGGTCCAACGGTCTCATTTTGTTCCAGCATGACCTTGTCGGTGCCGATGGACGCTTGAAGACTTTCGGTCGTTTTTTTAACCAGAGGTTCCGAGTTCTCCTCTATCTCTAGCTTCACGATGAAACGATTTTCCTGGGTTTCGCCGATTTTTTGCACCGAGAAGTTGGAGATACCTCCTTTTTCTAGAGCTTGCCTGACGTCCCCGTCCGTGACTGACGACTGAAGCTTGTATTGAAGCTTGGTACCTCCCTTAAAATCAGTGCCGAAGTTTAAGCCATTCTTGACGATGAAGAAAAGCCCTATAATGATCGTAAGGACCGAAAAGGCAACAAACCAGCCGCGGTATTTGACGTAATCGAAGTGAAAGTTTTTGAGTTGCAACATAACTAAACGCTGATCCTCTCTCTCTTCAATCCATATAAAAGGCCTTCTTGAAGAATGCGCGTCACCCAGATCGTCGTAAATAAAGTCGTCATGATCCCCACCATCAGCGTGACCGCAAAACCTCGGATGGGTCCTGTACCGAATTGATACAACACGACGCCTGCCAAGAAGGTCGTGATATTGGAATCTACGATGGCCGTCTTGGCGTTAGAATAGCCTTCCGTTAAAGCGGCCTTTGCAGACTTGCCGGCGCGCAATTCCTCCCTCATACGCTCAAAAATCAGGACGTTCGCATCCACCGCCATTCCGATGGTCAGGACGATGCCAGCGATGCCAGGGAGAGTTAAGGTCGCTTGAAAAATCGCCAAACAGGCCATCATGAAGATGACGTTTAAGAGCAAAGCGATATCCGCCAATACGCCGGATACCCGATAATAAAAAGCCATGAAGAGAGCGACAAGAAGCGATGCCCAAAGGGACACCTTAAGCCCTTTGGCGACCGAATCTTTTCCGAGAGAAGGACCGACAACGGTTTTCGTCAGCTCCTTCATGCGCGCGGGTAAAGCGCCCTCATGAAGGACGAGCGTCAAGTCTTCGGCTTCCTTGAGGACAGTTTGATAATCACCGTATCCAAGTGTGATCTGAGCCTCACCCGAAGGTATCTCGCTCTTAATCACTGGGGCTTTCATGACATTTCCATCCAAGAGAATGGCAAGGCGCTTGCCTATATTCGCTTTCGTCACTTCTCCGAAAAGCTTAGTGCCTAAAGGGTTGAATGAAAGACTGACGTAAGGCTCATTGTCGTTTACATTCACCTGCGTGTTCTTCAGCATATCACCCGTGACTTCGGATTTTCTCTTGATGAGATAGGGAAGGCCCCCGGATATCTTCTTCGTGATGGGATCGTATTGAACTTCGAATAGAATTTCGGAATCGGCGGGGATCTTGTCTTTGAGCTGTTGGTTCACTTTGGAAACGACGTCCTCGGTAAATCCTTCAGGAAGATTTAGGGCGGTACGCGCCTCACTTACCAGTTTGCGGATTTCTTCATCCGATGATGAATCATCCACCAGCCGAAATTCCAGGCGACCACCTTTTTTGATGAGGTTCAACGCACGCTCAGGGTCGGTCATGCCGGGCAATTCGATAGAAATACGGTTGGTCCCTAGGCGTACGATGCTGGGCTCCGTAACTCCGTACCTGTCAATGCGATTACGGATGGTTTCGACGGCTTGTTTTGCGGACTGCTCTTTAGTTCGGTTCGCGAAATCTTCTGAAAGGTCGAAAATAACCGTTTTTTCCGTCTTAATCTCCCTTTTTTCATTCAAAAGGCCTTTGTATCGTTCTCCCAGCCACTTTAAAAAGGGTTCTCGGTCTTCTTCTTTTTTAAGCGTGATCCGAATTTGAGTGTTGTCCGGAACCCGCTCGATTTTTTCCGGAGCGAAAACCTCGGTTTTTGAGAGTCTTTCGATTTCCGAGGCGAAGAGGTCAGAACGATTCTTGAGGGCGTCGTTCAGTTCGACCTCCATTTCCACGTAAATACCGCCTTGCAGGTCTAAACCCAGCTTGATCTCTTCGCGGGGAAATAGGTTCAAGTACCATGGGGCAGGTTTGCCGTCCTTTTCCGCACGCTCTCGAATGGCTCCGAAGCTGCCCCATGTCGGGATCAAATAGTAAATCGACAAAAGGATGGCTAAGAGGGTTAGGATGCTATGAAGTCGCCAATTTTTAGGCATGATTTTAGGCCGCGAGGTTTTTGACTGAGGTTATTTGTTGTTTGTCCATTTTCACGCGGACGTTGTCGGCGATTTCGAGGGTGACGACATTGTCGGCGACGCCGTGAACTTTTCCATGGATGCCCGCGGACGTGACTACCTCATCGCCTTTTTTGAGCGTATTGAGAAGCTCTTGATGCTGTTTGCGCTGTTTGGATTGGGGACGGATCAGGAGAAAGTAGAAGATCACGAATACCAAGATCATGGGCAGAAACATCTGCAGGGAGGAAGCGGGAGATGTCGCCGGCTGTCCGGAGACGGTGCTAGTCGTGGTCGTTTGGGTTTGTGTGGCCTGAGCTTGTGCGGTCCCGATGAAAAGATCTCTTAAATTCGTCATAACGCATCTCTTTGTTTGGTCCTTCGCTACCATTATCGAGCACGTCCCGGATCTTCCGAGTGAGCGTCATGTAGTAATGAAGGTTGTGGATCGTATTGAGTCTTGAAGAAAGAATTTCTTTCGCCAAGTACAAATGACGGAGGTAGGCCCTACAATATTTTTTGCAAACGGGGCAAGAGCAATCTTCGTCGATGGGGCGCGGGTCTTCTTTGTAGCGCGACTGATTGATTTTGAGCTCTCCGAAGCTGGTGAAGAGCTCGCCGTTGCGCGCGTTACGCGTCGGCACTACGCAATCGAACATATCAATCCCGTATCCGATCAACTCGACGAGGTCTTCCGGCAGGCCCAACCCCATAGCGTAGCGCGGGAAGCGCTCTGGAATGAATGGGGCTGCAGCCGCCGCCATCTCGTACAAGACCTCTTTCGGCTCTCCAACGGCCAAGCCACCGATCGCAAAGCCCCCGAAGCCCGGCCCGCCTGTCTGTGCGATGTGTTTCTCGTTCATTTCCAATAAACGCTCGGTGCATTCCTTCCTCAAGTGTGTGAAATGGCTTCCCTGAATGATGCCGAAGAGGAGCGGTTTGTAGCTGGAGATTTCCGCTTCAAGGCGTTTTTGGTGGATGATGAGGGACCTCTCGGCCCAGCGGAGCGTCAGCTCCATTGCCCGACGCGCTTCGCTTTCCGTCACGGGGTAGGGCGGGCATTCATCCAATACCATGATGATGTCGGAGCCTAAGGCCCACTGGATCTCGTTGGAGAATTCAGGAGTCAAAAGATAGCGGGTGCCATCGATGTGGGATTGGAATTCGACCCCTTCCTCCGTCATCTTGCGAAGCTTCGCCAGGCTAAAGACCTGGAAACCACCGGAGTCGGTGAGGATGGGACGGTTCCAACCCATGAAGCGATGGAGACCACCCAGTTTACGAATGGTTTCGTGACCGGGCCTTAACATGAGATGGTAAGTGTTGCCGAGAATGATCTGAGCTCCGATCGCTTCGAGCTCTTCGACCGTCATCGCTTTCACGGTCGCGGCGGTGCCTACGGGCATGAAAACAGGGGCCTCAATGAGACCTCGTGAAGTCGGTATGGTTATGCGTCGGGCTTTCGCCATGGGTCGCCGTGATTAAGGAAGAGGGAGAGGGGAGTAAAGAAATATCAAGCGTCAAGCCAGACATGCAAAAAGCCGATGGGGTAATTCCGTGCAGAAGGCATATATTGGGTTTTCCAAGCATCGAAGTCCAGAATGGGAAGCCCGAACCCTCGGAAACGCTCCACTTCCGAGGCCGGTACGGCTTCATCGTGGACGACGGCTTTGATACCCTTCATTCTTTCGTTCGATAAAGGCTCCCGCGTCAGGTCGATCATCGCGTGTTTTTTCGACCCTAAGATAAGGCTCCAGAGGATTTGTTCGTCCGGATCTTTGAGGCCGACAGCCACGGGCAACGCATTTTCGTTGATAGTTTTCGATTCACGGAATCCAAACAGCTTCGCGGCTTCGTCCACTCCTTTGGTCACGCCTTGAAGGGTCTTCAGAAGGGCCGCGAAGTCCGCTTTCTTTTGCTTCAAATAGGGGATGACTTCGATCGAGATCAATTGGTTGCCGCTTTTGCCAGTATCCATGATGTGGGCTAATTGGTTTCCGAGAGAGACGAGTTCGGCCAGGGCTTGCTCGGGCTGTGGCTCGGGTTTCAGGAGAGGTTCATGGTGGTTTTCGATGGCGATGGTGATCGGCTCCGGGATTACCCAATGACGGCAAAGCTCCGCGGCTAACACGGCGTGGTTGATTTCAAAAATTTCCCTCTCAAGGCTCGCTAAACTCATCTTCGCCTTGCTCGCTTGCGCTAGAGCGATTTCGTAGGAATTTTTAGTGAACTCGAACAGAACGAGTTTTCCCATGTCGTGCATCAGGCCCGCGATGAAGGCTTCCTCGGGATCGGCCGTGGAAACGATCGGCGCGAGTTTTTTACAAAGGATGGCGGTGGTGAGGGAATGCCTCCAAAACTCCTCTTGGTTGAAGTGGAGCGAGCCTTTGTCTTGGGGATTTGTTTTAATGACGGATAGGCTGAGGGCCAATGAACGGACGGCTTCTAGGCCGATAAGGGTGATGGCTTGGGGCACCGTAGTGATTTTTTGTCTGAGCCCGTAAAAGGGAGAGTTGACGATTTGAAGCAATTTCGAGGCGATCCCGATATCCAAAGTAATGACCTGGCCGACTTCTTTAATATTTACATTGGGATTCGATGTGAGCTGAATGAGTTTTTGTGCTGCGGCAGGGAGGGGTGGGATGGATGAGATATGGCCTGCGATATTCTTAATGAAATTGGCATCCATGCCCTTCCATACGTCTCATAGAGGGCTGAACTTGAGTCTTTTAGGGCAATTTAATGTATTTGAGACTCTTCTAATGGGAAGATGTCGACGGGTGTTTTCATGGGAACCGCTGCGGACGGAAGTATTGGCATGATGGAATCAAAAAAGGCCTTTCCCGCTTCTTCGTCTCGTAAAGATTTGGTCTGATCGAGATAAAAAACCTTACCATTCAAAAAGACAACCCATTCATTATCATGAGTATTATCATAGGCTTTTTGTGTTTTTAAGGTCTTCATAAAGCTCCTTTTTATTTTTTTTCGTTTTATCCTGCCGGGAGCAAAGAGGTGGAGGTGTGAAGCGTCTCTTTGCCCGACAGGCCGCCCTTTAAAAAGGGCGATAAGAACGGCAGGGAGGGGCTCTTTTGGGAGGAAGAAAAGCGAATCTTTTGGGTTGGGTGACGGGTTAGTCGATCCGCCCTTTTCCTCTCCTGGGGTGTGTATGAAAGAAGTCCACATCCCTGCCGTTTCTTGACTCCTCCTATGAAACTTTTTCAGCAGGTTGGTTTGAGACAACCAACGCATTGATTTTCTTTATTAATTCCTCAGGTTGAACCGGTTTCGCTAAGTAAGCATCAGCACCCGTCTCCACGGAACGTTTCAGTTCACTTTCCGCGACACCGGAAACCACAAGGATTTTAGTGTCTTTTAACTGCGGCTGTGACCGGACAAAGCGTATGACTTCAAACCCATCGACGTGAGGCATTTGAATATCCAAAGTGATCAGAGAGGGTGAAAAAAGCCCCATCATAATGCCCGCTTTAAAGCCGTCGGACGCGATTTTAGTTTCAAAGCCCTCTCGGTGCAGGGTTCTTTGAAGGGCCTGAGCCACAGGTTCTTCGTCGTCGACGATCAAGACCCTTTTTGAGACTTGCTGAAAGGCCGTGGGGATCGGAAGGGAGTTCTTTTTCAAGAATTCCACGAAGTCCGAAAGTTGCACTCGGTTATCTCCTCGGCCTGGAAGCTGGTAAGCCTTTAAATAGCCTTTCTCGATCCATCGAATGACGGTACGAAAATGAACGCCACAGTGCTTAGCTACTTCTCCGGTCGTTAGTGTTTGTGTTTCTAGTTTCATAGTACGTCTCCTGTCTTAATGTCATAATATGACATTTATGACAAAAGTGTCAAATATTAATAATCAGTTTTTAATGACTATAGATTATTTTAGGTCATATTGTTTTTAAGTATTTAAAATAACTCATTTTTTTCCTTTTTTTCTTTCCTAATTTTTTTAAAAAAAAGATGAAGACCCATCGCACATTCCTCTTGAAGGATAAAAGGGGTAACTTGGATCCGGTGGTTTAATCGAAAATCCTGAGAGAAATCATAAAGAGACCCGCAAGCCCCTGCTTTAGGATCTAAAGTCCCGAAAACAAGTCTACCGATCCGTGCTTGAAGGAGAGCTCCCATACACATCAGGCACGGTTCTAAAGTGACATAGACCGTAAGGTCATTCATCCGCCACCGTTTGAGCTTTCTTGAGAGCTTTTGCAGAAGAAAGATCTCGGCATGTCCTAAAGGATCTTTCTTCATCTCTCGGAGATTATGCGCCCGAGCGATGATTTTGCCCTGGTGAACGGCTACGGCTCCTATGGGGACTTCGTTTTTTTGAAAGGCTTTTTGCGACTCCCGCAGAGCGGCCCGCATGAACGTCTCATCGCCTTCTCTTTCCGTCATTGAGCATCCTTACCTTTTGGAATCCAAGAAAGACAAGAAGTCGTAAAATGTGTCGTTGACCGGCGTCGGAATGCCGAGTCTTTGACCCTCTCGAGAGAGAAAGCCGGAAAAAGTCTCATGCTCGAGCCGTCGTCCGTTTTCAAAATCCTGCAGCATCGAAGGTCTGACCAAACGGAGATCGTTTTGGGAGAAGGCAAGGCTGCCTTCGATGATGTCATCGTCGATGACCACGCCATGCCCTCCGGCGACGGCGAAGACCTCTTGGTAGGTTTTGTAGATCAGGTGGGTGAGGCGGGGATCGTCCAAGACATGACCCACGTCGGTGCGGGCGATCGTGCACACCTGATTAAACGAAGCATTCCATCCCAGCTTGATCCAGAGAGTCTTCCCAATGGCATCCGACTCCATGACATCGATCCGCGCCCGCCGCAGCATGCCCGCCAGGGTGCGGATTCGAGGGGTGACGGGTCCGTCGAGTTCTCCGATGGACACGCTGCCGTTGGCGCTATGCAAGATGAGGCCGGGCTCGAGGGTCTCAGCGCCGATATAGCAGACCCCTCCGATCGTATGTGTTTTTGAAAAAGCCGCGCTCATTTTCAGCTCGTTCTCCACGCCATTTTGTAACGAAAGCAGCGTCGTATCGGGACCGACGAGAGGACGGATCTGCTCCAGGACCTTATCCGTGTCGTAACACTTCACCGCGATGATGATGAGGTCCGGCGTCTCCAATCCTTCGAGAACATCCACGGCTTTGACGGGAGTTTCAAAATCCCCCTGATAACTTTTCACCCTCAGCGGTTTTTTTCGAAGAGCCTCGAGAGTCTTCCCTCGGGCGAGAAAGGTGACATCCTCACCCGCGCGGGTGAGCTGAGCCCCATAATAACCGCCTACGGCCCCGGCACCGACGATGAGGATACGTTGAGGCGAGGCGGGAGGCTGACCGGGTCGATTCATAAATCGACCCATATGAGCACGATGCGACAAAGATCAATGAAAAGCCCTTTTTAATGATTTGGATAAGATTTAATCCGTTTGCTCGTCTGAAAACACTTTTTCCCAGTTTTAGGGTAACTTTTTTGACTTATCAGCCGAAAACCCTCCTTAATGGCATTGAAAGTGCTAAATCACATAGAAAGATAACAAAAATAAGCCTTTGCGCTGAAAAAACGGCATTTTTTGCCGTACTAAATAGGATATTTATGAAAAAATGGTCTCAATCACTTCTAGGCATTTTAGCGTTCCTGCTAGTCGCTTCACAAAAAACTCAAGCCGCACCGGGAGACTTGGACACCTCTTTTGGGGTCAATGGAGTCATGATTCAGAACATTAAAGATCATAAAGAAGTCAATGATGGGTTTAGGTTTAATGAAAGAGGGTTTGGAGATGTAGTTGCCGCCAAATTACAGCCAGATAATAAAATGCTCGTATTGGGATACAGCAGTGAAGGCGTGAAACTCATGCGATACCTGAGCCGTGGAACTTTAGACCCCAGCTTTGGAAATAATGGTATCGTTACAGATCTCGTTGAGAGGCCTGATTATTATTTTGCAGTACCGGCTTCTAGTCTTGAGATTCAGAGTAGTGGAAAAATCATCGTAGGTATAGTAAGAACAAATTTTTATAATCCAGGAGCAGGTATACTGATCCGTTATGACACCTCTGGTAGCGCAAGAAATTTTGTGTCCGGCGTAAGTTTTCATTGAATCATAGTCCCCA
>CAZKQW010000011.1:0-78920 GCA_964555055.1 uncultured Pseudomonadota bacterium | reverse complement strand
ACCCAGAGACTATTTTTGGAAATTTACAGCGTTTAGCTAGTTTTTAGAGGTGCCCTTAAGGATTTTGACGAATATCCGTCGACCATTCGTCGAATTGCCCGTTTGACATAAAGCTGATTATATGTTTTTATGCTTTTATGAATACGCGTATTACCATTGACTTGCAGGAACAGGCCCTTCTTGTCGGTTTGAAATGGCAGGCGGCCCAAGAGCGCAAGGCCCTCCGGGAAATCGTCGTGGAGGCTTTGCAGAGCTATCTTTCCTATAAGAAGGAAAACCAGGCCCTGATGAAGATGGCGGAAGCCTCCTTCGAGGAGTGGGACAATCCCAAGGACGCGGAATATGACCGGTTATCGTGAAGGCGATCTCTGCCTCGTTCCTTTTCCCTTTACCGACTTGACGACGTCCAAGAAAAGGCCCGCGTTGATCTTGGCGTGCGTAAGACCCAAAAAACTGCCGCCTCTTTACATCGTCGCCATGGTGACCAGCCAAGTGGAATCCGAAACCATCGACGGCGATTGTTTGTTGCTCTCATCCAAGCAGAGCGGGCTTCTTCACCCTTCGAAGGTGCGCTTGGCAAAATTGGTGACTCTCGAGGAAAAGATGATCCTCGGCAAATTAGGAAGCCTCGTTAAGAAAGATAGGCAAGGCGTCGCCAAGGAATTCCACAGAGTTTTCAAGGAATGGACCTAAAAGTCATTTAACCCAGATTCCAAAGAAAAATGCGTAATATTTTCTAGGCGAAGCATGCAAGTCTTTCCCGTCTAGGATGATCATCCTTTTCAAGCCCCTCTGGTATAAGGTTGTTAATGATTTTAAGGCGGCCCTTCGGTACGCGGTAGTTTTTTTCTTTATAGAGGAGTGACTCTATGTGTTCTGAAGATCTAGATGACTTGAGTTTCACTTCACCCACGGTCCCCAGGAAGGTTGCAGAGAGCCGGCTGGGCCGACTTCGGTTGGGTTGGAGCCGTCCTCCCGCATCAAGTGGACCGCAGTCTTGCCGGAGCGCGTGGAGGTGAAGGCGATGAAGCGAGCGTTCGGGGCCCAGGTGGGGCTTTCGTTGTTGCCTTGGCCTGACGTCAGCCGCTGCAACATCGATCCGTCCGTGTTCATGATGAAGAGGTCCCAGTTCCCTTCGAGGCTCTGGAAGACGATTTTGTCGCCCTTGGGCGACCAGGCCGGGTTGTCATTTTGGACGCCAACATAGGTGAGTCGCTCGACGTGGTTGCCGCTCGCGTCGGATTTGAAAAGATGGAGGCGCCCGGCACGCTCCGAGGCGAAAACCAACTGGGAACCGTCCGGCGACCAGGAAGGGTTGACGTCGATGCCGAAGCTCGAGGTGAGTTTGCGGACGAGGTTGCCGGCGAGGTTTAGGAGGACAAGGTTCGTATCGCCTTCCTGCGCCTGGGCGACGGTCAACAACCCGTTCGGAGACCAGGTGGGGGATACGTTGACCGTGCCGCTCGATGTAATCTTCTTGGATCCGCCGCCGTGGCTTCCCGTGACGTAGATCTCCGCGTTTCCGGTTTTGCTAAAACTTGTATAAGCGATGCTCTTACCGTCCGGGGAAAAGGCAGGGGAGAGGTTAATCGACTTGTCCTTGGTGATGGTCCCCGCGTTCTCGCCGTTCATGTCCATGAGGCCGATCTCTTTTCCTTTTTTTGCCGCTTGGATGTAGGCGATCTCCGTCGAGAACACGCCGCGTTCTCCCGTTAGTTCACGCATGATTTCATCCGAAAAATGGTTGGCGACGATCGAGAGTTCATCGACGCTCGTCGTGTAGCTCTTACTCGCCAGGCGCGTGGCTGTCACCGGATCGAAAAGGCCCATCTCCACTTGAACCCCGCTCTTGCCGCCCGAATACGTGCCTATCACCAGGGCTTGGGCACCGATCAAGGTCCATGGAGCGAATTGGATCGCACTGAGATTCGGCGAGATGCCAGGGCCATCGGTGGGATGCTGGCTCGCCGGGATCAACTCGAACATACCCGTGAGGCCGAGGTTCTTCCGGATGATGTCGGGGATGTCTTCGCCGATCGCCGACGACTTCCCTTGGGGGATGAGGTCCGCCACCGCAATCGGAAATTTCTTATCGGAGGCCTGATCGATTTGAATAAAGATGCGGGCATGTGCGGAAGGGGAGAGCAGGAGACAGGAGAACAGGAGGCAGGAGAAGAAAGATTTTAAGAACGATGATGTTTTAATCATAAGAGTCCTTTTAAAAATGCCGTGGAACTTTTAACGGCGCTACTGTGGGACATTTTGGGGCTTGAATTCAACCACAAAACCTTCGTTCAAGACCTCATACTTCAAGCGATCCGGGGGAATGTCCAGGGGGGACGCCTTCTCCACGGCGCGTAGGGCCGATTGGTCGAAGGAGGGGTTGCCGGATTGGGTCTCCCACTCGGTCTTCACGACTTCGCCGCGTTCGTTGATGTGGACGTTGATCCGGCAGAGGAGTCCCATTTCCTGCTCCGTGAACTTCATCGGTATGATCCATTCGTTCATGATGCGTTGCCGGATCTTCGCCTGGTAAATCACGTATTCGGGATCGTTGGGCATGACATACGGTCCGGTTGTGTTTCCAAAGGTAAAGCCGCCCGGCTGTCCGTCGGGTATCTGCGCGGCTTCGGGAGCGGCGGGCTGCTTCGCCGCCAATCTCTTCATCCGGCTCAAGGCGTCTTCCACCTTCGAATCGGGAAGGCCTTGTTTTTTTGGGGGTTGGGGGGTTTTCTTCTTTTCCGCTTTCTTCTGGTAGGTCATCTCCGTCGTCTTACGGCCCGATGGAGCGGATTCGAGGGTCTGCTTTTGCTGCTGGATGGTCGTCTTTGGCAGGCCCTCGGATTTTTTCATCGGAGTGCCGAAATCATTGGTTGTCCCTTTCGGGAGATTAACCCAAACAATGTCTTCTTTTTTTAGGGGGCGGTGGCCGAAGAAGTCGGGAAAAGGTCCGATGACGAAAAATATAAAAATCGCAGCATGAAGACCTAGCGAGTAATAGATCGATTTTTTGAAAGGTGTGGGAAGGGTCTCCAACACACTATTTCCTCCCCGATTTCTTGGGTGGCTTGGATTCCTTGGATGTTTGATCGGATGGTTCTTGTTGCGTCATTAATCCCACCCGCGAGACCCCGACTTTTTTGGCGAGGGCGATGGCCTTAGCGACATAGCCGTAGTTCGCCTCTTGATCGGCGCGGATCAGAAGATCTTTCTTCTCGCGCCTTTCGAAAACGGCGGTGAGTTTACTCTCGATGCCGTCCATCGTATAGGCCGTCTGGTCGTTTTGCAGAAAAATGCGGCCATTCTTGTCGATGGTCATCGTCAGATCCTGCTCCGCACGCTCCATGGCTGGGGCCTCCGCCTCGGGCAGATGGATGTCGAGGCCTTGCGAGAGGAGAGGCGCCGTCACCATGAAGACGATCAAGAGAACGAGCATGACGTCGACGAGCGGCGTGATGTTAATTTCCGAAAGGCTTTGGTTGTGCGAATGGGCGAGTTTCATGGTTAAGAAAAGTAATCCTGTTGGATCCTTTGGGAAAGGTCCTCCGCGAATCCGTTGACGTCCTTCAGGAAAGACCGCGCTTGGTTGACGAAGATGTTGTAGAAAATGACGGCGGGTATAGCGGCGGCGAGACCAACGGCGGTGGCGATCAAGGCTTCTGCGATGTAAGGCCCGACGACGGCGAGACTGGAAGATCCGGCCTTGCCGATTTTCCAAAAGGCGGCGAGGATACCCCAAACCGTCCCGAACAATCCGATAAAGGGAGCGACGCTACCGGTCGTCGCTAGGAAAGGGATGTAGCGTTCGATGCGTTCCTCTTCCATCGAGATGGCGTTCTCGATGCGACGTTGGACCAACGACAGGGTGACTTTGCGGGAATCCTTTCCTTTACGCATGACATCGCTGATGCCGGTGCGGAAAATATTGAAAAGAGGATTCTCTTGACCCGCGCTTTTCGCCAGGAGCTCCTCCAGGCTCGGGGCTCTCCAAAAAGCCTCGAAGAAATGAGCCGCGGCGCTTCTCCATTTTTTCAATTCCTTGTATTTATAAACGACGATGGCCCAAGAGCCGACGGAAAACCCTAGCAAGATCAGAAGCGTCAATTTCACCACCGGGTCGGAGTCCCAAAGGATCTGGAAGATGTGATTTTGTTCCATAAGTGAGCCGTGATTAACGGCCTCGCGTCAAAAAGTCGATTTGATTTTTGTGAATTCCTCGCGAGCTTCTTCGATATCCCGGTAGCGGCTTTCGGGACCATCGGTTAGGTCGGAGGTCAAGCAACGGCGCAGGAAAAGAGCGAAAAGCGTGGGGATTTTTGAAAAGTCGTTGGGATTTTCCAAGAACTTTTGGACCTGCGCGTAGAGACCAGCCTCGTTAATGGGACGGAGGGTTCGAAAAGCCAATAAGTGAAAACAAAGCGTGCCCAAGCTGTAGACATCCCCGCGTTTCGACCAGAGGAAGAATCTATTCAAGAATGTCTTATTCTCGGGATCGCATCGGGCTTCTAAAGGGATATACCCTGCCGTGCCCACACGATGGTCCGAAAGATCTTGCAGTGAGAGATCGGCCGCGTAGACGGAAAGAGCGAAATCACAGAGCTTAAGGCATTCGCCTGAGAAAACGAGTACGTTTGTAGGTTTAATATCCCGAAGAACGAGTGCTCGACCATTTCCCAAGTCTCCACGATGCGCAGCCGCGTAAAGGGAAAGGAGTTGGTCCATCAGAGAAAGAGCGTGGGGTAGGTCCCGGACGACGACACATGAAAGATCGTGGGCGGCGCTTTCCATGGCGATATCAAGCACGAAATGATTTTCATATTCCTCTTTTACGAAGTCACCGAAATCGAGAGCTTTTACGATGCCGGGAGAGTCAACTCCCAGTGTGGTTGCGAGTTCCAACCAAATTCCAAGACCCGGGAAACCCCGAATATCGACCGAGAGCCTTTTAGGTCGCTTGACCGCGAACTCTCCTTTATTCTTTTCACAAATGGAGATTTCCGAGGACGCCATGACATGTTCGTGCACAATCCGCGTCGAGACGCACCGTTCTGTGGTTAAAAACGGGGATTTAAGCGTTCCGTCGAGGACAGATCGAAGACGTTGCTCGACGTCGGTTCTCGAACCGCCCACGAGGGCGCAGTGCTTTAAGGCGGCACGGTTACCCTGAAGCACGGCTTCCGGCGCCCGATTTTCCCACGGAGTGAGCTCGTGCAACCTACCTAGGACTTCGAGGCGCGATTTCAAGCCGGATAAGAAATCATGCCCAGCGTCTTGGGAAGCATCCACCATGCCGGAAGCAGTTCGAACCGCTTGATAGTAATCGTTGAGAAGCGTGTCATAAGGGATGACGCGTGACGCATAAGCCCTTTCAACTTGCTGGGCATGCGAATTCTCTTCAAGCCAAGGGAAACAGGATAAGGGAGCCGCGAGGACTTTAGCGATATCGCCCATATTCATAATTTCTCAGCGATCGGACGAGTTTGGAAAATGTTGCTAATTTCGGAGAGAAAAGAGTTTTTAGAAAATTATCACTGGCGGCAGAGTATAAAATACTGCCCGATCGATTTCCCCTTTTTGGTGGCTTCCCCGATGAAGACGTTCTTCGAGACGCGGCGAAGATAATCCTTCATATGGCCGTAGACGAGTTTCGTGACGCCCGAGTCATTGGCTTGTACGGCCGGCCATCCGGGTGTATTTTCCGAGGGAAGCCGCGTGTAATCCACCATGAGCTCTCCGGGACGGTCCGTCGCCTCGTCGATGACGAAGCAGCCGGGTCCGGTGATTTTTTGGAAGGTTTGGTAGTTGTAGCCCCAGACCTTGCGTCCGTCCGAGGATCTGGCCATGCGCTTTTGGAAGATCGAAAAGAGGGGGAGGGAGTTTTTGCCGTAGAAAATCACTTCCTCGGCGGGCTTCGCCTCCGGAGGCATCAAGTCCGAAAACTTTAGGTCGGGAAGGGCGATCTGGAAGAGACAGGCTTGGGTCTTTCCCCCTACGGCGTTGATTTCCTTCAAACGCTCTTCATGGCTCAACCCGTCCAAGAACGCCCCGATGCTCTTCTGGGACTTCCCCGACTGGATCATCTCGAGAAGCGACGCCATAATACCCCCTTAGGTTGCCCGGATCGTATGAAATGAGGAGTCTGAAGTTATTTACGCATCGACTCAATCAAAATCTTCGCGACTTCGGGACGCGAGAATTCCACGGGGGGCAAGGTGCCTTGGCTCAGGAGCTCGCGGACTTTCGTGCCGGAAAGGGTGACGCGGTCCTCGGCTCCGTGCGGGCAGGTCTTGTTGGAGGCCATGCCTTCGCACTTCTTGCAGAAGAAGGTGTGGTCGAAGAAGAGGGGCGTGATGCCGATCTCCTCGGGGGTGAATTCGTCGAAGATGTAGTGGGCGTCGAACGTGCCGTAGTAGTTGCCCACGCCGGCGTGATCGCGGCCGACGATGAAGTGCGTGCAGCCGTAGTTCTTGCGGATCAGGGCGTGGAAAATGGCCTCGCGGGGACCGGCGTAGCGCATAGCGGCGGGGTTCACGGCCAGGACGGTGCGTTCCTTCGGGTAATAATCCTTCAGCAAGACCTCATAGCACTTCATGCGGACGTCCGCGGGAATGTCGTCGCCTTTTGTGTCACCCACCAAAGGATGGATGAGCAAGCCGTCGCAGATTTCCAAGGCCACTTTGGTCAAATATTCATGGGCGCGGTGGATGGGGTTGCGGGTCTGGAAAGCCACGATGCGCTTCCATTTTTTCTCCGTGAAAAGAGCGCGGAGGGTGGTGGGATCCTGGCGTTGCTCGAGGAAATCGGAATACGCGACGCGATTGAGCACTTCGACTTTCCCGCCTAGATAAACGTCGCCTTGTTTTTTGACGACAGCCACGCCGGGATGCGCGTCTTCAGTCGTTTTGTAAACTTTTTGGCACTCGAGTTCTTTTTGGGCCAAATATTTCTCCTCCAGGAGAAGGACGGCGAGCTCTTTCCCGTTTTCGTCCGTCAAAAGAACGGGTTTGCCGATCGCGAATTTTTCGGCCTGTTCCTTGGTAACGGCCAGCGTGATTGGGATCGTCCAGGGGGCCCCGTTGGCCAAATGCATGTTATTGACGACGCCCAGGTAATCCTTCTCGCCCATGAAGCCTTCGAGGGGAGAGAGTGCGCCGCAGGCGATCATGTCGAGGTCGCTTTTTTCGCGGGATCCTAAAACGATCTTCGGAAGAGTCGCGGCTTGCGAGAGCCATTGGGAGCGTTTTTGGGAATCAACCACGCGGTTGATCAGGGTGCCGCCGTGGGCGGGGATGGGTGTTTTCATAGGCGAGTCCCATTAGGAAATGGGAAAAACGCGTGCAACTCTTTTCGTCGTTATTTGACCAGCGTTTCCAAACTTTCCTGACTCGTATAGTCCAGCAAAAAAACAGGGAGGGGGTAAGCCTGGACATTTTCGATCGTTCCTTCCTGCTCGTTTTGACTTAAAATAATGGAGGAAGGGTATTTCTTCAGTTGCTTTAGATCTTTCGGCCGCAATTGTTGGCTCCATTTGACTTCGATAGGGAGGAATTTTTTGCCCAAGGCGACGATCAGATCGATCTCGCCTTCGGCCTTCATGTAATAGCACGGTAGTTTCGCGTAGTATTGGGAAACGACGCATGATTCGACGCGAAACGCCTCCTCCATCGGTTTTGAGATCCTTCTTTCCCGCATGAGCCATTTCATGAGCGTTTGTCCGATAAAAGGATCGGAAAAATGGAATTTCTTGGCTTTTTTCGGAAATCCCCTTCGGGTGTTCATGTCGAAAGCTTCTAGGACATAAATAATATCCATGCGTTCCAACATTTGGATGTATTCGATGACCGTGTCCTTCGTCAGGTGGGCCGCGTGCTCCGAGAGATTCCCATAGGAGGATTGCGAGATGCCGACCTCGCACAGGGCTTGAAGGACTAAAAGGAGGTTCTCTTCCGACTTTTTCCGTTTAATGAAATCGCCCCGTACCCATTGCTCAAAGGTCATGTAGGTCGAAAGGCTGATCTGAGCTTCCGAGTGGAGATCGTTGATCGCCCTCAAATACCCGCCGCATTGAAGGTATTTCGAGAAATGATCGGATAAGTCGGAAGGGCGATTTCGGTGGGAGGGCGGTGTCACCAAATCGACGTAAGCCTTGAAGCTTAAGGGACGGAGATGAAAATCCACTTGATCCGCCTTGCCGCGCCTCCCCGGAAATCGCGAGGTCGCTTCCTTTAAAATGACGGTATCCGATCCCGTGAGAAGGCAAAACCCCCGTCGAAACCATCCTTCGTCGGCCAAGGCCTTGATGCTTCGATCCCATTCCTGGACGAAAGTGACTTCGTCGATCACCAATAAAAAGGGGGATCGTTCGGGTAACGTATCGAGGAAGAGGCGGATCAGGCGCGTCAGATGGATATGATCGATGACTTGGTCTGCAGGCAGGTAGAGGATATTTTCGGAAGGGAATATTTTTTTCTTCAGGACGTGTGCGATCAGGAGTTTGGTTGAGGTCGATTTCCCGATCTGCCTTCCTCCCGTCAGAATGTAAATCCCGGGGTGTTCCCAGGAAATGTCTTTCCACCAATCGAATGATGCCACGTATTTCAGGCTGTTGAGATAGGAAAGGTGCGGATCTTCCTTATGGAAATCGGTTAGGTTCTCTCGAAAGAGATTGTGCTTCTTGAATTCCTCCAGCATTCCAAGAGCTTATCTTCGATATGTTGGTTTGTCGAGTGGGTAATCGACAAATTTGTCGAGTGGATAATCGACAAATTTAGACACCACCCGCGATCGCCGGGACGATCGAGATCTCGTCGCCGGCCTTCACGGGCGTGCCTTCGCCGTCCAGGAAGCGGATGTCTTCGTTATTCACGTAAAAATTGATGAAGCGGCGCAGGCCGCCTTTTTCGTCGTAGAGGCGTTCCTTCAAGCCGGGGTACTGCTTCTCGAGGTCGGCGAGCACGTCCTTGACGCTGGCGCCGGAGGCGGACACTTCACCCAGGTTCGCGGTGATTTTCTGCAGGGGGGTGGGGATTCTGACTTTGATCGACATAGGTTTCTCCTTAAAATATTTTTCTTTGGTTATAACCTTTCAGGGATTCGTCCCAGAAAAATTCGTTAATCTCCTTTAATTCCTTGCCGTAAATCGAAACGACTAAATACGAAACGCCCGGATAGCTGGGTTCTCCCCACGGAGCGGCGACCAAGCGGTCTTCCTCCGAGAAGTAAGCGTCGTGCTCGCAGTGCGAATGGTAGATGCATTTGACTTCCCGGTTGTTCTTCGCCGCCTCGTCGAAGACGCGCTGTTGTTCCTTGGGATCGATCAAATACGCGGTCTTGGCCGTGCGCGGGTACTGGTCCGGGTATTTCGCGTGCATGTCGTTATAGATGTTCCGGATAGGAATGAACTCCGTCACGGAATCTTGCCCTCGATCGCCGACCAAGAGGCCGCACGATTCGTCTGGCCAGTGCGTCTTCGCGTAGGCGACGATTTCGTCGATGGTACTTTGGCAAATGACAGTCATACCTCGAAATACCTTTCCCCATGGTCGCAGAAAATCGTGACGATGGTGCCCTCTTGGATCCGCTCGGCCACTCGGAGCGCTGCGGCCATGTTGCCTCCGGAGGAATGGCCGACGATCAGGCCTTCCTCGCGGGCCAGCCTCTCGGACATATCGTAGGCGGGCTCCGTTTCCATGGAAATCTTCTCGTCCAGCTCGTTTTCGTGGTAGATCCCCGGAACGATCGAGGAAGCCATGTGCTTCATGCCCTCCAAGCCGTGCATGGCGTTGTCCGGCTCGACGGCGATGACTTGGATGTCCCTGCGGTAGTCCTTCAAACGCCGTCCCGTGCCCATGATGGTCCCGCCCGTGCCGATGCCCGCGATGAAGTGGGTGACTTCATGGCGCGTCTGCTCCCAGACTTCCACCCCCGTCGTGTCGTAATGCGCGCGGGGGTTGAACTCGTTGTTGTACTGGTCCGGCATGAAATAACGGTCCGGATTCTCGCTCAAGAGCTTCCGAGCCAACAAAATCGCCCCGTCGGAGCCCTCCATGGGCGAGGAATAGATGATGTTCGTGCCGAAGGAGGCCACGATGAGCTTGCGCTGCGGACTGACGTTCTCCGGCATGACGAGCTCGACGGGGATCCCCATCGCCGCCCCGATCATCGCGTAGGCCACGCCCGTATTCCCCGAAGTGGAGTCCAAGACGACCTTGCCGGGGGCCAGCTTCCCCGACTTCAAGCCTTCTTGGATCATGCGCAGCGCGGGCCGGTCCTTGATCGACCCGCCCGGATTGAAATACTCGAGTTTGGCGTAGATCTTCACCCGCCCGGACGCGACCTGGGGCAATTCCCTCCCGACTTGCCGAATCCTCACGAGCGGCGTGTCGCCGATTTTTTCCAGAATAGAATGTAACAACATAAAAGCATGCGATCCGCCAAAAATGGATCGCCAAATCCCTAATTAAGGTTTTCCTACTCGATCACGCTGATCTCGATCGGCTCCACCTTCACGCCCCGCTTGCGGAAATAGGCGAAGGCCTTGTCGAGAACGCTGGCCGGCGCCTCCAACTCGAGGGCGATGAGCCCTAAATTGTCGCTCACCGAGGCCGAGCGGATGTTGAAGCGCACTTTGTAGAGATCGTACATGTCGCAAATGATCGCTTCCTTCGTCTGACGCTCCGGGAACGTCACGTAGACTTTGCGGCGGATCACGGGATCCTTCGTCGCGGCTTTTTTCACCATACAGGCTCCTTATTTAAAGTTGAAACGCTGAAACCGTCATTTCAGGATCGCGTCCACTTCGGCGATCTTGGCGTTGATGATCGTGGGTTTGCCCACGTGTCCGGTGATGGCCTCTTGGGTCTTGAGCCCGTTGCCCGTCACGCAGATGACGACCGACTCGTCCTTCTTGATCTTCCCGAGCTTGACGAGCTTATTCACCACACCGGTGGTCACGCCGCCCGCGGTCTCGGTGAAGATGCCTTCCGTCTCCGCGAGCAGTTTGATGGCGTCCACGATCTCCTCGTCGGACACGTCCTCGCTCCAGCCCCCGGTCTCCTTCATGGACTGCATGGCGTAGAATCCGTCGGCCGGATTCCCGATGGCCAGGGATTTGGCGATGGTGTTTGGCTTCACCGGCTTGAAGAGCTCCCAGTTGTTCTTGAGGGCCGTGGCGATGGGCGAGCATCCGGTCGCCTGCGCGCCATGCACTTTGCACTTCGGCTCGTCGATCAATCCGATCTTGTGGAATTCCTTCATCGCCTTGTGGACTTTCGTCAAAAGAGATCCGCTGGCCATGGGGACGACGACATGGTTGGGGACCTTCCAGCCGAGCTGCTCCATGACTTCATAGAAAAGGGTCTTCGATCCTTCCGCGTAGTAGGGGCGGACGTTGATATTCACGAACGCCCACTTGTACTTCGCGCCGATCTCGCTGCAAAGGCGGTTCACCTCGTCGTACGTGCCGCGGATGCCGATGACGTTGGCCCCATAGACGAGGGTGCCCAGCACCTTGCCGGACTCCAGGTCGTGGGGGATGAAGACGTAGCACTCCAAGCCCGCGGCCGCGGCGTTGGCCGCGACCGAATTCGCTAAATTCCCGGTGGACGCGCAAGAGACGGTTTTGAAGCCGAATTCCTTGGCTTTTGAAAGGGCGACGGAGACGACGCGGTCTTTAAAGGAAAGGGTCGGGTAGCAGACGGCATCATTCTTAATCCAGACCTCCTTGACGCCGAGGGCCTTCGCCAAATTCTTCGCGGGCACGAGGGGCGTGTAACCGGCCAAAATGCCGACAGTCGGATCTTCCTGGATAGGGAGCAGCTCCCGGTAGCGCCACATGCTGTGGGCGCGCTTCTGGATCTTTTCCCGCGTCAAAGTTTTCGCGATCTGGTCGTAATTATAATCCACTTCCAAAGGGCCGAAGCAGAACTCGCAGACGTGCGTCGGCGCGATCGGGAAGTGGTGGCCGCATTCGCGGCATTTGAGGCCTTTGATAAAAGCGTGGGACATGAGGTTCTCCTTTAAAAAAACTTTTGCAGACTGAAATAACGTTCCCCGCCGTCGGGGAAGATGGTGATGACGTTCTTTCCGGGACCGAGCGCCTGTGCCACGCGTCGGCTCGCCGCGAAGGCGGCGCCTCCGGAGAGGCCGATTAAAAATCCTTCCTTCTTCGCCACGTCTCGCGAGCCTTCGTAAGCCTCCGCATCCGTTACCTTCACGACGTCGTCGATCCAAGCGCGTACTTCCGAATCATCCATGTCGAGCCCGAGCCCCCGGATCTTATGAGGACTATCGCTGGGCCGGACGGCGATGATCCGCGTTCCGGCCTTGCGGAACCTCTTGGCCATGGCGGTCAGCGTCGTCCCGGTGCCGCAGGCCACTACCACGGCGTGGATATCTTCAGAAAACGAATCGGCGATTTCATCGGTCATCTTCTCGTAAGCCCGGAAATTCCCCTTCGCTTCGATGACGTCGACGAAAAAAGCCTTTTTCTCGGCGGTCAATTCCTTCGCCTTCTTTTCGGCGGCGGCGATCCCTTGGTCCGCGGGCGTCAAGACGACCGTGGCCCCGTAGGTCTGGAGGATCTTGATCTTCTCCAGGCTGTCATCGTCCGGCATGACGATGACCGTCGGGTAGCCTTTGATGTTCCCGAAGGCCGCTAGCGAGATCCCCGAATTTCCGCTGGTCGCCGTGACGAGCGTGTCCCCCTTGCGTATTTTGGATACGCTCTCGGCTTCCCGTAAGAGATAGGCGACCAACCGGTCTTTTTGGGACCCGTTGGGGTTGAACCTCTCGAGTTTGGCATAGACGGAGGCACACCCGGCCGGCAAGCTCCGGTCAAGCTTCAGCAGCGGCGTGTTGCCGATAGCGTCTTCGATATTTTCGACCGCGTTTTCCGCGGTTCCGATGGCCGATCCCATAAAATAAAAAACCCCTTCCGGATAAGAAGAGGTTGTCTCGAAGCTCTCTTCTTATCTGTCCCCATCCGCAATTGCCGTCCGATACGGTGGAATCACAGGGTTGGAGTTAGCACCATTTCCCCTTTTTTTTAGGGGACGGTTGCTGTGACGTCTTCGGGCCTTTTCCCTCGGTCACTCTGGATAAGTGAGTGCTCCGTAAGAGAAATAGGAATGGGTTGTCAACTCGAATGCCTAAAAAATGAAGGGTAGTCAGCTTAGAGAGAATTAGATAAAATTACGGCTTCATGAAAAAAATCGGGTTTTTGTTTGGGGCGATTTTCCTTCTATCTTGCCGCGTGTGGGCCGCCACGTATGACCCTAAGCTCGTCTGGCGGACGACGACAACGGAGCATTTCAACATCCATTATTACGAAGGAGAGGAGGCGGTCGTCGCCAAGCTCGTCCCGATGGTGGAAGAGGTGTATCAAGACCTGACTCAGCGGTGGGATTGCCGTCCTTGGGGACGCACGGAAGTGGTCGTGACCGATCGCTATGATCAGGCGAACGGTTTCACCGAGATCATTCCCTATAACCTCATCGAGCTCCGTGTCGTGCCGCCTGCCGCGGATTCGTCGTTGGCCGACATGGACGATTGGATGCGGGGCTTATTTACGCATGAGTTCACTCACGTTCTGCATTTGACCGACACGCGCTATCCGGCGCGCTTGGCGAAATTCCTATTCGGAAGCATCGTCGCTCCCAACGGCTTGACGCCGGGTTGGGTGATTGAAGGGTTACCGACGTATTTCGAGACGCGGGATGGGCATGGGGGCCGGGGCCAATCAGCCTACGCCGACATGTTGTTACGCACAGACGTTTTAACAGGCCGTTTCCTTAAGATCGACGAGATGGCGGGGAGCCAATACCATTGGCCCGCGTGGCAGGCACAGTATCTTTACGGCGTCGGTTTTTGGAATTACTTGGCGCAGACCTATGGCGAGAAGGCGGTGCTGAAATTCAGCCATAAATACGGCGCTTCGCTCTGGTTCTTTTCCCTCAACAACAAAGCCAAACGTTCCTTCAAGAAAGACGGACGGGGAAAGAGTTTTTATTCCCTCTGGAGGGATTGGAAGGGCGATTTGGACCGCCGGTACGGCGCGCTCCGAGAGGAATTGGAGGCGGAAGGTTTGGAGGAAGGCGAACCGTACTTGACGCCACGGGAGGGCGAAAGCTTTTCCCAGCCCGTTTTTTCAGCGGACCGTCGTCTGTTGGCCTATGTCGCCCATTCGGTCGATCACGCGGCGGAACTAAGATTGCGGGATACGGAGACGGGGAAGGAGAAAATCCTCGTCAGGAAAAAAGATATCCAACAAACCAGCTTCTCCCCGGACGGAAAAACCCTGGTCTACTCGGCTTATGGGGTGTTCCAACGCTATGCCAATGTCGCCGATCTCTATGAAGTCAATCTTGAGACCCTCAAGTCGAAGCCTTTGACCGAAGGCAAGCGCGCCCGCGATCCTGATGTTTCTCCCGACGGTAAGACGGTTATCTCCGTGATCCAAAAGACAGGCGAGGCGACTCTGGCTCTATACCGTCGCGAGACGAAGGAATGGAAGGACGTACTCACAGCGCCGCAGATGAGTTTCCCTCGTTGGGTGGATGACCGAGAAGTGGTTTTCATGATCCACAAGCCATCGAAACTTCATGCGAGGAGAACATGGCAACTCGTATCCGTGGATACGGAAACGGGAGCCATAAAGGTACTGAGGGATGAAGGTATAGTTCAGAGCCGGCCCGTCGTGGATCGCCAAAGAGGAGTGGTTTACTTTTCTTCGGATGGTCAGGAGGGGCGCGGTCCGGGGATTTTCAACATCCATGCCTATGATTTAAAAACGGAACGGGCGTGGAAAGTGTCGAATGTGACCAGCGGAGCTTTCGCTCCGGCGGTGGCGGGTGATGGGAAGGTGGTCTTCCAATACTATGGTGGGAGAGGTTATGAGTTAAGAATGCTGTCGATCTTGGGCAACCACGGTGAGGAAAGTTCTCCCGGCTCTTCAGCGACACGCGTCGCGGGCGTAACGCCGCCCGCGCGCTTGAACTCGCCGACCGGTCTTAGAAACTTGGATCGGTCGGCTGCGTACAGTCGCCTGGAAGAGCCGGGAGAACTTTCCTCACCGGGAAGTTTTGTTTCCAAAAAATATTCTCCGTGGAAGAAGCTTTTTCTTCCTCGAGCCGTTTTCCCTAACCTGGCTTTCATCGACGGGTCTTTTTTCCTGTCGGGAACCATCATCAATCACGACCCGCTTTCGCGTCATCTTTGGTATGCCGATGTGAATTACCGTAGTGACAACCGCTTTTTGGGATACGGAGCGGGCTACACGTATAACCGCTTCCGCTTACCCGTAAGCGCGGCCTTCGCCGATTACTCGGTAAATTACGGCGATATCTACCGGGTCGGTTCGGATTATTTCGAAGAGAGGCGTCGCGCGTCGATCGGTGTTTCCTACCCCTGGAAATCGAGCCGTCTGTCCGTTCATTATTTCTTCGAAAATAGGACAACGCAGTCGGGGCTTCCAGCGGGGGCAGCGGCGCCAACGCTCGGTCGGTATGCGGGATTTCTGGCGCAGTATGGTTACCGCAATACATCCTCCACTTTAGCCGCCATTAGTCAGGAGAAGGGAGGTCGTTTCTCTCTCAACTTCGAGGGCGCGGACCATCACTTCGGATCCTCCCGAGATTTGGAGCAATACGTAGCTTGGGGAGACGCACGGGCTTATTTAAAGCTGCCGTACTCTAAGCACCATGTCTTGGCGCTACGAGCTGCAGGCGGTGCGGCCTTCGGCGATCAACTCCTCCAGGGCAACTTCGGGCTCGGCGGCTCCTTAGGCGAAAGCCTTTTCACGGGAACGACGACACACCTTTTCACCTTACGTGGTCTGCCGTTGTCCACGTTTTCGCGCGACCGTGTTTGGGTATCCTCGGTCGAATATCGTTTCCCTTTAGTGAGTATCGAAAGAGGCTTAGGTACGCTTCCGCTCGCCATCAACCAAGCCCATCTCGCTTTTTTCGCCGACTTAGGCGACGCCATGAGGCGTGATGCGACGCGGTTCCGACCTCTTCTAGGGGTGGGTGCCGAGCTCCGCGCGGATTTTATTTTAAGTTGGCATCTACCAGTGACAGGCCGCCTTGGTTATGGCGTCATCGTTACGAATCGGGACCGCATCGTCGGGCTCAAGGATGATTTGACCGGAGCGGATGCGAGAAACGGCGTGGTCGTCCTGGAATTAGGGACTTCTTTCTAGCCGCCGCGTGGTGCGCGGGCATTTCTCTACCTATGGGGAAAGCATTTCTGAAAACTAAGAATTATGACGCGGCAAGGCATGATTCAAAGTGAGAAACTTCTTGGTTGTTTTTTAAAAAATAGATAGAATTTGATAGTTTACGACAAATGCTCATGAGTCCGGGGGGAGCTGTGAGTGATTGGAAAGTTCTGCTTGTCGATGACGAAAAGGATTTTTTAGAAAATCTTTACGAGCGTTTATCCCACGTTTTCGGAAAGATGAACGTACTCATCGCTTCTTCCGCCGAAGAAGCTTTTCCCCTTCTTAAAAACCAACCTATCGGCGTGATCATCTCGGATCATCGGATGCCGGGGTTGAGTGGCCATGAACTACTCGAGGAAGTCGCGAGGCGTTGGCCCGATGTGATACGAATTCTTCTGACGGGCGCGTCCGATATTTCCTCCATCCGCCACTCGACGCATGGTGCTCAAGCCCATCATTATCTATCCAAACAGACCTCTCTAGCGGATTTGGAAATTGTCGTGAGACAGGGGATGAAAAAATTCTTCTCGGAAGAAAAGCAACGACAGCTCTTGAAAGCTAAACAGGAATTTTTGAAGAATCTTTACATCGAAGAGAGACTCCTTCCTGAAGAATCCCCCAAAATACCTGGGCTTTATTTCGATACGTATTACCAGTCTGCCCAAGAAGTGGGAGGAGATTATTTTGATTTCATCGAAATCGATCCGCACCACTTAGGAATCGTTGTCGCGGACGTTTCCGGAAAAGGCCTTCAGAGCGCGATGTTGATGTCAACCCTATGCTACGCCTTGAGGTCACAAGCCGTTCTCAGCTTGTCCCCCAGCGAAGTAATCGATGAAACAGAAGGTATGGTCTTGCCGAAGCTCGGTCCGGATCATTTCATTACCCTTTTTTACGCAATTTTGGATTGTGACAGCATGACGTTGACCTGTGCTAACGCGGGACATCCGCCGCTTTTGCTGGGAAATCGTAAGACCGGAAAAAACCGATGGATCCATCCTCGAGGCCTGGCGATTGGCTTAAGCCGTTATCGACGTCACGAGGAAAAGCGGGCGGAATGCGAGATCGCCCTGCATCCCGACGACTTCCTTTTTTTATATACCGATGGTGTCACCGAAGTGCGCAATAGCCATGACGATTGTTACGGACGCCGACGCCTTCAGGAGTTCTTTTCGGGTAACTCGCGAAAAAATTTGGACGTCATCCATGACTTGAAGACGGAGCTGGAAAACTTCTCGGAGGGAGCTCCGCAGCAGGATGATGTGACGGCCGTCTATATGGAAAGGTGCGCGGTGTAGTTTATGTCACATTTCGACGTGGAGGTTTTGTTTTCGGAGAATCAACCCAGCAAGGCGGTGCTGAGGCTCGTCGGTAGCTTGGATGCCTTCGCCTTAGGCCAGATCGAAAAGCGCATTCAAACGCTCATCCGCGACGAGCAGAAGATCAAGCTCGTGGTGGATTGCGGTAAATTGAAGTTCATTTCCAGTCCCGGTCTAGGTTTGTTCCTCGGGACTTTGAATGAATTGGAAAAACGCGGCGGTAAGCTCGTCTTTTCCCAGGTCGTCAATCCGGACGTCAACGACGCGATGAATTGCCTTGGATTCTTCGATATTTTTCAAACCTATTCCTCGGAAGAGGAAGCCTACCGCCATTTGGACGATTGATTATGGACCAACTCCAAACGTCACCTCGGAAAGCGGTTCAAGCATTCCAAAAGCTGGAAGAGATGAAAGTCCTCTGTGATAATTCCTGTCTGGAAAAAGTCCGGGATTTCGTGAGGGCTCAAGCGGCGGCGGCTGGCTTATCTCAGAAAGAAGTGGGAAAACTGGTTTTGGCGGCGGACGAAGTGTCGTCCAACATCGTAAAGCACGCTTATCGTTTTCAATCCGGGAACAACATTTACGTGAGCTGGAAGGAAGCCAACGGACAGGCGGTGATCGAGATTCGCGATGAGAGCGACCAACCCTACCTCCCCGAAGGATCTGATTTCGATTTGGATACGAAACTCAAATACCGCCATGTCAGCGGCTACGGCCAATACATGCTGGATAAGCTCGTGGATGACGTGCATTACGAGACCACGCCGGGGTCGCACAATAAAATCAGCTTGGTGAAGTTTCTCGATGCGGCTCCCAGTACCATCAAGGAAAAGCCCAAGAAAAAAGACGCTAAAAAGCAGCTGGCTTTTTCCCTCAATGGCGTCCTTTCGCTCGCGAATCACTTAGCCCAAGAACGCAATCCCGAGATACTAGTGAAGATGTACCTCTATGGCTTGATGGGACTCTTCTCGTCTTATCCCATTTCCATCTTAATCCCTAAAGACAAGTCCGAGCCTTTTTACATGGCGGGACAAGTCGGGCTTTCGAGTAAGATCTTGCCCAGCGATATTCATTTGCCCCGCTATGGATGGTTGCCGGAGCGTCTTCGCATCGGGAAAGGCCCTCTCTTAGCGCATAGCCTTAAGGGACAGGGCATCCAGGAAGAAGAAATGGCGATCGTAGATAAAGTTCGGGCGGCTCTGGTGGTTCCTGTTTTTCTAAGGGATCATTTGACCGCCATCGTCTGTCTGGGCCCGAAGAAAAATAAAGAATGCTTCTCCGAGAACGACGTCAATATCACCCAAATGATCACCGTGCACACGCTCCTCCTGTGGGAGCGTGCCCTGGCCAAGCAGAAGAAATAAATCTTTTTTGACAAGCCTGCGAGCCCTCGCTTAAGGCGCGGGCCCTATGGAAATCAAACTTGCCGACCGCATCAAAAATTTACCCCCGTATTTATTCGCCGAAATCGATCGCTTGAAAGCCGAACAGATCAAAAAAGGCGTCGACGTGATTGACCTCGGGGTCGGTGATCCCGACACTCCCACCCCTGCGCATATCATTAAAGCCCTTCAGAAAGCCGCCGAGGATGCGGCGAACCACCAATACCCCAGCTATACGGGAATGAACAGTTTCCGCGAAGCGGCGGCTTCTTGGATGAAGAGCCGTTTCGGCGTAACGGTCGATCCCGTGGGCGAAGTCGTGTCGTTGATCGGCTCGAAGGAAGGCATCGCCAATTTCCCCCTCGCTTTCATCAATCCCGGAGACGTCGTGCTCGTGCCTTCGCCCGGTTACCCGCCCTATCATAGCGGAGCTTTGTTCGCGGGCGGCCAACCGTACCATATGCATTTGAAGCGCGAACTGGGCTTTTTGCCGGACTTGGACGCGATCCCGGCGGACATCGTCGCGCGCGCGCGAGTCATGCACGTGAACTATCCCAACAATCCGACCGGAGCGGTCGCCGGGAAAGATTTCTACGAGCGCGTCATCGCGTTCGCCCGAAAATACAACATCATCGTGTGCGCGGACGCAGCCTATGTGGAGCAGTATGACGATCAAAAGCCGATCTCGTTCTTGGAGGTGTCCGGCGCGCGCGATGTGGGCATCGAATTTCATTCCCTTTCGAAAACCTACAACATGACGGGTTGGCGCATCGGTTTCGCGTGCGGCAACAAAGACATCATCGCCGGCTTGGGAAAAGTGAAGACGAATATCGATTCCGGCATTTTTCAAGCCGTGCAGCACGCGGGCATCGCGGCCCTGACGGAGAGTCAATCCTGCGTGGAAGAGATGCGTCAAATCTACCGCCGCCGTCGTCAGCTCTTGGTATCCGGCTTGAAGAAGTTAGGTTGGGACGTAGCCTCCGCGGCGGCCGCCTTCTATGTGTGGGTCGCCGTCCCGCGAGGGTACGACTCGAAATCCTTCGCGAAGAAGATCCTGGAAGAAGCCGGCATCGTGATCACGCCCGGCGTGGGCTTCGGTGAAGGCGGCGAAGGTTACGTGCGTTTCGCGCTAACGCGCGACGAAAAGCGTTTGCAGGAAGCCTTGAATCGTCTTTCCGCCATCAAAATTTAAGTCACGATCCCATCAAATATTTTCCGAATAACCCGTGTGAAATAAAACACCTGGCCGACTTTTGTTTTCTGCGGAAAAAACAGAAATAAATTTTTTTTCATAAAAACACGCAACTTATTTTATTTCCGGATGAAAACGTATCCACGCGCGTCTTGTGCGGGATATATCAGAGTCATTCCCTCATAAACGACATAGCGATAAAAGTCAGGAGACTAAGGTGAGTAAAAAAAATCAGTTTATATTGTCTTTAGGGCTCTTCATGAGTCTTTTTTATAATCTCCAAGCGCAGGAGTCGAAGCTCTCATCGCCAGAAACGTCGTGGGCTCCGTTTTACAAGGATGTCGCCCTGGAAAAATCCACGTCGGAAAAACTCACGAACTCAAAGTCGGACGACGAACGCCTTCAGGTCATCCAAAATACCGCTAAATTGTTAGGCCGAGACTTTGAATCGATCGAAGATTTGAAGTTGTGGGGTGTGTTGGGGGATCAACTGGATCGCGCCCGCATTGCCTATGAGAAGGGTGAGAAGGGTTGGGCGAAGTTCGCAGGAATTCCTAAAGAATTTATTGAGGGAGATTCCATTTATTTGACGATTTCTGATTCTGAAAACTCCGAGAGGAAATTGTCGGACGTAGTCCGTTCTTATGGGGCCATAGTGATGCATGAGCTCAATGATCACGAAATTGAACTCAAACTCCCGGTGAGCCAACTAGCGGCCATCGCTTCTGTTGTCGAGGGAGTGAGCCTTGTCCATATGACACAGAATACGGCTCCCACCCCAGCTTGGATCGGAACTAACGCCCGATGGTGGCAATTGACGGGGCGAGTGACCGGAGACGGAGGCCCGGGAGGATCTCCCGTGACCATCGCCATTGTTGATTCTTTTGCGCCAGATTATTTCCGAGCTTTAGAGAGTGCAGGCCTAATTCCGCGTAATACCGTCATCACTCAAGATCTCGCCCCTTACAGTCACGACGATGACCATGGAAACATCATGTTGGCCCTGATGTATGAGATCGCTCCCAAAGCACGGTACCTCTTGATCAACAGCGTTCCTACCGCTGGAGGCCTTAGTGACGCTATTAACGCTGCCAGGTCCTTACAGCCAGACATCCTAAGCCTCTCGCTTATTTCCCCGATCGATAGATATTCAGGCTCCTCGAACGCCGTTCCGGGCCCCGTGATGAAGGCGCAGAATTCAGCCGCTGGAGCGGATATCCTGGTAGTGGCCTCGGCGGGTAATCATGGTGCGGCTGGTGCCCATTGGTCGGGTCAATTCACCTCTTCTACTCGCTATCATGGTTTTCTGAATTGGAATACGAATACGGCAGTGAGTCCCACTGGAGATTTGGGCGCTTCCGATCTGCCAGCGGTCAGCAATGTAGCGGGTGAGAGAATTGTCAACGACCTAGGTTGCCTAGGGGCGTCTCCTGGCTTCAGGCGTCCTCTCAAGGCGTATGTGGGACTCCCTATCCCCGACTCCAGGTATTATAACGTCGTTTTAATGAAGTACGAAGCGAGTTCTCGAGGTTGGTTTCCGGTTGTTTCGGATGGTGTGAGGGATGATTCTCAGCGTCATTTTTCTTACTACCTCGATCCACCAAATGAAACCGTTCGGGGAACCGTTTTTTCAGCGGATATTCCTACAACGGATTGCGGCGCCGGTTTCGCACGTTACGGTCTGTCCATTACTCGAACGGATGCTATTGATGGCCATCGTTTTTTGAACGACGACGATCCTGAGAATTACATCAATGTGTTTTATGATGGCAATGGAACGAATATCGGATTGATGCAGGTCTATAATACTTCCGCCAGCCTAGGTGAATCTAATACATCTGAAAACGTGGTGACGGTGGGGGGCGCTTACTGCACGGCGCCGATGAATCAAGGGTGCCCCGTCGACGGTACTCTTGCCATCTCCGGTCGAGGTCCGGCCGTCCGAGATGCCGTCAAGCCATTAGCCCTTCCTGCAGAGTTCCTGACGTCGGTTTCTCGGGATCCCATGAATTTACAAGCCGTGAAGCCAGATTTCGTGGCCCCATCGCCTAACTTCATGGGGGAAATGGCTCTTCAAAGCGGGACTTCAGGTTCCACGGCCATCACGGCGGGTATGGCGGCTTTACTTTTGGATCGCTATCCGATGTTTCGCCGCAACCCCAGCGAATTGAAGTCGGCCTTGGTACGTCTTGCGGGTCGGAGCGTGGGCCTCCAGTCGACGTATGTGCGGCTCGCGGATTCTCCCTCGGATCCTCGATATTACGAGACGAAGGCGAGTTATCGCTATGGACGGGGTTACTTGAAGCTGGAGAAGGAAAGTTATGCGCAGATGCGGGGACGACCGAACCATGTGCGTTTGGGCCGCAATATGACTTCTTCGCCACGGGAAGCGAGCACCATCAATGGCTCCCAGTCTTATTTGGAGGAGTCTCGCTATCCAGCCAATATGACGGAGAATATTCGTTTTGGTGATGGGCTGGGTCCCACGCCGACCGCCTATCTCGTAGGAGATACCGGGGGTATCCCTCAAAATACCGCAGATCAAATTGGATATAATCAAAGCTATCCCACGCGCTTGCTATTCCCCGTGTTAAAGCCCGTATTTGTCTTCGATCCGGTAAGTTTCGGCGGGGCCGGTAGAGCCTTAGGAGCCACATTCAGCAATGGAAACATGAGCACGCAGCTCATGCCCTCGGCTTCGATATGGGTAAGTTCCATTTCACAATTCAATCAATTTGCGGGTTATTTTAGGTTTCCTTCATTGAGGTTCGACACGAATCCCACGGCGAGCCCGAATATCGGTCAAGGATTTTCCCTCACGATGCGTGCCGTCAGGCGGGATGGTTCGCCGGTACCGACCGATAGCACGCAAGCGACGAATGCCTACAATACCGCGCTCATGGCGGCTCAAACGCGCATGAGGATGGATGGGACTCCGATCGATCCTTTGACCTTGGGGTGTCCGGATTGCTTCGTCCGCCAGAACAACACGGCAGATTTTAATACATGCCGGGTGGATTACAATCCCGCTGCCATGGATACGTGTCCGATTCGTTAAGACTCTTGGAAAGGCTTAAAGTTTTCAAAATAAAGATAAATAACAGTATGATAATCATGAAGAATAAAAGAAAGTTCGTTTTGTGTTTGCTCGTCGGTCTACCGACTCTTTCTTATGGTCAGAGTTTAAAAGCGGTCCCATCTGAAATTGGCTGGGCGTTTGCCTTGTCGAAAGAATCCGTAGCGTCCATCCAAGAGAAGAAAAATGTGAGCGGGGAAGCTCAGGATGAGCGCCTCCAGATTATCCAAAATACCGCTCAATTGTTAGGCCGAGACTTTGAATCGATCGAAGATTTGAAGTTATGGGGGGTGTTGGGGGATCAACTGGATCGGGCCCGCATCGCCTATGAGAAGGGTGAGAAGGATTGGGCGAAGAAGGCGGGGATTCCGCCCTCCTTTGTCGAAGGGGATCGACTGCATTTGAGCGTGATCGGTCCCGAAGGGGCGGAAGCGGGTAAAATTTCTGAGGTGGCCCGCTCATATGGAGCGGAAGTGCTTCATGAGCTGAGCCCTCGCATGATCGAAGTGAAACTGCCGATTGATCAACTGGCGCGCTACGCCCAGGTTGTCGAAGGGATTGGATTGGTGGAAACGACTACGACGTATGCACCTAGCGCAGCTTGGATCGGCACTAACGCACGCTGGTGGCATTTGGCGGGAAAAGTTACGGGAGATGGTGGGCCGGGCGGCACTCCGGTGACCATTACTATCGTGGATCATTTTGATCCGGATGAGTTCCCGGCTATGGAGGCTGCTGGTTTAATTCCAAGGAATACGGCTATCAATCTCGACTTGGCTCCTTTTTATCATGAGGATAATCATGGTAATCTCATGCTGGCCATGGCTTACGAGATGGCTCCTAAAGCGAGGTTTCATCTTATCAATGTTGGCGTCACTATTGGAGATTTGGCGGATGGACTCGGTGCGGCTATCGCCAGGAGTCCTGATATCATCAACACCTCCGTCGGAGCTTTCATCGATCGCGAGCAAAGTGTTGTTGCGGCTTTCCCAGGGCCTATTTTGAAAAAGCATTACGACGCTTCGCGCTCAGAAATACTCATGGTCGCTGCAGCGGGGAATCACGGGACTCCCGGGCTTCATTGGTCCGGTCGGTTCATACCTTCGACACGGTATCCTGCATTTCTTAATTGGAATACGAATACTGCGGTGATCCCTGTCGGTGATTTGGGAACGAGTGATCTTCCATCGATCAGTAGTGTGTCCGGTGAAAAGATCATCAATGATTTGGGGTGTATGGCGGCTTCACCGACCCAACAACTAAAGGCTTACATTGGATTACCCCCGCAGGATGCGCGCTATTACAACGTCGTTTTAGCCAGGTATGACCCTGTCCTTCGCTCTTGGAAACCTGTGGTTTCCGATGGCCGCGCGGGGACCGACGCGCCCCAGCGAAGCCTTAGTTATTTCTTGGATCCGGTAAATGAAATCACTTACGGGGCAGCTCTTGATGTGGATCGGCCGTCGACTGACTGTGGTAGCGGTTTGGCTCGTTACGGCCTAAGCATTACAAGGACGGTAAGCGTAACGGGTCACCGGTTTTGGGACGAGGAGTCTCCGGAGAATTACATCAATGTGTTCTACAGAGGCAATGGGACGAACAATGGTCTCATGCAAATCTACAATACGTCAGCCAGTCTCGTAGAATCTAATACTGCTGTTACTACGGTAACCGTCGGTTCGGCGTCCTGTATAGCTTCCACCGGCATGGGTTGTCCCGTGGGGGTACCTTTGAGGGCTTCAAGCCGAGGTCCTGCGGTTCCGAACGGTATTCAACCTCTCGCTTTGTCACCTGATCACCTGACGTTGGTTTCACGCGATGCCACGGATGATGAAGCCGTGAAGCCTGATTTTGTGGCCCCTTCAGCGCCTTTTGAAGGATTTTCCATAAACGATAATAGCGGCACTTCAGGTGCATCCGCCACGACCGCCGGCTTAGCCGCCCTTCTTTTGGACCGTTACCCGGTTTTCCGCAGGAATACGATTGAGTTGAAAGCGGCTTTGACCCAGCTCGCCTCACGGAGCGTCGGCCTTCAGTCGATTTATACGAGACTTAGCGATAATCCAGCGGACACTCGCTATGCGGATACGAAAGCCAGCTATAAATACGGGCGTGGTTATTTAAAGCTGGAAAAAGAGACCACGGTCGTGATGCGCGGGCGACCCAATCATGTTCGTCTTGGAAGGTACATGACTTCTTCCCCGGCTAACGCCTCTACAATAAATGGCGCTGAAACTTATTTAGCGGCAGGCCGCTACCCTATGAGTCGAAGCGAGGAGTATCGGTACGGTGACGGGATCGGACCTTCTCCAACCCTTTATTTCGCAGGTGATACCGGAGGTCTTCCACAGGGGGCCTTCGATCAAATAGGGTTCAATAATAGCTATCCAACACGGTTACTTTTTCCTGTCTTAAAGCCCATCTTTGTGTTCGATCCTGCGAGTTTTGGGGGTGCTGGGCGCGCTGTGGGCGTGACGTTTAGGAACGGGGCCATGGGAAGCCAACTCTTACCGACATCCACTTCGTTGGTGAGTTCTTTGACTAATTTCCTCACCTTGGCTGGTTATTTTAAGTTCGACTCCTTGGTATTTGATACCAATCCGACGGCAAGCCCTAACCTAGGACAGTCCTTTTCCCTCACGATGCGTGCTGTCAGGCGGGATGGCTCGTCGGTGCCGACCGATATGACGCAAGCGACAAACGCCTATAATGCTTCCCTAATGGCGGCTCAAACGCGCATGAGAATGGATGGGACTCCGATTGATCCTTTGACCTTGGGGTGTCCGGATTGCTTCGTGCGGCAAAATACCACCAATATATTCAACACTTGTCGTGTCGATTATATGCCACCAGGCTCCGATACGTGTCCCAGATGATGCGTGAGGGAGGGCGATGGCGCCCAGATCCAGAGAGAATGGCCGTTATAGCTTTTTGAGAATAAAGGTAGAGAAATAGTCCTCACGGATAGGGTTGACATATGAGCTACGGTATTTGAGGCGACTCAGTTCAGAATAGGAGAAAGTCGTTATGGATTCTGCCCAGTTCGCTCACATTGCCATGGATTCCATACTCACCATCGGCGAGTCCGGCACTGCCGAATGGCGAGGCTTTCAGCTTTCAGTGCCAGTTCCGACCGGGCAGGGTATAGATGCCTTCTGCAGCGTTTTAGGATCGCTTTTGAAGATGAAAGAAACATTCGAAGTCTCCTCTAATGCAGGAGGCTTATGGGGATCGCCACTTCAAACGCGTTGGGAAGCGGATCCTCAGTACGGATCTCAAGGTTTATTTCGTATCGATGGGCAGGTTTTTCCTGATAAGCCCCATACGTCATCGCGCTATGGGCTGTTTTTCAGCCTCTCCTTTCCAGCGCGAGCCTCTTTAAATGGTCATTTTTGGGAGATTCATGAGGTTCTCGGATCGATGGTGGTGAGTTTTTTAGTATGTCTGTCCCCGAATCCCGAGTCAAAGATCCGAGACAGATCTTCGGCGTGGGATGTGACCCAGGGATGGATGGATTTGTCTTTTCAGAATCTCTATACCCATTTTGTCGAGATAGGCGGGTATTCTCCGGAGTTAGTCTTCGGTACAGTCCAACTGTTTCCGTCCAAAATTAACCCAGCACCCGACAGAAAAGAAGAAGCGGATATCGCCAAAGCACAGGCTCGAACATTTCTTCACCTGAGATAAAAAACGCGTTCCTTAGATAATACGCAACTTTTTCCGACTTCGACGGATAACTTTATCTATGTGCAGCGTCGAGGACATTATTTAAGGAAGCCTCTGTATCTAGAAACAATATTGGGAGACGAAAATGACAAAAGTGTCAAAAATGACGACGAGAGCGGTTTTGTGGGCTCTATTAGCGGGACTTTGTGGGTATGCGGGAATTTCGGAAGGAAGGACCCATGCCGTAAAAGGATTATTTCAGGAAGGATGGGTTTCCAATCTTTCTTATATGTATATGCCCGTACTTCCAAAAAAGACCGTGGAACCTTCTCTCAAAGAGCCTGCACTAAAAGAAGATTCGGCAGAAGAGTGGGAGGAAAAGGAAGCAAGGGCCGATGAGAGTTATTTTAAGGGGAAGACTGAGGAAGCGAAGCGAGAAGAGTATAAGAAGCTGGTGATGCATATTGCGGAGAAATTAGGGCGTGAGGGAGAGTCGTGGGAGGATTTGGAGTTATTAGGAGCGTTAGGGACGCAGTTAGAGGCAGGGTTGAAGGCGTATCAGGCTGGGGAGAAGGACTGGGCTGCGCAGGCGGGCATTCCGTCGAAGTTCGTGAAGGGTGATAAGCTTCTCGTGCATGTGGTGGGGGAAGAGGGGAGAGAAGGATTTGCGGAGGCGGTGAGATCGACGGGAGCGAAGGTTTTGTATGAGTTGAGCGGGAATGAGATCGAGGCTGAAGTGTCGATGGAGGATTTGGAGGGATTGGCGCGAGTGGTGGGGAAGGTAAATTTGCCGGGAGAGGTGAGGTCTGAAGCCTTTACGGGAGCATGGGGAGGTACCAATGCGAGGTGGTGGCAGTTAGCGGGCCGTGTGACGGGGAATGGCGGTCCTGGGGGGAGGCCGATCAAGATCGCGATCATCGATGAGTTCGATCCTAGTCAGTTTCGCGAATTGGAGACGCAGGGTTTGATTCCAGTGGGTACTGCCATAAATAGGGAGTTCAACCCTCCGGCACGCAGCAAACACGGAAATCACATGTTGGCCTTAGCCTATGAGATCGCGCCTCGGGCCGAATTCATTTTAATCAACCGATCGAGTGAGCCAAGCATGGGTGTTGTTGAAGAAGAAATTAACCATGCTATCAGTTTGCGTGCGGATATCATCAATCTTTCTTTAAGTACTCCTATTGATCGGAAGAATTCGGTGGCCTCGCCGACACCGGGGTGGATGATGGCTGCAGAGAATAGGGCTGCTGCTGCGGGTATTTTAGTGGTAGCTGCTGCGGGGAATCACGCCGTGCGTGGGGTCCATTGGTCGGGTAATTTCATTCCTTCTACGTCTTTCCCCAGTTATCTCGATTGGAATTCCAATGCGGATACCGCCGTGATCCGTGGCCCGGGAGTTACGCCTCAGGATTTACCTTCCCGCTCTCAAGTCACCGGCGAAAGGATCGTTAATGACGTGGGGTGCATGGGAGCTAATCCACAAAGAGGCATGGGAGTTTCCATTGGATTGCCGTCCCGAGACTCGAGGCTTTATTTTGTGGAGATACGTCGGTACGATCCGACTCGCCAAAGTTGGATCGTCGTCCAGACGGATTTTTCACCTGGGGCGACGGCTATTTTGCGTACGATAGATCATTCCGTGAATCCTTTTGCTCCGTTGCCTTCCAGTGGAGGTTCTCCGATCCGCTACGAAGGCACGACACCGCCAACCAATTGCCCGGCAGGTCAGGCACGTTATGGGATTTCCATCGAAAGAGCGACGGGGACCGCTTATGCCGCTTCCAACCATCCAGAAAACTATATCAATCTTTTTTATTATGGGAATGAAACAGGAGCGAGCGCACTGACGATTTATAATACAGCATCAAGTTTATCAGAATCCAATACCTCGCCTTCTGTGGTGACCGTTGGAGCCGCTTTTTGTACCGTCTCTCCCGGAAGGGAAGAATCTCCGGAGGGTTGCCTTGTAGGGGATGTTACATCTTATAGCTCAAGGGGTCCGGTCGTCCGTGACGGTATGAAGCCTACCGAATGGAACCGTACCTATCTGACGGATGCCTCTCGGGATGAAACATCCTCTAGCCCTAACTTAGACGCTGTAAAACCAGATTTCGTAACAGCATCGCCCCCTGTTACAGGAGAAAATGATTTTTCCGGGGGTACATCCTCGTCGACAGCCATCACCTCAGGTATGGCGGCGTTATTGATGGATCGTTATCCGGACTTGAGAAACAACGTCCGTGACATGCGTGCGGCTTTGAATCGCTTGTCGGAACGCGGCGTCGGAAACACATCGCTCTACCCGCGGAGATCGGATGATCCGAACAACCGGGATTATCTCGAAACACTGGCGAATTATAAGTATGGACGCGGTTATTTAAAATTAGAGAGGGAGAATAGCGTCGTCATGCGTGGCACTCCGAACCATGTGCGGTTGAACGCCCCACTGACCTCGTCGCCGGCCCTTTCGACGTTACCGGGTCGTATGGGATCTCCCTCAAGCCATAATGGATCTGAGACTTACCAAACCACAGTCGATCCGCCGACCAATGCCGCGGCGGCTTATCGCTATGGCGATGGAATGGGACCTGCGGTGGCTTTATATTTCAACGGAGTGTCAGGATTGGCGGGGATCCGACCGAATTCCCTGCTGACGCTGCGGGATGGTCAAGCGGGTGCACCGACGCGTTTACTATTTCCGGTGTTGAAGCCCTACGTGGAATTTACGCCCACCGATTTCGGAGGCCAAGGACGAGCTGTCGGAGCTTCTATGATTCGAGCTTCCGTCGCCAATCACCACACCCAACCCTTTCCCTCAGCCGCTGAAGGCCCGCGAAAGTACCTGGGGACCCTTCGCCAAGCAGGTTATTTTATTTTTGATTCCATTAGTTTCACCCGCAATCCTTGGGCGAATCCAAACATCGGTCAGGGCTATCGTCTCACATTGCGGGCAGCCCGTCGCGATGGGAGTTTATTGGCGACGTCGTCTCGTGAAGCCTTGGAACAATACTTAGCAGCGAACATCGCCGCTGAAAATCGTACGTCGGAGATCCCTCCAGGCCGTGATTCTGCGGATCCCCTGACGTTCGGCTGTCCGGATTGTTATATCGGAAAAATCTTAACTTCGGATTTTAACGTTTGCAGCGCGAGTTATAATCCTCCAGAGGTGGAAACCTGTCCCCAAAGGGCACCGTAGTCACCATAGGGAAATGGGGGAAATGGGAAAGTAGGGGAGATTATGAACACCACCAATTACACGAGCTTTTTTTCTAGGCTTTTAGGCATCGCCTCCGTGACAATGGCCTGTAGCGGCGCCGTCGCTGCCGACGCCCCACAGGATGCGGATGGAGGTCCGCTCCAGACTCAAGACGCGGGACTGAACGACGCGCCTCCTGTAGATGCGTCTTCCACGGGAGATCGCGAAAAGCCTCCGGTGGCAGACGTTGAGACATGTTATCAATTGCACGATGACATGAGGGTGGATGTGACCGGTCCTGTGAACCTACGTTTCTGCGCGGGACGCTTCCGGAACGTTTCGATTTTCATAACAGGATCGAATGTTCATTTGGACGGCACCGGCGTCATTCTCCAAGGCGAGGCGGCGCCCATCGTCGTCACGGACCCTGAGCCCCGGGATGTGAGGTTGACGGGATTTGAAGTCCCTGCCCTCTCTTTGAATAACCCACGTGATTTGCAACTCTATGAGGTTGTTGTCCATGGTCTGACCGTTTTTAGGGATCCGCGGAATGTGACGTGCAGCGGCGGAAACTACTCCGGAGGGATGCATGTTTTTTCCGATTCGGGATCTGTCCCGGAGACACCCGAGAGGATCCGTAGCCTGTATATCAATGGAGCTGCGTTCAGCGCGGAGGTCGTTATCCATGGAGTGAATACGGTCCACATTTCAAGAGCGACTTTTTTTGGAAGAGGGACTCGCTGTCTTCATCTCAAGAATATCGATGAAGGTTTTGTCGATGGATCGCGTTTTTTGGCGTGTGGTGATTCTCTCGCCCATCCTCCCATCTCGCCCCAGCTTATCCCCGATACGGCGGCCATCACGTTGCAAGGAGTCTATAATACCGGAGACGGTTTCGCCATAGGAGGAAATACTTTCGGAGCCCTGCGTGACGCGGCGGGAAATGTTGTTTTCCGGAATGGTCGTGCGGTTTCCGTCGATGCGACGAATTTCCCCGGCATCCGAGTCGTGGAGAATACAATAAACGGTGGTAACGGTGGCGATACGGGCATGATTTACTTTGGCGCTAACAACTCTCGTGTCACCGGAAACATCGTCGAGGGACAGGTAGGAGCCGCTATTCGAGTTGAGGGGTCAGATAACAGGGTCCAATATAATCGAGGAAACCCGTTTTTTTGTGGGCCGAACAATACCTGCGAGCCCAATAATATATAATCTCTCTTTATGGACACCTCTGCATTTATCGATCGTATTCTGGTAGGGGTCCACTCCCAAATCCAAACGGATCCGAATACGATCACACGGAACCAAATTTCTTTTGAAGTGCCCATGGAGGAAGTTTCGGTGGATCGCATAGGCCTGCTTTTAAAGGCTTTCGATCGATTTAAGGAAAAGTTTCAAGCGGCGCCACTAAGCTCACAAAAAAAACCATTTCAGGCACATCAAGGCCCCGATCTCATCGCGATCACGACTTATCTCGCCGCGTACCCTTTATATACCGCATCAGAACACGGGGTCGCTCTTCGCCTGGAGTTTGCAGGTGCACTGACTTTTCCTGATCCTGAGAACACAGAACGGTTTGAGATTCAGAAGGTGGCAGGGCCGGTGCGATTCGAGGTCTCTTATCATCTTCCAGATAACACGGGAACCAATCCCTCCACCATAGGCTTAAGTAGGAAGCAATCGATCGATAGCTACGTGGGTTTCATTTTTGGAGCTTTATTTGATGTGTTTGCGGAATTGACACTCGATCTAAATCGATACTTAAAACTTAGAGCAAACCTTCCACCGACGGAAGCGCGATAAAGGGCCATAAGGTCCCGCTGTTTTCTCTTCAGAACACAAAATTCAAAGAGCCTCTAAAAAAAAGACGCAACTTTTCATATTTTGGGATGAAAACATGTCCTGTGTTTAGAGGAGAGATTGGTAAATTTTTTGCCGTCTCAAGCATGACATTTAAGCAAGGAGAGTTCGATGAGTCAGAATCAAAAAGTAATGTTAGCGATGCTCTTAATAAGCGTGACTACGGTATTGCCTTTATCAGCGCAGGAGATATTTTTGGGCAAGAACCCATGGTGGACTCAGCTTTCTGCGGATGTGTCTCAAGTGACCTCCTCTCTCAAAGAGCCTGCACTAAAAGAAGATTCGGCAGAAGAGTGGGAGGAAAAGGAAGCAAGGGCCGATGAGAGTTATTTTAAGGGGAAGACTGAGGAAGCGAAGCGAGAAGAGTATAAGAAGCTGGTGATGCATATTGCGGAGAAATTAGGGCGTGAGGGAGAGTCGTGGGAGGATTTGGAGTTATTAGGAGCGTTAGGGACGCAGTTAGAGGCAGGGTTGAAGGCGTATCAGGCTGGGGAGAAGGACTGGGCTGCGCAGGCGGGCATTCCGTCGAAGTTCGTGAAGGGTGATAAGCTTCTCGTGCATGTGGTGGGGGAAGAGGGGAGAGAAGGATTTGCGGAGGCGGTGAGATCGACGGGAGCGAAGGTTTTGTATGAGTTGAGCGGGAATGAGATCGAGGCTGAAGTGTCGATGGAGGATTTGGAGGGATTGGCGCGAGTGGTGGGGAAGGTAAATTTGCCGGGAGAGGTGAGGTCTGAAGCCTTTACGGGAGCATGGGGAGGTACCAATGCGAGGTGGTGGCAGTTAGCGGGCCGTGTGACGGGGAATGGCGGTCCTGGGGGGAGGCCGATCAAGATCGCGATCATCGATGAGTTCGATCCTAGTCAGTTTCGCGAATTGGAGACGCAGGGTCTGATTCCACCGAGTACTAACATAGAGTTTGAGTTCTACCCTCCGGCACGCGGCAAACACGGAAATCACATGTTGGCCTTAGCCTATGAGATCGCGCCTCGGGCGAAATTTATTTTGATCAATCGGTCGACTCTTCAAGGAGGAACCGCTGAGGCTATTAATTACACAACTTCACATTACGGACCGGATATTATCAACCTGTCTATAACGGCTCCCATTGATCGCTTTAATAATATCGCTGCTCCGTTTCCGGGTCCCAGTATGTCCGCCCAAAATAACGCGGCGACGGCTGGGATTTTAGTGGTGACTAGCGCTGGTAATAATGGCGAACCGGGAGATCATTGGTCCGGAAATTTTACACCCTCAACAGCGCACCCTAATTATTTGAATTGGAACGTGGCCGACCGGGCTGTCATTCGAGGTCCCGGGGTGACGGAGCAGGATCTGCCCTCACGAACCCAGGTGACAGGGGAAAGGGTCATTAACGATTTAGGGTGTATGGCGGCGAACCCTCAGGAATCCATCAAGCTGAGGGTAGGATTTCCGCCCCGAGATTCTCAGCTCTATTCAGTGCAAATCCGTCAATACGATCCTGTCAATAGGAATTGGTTTGTCGTATTACTGGATGCCTCTCCTGGAGCCACGGGTATAGTGAGGAATATCTCCTATCAGATCAATCCCAGCGCCTCCCCACACAAGGCGAAAGCCCTGATTCCCTATGAAGGATCCACCGCCCCAGCTGCTTGTCCATCCGGTCAAGCCCGGTACGGCTTAGCGCTCGAAAGAGCTTCAGGTTCTTCCTATGCGAATAGTGATCCCGCTAATTATATTAATCTTTTTTATATAGGTAATGGCACGGGAAATAGCCAACTCACTATTTTTAATACGGAAGCAAGCTTGGGTGAGTCCAATACCTCTCCCTCCGTCGTTACAGTAGGAGGCGCTTATTGCATCGTCCCTCCGGGAGGGGAGGAATCTGCGGATGGGTGTCCCGTCACAGCGCCCCTATCGTACACGGCTCGAGGTCCTGTCGTTCGAAATGGGATTAAACCCACTGAGTTTAATCGGGCTTTTTTGACAGGCGAATCTCGAGATGACACCTCGGCAAGTCCAAATTTAAATGCTGTAAAGCCTGATTTCGTGGCTCCTTCACCACCTGTTCCTGGTGAGAACGATGAGTCGGGAGGCACGTCATCATCGGCGGCCATCACTTCGGGCATGGCGGCTTTGCTCATGGATCGTTATCCGGACTTGCGGGCCAACGTCCGCGATATGCGCGCGGCCTTGTACCGCTTGTCCGAAAGAGGCGTCGGAAACACGTCGGCTTATGCGCGTCGGTCCGATGATCCAAATAGTCGGGATTATTTGGAAACGTTGGCGAGCTATAAATACGGACGTGGTTATCTGAAGCTCGAAAAGGAGCGCAACGTCGTCATGCGAGGCACTCCGAATCACGTACGGTTGAATACAGCTATGACGTCGTCACCCGCCTTGTCGACGCTGCCGGGTCGTGCGGGTTCTCCCTCGAGCCACAATGGATCGGAGTCCTATCAGATAGGCATGAATCTTCCGACGAACCAGAGCGATGCCTATCGCTACGGAGACGGGATAGGGCCAGTCATGGCGTTTTACATGACGGGAGCCGTCGGTTCCGGCGCTGGCGTGAAACCAAACTCTCTTTTGACGTTCCGTGACGGGCAAACACCGCCGCCGCCCCGCATGTTGTTTCCAGTGCTGAAACCCTATATAGAGTTCGTCCCTAGGGATTTCGGAGGCGAGGGACGGGCCGCGGGAGCTATGATCATTCGCCCTTCGGTGGTCAATCGTCACACACAGCTCTTGCCGATGCCGGGAGTATCCCCCAGAAACTACCCTGAATTCTTGAGGAAGATCGGTTATTTCCTCTTCGATTCGATCACTTTCCTCCGCAATCCTTCGGCAAACCCGGATATAGGCCAGCGTTACCGGCTTACAATGCGAGCCATCCGTCGCGACGGGACTTTGTTGGCGACGAGCGCCGACGAAGCACTCGCGCAGCATATCGCCGCCCGGTTTGCGGCTGAAGATCGATGGGATATTCCGCCGGATCGGGATTCCGTGGATCCTTTGACATTAGGGTGTCCGGATTGTTGGGTGGGTAAGACGCTCACGTCCGACTTCAACGTGTGCAGCGGCTCTTACAATCCGATGGAGGCCGAAACGTGCCCCCAACGCACGACGCCTTGATCGGGACTTCTATGAGCAAAACCATTTCTGCTCGCATGCGAAGGAGAAAAAATAGGCTTATTGACGAAATATATCTTATCAGATATATTTCGTTTTATGAGAAATGATCCGGTTTCCTTGCTTCGAAGTATCACGGGTTTAACGCAAAAAGACCTGGCGTCAAAAGCAGCTACGTCACAACCTGCCATCGCTCTTTATGAATCCGGAGCGAAATCCCCTACGGTAGCGACTTTGAGAAGATTCGCCGAATCATTGGGGCTTGAGTTGTCCGTTAATTTCGTGCTTCCCTTAACTAGGGAAGACAGGAGAAGCCTCGCCTATCATCGAGCTGTCGTTAAAGATCTCAGGAATGACCCGGGTTTCGCCATATCAAAGGCTACGAAAACCCTGAATAAAATGAGGCGGGAGAATCCCTCCGCGAAAATACTATTGGATCATTGGAGGCATTGGTTAGGCCTGCCTTTGGAAGAATTAATCACGAATATACTAGATCTTGGATCCTTCGCTCGTGAGATGAGGCAAGCAACTCCTTTTGCCGGCCTATTAAGCTCTAGCAAAAGAGCTCGTATTTTAGAAGATTTTCGTCGGGAGTCTTGGTGAAACGGGAATCGTTCGAACATACGATCCGCGCGGCTGGCGCCATACTAGGAGTCAATGAAGTCTTAATCATTGGAAGTCAGGCCATTCACGCGTCTTATGATGGCGTCATTCCCGAAGCCCATCGCTCGATCGGAACCGATATTTCAGCTTTGGAAGATCCCGATGCTTCAAAGGCCGACCTGATTGATGGGTCTATAGGCGAGTTGTCCGCTTTTCAGGAAACTTTTGGCTATTATGCCCAGAGAGTTACTCCCAAAACCGCGGTTCTTCCGAAGGGCTGGAGAAAGCGCCTGGTTCCCTTCAAGCCACAAGCCACAAACGGGTTCACCGCTCTCTGTCTCGATCCTCATGATCTTTGGATTTCCAAAGCCATCGCTGGAAGGCTAAAAGACAATGACTTCTGCAAAGCTTTGCTCCGAAAGAAGTTGGTGAAACCTGAAGTCTTAGAAGAAAGGCTTAAGGGAGTGCATCGTTTAAATCCAAAGATCCGATTAGCCGTCGGAAATAAAATACGTCAGCATCTATGAAGGTCTATATCGCCTTCGGCTCCAATCTCGGTGATCGCGCCGCGCATATCGAAAAAGCCAGCGAAAAAATGGCGACCGCGGGAATCCATGTCGTGAGGGTGTCGCCCGTATACGAAACGAAAGCTTTGTGCGGACCCGGCCACCCAGCGATGCCGGATTTTTTAAACGGAGTCTTCGAGGTGGAGACTGAGTTCACGCCGGAGAATTTGTTGAAAATCTTACAAGACATCGAAACGGACATGGGCCGCGAGACGAAAGGGGATTGGGCCCCGCGCGTGATTGACTTGGATATTTTATTCTATGGCGACTTGGTCATCCAGAGAGAGGACCTGGAAATCCCGCACCCCGAGATCCAAAACCGATTTTTCGTGTTAAAACCCTTGTCAGATTTGATTCCGGATTTTAAGCATCCGACACTTTTAAAAACCATTCGGCGATTATTGGACGATATAGACTAAGGAGCGTGCATGCAATTCTTCATCGATACGGCGGACACGAAGGAAATCAAGGAATGCTGGGACATGGGCGTCATCGACGGCGTCACGACCAATCCCTCGCTCGCGGCGAAGACGGGGCGCAACTACGACGAGACCATCCAAGAGATCGCGAAGATCGTCGACGGGCCGATCAGCGCCGAGACCGTAAGCCTCGATTACGAAGGTATGCTAAGGGAATCGTACCATTTCGCCAAAATACACAAGAACATCGTCATCAAGGTCCCAATGACCGCGACCGCTATGAAGGTCGTGAAGAAGCTGACGGGCGAAGGGATCAAGACCAACGTGACGCTGCTATTCAGCCCCAACCAGGCCCTGCTCGCCGCGAAGGCCGGAGCCACATACGTGAGCCCCTTCGTCGGCCGCTTCGATGACATTTCGGAGGAGGGCATGCAGTTGATCGAGCACATCCGGCAGATCTACGATAATTACGAATTTAAGACGAAGATCCTCGTCGCCTCCATCCGCAATCCCATCCACGTGCGTGACTCGGCCCTGATCGGCGCGGACGTCGCGACGATTCCTTATAGCGTCATCAAACAACTCGCCAATCACCCGCTGACCGACATCGGTATCGAGAAGTTCTTGAAGGATTGGGAAAAAGTCCCGAAGTAAATCGCGTTATTTCTTGAGGTCCAATAAGATTTGTTTTGCGACGGATTGGAAGGCGTCCATGACGTTTTCGCCTCGGGTCGCTACGGTTTCGAAAGAAGGCGCCTGGGTTTTATTGAAAAGCCCGTCGAGCTCTTCAGCGGCGAGACTCTGTTTCAGGTCTCTTTTGTTGTATTGAAAAGCCACCGGAAGAGACGACCAGGAGTTCTCGGGCTCGACCTGCTTCTGGATGGTTTCAAAGTGCTCATAGCTCTCTTGGATCTTATCGATCTGGGAATCCACCACGAAGATAACGCCGTCTACGCCCTTTAGGATCATCTTGCAGGTGGTATCGTACGCCTTTTGGGACGGCAGGGTGTAGACGTGGACATGGACGTTGATGTTGTCGATCTTGCCGAGGCTTAAAGGAATGAAGTCGAAGAAAAGAGTGCTGTCCGAAAGAGTGAGTGGGTTTTTTTTGCCGTTTCCACCGAGTCGCTCATAAAGATAGCGAAGACTTGACGATTTCCCGGAAAAAGGCGCTCCCGCATAGACAATCTTGAACGTCACTTCCTTTTGCTTCGGATTGATGAACGACATAATTTTTCCTTTATAAAAGGTACCGAGAGGTCAGGGGGGATAAGGTCTTCCACCCGACTTGAAATGGGGCGGATGGTAGCGGGAATTTTTTAGGCAAAGCAAGGACTTATTTGTCTATCCTTCTAAAAGTCCCGTCGGTTTCCCAAGGAACGCGCGAGGGTCTTCGGATCCGTGTATTCCAGGGTACCCCCGACCGGAATGCCGGAGGCGATGCGCGAGATTTTGAGCCCTGCCTTGGCTTGCGTCAGGAGCTTCTTTAAATAGAGGGCGGTGGTCTCGCCCTCGGGATTGGGATTGCTCGCGAGGATCACTTCCTGGATGTCTTCCGTGGCTCCGGCGATGCGATCGATCAAAGCGCGGACGCGCAGGTCTTCGGGACCAATGCCATCCAAAGGGGAAATCGCTCCGTGCAGGACATGGTAAAGCCCTCGGTATTCGGAGGTCTTCTCGATCATCATGAGATCGACGGGTTCTTGAACGACGCAAAGGAGGTGTGGGTTGCGGTTCGGGTCCGCACAGATCTGGCAAAGTGCGGTCTCCGAGATATTATGGCATTTTTCGCAGAAAACGACTTTTTCGGTGATATGCACCAACGCCTGAATCAAGCCCTGGGCCAAACCTTTCGGGTGCCGGAAGATGTGAATCGCCAAGCGCGTGGCGGATTTTTCGCCGATGCCGGGGAGCTGACTGAGGGCTTTGACGAGAGGATCGAGAGGCGGCATGGCTTAGGCTTTTTGTGGGATCTTGGTGGTTTCGGGACCGAAAACGTCGATGGCGTCGTCGATGATGGAGTCGGACACGCTCTTCGCGTCCGGTGATTTCACTGCCTTTGGTGCCGCGGAGGGAGCCTTCGTTTCGAAGGTCAAAGCCATCGGTTTCTGGAAATAGTCCTTTAAAAGTCCCTTCAACGTCGCTTCGCGGTCTGGATCTTGGAGCAAGGCCAGGTTTAAAGAGGTCGGTGAGAAGTGCAGAGCGACAGCCGTAGAGGATAAATTTACGAGTTTCCCTTCGGCGATCATCGCATGCAATTGGGGTTTCTTCGACCGTAGAAAGCCGAGGAAGGACGGCCAGGACATCTCGGGCGCGGGAGCTTCGATCGGAGCCGTTTTCTGGATGGAGGCTCGATAAGTTTGGGGTTGCGGCGGTGGTGTTTGGGACTTTTCCCCCATGATTCGCGCTTGAGGCGTGGCAGGAAGGGAGTATGAAACCGTCGCCGTGTAAGATTCCAAAGGTTTGAGCTCGGAGACATGGCAAGAGCGGATCACGAGAACGTCCAGCAGCAAATGGGGTTGGGGGGATCTCAAAAGATCCGTCACGCCTTTCTGAAGGATCACGAAGAGATAATCGAGTTCGCTTACGGAAAAATTTTCGGAAAGAGTCTTCAGATGGGCGATCTCCTCCGTGGTCAAGTCAAAGAGGGTCGGATCCTGGCTGTTTTTGACGACCAAGAGATGACGGGCGTATTCCAAAAGCTCGCCCGCGATCCTTTTTGGTTCGATACCTGCCGCCAAAGCCTCGTGCGTTTTTAAAAGGGCGTTTGTCGGGTCGCGCTTCAAGACATTCTCTAGAATACTTAAGACGAATTTCAGGCTTGAGGCACCGAGCATTTCTTCGACCGCTACATCATCGATCTTTTGACCTCCAAAGGAAACCACTTGGTCAAGCAAGCTCAAGGCATCGCGCATGCCCCCGGATGCTTCACGAGCCAAGTGGAAGAGAGCGTTCTCAGAAATGACTACGCCTTCCTTTTGGGCGATGCGTTGCAATTGGGAGACGATCGTCGTGCGCGCCAAAGGCTTAAGGTCGAGGCGGATCAAACGTGAAAGGACGGTGGCGGGCAGCTTGTGGATTTCGGTGGTGGCGAAAATGAAAACGGCGTGCGGCGGTGGCTCTTCCAACGTCTTCAAAAGGGCGTTGAAAGCGGCCGTGGAGAGCATGTGGACTTCGTCGATTATATAGATTTTGTAGCGCCCGCCGGGAGGAAGGTAGCGGATCTTGTCGCGGATGTCGCGCACGTCGTCGACGGACGTGTTGGAGGCGCCGTCGATCTCCTGGACGCACAGAGAGCTCCCTTTGGTAATCTCCACGCATTGCTGACAGGTCCCGCAGGGCGTCGGCGTCGGACCTTTTTCGCAGTTCATTGCCTTAGCCAGGATGCGCGCGAGCGTGGTTTTGCCCGTGCCACGGGGGCCCGCAAAGAGATACGCGTGATGAAAACGCTTTTCCTCGAGCGCATTCTTCAGGATGCGGACGGCCGTCTCCTGACCCTGGACTTCATCGAAGCCTTGTGGTCGGTACTTACGCGCGAAAACTTGGGAGGAGGCTTGCGAGGACATGGTTCCCGTTTCCCTCCGTTTTTTATATGGATCAAGAAAGATTTTAGTGTCATGGCCGCGTCTCTCTTATGGGGAAAATCTTAAAGGGCTTGAGCCTGGCTTTAGGCGTCGGTCTGCTCATATGGATGGTTCGAAAAATCGGTTTTCAGGATGTTCTCTCGAGCTTTCAGGCGATCGGTTGGAAGATGATTTGGCCGATCGTTCTCATCGCTCCTACCTATTTCTTTTACGCCTATTCGTGGGACTTGTTCTTGGATCGGTTTGAGCACGTTCCGTCCTCCTTTTGGAATCTTTTGAAAATCAAGATCGCAGGCGAAGGCGCCAATACGTTGACGCCGCTGAATTTCATGGGCGGCGATCCTATTCGTATCTGGCTCTTGTCCAAAAGCGTCCCTGTGGAGATCGGCGGCGCTTCGGTGGCTGTCGACCGTACCTTGCATTCATTGGCGACCGTCGCTGTGATATTCTTTGGCATCGTGGCCGCCGTTTTTAAGATGGATTTGCCTCCTTATGCGTCGACTCTCTTGGAAATCGCGGCGGGAGGGATTTTAAGTTTGATTCTGTTCTTTCTTTTTTTTCAGACTCGCGGGCTTTTTGAAAAAATCGTGATTCTATTGCAAAAGCTCAGAATCAAATCATTTTCGGACGGTACTCGAAAGAAGATCCAAGACGTGGATCGGTACGTCGGGGATTTCTACCGGCGGGATAAGCTTCTGTTTCTTGGCTGCTTTCTTTTACATTTCTTGGGACGCTTGGTGGGCGTCGTGGAAGTCTACATGATCGCCCAATTCTTAGGGGTGCCGATGGGTTTGTGGGAAGCCCTCTTTTTTTCAGCGGTCATTCCGGTCACCAATATGGTGGGGAGTATCGTGCCGGGTACGATCGGCGTCTTGGAAGGCGTGGTGAGCACGCTGTTTCTGGCGTTACACTGGTCCGCGGCGGATGCGGTAGTGCTACAGATCGTGCGTCGCATTCGGGCGTTTTTTTGGATCGGTCTGGGGGTTCTAGTGATGGGGTCCTATAAAATCAAACCGCCTACACCCGGAACAAATTAAAGAGGTTCATGACGACATTGTCCTGCTCTTCGGGGATGTCTTCCCCGGCGAAGGCGGCGAGGATTTTTTCATCGATGAAGATGCCGTGGCAGTCGGTGCATTTGACGATGGGCATCCCTTTGTATTTGGCTTCGTGAAGAGTGAGTCCGCAGTTGGGACAATGCATCCAGTGGGTCTGCTTGAGGAGGAGGCGCTCCGATTCTTCGCTTTCCTTCTTGAACTTCGCGGCGAGATGGGACTTTTTTTGGAGTTCCGTGCGGGCGATGAATTCGGACTCCGCGGGGAGCACTCGGGGCATATAGGAATTTCGCATACCAACCCTCCTTAATTAGGCCAAATTTCGCCAAATTTCCTCTATAAGGACTAAACGGAGTGGGGAGGCGAAACCTTAAGGCGAAATTCGTGCGAAGCTTCTTTTTATATTCGCCGATAAGTTCCTATTTCGAAAGGTGATTTAGGGAGATTATGATAGGTTCTCTTGCTGTATTGCGTCAGAAAGCCCTTGTAAGCTTACCGCTATGGATTCTACCTCGTTACCCGTCTCTCGATAGTATCCAAAGAATCTATCTTTCATGAGTTTTCATCCATTCTAAAATTAGAGGAAAGTGATCGTCAGCGGATCCCGAATGGGTCATAATATCGACGTGGCCGTAATCCTTTTGATGACCGGCATCGCGGCTTAAGACTTTGTAGCTGAAGTGTTGAGCGCCGGTTTCCTCTAAAAATCTTTTCACGTCGCTCGGATGGCCTAAGAAAGCGTCGGCGACTCCCACCACATGAAAGGTTGGTGGTAGACGAGTGGATCGGATCGCTTTTCCGTAATCGAACCCATCGTCCAGATCGACCCATGGTTGCTTAGGGTCGACCCATGTTTGAATCGCCCGGTGAGATTTGTCGGATTCATTGTCGGCGGACGTCTGCAAAAGATTCATGGGTAGATATCCGAAGGTACGGACGAGGAGTCGGGCGATCGGCCCCCAGAGTATGTCCATGACTAGGGTTTTCCGAAAGCTCTTCACATGGATCTGGCGCTTCGAGGCGACGAAGACCATGGAGTGAACGCGGTCGTGGTATTCCGCAAAACGCGCCCAATACGAGGCCAGCAGGACACCGCCCCAAGAGTGAGCGATCCAATGTTGCTTCACGTCGCCGCGTTGGCTGCGGATGAAGTTCAAAAGGGTTGGGACATCCTCCGTGATCTGTTCCGTCTGGCCGTAACGCGCGTGTCGGTCGATGCGCGGTTCGCTTTGGCCGCGACCCCGAAGATCGCCCACATAGACGTCGTAACCTTTAAGGGCTAAGTAAGGTGCTAACCCTTTCCCCGATGCGGAGTAGAAAATGCGCCCGTCTTCGATGGCCCCGTGGAGCATGAAGACGGGAGGTCCTTCTTGGTGCATGTAGATGCGCCTCACGTGAAGCTTATGGGGGGATTTCGGAAGGGGAATGAGGTAGGAATCTTGGTAGACTCGCGGGGAGACGTGAGACGTTTTTTTCAAGAGTCTGGAAATATTCTTGTTTCGGTTGAAAATCAATCAGGATAACATAAAGAGCCTTATGTCCTCGAAGATCACTCTTTTAGTCTGTCGCTCGTGCATCCGAGACAATCCCCAATCCGATCCCTGTTTCCTGAACGAAGCGACGCTACGGGCTACTTATCAAAAAAAAATCAAGAAGGGCCTCCTTGGAGGCGATCTCTGCGAGTTGCGCATCACCGATTGCCTAACGAATTGCCAAAACCCGAATTCCGTCCAGATTGAGCGCGACGACGGCGAGATGTTATTTGGCGGGATCTTAACTCAAAAGAACGCCGATCAAGTGATTGATCTCGTAAAAACGGTCGTAAACGCCTGCCATGCCCTCGGCCCTTCGGAGGAGTTGGAGGAAAAATTGGTTTTCGTGCGTCCGAAGCAAGAATGGCGCGAAGGACTCGATGCGACTCCCGCCGATCGGCGGATACTTAAGAAAGAGTAGACCCCTTCTCGAAGTTTTCAGAAGACAGTCCGAATTTTTCCATGCGGTACCTGAGCGTATGTCGTGTCATTCCCAAGAGACGCGCCGCTTGGCATTGGTTGCCATGGCTTTTACGCAAAGCCTCGCGGATGTAGCACTTCTCCATCTCCTCGATGGTGACGCCTCCGGAGGGTATCGCGAACGGAGCCGTACTCTCGTACTCGCTCATGACGATCTCCTCGGGGAGATGCTCGGGCTCGATCAGCGTTTGATTCTCGAGGATGGCGATGCGTTCGATGACGTTTTTGAGCTCGCGGACGTTTCCCGGCCAGTTATAGCGGCGCATGAGGTCTTCCGCCTCGCGACGGATCCCGGAGATCTGCTTCTTGTAGGACTCGTTGAACTTATGGATGAAGTAATTCACCAACAATGGAATATCTTCGATCCTCTCCCTCAAGGGAGGGACAACTAGAGTGATCAATTGTAGGCGGTAATAAAGGTCTTCCCGAAACTTTTTCTCTTGAACGGCTTTCTTTAAATCCACGCTCGTGGCGGTGATGACGCGGACATTGGTTTTGAGGTTTTCGGTGCCGCCGACTCGTCGGAAGATTTTGCCCTCGATGGCTTGCAGGAGCTTAGCCTGGGTGGATAGCGTCATTTCGGCTATTTCATCCAGAAAGAGGGTTCCGCCGTCCGCCATTTCGAAAAGACCCTTCTTCATCTGCTTGGCGTCGGTGAAGGCACCGCGCTCGTGGCCGAAGAGTTCGCTTTCGATCAAGGTCTCCGGGAGTGACGCGCAATTGATCTCCATGAAGGGACGCACGGCGCGAGTGCTTTTTTGATGGATCATGCGTGCGATCGAGTTTTTACCGGTGCCGGACTCCCCTTGGAGGAGGACGGTGGGGGCGTTGCTATGAGCGATCTTTTCGACGATATCCAAGAGCTCCTTCATGGACGCGGTGTTTCCCACGACGATTTCCTCGCAGGATTTAGCGATTTGATGGATCGCATCCTGCTGGGCCGCTTCGCCGCCGGTCATATCCGCCGCCGAAGAGGATTTATAATTTAAAGTCGGTAGGCTCATAAACGTCACTTTACCCTAAACATCTCTACGGAACCCCCTTGTGAATCTTGAGGGAAATTTTACGAAAAAATGCGTGGATTCGCTCAATGAGGTAAGTGTCGGGAGTCATTTATGTTTGGAAAAAATCATTTTGAAATCTCGGCGGGTTTCACTAAGGGAAAGCCCATGAAAAAAGTCCCTAAGCGAGTCCTCGCTCTCCCCCCAAAAAGTTCTTTTCAGGATTCTTCCAAGATGGGCTTTCAATTAAAGAACTACCGGCTCCCGGATAAGTATGGGACATGGCTTGGCTATCGGGCGACCCATCTTGACCGTAAAAACGGAACGGCTCGTCTGGAATTGACGCTACGGGAGGATCATCTCTCGCCTGCTGGCCGGATCCACGGAGGGGTGATTTCGGGATTTTTCGATTTCGCCTGCGGCGCCGCCGTCTTCTCGACGATGGCCCCGGAGGACTTTTGCTCGACGGTGGAGCTCAAGGTGAATTACTTCTCCCCATTGGATAAGGGCGATAAACTCACGTGCCGGTCCCAAGTGATGTTCCGCGGCCGCAAGCTTTGCGTGGTCCACGCCCTGTTGTACCGCAACAAAGAAAAGAAACCCGTTGCCATGGCGACCGCGACATTCAACGTCGTCTCGCTCGGAGGGGGCAAGTCCCCTTCCGACGTCCGCCCCCGGCGGACTGCCTCCCCCTAAGTTTTTCTTGCCTGTTCCGCCAGGCCTGGCAAAGCCAGTCCCTGGCTTTAGTGAGCGAGTAAGCGGTGGGCCAGACTTGTTCTGGCGGCACCCGACGGAGCGAACGGTCGCTGATGTGTTTTTAGATGGGGGATCTTAAGGGGGAGAGCAGTATCTCCCCCTTACTTCCAACGGAGAGGTGGGTGAGTGGTTGAAACTACCTGACTCGAAATCAGGCATACCCGCAAGGGTATCGAGGGTTCGTCCGGTCATTCGACCGGACTGCCAGGTCGGATGACCTGGCGAATCCCGTAAAAGGTTATGACATACGTTTATTTTTTACTTCTTTCGAATGGAGACGTTTATAAGGGACTATCTGAAAATTTAAGGAGGAGAATAACAGAGCATGAATCGGGAAAAGTGACTTCTACGAAGAATTATAGACCGTTGAAACTTATTGGTTACGAAGCATATCTTATAAAAAGTGATGCAGATAGAAGAGAAAAATTCCTTAAGACGACTGAAGGTAGAAGATTATTGCAACTTCAGTATCGAGATGTTTTGAAAAAGTAAAATTAAAGAATCATTCTTGGAGAGGTGGGTGAGTGGTTGAAACTACCTGACTCGAAATCAGGCATACCCGCAAGGGTATCGAGGGTTCGAATCCCTCCCTCTCCGCAAATGCTCCTAATAATTTAAAGAACGCTTAAGTCGAAATGAAAGGTAATATGCCGGGCACCAGGGTTCCCTGGATTCATTATAAAATTGATCTTTATAACTCCTCCTAGAATGTAGCACCCATGTCCCTCGCGCTTTTCCTCCATCTTTTTTCCGTCGGCCTTTGGTTCGGATGCGTCATGGTCGAATTCGTCATAGAGCGCGGTCCTTGGGCTTCCGAGATCGCACCGCGTCTCCATGAAGCGGTGGATCGGTGGGTGGAGATTCCGGCTTTTTCCATGGTGCTGGCGAGCGGACTCTTTCTTTTCGATGCCCAAAGGCTCCACGGACTTTACGCCCTTAAAGTCGTTTGCGGTCTGGTGGCTGTCGCGGTGAATCTTTATTGCTTCCTTGCGCCTATCAGGCTGCGCCAACGAGCGGCCATCTTGGGTGATCGCCGTCGGGTGAGCCGATATTCCCGGCAAATTTACTATCTTACCTTAATCGGCCTGCCGTCAGCCTTGATCGCTTTTGGGATCGGTCTTCATTTTTTAGGGATTTATTAAGAAGTCTCGGTAGTGCCACTCTGGTTCCGTTTCTTTTCCCGCTTGGCTTTGTCGTAGAACCGATCGGGCAGGGCCGGGAATTCTTTCGGTAAGTCGTTCAAAGAAAGCACGATGGATTCCAATTCTGCGAACGCGTTTTCGTAAGACGCGTCCGTTTGGATGTCCCGCGTCTGGCCGTATTTCAATAGGAAAAGGGAAAAACGTCTCCGGACCGCGTTATACGCTTCGCCGGCCGCCTTATGCTTTTCGGCGGTTTGGGAAAATCCCAAGGACGTTTGGAGGGCGGAGAGGATGGTACCGGCGAGCGAAAAGACGCCCGTGGCGATCTTCCATCCCGGCGTCGGGTTGGCCGAAAGCGTGCCGAAAATCGTCGTTCCCACCACGGCCGTGATGACGATGACGGGGATGCCCAAGTAGCGGTTGAAGGACGTGTTATGGTCGGCGGCCAAATAATGGGCGCGTCCGACGATCCGGTAGAGGTTTTCGTATTCCGCCGCTTTTTCCAAAAGTGCCTTCATAGGATTTCGGATTTTCTTTGAGGGTTCTGGAGAGGGTCGTCAACCCTATTATCGGTCGGCTTTCAGAAGCCCCAAATCCAAGATTCTTTGAAGGAGCTCTTCATAGTTCAATCCCGATTTGCGCGCGGCTAGGGCGAAGTCCTCGTCGCGGGCGAGGTGGGGGTTGGGGTTGGCTTCGATGAAGACCACCTTTTCGTCCGGGGTCACGCGGAGGTCGAGGCGCGCATAGCCTTCGAGGGAGAGGGCTTGGTAGGCCTTGAGGCTTTCTTCCTGGATCTTGTCCATGAGGCGGGGGGAGAGTTTGGGGAAGAGGTTCCGGATGCCCCATTTCTTGCGGTATTCCTCGCTCCACTTCGCCTGGAAGGTGGCGATCTTGTGGTCTTCCGCAATGCTGTTCTCGAAGACCATCTCGCGCGGCGGGAAGCAGACGACTTCGTCGTTGCCCAAGAGGCTGGAATAGATCTCCCGCCCGATGACGTACTCCTCGACCAGGACGTCTTGTTTCATCGTGTGGAGAATATAGGAGACGCGTTTCTCCAGGTTCGCGTTGTCGTAGACGATGGAGTGTTGGGAAATGCCGTAGGAAGCGTCTTCCTGGAGCGGCTTGACCATGAGGGGGAATCGAAGTGAGTGGTCGAGGCTTCTTTTTCTCCCCTGTTCGACGACGAAAAAGTCCGGAGTCCGGATCTTATGGTGGGCCAGGATTTTCTTAGCGACATCCTTCCTCTTGCTAAGGATGATGCCGGAGACGTTGGTCCCGGTATACGGCACGCCCATCATCTCGAGGAAGGCCACGAAGTTCCTTTCTTGGAAGGCTTCGCCGCCGAACTGCTCTACTTGGTTAAAGACGATGTCGGGCTCTTGGGTCGCGATCTCCCTCCAAAGGAATCCGACATTATCCATGACCGGAAGAAGCGAGGCACGGTGGCCTAGCTTCCTTAAGGCCTGGTAAATGTCCTTCTCGGTCTTACGGGCCGGATGCTTCAGGAAGGACTCGGTATTTTCGCCGGATTCCATGGGGCGCGTGTCGTCGAAAGCGATCAGGACTTTGAGGGGTTTCTTCATAAGGGCCTCAGACGGTCGGTTTGAATTTCCCGGTGTAGATGTAGTTGGAGATCATGGAGGAAAGGTAACTGGTGACTTCCAGGAGCGTTTCCTCCTCGGATTTGGCGAGATGGAGTTTCAGCTTCTCGCAGCGTTCCGTGAGCTTCTTGGAGAGATTGTTCACGATGAACTTCTTCTCCCCCGTCCACTGCGCGATGCGGTCCGAGAGGGACTTCCGGTAACGCCTCATGAAAAGGACGGCGCTTTTGGCCCCCCCGGCCTCTCCGTTCCCGAAGATCCTCATGAGGTCGCGGTCGTAAAAATCGGGGTAATCCTGGGCGTAGTCCTTCTGCTTCCGGGCGTAATAGGTCTTGAGCGTAAGCCGCATCCGAGAGACGGGGCCGGTCTTGACGCGGGAACGGTTCTTGATCGGGGCGTCCGCGATCTCCTTCATCAGCCGGTCGATCAACAGGAGCTTTTGAAAGGCCGGCCAGCCCTTGTACTGCGAGCGCCAGTCAGAGTCGGGAGTCAGCCAGACGGCGAAGGTTTCCGCAAAATCCTCGTCCGGTTCGGCTTGGGCATACCAATTGTCGAGATGCCGGACGTAACTGCGGCTGTAAGGCTTGGGCCGGTAGGTTTCGGGGATTTCCTTGGGGGACGGTCCGAAAAGCCGCCTCACGTCGCGCCGCTTGTTGAGATGGTACGCGTAAAAGACCGCATGTCCCGCTTCATGGCGGAGCAGCTTTAAGCACCATTCCCGGGTCCCGCCTTCCACTTCCAGCATCATCTTCTCCTCGAGCTTCTTGAGTCGCTGGTGGGCGAGGTAAAAGGGGATGCCGATGGTCGTCTCGCCTTCGATGACGAACCACTCGTCGGAGAGGTAGCACTCGGGATGGAAACGGATCCGATGGCGGTCGAGTTCCGCGTAGAGCTGTCGTATCGGCTCCTCTAATTCGCTGCCCGCCAGAGTCAGCTCAAGGTCGCAAACCCGTTGATTTAAAAGGTCTTCGTCCGAAAAGGCGCACCAATCAGACGTTGGATCGGGTTTTAAGGCTGACGAAGGCATAAAAATGAGTATAACGAAAGTTTTTCGCCTTTGGCTAGTGCGCCTCTTCTTGGGAAGGGGGTGTTTTGGAGGTCAGATGGTTTCCCGAGTTTTTCAAAGGATTTCGCAAGACGTTTTTCAAGGCCCCTTGAGGTGGCTTTACGTCGATTTCAACAGCTACTTCGCGAGCGTCGAGCAGGAGCTGAGGCCGGCTCTACGTGGTAAACCCGTCATCGTCGTGCCCGTTAAGACCGATAGCACTTGCGCCATCGCCGCGAGTTACGAGGCGAAGGCCTATGGGGTGAAGACCGGGACTCCGGTTTATGAGGCGCGGCGCCGGTGTCCCGGACTCGTGTGCGTGCTGGCGGACCATCGGCGTTATGTGGAGTTTCACCAACGCATCTTGGCGGAGATCGACCGACACCTCCCCGTGAGCGCCGTATGCTCCATCGACGAGATGGCGTGCTATCTCATGGACAATGAAACATCGCCGGCGAGGGCGACGGTCATCGCCCATTCCATTAAAAAAGGTTTAGCGGAAAGGGTCGGCGCTTGGGTGAAGTGTTCGATCGGGATCGCGTCCAATCGTTACCTCGCGAAGGTGGCGACCGACCTCAAAAAGCCCGACGGTTTGACGATCTTTCGACCACGGGATTTCCCCGAAAAGCTCCTCCCCCTGAAACTGCGGGACGTGCCGGGCATCGGCCATCGCATGGAGGAGCGTCTCAAGGCCGCGGGTATTTTAAGTGTTGAAACCCTCTTGACTCTGTCTCCGCAGCATATGCGCAGCCTGTGGAAGAGCGTTTGGGGAGAACGGCTTTGGTATCTATTGAGAGGGTGGGATCTGCCGGAGGAGGAAACGCGCAGGAGTACGATTGGACACAGCCATGTCCTGGCCCCCGAGATGCGGCCGCCAGAACCCGCCTACCAGATCGCGCGTCGTTTGGCTTTAAAGGCCGCGAGCCGGCTGCGACGTTTGGACTACGGCACGAAGGCAGTGACCTTGGGCATACGTTTCGAGAAAGGGGAGAAGATTTGGGTGGAATCCCGATGTCCCGAGATGCAGGACTCGTTTTCCCTTCTGAAGGTTTTAAAACAACAATGGGATCAAGCTTTCGAAGGACGCTCAGGAGAGCGCGTGAAGAAGATCAGCGTGACTCTCCATCATCTCGCGCCAAAACTAAAGGAACGGCAAGCCGTTCTTTTTGAGGGTGGTTTCGGTCTTCCGTTCGCTGATTCTCCTTGTCAGTGGAAGCACGAAAAACTCTCTCACGTGATGGATGGGATCAATCAACACTTCGGCCGGGACGCTATTCTATTGGGATTGACCCCGAAGCAAGGAAGGCAATTTTCAGGCACCAAAGTCGCCTTCACGCGCATTCCTCAAATAGAGGAGTTTGAAGAGTGAATGGGCTGGGAAACCCTACTTAATTATAAGGTGAGGATTTGACGAGCGCGTATCAGCATTGCAGCTGCAACCTGGTCCTACCATGCCGCGCCAGCCGCCGAAAAGGATGGCGACGGAAAGCACCGAAAGGATCGTAAAAGCGCGAAACATATTCTTCATCTTAAGACTCAATTGGTTTTTCATAACTCCTCCATATGAACCTACTTAATAAGATTATAGTAAGAGGACAATCGGAGGAAGACTTGTTTTCACTTAGGGGAATCCCCTAAATTTTATCGCGGACGGCGAGGGTGCAGCGGGAAACGCAAACGGGCTTTTGGTGGTCATCGTGGATTTTGATTTCCCACACGTGAGTAGATTGCCCTTTGTGGATAGGAACGCCAACGGCGGTGACGGTTCCGGATTTAACGGCTCGTAAGTGGTTCGCATTGATCTCAAGCCCCACGACCCACTTGCCTTGTTCTAAAACGGAAATCATACCGCCGACGCTCGCTACCGTCTCCGCTAGTGCTACCGAAGCGCCGCCGTGGAGGAGTCCATAGGGTTGATGGGTCCGTCGATCCACTGGCATCGTGGCCACGACCTTATCCGGAGAAATCTCGACGAAGCGGATTCCGAGGGTGTGCCCCAAGGTATTCTCCGAAGCTTGTTCCATTTGTTTAATGAAGGCTGAAGTGTCCATGCCCGAGCTAGAATCCCATTTTTCGGCAATATCCAATCTTTTTTCTGGCATCTTGAAAATAAAGCCGCTACGACCCCGGCGCTTATTGATTGATCCGGGGGACGCTTCACTAAAAGCCCACGAATCTTTGACGGATTTATTTCGCAAAATTTCCTAATAGTAGGAAGCGATAGAATCAAAAGCGAGCGAGTAAGCGGTGGGCCGGACTGAGTCCGGCAGCACCCGACGGAGTGCCAGCCAGAGGCTGGTCCGCCTCTGACGGAAGCGATTAGACCGATGATTTCAGATGGGGATAAATAAGGGGAGAGCGGCATCTCCTCTTATCTCCCAAAGGAGAGGTGTCCGAGTGGTTGAAGGAGCTGCCCTGGAAAGGCAGTATACCCGCAAGGGTATCGAGGGTTCGAATCCCTCCCTCTCCGCAGTTTTTTTAAAAACATCTTGATTAAGGATGCGGCATCACTTCATTATGACTCCTCTGAAAAGGGGGGAAGCTATGGAAAGGATTTTTGTGAAGACATCTCAAGTGGCTAAAATGTTGGGGATGATTGTAGTCGCTTCCTTAGCAATTGCGGGTTGTTCAAAGAGCAAAAAAGTCCTAGCTCCAGAAGAAGTGGCTAAGTCTCTTTCCACGGTGCTTTGCGACAAGTATTTAGGCTGCCAACCCAAGGACGGCGCTCAAGCTTTAAATAAGGACCAATGTCTGCAAAATATCACCACGGGTATTTCCGATCGAGTGAAGGCTAAAGGCGAATTAAAAGTGGAAAAGGGCATGGTCGATACGTGCGTCAAAGCCATCCAAGCGGCCGCATGCGAAGTCCTTTCGAGCGATACACCCCCAGCGGGTTGTGAATTTCTACAATAATTTCACCGAAAAAAGAGCTGGGTCCCGAGCGTCGAATCATGTACATTCCCCAGGATGGGGCGAATTCGATTTCCATTCGAGACCGATTATATTAATACGATCGCCGTAGAGGATCAGCCTATTTATCCGGGCGATGAGGAGATTGAGCGTCGTATCCGCAGCATCCTCCGCTGGAACGCCATGGCGATGGTGGTGAAGGCCAACTACAGGCACCCGGGCATTGGCGGTCATATTTCCACCTACGCCTCCTCGGCCAACCTCCTCGAAGTCGCCTTCCATCATTTTTTCCGCCCTCAAGATCAGATTTTCTTCCAAGGCCACTCGACGCCGGGCATCTACGCCCGCGCTTACTTGGAGGGTCGGTTCGACGAAAGCCATCTGGAGAATTTCCGGTCGGAGCTGGCCGCGGGCGGTGGGTTATCGTCCTATCCCCATCCCTATTCCATGCCGGATTTTTGGGAGTTTCCGACCGTGTCCATGGGATTAGGTCCCCTGCAGGCCATCTATCAGGCGCGGCATAACCGTTACCTTCAACATAGAGGTTTGAAAAATACGGAAGAGAGTCGCGTCTGGGCCTTTTTAGGGGATGGGGAAATGGACGAACCCGAATCGATGGGGTCGCTGACGATGGCTTCGCGCGAGGGGTTGAACAATTTGATCTTCGTCATCAACTGCAACCTCCAGCGATTGGACGGCCCGGTGCGCGGCAACGGCAAGATTATCCAAGAGCTCGAATCCCTTTTCCGCGGGGCGGGATGGAACGTCTTGAAAGTGGTCTGGGGTCGCGACTGGGATCCGTTGTTGGCCCAGGATACCCAAGGGCTCTTGAAGGAGCGGATGAGCGAAGCCGTCGACGGCGAGTACCAAAAATACGTCGTCGAACCCGGCAGCTACACGCGTCAGCATTTCTTCGGGAAATCCCCCGAGCTTTTGAGGATCGTCGACTCCTTGACGGACGACCAAATCCGCAAGCTGGGCCGGGGCGGGCACGATTCGCAGAAGATATACGCGGCTTTCCAAAAAGCGGTTTCGAGCGAACGGATGCCGACGGTCGTTTTGGCCAAGACGATCAAAGGGTATGGTTTGGGCGATGCGGCCGAAGGCAAGAACATCACGCATCAGCAGAAGAAATTGAACGAAAAGGAAGTGAAGTCTTTCCGGGACCGCTTCGACATCCCGATCCCCGACGATCGGCTGAAGGAATTGCCCTTCTACAAGCCCGCGGCGGAGGCTCCGGAGATGCAGTATCTCTTCGAAAGACGACGGGCTTTGGGTGGTTTCGTGCCGCGCCGCCGCACGGAAAAGAAGAAGCTTTCGACATTCGAGTTGAGGGAGATGAAGGAATTCCTGGAAGGAACGCCTCCGGGACGGGACGTCTCGACGACGATGGCCTTTTCCGCGTTTCTCTCCAAGCTTTTGCGCCATCCGGAGCTGGGAAAGATCGTCGTGCCTATCGTCCCCGACGAGGCGCGCACGTTCGGGATGGATCCCATCTTCCGGCAAGTGGGCATCTATTCGTCCGCGGGCCAACTCTACGAGCCGGTCGATGCGAAGATGGTGCTTTATTATCGGGAAAGCATCGACGGCCAGCTCTTGGAGGAAGGGATCACCGAAGCGGGTGCTCTTTCCGCCTTCATCGCCGCGGGGACGTCCGAGGCTTCGCACGGAGTGCCGCTGATTCCCATGTTCGTGTTCTATTCGATGTTCGGCTTCCAGCGCGTGGGGGACCTCATCTGGTCGCTGCAGGATTCCCGATGCCGCGGCTTCCTGTTCGGCGGGACGTACGGCAGGACGACGCTCGCCGGCGAAGGGTTGCAGCACCAGGACGGGCAGAGCCTGCTTTTCGCGAGCGCCTACCCGCGCGTGAAATCCTACGAACCGGCTTTCGCTTATGAACTCGTCGCGATCATCCAGGACGGCATCCGGAGGATGTGCGGGGAAGGGGAGGAAATTTCCTATTATATTACCCTCCATAACGAAAATTACCGGATGTGGCCCGCGCCGCAAAATTGGGAAGAGACGAGAGAAGGGATTTTGAAAGGCATGTACCGCGTGAAGCCGGCGCAAACGGAAACCGGCAAGCGCGTCGCGATCCTCGGCAGCGGAGCGATCCTCATGCAGGCTTTGCAAGCTCAAGAAACTCTGCAATCCCAATATCAAATCGCCGCAGACGTCTGGAGCGTGACGAGTTATTCCGAGCTCCGCCGCGAGGCCCTGGAGGCCGGCAAGGCGGGCGGCAAACCTTGGGTCGAGGAAATGCTGGGAAAAGAAGGCTACGAAAAAGTCATCGCCGTCAGTGACAACGTCACTCTCGTCCCCGACCAAATAGCTCGGTGGATTCCCAACTTCCACGTTTTGGGCACCGATGGGCTGGGCTTCAGCGAAACCCGCGAAGCTCTCCGGAGGCATTTCGGCATCGATGCGGACTCGATCGTGCGGACCGTCACCGGCTTTTGACTTTCATCGATTATGAAGAAGGCGACGTAAGCCGGTAAGCGTCTTTTGCGCTAAAGAGAAGACGATGTGCCTTCTTGCCCTTACGCAACAGTTCATCGTCGAAAGTCACCAGGGGGATATTCCTCGTCATCGCTAGAGCCAAGTAAGACACGTCATAAATATGTGCGAAGGAAAGTTGTCGGCCTAATTGATGCGTGAATTGGATGAGTTCCGCCGTCCATTGGAACAAGATGGGTAATTGGGAAAACTTTTCCGACAAAGCTTGAGTGTCTTGCGCCGACATTTCCCCCAAATGTTGTTTTCGATAAAGGGCCATATTGACTTCATAAAGAGCGAGAGGCGGCTCGTATAGTGTTTTGGATTGAACACGGATGTCCTGGATTAAAAGCAAGGCTTCTTTGTGATGATGCTCTTGCGGGGAAAGGGCTGCGATGAAAATATTGGCATCCAAGCACAGTTCTTGCGCGTCGGTCATAAGGCTTCCTCACGGATCTGGCGAACAAGTTCGACGGCTGAAAACTTCTTCGAAGAGTTTTGCTCCATGCGTCGGTGGATTTTTTTTAGGTCTTCGATCCAAGGGTCCGTAAAAGCGGAGACCTGGGTTTTACGTGAGGTATGATGATCCCACTGGGCTAAGTCGACGAGCACAGCGACAGGCTTTCCGTGCCTTTCGATTAGGATCGGCTCGCGTTTCCTCAAGACTTCCCCGAGATAATCCCCGAAGCGGTTTTTGATTTTGGTGGCAGGCACTGATTTGAAGGAGTTTTCCATAATCCTATAATCTATAGGATTAGCTAATAATTCAATTAATTTTATTATTAGCTGAAATTTTTCAGGAGCTTTTGGCCTCTGTAAGCACCCAGTGGTGCTTATCTCGGGTAGCTAACCTATGGAAAACCCTTCTTCAGGAATACGGAAAAGGTTTCGTAAAAAGCGTGGCATTTCCCTCTCCGTGCCGAAGTTTAACACTTGTTTCCAGCGCTGCCTCTCGCCTAGACGGATTTCATGAAAACCTTGATCTCGGCGTTCGCCATCTCGAGTCTTCTCGCCCCCGTCTCCGGGTATGCCTTTCGCTGCGGCGGCAGCCTCGTCTCGTTGAGGGATACCCTGTCGCGCGTGAGGCAGATCTGCGGGGAGCCGACGCTCACGGATACGCGGCGGAAGGAGACGGTCCAAAGGCTTGGACTAGGGGATGAGAAGAGGTCATACATCACTGTGGAAACATGGGTCTACGATACGGGCTCCAGCAATCTCCTCCAATACCTTCGCTTCGAAAACCGTTCCCTAGTCTCCGAGTGGACGGGGGATTACGGGGGGCGCGAAAAGCCAGACCCGTCTCTCTGCAACGCGTCTCTCCGCGATATCGCTCTCGAAAAAGACCAATTGGAAATTCGCTTGAAATGCGGCGAGCCGACCCAAAGAAATCATGTGGAAGACCGCATCATGCCCGCTTTAACCGTCGTCGACCCGGCCACTACTACCTATCCTCTTCTCACGACGGGCATTTCGGTCGACGAATGGGTCTATGAGTTTGGCCCCCAAAAATCGGACACGGTCCTGCGATTCGAGAATGGAATTTTGATGAAAGTCTCTGTGAAATAATCTTAAGTCCCTAAACTGAATACTCATTCATTTTTTTGTTTGCTTTCGCCCCTGATCTCGGACAGAAGCGCTGAATACTCATTCATTTTTTAGAAATTAAGGAGATCGCATATGGAATACAATGTTAACCGACGCGACGTGGACTTTATTTTAAAGGAACAGATGCATTACGAGAAGCTCCTCGAGCTTCCGGCCTTCAAAGACTACACCCTCGAGATGTTCGACATGGTCCTAGACCAGGCCTTGAAGTTCGCCCAACAGGAGATCGCCCCTATCAACGCCTCCGGCGACAAGGAAGGCTGCCACTTCGACGGGACGAACGTCAAAGTGCCGAAGGGGTATAAGGAACTTTACGGGAAGTTCGCTGAGAACGGCTTCATCGGAGCCGATGTCCCGACCACATATGGCGGTCAGGGATTGCCCTTTTCCGTCGTCATGCCGATGATCGAATTCTTCAGCGGCGCCTCCGTCGCCTTCATGATGTACCCCGGATTGACCCGCGGCGCGGCCCACTTGATCGAAGTCTTCGGCACCGACGAGTTGAAGACCCTCTACGTTCAAAAGATGTACAGCGGCCAATGGGGCGGGACCATGGGCTTGACCGAGCCCCAGGCCGGCAGCTCCGTGGGCGACATCAAGACCGTCGCGGTGCCCCAGCCCGACGGCAGCTACAAGATCAAAGGCGGCAAGATCTTCATCTCGTCCGGCGACCAAGACATCACCGAAAACATCATCCATCTCGTCCTAGCCCGTATCCCGGGCGATCCGGAAGGTTCCACGAAGGGAATTTCCCTCTTCGTCGTTCCCAAGATCCGCGTGAAAAAAGACGGTTCTCTGGGAGAGCCCAACGACGTGCGTACGGTCAATATCGAGCACAAGATGGGCATCAAAGCCTCCGCGACCTGCACCTTGGCCTTCGGCGACAACGACAACTGCGTCGGCTACCTCGTCGGCGAACGCATGGCGGGGATGAAGCAGATGTTCCAGATGATGAACGAAGCCCGCCTTCTCTGCGGCATGCAGGGCTTGTCCATCGCGGGCGCGGCCTACGAAAGCGCGTTGGCTTACGCGAAGGTGCGCGTGCAGGGTCAGGGCAAGACCATCATCGAATGGCCGGACGTGAAGCGCATGCTCATGGTCCAAAAGGCCACCGTCGAAGGGCTACGTGCCTTGCTTTATATGACCGCTTTTTATGAAGACATGGGTAAATACCATCCGGATGCGGAGAAACGCGAGTATTACGAAGGCTTCTCCGGCCTCTTGACCCCGATGTGCAAGGCCTACGGTTCCGACATGGGTTTCCGCGTGACGGAGCTCGCCATGCAGACCTACGGCGGTTATGGCTACATCTCCGAATACCCCGTCGAACAGTATATGCGCGACGTGAAGATCTCCTCGATCTACGAGGGAACCAATGGCATCCAGGCTCTCGATCTCTTGGGCCGCAAGCTCGCGATGCGTGGCGGACAGGTCGTCCAGCAGTTCTACCAGATGATCGACGAGTTCATCACCGCCAACCAGAATATGCCCGTCCTTAAGAACGAAATGAGCGAGTTCAAGAAAGCTCTCGATGCCGTGGCGCAAACGGCGATGAGCTTCATGGAGATGACGGGGCGCGGCGACTTCAACTACCCGATGCTCTCCGCCACTAATTTCCTGCAGATGTTCTCGGGCGTGACAATCGGCTACTTCCTGATGGAACAAGCGGTCATTGCCCAAAAGAAACTGGAAAAACTCCTTCAGGAAAAAGTCGACGAACCTTCCCAACAAAAGACCTTCATCAAGCAAAACGATGAAGCCCGCTATTTAGACGGAAAAATCAAGACGGCACGATTCTACATCCACCAAATGCTTCCGGAAGTACGCGCGAAGGCGAAAGTCATCCAATCGGGAGACCGGTCGGCCTTGGAGATCGAGCTCTAAGGAGCTTGCGGCGAGATGAGCCGAAAAGTCGCCATCGTCACGGGAGGCATCAAGGGGACCGGCAAGGAGATCCTTAAGCAGTTCGTCGACCAAGGAGTCGACGTCGTGACGAATTTCCGCAAAGACCAAGCCACGGCGGACGCCTTCGCTAAGGAATTTGAGGGTAAGCAGGCTAAAATCCATGTCCTACACGCCGACCTGGGCGAACAAGACCAGGTGAACCAGATCTTCGACTTCGTGAAGGATACATACGGCTACTTGGATTATTTCGTCGCGAACGCCGCCGCGACAGCCTTCAAGCCTTTGTTGGACATCAAGCCCCATCATGTGGAGAAGACCTTCGCGATTACGATCACGGCGTTCCTGATCGGCTGCCAGCGCAGCGCGGAGCTTATGAGAGGACGGAACGGTAAAATCGTCGCGATCTCGGGATACGACACCCACACGTACCTGCCGCGCCATGGGGTGCTCGGAGCCGCGAAATCGGCCATGGAAACGCTCGTGAAATATTTCGCGGTGGAGTTGGCTCCCTTGAAGATCAACGTGAACGCCGTCAATCCCGGATTCCTCGCGACCACGTCCACCAAGATCTACATGGGTGAGCTTTACGAATCCATCAAGAAGGCCAACGAGCAGATCACGCCCCGCGGAAGCGTGACGGAAGGCAAGGAAATCGCGGATGTCGTGATGTTCCTCTGCTCCGACAAAGCCGACTGGATCTGCGGCCAGACGATCCGCGCCGACGGCGGCCTCTCCCACATCCAGCCGATGGCGATGCCTGAAAAGTAATGCCGAAAAATAGATCATTGCGAAATTCGAGGGGTAAACGACGTGAGGAAGCCGTATTCCCTGCGGCTCCATCCAAGGCTGAATTGCCGTTGGATTACGTGGAAGTATTGGGGGATATCAAGAAGCGAATCGCTGACACGCGCCTCAGGACCGTGCTTGCCGCCAATGCTCAGATGGTTTTGTTGTATTGGGACATTGGAAGCATGATTTTGAAACGCCAGGATAAGGAAGGGTGGGGTGCCAGAACCATCGATCGTCTCTCGCAGGACTTGAAGAATCTATTCCCGGATATGTCGGGGTTTTCCCCGCGCAATTTGAAATACATGAGGGCTTTTGCCGCCGCGTGGTCGGACGCCAAGATTGTGCAAGAGGTTCTTGCACAAATCCCTTGGTACCATCAAATCGCATTACTTGAAAATGCTTGTGGACGACCTTTTGCGCCAAGACGAAGACAAGCCCACTATCGGACTCTTGCTGTGCAAATCTAAAAAGAAACTTGTGGTAGAGTACGCCTTGCGTGATTTGAATAAGCCCATTGGGGTTGCTGGTTGGGAGACTAAAATCGTCAAATCCCTGCCGAAAAAACTGGATGGAATTTTACCGACGGTGGAAGAAATCGAGGCCGAACTGAAAGGATTAAACGAATCATGACTTCCTCCCATCTTCAACCCGATGCCTTCGAGCCCGGGCAGATCGTCCGTAAGAGCTTCGGGCTCAAAAAGGAAATCCAGGGGGATCTCGTCCGGGATTACCATAGCGACACCATCGAGAAGATCATCGCGGCGGGGAACGTGTATACGGCCAAGGACGTGACCTTCCATTTGGCGAGCTCGTTCGGGTTTTGTTACGGCGTCGACCGTGCCGTGGAGATGGCCTATGAGACGAAGCAACGTTTCCCGGATAAGAAAATCTACCTGACGGCCGAGATCATCCATAACCCGCGCGTGAACCAGAATCTCCAGGAAATGGGCGTCCAGATCACGACGGATTTTTCAAAAGTACAAAAAGAGGATGTCGTTATCCTGCCAGCTTTCGGGGCGACATCCTCGCAGATTGAAGAGCTTCGCCAAAAAGGCTGCGTGATGGTGGATACGATCTGCGGGTCGGTCCTGAACGTGTGGAAGCGGGTGGAACAGTACGCCGAAGAGGGCATCACCTCCGTCATCCACGGAAAATATTACCACGAAGAGACGCAGGCCACGAGTTCGCGGGTGCTGGGTTATCCCAAGGGGAAATATCTCGTCGTCTTGAATATGGAGGAAGCGGGCCTTGTTTGCGACTACGTCCGCAAAGGAGGCGATCGGGAAGCTTTCCTCCAAAAATTCGCGAAGCAAGTCTCGCCCGGATTCGATCCCGACACCGACTTGCGGCGCATGGGCGTGGCCAATCAGACGACGATGCTGATGAGTGAGTCTTTGGCGATCGCGGCCGAGCTCCAGAAGGCCGTGACTGACCGTTACGGCGACGTTTATACCCAGGAGAATTTCCGGAATTTCGATACGATTTGCAGCGCGACCGAGGACCGGCAGAACGCCATCCTCGAATTCAAGAACAAGAAGCTCGATTTGATCCTGGTCGTGGGCGGGTATAATTCCAGCAACACCAATAACCTCGCGAAGATCGCCCTTTCTTTCACCAAATCCTACCATATCGAGGACGCCTGCGGTCTGGTGTCCGCCTCCGAAATCAAGCATAAGCCGGTGGGTAAGTTCGACACGATCGTGACACGCGACTGGCTTCCTGCAGGTCCCTTACACATCGGCCTCACGTCAGGCGCTTCGACGCCGAACCAGGTGTTGGGAGAAGTGGTGGAAAAGGTGATTGTATTTAGGGCTTAGGCCTAGCCCCGCTCAAAGGAGACGGTCTAAAGGGAAAAAGTAAATGGCGAGAAACGAAAGTGCTTGTGCTACCCGCCATTCCCGAAGCGGTATCACGTATAAAATTATCGATTTGGTCAGCCACCTTCCTAGCATCGTCAGACGCATCTGCTAATCGAGAATAAGCTCCTGCGGCGAGGGTGCCTCCTACGTAGGCACTCACCATCACCGCCATACCTGTCCCTATCCCGGCAATCTCAGCAGCGTTCCGGACCTGAGCGCTGATAGTATCCACACCCTGCATAACTCTATCTCGAGCTTCGCCAGGATTCATGACGGTATTTGCGACGACAGTAGAGATTTTAGCCACTAAATTCATTTTGCCCTCATATCTTTATATAAAAAATTGAACATTATCGTCATTATCGGCGGAGCGCGAAAAAGGTTGCTTCATAAAATCAACATGCAGTCGCCGTACGAAAAGAGTCGGTATTTTTCCAGGATCGCCTCTTCATACGCGGAATGGATTCTTTCCAGACCCGCGAAGGCGGACACCATCACCAGCACCGTCGACCGGGGTCGGTGGAAATTCGTCAGCATCGCGTCGACGAAGCGGAAGGCATAGCCCGGCGTGATGAAAAGTTGGGTGGTTCCGGCGGGGTTGCCGGACGCGGCCCAGGATTCCAGGACGCGGACCGATGTCGTGCCCACGGCGATCACGCGCCGCCCCTCTTGCTTGGCCTTTCCCACCATTTCCGCCGTCGTCGTCGGAATCTCGTAGCGCTCCCCGTGCATCAGATGTTCCCGAATGTCCTCGTGGCGGATGGGTTTGTAGGTGTCGTAATCAACGTGCAGGGTGACGTGGGCGATGGACACGCCGCGCGAACGGATCTCGTCCAATAAGGCTTCGGTGAAGTGGAAACCCGCTGTAGGGGCCGCCTTGGATCCCGGCGTCTTGGCGTAGACCGAACGGTAGCGCTCGAAATCGTCCTCGGTGAAATCCTCCGCCTTTTTCCTTTTGATGTAAGGCGGCAAGGGCGGCACGAGCTTGTCCCCGAAAGGGACCAAATCCGCCAAGGCGTCGTTCAATACCAATACGTCGCCCGCCTTCAAGAACCTCGGCAAATCTTGGATGGTCTGGTGGTCGCCGGCCGCGTCGAAAGGGCGGGAGCGGTCGAGGACGAGCATGCGCGCTTGCGAACGTTCGGGTAGAGGTCGTTGGGCCACTAGCTCCTTGGGGAACGCGTAATCGTAATCGGAGAGAGAGACGGACATGGCTATTCGGCGGCGTCGGGGAGATTCGAAATGACGGCTTCGATGCCGTTTTTCGGTTTTTTCGACGTGCTGGATTTTTTCGGGTCTTCCACCGGAGTCTCGTTCGGAGGGGTGGGGGGCGTCGTTTCTGGAGTCGTGTCTTCGAGAGAAGACGGAGGAGGAGTCGGTGCGGTTGGGGTTTCGAGTTTCTCGGTGTCGCTCTCCTTAATGATAAGCTTTTGATCTAAAGGCATCAAATCGGCTCCGGGATAGTAGAAGTTCAGGATGTCGCGGTAATTTTTTCCATCCTCCGCCTGTCCTTTGGCGCCCCATTGGCACAAGCCTACGCCGTGTCCCGAGCCTTTCCCGGTGAATACGATCCCATTGTCATCCTCGGAGAGAACGAAAAGAGTGCTGTGCAAATTGCTGTAGCCCACCATCTCGCGGAGCGTATTGGCGTTCAGGGTCTGAACGGACTTATTTTTCTTACGCCCTTCGGTGCTGGATTCGATGGTCAACGTCTGCACGCGCCCGAACTCGTCGCTCCGGTCGATGCCGATGTTCCAATCCTTCGGAAGCGCATACCCTTTGTCGCGGAGAATGTTCTCCAACGTTTCCTCGGAAACTGTATACGTCCAATCGTCGTGCGGCGCCGCCGAACAAAACGGATCGGCGTGTGACGCTTCGACGGGAGGCGGGTAATCGCCCTCCCACACGTGACTGGCCTTTTCGCTCGCGCCGCCGCAGGTGCTGTGAAAAAAAGCCTCGAAAGCCTCCCCTTGATACGTCAGGACTTCACCCTTCGTTTCTTGGATCGCTTCGATCAAGGGTTCGGGATAGTGCCGCTTTTTATCGAAGACCTGATCCGCCGTGGTCGCGGAGACGTCGAATTTTGGATTTCGCGGGTGCTGTCTCCGGTAGACTGCGTAGGTGCGTGAAGCGACGGCTTGGGCTTTTAAGGCTTCGAGCGGCCAATCTACCGGCACTTCCTTCGACATGACGCCCAATAGGTATTTTTCCAGGGGGATAGAAATGATTTTTCCGTTTTCAAGGGAAATGCGGATGGGAGGATTGGACTTCGCAGTCTTTCCCAGACCGCCCATCTTACCGGCCGCGGAGTCCCCCTGAGAAGAGGAAGCGCACCCGGAAAGACAGAGGACAATCGTAGAGAGAATGGAAACGGAAAGAAGGGAAATTGACTTGAACAGGCGATTCCCATAGTTCTTAAGGCTCATGTCGAATCTTTTCGTCATCTTCACCATCATCAGTTCCAGTTTTTTGACGGCCCTCTTGTTTTTGGCTTTTTTCTGGTGGTTCGTCGACCGTCCGACGCGGCACCTGATCCAGATCCTGGAGCTCGCGCCGACCAAGGACTTCCTCGTGCGCGCTCCGGAATGGAAGGGCGTTGTTATCGGGAAATTGGCGAAAAGTTTCAATCAACTTTTGGAACAGATCACCAAGCTCGACGCCTTCAAGCTCGAGTCGGAACGCCAGCTCGTCGCGGCCGAACAACGCCTCCGGCATCAAGAAGAGCTGCAGCGGAAGAACCAGGTGATCGAGGCGACCAACCGCGAGTTGGAAGCCCGGTTGAAAGAGCTCTCCATCCTCCATGACTTTTCCCAAACGGTGGGTTCGGTCGTCGTCCTCGACGAACTCTATTTGGTGTTGGAGCAATTTCTGTATGAAAAATTAGGCTTCGAGGAGTTCACGTTTCTGGTGTTCGAGGAGGAGACCCAGAGCGCGTGCGTGAAGGCAGCGCGGGGCTTCGCGGATAACCAAAGAGTGAAGGGCATGTGCTTCAAGGCGGGCGAGGGGATCACCGGCCAAGTCTTGGAATCCTCGAAGCCCATTTATATTCCCGATACGCGTTCCGAGCCCGGATACCGGCATTACAAAGGGGAGAAGGAGGAAGACGGGTCGTTCTTCTCCATCCCTCTCGTGTTCCAGAATCAGATCGTCGGCGTCTTGAACATGTTCCGCAAGGGCGTGGACCGCTTCTCGACGCAAGAGAGGCTCTTTCTGCAGACGCTGAGCGCGGAGCTCTCTATCGCCTTGAGGCTGGCGAAGGCGGGTTCAAGAAGGCCATAACCTTCTGCAAGTCTTCCCAACAGGGCTTCTTCATGTTGGGGTTTCTCAATAAAAACGCGGGATGGTAGGTGGGCATCAGAGGGATGCCTTCGAACTCCTTGAACCTCCCGTGCAGGGCCGTGATGCCGACCTTCGTCTGCAGCAAGCGCTGCGTCGCGAGATTTCCAAGCGACACGATGATCTTAGGCCGGATGACGGCGATTTGCTGCTTCAAAAATGGCAAGCACTGGGCGACCTCGTCGTCCTCGGGGTAGCGGTTGTCGGGCGGGCGGCACTTGATGATGTTCGCGATGTAGACGTCATCGCGCGAGAATCCCATCGCCGCGATCATCTTCGTCAATAACTGCCCGGCACGCCCCACGAACGGCTCGGCCTTGAGATCTTCATCATGCCCCGGAGCTTCCCCAACGAACATGAGCTCGGCCTTCGGATTGCCCACACCGAAGACGATGTTCGTACGCTTCTCGCAGAGCTTGCACCGCGTGCAGTCCCCGATCAGGGCGCGGATCGCGTCTAAACTTTCCGGTATGGGTTGGGTGAACGGCCTCTCGGTATGTTTGGCGGGAGCTACCGCTGGGGTTACGGCGCGAATTGCAGCGCGTGACGCGGACTTATCGACGTAAACATGTTCGATGCCCCATTCTTTGAAGCGTCTCAGATCTTTTTTAGTGACTTGATTCCCAGTCATGGGAAGCGGGTTACTCGTGCCCGTGAAAAATCGCCACGAAAATTTGTGAGGTGCGCCTTAGAATTTACCAACGTGAGCGTAAATAACTGGGTATTCTTAGGATACTAGGGTGGAGTGGAATATTGGGGTAGGCGGCTTTCGTCCCGATAAAGACGGCGCGACCTCGGTCTACTCCATTGTCCCCTCGTGCTTCGTGAAATAGTTTGTAGAAGCCGTTGGCGTTTTTGGGTTCGTTTTCGAAAGAAGCAACAATATAGCCCATGGCCGCTACTTCCGGGACGACGGTTTCCTTATATCTTCGGTCCGAAGCGGTGATGAGTTCTTTGCGCCGGGTTTCGTCTCCGTGCGCTTGACGCGATAATTCCTTATTTGATTCCGGTTTCATTCTTAGGACGACACGATTTTCATCGGGTAAGGGAAACCCATGGTCCTTAATGGAAGCTAAAGTACCTTCCTGCATGTCCAAATCCCTGCCCGTGATATAGATGATGCGAGCCCCTGCTTCGTATAAATCTCTGACGAACTCGGGGGCTCCGGCGAAAGGCTTGTCATGGTGGAGATACGCGTTATCGAAGAAGCATTCCGTCCAAAATTCCTTGATGAGGGGGCCATAATGGTTCGCCCAGACGGGATGGAATCCCATTTCCCTGATCATGATTTCCTGGAAATCCCACCCGATGATGTGTCCCATCTGGATGCCCGCGAGGCGCGGGATTTGGTGCTTCATCGCGTACTCCAAATAGATGGCCACTTCGCGGTGGCGAGTCGTGAGAAGGGTGTCGTCCAAATCGAAAACGACAATAGGCGTGATGCCTTCGCTCCGCAATTTCCTGACTTCCTCTAAAATGAGGTTAAGAAGGTGTGCGGCATTCGCATCGTAGATATCCGTATCCCATAGGGAGCGTGTCCGGGGTCTTGGGATGTCATGGCTTTTCATGGCGATGACTTGGGCTTTCCGCCATTCCACGGGTGATATTCCCGAGGGAGGCGATTCTTGAAAACGTTGGACGAATGGAGGCGGAAGATTGGCGTCGCTGAAGAAAAAGCCCCTATTTTCCTGGAAAAGATCGTAGACATCGAAAGGCCTCATGCCACCCTGTCGCGCTTGATACAGGGCTTCCTTCACGTCTTGGGGAACTGCTTGGGCCAGCGGAAGAGTCAGGGACGGGTCGTAGCCTCTGGCCGCGCAAACGAGCATCCTACGAAGGATCGGATCTCCACCCATGGTATACCTCCTTATTCTGGAGGTTGATCGTTGGGCGTGTGGAATAGTTGCGGAAAACCATCCTTAGAAAAAAATTAATTCCGGGCCGTGCATAAGGCTAAGATCTTTCGCGCTAGGTTTTTTTTGGATGAGAAAGGAAGGCGTTGCGATCGTCTTGTCGAACTGATCATCCAAGCCTCATTTTGATCCGTCTCGAATCCGGTGCGCGAAGATTTAACGTCATTCACCACGATGTAATCCAGGTTTTTTCGCTGTAACTTACTTAAGGCATTGGGGATAAGGCGTTGCGTTTCCGCCGCGAACCCCACCAGAATTTGGCCCTTCTTTTTCTTTTTCCCCAAAGTCGCCAAAATGTCGGGATTGGGCACGAGATCGATGCTCATCTTTTGGCCCGTCTTCTTGACCTTATCGGTGAACTTCTTGGCGGGCCGGTAATCCGACACGGCGGCGGTCATGATGATGATATCCATCTCCGCCCACGACTTCATGACGGCCTTATACATGTCGCGGGCGCTGACGACTTTTTGGAAGGAGAAGAGGCGAGCCGGAGGCGAAAGGAGGGTGGGTCCTGAAATGAGGGTCACTCGGTGGCCTAGGGCTCGGGCGGCCTCGGCGAGGGCGTAGCCCATTTTGCCGGTGGACGGATTCGACAGGAAGCGGACGGGATCGAAGAACTCGCGCGTCGGGCCCGCGGTCACCAGGATCTTGAGGGGCTTCGGGATGTTTTTCTTCACTTCTTTTTGGAAGACACCATTTTGGAAATGGCCTCAAGGATTTTTTCAGGATCAGGAAGGCGGCCCTTGCCGGTGTAACCGCAAGCAAGATCGCCGATGGCGGGCTCGAGGAAGCGGTAGCCATGTTTTTGGAGCTTTTTGACGTTCTCTTGCGTGATCGGATTCTCCCACATGTGGACGTTCATGGCGGGCGCGAAAAGGACTGGCGCTCGCGTAGCGCAAAGTACGGTCGTGATGAGGTCGTCGCAGATCCCATGGGCCGTCTTCGCGAGGATATCGGCAGACGCCGGGGCTATGACGATGAGGTCGGCCCGATCAGCAAGCGAGATATGGCCGATCTCTTGTTCCTGAGTGAGATCAAAGAGCTCCGAATGCACGGGATGTCCCGAGAGGGTTTGAAGGGTGAGCGGCGTGATGAACTCCTTGGCCGCGCGCGTCATCATCACGTGGACGTCCGCGCCCGCTTGGACGCAACTTCTCACGATTTCCGCCGATTTATAGGCCGCGATGCCGCCCGTGACTCCGAGGACGATGGTTTTATTCTTGAGCATGTGGTATTTTTATAGCAAAGGGACCCGCCCATGACAATCCGAGAAAAACTCCTCAAGACGAAAGAATTCCTTTTGATCATGACGTATTACCTGGGGGGCTACTTCATCATCGCGGAAGTGACGAGCTACCGATCGGATATCCATACGCTGGCCCTCCCTTTCGAGAAGGACATCCCGCTCTACCCGGCGTTTATTTTCGCGTACCTGATGAATTTCGGTTTATTGGCGTTCGCCTATGTTTTTGTGGAAGATTTGCAATACTTTCGGCGGATGGTGAAAAGCTTCTTCATTAGCACCACCATCCATTACGTGGTCTTTTTGATCTATCCCGTGCAATACACGTTGCGCCCGGATATCGATCCCAACCAAGGCTGGGCTTATTTCTTGGTTTATTTTTATTATTTTATCGACCCCCCGTATAACTGCTTCCCGTCGATGCACGTCTCCAACTGCTGGCTCGTCGCCTTCCTGATCCATCGCTACCATAAAAAAGTGGGGTATTTGATGTACGTCATCGCCTTCTTCGTGGCGGTATCCGTCGTGCTGGTCAAACAACACTATATCGCAGACGCGGTCGTCGGAAGTTTCGTCGCCTGGATCGCATACGTGTGGGAGTTTCGCGAAAAACCTTTTTCAATCCCCAAGCCTTTACTGTCTCGCATCATACCTTCTTCTGAAAACTAGGTTTGAGCATGATCCTTTCTTTTTGAGAAACACCCAAATTATTAAAATGTTTTTCCCATGAATGGATATGTTCTTGGATATTTTGAATGATATGTTTGGCCTGGCGGGCGTCGAGTCGAAATCGCTCACGCAGAGACAGCGCATTTTCAAAAGAAGCTTTTCGACCTTCAAGCCCTAAAGTCATGGCGAGATTGTAGGTGCTTGTATGAATGACCGAAGGAGAAACGTCATAAACAGGCGATAAGTTCCAATATTTCCCTGAGGCTAAAAACCCAAAATTCCTCAAATGATCGTCGTTATTATAGACGCCGATATTAAAAATGAGTCGATTGAAGAGTTCTCGAAGATCACGGTCAGGATTTTCTGAAAAGCGGACGATGGCATCCGCCAAGGATAAGTAACTCCAAGAACTATAATCGCTTTCATGAGCCCCGGTTATGGTCAGGCCTGAAATAAAAGGAATCCGACTTTCAAGGGTACGATCAAAGCGTTTAATCAAGAATATCGATCTTCCTTGAATTTTTTCCAGATGGATTTCTGGAACATTGAGTCCGCATTTTTTTGCCAAGCTCATGGTCGCATATTCAATTAAGGGCTCATCTTTTGAATCGAGAGAAAGTGAAAACTTTGCAAGATACAAGGCCTTTTTCCAGAGGACGGTCGCTTTGGGGCGTGCTCCACCTAAGGAAGGACCGTAGCTTAGATAGAGTTTTAGTTTTTCTGTTTCTTGCGCATGGATGGCATCTTCAATGGCCTCTGAACATTCGGCCAGTATTAACCTCTGAGGAAGAGGTGAGGGTATGAAATCGAGAGAAGATGAAAATGAGAGGGCGCCCACTCGATCTTCACTACTTTGTAAAATATAGTCGAGTTCGCTCAAAGTACGTGAAAATTTTTTATCGAGCAAATAACGTCCCCATTTATCGGGACCAGCGTCGCGGATGCCGTTAAAAAGAGCAAAACCTTCGGGTGTTTCAAAACTTCTATCTTCTAAGGGTAGTTGGACAGGATCAATGCTGATGGCATTTTTTCGTTCGAGATATCTTTTCCCGTAACGAAAGATAGCTGAAGAGCGATTCCCATCTTCTTGGTATTCTAAAAGACCGCACGGAATCCATTCATGATTGAGGTTAATAAAAACATAGGCACGCTGAGGCATTAAAAATTCACCTCACTATCGGCGATTTTATTTGAGACCTTCTGGCCTTTTCTAAGTTTACGAATATGGAGAGCAATGGATTCAAGGTCGTTTTCAGGCTTGAGGCACTCTTCAATGCCGCGGAGATTTAAAAGGCTTAACACTTGAAAAAAAGTCCCAATGGAGACTCCCGGATGCCCGGATTCAAGTTGAGAAATGGTTCTACGATCCACGCCAGCTCGCTTTGAAAGTGCGAGTACCGATAAACCCCTGTTTTTGCGAGCCTCGGCCAACAACTCCCCACAGCTCTTAAGGCTAAGAGTGGCTTCGGAAGTAATGAGACTTTTTGACTTATTGTACATTTTAATGTATATTTAATTTAATATTTATACATTTCAACGTACTAAATGAAATGGCTGGGGTCAAGATAGGTTAGATTTATTTCCACACTTTCATCACAACCCATGGTGTTGACTTGCCGCATCAAGAAACATTTCTGAGATTAGCGACAATAGAGGATTATTGAGAGCAAACGTTAGCAGCTCTTCTTCATCATGCCACTTCAAATTCATCTTCCATGTAAAATCTAAATATTTAAGTATGTCGAATTATTGCAAGCGATTGCTAGAAATCGACATACTTAGTGGGCAGTTATTTCCAGGCTTTAGCGCTCGCATCGAGGACTTTGTTGAGTTCTTTGATGTTTTGAACGCCTTTATCGGAGAGCCAATCCTCCAAGGCTCTCGCGCCGCCCTTGGCGTAGACGGGGATGCCGTCCTTCCAGGTCGCGCGTCCGCAGAGGACGCCGTTATAGGAGACGCCGGCTTCCGCGGCGAGCTCGAGGCTCTCGCGGAATTCGTCCTCGGAGACGCCCGCGGAGAGGTAGATGAAGGGGAGCTTCGTGACGGCCGCCGTAGCGCGGTAGAGGTCTTTGGCTTTTTCTTTGGAATAAGCTTCTTCGCCCTTGAAGGATTTCGTGCCGCCGACGAATTTCATGTTCACCGGGATTTCGACCTTCAAGACGTCCACTTTATATTGAGGCTTGGAGAATTCCTCCATGCTCTTGCGGACGATCTCGGGCTTCTGTTGGGCGAACTGAACGCTCTTCTCATCCACGTTGCCGACGGGATAACCGACGAATTCCAGGAAGTAAGGGATGTCGTAAGCGGCGCACTCGGCTCCGATGCGCTCAACCCAGGCGTGCTTCTGTTCGTTGATCTTCGAATCTTCGAAGGGGGAATAATATAGGAGGATTTTGATCGCGTTAGCACCGTGCTCGACGGATTGACGGACGGTCCATGTGGGCAGCAGCAAGGGTAGGCGGCCGGGCCCCGTCTGGTCGTAGCCGGTCGATTCGTAGGCGAGGAGAAGTCCCGCATTGCCGCGCGTTTTGGCGGCCTCGAGCCCGAATTCGGGATCAAGAAGGATGGCCGTCGCATGAGGGGTAAGCACCTTCGTCACGACCGTCTTGAATTCCGCCATCATGTCGTAGGTGATCGCCGAGGGATCCACACCCTTCTCCTTAGCGATCGATTTCTTGAGCGAACCGCGCTGGTCCATGGCGGCCGCGGCGATGATGCCTTTCGCGTTCGACAGCTTCTTCAGATGGGCTAATTTGTTGGCGGATCTTTGGTGTGTTTCCGGGCTCATAATGTATTCTCCCCTGGGTTTGAGCGGGCTTAGCTAGGATAATCCTTGCTGAGACGGCAAGTTGTTTTCTAGGGGAGGCGCGTGGTCCGCTCCTTTGAAATCGCTCTTTTACCCGCACAAGCCCAGGATAGCGTCGCTCAAGAAGCTGCTATTAAGGAACATCTTCAGGCCGATGCCTTTCGACTTAAGGGATTTCGTCTCGTCCGGCGTTCGATCGACGCGCGCCAAAACCCCGTCGTGATCCGGATGAAAATCGAAGTGGCGCTTGATGAAGAGCCGCCGGCCTCTTGGAAAGGCCTTCCAACGATTTCCTATAAGACTGTTTCCCAAGACAAAAAGGTGATCATCGTCGGCGCCGGGCCGGCGGGGTTGTTCGCGGCCTTGCGCCTCATCGAAAGCGGCATACGCCCCGTGATCTTGGAGCGCGGCAAGGACGTCCGCGCCCGGCGGCGCGATTTGAAGGCGATCCAAGAAGGGACCGTGAACCCCGACAGCAATTATTGTTTCGGCGAGGGAGGGGCGGGCACGTATTCCGACGGAAAGCTTTACACCCGTTCGAGCAAGCGGGGCGACATCCCGTCCATCTTGAGGACCCTCGTGGCCCATGGAGCGCCTGAGGATATTTTAATCGACGCCCATCCCCATATCGGCTCCAACAAACTCCCCGAAGTCGTGACCGCGATCCGCGAAAGCATCTTGAAGGCGGGAGGCGAGGTGTTTTTCGAGCACCGCGTGGTCGATCTCATTCTCGAATCCGGAAAAATAGAAGGCGTCGTGACGGCGAATGGGAAGGAATTCCGGGGCGACGCCGTCGTCCTGGCGACGGGGCATTCGGCGCGCGATATCTTCGAGCTCCTCCAGCGGAAAAATATTTTGATCGAAGCCAAGCCCTTCGCCGTGGGCGTACGCATCGAACACCCGCAGCCTTTGATCGATCGCCTCCAATACCGCCAAAAGACGGAGACGCGGGATCCCCATTTGCCAGCGGCGAGTTATAGTCTGGTGACGAATGTCGAAGACCGGGGTGTCTTCTCCTTCTGCATGTGCCCCGGCGGCTTCATCGTGCCGTCGGCGACGGCGCCGGACGAAGTCGTCGTGAACGGCATGAGCCTCTCGCGCCGCGATTCGCCCTTCGCGAACTCCGGCATGGTGGTTTCGGTGGAGCTCGGGGACTTGAACGTCGCGAAATTCGGCGCCTTGGCGGGGATGCTGTTCCAAAAGGAAATGGAAGTCATGGCCTTCGAGGAGGGGAAAGGGAAACAAAAGGCCCCGGCCCAGCGTTTGCTCGATTTCTTGAAGGATAAAGCGTCCACGACCCTGCCGGGCTCCAGTTACCATCCCGGTTTGACCCCGGCCCCTTTGCATGAAACCTTGCCCTCGTCGGTCGCAAGGCGACTCCAGGAAGGCCTCAAGCGCTTCGGCAAAACCATGCGCGGGTATTTGAGCGAAGAGGCGGTCCTCATCGGCGTCGAGACGCGGACGAGCTCTCCGATACGCATTCCGCGCGACCCGAAAACGCTCGAGCATATGACCGTTAAAAGATTCTACCCGACGGGGGAGGGCGCCGGGTATGCGGGCGGTATCGTCTCCGCCGCCATGGACGGGGTGCGCGTCGCCGAAAAAATTATCGCAACTTTATCGTAGCCCCTCCGATTTCCGTCCGCATGCGGATCGGATTTCTCGAAAAACTCATGGATGGCGCGCTGATGCCCGGTTTGACGGGAGGCGCCCACGGCGACACGGACCCCGGGAAAATCGTTCCCAAAACAGCGGCTTTTCAATGGCCCCTCAGCGACCATGCGACCCAAAAATACGCCTCCGTGGGCATTGGAAACCTGCGCCTTTGGCGGCCATTCGAGAGGGCCGCTTCCGCCGTCGAAAGGGAAAAGCAACTCCAAGCCTTGCACGCGAGTGCGGAAAGGCAAGGGAGCCCTCACTTTGCCCTTTTGCAAGGCCGCGCCTACATGGTCTGCCCCGGATCGGATCTCGAGGCCGTTCTCCAATGGGACCGCGCCCTCGATCCCGCGTACGAATCGGAGGCCATTTTAGACGTTTTAGGGTATCCGCCCCACTACACCCGAGGTTTGGGCGCCGTCCAAAAAGCCGTCCATCTTTTTTCCGGGATTCAAACGAAATACCATCCCACGCGAGACCACATTCCGGAATTGATCCCGCAGGTGCGCGGCCTCGAGGAGTTCGTCCATGAAAATTTGGAAAGGCAGGTGCGGGAGGGGGAACGACCTTCCCTAACGGATTTTTCCTATGCACAGGAGGTTGAGGAGCGCCTTGGTTCCGGGACGGTGACTTATGAATGGTTGATGAGTTGGTACCATCGTTTGGCCCTCCTTCTAACGCCCGCGCCTCTCAGGAACAGCGGCATAGGGAGGTACTCGCCCGGGCAAACATGGATGACCCATGAGGATTTTATGGAGCGAGAGCAGCGGATGATGGAGGGGTACATCGATTCCTTTCGGGAGCATATGGCCGTTCCGACGGAAGCGGGCGAGATGGGAATATTCGCCCTCAACCTCATGTTCGCGAATGGGCTTTGCCCTATGGGTTTGATCGGCAGTCCGACAAAAGTCCATGGGGGAGACATGAACAGCGATGAATTCGCGGCCCATGAGCAAGGACATTATGAAAATATCGACGCTTTGAGGAGAAAGCTAGGCTATTGGGCAAATGTAGTGGCTTTGAGTCGCCAATGGCTAAGCCGGGCCCGCAGCGGCGCCCGCAACCGACGATTGGGCTCGGAACTCGCTCACGTGATTTATTCCAGGGAAATGCCCAGATGTTTAGGGGACCAAGATTTTAGCGGGAGGGTGGGTCAGTTATTCCGGAGGGATCACTTTCTCCTGCAGCATTTAGGAGATCCCAAATATTTAAGGCCCCTTTTACCCCCTGACTTCAACGACAAAAAGTTGCCCGCATTCCGGGAATTTTTGGCCGCCGCTGCCTTAAGCGTAGACTTAAGTGACAATCCGCCTTCTTGATGAGTCGTCGGAAATATTTTGGATCCGTTGGGGGAAAATAGCCGCAACTTTTTCGTTAAGAATTCGAAAATCCTCACATAAGGAGAAGGCTATGGCATTTTTTACGGTTACGGCAGGATCCCCTTTGGCGACTTTGTTAAAGTCGATTATCGGTCAAGATATCGCGGGCGGCACTCTGCGGACTCAAGACAGTGGGGTGATCATCGTGGAGAAGGGCGCATCCGTTTATCAGCTCGTGGATGGCACGTGGAAGCACACTCTTAATGGGACTCGCACTGAGGCTGGCCAGGTAACTCCCCAATCCATGGCCGCATTGAGATCTCACGCCACCACCGCAGGCAGGAAAAAAACTTAAGGATCTATTGGAGGGCTTTCAGCGCCTTCTCGATCCTCTCCATCCCTTTTTGGATCTTCTCCATCGACGTCGCGTAAGAGAGGCGGATGTAGCCTTCGGCGCCGAAGCCGCTGCCGGCCACGACCGCCACCAGGGCCTTATCTAAAAGGTAATTGGAAAGGTCGTCCGAGTTCCTGATTTCCGTTCCTTCGAACTTCTTGCCGAAGTAGGAAGAAACGTTCGGGAAGACGTAGAACGCTCCTTGGGGCTTGAAGCAGGTGACTCCGGGGATCTTATGGAAGGCGTCGACGATGAAGTCGCGTCGCTTCTTGAACTCGCCCACCCAGGTGTTCAGGAAATCTTGGGGTCCGTTGAGCGCTTCCACGCACGCCCATTGGGTGGCGGAGTTGATGTTCGTCGTCACTTGACCCTGGATCTTCGTCATGGCCTGGATGATCTCCTTCGGCCCTGCCGCGTAGCCCATGCGCCAACCCGTCATCGAATAGACCTTTGAGGCCCCGTTCACCGTGATCGTGAGTTTCTTCATATCGTCGTTCAAGGACGCGATGCTCGTGAATTGGAATCCGTCGTAGACGATTTTCTCGTAAATCTCATCGGAGACGCAAAGGATCTGATGTTTTACCAGGATCTTCGCGATCGCCTCCAGCGCCGCGCGCGGGTACGCGCCTCCCGTGGGGTTGGAGGGGGAGTTGAGCACGAGGGCCTTGGTCTTCGGCGTGATCGCTTTTTCCAAGACTTCGGGACTCAGGCAGAACCCGTCCTTTTCATAGGTAGGGACGATCACTGGCGTGGCGTCGTTCAGGAGGACTTGATCCGGATAACTCACCCAAAAAGGCGCTGGAATGACGACCTCGTCTCCGGCCTCGAAGAGGGCCTGGGCGATGTTGTACAGGGCGTGCTTGCCGCCCGAGGATACGAGGATCTCGTCCTGCGTGTAGGTGAGGTTGTTGTCGCGCTTCAGTTTGGCGATGATGGCGTTCTTGAGTTCCGGGATCCCGCCGACGGGCGTATACTTGGTCTTACCCGCCTTCAACGCCTGGATCGCGCCTTCTTTGATGTGATCGGGCGTGTCGAAGTCGGGCTCGCCGGCCCCGAAGCTGACGACGTCGATGCCGTCGGCGATCATCTTCTTGGCTTTCGTATCGATGGCCAGGGTCGGACTGGGTTTGATCTTTTGGACGCGCTGAGCGAATTTATACATAAGTCACCTTTTTAAATTTTATTTTTTAAGCTTCCGGTGGACGAGCCCCTCGACGAGGGGCGGGACGAGATTCTTTCCCGAGCCGCCCAGGGAGAGGATTTCCTTTACCAAGCTCGAACTCAGATGAGAGAGGCCGGAATCGGTCATCATGAAGACGGTCTCGATCTCGGGCGCGAGTTGCTTGTTCGCCAAGGCCATTTGGAATTCATATTCGTAATCCTGGACCGTCCTTAAGCCTCGAAGGATGGCGCAGGCTTTCCGCGAACGCGCGTATTGGACGAGGAGCTGGTTCTCGAAGGAATCCAGGCGCACGTTGCGGTGCTTCTTCAATAAAGCCTCTAATGCATCCAACCGTTCTTGGATCGAGAGCAGGGGCTTCTTGGACGAATTGACGGCGATCGCCACGATCACTTCGTCGAAGAGCTTCGCCCCGCGCTCGATGATGTTCAGGTGCCCGTCGGTGGGCGGGTCGAAGGAGCCCGGATAGATAGCGATTCTTTTGGACTTTGGCGCCATGAGGAAAGGTGCTTAGGCTGTGGCTCAACTCTCGGGCAAGGTTTTTTTGCGAGGCCTTTGAGCTTCGATGATGTTTATGTAATTCATAAACATGTTATTTACAAATTACATAAACATGATAACCTGTCTTCATGCCTCATTTCCGTCATCGTTATCTTTTTGAAATGCTTAAAAAAGACTTGTCTTGGTCGCCAGTCGTCTCCGTTTTAGGTATGCGGCAAGTTGGAAAGACGACTCTCCTAAAAGATGTTGGGAAAACCTACCTATCACTGGATGACGACGAGATTTTAAGGCGCTTTGAGCAAGGGGAATGGGGGCGGCTTGAGCAAGGGGACCCCCCCGTCATTATTGATGAGGCTCAAAAATGCCCTAAAGTTTTTGATCGCGTCAAGTTGATGGTGGATCGAAGAAAGAAGCCGGGACAGGTTTTGATGACAGGATCCGTTCGTTTTTTGTCGAAGACGCATATTAGGGAATCCTTGACAGGCAGGACGTCCATTCAAGAACTTTTACCGCTGACACTCGCTGAAGCCCATGAGCGTCCTCTCAAGGATTTTGTGTCGGAGATCACCAAATCAAATCGCGAAGGAGCTGAAAAGTATCTGGAAAAAATAAGGGTTCAAAAGCATTTCAGTCGCTATGAGGTCCTGTCTTATACGTCTTCAGGGGGAATGCCTGGAATTTGTTTTAAAAGGGATGAAGCCATTAGGGAGAGGATGCGTGAAGACCACTTGGAAACCCTTTTGATGAGAGATCTGCAGTTTTTGGTGAAAACGCGAATTCCTTATGCGAAATTGAAAGCTTTACTTGCGGCCTTGGCTCAAATGCAGGGTCAGCCTGTTTCGCTTTCCGATCTGGGAAGAAAAATTCAGATCTCAACGCCGACGGTGATTCAAGTGCTCCGCGCTTTTGAGGCTCTTTTTTTGATACGACCTCATGGTAAAGGATGGTTCCTTTCCGACTGTGGCCTGGCGCATTTTTTAGGGGCCGGTCAAAGCTCCAACGAGCTTTTCCATATGGAGCGGTTTGTTTTTCAGGAGATTTATGCCCAATTGAATTATCTGCATAAGGCCCATTTTCATTTTGAACCCTACCTGACACGGGGAGGGGTGAGAATCCCTTTCGTCGTTCGCGTGAAAAATTTACCGACGATTGCGATCGTGGTCGATGCGACGGAAGGAGCGAGTGAAAAATCCCTTAAAGGGCTGACTTGGTTCGCAAAAGGCCAGAAATCACCCGTGATTTCCGTCGTGCTCCATCGTGGGGAAAAAGCCTATATTTCCTCCACATCGGCCCTTTGCTTGCCTTACGAATGGGTCGCCTAAGAGCTTAAGAAGCTAATACGAGTTTGTCCGTAAGAGCGCGTGTCTTTAAGGGATAGATGAGAATATGTCTCAATCACTTCTCGTGGAGAGTGTTCGATGATCACTCGGCCCGCGACCTGCAGTTTTTCCAAAACGTAGAGCGTAGGGTTCACTAGGTCTTGATCATACGGCGGGTCGACGAAGATCAAATCGAAAGGACCGAATTTCCGGAACACGTCTTCGATCCCGTCCGGGATATCCCTCTTGAGGATGATGGATTGGTTTTCGAAGCGGCAGAGGGCGGCGTTCTTGCGCACGAGGTCCAACGCTTCCTTGCCCGCGTCGACGAAGACGCATTGCCGCGCGCCGCGCGAGATCGCTTCCAGTCCCACCGATCCGGTGCCGGCGAAAAGGTCGAGGACGTTCGCATCCGAGACATCGTAGAGGATATTGAAGACGGCTTGTTTGACTTTATCCAAGGCGGGTCGGATCCCATCGGACTGAGGCCCGTAGAGTCTTCTCCCTTTACAGCTACCGCTTATAATGCGCATGGCTATGCCGGTGACATAAGCATGGTTTTTATGCAATTAAGCTTCCAGAGAGTGGACTGCAAACCAGTATCGTAACTTTTGTCTTCCATATTCTTTAAGTGTGCGATCAGCGCTCTGCGCCATCTTCTCGAGTTGTGCCCTCCAATAATCCTCTATTTCCCGCCGGCTTCTTTGGGTGGGGATATCCAGGAAAAGGATGAATTCTAAAGGGTCTAACCGATAACTCGTATGTCCTTCGAAAAAATGGTGATCGGCGATAAGATGCCGTAAGAGTCCTCCGAATGAAAGTGCGGTGCCGGCAGTCGCGTTAGTTACAATGAAATCTTCGGTGCTATTGGCCTTGTCATCCCATGGACACTGTTGCGTGCCCTTATAAACAAACCGTCTTACGGTAAGCCTATCGTCTTCTAAGCTCTTTTGAAGGATGCTTCCCTTTCTTCCAGCCTCCAGAATACGATCTATCCATCCTACTATTTCATCGATAGATACCCCTACCCACGTTAAAGTTTCAGAATCTTCGCGGATGACTCTTTCGATATCCTCCGAAGAGGCGCGAAAGCCGGCCTCCGACAAGCGGTTCGGTGCCGACCAAAAGTTGGCTTCTCCCATCGATCGAAAGCCGTGAAAGGCTTGATAGTAGGCGTCGCGTGCCCATCCTTCTTCTGTTGTAGCGTCCAATTTCGCTTTTAACCTAGACCGATATCCATAGTTGATTTCATCTTCCAGTCGGGCTTTTCGCTCTCCCAGGGCCTTTATCCCTTCGCGATTTCCTGCGTATCGGCTATTAAGACGATTAAGAGGAGCGCCGGCTTCGAGATCGTAAGGATGGCGAGGTCGGGCATATTCTTCCGTTATTTTCACCAAGAGCTCTTCTTGTTCTGTCTCAAGCGACTTTATCTGTTGGGAGATTCCATTCAACTCCCTAGGGAGATCGACGGATTCCCGCTCCAGGAGCGTGCGGATGGACTGAATAAGAGAAGTTCTTAGAGAAACGATGCCCCGCGGCGGGGGAGGCGCCTCCAAGAATTTTTCGAATAACCTTCTAGGACAAGCGCGTTTCATTAAAAGAAGCAGGGAGGGTGCATTATAAACATCCATCGCTAAAAGATCCCAAGCTTCTTCCGCGGCCGCTGAATGACCTTGGCGAAGCATTATTTTCGCTCGAGCGACAAGAGCGCGCAAAAGTTTCTGAGATCGTGGTTCTGCGGTTGTATATGTAGGGTGGGCGGCTGTTTTTTGATTGGTTTCCTCGGTGATCGCTGCTTGATAAAGATCGCGCCATGGCTGCAGGAAGAGCTGCTCCGAAAAATCGGGGTGCCAAGAAGGGTCTCCTAATATGGGACTCTCTAGAGTGTCCCTTTGTCGCGCGATATCATGCACTGTTTCTAGTATGTCCCTTGGTAGCGTGTAAGCGGCGACGGTTGGTTGGGCCTCGGGTTCCGGAGAATGGGGAAAAACCGGAGGTTCCAAAACGGCAATTTGCCGCTTAGGAGGGGGAGTTGTCCACCTAGTTCCTACTAAAGGAGGGCCGTTGAGACCACCCAAATCCCATAATCCGTCTCGCACGGGAAATGCCGCTGTCTCAGTAAATCTAATTTGCGGATCTCTAAGAAGACCGGGGAAGATCCGTCCATCTACTGGGGGTGAGAAATAACGGAGTAAAGTAGGTTACTTAG
>CAZKQW010000010.1:0-113310 GCA_964555055.1 uncultured Pseudomonadota bacterium | reverse complement strand
ATCTCACCCCTCCTTTTGGGTTGCAACGCTCGGACACAAAAAATCTTACGCTACCGTCATAGGTGAGTTGCTCCATAATATCCGACGCTTCCGAGAGAGATGTCATCAGCTTGATGGTTCCACAGATCCCCGGGATCGTGGTATCTCAAAATTATTAAAATCAAAGTTCCGAGAGGCTCTTCAACAGGGTGTGATTAAAGGGCAATGGACATCTTTAGAAAGACTATTGATTCTAAGCTAAGATCTTAGGCTTAAGAAATTCCTTTTGAAATTCCTTAAAAAATGAGAAAAATAGGATCCTCATTTCACTAAAGATAAGGATCCCTATGTCCTACAAGCAGAAAGTCATTAAGACCCTCCGTGTGCGTAATCAACAACAAATTGGCGTGCTCGATAAGGTCATCCATGCGATCGCGTCGCATGGTGGTGACTTGGGCGATATTAAGACCCTCTCCGTGGGCACATTCCATTCCGTGCGGGACATCACGGTCATTTGCAACGACGAAGCGGCCCTCCAAAACATCGTAACCGCCGTCCGGGGCGTCAAGGAAACCAGCCTGGAAGCGGTCATCGACGACGTGATGGAGTTGCACCGCGGCGGTAAGATCCAAATCCTGCCTCGCAATCCCGTCAAATCCATCGAAGACTTAAGGAAGGTTTACACACCCGGCGTGGCGTCGATGTCGAAGTTGATCCATACGGACCCCAGTCAGGCCCGGGAATTCACCGGGATCGGGAATACGGTCGCCCTGGTGACCAACGGCAGCCGTGTCTTAGGCTTAGGGAACATCGGACCGGTGGCGTCGATGCCAGTTATGGAGGGGAAGTCGGCGTTATTCGCCCAATTCTCCGGCATGAGCATGGTGCCGATCCTCTGTGATACTTTGGACCCCAAGGTTTTTATCGAGACGGTGTGCACCATCGCGAAAGGATACGCCGCCATCCAGCTCGAGGACATCCGAGCGCCTGACTGTTTCGAAATCGAAGATACGTTGATTCAGAGGCTTAAGATCCCGGTGATGCACGACGACCAGCACGGCACCGCAGTGGTGTCGTTGGCGGCCGCGATCAATGCCTGTCGGATCGCGGGCATTGATTTCAAGAAGGTTTCCGTGGGCCAAGTGGGTTTAGGGGCCGCCGGATCCTCCATCGCTCGGCTCATCATGCATTATACCAACCATCCGGTCATCGGGACCGACGTTCAAAAGAGCGCGGTGGAGCGGTTTCAAGAATTGGGCGGTCAAGTAGCTGATAAGGTCCAGGATGTTATGAAGAACGCTGACGTCATCATCGCGACGACGGGGCAATCGGGATTGATCAAGCCGGAATGGGTCCGGAAGGGTCAGATCATCCTTGCCCTTTCTAATCCATACCCCGAAATTTCGATTCCCGACGCCCTCAAAGCCGGGGCGAGTTTCGCTAGCGACGGCAGCCGCGTGAATAACCTCCTCGGCTATCCCGGCATCTTGAAGGGCGCCATCAACGCCCAAGCCACGTCCATTTCACGGGACATGTACATCGCCGCAGCGGAAGCCATCGTCCGTCATACGCCGGAACGCGAACTCGTCCCCGATCCCCTGGATCCGACCCTCCACGAAAGGGTATCCGTCACCGTGGAGGAGGCCGCCTACCGGTCGGGCGTGGCGACGCGCCGGGCGTCCTCCGAGACCTCCACGGGAGCGATTTGATGTCCTTGGAAAAACCACCGGCTATCCTCCAGCCTCTGATTTCCGCCGAGGATTTGGCGCTGCGCGTGTCGGAACTTGGCAAGGAGATTTCGGAATACTATCAGGACAAGGACCTGATCCTGATGGGCGTCTTGAAGGGTTCTTTCATCTTCATGGCCGATCTCTCCCGCTCCATCCGCGTGAACCACGCGTGCGAGTTCATCCGGGTCTCCAGTTACCATAAGAAGCAGTCGAGCGGGACGGTGACCCTGGACTTCGAGATGACCCAGTCGATCGAAGGCAAACATGTGCTCTTGGTGGAGGACATCGTTGACACGGGACAAACCCTCCTATTCCTCAAAAAGCATCTGATGGGTAAGAATCCGGCGTCGCTTCGGATCTGTACCCTTCTTTATAAACAAGAGATGAATCCCCACATCCAGCGCGAACTCCATTGGGTGGGGTTTGAGATACCGAAGCTCTTCGTCGTCGGGTATGGGATGGATTACGAGGGTCTTTACCGCCACTTGCCGTTCATAGGGACGTTATAACCTTTCCTTGACTCGAAATACTCACTGACGCAGAAGTTAAAGCTTACAATAAAGAGTCGCGAGTAAGCGACTGGCTTCGCCAGCGCGCACAGGCCCATTTGGGGGCTTGGGGGTGTTGGGCGTAGCACACACCCCCATTTTTATGATCACAAAAGAAGAAGCACTTCGCTACCACTCGCAAGGGCGTAAGGGGAAGGTCGAAGTCATACCGACCAAGCCTTGTGATACGCAAAAGGAACTGTCGCTCGCTTATTCCCCCGGGGTCGCCGAGCCTTGCTTGGAGATCGCCAAGGACCCGAAAAAGTCGTTCGAATACACGGCTCGCGGTAATTTAATCGGCGTCATATCCAACGGCACCGCCGTTTTGGGCCTGGGCGATATCGGCCCCGAAGCCGGCAAGCCGGTCATGGAAGGGAAGGGCATTCTCTTTAAGAAGTTCGCCGACATCGACGTCTTCGACATCGAAATCGCCGAAAAAGACCCCGAAAAACTCGTCCAAATCATTAAATCCTTGGAGCCGACTTTTGGCGGCATCAACCTTGAAGATATCAAAGGCCCGGAATGCTTTTATGTCGAACAGAAGTTGATCGAGATCATGAACATTCCCGTCTTCCATGACGACCAGCACGGGACAGCCGTGATCACGACCGCGGGGATGATCAATGCCCTCGATATCACGGGGAAGAAGGCTCAGGATTTGAAGATCGTCTTTTCGGGAGCCGGCGCCGCGGGCATTGCCTGCGCCAAGATGTTGATGACTTTGGGAATCACCAAGGACCAGATCTTACTCTGCGACAGTAAAGGTGTGATCACGGTCGATCGCCCGAACTTAGACCCTGCGAAAGCGGAGTTCGCCCAAAAGACCCACAAGCGAACCCTAGAGGAGGCTCTCGACGGAGCGGACGTATTTGTGGGCCTTTCGGGCAAGGGCCTCGTCACTCAAGCGATGTTAAAAAAGATGACGAAAAACCCGATCGTGTTTGCTATGGCGAATCCCGATCCCGAAATCAGCTACCCCGAGGCGAAGGAAGCCCGCAACGACGTGATCATGGCGACGGGACGTTCCGATTATCCCAATCAGGTGAATAACGTGCTCGGTTTTCCCTTCATTTTCCGTGGAACTTTGGATGTCGGCGCAACGAAGATCAACGAACCGATGAAACTCGCCGCCGCCCGTTCGCTTGCCGCATTGACGCGGGAGGATGTCCCCGAGGAAGTCTGCCGAGCCTACGGCAACGCAAAACTTTCCTACGGACCCGATTATATCATCCCTAAGCCTCTCGATCCTCGCGTCCTCTTTTGGGAAGCTCCCGAAGTCGCGGAAGCCGCCATTCAGAGCGGAGTGGCTCAGCGTCCCTATGCGTCGAAAGACGACTACCGAAAGTCTCTGGAAATGAAGATGAAGAAACGCAAAGAACTGGTGTACCCGATGTACCGTGACGAGGCGGTGACGGTGGAGTCTCTGGCCCAGGAAATGAGAGCGGTTCCGGACACCGTGGCGGTCAAACGAGCTTAATTCCCGTTATTTTAAAAAAATAAAAAAAGCCCCCATTTCTGGGGGCTTTTTTTTGCCTAAGACACTTACTTCTGGCTGATGGCACCGTAAGAATAAGCGGTGTTCGCTGCGGCTTGCGCGGCTCCTTTCGAATTTAAAGGGACGGAATTCGTCGAAGGTATCGAGGAAGCCGAAGAGACCGAAGAAACACCTAGGGTCCCCGCGTTTAAGTAAGGCTTCGCCGGCTGAGATGCGGTGCCGATATCGTAAATCGATTGGATCGTGCTCGACTCAGTGGAAGTCGCGACACCTTTGGCCGTCGCCACCGTAGATACGATACCCTGGACGCGTTGCAAAGCGGGAGTGGGCGCGTCATCGTTCTTGCCGGTTTGTAGTACGGTTTGTACCGATTGGAAGTTGGCATTCACCGATAAAGTAGATCCCGAAGCGATCCCGGTTTCTTCTTTAGCGGATGGCGCTTCTGGATTAGCCACCGCGAAATTTTGCGCCGACTGGACGGGCGCTTCCGATTCTACGGCTGTTTCCTGAGTATAAGAATCTTCCGAGCCGGATCCCTCAGAAGGCGTGGCCTCCACGAAGGCATCCTTCAGGCACTTTCTAAGCTGAGTGTCCGCTCCGCACATTTTTTTGATGAGGGCGAAGAAATCCGGATCGGCGGCGAGGCGAGAACCATCTTCGGTAATGCATTGTTCGTAAGTGACTTCCCCTTCATGCCCGCACAGATCATAGGCTCTTTGGATGAGGTAGTCTTGTGTTTCGGATGCATGGGCGTAGTGGCCCAGCGAGAAGACCATGGCCGTGAGCAGCCATGAGTTATTTTTCCATTTCCGCATACGTTCTCCTTGAACGATTTCCCCCAGTCTCCGACTTTTGAACCGACAAAAATCTTCGATCCGGATATTTGATTTTGAGTAGCAGTGAAAAGAAGAGCAAGGGGAGTGCCAAGGGTTAGACGCCTTTATCTTGCTGTTTTTAAAGGATTAATGGGGTGCGTTATAAAAAGGAAAAGGGGTGCGGATTCTACGATTTGTTGTAGGTCCTCCCCTCTACTAAGCGTCTCCAATGGGATTTTTGAAGTGCGCCCATGCGGGGACATCGGAAGACGGTTCCTCTAAGTCAGTGTCTAAAGTAAAGTTTATGAGCCGCTTCTTTGTATCGTCGGGGTGATTTCTTAAATGGCTCTCAACGTCACCTTTATATCTCTCGATGGCTTTGGCGGAAAGAGGAAGTTGAGGAATAAAAATCCGTCTGAACATTCTCCAATCGTCTTCGTTGATTTCGGAGCCACTTCTAAAAATCGCCATCATCATCCAAGAAAATTGGTCAAAAGGTAAGTCTACTAGATAAGCTTCTAGAGGGGCTTTGGAAAGTTTAAGGAATGTTGTGAAGCGATAATAAAAAACGGTGAAACTGCTGTAAAGCCTAGGCTGAGTTTCAGCCATTCGAGGCTGACGGATCATTTTAGCTTTTAGAACTTCCAATAAGTTTTCCTGAGAGCCTGACGGCAGCGATGCCACGTACTGATCGAATCTCGTTAGATCCTTTTCATGATGGTAAACATCGGTTATTCCATCTAATATGTTTTTCGCTCTTTCTGAGATAGCGGGGTGGATTGAGCAAAGCATGTCTAAAAGCTTGATGAGTTCAACCACACTGATCGTGGAGGTTCTTTGATCTTCATAAAACCGCAGGATCTCTTCATCATGTTGCCCCTTGTCCCCGTGGATCGTCATCCAATCAAGGAGAGCTTTTGGGCCGTATTCTCGTGTTTGCCGAACGAGGATAGATTCTATGTCCTTGTCAGGGAAAGGTTCAGGGCTTCTTCCGTGCATCACAATGTAATCATAAAAGGTAAGAGCAATAGTATCGCGACCTTCGCCAACTCGGAGCCCTAAACACTCTCTGACACTCTTACCTGTGATTTGTGCTTGGACAACGGAATCATGAAATTTCGTAAAAGCATCTCGAGGATCCAAGAGAGAAAGTCCGCGGCCCTGTACCAGAGGTCGGTGAGACTTTTCAGGATAGCGTAGCTCAACAAGTTCTCGATTGCCGGGATAGGAAGAAGCGATTGTTCGACACATGCCGTCAATCTGTCGGGGGGTAGCTCTCAAGAAAAGCTCATCTAAGCACGCGCTAAAGGCTCGATTGGCAGGGGGAGTGGCCAGGCTGCGGGGGTCTATACCAGCGGATAAGAGAACCGTCAGAAAGTTGTCCTCGTCGTTCATGAAAGGAGCCAAGCGATCTTTCAAAGGTGTCGCTAAGTGGTCCTGCACATTTGCCCCGATGAAATCAAAGCCTCCGGCTCTTAATTTAAGTAGTGCATCTAAAAATTGATCCATCGACATGACTTCTATGGACTTCCCTTTAACGTACGCGGCGAAAGCTCGTTCGGAAGGATCGCAAAGAGGCAGAAAAAATGAATTCACGTTCAAGGTAATAGTTTGTTCCGGTATGGGTTCGCGGGGATTGGACACTAAAATAAGGCTCCTGCCTGCAAATAAGGCTTTGGCGATGTCCATAACCCCGGAAAGGGCCGTAGCTGTTTTAGTGCTTAGACGGACACCCATTATTTCCGCAGGTTTCGGTAGAGCGATATCCAAAAGAAAGCAGGCAAAAATATTTACAGTGAGGTGGATATTATCTCCCGGGTACTGAATGACATGCCTGGCTAAATCCAAAGCTGAGCTATTCAATCCAAAACCGACTTTACGGCTTTCTTTCAAAAGGGCTGGCTTCAGTAATACTCTGAGGCTCGGGGTTTGGGCGAATTCGTCAAGAGTGCAATACACTCCATCATAGGCTGCCGCCCTCATTTCAAAAGCAACACAGAAAGTGGCTCCGGTTGAGGCTATGCCGAGTGCCCCTAAGGTAAGATGAGGATCGCAACCAACCAATCCATGTTCCGTCCTCATGCAAACAACGGCTCCGTGAAGTGATGGTGTATAGCCTCCATAGCTGTATTCTTGAGCTAATGATGCTGTGAGTTCCTGCAACGAAGTCTCGGCAGGAACTTCTGAAAATTCAAAGAGACTTCCGTCCGGTCCTTCTAAAATTAAGGTATATTTCTCTAAAGGAGCGAAGATTCCCATCCCTGGAGGGGATAAGTGAGGATGGGATAGATGAGGATGGGTCACCTGTAGGATGACTAATGGATCTTCAATGGGAGAGTGAGTTTCGGCGATAGGAGTCGGCGGCGTAGGTTGACTACAGGCTTCAAGCAATCTCGTGGCTGCTGGTGTTAAGGTAATTTTCGCGTTCATATTTTACCTGACGAGTCTTATCGGCTTTCGGAGAAAAAAGTTGCTTTTGAGCGGCTTTTTTTGGGTTGCGCAACCAAACCCCGCACGTTACCGCGCCGGCATGTCATTGACTTATAAGGACTTGAAGGAACTCGTTTCCGAGAAGATTTTAGTTTTGGACGGGGCCATGGGGACGATGCTCCAGCAGCGGAACTTGACCGCCCAGGATTTCGGCGGGCCCGATCTGGAAGGCTGCAACGAAAACCTCGTCCTGACCCGACCCGACGTCATCCTCGACATCCATCGCAAGTATTTCGAGGCCGGGTCCGACATCGTCGAGACGAACACCTTTGGAGCGACGCCGTTGGTGTTGGGGGAGTACGGGCTTCAGGACAAGGCCCACGAGATCAACAAAAAAGCCGCCGAAATCGCCCGACAAGCCGCCAGCGATTTTTCCACCCTCCAAAAGCCGCGGTTCGTGGCGGGCTCCATCGGCCCGACGACCAAGTCGATCACGGTGACGGGCGGAGTGACGTTCGCCGAACTCGTCCATCATTTCTCCGTGCAGATCGAAGGTCTCCTCGCTGGCGGGGTCGACCTCCTGTTGATTGAAACGTGCCAGGACACGCGGAACATCAAAGCGGCTCTGATCGCCGCGGAGGATGTCTTCAAAAAATTAGGGCGTCGTTTGCCCGTCGTCGTTTCGGGTACCATCGAACCCATGGGGACGATGCTCGCCGGACAGGCCGCGGACGCTTTGGTCGTTTCTTTGGAGCACGCGCCCCTCTTCGCCATCGGCTTGAACTGCGCGACGGGACCGGAATTCATGACCGATCATATCCGGACGATCCATGAGATGTCCCCCTTCGCGGTGTCGTGTTACCCTAACGCCGGCTTGCCCAATGAAGACGGGTTGTATTTGGAGACGCCCCAATCCTTGGCCAAGCAATTGGAACGCTTCGCCGACAACGGGTGGCTGAACATCGTCGGCGGTTGCTGCGGGACGACGGAGAAGCACATCGCGGCGATCGCCCAGATGGCGGCCGGCAAAAAGCCGCGGAGCCGACCGGCGCGACGCTCCCGGTCTTTTTATTCCGGCATCGAGGTCGTCGAGGCGGCGGACGACAACCGGCCCTTGATCGTCGGCGAACGCACGAACGTCATCGGTTCCCGTCTCTTCAAGAATCTGGTGAACGAAGAAAAGTGGGAGGAAGCCACTGAGATCGCCCGCCGCCAAGTCCGGAACGGGGCCCATATCATCGACGTTTGCCTCCAGAGCACGGACCGCGACGAAATCCCGGACATCGATCCCTTTTACGAAAAACTGATCCGGAAAATCAAAGCCCCGATCATGATCGACACGACGGACCCGAAGGCGGTCGAGAAGTCGCTCACGTACGCCCAAGGAAAATCCATCATCAACTCGATCAATTTGGAGGATGGCGAAGAGAAATTCGAGCGCATCTGCCCCATCGCCAAAAAATACGGGGCCGCTCTGGTCGTGGGTTGCATCGACGAGGACCCCGTGCAGGCGCAGGCCTTCACGCGCGAGAGGAAGCTCGCGATCGCCGAGCGGTCCTTTAAGCTCTTGACGGAAAAATACGGGATTCCCGCGGAAGACATCGTCTTCGACTCGCTCGTGTTCCCGACGGCGACGGGCGACGCGAACTACATCGGCGGGGCGGTCGAGACGATCGAAGGGATTCGGTTGATCAAGGAAAAGTTTCCGCAAGTGAAGACGGTCTTGGGCATCTCCAACATCTCCTTCGGCCTGCCGGCGAACGCTCGCGAGATCGTGAATTCGGTTTTCCTCTACCATTGCACGAAAGCCGGTTTGGATTTGGCGATCGTGAATGCGGAGAAGTTGGAGCGCTTCGCGACGATTCCGGAAAATGAAAGGAAATTAGCGGAGAATTTGTTGTTCAATCACTCAAACACGGACTCGGGGGATTGGAGGAGTCAGTCCCCTGAACAAAAGGTAGCCGTCAATCAAGCCAACATCGCGGCGATCGCCGACCATTTTCGGAATGCCGTCGCGAAGGAGAAGAAGACGGTGGCGGCGCTGCCCCTCGATGAACGTCTCGCCCAATACATCATCCAAGGCACGAAGGACGGTCTGGTTCCCGATTTAGATTTGAAATTAAAAGAAGGAGTCCGCCCTTTGGACGTCATCAACGGTCCTTTGATGGCCGGAATGGCCGAAGTCGGCCGCCTCTTCAACGCCAACGAATTGATCGTGGCCGAGGTCCTGCAATCGGCCGAGGCGATGAAGGCCGCCGTGGCCCACCTCGAGCAATTCATGGAAAAGGCGGACGTCGTCGCGCGCGGCAAGATCCTGCTCGCGACGGTGAAGGGCGACGTGCACGACATCGGGAAGAACTTGGTCGAGATTATTTTGAAGAATAACGGTTACGATGTGGTGAATCTGGGCATCAAAGTCCCGCCCGAGGACATCATTAAGGCCGTGCGTGAACACAAGCCCGACATGATCGGCCTCTCCGGCCTCCTCGTGAAGTCGGCCCAGCAGATGGTGGTAACGGCTGCGGACCTGAAGGCCGCGGGCATCGCGATCCCTCTCCTCGTCGGAGGCGCGGCGCTCTCGGATAAGTTCACGCGCGGGAAGATCGCGCCCAGCTATACGCAACTCACTCTCTACGCGCGCGACGCGATGACGGGATTGGCTTTGGCCAACAAAGTGATGGATCCGAAGGAGCAGCAAAAACTCGTGGAAGAACAATCCAAGCGGTCTTCCGCCGACGAAGAGTCTCAAGGCTCCACCCGGATGCCTCAAGAAACAACCGTGCGCAGCCGCACCGTAAGTTTGAATGTCCCGATTCCCCCGCTTCCTTACGCGGATCGTCGGGTCCGGACGTTTCACCAACTTCGGGAAATCTGGTCCTACATCAATCCGCAGATGCTGTACGTGCGTCACTTGGGTTTTAAGGGGAATTTCGAGAAAAAATTAAGCGAACGCGACCCTAAGGCCCTCGAGTTGGAGCACTTGGTGGAAGAGATGAAGACGGAAGCCGAAAAATTCATGAAGGTGAAGGCCGTTTGGCGCTTCTTCGAGACGGAAAGCGACGGAAACACGATCCGCCTTTTCGATCCCGAAACCAAAAAACAAGTTCATGAGTTTATTTTTCCCCGTCAAAGAAAAGAAGACGGCTTGTGCTTGAGCGATTACGTCTTGCCGGCCCAAAACGGCTTGCGCGACCAGGTGGCGCTTTTAGTCGTAGGCGCCGGAGAAGGCATCCGCCACAGATATGAAGAAGCGAAGGCGAAGGGCGAATACTTGAAATCCCACGCCCTCCAAGCCTTGGCGATCGAAACGGCCGAGGCCACTGCCGAGTGGCTCCACCGGAGACTTCGGGAAGAGTGGGGTTTCCCGGACGCGACGACCACGACGATGCTGGACCGTTTCCAAGCTAATTACCATGGGAAGCGCTACAGCTTCGGCTACCCTGCGTGCCCGAATCTCGACGACCAAGCCGGCATCTGGAAGCTCCTCCATCCGGAGGAGATCGGCGTCCATCTCACCGAAGGCATGATGATGGAGCCGGAAGCGAGCGTCTCGGCCATCGTTTTTCACCATTCGGATTGCAGTTATTTCAACGTCGGCGATACCACTTCCTAATATGGCTTTCTACGATTACCGTTTCGTGACCCATTGGAGGATCCGTGGGCCTATTTCCGTCATTTACGATATCTTAAAAGAGGGGCAAGCCTATAGCCGCTGGTGGAAGCTCTCTTATGTCAGTTCGGAGACGGTCGGTGTTGGAAAAATCCGCTGTCTCGTTCGTGCGTGGTTGCCGTATACGTTGCAATTCACTACCGAGCTCCTGCAGGAAAATCCGCCTTATGAATTCGCCGTCGAAGCCACGGGAGACTTAGTGGGGACCGGAGTTTGGAAGTTAAAGCAAGAAGGAGAGGATGCGGTGGTGGAATTCCACTGGAACGTCCGCGCCTCCAAATCCCTCGTGAAATGGCTTTCCCTCTTCCTCAAACCCGTCTTCGCATGGAACCACGCCTGGGTCATGAAAAAAGGTAAGGCGTGCTTGCGTCAGGAAGTGGCGCGGGTTTTACTGTCCCGAAACGGAAAGGGCCTCGACGAGCAAGGATCTTCCCCCCATCGATCCTAAAAGATGGGGCGAAAACCATCTCAAATCGTCTCCCACCGCTTGGATCCTCTTTAAGAGATCGAAGAAATTCCCCGCGATCGTGAAATCGGCGATCGGGTACTGAATCTCGCCGTTCTCGATCCAATAACCCAAGGCCCCGTACGAAAAATCACCGGAAATCGCCGACGCGGAAGCGCCCGCCATCTCGCGGATGAGGAGGCCTTTGGCGGGAAGTTGGTACATCGCGGCGATCGGTGTGGGTTGGGAAGATTCCCAGCTGAGGTTCATGGGGGAGATGCTCGGCGGATCTTCGACGCCTCCGCCGGCGTTACCGGTCGTCTGCGTGCCCGCCTTCTTCGCCGTATAACGGTTGTGGAGGAAAGTTTTGAAAATGCCCGCGTCGATGAGGTTCTTTTCCGTCGCGGGGGTGCCCTCGGCGTCGAAGACGTGGGGAACCAGGCCTTGAGTCGGCGTGTCCCGCAACGTGACAATCGGGGAGGCGATCGTTTCGCCTAATTTCCCCTCGAGCCGGGTCAAGTGGCGGTAGAGGGCATCACCGCTGAAGATACTGGTGAAAGTGCCGAGCAGATGGACAGCGGCGCGCGGATCGAAGATCACGGGCCACGACCCAGTCGGCACCGGTTTCGGATTTACACGGGAAGTGACTTCGTGGAGGATTTCTTCCACCAAAGGATCGACGCGGAAATCCTTACTTCGGGGCCAATACTCCATCTCGTGGACATTCACCATCCGGCCGTCGGATCCTTGGGCCATGACGGACATGCCAGCCTTGAGCATCGCGGCTTCCTCAGAGACGCAGAGGCCGTTGGAATTCGCGACTACGCGTAAAAAGACGTCGTAGCCCGCGCCGACGTCCGGAATGTTTTTGATTAAAGGAGAAAACGCCAAAGCCTTCGTTTCCATGGCGCGCGCGGCTTGTTCTAACTCTCCCATCGAGACTTTCGAGATTTCGGGATCCGGCACGTGGGGAGAAAAGGGCGCCGCCACTTCGGCCAAGGAGTAGTCCGGATCCGCGTCGTTGTAAGAGGACGCGAGTTTGGCTTGGGAGACGGCCTTTTTCAAGGCCTCCGGCTCGAGGGACTCGAGGACGGACGTGCCCCAACGGTTTTGCGTCCCGGCCCAAACGCCGATCTTGATCTCGTCGGCGATCTCCACCGCGTCCACTTCCGACTTGAAGACGTTCACCCCGCGCTTCTGGCGGACGACTGCGGAGAGGAAGAGATGATCGACGCCCAGCTGGGATTTTTGAGAAAGGATCTCCTGGAAGAGAGTGACGATTTTTTGTTTCATGCGTTCCCTAGAGTTTCGCGAAAGCCTTGATGATTTTGAGACCTTCGGATTGCGATTTTTCGGGATGGAACTGGCAAGCGAAGACATTATCCTGCTGGAGCATGGCGACAAAGTCCTTGCCATAATGCGACGTGGCTACGACGGGTCGGGAATCTCGCGGTACGACATGGTAGGAATGCACGAAATAAAAGGACGCTCCCTCTTGGACGTCTAGGAGCAAGGGGCTCGGTTTTTTCTTGGCGATGCGATTCCAGCCCATATGCGGGATCTTGAACTTTTTGGCCAGTTTGAAACGGATAACCTTACCTTTGATGAGGCCTAAACCCTTATGGAGACCGAATTCTTCGCTCTCCTCCATCAACACCTGCATGCCCATGCAAATGCCGAGGAAAGGTTTTTTCCCATCGACCACAGCGCGTAGGGGCTCGATCAAGTCGGATTTTTGAAGATTGTTCATGCACGCGGAAAAGGCGCCGACCCCGGGCAGGACGATCTTTTTGGCTTTGGCCACCGTCTCCGGGTCGCCGGTGATGATGGCGCGCGCTCCGACCTTCTCGAAGGCTTTTTGGACGCTGCGCAAATTTCCCATACCATAGTCCACGATGACGACAGGATCTTTCCCCAAAAAGCTCGGCCTCACGATCTCAATTGTCTTCTTAAAGGCTTGGTTAACACCCTTCATCCCGAAAGGCATCTTGAAGGCATTAGCTAACGACATATCACAACTTCCCTTTCGTGGACATCAGACCCGTGTTCCTAGGGTCGATCTGAGTGGCCATATCGGCGGCCTTGGCCCAGGCCTTGAAGCAGGATTCCACGATGTGGTGCTTGTTCTTCCCGTACTGGACGTTGATGTGAAGATTCACCTGGGCCGACATCGTGAAGGCTTCGAAGAAATGTTCCACCAATTGCACGTCGAAATTCTTGATCGCGCCCGATTTGAGCGGCGTATTGTAGACGAAGGCGGGACGCCCCGAAAAGTCGATTGCGACGTGAGTCAGCGTCTCGTCCATCGGCAGCATGAAAAAACCATAACGGCGCATGCCTTTTTTATCGCCCAGAGACTTTTGAAATGCCTGACCCAGGACGATGCCCACGTCTTCCACCAAATGATGGTCGTCGACATCGACATCCCCATTGGCTTTGATGTCGAGATCGAAAAATCCGTGCTTCGCGAAAAGCTCGAGCATGTGGTTGAAGAAGGGGATGGGGGTCTTGATGCGGTAAAGGCCTTTGCCATCCACGTCGATTTTAAGATCGATGGATGTTTCCTTCGTCTTGCGTGAGATATGGGAGTTTCGTTTCATAAGTTGGGGATTAAAAATCTAGTAAAGCGCGACACCGCTTTTTTTGCAAGCAGTTCTCAGGGAGGTATCGCGCGTCGCCAAGGGTAGACCTTGCGACATCGCTAAATGGAGATAGGCCGCATCGTAAGCGGAAAGGTTGAAATCGCGCCCTAAGGAAAGGAACGATTCCTGGATCTTGAATTCCTTATCGTCCACCAATTCGATGGGCAGTTCCTTAAGGAGCTCCAGGAAGCGTATCGAATCTGCCGAGGAGATTTTGCGGCGTCTCTCAGCGACTAAAAGCACATTTGTGACCTCATAGGCCCAGAGTGCGGGAGCGATGGCCACAGTTTTTTTAAGAGCGTTCAATGCGGTGTCCGTATAGGCGTCAGCCTGATCCTCGAAGCACCATCCCATAGTCACGGAACAGTCGATGACGAAAGGTTTCAATCTCATCGGCGTCCCTCATTCACGAGCTCTTTGATAATCTCCGGCGAACTTTTCCCGAGGCGTCTTTTCCCGCGAAATTCTAATATCTTCGAAACGGCGTCCTGCGGTGTGGAAGTCGTCTTGTCGGATGAAGGAACGAGCAGGGCGATGACGACGCCATGTCGGGTAATCTTGATGCGTTCTCCTTTGGAAACTCGATCCAACAGTTTCGGAAGGTGAGTTTTTGCCTCGTAGGCGCCCACTTCAGTCATCGCATTCTCCTTTTTCAGACTAGTATTAGACTAGTTTGAGCGGACGGTCAACGAGCTTCTGGGACTCGAAGAGAGAGCGGAAGCTTCAGGACGATTATCGGACGGCTATCCTCTTCGAAATGGAAGCGCTATGCGCCGTGAGGCCTTCCATCCGCGCTAGACGCAGGATGTCAGGCCCGAGACGTTTAAGAGCCCTCGCATCGAAAGAGGCGATGCTTGTCCGCTTCATGAAGTCGAGCACGCCTAAAGGAGAAGAAAAGCGGGCGGTCCCGGACGTCGGCAGGGTATGGTTGGGTCCTGACAGGTAATCGCCGACCGCCACGGGTGTATGGTTCCCGAGGAATATCGCGGCGGCATTGAGTCCTTTTAAGTGTTTTTCGGGGTTCTTGATTTGGAGTTCGAGGTGTTCCGCAGCGAGCTCTGAAGCTAAACGGACTGATTCGGCGACGTTTTTGGTTCGGATAAAATAACAGCCGTTCTGAATGGCCTTGTCCAAAATATTCTGCCGGTCGAGACGGGCCAATTGGTCTTGGAGAGACCGCTTCGTCTCTTCGATCAAAGGATTCACGTGACTGATCAGAATCGCTAAGGCTTTCGGATCATGTTCGGCTTGGCTTAAAAGATCGGAGGCGATGAAGGCCGGATTGGCCGTCTCATCAGCGACGATCACCACTTCGGTCGGTCCGGCCACCATATCGATCCCGACCTTGCCGAAGACCAATCTCTTCGCCGTCGCTACATAGAGGTTTCCAGGGCCCGTGATTTTATCGACATTGGGAATCGATTCTGTCCCGAATGTCAGGGCGGCGATGGCTTGGGCTCCGCCGACTTTGAATACCCGATCCACGCCCGCCAGTTTCGCAGCGGCTAACGTGTATGGATTGGCCTTTCCTCCGGCCCACGGTGTGGTCATGATGATTTCTTTGACTCCGGCCACGCGGGCGGGGATCGCATTCATCAAGACGGTCGACGGGTAAGCCGCCAGCCCTCCGGGCACGTAGATACCGACGCATGCGATGGGAGAAACCATCTCTCCCCAGGTGACGCCGTTTTTCTTTTCTTTCCAGGTCTTAGTGACTTTGGAGAATTGCTTCTGGTGAAAAGATTTGATGCGCGCCGCCGCGACGTTCAAGGATTTGAGATCCTCTTTTTTAAGGGAGCGCATCGCTTGGGTCATTTCCCTGGGAGTGACTTCGAGCGTATCTGGATGATGACCGTCGAACTTCTCGCAATATTCCTTTAAGGCCAAATCGCCGGCTTGTCGCACGTTCGCGATGATATCCTTGACGTCGAACTCGACGCTTTGGGCTTCGGCCTCGGAGCGGCTTAAAAGAGTGTCCCATTGCACACGAAAAAAGCTGTCTTTAGTGTCGAGTTGTTTCACGCGCCGTCCCCCCTTTTAATATTTTACTTGGACCCGTTTGACGCGGGCCCCGAGTTTTCGGAATTTTTTCTCCATGGCTTCGTAGCCTCGATCCAGATGATAGATGCGGTGCACTTCGGTCAGTCCGTCGGCGACGAGTCCGGCGAGGATCAGGGCCGCGGACGCGCGAAGGTCGGAAGCCATGACGGGAGCTCCGGAAAGTTTTTTGACGCCCTTCACGATAGCGGATTTGCCTTCTATCTTGATATCCGCGCCCATACGCATCAATTCCTGGGCGTGCATGAAGCGGTTCTCGAAAATGGTTTCTGTGATGACGCTGCTACCTTGGGCCACCGTCATCATGGCCATAAATTGAGCCTGGAAATCTGTGGCCAGTCCCGGAAAGGGAGCGGTGGTGATATCGGAGGATTTCAGGTGTTTGGGTCCGATGACGCGAAGACCCTTATCGGTCCCCTTCGTCTCTTCGGTCATTTGGACGCCCACCTCCTCGAGCTTGACGCGCAGGGCTTCCAGTAAAGTGAAATCGCCGTTCTTGATGAATATGTTTCCGGCTGTCATCGAGGCGGCGATCATGAAGGTGCCCATCTCGATGCGATCCGGGATGACCGTATGGATGGCGCCGGAGAGGGATTCGACGCCTTCGATGGTGATCGTATCGCTACCCGCACCGTGGATCTTAGCACCCATTTTGATCAGGAGGTTCGCGAGGTCGACGACTTCGGGCTCGCGGGCCGCGTTCTCCAAAATGGTTTCCCCTTTAGCTAAAACCGCGGCCATCAGCACGTTCTCCGTTCCGGTGACGGTGACGGTGTCGAAGTAAATCCGGCTCCCATGGAGTTTCTTGGCTTCGGCTTGGACGTACCCCCCCTCGATATGGATCTTGGCCCCCATTTGTTCGAAGGCCTTTAAGTGGAGATTGATGGGGCGCGCGCCGATCGCGCAACCGCCCGGTAGGGACACGCGGGCTTTGCCGTATTTCGCCAGAAGCGGGCCCATGACGAGCACCGAAGCACGCATGGTCTTGACGAGTTCATACGGGGCTTCCAGGTGTTTAAGCGTGTGAGCTTCGATGATATAAGGCTGATTTTTCTTTTCGGGTCTTACGATACGGGCGCCTAGGCTCTCCATCAAGGAGAGCGTGGTATTAATATCGCGGAGGGTGGGAATATTATGAAGATGGACGTTATCCTGTGACAAAAGCGCGGCGAATAATAAAGGCAAAGCGGAGTTCTTGGCCCCGCTGATTGTCACGTCCCCGGCGAGAGGTTGGCCGCCTTCCATCACGATTTTTTGCATATACAAGATTTAAGGAAAACATCTTTTGATGGCAAGGAAAGTCGCATAAACGGGTTTTATCTCCCGGCTAGGCCTGGACCTAGACCTAAAAATGACCCGTTTCGTTTTTTCGCAACAAATTTCTCCGCATAGCGAACATTTCGCCATGAACGCATTTCCAAAGATAAAGGAGACAATATGAACCTGAATCCACTGGCAACCCATTCATTAGGTGAAGTGGTGAGGGCGACTGCAATGGCTGTGGCAATGGCAGGATCCGGCTGCGCGACGACCCATGTTACCCTTACCCGAGATGATTATTGTGCCGAAGGGCCCGGTCGATCGGATGGCGAAGTAGCGTTTTTTTTCATTCCTCCACAGTACCAAAATCGCGAGGCTTATCTCCGACGCATAGCTGCGGATCCTTCATTTCATACGGCGACAGCCATCGCCGTGACCTCGGGCGATATGGAGCAGGACTGCGGTCAAATCCCGTTTAACGGTGCCATGAGATGCCTGCAGGTGGCGAATCAGGATGAGGCCTTACCGGATTTGTCCAGAGGTCATTATGCTTTCGTAGTTGTGGGTGGTTCCGAACCGTATACGGACCGACAGGCTCTTTGTGCCAGAGGCGTAACCGTCAGGACCGTCATGCTGGGTCGAGAGGAATAGTGTTCTTCAATGATTTTAGCCTGATTTACAAATAAGAATAAGATTGTAGAGAATTATGGTGCAGGAGCTTCATGAAAGGCTCTCAGGCAATCTTGAAGAGAGTCCGTATCCACGTTTTCTCCCCTCTCATGACCGTCTTGCCACCATTGAATCGCGATGTTGTTGTCTCGATCGTTTTTAAAACCCACTCGAAAAGTCACCCCAGTGTCGCGCATGACCGCTGGAGCGCCCAATGGCGAGTCGATCCAGTCTAACCGAAACTCAGCCTGCGCCTCTTTCCACAACCTGTTGCCTCCGAAATCGGCCCTCATTCCAGCCCGTGAAGGCACGCCTCGGAGAAAAACCGTCTGTCGGTGTGAAATGAAGTCGTCCCCTAAAGGCGTCGACTCGAGTGTGCGATCCTCCCCGGCGGCTATGGTGTCATGAGCGTCCTCTTCATTAAGATGATATAGATTTTCGAATATATCGGTGTCTGCTCTGCGAGAAGCCAAGAGATAATCGCCTCCGGGGTAAATGCGCTGTCCTGCAATATAGTAAGGCCACATGGAGCCGCTTTGAAATTTGGCGTGCCAAATGGCGACGCCTTCATCGGGTATGGCTCTATCGATGCCCTCCCTTTTCCGATATTCAATGAGGAAGAACTCATCGGTGCCTCGGGATGAATCGAAAAGAAGGATGGGTTGTTGGTTTTCGGAAGCCGTGACGGGTTTTTGAAGGACGCAAGACCCAGGTCGCTGGAGATCGTAGATTTGGGGGTGATCGTACCAACCCAAGAGCAGTTTATTGATAGGATCCAAATGAACGGCGGCACCGCTCATGACGGTGAGCCCGTTACTATCGGCATAATCATTGTACATATCCCAACCGATGCCCAGACTATGGACGAGTTCATGGGAAACCCCCGATAGATCCGTCCATTGGCTTATGATAGGGGCTTTTTGACAAAGCTGCCAAGCGTTGCTCCTCTCCCTGCTGGCAGAATCCGACGGAACAAAATCGATGCAGCCCAAATCCGTGGCTTGTTGATCGTCGAACCAAGGAGTGAAGATCACTAACTGCAGCTCATCTCCGGTGATTCTACCCGGATGAGATCGTATATCCAAACTCGTCGGAGTGATCCCTTGCTTCCTTAGAAGGGAGCTATTCACGGCCTCCTGAACGGCTCGGATGATCATATTATTGTGATCGGACCGAGGGGCTCTGAGAGGGTATCGGTAAAGCCCCAAATAATTCCATTCGAAATTACCATGACTAATCGTCCGAAAATAGGCCCCCACTTCGTGCATCATCCGGTTTAAGTCTTCTTCCGTCCGTGTGATGCTGGCTTCCTGATAATCCAAAGCAATCGCCAGGAGAGGACGGCTGCCTCGAGAAGGAGAACCTGTCATTTGAGAGCCTATACGAAAAGCCTCCTCGGGATCGCGCCCTCCAACGGATGTTTCGGGTTCCGAGGGATCCACACGACCGATATAAGGGATTTCAAGGATGGGATTGAGTTGCTGTTGGGGAACGGGCATATTTGGCGTCATCGTCTGTTGCATTTGCCGTTGGCTCTGAGCGGCAAAGGCAAAGCAAGAAATCCCGACTAAAAAAGCGGTTAGGAATCCCGTGAAAAATCTCATTTTCATAAAACACCTCCAAGTTCATTTCGATTCCACCAGCGTCTTTATTAACAAGCTATAAAGGGCTGGAGAATAGTCATCATGATTTTTCGTCGATGGGGCAGGAAAGTTGCGGAAATATTTGGATTGTAGGGAGGAGGAGAGTTAGCAAAATATCCCTTGCCCGTCTGCGTCACATCTTTTCCCACAACAAGTATCCGCCTCATGCGATAATCAAATTAAAAGGAGGCCGTATGCTGCGATTCAATACCCTTGAAAACACTTTAAAATCTTCCTGTGCCGCAGCAATTTTAGGTTTAACCATTCCTAGAGAATGTGATGCTCAACCGTTTCCCAGAAACAATTTTATTGTGGATACTCACTTTGAAACATCGCCCTATGCTTTTTTGAGCCGCTCCGGAGATGAAAGAAATTTTCGTCCAGGAGCCTTGTTGTTGGGCTCTGTGGAAGGGGCCTATCGGCTGGGACGTTTTCGTAACGATAGTGAAGGAGGACCATCTCTTTCAGGTTGGAGCCGATTTCGTTATCTGCAGCGTTGGCAGTTAGGTTTGGAAAGTTTTCCGATGCAGTTGGCTTCTTATATTTTTGATACTGGGGCTGAATTCGCATTCCACTTTCCGACCTTTACGGAAACCAGAAATACCTTACGCATTCGATTAGGCATTCAACATCACAGTAATGGTGGCGGGCAGCATTGTACGCTAGGCCCAGATACCTGGGGTCCGTTAGGAAGGGAAAGCTGCAGCGTCGCTGGGGATCCGTCGCTTCTTCTCAATCGAGAGAAAGGCGACTACACTTCCAATCGTTATGGAGCCTCTTTTCTTTGGCAAATCGACCGGCGTGGGAATACTGCCTGGAGCCTCGCTGTAGGGGCTTCTGCGGAATTTCAGTGTGTAGGGTCTGAATGCTTGGGCCTCGAAAATCTAACGGAAGGCCAAGCCGCTCTTTTCGGGACAGCACGATTTCAACTTTTTGCCCAAGGTCAAATCACGTGGGGCCCACGTGTTCTTCGCGGCGAGATCGGCGGGGAGTATCATACGGGCACCGATGGTCGTATTCCCGTCGGTCGTTTTTGGATGGAAGGTCTTCTCCAGTGGCCTCATTTATATGGGGCGGGTATTGTGGTCCGGGTGAATGGAGGACGCGATTTCATGCATATGTTCGCCGTTGATGATGTCTGGTCAGCGTCAGTGGGAGCGATGATGGATACGTCTTTGTTTTCCCAATGGATGAGCGCGATCCGTTAACTCGATTTATTTTTCTCTTCACGAATGGCTTCCAGCTCCATGATAGTGATTAAATCTCTGTGTCTTCCCAAAGCCTTTTTGCTTTTGATCAAATCATCGATTGAAATAATATAGCATTTCCCACCTTCGATTTCGATTTCATCACTATGGCTCAATACATCATAATAATCGCCGACACCCTTAATATGACTGATGACGTCCAAAATGCCTATGTCAGTGACCAGATGTAAATCATGTACGACAGAAAGATCCTTCGGTTCTTCAAGAAAAGATTTCATTTCTGGACCCATGAGATGCCTGGGATTAAATTGCCCCAATGTATCTCTGAGTTGCTGAATAGATTCAGGAGAATACACAATACAAATATCAATATCGCGTGTGCTTTGATTGCAGCCATGTAAAACGGCGGCGAAGCCACCCACAAGAACAAAGTCGATTGGGCTATGAATCAGAGCCCTGAGGAGGGCTTGAAGGTCTTGCATGATTCTTTACTTTTTTTAGATGGTCAATGAAGTTAAGAGTGTCTTGGTGCTGGGCCAAACGCTCAGCAAAAGAGAGCTTTAAGTTTTCGCGGATCATCCAGATATCGACGCCTTTCTTGATCCACTCTTCGTCACGATTCTGATCCATTACCTACCCTCACCAGAGACGTACTCTATATAATTTTAGCATGAGATCAAAATTTTTTCTGGAATATGACGATTCTCTCGATCCCCTGATAATCTTTAACGCTCTCTGAGCAAGGAAGCATCGGATGATTTTCGTATTTTTCTTTGAGAGTTTGCGCCTGGCCTTCACCGATTTCCATCATCAAACACGCTTGTGGTTTGAGAAAGGGGATGGCGTGTTCGTGGATTTTTTCGATGATATCCAATCCGGACTCCCCTCCCGATAGCGCGAGATGAGGTTCGTGTTGCGAGACTTCGGGTTGGAGGGCGGTGATTTCATCTGCGGGGATATAAGGGGGATTGGAGACCATAAGATCAAATTGCCGATGGGTTTTTTGAAAATCTTCCCAAGGCGCTAGGTTGGATTCGGTGAGTTTAATCCGTGCGTCGAGCGCGTGGTGTCGGATGTTTTGCCGCGCGACTTCGAGGGCTTTTGGAGAAATGTCGGTGGCGATAATAGAGGATTGGGGAAGGTTTTTAGCGAGAGCGATGGAGATGCAGCCGGTGCCGGCGCCGATTTCCAAAATATCCAGAGCTCGCGGCTCGCGGTTCGCGGCTGCTGGTGTTTCATTTGCGGCCGTAGGGTCGTCAACCAACGGCGAGCCTTGAGCCTTGAGCCTTTTCACTATTTCCTCAACCAGAAGCTCCGTTTCCGGTCTAGGGATAAGCACATCCGGGGTGACTTTGATCGTGAGCCCCCAAAATTCCGTTTCGCCCAGGATATATTGCAAAGGCTCGCGCGTCGCGCGCCTTTCCACTAGAGTGCGGTAGGCCGTCCGGTCCTTTTCGGAAATGATCTTCTCGAACTGCATGTAGAGATCGATGCGTTTGCATTTGAGAACGTGAGCGAGGAGGAGTTCGGCGTCCAATCGCGGATTGGGGATGCCCTTTTTTTCAAAAAAACCGGTCGTCCATTGGATGAGGCTTAAAGAAGTCCATTCAGTCATTGGCTTGTTGTTTGAGGAGTTCGGTCTGGTAGTGCGTGCGCAGGGCGGTGATCACCTCGCCGATCTTTCCCTCCATCACTTGATCCAATTGGTGCAGCGTCAATCCGATGCGATGGTCGGTCATGCGGTTTTGGGGGTAGTTGTAGGTGCGGATCTTCTCGCTGCGGTCACCGGAACCGACCATGGCCTTGCGCGAAGCCCGCTGTTCGGCGTCCTGCTTCTCCTGCTCGGCTTCCAAGATGCGCGATTTTAAAATTTTCATCGCCTTGGCCTTGTTCTTGATCTGACTGCGTTCATCGCGGCAGACCACGACCACGCCGGTGGGCTTGTGCGTGAGGCGCACGGCCGAGTCGGTCGTGTTCACGCCTTGGCCGCCGGGTCCCGAGGCGCGGAAGACGTCCGTCTGGATGTCGGCTTCGTTGATATGGACGTCCACGTCCTCGGCTTCGGGAATGACGACGACGGTGACAGCGGATGTGTGGACGCGGCCTTGCTGCTCGGTCTTCGGGACGCGTTGCACGCGGTGGATGCCGGCCTCGTACTTCAAATCGCTGTAGACATTCTGTCCGGAGATGAGGACGATGATTTCCTTTAAGCCCCCGATGCCGGTCGGGTTGGTGTCCATGACTTCCACGCGCCACCCGCGGGTATCCGCGTAGCGGGAATACATGCGGTAGAGATCCGCCACGAACAGGGCGGCTTCGTCCCCTCCGGTGCCGGCTCGGATTTCGAGGATGATGTTCTTCTCGTCGTTCGGGTCCTTGGGCAGGAGGAGGATCTTGAGCTCGGCTTCTAAGCGTTCCTTTTCGGGCTCCAATCGCAAGAGCTCTTCTTTAGCGAGCTTGCGCATCTCCTCGTCCGTTTCGTCTAAAAGGCTTTTGTTGTCTTCGATCTCGGAAAGGGTTTTTTTGTAGTATTGGTAGGTTTGGACCAGGGGCTCGAGGTTCGCCCTCTCCTTGGCCATTTTTTGGAATTGGGAAGCGTTGCCGATGACGGCGGGGTCCGCGATGCGATCGCTCAGCTCGTTAAACTTCCTCTCCAAGTCATCAAGCTTATGGAACATTGTATGCGGGGAAGATCCTGCTCTCCCCCGCACTCCCACCGGGGAGTTAAGGGAAGGATAGTCGGAAACTAGGCGTTTACTGCAGGCGCCTTCTTAGCGTATTTCTGTTGGAACTTCTGAACGCGGCCGGCGGTATCGACCAATTTTTGCTTACCGGTATAGAAAGGGTGGCATTTGGAGCACACGACGACGGAAAGCTTCTCGCGCGTCGAAATCGTTTCGATGATATTGCCGCAAGCACAGGCAACTTTCACTTCGTAGACTTTAGGGTGTATCTTTTCTTTCATAAGAGTTGGCTCCGCTAACACCTTGAAAAATAATTGCAAGGATTAAAAAACGAGACGGAGAGGGTTTTTAGGCCCGTCGGCCGGCGGGACGGGCGGACTGGGGAGCGGCAGGCCGGGAGGGAGCGGAAGCCGTAGGACCGGAGCTTCCGATGATCTCCTGATTCATCCAAGCGACCATTTGACCGTCGAGATGGCTCAATGCGGAGCGGCCTTGCGTTCCATGGTAGGTGAGCTTCTTCAAATCTTCTTGGATGGCGACTTGATAATTCGTGCCTCGCATTTGAAAACGGTCCATCCCGGTAGTGCTGTTTTGCTTCTGAATGACTTGAGGGCCATTGAGGATTTCCCCGACGGCTTTTCCGATACGGCTGAGGATCCCGGGCTGCTTTCCTTGGGGAGCCCTCAGGTGCGGAGTGGAGGAGCGGGCTGGAGAGGTATAAGCGGTTCGATTCGATTGTTGGACGTTCATAGCCATCGAGGAGTATATGAGCAAGACTAATGCCAGAGGATTAAGCTCAAAAACCCAACCTTTTTCAGGGATTTATATGGAAAAACGATGACTGAATGCCTCAGGGAGTGGTTTTAAGTCCTCAATTGGAGGTGGGTAAGGGAAGCTCTCTAAGGCCGAGCTTTTCAAACAGGGTTTGATCCGCATCCCATTCGGGATTGGGCGTCGTGAGGAGTTTTTCACCGGCAAAAATCGAATTCGCTCCCACCATAAAAGCCAAGGCTTGGGCCTCGTCCGTCAGTCCCGTCCGTCCGGCGCTTAAACGCACGAAAGATCGGGGCATGAGGATGCGGGCTGTGGCGATGGTACGGATGAACTCGATCGTGTCGATTTCCTTTTGATCGGCCAACGGCGTACCGACGACGGCAACAAGTTTGTTGATAGGAACGCTTTCCGGGTGTGGGTTTTGATTCGCCAACATTTGGAGGAGCCGGATCCGATCCTGCTTCGACTCGCCGAGACCCACGATGCCGCCGCAGCAGACCTGGACTCCGGCTTCCCGCAGGTGGTCGATGGTTTGGAGACGGTCTTCGTAAGTCCGGGTAGTAATGATGTCGCCGTAAAATTCGGGCGACGTGTCGAGGTTATGGTTGTAAGCGGTGAGGCCGGCGTCCTTCAGACGTTTGGCTTGGGAGGCGTTGATCATTCCTAAAGTACAGCATACTTCCAGGCCCATTCCCGAAACGCCTTTGACCATGTCCACGACCCGGTCGAAATCCGGACCTTCTTTGACTTCACGCCATGCGGCACCCATGCAAAAGCGGGTCGAGCCACCGTCTTTCGCCTCTCGAGCCTTTTCCAGGACGTCCGGGAGGGACATGAGCGGCTCGCGTTCCACCGAAGTTTGGTAACGCGCGGATTGGGGGCAATAACCACAGTCTTCCGAGCAAGCCCCGGTCTTGATGGAGAGTAAAGTCGACTTTTGCACCTCGCCGGCTTTGAAATGCTGGCGGTGAATCGTTTGGGCTTCGTAGACTAAGTCGAGAAAGGGTTGGTCGTAGAGGGTTTGAATTTCTGGGACTGTCCAGTTGTGGCGTAAGTGGGACATGAAGTGTTTCCGTAAAAAGCCTTTTTCTCGAGAGCAATTTTATTATTTATCTAGATCTAGACATTTCCATCATCGTCATCATCATCAGCCTTAATCTCCGTGGCTAATATATCCAAAAACTCCGTGGCAAATGTCACCATTTCAATTCTTGAATAACCACTTCTTTTTAATTCCCTTAAAACCGATCGAGCCAAGACCCGTAGGGCTCGTTGAGTAGCAGATGTATTTTGTTCCTTGATGCCATCAAAAAAAGTAGGAGTTGTAGGAGCTTCGCTCTCCCTGTAAGTATCCTGATTAGGATCATTGGGTTTACTCAATGGATTCCTAGGAAATGCACTCGCGGTGCTAGGCTGTTTATCACCACCAGTTGGCGGAGGGGTAAAAGAGTCCCGATTCATGTAAGGTGAAGCAGCAGAAAGCGAAGAATTCCCGAAAACTCTCATAAAAAGCCTCCTAATTTTCAATGATGAAAAGAGTATCGTGGATCATCGCGGAAAGTTGCTAAATTTCATCAAGTTTGCCAGCGCTCGGGCATGTTTTTTCTTCAGGAATCTTTAAACGAGATCAAGAAGCAAGGTCTTTGGCGGCAGACAAGGCTCATCCCTCGAGACAGTATAAATTTTTGCTCGAATGATTACCTAGGCCTTTCGCATCATGCTCGAGTGCTTCACGGAGCTCTCCAGGCGGCCCGCAGGTATGGAACGGGCAGCGGCGCGGCTCGGTTGGTTTCTGGAAACACCGATATGATGGAGATACTGGAGAGCGAAATCGCCCAATGGAAACGCGTCGGATCTGCCGTGCTTTTTAACTCGGGGTATCACGCCAATATCGGCGTCATTCCGGCTCTTATGGGCGAAAAGGACGTCATTTTTTCGGATGCTTTGAATCATGCCTCCATCGTGGACGGATGCCGTTTATCCAAGGCTAAGACGCTCATTTATCGTCATAACGACATGGGTCATCTGGAATCCCTCTTGAAGGGCCGCGTTTCGCAGAAAGCTTCCAGGCGCCTCCTTGTGACCGAGTCCGTATTCAGCATGGAAGGGGATTTAGCGTCTCTAGAGGATTTAAAAGATTTAGCCTCCCGATATCAGGCGTTTCTCTACGTCGATGAAGCGCACGCCGTGGGGATTTTGGGGAGAAAAGGCACGGGCCGGTCGGAAACGGGTGCCGAAAACCTCCTGACGCTGGGCACCTTCGGAAAAGCCTTCGGCTCCTACGGAGCTTTTGTCTGCGGCAGTGATGTTTTGAAAAAATACCTGATGAATAAGGCCCGGTCGTTCATTTTTTCCACGTCGTTACCGCCGGCGGCCATTGGCGCCAGTTTGGCGGCCTTGAAAATCGTCCGCGGTCCCGAAGGGGAACGGCTACGCCGCGAGCTGTGGAGCAATGTAGACTTGGTGAATCAAGAGTTGGGATTGGATCAAGGGACTTCCCCCATTTTTTCCATTCGGATCGGCGACGCCCGAGAGACGATGCGGATTTCCGAGCGCTTATTGAGAGACGGAATCCACATCCAAGGCATCCGCCCGCCCACTGTCCCTGAAGGAACGTCGCGTTTACGCCTGACGGTGAGTGCTACGCACACGGTCGGGCAGATCGCGCAATTGATCTCGAGTCTTAAGGCCCTTCATTCCTAAAAAGAATTTGTTGCCTCTCCCGCCTCTTTTTAACAGGGGACCCCACATGGCGGATAAAGATCAAAAACTGGAGGAATGGGACAAAAACCACATCTGGCATCCTTTTACCCAGATGAAAGAATACGGGGCCGAGGAGTCCGTGATCATCGAAAGGGGCGAGGGCAATTACCTGATCGATACGGAGGGACAGCGCTACCTCGACGGCATCTCGTCCTTGTGGGTGAACGTCCACGGCCACGCTAAAAAAGCCCTCAACGACGCGATCAAGTCCCAGCTTGATCTCGTGGCCCACGCGACGCTCTTAGGCTCCGGCAATATCCCCGCGACGCGGCTGGCGAAAAAGCTTGTCGACGTGGCGAATGAAAAGCTCGGCACCCAGAAGCTCAACCACGTCTTTTATTCCGACAACGGATCGACGGCCGTGGAGGTCGCCCTCAAGATCGCCTTCGAATATTGGCAGTTGAAGACGCCTAAAAGGGAGTATTCTCAAAAGCAGAAGTTCGTCTCGTTTCGCGACGCCTATCACGGGGACACGATCGGCGCGGTGAGCGTAGGTCACATCGAGATGTTCCACGAAATCTACCGCCCGCTTTTGTTTCCCACGCTGAAGGCCCCGTCTCCACGGGATCCGGAATGTTTGGATTGGTTGAAGAACCGTTTCCAAAAAGAAGGGAAACAGATCGCCGCCGTCGTGATCGAGCCTCTCGTGCAGGGGGCGGGCGGCATGATTGTCCAACCGGCGGGCTTCCTAAAAAAGCTTAAATCCCTTTGCGAACAGTATGAAGTTTTGTTGATCGCCGACGAGGTGGCGACGGGCTTCGGACGGACAGGAACGCTCTTCGCGTGCGAACAAGAAGGCGTCGTGCCTGATCTTCTCTGCTTGGCCAAAGGCCTGACGGGGGGGTACCTGCCTTTAGCCGCCACGCTCGCGACCGATGAGGTGTATGAGGCTTTTCTCGGCAATTATTCCGAATACAAGACGTTCTTTCATGGTCATTCCTACACGGGAAACCCTTTAGGCTGCGCGGCAGCCTTGGCGAATTTGGAGATTTTCGAGAATGAGAAGGTCTTAGAGTCCTTACCCTCGAAAATCCAAACCCTGTCCGCGGCCCTTCATCGGTTCAAGGAGTTGGGTTCGGTCTTGGAAGTCCGTCAAAAAGGACTGATGGTCGGCATCGAGATCGGTCCCTATCCTCTGGAGGCGCGCGTCGCCCATAAAATCTGTCTTGCCGCGCGTAAAAAACACGTCTTGATCCGTCCCTTGGGCAATACCATCGTTCTTATGCCGCCGTTGTCGATCACGGAAGATGAGATCAACCTCTTATGTGCGGTGGTCTACGATGCTGTTGCCGCTCTCTGAGCCACGATACGGGGTGCCAGAGAGTAAGGATGATGGGTGGACGCATCTCTAAATAGGGTCAGGATCGTTTCACGGTCTTTTTGGAAGATTTCTTTTCTTTCTGGGTCCAAGCTAGGAGAGCGCAGTGACACTTCTATAGAGTTCAATACCGTTTCCAAAGCCAGAATATCCTCATCATTGCCCTGGATGACGATCCGATAAATCAATCTATCTCGGGCCAATGCAGAGCTGTAAGGGCCATATTCTCTCCCTAAAGAATCCATGCTCAAAGCACAGAGTTCTTGGATAGGTGCCGCAAGAATTGTACGGGCGCGAGCGTCGAACCATGTTTCAAGATCTCGGAAATCTCTCGAACTGTCTTCCATTTTCGAGGTCCGGCCTCGGATGATTTCCGGCCAGCTATCATCGATGACACGCAAGGCTCTCTGAGCCGCCTCGAACCAGTCAGGCCCTTCCATGCGTCCCCAAATGACGGGGTGCCGTCCCGTGTCCCGTGCCACGATAAAACGGGTTAATTCATCGAAAATCTGGCCCATGAGAGGACGAGAGTCCGTCGGGAGTGTTTGAAAAAAAGCCTTAAACAAAGCCCGATTTGCCACACGCTCTGAGTCATTTCTTCGAGAGGTAGCGTAAACATCTTGTGAAGTCTCGTGGATGGCACGGATGGGAAGAAAAGCCGTGGCGTAATCGTCACAATTCACAAAGCGGTTTAAGAAAGAGCGATAGTCAGCACGGTATTGATCTCTCTCCGCACGGCTCATCCCATCGATCACTAAATCCCATTCGCGCGCCACGATCTCAGTGGCTCTGTAGACGTAGCTTTTCCATGATTCCCCTAATTTATCTGATTTAGCGGCCTCCTCCAAAGGAGCGGACAATTGACGTGTGTGCGTCCTATAAAGATGAGTGGCGAGATTATGAATAAGGGTGGCACAATCTCCACAAGAAGCATTCGGAAAAAATGTGAGAAAATTTAAAAAAGCGGCACGACCGTCACTCACGACCGTCTTCGCATCCGAGAAATGAGTCCCAAGAAGACGGGGTGGAAAAAAAGCACAATCCAATGAATTTCTAGGAGGACAACTTGTGTAAGTATCCAGCGTACCAGGGCCGGGTATTTGGGGAATAGCAAGGGGCGAGGGTGGTGTCAGGTTAGGGCATAAGCTCGGTCCCACATGAGGTATATATGTCATGGTTGGTCTCCTTCGTTCTTCAAGAAACATTATCGACGAGATTTTAAAAAAGTTGTGTCTTTTGAGATTTCTATTCAGTGCGTTGCGTTATGACTCATGCTCGAGGCATTTTCATCACGGGTACCGACACCGCCGTCGGCAAGACCTATGTGGCCGGGGGGCTCGCTCGGGCGCTTCGGCACCGCGGCATGGATGTGGGCGTCTTCAAGCCGTTCGAGTCCGGAATCCAAGCGGGACGCGAAGATTTCAGGTACTTGAAAGAAATGGCGGGGGTTGCGGATGAGGATCATGAAATCTGCCCCCACCCATTTGCCGAGCCTCTGGCCCCGAAGATCGCGGCGGATCGAGAGGGCCGAAAAATCCATTGGCGCGAGACGATGGGTTGTTTCCAAGCGCTTTCCAAAAGGCATTCTTTGTTGATCGTTGAAGGCGCTGGCGGTCTCTGGGTGCCTTTAGCCGAACGCAAGACGAACTTCGACCTGATCGCTGAATGCGCATTCCCCGTTGTGCTCGTGGCACGGCTCGGGCTCGGGACCATCAATCATACGCTCCTGTCTTTGGAGGCTCTCGCCGCCCGTAAGATCCCGTGCCTCGGTGTCGTCTTAAACCAGACTACACCTAAAAAATCCCTCGCGGACGAGACTAATCCCGATGTCTTGAAGAAAATGATGTCGGTCCCGCTCTTAGCCACCTTTCCCTTTCAAAAAGGCGCGGACGAGCACCTTCGCGTATTTATTGGATTCTCCGAAACTGTTTTTCCGTCGGGATCAATCGGAAAGCGTGAATCCCGACAGATACGTCCACGCGGCTTGCGAAAAAGCGTCGGGCACCGAGTGTCCGGACCCATGAAACGCAAGGCTACGGCGTCCGGAGCTCAGCGCCTGAAACAACGTGCACGTATAATAAGATGACACGCTATTGTCTGCGGGATCGTGCGCCAGGTAGCCAGGCGGCACACGCCCGGAGGTGGGGAGAGGCGTCGGCCTTAAGGCTTGGGTGCAGGCGCTCACGCAGGATGCATAACCCGTTTGAACACTGAGTTCGGTGCAGGTGGTCCCGGTGAATCCGGAAGCTTGGAAGGTGCATACGGTACGTGCGGGCTCGCTGCCGTCGGGGTTGGCGCAGTTAATGGCTCCGGCGGAGTTTTCCGCGAAAGCCGCGATCGCGGTGTTTAGTCGCATGGCGACGAGATAGCTGAAGAAGCCGCCGTTGGAGAATCCCATCGCATAGACGCGATTGGCGTTGATGCCGTAGCGCGTTTGGGCGTCGGTGATGATGTTTTGCACCAAGGTCAAGTCGTTATTGGAGCTGAGGATGGAAGTGTCGAGGTTCCAGAGAAAGCTCGTATCCCCGCGGTGATCCGGATCGCCGCTTCCTCCGGTCCGGGAAAGGGCTTGGGGGGCCGCGACGATGAAGCCGTGGCTGATGGCGACTTCGTCGATATTGATGTTGTCCCCGTCGCGCGTGACGAAGTCGCGAAGTTCGTTGGAAGCTCCATCCTGAGTCGCGTTCGCTCGGTTCGTTCCCGTGCCGTGGAACACCAGGACGAGAGGAGGGTTCGACGAAACGGTCGTCGGCACGTAATATTCCACCACGCGATTCGAGGTGAGTCCGTCGCTAAGCGTGGAGACTGTCGTAAAGGATCCGGTACCGACAATGCCGCCCCCCGCTCCTCCGGATCCTGAAGCACCCGCTCCGCTAGAGCCTGCCGTTCCACCGCCAGACCCTCCCGTCCCAGAAGCCGTCGACGAACCCCCGCAACCCGCCGCCATCACGTAGGCTCCAAGCCATGCCACGACCGCTAACGCATATATTTTTTTCATGATCTTACCTTTCGGTTGGAAAATATTCTTGAAAAGTTAAGCGCATTCGTCAAGAGGCGCAACTTCTTCGAAGGGGAGGGGGCGAAGGATCATGAAAATTTTTAAGAATACGGGCATGGAACCCAGAAACGCCCAGCGTGCCCGACCCACTTCTCCGACCCGATGTTCCGATGATCGCAATCGAATGATGGTCAATATTTCGGTCTCTGAGAGGCATTTTGAGCGGAATCGATACGTTCTTTTTTTGAGGGTTTCCCATACGGGATGTCATCGTCGTACTTTCTACCTTCTCAGTGCCTCGGTCCAATGTCGGCAAGCCCGCTTGGATGCAGGAGTGTGTCCCTCCATCCCCGGACATTTGCAGAATCCAGCTTCCCTCCGGGAAGGGGTCGAGATTGCCCCTCGCGAAACCGTGACCGTGCCGGTGGCTTTTGAAGGGTTCACGGTCAGGGGTTGCCAATCTTACGGTGTGGAATTGTATTTCGGGCCTGAGATGGACCTCTCGGGAGCCGTGAGGTTTGAAGAGATGCGAACATACTATCCGTCCGGGAAATAATCACCCCGCCATCGTCAAGCCGCCCGAGACCGATAAGACCTGACCGGTGACGTAGTCTGCGTCCGGAGACGCGAAAAAGGCCACGCCGGCTGCGATCTCTTCGGGCTTCGCGATACGCTTGAAAGGTATGATCTGGACGAAGGTATCCTTGATCTTGGGGTTGATGGCTTCTTCGAAGAGTTGGGTATCGGTGGGACCGGGACATACGCAGTTCACGCTGATGCCGAAACGCGCCACTTCGCGCGCCAAACCCTTGGTGAACCCGATGACGCCCGCTTTGCATAGGGAGTACACCACGCCCTGCATTTGCCCGACGCGGCCCGCATCCGACGAGAGGTTGACGATCTTGCCTCCCTTGCGCTTCGTCATGTCCTTCAGCACGGCGTGCGCGAGGAGGAGTTGGGTCTTAGAATTCACCGCGATGACCTTATCCCAATACTCTTCGGTCTCGTCTGCGAAAAACGTAGGCAGAGCCCAGCCGATGTTGTTCACGAGGATGTCGATTTTGCCGAATTTTTCGATAGCTTTGGCCACGTGGGCGTCGACTTCCGATTTTTTCGTGCAGTCGGTTTTCAGGAAGAGCGCTCGCTCGCCGAGTTCTTTGGCGACCGCCTGACCTTGGTCTTCTTTCAAGTCGAAAATCACGACAGAGGCCCCGTCGTCGTATAAACGTTTGGAAATGGCTTTGCCGATCCCTTGGGACCCGCCGGTGACGATGGCGACCTTGTCTTTGAGTTTCATAATTTCTCCTTGTGCCACTGCCTAAAAGCCAATAAGGGCGACGTGTCAATGATGAAAAAAATGGCGAATCAAACGGCTTTGATCTTCGCGACCGGTTTCGGTTCCGGCTACGCGCCTTTCGCTTCCGGCACTTGGGGCAGTTTGGTGGGCTTGGTGTTTTACCTACTCTTTCAAAACCTTTCCGCGCCACTCTACGCGGTGACGACTCTTGGGGTGTTCGCGATCTCCGTGTGGTCCTCCGAGATCGCCGAGGCGCATTTTGCCAAGAAAGATCCGGGTCAAGTCGTCGTCGACGAGATCATCGGACAGTTGGTGTCCTTGGCCTTCCTGCCTTTTTCCTGGAAACTGACGATTGCCGGCTTTTTGCTTTTCCGACTGATGGATATCCTCAAGCCTTTCCCCGCCCGTTGGTTCCAGGATCACCTGAAAGGCGGTTGGGGCATCGTCATGGACGACGTGATGGCGGGGGTTTACGCGAACCTAGCACTGCGAGTGCTGATGGCCCTTCTCCCTACCTTTTTTCGATAGGCACGTAGTGGGTGAGCGTGTTGCCCGTGTAGATCTGGCGCGGGCGTTCGATCTTGGCGCCGGCGTCGGAACGGAGTTCCTTATAATGGGCGATCCAGCCCGGGAGTCGGCCGAGGGCGAACATGACGGTGAACATGTTCGTCGGCACCCCCATCGCGCGGTAGAGGATGCCGGAGTAGAAGTCGACGTTCGGGTAGAGTTTCCTTTCCACGAAATACGAATCCTTCAAAGCCGCTTCTTCGAGCTCTTTCGCGATATCCAAGAGCGGGTCGTGAATACCCATCTTGGCCAAAATCTTGTCACAACTGGCCTTGAGGATTTTCGCACGCGGGTCGAAGTTCTTGTAGACCCGATGGCCGAAGCCCATCAATTTGAAGGAACTTTTCTTGTCCTTCGCGTCCGCGACGATCTTCGAGACGGGCGTCTTCTCATCGTGGATCTTTTGGAGCATCTCGATCACTTCCTGGTTCGCGCCGCCGTGGAGCGGTCCCCACAGGGCGCAGATTCCGGCTGACACGGAGGCGAAGATGTTCGCGCGGGAAGAGCCGACGATGCGCACGGTGGAAGTGGAGCAGTTCTGCTCGTGGTCGGCGTGGACGATGAGGAGGAGGTTCAAGGCCCTCACGACGTCCTCGTCGACCGTGTAAGGTTCGGCCGGGACGGCGAACATCATGTGCAGGAAGTTCGCGCAATAGGAGAGGTCGTTGCGGGGGTAGATGATCGGTTGGCCGATGGATTTTTTGTAGGAGGCGGCGGCGATGGTGCGGACTTTTGAAAGTAGTCGGACGTAATGCTCGTCCATCTCCTCGTCGGTGACGTCGGCGGAGGTGACGTTGGGGTAGTAAGCCGACAACGAACCCACCATCGCGGAGAGGATCGCCATCGGATGGGCGCTGCTGGGGTAGCCGTTAAAGAAGTTCTTCATGTCCTCGTGGATCAGCGAGTGGCGCGTGAGACCCGTACTGAAGCGTTCGCGCTCCTGTTTCGTCGGAAGATGGCCGTAGATGAGGAGGAAGGCCGTCTCGACGAAGTTGGAATGCTCGGCGAGTTCTTCGATAGGCACGCCGCGGTAGCGGAGAATGCCTTTTTCGCCGTCGATGAAAGCGATGGAAGAGAAGCAGGAGCCGGAGTTCATGAAAGCGGGGTCGATGGTGATGCAGCCGGTGGTTTGCCGGAGCTTACCGATGTCGATGGCCTTTTCGCCTTCGCTGCCGGTGACGACCGGGAATTCATATTCTTTTCCGTCGATGATGAGTTTCGCTATCTCCGCCATGAGGTCTCCCTTCGTTACAAGGTTGAAAGCTTAGACTTTATCCTGATTTTACGAAACGTTCCAGTAGAACCTGTTGTAAAATCATAAAATGAGTCACTTTTTTCGGAATAGCGAAAATTTGTTTTGAGAGGGCAATCTTTTCGATCGCCTCAAAAGCCAAACTTCTTGCCAAGGTCCTCGTCTTTCTCCAGAGCTTTTTCCATGAAAATCGAAGTCCTCACCGTCGGTGACGAAATTCTTTCGGGAAACATCGTCGACACCAACTTCGCCTGGCTGGGCGACTACCTCTGGAGCCGGGGTTACGACCTCCATGCCCATAGTTCGGTGGGAGACGACCCCGGACCGATCACGGAAGCCTTGCACTTGGCCGCCCGGAGGTCCCAAGCGGTCATTGTGACCGGAGGTTTGGGCCCGACGCTTGATGACATCACGATCGAGACGGCGGCGAAGGCCTTCGGCGTCAAACAGGTATTATTTCCCGACGCTTTAGAAGCGATCCGAAAGCGTTTCGACCGCCTGAACCGCCCCATGGCGGCCAATAACGAAAAGCAAGCGATGCTTCCCGAAGGCTCCACGGCAATTCCTAACGGCAACGGCACGGCCCCCGGCTGTCATCTCATCCATGGAAACGCGCATTTTTTCTTTTTGCCGGGAGTCCCCAGCGAGATGAAGACGATGTGCGAGGCGTACGTCTTTCCGACACTCAAACGCGTCGCGCCGACCAAGCTGGAATTTCACCAAAAAATCCTCCGCGGTTTCGGAATGACGGAATCGGCCATGGACCGTCAACTGGCCGACGTGAACCTCGACGGCGTCGATCTGGCGTTTCGGATCTTCTTCCCGGAGATCCTCCTCAAAGTATCCGCACGCGGGACGGAGGAAGCCCTAGTCCGCCGCAGGGTCGAAGAAGTATCGGCGGAAGTGCGGAAGCGCCTCGGTGACGTCATTTACGGAGACGGCGAGAAGATGCTGCCTCAGGTCGTGGGCGAACTTTTGGCGGAGCGCCAACAGACATTAGCCGTGGCCGAGTCCTGTACGGGCGGTCTTCTGTCGAGTCTCATTACGGACGTGTCAGGTAGCTCGCGCTATTTTCTCCAAGGAGTCGTGACCTACAGTAACGATTCGAAGCTTCAGCTCCTCGGCGTACCCGAAGAAGTATTGAATACGCACGGTGCCGTCAGCTCTAAGACGGCGATTGTCATGGCTGAAGGGTTAAGAGTCCGGTCGGGAGCGACTTACGCTCTCTCGATGACGGGTATCGCGGGTCCCGATGGAGGGACCGCGGAGAAACCGGTGGGAACCGTCCACATCGCCCTGGCGACGCCCGAAGGGACCGAAGAACGGAAAATTTTTTTCCCGACCTCTCGCGAATGGTTCAAGAAAATCACGGCATATTCGGCCTTAGATCTATTAAGGAAATGGCTAATTCGAAAATGAGACCGGATCGTCTCGGTTTTGGACTCTAAAGGCGTTTCCGCCATCAAAAGCGCTGGCAATCCGCTTGCATTTAAGAGATTTTTCTTCCTATACGGAAATCTTTTAACCTCACCTAAGGAGAGACCATGGAATCCATCACTTCCGCGAATAAAGACAAAGCGATCACCGCCGCCATCGGCACCATCGAAAAGCAATACGGCAAAGGCGCCATCATGAAGCTGGGCGAAGAACGCGTGATCGAGGCGATCGAAGGGGTGTCTACGGGTTCCTTGGGTTTGGATATCGCGCTCGGCATCGGAGGCCTTCCGAAGGGACGCATCGTGGAAATCTATGGTCCGGAATCCTCCGGTAAAACGACGTTGGCCCTGCAAACCGTCGCCGCGGCCCAGGCCAAAGGTGGCGTCTGCGCCTTCATCGACGCGGAACATGCCCTTGATGCTCAGTATGCGAAGAAACTCGGCGTCCGCACCGAAGACCTTTTGATTTCCCAACCGGATAACGGCGAGCAGGCTCTCGAGATCGCGGACATGCTCGTGAAGAGCGGGGCTTTGGACGTCATCGTCATCGATTCCGTCGCGGCCCTGGTGCCGAAGGCCGAAATCGAAGGCGAAATGGGCGAGCCGCAGATGGGCCTTCAAGCCCGTTTGATGAGCCAGGCCCTCCGTAAATTGACCGGCAGCGCGGCCCGCACGAAGACGATGATCATCTTCATCAACCAGATCCGCATGAAGATCGGCGTGATGTTCGGCAACCCCGAGACGACGACGGGCGGTAACGCCTTGAAGTTCTACGCTTCGGTCCGCTTGGATATCCGTCGCATTGGCGCCTTGAAGAACGGCGACAACGTCGTCGGCAACCGCACGAAAGTCAAAGTCGTGAAGAACAAAGTCGCGCCCCCGTTTAAGGAAGTGGAGTTCGACGTGATCTACGGCGAGGGTATCTCGCGCGAAGGCGAGATATTGGATCTGGCCGAGGCCCATCAAGTGGTCGAGAAGAGCGGGACTTGGTACTCCTACAAGAACGAACGCATCGGCCAGGGCCGGGATAACACCCGCCTCTATTTGAAGGAGAACAAGGACGTCGCCAAGAAGATCGAGCAGGAAGTCCTCGCCAAGGCCGGAATCGCCCTTCCTCAAGCTCCTGAGAAGGCGGAAAAAGAGAAGAGTGAGAAAAAGAAATAACTTCACTATTTTTTAGATAAAATCATTAAAATTTTGTTTTAAAGGCTTTTTTAACGATTTATTGACATTTTTCGTTAAATTAATATTGTTTCAGGATGCCTTCTCCTGGCGCTGTTTCTGCCCAAATAAATGACTTAAGAAATCGTTTTTATAAGGCCGCTATTGGTAAGCAGGCTGTTTTGACGCTTGTCAGTGAAGCTGAGGTCTCGGAGCAGGTTTATAATTCCAACGCGATTGAAAACAGCACCTTGTCCTTGGAAGAGACGGAAAAAATTCTTCTACAGATCGATTTGGATCGGTATATTTCCGAAAGGGAAATTTTCGAGGCCAAAAATTTGGCGCGAGTCGTCTCCTACATTGAAAAAAAATCAAAGGAACAAGAGCTTGATTTTGAAGTCATCCTGCTGCTCCATAAAATGCTTTTATCGAATATTCGAGACGACATCGCCGGTCGTTTTCGGAATGGAAAAGAATGGGTGCGGGTGGGGGACCACATCGCCGTTGATCCTCAATTAGTTTCGGCTCGGCTGGAGCAAGCGATCGCCGAATATCAGGCGAACTATCATGAAAATATCGTCAAACGGGTGGCGAGGTTTCACTTAAGCTTCGAGCAGATCCATCCTTTTGTCGACGGGAATGGACGGATTGGCCGGGTCCTTAACAACTACCTTCTCATTCGAGAGGGTTTTGTGCCGATCAATATCAAATTCATTGATCGAAAAACCTATTACGAGGCTTTCCGTGATTTTAATCAGAAATCCAAAACGGCTCTAATGGAAGACATCGTTGGAAAAGCCCTCGCCAACAGTTATCATAAACGCTTAGCTTATCTTGAAAGTAAGGAAATTATGCGCCTGTCGGATTACGCCAAAAAATATAAACTTTCCCACCCTAACCTAATCAACAAAGCCAAGCGCCAAACCATCGAAGCTTTTTTGGAAAAGGGTGTTTGGAAGATTGGTGTTTTAAGATAGGTTGACTCATTTCATTTTAGATACTTGCCCTCATAAGTTCGCTTAGGTAAGTCCGGCTGTCTATGGTTCAGACACAAGCTAAAATCACTTCGCGCGAAATTCGGGAACGGTTTTTGAAGTTTTTCGAGGCGTTACGCCATAAACGCGTCGCATCCGCTTCCCTCATCCCCGTCGACGACCCGACGCTCTATTTCACCAACGCCGGCATGGTGCCGTTCAAGAATTTCTTCACTGGAGCGGCTAAGGCTCCCTATGCGCGCGCGACGTCTTCGCAAAAATGCATGCGCGTGTCCGGGAAGCACAACGACCTCGAGAACGTCGGCCGGACGGCGCGGCACCATACGTTTTTTGAGATGCTGGGGAATTTCTCGTTCGGGGATTATTTCAAGAAGGAAGCGATCCGTTACGCCTGGGATTTTTTGACCGTCGAAATGCTGATCCCCAAGGATCGCCTTTGGATTTCCGTGTTCGAGAAGGACGACGAGGCCGAGAAATTGTGGATGCAGGAAGTGGGCATCCCTAAAGACCGCATCGTGCGCTTGGGCGAGAAGGATAACTTCTGGTCGATGGGCGAGACCGGGCCTTGCGGGCCTTGCTCGGAGATCCATTTCGACCATGGCCCGGAGCACGGATGCCGCAAGCCCGCGTGCGCCCTCGGGTGCGACTGCGACCGGTTCATGGAGATTTGGAATCTCGTCTTCATGCAATACGAAAAAAGCTACGATGCCGACGGCAAGATCCAGACGAAGCCTTTGCCGAAGCCGTCGATCGACACCGGCATGGGATTGGAGCGCCTTTCCGCCGTCGCCCAAGGCGTTCATTCCAACTACGACAGCGATCTCTTCACGCCGCTCATCCGCCACGTCGAAGAACTGACCGGGAAGAAATATAAAAGTAGCGAGGGAGCATCTGGCTTGGCCAGTGCGAGCGAACAGAGTGGGGGGCTTGGGGGTTTTGGGCGTAGTACAAACCCCCATGAAGATGACGTTTCGATCCGCGTGCTCTGCGACCACATCCGTTCGTCGACATTTTTGATCGCTGACGGCGTGCAGCCTTCGAACGAAGGCCGCGGTTACGTGCTCCGCCGCATCCTACGCCGCGCGATCCGCCACGGTAAGCTTTTAGGGAAGACGGAGCCGTTCTTTTACCGCTTGGTCGACACCCTCGTCGCGGAAATGGGCGAGGTTTACCACGAGATCCGCAAGGAAAAGGACCTGATCCAAAAAGTCATCCGCTCCGAGGAGGAGAAATTCCTCGAGACCCTCGACAAGGGCTTGGCCATGATCCGCGAAGCGGTCGAGGCTTCGAAGCAGAAGAAGGAAAAAATCCTCTCGGGCGAAGTCATTTTTCGGCTTTACGACACCTACGGCTTTCCGATCGATCTCACCGAACTCATCGCGCGCGAGAACAAACTCGACATCGACATGGCAGGCTTCGAGGAACTGATGGAGGAGCAAAAAGGCCGCGGGCGCCGCGCTTGGAAGGGCAGCGGCAAGAAGGGAACGGCCTATCAAGACGCGATCCAAAACGTCTCCTCGACGTTCGTAGGTTACGACCGTCTTTCCGAAAAGGCGCCGGCGGCGGTGCTTTTCGATCCTCAGTCGGAAAAAAGGGTCACGGCCGCGGTTGTGGGAGATGAGATCGAGATCTTGACGCCCACGACGCCTTTCTATCCCGAAGGCGGAGGTCAGATCGGTGACCAGGGCGTGATCGAAGGGAAGAACCTCAAAGCCCAAGTCTTGGATACGCATAAGTCGGGCGATTTGATCCTGCACCGCGTGAAGATCTTGGAAGGCGGCGTGAAGGAAGGCGACGAAGTGTCCCTCCTCGTGGACCCCGCTTTCCGCGAAGGGACGATGACGCACCATTCGGCGACCCATTTGCTTCATGCCGCTTTGAGAAACGTGTTGGGCACTCATGTGCGCCAAGCGGGCTCGCTAGTGACGAACGAAAAGCTCCGTTTCGATTTCGCGCATTTCGAGCCCGTGTCGCGGGAACAATTGGATCAGATCGAGGACATCGTGAACCGCGAGATCCGTCGCAACCTCACGGTGAGCTGCACGGTAATGCCCTACGATACCGCGATCAAAGCGGGAGCCCTGGCCTTTTTCGGCGACAAGTACGGGGATCAGGTGCGCGTAGCGAAGATGGGCGATTTTTCCACCGAGCTTTGCGGTGGCGTGCATGTGAGCGCGACCGGACAGGTCGGGTTGTTGAAGCTGGTGAGCGAATCCTCCGTGGCGGCGGGCGTCCGGCGTGTGGAAGCGGTCGTGGGCGATGCCGGCTTGCGCCATTTGCGTAAGATGGAAGAGGGCCTTCTCAAGGCCTCGACCCTTTTGAAATCGACGCCGCATGATTTAGTGGATCGCGTGGAGAAACTCCTCGACCAAATCAAGAAGCTCGAGAAGGACGTCCAAAAATACAAAATGGGATCGGCGGGCGGAGCCGAACAGGAAGACCTCTTCGAGGTCCATGGGGTGAAAGTCCTCGTCCTTAAATCCGCGACGGACGACGCGAAGATCTTAAGGGAACTTTCCGACCAAAAAATCCAAAAGCTGGGTTCGGGAGTCGCTCTATTGGCGGGTGTGGCCGGTGACAAGATGAGTCTTATTCTGCGTGTCTCTAAAGACCTCAGCTCGAAATATCCAGCCGGAACCCTTATGAAGGAATTAGCTCCCATTTTAGGGGGCACGGGAGGGGGACGTCCGGATATGGCGCAGGGAGGTGGATCGGATGTTTCCAAGTGGTCTGAAGCGGTTCACAAACTAAAACTATTATTATCTTAAATTATCATTGCGATAATAAAGCTCTACTTTTCACATTAAATCACTTTTAAAAAATAAATAATATAGCTATTTCAACAGGTTACAAGTTGAGCATTTTTCTGAATTGGCATATAAAGTGCTTTTCTTTTTGAGTCCTTTAGAAAGGGAAGCTTATGCTTTTTGATAAAAGAGATCATCGGTGGGTATTGGGGAGCATCGCTGCTTTCTTTTTTGCCGCTAATGCCCATTCCTTAACGCCTCCTGTGAATGTGGTTCCCACAGGTGTGACGGCGGTCGTGAGAGACGCTCCGGGAACTATTTCGGATTTATACTATTCAAACTCGAATGATACTCTTTGGGTGATCTTTTCCTTCCGAATGCCAGGCCTACCGGGGCTCTACCGCATCTCGGGAGCTTCCGGTTCAAATCCGGTGATGACACCGTTCAACATGGCTTCAGATGCGGAGGTTCAATCCCAGATTAGAAGTGTGAGAAAAATGGTGTTTACGGATGCGAATACCATTTACGCGGTGACCGAGACGGGAAATGCCGTCAAGGGATCGATCTCAGGATCCTCCTTAACGTGGAACGATCAAAACGACATCATGGGAGGAGCGAGAGTTTTCGCACTTGTAAAGGATAACGGTGTTCTTTACGCGGCGACTTCAAATGGTATCGCTAAAGGGATTTTAAGCGCGGGCAATATCACATGGTCGTGGATGATCGGCACCGGATCGGGAACGATGCTTTTATCCTCACCGACTTCCTTAGTGGTGGGAGATGGGTTTCTGTACGCGGGCGATGAAAGCGGTATTTTGAAAACCTCCTTGTCAGGACCTGTCAACTGGATGCGCATGAACCCCGCCGGGATGCCCCCTCAGCTTGTGGTTTATCTCACAGGGACTCATCAATACCTCTATGCTGCGACCATGGATTCTCAGCTTTTTTCGCTTTCACTATCTCCTCCGAATGCCGGCGAGCCTGCCCCTTCTTGGGTATCAATGACTTCTACGGTGGGTACATCGCCGATGATCCACTCAATAGCTCCCGTGAGGCATGAAATGAATCTTTTAGGTTTGACGGATGGACACGATCCTCTCAGCGTCTACGATGGGAATATCGGACTCTTCTATGCGGATCCCGCACTATCATCGAATTATTATTACGACTTCATTCGAACAGGGTCTTGCTCAGCCGGAGCGGGCGACGCGGAATTTTTGAATGTGACCGGAGTGGTATCGGATGGCGATGCGAAAGCCTTCTGGGCGCTTTCAAACGGTTGGGTTTGTCGCGCCGACCTATCCACATTTTTTTCCGAGACTTATGGGGATCCTCCTCCGATAGGTAGCGGAGGTTCCGGGGGCGGAAGCGGTAGTTCCGGAGCCGGTGGTACGGGAGGTAATGGTGATACAAGCCTGAGAATCCTATCCGCGACGGTGTCTCCGACCTCAAGCACAACCGATGACCCCGCGATGTATGTGCTTTCGGTTTCGACGAATGTGGCGAGCGTTTGTGGTTATCAGGTCAATGGAGCCGGCTTATATACGACGATGGGTATGGCACCTGCTACGAATCAAGTTCGGGAATTCAATAGGACGAATATTCGTTCTCTGGTGGTCATGTGTTCCGCTCCGGGACTTACAAATGCTTTCAGCGCTCCGATTTATTTTTCATCAGAAGGTTCGGGTGGTTCATCGGGCTCTTCCGGCTCTGGTGGTGTCTCCGGGGGCAGTGGCAGCTCTGGTCGTGGCGGTGCTAATCCTAACCTCATAGATCCCATGGCCAACCAAGGTGGCGGTTGCAGCTGTCACCTAGAAGGCACATCGCCCTCAGATTGATCTAAGGCCTTATTCACACAGCTTTACGAAAGCTTGGACTACGGAGTGGTTCGGATTCTTTTTTAGGACGTTTTTCCATGAAGTAAGCGCCTTGGATTTTTGGCCTGACATGAATTGATGGATTCCTAATTCGATCTGAGCCTGTAGGTATTTTGGACTGTCCTTCACCGTTCCTTCGAGAGTCTTCTGCGAAAGTTCCTTCTTTTGGCCATCCCGGAAGCAAACGCCCAATTTTGTCCGAATGTCCGCGTAGGTTGGCGAGATTTTAAGGGCTTTTTGGTATTCAGCGATCGCCTCATCGAGCCTGCCAACGGATTTGTAGATGTCCCCGAGAGTCGCGTGGAGGTTCGTCACTTTACCCTTTAATACCGGATCCAAAAGAGTCCCGGACTTCTTCTTGATATGGGCGAAGAGTTCCTTGGATTCCTTATATTTGCCGAGATCGTTTAAAAGAACGGCAAGATTAAGGTTCGCTTCGGTGTAGTCAGGGTTGATCTTGAGAGCTTCCTTAAAAAAAGCGACGGCGTCGTTGAATTTCCCGTCCCGATGCTGGATGACGCCCATCATGTTGAGGATGTCCGGGTAGTGACGTCCCGATTTCAGGATTTTCAGGAAGATCGACTGGGCTCGAGTGTAGTTCCTTCCCTCGAAGTGTTTCTTGCCTGCGTCGATCAGTTCTCGAATCGGATCGGCCATAAGCCCTCCTTATGTTTTAATGCCGATTTGCTGGGACAGCTTCTTGCGGTACTTGCTTGCCGGAAAATGCTTCTCAAAAACCGAAAGGATCTCCAGAGCCCGGTCCTTTTCCTTCAAGTGAAGGAACGAACTTCCCAAGTAGTAGAGTGATTTTTCATCCAATCCCAAGCCTGTATAGCTCGTCACGATCTCCTCAAAACGGGGGATCGCGGAAATATATTCCCCCGTCCGGTAATAAAAACGACCGATGTAGAAATGACGCTTGGCGATCCGTGTCTTGGCTTCGATCAACTTTTCCTTGGCAATGTCCCGCGTCTCGCCACCCATGTTCACCGCCGTCTCTAAGTATTGAATGGCGGAATCAAGATAGGTCTGGTTACGGTCGATGGCCTTAGGAGACTCTCTTAAATAACTCAGGCCTGTCCTAAAAAACGCGTACGGGACTTTTTCATGCGTCGGGTGAAGCTTGGTGAAACCAATATAGGTCTCGGCGGCTAAGAGATATTCCTTCTTACGGAAGTAGCTGTCTCCAATTTCTAAATCCGCTTCATAAGAGGCCTGGGACCCCGAAAAACGGGTTTTCAAAAGCTCGAAACATTGGATGGATTTCTCTTGGTCGCCGCTTTCCGAGAGCTTTTTACATTCTTGGTACGCTTCATCGCCCGACTTCGCGTTCGCTAGAAAAGGCTTCTTGGAGCAGCCTGTAAAGGCGAGGCTAACAAGTATCGTGGAAAAAATACCGTAAAGAATGCGGAAAGAAATCGACGCCGTTTTCAAAAGAATTCCTTGGTTTTATTGGACGCTTGGATGAGGTTGCGTAGCTTCAACTTCGCCCTTTCCTCTAACTGCCGCGCCCTCTCGCGTGAGATCTTGTAATGGTCCCCGATCTCCTGCAGGGTCATGGGCTCGTCGGCCATCAAGCGTTTTTCGACGATGAATCTTTCCTTTTCGTTCAAATCTTTCAAGGCATTTTGTATCTCGTGGGCGATATATTTTTGGCGCTCCTCCCTCTCAAAGGCTTCTTCCTGGTTTTCGGGAGATTCCAGCATGTCGAGACCCGTGGTGGCATTGTCGTCTGAGAGAGGTTGGTTGAGCGAGGCATCACGCCCGCTCATGCGGGCTTCCATTTCTCGGACATCCTTTTCCCGGACGTCCAATTGGTGAGCGACCCGTTCGGTCGTGGTGGCTCCGCTTTCCGATTTCTCTCCGGTCAGGAATTGGCTGAGGGCCCTTTTGGTCTGGCTCAATTTATAAAAGAGCTTCCTTTGTGCCTGCGTCGTCCCGATTTTTACGAGGCTCCAGCTGCGGAGGATGTAGCCTTGGATCATGGCGCGAATCCACCAAACGGCGTAAGAGATGAGTCGATAGCCTTTGTTCGGATCGAATTTCTTCACCGCCATCATGAGGCCGATGTTCCCTTCTTGGATCAGGTCGGACATCTTCAGCCCGTAGGCGCTGTACTCGTAGGCGACCTTCACGACGAAGCGGAGGTTGGACACGACGAGTTTATGGGCGGCGTCCATGTCGCCGGTATCGCGGAAGAGGAGGGCCAACCGCTTCTCCTCCGCGGGGGAAAGGAGGGGGATTTTATTAATTTCGGCCAGATAAGACGAGATGGGACCTTGGGGGACGGGCAGGTTTCGGTTCGTTTCCGGTTCGGCCAAGATGGGGATGTCCTCTTTAAGAATCTCAGGGTGTGTTTCAGAGGGAGCAAAGAGATCCTTTTGAAGGGTGGAATCCGTGATTTCCAAATCATCGAGATCGGTCTCCTCCATCGGAGGCGGAGGCGGAGGCGGAGGCAGGGAGCCGTTGGTTTCTTGGGGTTCTTCGGAAGTTCCTTCCGCCAATTCAGGCTCGAGAATTTTGATTTTGCCGGTCTTTTTAACGGCCATGATCCTTTATGTGTTGCGAAGCCTCACCTGTCAACCGCCGTAACCTTGACACCGGAGGAGCGGGTGGTTAATTTCGCCCGGTCGTCCAAAAAGGAGAGGGGCTTCGCGCCCTTAAAAAAATATGAAGAAAACTTCATTGGTGGTGACGTTGGGTGGGGTTGCCGTTGCCGGTCTCGTGACCGGTATTTTTTTGACCGCGAAGTTCGATCTCAATCCGCGCGCGCGCGCCGTGGAAGTCCTGAAGGAAGGCCAGACGCCGGCGGTCCCCAGCACCTTGCCCCCCGCCCAAGTCCAACCCGCCGTCGCGATCGGGACGTTCGCCGGGATGCCGTCCTTCGTCGAATTGGCGAAGAAAGTAGGCCCCGCGATCGTCAACATTAGCACGACGAAGAATCCCCCGAAACAGAACCCCATGCCGGGTGGGCGCCGGTCTCCCTTCGGAGGCCAGAGGCAGGGCGATCCTTTCGATGATTTCTTCGAGCATTTTTTCCAGGGCCCCGGTTTTTCGATGCCGCAACAGAGGCCCCAAAAGAGCTTGGGTTCCGGATTCCTCATCAATAACGACGGCTATATCCTGACCAACAACCACGTCGTCGAAGGCGCGGACGTGGTCCAAGTCCTCGTCGACGACAAGAAGAAGTACGAGGCCAAGATCGTCGGAACGGACCCCAAGACCGACGTCGCCGTCATCAAGATCGAAGCGAAGGGTTTGCCTTACGTGACTTTAGGCGATTCGGATCAGCTCCAGGTCGGCGAGTGGGTCATGGCCGTCGGGAATCCTTTCGGTCTGGACCACACGGTGACCGCGGGCATCGTTTCGGCGAAAGGGCGTGTGATCGGCGCGGGCCCTTACGACGACTTCATACAGACGGATGCGTCGATCAACCCGGGGAATTCGGGCGGGCCGTTGTTCAACACCAAGGGTGAAGTCATCGGCGTGAACACGGCGATCGTGGCCTCGGGGCAGGGGATCGGTTTCGCGATCCCCATCAACATGGCCAAAGCCTTGGTGCCCCAGCTTATTTCTTCCGGCAAGGTCACGCGGGCCTGGTTGGGCGTGGGCATCCAGGACATCACGCCGGAGCTCGCGAAGTCCTTCAATCTCTCCGACGAGAACGGCGCTCTGATTTCAAATATTTTCCCGGGTAGCCCTGCGGAAAAGGGCGGGATACGCAACGGCGACATCATCCGGAAGTTCAACGGCAAGGACATCAAGCAATCGCACGACTTGCCCGCGATGGTGGCCCTGCTGCCCGTCGGCCAAGAGGCCGAGATCACCTTGCTTCGCGACGGCAAGGAGATGACGTTGAAGGTGAAGCTGGGCGAGATGGAGAAGGGCGAACAAGCGGCCGAGGAATCCACGAAGACCAGTTCGGACGAGCTCGGTCTCTCGGTTCGCGACTTGACCCCCGAAGAGATCATCGACAACCAGTTGCCGAAAACTGACCATGGCGTTTTGATTTTAGGGGTAAATCCTGAGAGCGAAGCCGCCAATGTGGGTGTCCAACGGGGCGATCTTCTCCTCTCGATCAACAATCAAAAAGTCAACTCCACCAAGGAATTCAACGAAGCCTCCAAAGGCGTCAAAAAAGGCGACATCGTCCGCCTCTTCATCAAACGAGAGGATTCGACGATCTATTTGGCGTTTAAGAAATGAGTTACAAGTGAAGCGTGATTTCTCGCCCTTCAGCGATGAACTTTTTCAAGGTTAAATTAATCAGCGTCTGGTAAGGAATGGCGTATTTTTCGGAAAGATTTTGGAAATAGTTGAGGATGCTTTCGTCCAGTCGGATGGTTTTTTGGACTTTTTTAGGACGGTAAAACTTCCCCTTAACCGCCTTTGAGAAATCATATTCTTTCTTCATAGTTTTTCTCCTCGCGTTTTGTCGCCTTTCTGGCCGAGATGATTCTGACGACCTCTTCACCGTCATGATCTTCCTTAAAAGTATGCACGACGATCAAGATTTTCGCGTTGGCTGCCTGACCCATCGTGACCCAACGTTCTTCCCCACACTCTTTTTGGTCCAACAGCGAGAGGTGAAGGGGATCGTCGAAAACCGTCTGGGCCATTTCGAAAGATACTTTATGTTTCCTGTAATTCGCCTCGGCTTTTTCAGGATCCCAAATAAACAACATTGTAGTTACAGAGTAATAAATAGTGGAGAGGGTATCAAGGTAAAAAATGGCTAAACCCCTTGCGTAGAGTCCTAAAGAGGCTTATTTTCACAAGATGCGACTCGACCAATTCACCCTCAAAGCCCAGGAAGTGGTTCTAGAAGCCCAAAAACTGGCGGAAACCCACAGTAACCAGCAAGTCGAGCCCGAGCACCTGCTCTTGGCCTTGCTCGACCAAAAGGAAGGTCTGGTCAAACCCCTCCTCCAGAAGATGGAGGTGGACATCAATCTCCTGCGCCAAAGGTTGGACGGGGAAGTGAAGAAGATCCCCAAGGTGACGCCTTTGCAAGGCAACGTCTACGTGTCGTTCCGACTCAAGCAAGCGACCGACCAGTCGCGCGCCGAAGCCGAGATCTTGAAAGACGACTACGTCAGCACCGAGCACCTTTTGTTGGGGCTCCTCCACGTTAAGGACGCGGCGGCTTCCCAGCTTCTGCGGGAGTTCGGAGTCAATAAAGAAAACCTGTTGAAAGCTTTGGCCCAAGTGCGCGGGACGCATCGGGTGACCGACCAGAATCCAGAAAGCCGTTATCAGGCATTGGCGCGCTTCGGGCGTGATCTAACCGAGCACGCGCGTCGCGGGAAAGTCGATCCCGTTATCGGGCGCGACGAAGAGGTGAGGCGCGTGATGCAGGTGCTTTCGCGCCGTACCAAGAACAATCCCGTCCTCATCGGCGAACCGGGCGTCGGCAAGACTGCCATCGTGGAAGGCTTGGCGCAGAGGATCGCGCGCGGGGACGTCCCCGAGAGTTTAAAGGATAAGAGATTGGTCGCCCTCGACATCGGTTCGATGATCGCCGGCGCGAAGTACCGCGGCGAATTCGAAGACCGCCTGAAAGCCGTTTTGAAGGAAGTGACCGAATCCAACGGCGAGATCATTCTCTTCATCGACGAAATGCATACGTTGGTGGGGGCTGGCGCCGGCGAAGGCGCGGTCGACGCCGCGAACATGCTCAAACCCGCCCTCGCGCGCGGCGAACTCCGATGCGTGGGCGCGACGACGCTCGACGAATACCGGAAATACGTCGAAAAGGACCCGGCCCTCGAGCGCCGTTTCCAGCCCGTCCAAGTGGGCGAGCCCAGCGTCGAGGACGTCATCGGCATCCTGCGCGGTTTGAAGGAGAAATACGAAGTCCACCACGGCGTGAAGATCCAGGACGCCGCCGTCGTCGCCGCGGCGACGCTCTCGCACCGCTACATCACGGACCGTTTCCTGCCGGATAAGGCGATCGATTTGGTCGACGAAGCAGCGTCGAAGCTGCGCATAGAGATCGACAGCTTGCCGACGGAAATCGACCAGGTCGAAAGAAAGATCCTGCAGTTGGAGGTCGAGAAACAAGCCCTTAAAAAAGAATCAGATAAAGCTTCTAAAGAAAGGCTCGCGAAGGTCGAAAAAGACCTCATTTCCCTAAAAGAGGAGAACGCGACGCTGAAGGCCCATTGGCAGAACGAAAAAGCGGCGATCACGAAGATCCGCGAGATCAAGGAAAAGATCGAGAATGCGAAGCTCGAGGCCGAGAGCGCCGAGCGCCATGGGGATCTCGGACGCGCCGCCGAGCTGAAATACGGAAAACTCCTCGAGCTCCAAAAAGACCTCGAAGCGGAAAACAAGAACCTCGAGACGCTCCAAAAAGACCTCAAAATGCTGAAGGAAGAGGTGGAGGCCGAAGACATCGCGGAAGTCGTGGCGAAGTGGACTGGCATCCCCGTGTCGAAAATGCTCGAAGGCGAAGTACAAAAGCTCGTCCATATGGAAGAGCGCCTGCAGCAGCGCGTGATCGGCCAGGACGAAGTCCTGAAGAAGGTGGCCAATGCCATCCGGCGTTCGCGCGCGGGATTGGCCGACCCCAACAAACCGATCGGGTCTTTCATTTTCATGGGGCCGACGGGGGTAGGTAAAACGGAAACAGCGAAAGCTTTAGCCGAGTTCCTCTTCGACGACGAGCAGTCTATGGTGCGCATCGACATGTCGGAGTACATGGAGAAGCATTCCGTGTCGCGTTTGATCGGCGCGCCTCCCGGCTATGTGGGTTACGATGAAGGCGGTCAGCTCACGGAGGCTGTGCGCCGTAAACCGTACTCGGTCATCCTTTTCGACGAAATCGAAAAGGCCCATCACGACGTCTTCAACGTCTTGTTGCAGGTCCTCGACGACGGCCGCTTGACGGATGGTCAGGGCCGTCAGGTGGATTTCAAGAACACGGTTATCATCATGACGAGCAACATCGGCAGCCAATTCATCACGGAGCTCGGCGGCAAGGACGAAGTCGAGATGGAGAAGCGCGTGATGGACGCTCTGCGAGGCCATTTCCGCCCGGAATTCTTGAATCGCATCGACGACATCCTAATTTTCCATGGATTGAACGAAAAAGGCATCGAACGCATCGTCGACATCCAGACGAAGCATTTGGAGAGTCTGCTGGCGGAAAAGAAGATCGTGCTGACGCTGACGCCGAAGGCCAAGCAGTTCTTGGCGAAGGAAGGCTACGATCCGGTCTACGGAGCGCGTCCTTTAAAGAGGGCGATTCAAAAATACCTCCAAGACCCTCTCTCAATCCAAATCCTCGAGGGCCATTTCCACGAGGGTGATAAGATCATGGCGGACGCGGAGAAGGATTCCATTCACTTTAAGAAATAACTGGTGCTCTCATGCGGACCCTACCTCAAAGGATGTTTGGAGAAACGGGGCGCTCCGTCAGCGTGATCGGATTGGGAGCCATGCCTCTATCCGTGGATGGACGGCCTGCCCAAAACGATGCGTTCCGAGTCTTGAAACGCGCCGTCGAGCTCGGCGTGACGTTGATCGACACGGCGGACGCCTATTGCTTGGACGAAAACGATAAGCATCATAATGAAAAGCTCGTTTGGGCGGGCTTGGAGCGTTGCGGCGCTTCTGAATCCGTGATGATCGCCACCAAAGGTGGCCTTATGCGCCCTGGCGGCCGGTGGGAAACTAACGGTGATCCGAAGCATTTGGAAAAAACAATCCGCGAAAGTCATCAAGCCTTAGGAGGACAAAGAGCCGTCGATCTTTGGCAATTCCACGCACCGGATTCTAAGTTTTCGATCAAGGAATCCCTGAAAGCCGCTCGTGATGCGGTCGAAAAGGGGCTGGTGCGTTTCGTCGGCGTTTCAAACTTCTCTGTGAAACAGGTCGAGGAGGCTCGCGCCGTCGTCGATGTCGTCTCGGTCCAAAACCAATACAACCCTTTTCACCGTGAGCCTGAACATGACGGCGTCTTAACTTATTGCGAAAAAGAAAATTTAATCTTCCTACCGTGGAGCCCTTATGGAGGCTGGTACCGTTACGAAAAACTGCGCCAGATTTCCGGCCTCGATAGGATGGCGACGCGGTATGACCGTTCCGTCTATCAAGTCGTCCTCGCCTGGCTCCGCCAAAAATCCCCGTGCATCCTGCCGATCCCCGGGGCAAGCCAGCTTTCCACCCTCGAGAATTCGATGGCGGCCTTCGACCTTATGTTGACAGGCGAAGACATGACGGCTTTGGATCGCGAATTTTCAAGCCTATGAAGGCGCCCACTGATTCCAGATTTCAACCGACTTTTTAAGCAACATTTCATTAAAATCCCCGAAGTCCATGGAAGTGAGAGTCTTCGTCCCTACTCATCCCGATCTACGTGCTTGCTTGGGCCAGACCCGAGCGGTCCTTTACGAAAGGGAAATCGATTATGCGGCGACCCAGCATCGGGTTATGAGCGGGTTGGTGGACGAAATGCCGCGCGACGCGCGGCTCCTTTTCATCGAGATGACGCGCAGAGGGCTGGCCGGTCATCCGAGATTCGCGGATCTTCCCCAGACCCAAAAAGACCTCTATCGGATCAGCCATACGGGTAGTACGGATCCACACCTGCCTTCGGACACGTTCCGTTACATGTTCGGTTTTAGGAAGGGAGACGCGCGCTTCGTCGTCTGGAACCTCATGGGGGGAGAAGAAGATCCGCCCATTCCCATGGCCCATGTCGATGGCGTGATCCTCTCCGGTTCGGAGACGATGGTGACGGAAGTATCGGCTTGCCGCGAATCCTCGCGCAAAACGGGGAAAGTCGACGCGTTTCTCCGGCAAGCGCGTCGGTGTGCGGTGCCCGTGTTGGGCGTTTGCTTTTCCCATCAGTGGATTGCGCATACATCCGGCGGAAACGTCAATTGGCTCGCTCCCGCCGGGGAAAAAACGTGCGAAGTGGGCTCCTCTCCATTGGAATTCACTCCCGCTGTAAGCGGGGATCTCTTATTCGACGGTTTGCGAAACCTTTGGGTGCAGGCCTACCATTACCAGGGAGTCATGGGCGTGCCTCAAGGAGCGATCACCCTGGCTTCGAACCGCCTGACGCCGTATCAAGCCTTGCGTTATCAAGACCTGCCGTGGTGGACCCTACAGGGACACCCAGAGTTGACGGGAGTTTTCGGCGACGTAGCTAAGACGATCCATGACCTGCCGTCCGAAGATGAAATAATCCATGAAACGCACGGTTTACGAGAGCTTTTATTCCCGCGTTTTTTAGGCTTAGTCAGTGACCATCAGGTCAAGTGGCACAACCCTAGATGAAAAGTTGAAAATGTTCTCGGTTCCTGAAGGTAGCCGGTCAGGACTTGACGAAATTCGGCATGACTCTTTTCATATAACCGTCGAACAAGGGGACTGTGAAGCTGTTATCCCCATGAGAAGGGCTATAGATCATCCCTTTATTGATCAAAGAAGCTCTTATGGGAGCTACGGTCTGAACCTCTTTATCGAGTAAGTGGGCGATATCGCCTGAACGATGGGATCCTCCGCCTAGTTCAGCCATAGCCCTTAAGTATCTCTTTTCCGATGGGGTCAAACGATCGAAACGAACGCGAAAAAAGCTGGCATCGAGTTCAGAGACTGCCAATACCGTCGCTGCTTTGGCATCCGCACGGGTGATAGGGGAGCGTTTCGCGCATTGCCAGCTGTGCTTGCCCCACTCTTGGAGGAAATAAGGATAAGCTCGGGTCTGCGATAGGATTTCAACGAGGGCTCCTTCCTCATAGCGGACGCCTAATTTTCTTGCCGGGGTTTCCAGGGCTTCCCGTGCGGCGTCTTCACTTAAAGGGCCAATTTCAGGGTATTCGAATAGCCTCTCCGCGTAGGATTTCGCTCGCCCGGCTTGCCCTATCAATTGAGGCAGTCCGGCGCCGACGAGAGTGATCGGTAATTGATTTTGCGAGCATTTATGAAGAGCCATGATAAGCGCAGCGAATTGATCTTCCGCGATATACTGTATTTCATCGATGAAAAGCACTAAGGCTGTTTTCTTTTCCTTGGCCGCTTTTCCCACTTCAATGAAGAGGGTCGCCAAGTCATGACCCAAATCCCCCGAGTCCGCGACACCTGGTTCGTTTCCCAAGTCGACTCCGAACTCCACGTCTTCGTATTTGAGCTTCATCGCACTTACGAATCCCCCTAAAACGCGCAAGGCCCTTTTCCCCAAGCGTCCCGCTGCGACCAGAAGGTCAAGTTTCAGTAGGGCGGACCTTAACGCCGGGATTAGAAGCGCCGGCAACGAGCGTTGCTCGGGTGTTTCAATGGAGACTACGGCGAATCCCCGGGCTTCAGTTTCTAGTGCGATGCGGGTCAGTAACACTGTTTTGCCGACGCCTCGAAGCCCTACGAGCAAAAGGCTACGTGATGCCAAACCGTTTCGGCATCGATCCAGGGCAATGGAAGCTTTTTCAATGATCTCTTCACGGCCTGCTAAATCCGGAGGAATCGTACCGGCTCCGGGGGCGTAGGGATTCTTACGAGGATCCATATATAAAAAAGTTATTATAGTTTATTAAAAAAAGCTAACTTATAATAACTTTTTTATACTTTATAAAAATAGCGCGGCTTTTTCGACGTTAAAGTCTAATTAAGCCGCGATGCGAGGATTTTTGGCTGATGTTTTAGCCCGTTGCCTCTTCTTTACCCGTTCCCGGATGAACTTCTCGATCCTGAGGTTGATGAGGTCCGGTTGCTCCACCAAGCCCGCGTGGGTTGCGTTCTTCATGATGAAGATCTCCGAGTCGGGGATCAAGCGGTTCATCTTCTTCGACAGCCACATCGGCGTGAATTGATCCAGCTCCCCCGTGATGATGAGGGTCGGCGTCTTGATCTTCTTCAGGAGATCCTCGGCCGAATGTTCTTGGGCGCTTTTGAGGAGATTCGTGAAGAAGATCGGGTCTACATTGAGGATATGCTTGATGTACTTTTCGCTGTCTTCCTTTCGTATCATGCCCGTGTGCTGCATTTTGAAAAGGCCCCCCATCCAGAAAGAGAGGGGATTGTCCAGGAGGAGTTGGCTGAGGAAATTGCTCTGCGAAGGGAACATCGCGGCGACCGCATAGACGAGTTGGAAGAGGTGCCGCGACCAGCCGATATTGTAGAACGTGTCCATCGGGCGCGCGTACGTGCCGAAGCAGAGGATCATGCCGGCGAAAAGATGGGGCCAGCGCCGGTACATTTCGAAACTCACTTGGACGCCGAGGCTATGGCCGATGAAAATCGCTTTTTTCACGCCCAAGGCGTCGACGACGGCTTTCCCGTCCTTGACGATCGCGTCGAGGGAATAGTTCTTTTTGTCCTTCTTGAGGGAGGATTTTCCGTGGCCCCGATAGTCCCAAGTCACGACTTGATAGCTCGTGCGGAAATGCTTCTCGAGATAAGACCAAAAGAAGGTGCCCACGCCCAAGCCGTTGCAGCAGACGATGACCGGATCGTTCCCGCGGCTACGGCCGAAGGATCGGTAGGCGATCGTCGTCCCGTCGAAGCTCTTCGTCGTGCCCTCACGGAGCTTCGAGAGAGTGACGAGCTTGCCGCGCCCTTTTTCCGTGACTTTGATTTTCTCCTTGGCCATAGGGTGGCTTCTCATGAATCCGCAAGGCATCAAAATCAAGTTTTCTGTGCTAGCACCCGCTAAAATCAACCTGACGCTGCGAGTCACGGGTCGGCGGCCGAATGGCTATCATGATCTCGACATGCGAATGGTGAAGCTCTCTTTGTGTGACGAGATCGACATCGAAGCCGGTGAAGGGGATTTAATCGAGATCTCTGCTGACAGTCCCCACGTCCCGAACGACGCCTCCAACAGCATGTGGAAGGCCGTGGAGCTTTTACGGCGGGAGACGGGGAAAAACCTCTCCGCGAAAATTTCCATCCGTAAGAGAATCCCCGTTGCGGCAGGCTTAGGCGGAGGGACGAGCGACGCTGCGAGCGTCTTGAAGGGATTGAACGAAAAATTAGACTTAGGCGTCTCTCCCCGCCGCTTGCGGGAGCTCGCGGTCCAGATCGGCGCCGACGTCCCTTTTTTCCTCGCCGAAGGTCCCCAGCGTGTGAGGGGCATCGGGGATATTTTGGAGCCGACCGAGATCGAGCCTCTATTCGTGGTTTTGATGAATCCAGGATTTCCGGTCTCCACGGCGCACGTCTACCGATGGTACGATGAGGAGCAGGAGAAAAAGAGGGGAGAAGTGTTGACAGCCTCGAAAACCGATGATAACCCGCGCGAACTTGAAAACGACCTCGAAAGGGTCGTGATTCCTCGCTATCCGGTCCTGGCTAAGATGAAACAAGAGTTGCTCAAAGCCGGGGCCCTCGGGGCGCTCATGAGCGGAAGCGGCGGTACCGTCTTCGGCTTGTATGATTCCAAAGCCTCCCGTGACCAGGGATACGAAGCTATACTTCGTATTAAAAAACCTGAATGGTGGATGTGTAGGACACAGAGTGAGTGAGCATAAGCAAAATCGGATTTATTCCGTTTTGCTTAGCGGAGCGAACGATCATTGTATTTGCCTTCAGATGGGGATGTTTGAAGGGGAGAGCGGTGTCTCCCCTTCATGTCTGATCGGGGATCGTCTAACGGCAGGACAAAGGTTTTTGAAGCCTTGAATCGTGGTTCGATTCCACGTCCCCGAACTTTGTTTTATTAGGATTTTATGACCCAAGCGGACCAGCTTAAATTATTTGGAGGCAGCGCCAACCCGGATCTTGCCCAGAAGATCGCGGATCAGGTCGGCGTGCCTTTGATCCGCTCGCAGACCCGGCGCTTCTCGGACGGAGAACTTTTCGTCGAGGTGAACGAGAACGTCCGCGGCGTGGACGTGTTCGTGATCCAGCCCACGTGCAGTCCGGTGGACCAGAACATCATGGAGCTCTTGATCGTCATCGACACCCTGAAGCGCGCCTCGGCCAACCGGATCACGGTCGTCATCCCCTATTATGGTTACGCCCGTCAGGACCGGAAGGTCTTGCCGCGCACGCCGATCACCTCTAAACTCGTGGCCGATCTGTTGACGGCCGCCGGGGCCCAGAGAATCCTGGCGATGGACCTGCATGCCGGTCAAATTCAAGGTTTCTTCAACATCCCCTTCGACCATCTCTATGCAGCCCCCATTTTCGTGGAATACCTCCAGCAGGAAAAGAGGATGACGGACGTCATCATCGTCTCCCCGGACGCGGGTGGTACGGAAAGGGCGCGTGCCTACGCCAAACGCCTGGGTGTCGATTTGGCCGTCGTAGATAAGAGGCGCACCGGCCCGAACAAGTCGGAAGTCATGAACTTGATCGGGGACGTGACGGGTAAGAACGCCATCTTAGTGGACGACATCGTGGATACGGCGGGAACATTGACTCAAGCGTCGAAGGCCTTGATGGAAAAAGGGGCCGCCTCCGTCATGGCAGTGTGCACGCATCCCGTCCTCTCGGGGGACGCGATCAAGCGGATCAACGAATCGCCGATCGCCGAGATGATCGTCTCGGATACGATTCCTTTGGGCGAGAAGGCGAAGCAGTGCCCCAAGATCAAGGCCAGGTCTGTTTCGAAAATTTTAGCGGAAGCGATCAAGCGGATTCACACCGGTGAATCCGTGTCGTCATTGTTCATATAGGATTTACAAAGGAGTCTTTATGGAACGTCAGAATATCAGTGCAGAACCCCGGGAAGTCGGCAGCAAAGGAGTCAACCGCCGCTTGCGCCTCGAAGGGAAGATCCCGGCCGTGCTTTACGGCCATGGAGAGGCAGGACGCGGGTTGACGGTGAACGCCAAGGAAATCGGATTGAAGATTCGAGCCCAAGGCGCCAATGCTCTCTACGATCTCGTCGTCACCGGACAGAATGATCCCGTGGTCGTGATGGTGAAGGATTTTCAGATCAACCCCCTTTCGCGGAAATTGACCCATGTGGATCTCTTGAAGATCAACCTGGCCGACAAGGTCACCGTCAAGATCGCGGTGAAGCTCCTCGGAAAGGCCGTAGGACAGGCGAAGGGCGGCATCATCGACCAGTCCAAGCGTGAAATCACGGTGCGTTGCTTGCCGACGAAGATTCCAGCGTTCATCGAAGTCGACATCACGAATTTGGATATGGGTCATGCGATTCATATGAAGGACTTGAAATTGCCGGAAGGCGTCGAATTGCCCCATCAGGAGACCAATGAAACTGTTGTGTCCATCGTGACGGTGAAGGAAGAAAAACCCGCGGAAGCGACGGCCACTCCGGAAGCGGCGGCGGCCCCGGCGGCGGGTGCTGCGGCTCCTTCGGCGGCCCCGGCGGCCAAGGGCGCGACTCCCGCGGCCAAGGGCGACAAGAAGTAGCCCATGCCGTCCCTTCGGGAACCGGGAAGTTCCTCGCAAGCCGTCCTCATCGTGGGATTGGGCAACCCGGGGAGCGAATACGAGGGGACGCGGCATAATATCGGTTTTCAAGCCGTCGAACGTTTCGCGGCGGAAGCCGGGAGCGAGATTCGAAAAAAGGGTTTTGGTTCTTATTGGTCGAAGGTGGGGCTGCAGGGACGCGAGGTTTATCTGCAGTTGCCTCAGACTTACATGAACCTTTCAGGTCAAGCGGTGAGGGAGATTGCTGATTATTACAAGATCCCGCCGCGACATGTGATGTTGGTCCATGATGAGCTCGATCTGCCCCTCGGGAAGATCAAGCAAGGCTTCGCTTCTGGAGCTGCCGGACACCGCGGCGTCAGCTCGGTGACCGAGCATCTAGGTACGAAGGAATTCTGGAGGTTGCGGTTGGGGATTGGGCGTCCGGAGCGTAAGGAGCAAGTGTCGGATTTTGTGCTCCATCCTTTTAGTCGGGAAGAAGATTCGAGCGTCGAGGAAATGATTCGAGATTGCGTGGGTTTGTTAAATAAATTTATTTTGGAGGTAGTGAAATGAGCCAGACAAACGAAATGGAATACGAAACGGTCTACATCTTCCGTCCAGATTTGACGGACGAAATGACGAAGAAGGCCAACGATAAAATCGCGGAGATCGTCCAACGCTACGGCGGACGCGTGGAACCCCTGAAGGATATGGGAAAAAGGATGCTGGCGTACCCCATCGCTAAGATGAACCGCGGGCATTATTTCCAGCTGAACTTTTTCGGCACCGGCAAGACGGTCGAGGAGCTCGAGCGTCATCTAAAGATGTCGGAGGATGCGATCCGATTCCTGACGGTGCAGGCCGTTCATTATGAGCCCTACCAAGAACCGCCCCATGCGGAACATTCGGACCATCATCACGGACGGGGCCACGGTCATTACCGCGGGGGCCATCACCATCAGGCCCAGCCGCACAGTGCGCAACCGCAAAATACGAACCCAGAGGTGAAATCATGAGCGCTTTTTCGACTCACGGACAGGGCGGTTTCGGCCGTCGCGACAGAGACCATCATGATCGGGGAGACCGCGAGGATAAATCGGCTTTCTTGACGCGCAAAGGATCTAAGAAGCGCGTTTGCCGTTTTTGCGCCGACCCGAAGTTTCCCTTGAATTATAAGGAACCCAAGATTCTCATCCCTTTCATCACGGACCGCGGTAAGATCATCCCGCGCCGGGTGACGGGTAACTGCGCCCTGCACCAGAGGCGCTTACAAACGGCCGTGAAGAGGGCCCGCGTGTTGGCTTTGATCTCCTTCACGTCGTCCCACCCGCCGCAACACTAAAAAGGGTTTCCCATGGTCACGACGCGGGCGACGTTATTGACGAACGGGTTGATCACGGTTGTCCTGACGTTGCTCCTTTATACGAGCGGATTTTTCGTCGTGTTTACTCCTCTTCCCTTGGCGTATTTGTTCGTGAAAAGGGGGAAGGGAATCGCGAGTCTCGCCGCGGGAGTGACGTTCTTGGTCCTCTTTTTGTTGTACCAGTTGCCTTTTAAGCTCACGATGCTGCCGATGACGGCCTTCGAGCCAGACTTGGACCACAAGCAAGTGACGGTGTTGGGTTCGATTTATCTGTTTTATTTTTTATGGATCGGGTTCAACTTGGGGGAGGCTTCCCGGCAGCGTTGGGGCGTGGAAAAGACCTTCGCTTACCTTATGGGAACGGCGATCTTGGTGCCGGGCTTGGTGATGTTCTTCGCGTTTCGTGGGGCGGGTTGGTCCTTTATCGAGGAGATGAGGATCTCGCTAACGGCCGCCGTAGATCGCATGGTGGCCCTGCAAAAAGAAGCAGGAATGAACGGAGAGGAAATCCTCTTCCTGCAGAAGTACAAGGAAAGCATCGTCCGGGACGCGATGAGTTTGATCCCGTCGCTTTGGATCGGCTTTCTGATCGTCGCTTTGGCAGTGAACATCTCCTTTTTGAGGAGGTTGTGCGTTCAGGAAAGGTTGTTAGGGTTGGTCTTTCCGGCTTGGGTCGATTTTCCGCTCTGGAGGCTCAAGGAGGGAATGATCTGGGTCCCGATCGCCGTCGGAGCCTTGTATTTCGGTAATATCTACTTGATCCAAAGGGATATCGTCGAAATCTCCTGCTTGAACGTATTGATCGTTTTCGGCGTCGTTTATTTCTTCCAGGGTTTGGCGGTCGTCAGTTTTTATTTGAGGACGCGGCTAGGACCGAATTCGTTGCTGCGGATGGTGGCTTATTTTTTGATTTTTTTGTTCATTCAGTTTTTCGGCATCCTCGTTTTGGCTTTAGGAGTTTTTGATTTTTGGTTTGATTTTAGGAGATTAAAAACACAGAAACAGTAAATCCGGAGGTATTTATGGAAGTGATCTTAAGAGAAGACGTGCCTAAGCTCGGCAAAGTGGGTGACGTCAAGAAGGTATCCGATGGTTTCGCGAGGAACTACCTGATTCCTCAGAAGAAGGCGTTCGTGGCCGACAAAGGCAGCCTTAAAATCCTGGAGCAGGAAAGAAAAGTGATCGAAGCCCGCCGCGCGAAGGCGAAGCAGGAAGCGGAATCCTTGGGACAGAAGATCTCCGGAATCACTTTAACCGTCGAGAAGCAGGCCGGCGAAGAAGATAAGATCTTCGGCACGGTCTCCAGCCGTGAAGTCGCCGAACTCCTGGAAAAGCAGGGCGTCAAGGTGGACAAGCGGACGATTCTAATTAAGGATGCGATTCGCAAGCTCGGAGAATACTCCATTGAGGTCCATCTCCATTCCGAAGTCGTAGCCCCTCTGAAGCTCATTCTCACTAAAAAATAATCCATTTAGCAAAAGGACCCGTATGTCCGAGACAGCGCCAAAAGTGGAGTCGCTCGTCAATAAGCTTCCCCCTCAGAACATCGAGGCGGAGCAGGCGGTCTTGGGTTCCATCATGATCGAAAACGACGCGATCAACCGCGTGGTAGAATTCGCCGAACCCGATGATTTTTATCGGGAGTCCCACCGGAAGATCTTTCGCTCCATGTTGGAGCTCTCCGAAAAGAGCGAACCGATCGATCTCGTGACGCTGACGGACCATTTGAAGGGAAAAGGCGAGCTCGACGCGGCGGGAGGCACCACGTACCTGTCGTTGCTCGTCGACACCATTCCCACGGCCGCTAACGTCGGCAATTATTCCAAAATCGTCCGTCAGAAGTCCATTTTGCGCCGTCTCATTCAGGGCGCGACTGAGATCGTCTCGATGGGATATCAAGATCAAATCGAGGTGGAGAACTTCCTCGATCATAGCGAAAAAATCATTTTCGACATCGCGCAGAAGAGGATCAAGCAGTCCTTCTACGCGATGAAGGACATTGTGAAGGAAAGCTTCCGGCAGATTGAGCTCCTCTCGGAACGCAAAGAACTGGTGACAGGCGTGGCCACCGGTTTCACGGATTTGGATCGAATGACGGCGGGTTTGCAGCCGTCCGATTTGATCATCGTCGCTGGCCGTCCCAGTATGGGTAAGACCGCCTTTGCCCTTTCTTTAGCGGCTAATGCGGCCCTCAAGGCTAAGGTGCCGTGCGCTATCTTTTCCCTAGAAATGTCAAAGGAGCAGTTGGTCCAACGTCTTTTATGCATGGAAGCCCGCATCGACTCGTCGAAATTGAGAGGCGGCTTCTTGACCGACAGCGATTGGCCGCGACTGACGCGCGCCGCCGGTGAACTCTCCGAGGCGGCGATCTTCGTCGACGACACGCCTGCGATTAACATCCTGGAAATGCGCGCGAAAGCCCGGCGCCTCCAAAAGGAACACGGGTTGGGATTGATCATCGTCGACTACCTCCAACTCATGCGGGGTTTGACGGGTACGGATAGCCGCGAGCGCGAAATTTCCGAAATCTCCCGGTCGCTCAAAGCTTTGGCGAAGGAATTACGAGTCCCGATCATCGCCTTGTCCCAGCTGAACCGCGCGGTCGAGAACCGGAAACCGCCGATACCCATCATGGCGGACTTGCGCGAGTCCGGCGCCATCGAACAGGACGCCGACGTCATCGTCTTCCTCTACCGCGAGGAGGTTTACGACAAGGAGACCTTGAACAAGGGCATCGCCGAGATCATCATCGGCAAGCAGCGAAACGGACCCATCGGAACCGTGCGTTTGGCCTTCCTCAATAACATCACCCGTTTCGAAAATCTGGCCCATGACCCGACCCACCCTCCTCGTAGCGACGACTAATCCCGGAAAACTCGTCGAGATCGGCCGTTATCTCGAGGATTTCACTCTCAAGTCTCTCAAGGATTTTTCGAATGTCCCGACCGTCGCGGAGACGGGGAAGACGTTCTCCGAAAACGCCCTCATCAAGGCGAAGGCCTACGCGGATTTTTCTAAGGAAACCGTCTTAGCTGATGACAGCGGTTTGGCCGTCGAAGCGCTCGGAGGCGCGCCGGGAATTTATTCCGCCCGTTACGCCGGTGAAAATGCCACGGACTCTGAGAATCGGCTCAAACTGTTAGCGGAGATGCGAAATGTTCCTACGGGAAAGCGCCAAGCAGCGTTCGTCTGTGTCTTGACCCTGTATGATCCAAAGACAGACCGAGCGTTGGTCTTCGAAGGCCGCGTCGACGGGGAGATTCTCTGCGAGGAAAAAGGAACGAACGGCTTCGGGTACGATTCCCTGTTTTATGTTCCGGATTTAGGCCGTACTACAGCCGAGCTATCGCTTGAGGAGAAAAATCGAATCAGTCACCGTGGACAGGCGCTCGATAAATTAAGTCTTTTCCTTAGCGAGAGTGGTTTTTAAGGTATTCTAAGGCCGCGTTTTTTTGGAAGTCCAGTTTCGCATCGTCCTTTTTGGTGGATTTTTTTAGATCTTCCGTATCCGCATCGTCTTCGGAGTTCCCGTCTTTTTCATTGTCTCCCCGTAAGTGGCCTCTTAGGTCGGCCTCGCGCACGTAGACGTCCTTATTAAAAGACTTACCCGTCTGCCCTTTGGCATTGACGATCACATCGGGGGTGATGCCGGTGGCTTGGATAGAGCGGCCGTTGGGAGTGAAATAGAGTGCGACCGTCAACTTCAACGCATAACCGTCGCCTACTTCGATGACGTTTTGGACAGATCCCTTCCCGAAGGTTTGGGTGCCTAAAATCGTCGCGCGTTTCTGGTCTTGCAGAGCCCCCGAGACGATTTCCGCCGCAGAGGCGGTACCTCCGTTCACCAAGATAACGACGGGAAAAATCGGCTCCTCGCCGCTATCGGAAGCCTCGCGCTTATCGATGATCTGGTCGCGGCTGCGAGTCGAAACGATGGATCCTGATTTGAGGAAGAGATCGGAAAGCGAAACAGCCTCATCCAAGAGGCCTCCCGGATTATTCCGGAGATCAATGATAAGGCCGCGGAGCCCGTTCGTTTTAGATCCTGTTTCCTTATTTTGACGGAATCGCTTTTCAAGATTTTTAAGCGCTTTTTGAAACTCCAAGGTCGTGCGATCTTGAAAAGACGCGACGCGGATCAAACCGTAGCCTTCTTCCAAAACCTCCCATTTCACGCTTTTAATGCGTATGATATCGCGTGTGATGGTGACGTCGACGGGTTCTTTAGCTCCTTCATGAAGGATGGTGAGCCTGACCTTTGTCCCCCGAGGTCCTCTCAATTTTTTGACCGATTCGGAAAACCCTAATTCTTGGGTGGAGACGCCTTCGATCTTTAGGATTTTATCCTTTTCACGAAGCCCGGCTTTCTTGGCGGGGCTATCCTCCATGGGGGTGATGGCTGTGAGGACATCATCCTTGAAAGCCACTTCCAGACCGATTCCTCCGAATTTCCCTTCCGTATCCGCTTTCAACTCCTTATGTTGATCTGGGGTCATGAAGACGCTGTGGGGGTCAAGAGTCGAAACCATGCCGCGAATGGACCCTAAGACCGCCTCCCTTAATCCATTTCGATCCAAGGGTTCGACGTAAGCGTCGCTGGTAAGAGTCAGGACTTTGCTGAACAACTCGAGTTCCTTATAGGGAATTTCTTTGGAGGTACCGGCGGAAGCGCCGGTTTTAGCGTGAAGGTTGTGAAAAGAAAAGAGTGAGAATACGAGAAAAGCAAAGAAAGTGCGGTTTTTCATAAGAAAGTCGCTTCTAACCTGTCCGATAAAAAAAATAAAGCAGGGTTTTGTTTTTCGAGATGTGGAGAATTCGGTTAAGATCGTTAGATGAAAGACTCTTACCGGAGGGCTAGAAACGTTAAATTCCATCAGCTAAGCCTATTAACTTGCATGTTAGTTTTTTTCTCTTTGCCTTGCATTTTACGGAACGGCTTTTTATCAGGCCCTTCACAAAGGAAAGGCCTTCATGTCTCCCACCCATCAAAATATAGTAGAGCTCGCGAAGCTCGTTCGTTACCACATCTTGACCTCCACCTCCGCGGCGGGATCCGGGCATCCCACATCCTCCATGTCGGCCGCCGACGTGATGACGAGTTTGTTCTTTAACCATCTACGGTTTGATCCTCAAAATGCGCAAAATCCCAACAACGACCGCGTGATTTTCTCTAAAGGCCATGCAGCGCCTTTGTTGTACGCCCTTTACACGGCTGCGGGCGTGATTAGTCCTGAGGAAAACCTGACCTTGCGGAAGATGGGAAGCCCTTTGCAAGGCCACCCGATGCCGACCTTCAAGTATTCCGAAGCGGCGACGGGAAGCTTGGGCCAAGGGTTGTCGATCGGCGTGGGGATGGCCCTCAACGCCAAATATTTGGACAAGCTCGACGCCCGCGTCTTCACCCTCTTGGGCGACGGCGAAATGGCGGAAGGTTCCGTGTGGGAGGCGATCGAGATCGCGGCCCATTATAAATTGAATAATTTGATCGGCATTATCGACGTAAACCGTTTGGGTCAGAGCCAACAGACGATGTTCGGCCATGACGTGGAAGCTTTCGTGTGGCGGGTGTCGGCGTTCGGTTGGAAGACGGTCTTGATCGACGGCCATTCCTTTGAAGAAATCGAGAAAGCTTTCGATACGATCCTCAAGGACGACGGAGATTCCCGCCCCCGCATGATCGTTGCGAAGACCCACAAGGGCCACGGAGTTTCATTCCTATCCGACAAGGACGGTTGGCATGGCAAAGCATTGCCGAAAGCGGACTTGGAAAAGGCCTTGGCCGAATTAGGTACCGTCGACGTGAAAAAAACGGGAACCATCCAAAAACCGGCGTCGAAGGACCCCGCCCGGGAAACGGCAAAGGAAGTGCCAGCGCCCGCCTATAAATTAGGCGAAGCGGTCGCGACGCGTAAAGCCTACGGCAACGCCTTGGCGCGATTAGCTGATAAGTATCCGGACCTCGTCGCGGTGGACGGTGATACGAAGAACTCGACCTTCACGGAAATTTTGGCCCAGAAAAAACCGGAGCGCTTCTTTGAAATGTTCATCGCCGAGCAGAACATGATTGGCGTCGCGGCGGGCTTAGGATTGCGCGGAAAAATCCCCTTCGCGGCGACTTTCGCGGCCTTCCTCACGCGCACGTACGACCAGCTCCGCATGGCGGCGGTGTCTCAGGCGAACTTCAAAGTTGCCGGTTCGCACGTGGGCGTCTCGATCGGGGAAGACGGCGCGTCGCAGATGGGTTTGGAAGATATCGCGATGTTCCGCGCCCTGCACGGCAGCACGATCTTTTACCCCTCTGATGCGATGAGCACGGAATGTTTGGTGGAGGAATCGATCAAGACCCAAGGCATCGTTTATTTGAGGACGAGCCGTCCTGCGACGCCCGTCTTGTACGATACGAATGAAAAATTCCCCGCCGGTGGGTCCAAGACTCTAAAATCGTCCGCCAAAGATAGCGTGACGTTGATCGGTGCTGGCGTGACCTTGCACGAATCGCTGAAGGCTTACGAACTTCTCCAAAAAGAAGGCATCTCCGTCCGCGTGATCGACCTCTATTCCGTCAAACCCATCGACGAGAAGACGTTGAAGCAAGCGGCCCAAGAGACGAAGGCGCTGGTCGTCGTCGAAGACCATTGGTTCGAAGGCGGATTAGGCGACGCGGTCTTGAACGTCTTCGCGTCCGGGCATTCCGTGCCCATCGTGAAAATGGCCGTCACCCAAATGCCGAGCTCCGCCTCCCCCGAGGAACTCGTCGAGTGGGCCGGGATATCGGCGAAAGCGATCGTTTCTAAAGTAAGGCAAATCCTGAAATAAAGGGTCGTTTCGGACGAACCGTCTAGGTCGTCCTCGATCGTTGGATGAAGTCCACGACGGCTTCCGCGGGTCCCCGCTTCGGATTGCTTAAGGCCAGCATCATTGGCCCATGGCTCAAGCCGGGCACGACGAGCTCGCCGGGTCGGGCACCGAAGGATCTGAGCTTCTCGGCGAATCGCCTGGATTGCCTCCGTAGGGATTCGGGTTCTTTCTCCCCGGAAAGGACGAGGAAGGGAGGCGCCTTCGGGGTGATCAAAAGGGCGGGGGAAACTTCCCGTTGCCATTCGCCTCGAGGTCTATTCTGGGAAAAACGTTCGGCGAAAGAGGGTAGGTAAAAAGGGTTTAATTCGTAGATCTCCGGATCCGTCACGTCGAGTCCGGAACCGCTGACGAGAAAAGCCCCCGCGATCCTTGAAGCGTCGATCCCGTGCTTCGCGTGTAAACGCCCGTCTAAAGCCACGCGCGCCGCCAATTGGGCGCCGGCGGAATAGCCGCCTAAAAAGACGCGATCGGGATCTCCGCCGGAGAAAATGGAAATCTGGGATTGCACCCAGGCGTAGGCTTGGGCGGCATCGGCGATTTGTTCGTCGCAATTCGCTTCGGGGATGAGGCGGTAATTCGCGATGGCGGCGCCGATACCCCGAGAAGCTAAATAACGGCCCCAATTGGCATAAACGTCCGCCTTTCCGAAGCGTTGGATTTTACTTCCGAACGTCCAGCCACCCCCGTGGAGGAAGACGGCGGTGGGGAAGTTTTTCTCTGCGGGCACGTAAAGGTCGAGGCTGTGCCGTGGGTCAGGGCTCACGTGTGGCGTATAAGCGACGACCATCTTGCCGGTAGGGCTTCGGGCTTCTTCGAAGTAGTAAGCGGGTCCTAGCCATAAGGCCAAGCCCGGGACATGTTCCGGGGTATCTTCCAATTCCGACGCTAAGAACGAAGCCCACTTGGATTTCTTGCAGTGTCCGTCCTTTTCCCAAAGATGCGCGGCTTTTTTCAAATGTCGGTAAGCCTTGCCGAGATCCGTATCCCTTTGGACGCATCGGTAGGCCGCAACATAATGCCGTCCGGCCTTGTTTAAGCTCGTCGGATCCGCGGTGAGTAAGCCACCGACGCCATCGGGGGCTTGGAACCTCCCCGTCTCGTTTCCGAACACGACGCGCGTGGGGCTCATTAAGGAAGTCAAATGTAACGACATGGGCGTTCCTAGAAGGTTTGTCGTCGCTTTTCGAGGAAGGTTGCTTATTTTCGGGTAAAAACCGCCTGAAAAGGGTTCGCGTTTTTTAGCTTACCGAGCCGAGCAGAAGCGTGACGGCAAGAGCCCCGTTCATTAATTCCACCTGCTTAAGCTTACGGTGGTTTTTCGGATTGAGGAGAGGCCAGGGGGAATCCCGAGGTACTAACAGAGCGAACCGCCAACCCGCAAATCTCTCTTCGAGGATTTTCCCGACATCGGCGTAGAGTTCTCGGATCTTGCCGCCACCGATGCGCTCCCCATAGGGAAGATTGCCGATCAAAAGACCGGAGGGTGCGGGCGGAGTCCATTCCTGAAAAGGCTTCGCCTGGAAACTCAGGTATTTTTCGACGCGGGCCTTCAAGGCCGATTTCCTCGCAACCTCCGCGTATTCGGGGCGGATGTCCGAAGCGTAGATGGGCTCCGGCAGCTCGTTTCTTTTGGCGGCGCGCAAGGCGTCGGCCACGCGCCGCCAGAGGGCCCGATCGAAACCGGCCAAATGCTCCAGGGCGAAATCGTCCTTCCCGCGGTGGATCAAGGGGGCTTTGTCCAGGGCGATGTAGGCGGCCTCGACGACGATCGTCCCCGACCCACAGAAGGGATCGAGAAGAGGTTCATCGCCGTTATAACCGGCCAATAAAAGGAGAGAGGCCGCGAGCGTCTCTTTCAGGACGGCCGGGTGGCCATTCACGCGCCAGCCCCGTTTGTGTAAAGCTCGCCCCGCCGTGTCGATACCGATCGTACATCGGCCTCCGCGCACAAAGACGACCACGGAAATGGCCGCTTCGGATTCCGGTTTGAAAGAGGGGGGCGCTTTTTCGAAGGGGTTTGTCAGGATCGATTCGACGACGGCTTGATGGATGCGATCCTGCCTGAGTGCGATGGCTGGCGGATCGGTGAGCGTGGTAACGACGTTAAAGGGTCGGTGGGAGCGAAGCCATTCGGGCCAAGAAATGGTTTTCAAAGTGGCCGCAAAAGTCTCTATCGTAGACGCGTCCCCTTCGGCCACGACCCGTTGGAGACGGCTAGCCGTGCGTAGGGATAAATGAGCTTTGTAAGCCGTTTCCAAGTCGGTCTCAAACGCGATACCCCGGTGGAGTTTTTTTAAGGAGTTTACGCCCAGGCGATCAAGCTCTGAGGCTAGGACTTCGACGGTCTCGTGCGGACACGTGGCGATCCACATAAACTAACGTTTTTTTTCGATGAGCCCTAAGATCTCAGGGGTCGTTCCGCAACAACCTCCGATCCATTGACAACCGAGATCGATGATTTTTTGAGAGTGCTCGACGAAATCCTTCGCGGACAATTGCTTCCCCGGAAGCCCTAAGGAAGGCCGAACGCAATGGGGGCCGACGTCGCAAGACTTAAGCTTCTTGAAAAGGGACATGGTTTCTTTTGGGTCAACACAGTTAATGCCTAGGACGTGAGCGCCGGCGGCCCGTAACGTCTTTGCCGTCAGCTTGACGAATTTATCCGATATATTTTTGGGCTTATTGGGAAACGTCATGAGGGCGAAGAGAGCTTTTTTTGAAAGCGAGCGTACGGCATGTAAGGCTGCCTCGCACTCGCGTGCGGAAACCATGGTTTCCACTAAGAACCCGTCCGGTGAGGCTTCTAAGACGGCCTTGGCTTGTTCCTCGAAATTCTTCTTCATGTCCAGCACCGTCATTTTTTGCGCGATTGACCCCAAGGGCCCGATGGATGCCAGGACATACGCCTTTCCATCGGCGGCTTTACGCGCGATGCGCACGCCAGCGACGTTGATGCGCTTCAAGAAGCCTTCTTTTCCGCGCTCGCTTAATCGGGGGCGGTTCGCTCCGAAGGTGTTCGTGACGATGACTTTCGCCCCTGCGTCGATGTAGCTCTTGTGTACGGTATAAACTAAGTCGGGACGTGTGAGATTGAGTTCTTCCAGGCAAGAATGGGCGGGGATACCGTGTGCCAAAAGAGTCGTTCCCATGGCGCCATCCATCAGGACAGGATTTGCCAGCTTAGTAAGCTCAAGAAGTTCCAATCGAGACATGTTCTACCTCAGCAATGCGGTTTCGTAAAAAGAGTTCCCCTACTGACTTGAATTTTTCGGTGGAGTCCGTGACGTAAAAAGAAACATTTCCTTTTGACGAGTTCGTATTCAATAATTTTTTCTCCGCCAATATTTTTTCCGCAGAAAAGGCTGTCGCCTCCGCGGAGTCGATTAAAGCTACGCCGGTCCCGATCGTTTTTTGGATAGTCTCCCTCAAAAGAGGATAATGAGTGCATCCGAGTATCAACGTGTCGATCGGGGATGTCGAGGCATCATGAAGTTTTTTTAAGTAGGCGGATGCGATTTTCTCAGGAACGTCCCCGGACACCCATCCCTCTTCCGCCAAGGGCACGAATAAGGGACACGCCGTCGAAACGATGGAAACTTGAGGGTGTAGGGACGTAAGGGCTCGTTCATAAGCGCCGCTTCGAATAGTGCCTTCCGTTCCAATCACCCCAATACGCCCAGAGCGTGTTTGGCGGATTGCCGCTTCGGAGCCAGGTTGAATGACCCCGAGGATGGGAATGGGATACGTCTCCTGTAAGTTCGTCAAAGCGAAAGCCGACGCCGTATTACAAGCAACGACGATCATCTTCACCTTTTTTTCACGGAGAAAATTGGCGTTATGGATGGAATAGGAAATAACCGTCTCGGCGGATTTCGTGCCATAAGGCACGCGAGCGGTATCTCCTAGGTATATTAGGTTTTCCCGTGGGAGTTTTTTCTGGATTTCACGAAGGACAGTGAGCCCACCGATCCCCGAGTCGAAAATGCCGATGGCTTCTGTGGACACCCGAATTAAGCGTGAGTTTGAGTGCGACGGGTCGCTTTCACTTTAGAAGGCTTGCTATGCTTCAATCCCGACTGCAGGCTATTTTTCATAACACGACGGCCGATGTCGGCGATTTGCTTCTCGAGGTGCATGACGCGCTTTTCATAAGCGTGTAGTTGCGACTTGGAAGGGATGCTCATCAACTTCAAGGCGTCCTGGACGCTCTTGTGGATGGTGCGGGAAATCTCGTCCTTGGTCTGGATGACGCGGGCGACGGTCTTGGTGAAGCGCCGGTTGTTGATCAAATCGTTGAACGTCGAGGACTTTAGGATCTGTCCCACGATGTCTTTCTTTAACTTCTCGCCTCTCGCCAAGGCATCATCGATCACTTCTCTTAACATAAAACCCCCTTCAAGGATTCGCTGGGTGTAAGATAGTTTGGAAAATAGTGTCAACCGGAATAAGAAGTATTCCTCGGTTCTGTAGGTTACAATCTATTGGTTGACGAGAGCCGTGAATGCATTATTCGCGGGGAGGATTTTGCGTCATGAAAGAAAAACTCGCAGCGTTGGAACGCATCCTGAAAAGTTACGAAAAGGCGCTTGTAGCCTACTCGGGAGGCATTGACTCGCTTCTTCTCGTGAAAGTCGCTTCCGGAATTTTGGGAAAACGCGTCATAGCCCTGACCGCCGTCTCTCCGTCCTATCCCTCCTACGAGTTGGATTCCGCCCGCGACGCCGCGAAAGAAATCGGCGTCGAACACATTGTCATCGACAGCCATGAGCTGGAAAAAAAAGAATATCGCGAGAACAAGGGCGACCGTTGTTACTTTTGCAAAACGGAATTGTACCACATCTGCCTAAAGGAAGCCGAAAAACGCGATATCCCTTTCGTCCTCAACGGGACGAATTTGGACGACTTGGGCGATTACCGTCCGGGCCTCAAGGCGGCTGAGGAAAACCGCGTGAAAAGCCCTTTAGTGGAGGCCGGCTTCACGAAAGAAGATATTCGCCAATGCGCGAAAGACTTAGGCTTGGCGGCATGGGCTAAGCCGGCGCTGGCATGCCTCTCGTCGCGCTTCCCCCCCGGCACCGAAGTGACGCCGGAGCGTTTGGCCCGCATCGACCGCATCGAATCGGGTTTGAGGGAATTGGGCTTCCGCCAATTCCGCGTCCGCTTCCACGAGCCTATCGCTCGCCTCGAAGTGCATCCCGACGAAATGTCGCGGTTTCTTAATCATGAAAATCGACTATTCGCGTCAAAGCTTTGCAAGGAAAATGGCTTCCTTTATGTGGCTCTGGATTTAGATGGGTATCAACAGGGAAGTGTGAATCGGGTACTTTTTCAAATCCAATAGACTGCTACTATACGAAAGTTTGCTTGCATGTAGTTCCGCCAGAGATCTGACGTAAATAAAAACTCATTTTATTTGCCCCCTGATATTGTTAGAATTTTCGGATGATCATCGGAGTCCCCAAGGAAATCAAAATCTTCGAAAACCGCGTGGGCATGACGCCGAATGGCGTTAGAGCCCTGACACAGGCAGGGCATCGCGTTCTCGTGGAAAAAGGGGCCGGGTCGGGTTCCGGCTTTTCCGACAAAGAGTACCGCGCCGCGGGGGCCGTCCTCTTAAGCTCGAAGAGGGACGTGTACCGACGGGCGGAGCTCGTCGTGAAGGTGAAGGAGCCTCAGCCATCCGAGTTCGCCTTTTTCCGTCCTGGTTTGGCGATCTTCGCTTTTTTTCATTTAGCGGCGGAACCCCGCCTTTTAAAGGAGCTGCTGAAAAAGGAAGTCACGGCTTTGGCTTTCGAGACGCTGGAAGTGGATGGTCGGCTTCCCTTGCTCGCCCCGATGAGCCAGATCGCGGGGTCGTTGGCGGCCCTCATCGGAGCGAATTACCTGCGGAGGGATTTGGGCGGCAAAGGCTTGCTCTTGAACGCGATCGGCGGCAGTCGACCCGGATCCGTTTTGGTCCTGGGCGCCGGCAATGTGGGGATGAAGGCGATCCAAGTGAGCCATGGGCTCGGAGCCCGGGTTTCGGTGGTAGACCTCAATGAGGAGAGATTGCTGGCTTTGAGGACCCAATACCCGGAGCGCCTGGAAGCCTATAAGGACCTCGAGGTCCTGCCGGGTTTAGTGACGGAGAGCGACGTGGTCATCGGAGCGGTCTTGGTGCCCGGAAAACGCGCGCCGCAGTTGGTGACGCGCACAATGGTGGCCGCCATGGCCCCCGGCTCCGTGGTCGTGGACGTCGCGGTCGACCAGGGTGGTTGCATCGAGACGATCCGCCCTACGACCCTCAAAGACCCTATTTATGTGAAATACGGCGTGATCCACTACGGCGTCACGAACATGCCGGCGCTCGTCCCGCGCACGGCAACCGAGGCTTTGGAGGCGGCGACATTGCCCTATACGCTGAGGATTGCGGAAAACGGCGCGGGAAACGCGCCACAGGATCCCGTACTCAAAGAAAGCGTCAATACTTTCCGAGGGGACGCCATTTTGAGCTAAAAATTCGGGGTCCCGGTCTGGCCTTATATTTTAAGCCGGCGAGACGATGCTTCTTGGACGCTTGCCAAGCCTTGAAGCGTCAGAAGGGGATCGGCGATCGCCTCGGGGAAATCGGGAGCGAACAACGGCGAGGGGCCGCCGGTCATGATGATGCTGAGTTTTTGCCCGAATTCCCTTTGGATCCTCCCGATGAGGCCTTCCAACAATCCTAAGTAGCCGTAATAAACGCCCGCCTGGATCGCGTGTTTCGTGTCCTTTCCTATCACCTTCCGGGGCTTTGAGAGTGAGGACCGGGGAAGTTGGGCGCATTTTTCGAAGAGGGCGGCATTGACCGTTTGCGGACCCGGCGCGATGACGCCACCAAGGAATTCCCCTTTTCTCGTCACGACGTCCAGAGTCGTGGCGGTACCGATGTCGACGATCAGGAGATCTTGTCGGGGAAATAATTTTTGCGCGGCGACGGTATTCACCAAGCGATCGATGCCGATGCGGTCGGGGCGCCTTACTTTTAACTTGAGAGAGGGAAAGTCGCGATAGGTGAGCAGGTGGATAGGAGAGCCTAAGCGTTTGAATGCTTTTTTCAAGACGGGATGGATCGTAGGGACGACGCTCGAGACGATGGTTTTTGCGATCGGTTTTGATTTCGGGAAAGAGCGGACCCACGCTTTGACGGCGGAAGCCTCCGTCGGGATCCGCCAGGTTTTTTGAATTTTGTTTTGGGCGCAGAGGCCGATGACGATGTTGGAATTGCCGACGTCGACGACGAGAGTGAAGGGCCCGCGCGTCATCATAAGATCGATTGGTGGATGTGGTTCTGGGAGAATGTCGCCCGCACGATGGCCGTGAGCTTCGCGTTGATCCGGTGGAAGTTGGAGAGGAGGTCGAGGTGGATCGAGCTCGTCTTCAACGTTTCCTTCAGCCCTTGGTGCAGGCGGTGGAGGTGGGATTCGCGGTATTTGTCCTCTAAGGTCGTCATGTGCTTCTCGTGGCGCAGCATCTGCTGGGCCAGGCCCTTATCCTCCGTCGTAAAGATCGAAATGGCCAGCTGAAAGTTCTCGAGCACCTTCGAATGCATCTCGACGATCTCCTTCCACCCTTCGGAGGAGAAGTGGCGCGCCTTGTCGATCTTCTTGGCGGCGAGCTCGAGGATGTTCTTGTTGATAACGTCGCAGATCTCCTCGAGGTCGCAGGTGATGCTGACGAGGTTCAACTGCAGGCGCGCCTGCTCGGGGCCGAGGTTCTCCTGTGAGATCTTGGCGAGGTAAAACTTGATCTCTCGGTCCAGGATGTCGATCTGGTCGTCCTTCACTTCGATGTTCGTGATCAAGTCGGCGTCGTTCTTGTCGAAGACGACGATGGTCTCGCGGAACATGTCGAACGCGATCTCGGCCATGCGCAGGATCTCGCGCTTGGCGTTGGCGAAGGCGAGGGCCGGGGTCGAGAGCGAGCTTTCGTTGAGGTAGAGGGTGGTGAAGGGGCGGTCCGTCTTATCGAGGGACTCCGGCAGGAGTTTTTGAATAATCCAGCTGCCTTGGTTGATGAAAGGCAGGAAGACGACCGAAAGGCTAAGATTGAAGAGCACGTGAATGAAGGCAATTCCGCTTGAGGGGTTGGAGAAGAGTTGGGGGACGCTAAGCTGGAGCGTGTCCAATCGGGCCAGAAAGAAAGGGTAGAACAGCATGACGATGACGGCTCCGGTGACTTTGAAGAAAAGGTGCGCCAGGGCCACTCGGCGCGCTTCGATGCCGCCGCCGACGCTGTTGAGAATGGAGCTGAAGCACGTGCCGACATTGGCCCCTAAGACGATCGGGAGGCTCGTCCGGAGGTTAAGCATACCGGAAAACGCCAAAGCGATCGCGAGGCCCAAGGTCGTTGCGCTGTTTTGGACCAGGGCGGTGAAAACCAGCGCCAGAAAGAAGGAAACGGCCGGAGTACTTGTGAAAGTCGCGAAGACCTCTTGCACAAGATGACTATCCTTTAGGCCGAGGGTGGAATGGACCATTAGTTTCATTCCGAAGAAGACGAATCCAAATCCCAGCAGGATCATCCCCAAGTATTTCGTCTTCTTATCTTTGAAGAAGTCCAAGAGGATGCCGAAGACAAGGAGAAGAAGAGCATATTGGGAAATCTCTTGGATCGAAAGCAGGATCACGACAAAGGTCGTGCCGATATCGGCACCTAAGATGACGCCCATGGCCTGGGTCAGTGAGATAACACCGGAGCGGGCAAATCCGACGAGAAGAACCGTCGTTGCCGTGGAACTCTGCAGGATAAGGGTCGTGACCATGCCGGTCAGGAGGGCCATGAGGCGGTTTTGGGTGATGGTCGAGATCAAGTCCTTGAGGCGGTTCCCGACGAGGAGCTGGACGCCTACGCGGGAAAGCTTGATACCATAGAGAAAAATGGCCAGCGCCCCCAAAAAGGAAATGACGGAAAAATGGGTTCCCCCTTCTGACATAAGAAGGGGAGGTTAGCATGACCGCCACGATGTCGTAAAGTCCCGGGACTTTACGACGCCAATTTGAGGCCGTCGGAGAGTTTGACGGAGACGAGTTGGGAGCAGCCGGGTTCCTGCATGGTGACGCCGTAGAGTTGGTCGCAGCGTTCCATCGTGGTGCGGTTGTGGGTGATGAGGATGAATTGGGTCCGCGAGACCATCTCCGAGAGGAGGTGGTGGTAGCGTTCGGCGTTGGCGTCGTCCAGAGGCGCATCCACTTCGTCCAGGATGCAGAAGGGCGACGGCTTCACCAGGAAGATCGAGAAGACGAAGGCCAGAGCCGATAGGGCTTTTTCGCCGCCTGAGAGGAGCCCCACGTGAGAAAGCTTCTTGCCGCGCGGTTGCACGAGAAGCTCGACGCCGGAGTTCAGCAGGTCGTTCTCGTCGGTGAGCCGCATCTCGGCGCGTCCGCCCTGGAAGAGGCGGGGGAAAAGGGTTTGGAAGCGTTCGTTCACGAGGAGGAAGGTCTCCTCGAACCTCTTGCGCGTCGTCAGGTTGATCTTTTGGATCGCTTTTTTCAGGGCTTCCAGGGACGTCTCGAGGTCTTGGATCTGTTGGGCGAGGAAGGTCTCGCGTTTCTTCAGTTCGTCGTATTCCTCGATGGATCCTAGGTTGACTTCGCCCATGCGCGCGATCTTCTCCTTCAGCTCCTGAGCCTTGGCGTCTTCTTCGGGCACATTGACCGCCGCTAAGATTTCCGGGTCGCAGGTGGGCGCGTATTCCGAAAGGACGACGGTGTAGCGTTCGAAAATTTGCTGCAGGAGATATTCAAACTCGGTTTCCAGCTTAGAAAGGGTTACTCGCAGGTCGGCGGTCTTGGTCTTATGGAGGTCGTTCAAACGACGCGCTTCCTTCAATGCCTCGTCTTTTTCCCTCAAGGAAACGGTTAGGGTATCGCAGAGGAGACGCGCTTCCTCTTGCTGGACGGAAACCTCCTGGGCCGCGGTTCTCAAGACATCTTTTTCGGCTCCGCCCGTTTCAATGTTCTGGCGGAGGGCCGCGATCTTTTGGTTGGCGGTCGTGATGGCCGTCGTACGCTCCTCGAGGCGGTTTTGGGTTTCGGTGTAAGCCTTCTGAAGGCGGTTCAGCTCCAGACCGGCCATGTTCTTCCGCTCGGCGACGGCCGCGGCCTCGATGCGGAGGTTCGTCAATCGGTCGTAAATCTGCCGCGTGGCGATCGCGAGATTCCTCAAGTCGGATTCCAAAAGACGGACGGCTTCTTCCTTTTCTTGGAAGTTCTGGACGAGGAACTGACGGCGGGACTCGTAATCGGTGAAGAAAGGGCTCGTTTTTTCGATGTCTTGGTCGAGTTGGTCGAGCTGGGATTGGTATTTGGCACGTTCCCGTTCAAGGCGATCGAGCTCGGAGGATGCATGGACCACTTCCTTATCCAAGGTCATGCACCGCATTTCCTCCTCACGGGCTTCCTTTGAAGTTTGTTCAAGGGTCATGACGATTTCGGAGAGACTGCCCTCCAATTGGGAAACGGAATCCTCCTTCATGCCGATGTCGTTCTCCATCTCACCCACGACTTCTAAGATCTCGCGGATTTCTCGCTTCTTCTCGAGCAACATTTTGCCTTGAATCCCAGTGGTCCCTCCGCTGACGACACCCGACGGATCGACAACTTCGCCGTCCAAGGTCACCAATGTCTTCTCAGGATGCGTCGTATGCCAAATGTCGAGGGCCCGGCTCAGCGAGTCCACGAGGACCGTGTCGCCTAAGAGGAATTGGGCCAGTTTTTGGTAACCGTCCTTAACCTTAATCTTTTCGATAAGGGATCCCAGGATGCCTTCGCGGTCGTGGTACATGTGGCTTACGGCTGAATTGCGGACGGTCATGGGAATGAAGGAGCCCCGCCCGCTGCCTTGGGATTTGAGGTAATTGATCGCTTCGATCCCCTTATCATGGCTGTCGATGATGACGTATTGGAGTTTTTCGCCCAAGACGGCGCCGACGGCGGCTTCGTATTGGGGACCGGTTTCGATCATCTGGGCGACCACGCCGAAGACGCCGCTCTCCTGGCCTTTTTCCTTGCTGGCTTTTAGAATAGAGCGCACGCCCTCCTCGTATCCTTCGAAATTCCTCTCCAAGTCCTGCAACGACTTCAATCGCGAGCGTTTATTGACGAGCTCTTCCTTATGGATGGAGAGCTCTTGGTTCAGGATGTCGCGCCGTTCTTGGAGTTCGAAGCGTTTGCTTTGGAGGTTGCTTTGTTCGGTCTTGAGGCATTGGTACTTGAGGGATGATTCCTGGGAAACCTGCTTTTTCTGGTCGATGGATAAGCGCTGCTCCGCGATCCGTTTTTCCAGATCCTCCTTTTCGACGCCGATCTTGGCGGCTTGACCCCTCAAGGAGACGCACCGGTCTTCGTACAGCCTCTTTTCGGCGTCCAAACGGATGGTCTCGGCTTGGTTCTGCTGGCTCTCGATCTTGAGCTTGTCGGTATGCGACGCCAGTTCTTCCCGCTTCTTCTCCAAAGTCTGCCATTCCTTCTCGGTCGACTCCAGGAGTGTGGCCGAATTGCCGAAATCCATCTCCAAACTGAGTTGTCTTTGCTCTTGGCTTTCCTTTTCCTGCTCGATGGCGACCAAACGCCCTTTGATCTCCTCGACTTCGCGGGTGGCCTGGTCGATCTGTTGCTGCAGGGAGTGCGCTTCCTGATGCCAGAAGCCGTCTTGTTGCTCGAGGAGGCGGAGACGTCCGGTGATTTCGAAGTTCTTCTCCTGCAGGGCGTTCAAATGGCGCTCTTTTTCGGTCAATACGAGGCGTCCCGCTTCGAGATCGTTTTCCCAGGTGTTGACTTGGGCGGTGCTCTCCGTCTCTTGGGCCGCGAAGGATTCGAGCTGGCCGCGCAAGTCCCGGAGAGCGGCGGCGCCGTCGTTGAATTTACGGGCCGACAACTTGAGCTCGATCTCGCGCAGATCGTTCTTGAGGATCTTGTACTTCTCCGCTTTCTTTACTTGGCGGTCGAGGGAGGCGATCTGGCGCGTCACTTCGTTGAAGATGTCGCGGAGGCGGACGAGGTTTTGCTCGGTGCCGTCCATCTTGCGGAGGGCGGCTTCCTTGCGGGACTTGAATTTCGAGATGCCTGCGGCCTCTTCCAAAAGCAGGCGGCGGTCTTCGGGTTTGGAGCTGATGACGAAGTCGATCTTACCCTGCTCGATAATTGAATAGGCTTTATGCCCCACACCGGTGCCGAGGAAGAGGTCTACGATATCGTGGAGGCGTGAGGGAACTTTGTTGATCAGGTATTCGCTGTCCCCCGAACGGTAGAGACGGCGCGTGATGGAGATTTCGGTGAAGCCCGCGTATTGCGGCGGGATGATGCCGTCCTCGGTGGAGAAGGTGAGGGTGACTTCGGCCATACCGAGCGGCTGTCGTTTCTCGGAACCGTTGAAAATCACGTCCTCCATGGACCGTCCGCGCAGGCTCTTGGGGCTCATTTCCCCCATGACCCAGCGGATGGCGTCGATGACGTTGGACTTCCCGCAGCCGTTGGGACCGACGACGCCCGTGATGGGGGCGTCGAAGTCCACGATCGTCGGGTTGACGAAGGACTTGAAGCCGACAATTTCGAGGCGTTTGATTTTCAAAGTGCCGGTTTTCTAATCACAGGCTTTTATGGGAGTAAAGAAGTTAATCGGATAAGACCGTTCCGACAGGTCCGACCTGTCGGACGAGTCCGAACGGTCCATGAAAGACCTTGCAAAATCGACAAAGACTCACAAGAGGGGCGCGATGACCCACGAAGTTTTGAACCAGACCCCGCCCCTCGAAGCCCTGAACCTCTTCCAAGCCGACCCGCTCCTCGGCGAGCTTGTCCAGAACACCGGAGGGGGATGGGGGGTGGAATCCCTGATCGCTTTCGGCGAGCGGTGCGGGAGTCGCGAGGTGATGCAGTGGGGCGTCCAGGCCAACCAATACCCGCCTGTTTTAAAGACCCACGACCGTTTCGGCCATCGCATCGATGAGGTGGAGTTTCATCCCGCTTGGCACCAGCTCATGGGATTGTCCTTTCAGTATGGCATCCATAGCTTGCCGTGGGCCGATCGACGGGCCGGGCGCATGGCCGTACGCGCGGCACACTACCTGCTGATAGGGCAGATCGAACAGGGACATTGCTGTCCCGTGACCATGACGTTCGCGTCCATCCCCGCTATTCGTACCGAGGCCTCCGTCGCGAGCGAATGGGAAAAGAAGATCCTTTCGCCCGTTTACGACAAGAATTTCAAACCGATCTCCCAGAAGTCCGGAGCCGTCATCGGTATGGCCATGACCGAAAAGCAGGGCGGGTCGGATGTGCGCGCCAACACGACGAAGGCCGAGCGCGTCGGGTCGGACTATTTCCTGACCGGCCACAAGTGGTTTTGTTCGGCGCCGATGTGCGACGCGTTTCTCGTGCTCGCTCAGGCGGAAGGCGGCTTGACGTGTTTCCTCGTGCCTCGATGGAAACTAGATGGCACGCGGAACGTCTTTAAGATCCAGCGTCTCAAGGACAAGCTCGGCAACCGTTCCAACGCCTCCAGCGAGATCGAATTCGAGGGGACATGGGCGCAAAGGGTGGGCGACGAAGGCCGCGGCGTGCCGACGATCATTAAGATGGTCAATTCCACCCGCTACGACTGCATCATCGGATCGACGGCCATCATGCGTCACGCCTTGTCCCAAGCCATCCACCACGCGAACCACCGCAAGGCCTTCGGAAAAAAACTGATCGACCAGCCCCTCATGAAGAACGTCCTGGCCGACTTGTCTATCGAAGTGGAAGCGGCCCTGCAGCTCGTGATGCGGTTGGCGAGTGCGTACGACGCGGAAAACGACGAGGTCGAAAACCTCTTTCGCCGCCTCGCGACGGCTATCGGGAAGTATTGGACCTGCAAGCGGGCGCCCAGCCACGTGTATGAGGCGATGGAGTGCCTTGGGGGCAACGGGTACGCCGAAGAAAGCATCCTCCCCCGCCTTTACCGGGAAGCCCCGGTCAATTCCATTTGGGAAGGTTCGGGGAACGTCAACGCCTTGGATGTCCTGCGCGCGATGTCGAGCGAGCCGAGGACGGCCGAAATCCTCCTCCGAGAAATCGAAAAAGGGGCCCAAGAAAGCCGCGTCATCAAGAATAGCTTGGAGTCCATCAAAGCCCGCCTCCTGCGGCGCGAGGACATCGAAATTCAAGCGCGCGCGCTGATCGAGGACATGGTCTTGGCCCTTCAAGCGTCTTTATTGGTGAAAAATGCGCCCACGGAAGTCGCCGAAGCTTTTTGCGCCTCGCGTTTGTCGGGCGAATGGGGTCGATGCTTCGGAACCCTCCCCAGCTTCGTCGCGTTCGATAAGATCATTCGAAGGTCGGCGCTGCAAGTAGGCTGATTTGCTCCTTGATGGACTGAAGGAATTCCTCCCAATACCGGCGCTGTTCGTAATACGGGAAGGCCTTTTGGAAAGCCGGCTCGGCGTAGCGCTGTCCGATCCACGCGGCGTGGCGGATCATGCGGAGGGTGCGTAGGGGTTCCGCGAGCTTGAAAGAGGAACGGTCGAACGGACGGAACGTCTCGTAGCCTTCCAGGAAATATTTTTGTTGTTCGGCCCTCTCGCCGTCGTCTCCGTAGAAAAGCAGCCATGCGTCCTGTATCGCGGGCGCCAGTACCATGTCGTCGAAGTCCAAGAGGTGCGGACCTTCCCGGTCCCAGAGGAGATTGCCCAAATGGCAGTCGCCGTGAACCGTGATATTTTGCGCGTGTTGGAAGGCCGGACGGGTCAAGTCGATGGCTTGTTTCAGGCAAATTTCCACGCTTTTCCTCAAATCCTCCGGAAGGAACTCCTGCTCCAAAATCCACGAAAGACTGGCATCGCCGTAGGTTTCGGGGGTCAACGTGAGCCGGTGCCGGCAAGGGAACGACGCTCCCAGATTGTGGAGCCGCGCGAGGAGGCGTCCCAGCCATTGGCGATCCTCGTTATGAAGCTCCGCCTTTTGGGCTCCGCGAAACTTGGGATAAACCGCATAGAAAATATCGTTCTCTTTCGCGAGAGTCGGCAATCCCAAGAGCGATTTTCGAAGGGAGAAAGGGGAAACGATCGGCAGCTCGTGCTCCTTTAAAAGCGCGAGAAACCGATGCTCGTCCTCGAGGGCTTTTTGGTCCCAACGTCCCGGGCGGTAGTATTTGACGGTCAAGGGCGGGCCGTCTTCGACCCCCACTTCGTAGACGCGGTTTTCGTAGCTATTGAGGGGGTAGAGGACGCCGGTAGGCTGGAAACCCTGGTCGGTCACCGACTTGAAGATCGTTTCCGGGAGGAGGTGGTCGAAGCGCATGACGCTTACGGGGCGAAAGTCGCCGCGACCGTGTTATTCGAAAGATCGACGATAGAGATGGAATTGGAGAAGAGATTGGTGACGTAGAGGTAGTTGTTGGACCCTGAAGTAAAGGCCGTCAAACCGAAGGGTCGGTCGCCGACGGCGATGGTGGAAGTTACGAATCCGTCCGTACCGATCGCGGAAGGCGTGAAGACGGTGATCGTGTCGTCGTCTTGGTTGCTGACGTAAGCTTTGCCGCCGAAGATCAGGATCTTATTGGGGTTGCGGCCGACGGTGACGGTCGCGGTTTGGATGCTGGAGCTTGCGAGGATGTCGGACTCCGTCCGTGCGGCGGAATCGGGGGTTACGGGCGTCAGCGTCGCCGGGTTGATCACACGGACGATACCGGGGGAGACCGACCCGTCGATCACGTAGAGGAGCGTCCCGTCGGTCGCGATGCCGCGGGCGTCGCCGACGTTCGTGATGAGGTAGTCGATCGGGTTGGCGGTGGTGCCGATCTCGCCCGTATTGATGACGTAGATGCGGCCGCCGCGGTTCGTGACGAAAGCTTGGGTCCCTAAGAGCAGGACTTCGACCGAGTTCGCCCCCGAGTAGGAGGCTCCCGATACGAACGTCCCCGCCAGCGATAAGCTCGTCGGGTGCGCTAGGTCGGAGAGATCGTAGACCTCGAGCGTCCCCCCTAGGTTTACCATATATAGGCGCCCAGAAGTGTCGCAACATGCAGAGCCGAAAGGATTATCCCCAGCCGTGAAAATATCCACGGCTCCGAAAGTCCCTGAGGACTCGTCGACATTGATTCTTAAAAGATTATCCAAATGATCATCGTCGTTGTCTGAAAGGCGGTTGGGGACGAAGGCACGCTGAGTAGCCGTATCTAAGTAAATGCCTGAAGAAAGATTCGGGATTGGAACAGGGTTCTGGGTGTTGGTGACGAGCGTTGGGGCGGTCGGCGTCGTAATGTCAAGGATGGATAAGGTCGCGTTTGTATAGGCGTAGTCGTTATTAGAGTTCACCACATAGGCCCGGTTGCGCGCCGTGTCGACCGCGACGGCGATCGGACCGGACAGATGGCTTCCGATCGGCGTGAAAAGCGTGCTGGTATTGCAAGATACGATAAAAAATAGGGAAAGTAGGGGAACAAACGAAAGCAGAATGAGGTTTTTTTTCTTCATGCTTTTAGTGTCGCTTGGGCCGCGGCCAAGCGTGCGATAGGAACTCGGTACGGCGAGCAGCTCACATAGTCAAGCCCGGTGCGATGGCAGAATTCGATGGAGGCCGGATCGCCTCCGTGTTCGCCGCAGATGCCGACTTTGAGCTTTTCCTTCACGGAGCGGCCCTTTTCGAAGCCCATCTTGACCAAGGCGCCCACACCGTCCTGGTCGAGGGAGGCGAAGGGGTCGCAAGGGAGGATGCCCTTATCCACATAGAAGGGCAGGAACTTCCCCGCGTCGTCGCGCGAGAAACCGAAAGTCGTCTGGGTCAGGTCGTTCGTGCCGAAGCTGAAGAAATCGGCCTGCTTCCCGATCTGGTCCGCGGTCAAGGCCGCGCGCGGCAGCTCGATCATCGTGCCGATCAGATAATCGATCGAGCATTGCTTCTCCTCGATGACTTGTTTGCAGACCTGTTCCGTATCCTCGCGCATCCGCTTGAGTTCGTTCACGTGGCCTACCAAGGGGATCATGATCTCGGGGATGATCTTGAAATCCTCTTCCTTTTCGAGTTCGCAGGCGGCTTCCATAATGGCGCGCACTTGCATCTGGTAGATTTCCGGGAACGTGATGCCTAGGCGGCAACCCCGATGCCCGAGCATGGGATTGAGCTCGTGGAGGGTCTCGGCCTTCGCCTTCAGTTTTTCGTGGGAGACACCGATCTTCTTGGCGAGTTCCTTGATCTCAGTGTCCGTCTGCGGGAGGAATTCGTGTAGCGGCGGATCCAAGAGGCGGATCGTGACGGGCAAACCCTTCATCTCGCGGAAGATGCTCTTGAAGTCCCCCTTCTGCATGGGAAGGATTTTCGTCAGTGCTTTTTCGCGTTCGTTGCGGTTGTTGGCCAGGATCATCTCGCGGACGGCATCGATGCGGTCCGGTTCGAAGAACATGTGTTCCGTGCGGCAGAGACCGATGCCTTCGGCGCCGAATTGGCGCGCGATCTTAGAGTCGTGCGGGGTATCGGCGTTCGTGCGTACTTTGAGCCGGCGGTGCTTGTCGACCCACGTCATGAATTCCCCGAAGTCGCCCGTAAGCTCGGGTTGGACGGTGGCCACCTTGCCGTCCAAGACTTCGCCAAGAGTCCCGTCGAGGGTGATCCAGTCGCCTTTCTTGATCGTGCGCTCGCCGATGCGGAAGAACTCGCTGGAAGAATCGATGGCGATGTCGCCGCAGCCCGAAACGCAGCACTTGCCCATCCCGCGGGCCACGACGGCCGCGTGGCTGGTCATGCCGCCGCGCGCGGTGAGGACGCCTTCCGCAGCGTGCATGCCGTGGATGTCTTCAGGCGAGGTTTCTTGACGGACAAGGACGACCTTTTCGCCGCGTTCCGCCCATTCTTGGGCCTCGTCGGCCGAGAAGACCACGCGACCCACGGCCGCGCCGGGGGAAGCGGGAAGTCCTTTCGCTAAGACAACTTTCTTCGCCTTCGGATCGAGCATGGGGTGCAGGAGTTGGTCGAGATGGGACGGCGAGACCCGCATGATGGCTTCTTTTTCGTTCAAAATGCCTTCCCGGACCATTTCCACCGCGATGCGGATCGCGGCCTTGCCGGTGCGTTTCCCGGAGCGGGTCTGCAGCATCCAGACTTTATCGTTCTGGATGGTGAACTCGATGTCCTGCATGTCCTTATAATGCCTCTCCAGGCGCTGTTGGATGTCGAGGAGCGTCTTATAGGCGACGGGCATGACTTTTTCCAAGGAATCAGCCGTCGCGCTCATTGGTAAAGGGGTCCGGATGCCCGCGACGACGTCCTCCCCTTGGGCGTTCACCAAGTATTCGCCGAAGAATTTCTTTTCCCCCGTGCTGGGGTCGCGAGTAAAGGCGACGCCCGTGGCGCAATCGTTGCCCATGTTGCCGAAGACCATGGCTTGGACGTTGACGGCGGTGCCCCAGCTATCGGGGATCTGGTTGATTTTCCGGTAATCGACGGCCCGGCGCGTGTTCCAAGAGCGGAAGACCGCCGTGATTGCTTCCCAGAGCTGGTGCTTGGGATCTGAAGGGAAGTCCTTGCCCAAGGATTTTTTCACCGCGGCCTTATATTTCGAGACGATGTCCCTCAAGTCCTCGGCCGTCAGGTCGGTGTCCAGGTGGATGTTCTTGGATTCTTTCTTATCTTCGAGGATTTTTTCGAAATGGGCGTGCTCGACGTCCAGGACGACGTCCGCGAACATCTGGATGAAGCGCCGGTAGCTGTCGTAGGCGAAGCGGGGATTGCCGGTCTTTTTAGCCAGTCCCTCGACGGTCTCGTCGTTGAGACCCAAGTTCAAGACCGTGTCCATCATGCCGGGCATGCTGACGCGTGCTCCGGAGCGCACGGAAAGCAGCAGGGGATTGGACGCGTCGCCGAACTTCGCCCCCATGGCACCCTCCAACAGCTTCAATGTCTTGGCGACCTCATCTTCGAGGGATTTCGGGTACGTATTCTGGTTTTCGTTGAAATAGGTGCAGACTTCGGTGGTGATCGTGAAGCCGGCGGGGACGGGAATCCCGAGGCTCGTCATCTCGGCTAAGCCAGCGCCCTTACCGCCCAGGAGTTCCTTCATCTTTCCCGTGCCTTCGGTCTTATCGGATCCAAAGAAATAGACGAACTTCGACATGCGCTAAACTCCTTTAAGGTTATCGCTTACGTACTGGGATAATTGGTCGATGGAGACACGCTCCTGCTTCATCGTGTCGCGGTGCCGCACGGTGACTTTCTGGTCCTTTTCGGAGTCGAAATCATAAGTAACTCCGAAAGGGGTGCCGATCTCGTCGTGGCGGCGGTAACGCTTGCCGATGCTGCCGCTCTCGTCGAAATCGGTGGAGAACAGCTTACGAAGGGAATTCTCCAGCTTATGGACCGGTTCCGAGAGTTTCTTGGACAAGGGAAAGAGGGCGATCATGACGGGCGCCACTTCCGGGCTTAAGCGCAGGACGACGCGTTTTTCGCTCTCGCCCTCTTCGGTCGTAGGTGCTTCGTCTTCATGATACGCGTCGCAGAGGAGCGTCAAGAACGTGCGGTCGACGCCCACGGAGGTCTCGACGACGGCGGGGACGAATTTTTCCTTCGTCTCCTCGCTGAAATAGCTCAAGTCCTTGCCGGAATGCGTGAGATGCTGGGTTAAATCGTAATTGCTCCGATTGGCGATGCCCTCGAGCTCTGCGAAGCCCCACGGAAATTTGAACTCCACATCTGTGCAGCCCTTCGCGTAATGGGCCAACTCGTCGGCTCGGTGCGGGCGGAGACGGAGGTTTTCCTTCCGGATGCCCAAGTCCTGGAACCACTGGAAGCGTTCGTTGATCCAATACTCGTACCACTTGGCGTCTTCTTGCGGATGGATGAAGAATTCCATCTCCATCTGTTCGAATTCGCGCGAGCGGAAGATGAAGTTCCGGGGCGTGATCTCGTTCCGGAAGCTTTTGCCGATCTGCGCGATTCCGAAGGGGATCTTCTGGCGGCTCGTGATCTGGACGTTCTTGAATTGGGTGAAGATCGACTGGCAGGTTTCGGGACGCAAGTAGGCGACCGCGCTCGCATCCTCCATAGGGCCCACGTAGGTCTTGAACATGAGATTGAAGAGGCGGGGGGCCGTGAGCTCGCCGTCGCCGCAGTTAGGACACTTCATGGAGGCGATCTTTTCGGCGCGGACTTTCGGGTCTTCCTCGTCCTTGACGAGTTCGTCGTCGCGGAAGCGGCGTTTACATTTCTTGCAGTCGACCATGGGGTCGGAGAAGTTGCTGACGTGACCGGAAGCGACCCAGGTTTGGGGATGGGCGACGATGGAGGTATCCAGGCCCACGACGTTGTCGCGCATTTGGACGACGCTGCGCCACCAGGAGTCCTTGACCTTTTTTTTCATCTCCACGCCTAAGGGCCCGTAGTCCCAAAAGCCATTGATGCCGCCGTAGATTTCGCTCGATTGAAAAATGAAGCCGCGCCGCTTCGCGAGCGACACGAGCTTCTCCATTAAGTCCGCCATAAGGTGGTGCTCCTTAAGGAGGTCACGCGTTTCAAGTCAATCGATTCTTAACGTTGCTTTTTCAATGGAAGGTCTTTAACTTAAGAAGACACATGACTAAATTCTCGAGGAATATTTGGTTTCTTCTTTGGGTCATGGTGATCCTCTCCTCATTGGCGTGCAGTCGAGACAGAAAACAAGAAAAGTCGGATAAGAAGAATAAAAGCAGCTTCTTTTCAAAGACCATTAACAAGAAGGAAAAGTCAGTCTCCGTCCTGACGCCGGGCACGCGCGAAATTCCGGTTACGATCAAGACTTCGGGCAAGACCGAGGTGTCGGAAAAGTACGAGGTCAAAGCCCCCGCCGAGATGAAGGTCCTTAAAGTTTTCGTGGAGGAAGGAGCAAGGGTACAGGCGGGTGACCCTTTGGTGCAGTTCGACGACGAGACGATCAAGCTCAAGCTGAACCTCGTGCGGTCGGAGTCCAAGGAAGCCGAAGCGGCCCTGGCAAACATCAATTACCTGATCCAAAACAAGGACCAACTTCTTCAAGAAGGCAAGATTTCGGAAGCCGAGGCCGAAGGTTTCGATGAGCGCCTCAATTGGTACCAAGCGACGGAAGAGCGGACGAAAGCTGAAATCGACCTTTACGAACATTCGGGCGATCTCTCCCAGATCAATAGTCCCATCGCGGGCATCGTGACGTCGCGGAATATCGACGAAGGGGTATCGGCGGCTGAAGACCAGCAACTTCTCGAAGTGGTGCGCATGGATCCGCTTCATTTCGTCTTTTCCGTATCGACCGATGAAGCCGCGGCTCTTTCGAAGATTCAGAGCGTGGCCATTAGGTTCCCTATGATTCCCAATCAGGAATTCACGGGGGAGCTTGTGAGCGTAGGCGCCGAAGCGAAGGCCGAAGTGGGTGGTTTACCGGTGAAATTCAAGGTGGCGAATGCGGACTTTGCTTTGAAAGGCGACATGGTAGGCGACGTTTTAGTCCGTACTCAAGCGACTAAAAAGGCTTTTGTTGTTCCCGAAAACGTTCTCAAAAAATCCGATAAGTCGTTCTATGTATTCAAGGTGGATGACGGAAAAACCAAAAAAACTTTCGTGGAATTGGCGGAACCTCCGGCTAACGGTTCGGCGTTGATCGTCAAAGGTTTAGTGGAAAAGGATGCCGTCGTTGCCTTCACAGAAGCGGAAGATGAGATCAGGGATGGTGATGTTGTTCAAGTGCAGCCGGTTCCGGAAACTAAAGTTGATCAAGCGAAAATAGAGGGTGATAAGAAATGAAGCGTTTCTTCTCGCTTTTGCTTATTCTCGGTTTTTGTCTTGTGAGTGAGAAAGTGCTTGCGGATATGCCGATTCGCTATGCCAAAGCGGTCAATCCATTCGTCCACTATTTCCAGATCGATCCGAAACAAGCGAACTTGGATGTTCTTTTAAGCGCGGGAGGTTTGACCGCCTCGGAATTTCGGAAACGGAACCACTCGAAGTTAACCATCAATGGGGGATTTTTCGATACCGACGGCAAATCTTTGGGGTTGATCATCCGTCACGGACAGGAAGTGAATCCTTTGCGTCGAAACTCATGGGCCGTTTTTCTTTTAGGGGGTAAGGATTTAAGACAACCCTTCATCATCTCGCGGGATGAATGGGAAAGGAATCGTAAGAAGTATGAGCCGGTCCAACTCGCCCTTCAAGTCGGGCCTCGCTTGGTGATCGACCGGAGGATTCCCACGTTCAAGGAAGCCACGGTGGATCGCCGTTCCGCGATCTGCATTACTCCGGAAAACAACATCGTAATCGCCATGGCGGAAGAGGCTTTATGGCTTAAGGATTGGGCCGCGTGGCTTGCAAAACGCTGTACGGACGCCCTCAATCTGGACGGTGGAGGCTCCTCCCAAATTTCGTTTCATGATGAAGGCCTGAAAGTGGACGTCGACGGCGACACTCCCGTCCCGAATGCCATCTCCGTATCCTATTAACCCACAAGTGAGCGAGTATTGAAAAAATGGATCCACTCCATTTTTTCAAACGGAGCGAACGATCCATCATGTGATATCAGATGGGGGTTCGGGGGAGAGCGGTATCTCCCCCGACTTTTATTGATTCATGGAGTCCATGAACTCTTTGTTGGATTTCGTGCCCTGCATCTTGTCGGTCAGGAATTCCATGGAATCCACCACGTTGAGGGGAGCCAAGATTTTTCTGAGGATCCAGACGCGGTTCAGGATGTCGGGCGGCAGAAGGAGCTCTTCCTTACGCGTGCCGGACTTATTGACGTCCATGCACGGGAAGATGCGTTTTTCCATCAGCTTGCGGTCCAAATGAATTTCGGCGTTACCCGTTCCCTTGAACTCTTCGAAGATGACTTCGTCCATGCGGCTACCCGTGTCGATCAAGGCAGTCGCGATGATCGTCAAGCTGCCGCCTTCTTCGATGTTACGAGCCGCTCCGAAGAAACGCTTCGGCTTGTGGAGGGCGTTCGAGTCCACGCCACCGGACAGGATCTTACCGGAGGGCGGGACGACGGAGTTGTAGGCGCGGGCCAAGCGGGTAATCGAGTCCAACAGAATGACGACGTCTTTCTTATGCTCGACGAGGCGCTTCGCCTTTTCGATGACCATCTCCGCGACTTGCACGTGGCGCGTGGCGGGTTCGTCGAAGGTCGATGAAACAACTTCGCCCTTCACGGAACGTTGCATATCCGTCACTTCCTCAGGACGCTCGTCGATCAAAAGGACGATCAGGACGATGTCGGGATGGTTGGTCGTGATGGCGTTGGCGATGTTCTGCAGCATCATCGTTTTACCCGTGCGGGGAGGCGCGACGATTAAGGCGCGTTGTCCCTTTCCGATCGGCGTCAAGAGGTTGATGATGCGCGAGGTGGCGTTCTTGGGGTCGTGCTCGAGGTTGATCTGTTCGTTCGGGTAGAGCGGCGTGAGGTTGTCGAACAGGATCTTATCGCGCGCGACTTCGGGATCCTCGAAGTTGATCGATTCGACCTTGAGCAAAGCGAAATAGCGTTCCGAATCCTTCGGGGATCGGATCTGTCCGGACACCGTGTCGCCGGTGCGGAGGTTGAATTTGCGGATTTGCGAAGGTGAGACGTAGATGTCATCGGGACCGGGTAAATAATTGTAGTCGGGTGCGCGGAGAAATCCGAAACCATCCGGCAAAATCTCCAAAATACCTTCTCCGAAGATCATCCCATTCTTGTCGGTTTGGGCATTGAGGATCGCGAAGATCAAGTCCTGACGGCGCATGCCGGCCGCGTTTTCGACCCCGAAATCCTTAGATTTCTCGATCAAGTCAGCGATCTTCATTTCCTTCAGATCGCGGAGGTTCATGACGTTCGCGGCGTCCTCGCCGGTGGGACGGGTGACGAGGTCGGTATTGGGATCGATGGTGTAGGCTTCGGAGCGAGGATGTTCCTTGCGAGAGCGGGGTGGCGGCATAGAGTGGTTTCTTTTCTGTTTGTTGGGGTTATGATTCGATGTGTTGTTCAAGATGGGTAGGGTTTAACTGGTTAAAAACGGCCAATAAAGATTCTCGAGCGATTTGGGTGTGCAATAAAACTTCCGTCTTTGGGTTTGTTTCTTAATTCTTTTGGATTTTAAAAGATTCCTTCCGGAAAACGCAAAAACCGAATGACTTACGATAAGTTCACAAAACCAGCCTATTCTGTCAATCAGAAATTTTAGTTTTTGCGTGTTTTGCCTTGATCCGATCCCTATGTAGAAAATTCCCATCAATGGTAACCAGAGTTTCTCCGGTGGCGAATGTACAGGCTGTAACCATATATTATATTCCTCGTAGGAATGAGTCTTCCTTCTCTTATATTTGGCGCACTCCTCTAACTAAATTATTGTCTAAACCTGTTTAATTTAAACTTTGGTTTCATATCTTCTAAGCAACTTTTTCCAGGATATGTCGATAATTCTTAAATAATACGGGAGATTTAGATGACAGATATACGGACCTTAGCGAGCAAATTTGTAAGCTTACCTGTTCCTCTACAAGTGGCGGCATGGAGCTATGCTGGTGAAGAATGTGAATCAGAAGTTCCTATTGATGAGGTGGCTAGATTATTTGCCCAGCAAGGCAGCCATAATAAAGAAGAAATTGTTGCCGCGACCATTGCAGGGCAAAACTGGAAGTTTAATTTATTTTTAGAAAAGGCCACTCAAGCTTTTCGCAAAAATTGTTATCCAGCCTCAGATCTTACTGATGCTAGAAAAGCAAGAATTACTAGGGCCTTTTCAATACCAGCTGATGTGCCTGGTCAGATTCTTGAAACACACATGTTAGTAGAAATGTGTCATCCACTTATTCAAAACGCGAATGCTTTTTCAAAGAGAATGAGAAGGAATTCAGACCTTGAACAAAGAGTTTTTCGAGCCAATGGATTTAGTTGTTTTACACCATATATACATGTGTTGAATGGTTTGATCACAATAGCCATGATTCAACGGCTAAGGCATGGAGGCTGTCTATTGAGTTTAGGTTCAGGTCCAGGTTATTTAGAAGAATTCCTGGTCTTTTGTGGAATAGATGAGAAAAATCTTACATTAGGCGATATTGTTTTAGATTCAATTTCCACACATTTCTCTAACAGATTAGCGATTAACCTTATGGATAGCGAGTGGCCCTTGCAAGATTGTTACGATGTCGTTCTTTTCCCAGAAAGCTTTTACCCTGCGTTAAGAGCAGAAATGAAGGCTATGGGTGCCATGGCCGGTGACCCTTTTCATGGTGTTTCATGGGTTGAAGGGTGGACAAAAGACGAGAAGGCCTTAGATGCTGTAGTGAAACTTATGGAAAGAGGTTACGAAAGGCTTAAGGCCGGGGGACAAATGAGAGCTGCTAATCTTTTAATGACGGAAGTGGATATCCCTGTCATTAAACAGGCTTTTTTGAGAAGACATCCAGAGGCAAGGATTCCTTTTTTCAGCTCGACCTTATTTGTGGTCGAGAAATCAATCTGTTTATAAAGTTTCAATGACAACGTTGCATGAAGCCGCCCATTTCTTGACAAGGGTAGAGTCGGTGTCTACTACACGCCGATGCCGAAAAAGACGTCGAAGCCTTCCCTCGGAAAATCATTAATAGACTCAGAGGTTAAATCAAAGAATCCGGCGAAATGGTCCGGTCGTTTCGCCCAAGGTTTGGATCCCTTAGCGCTTGATTTTACCCAGTCCGTTTCCTTCGATCAGAAGCTCTACTATTACGACGTGAAGGGCAGCTTGGCGCATGCCAAGATGCTGCATAAGGTCGGGATCCTTTCTAAAAAGGATTATGAGGACATCCGCCGCGGGTTGACGTCGATCGTCGAGGATCTGCAAAACGGCAAGTTCACCTTCAAAGAAGAACTCGAGGATGTGCATCGGAACATCGAGACGGAGTTGATCCGCCGCATCGGGTCCGCCGGCGGAAAGCTCCACACCGCGCGTAGCCGCAATGACCAAGTGGCTCTCGATTTCCGACTCTACTGCCGGGATCGCGTGATGGAACTGCACGATTCTATCTTAGAGTTGGAAGCGTCCTTCATCGCCAAGGCCGAGGAGTTTCCCGAAACAGTCATGCCGGGTTATACGCATTTGCAGAGGGCACAGCCCGTCTTATTTGCCCATCATTTGTTGGCGTATGTGGAGATGCTCGAGAGGGACCGCGAACGTTTGCGGGATCTGTACAAACGAGTCGATACCTTGCCGTTGGGCTCCGGTGCGATCGCGGGGACCACGTTCCCGATCGACCGTGAGTTCGTCGCGAAGGAGCTGGGCTTCGGCCGAGTCTCCCGCAACAGCATGGACGCCGTGTCGGATCGTGATTTCGCAATCGAGATCGCCTCGGCCGCTTCCATCCTCATGATGCATCTCTCGCGCTTGAGCGAGGAGATGATCCTGTGGTCCTCGTCTGAATTCGACTTCATCAAGCTTCCCGAGTCGTTCTGCACCGGCTCGTCGATGATGCCCCAAAAGATGAACCCCGACGTGCCCGAGCTCGTGCGCGGGAAGACGGGTCGCGTCTACGGCTCGTTGGTCTCGCTGTTGACGACGATGAAGAGCCTGCCGCTCGCGTATAATAAGGACATGCAGGAGGATAAGGAGCCGATCTTCGACGCGTTCGAGACGGCGATCAATTGCGTGGACGTGTTGACACCCGTGGTCGCCGGCATGAGGCCGAAGGCCGACAAAATGGCCGTGGCCGTTTCGGACGGGGGCCTGCTGGCTACCGAGATCGCGGATTGGCTCGTGACCCGAGGCGTGGATTTCCGGTCGTCGCACGAAGTGACGGCGCAGGTGGTGCGCTATGCCTTGGAATCCCGGAAGGATATCACCGAAATGTCGCTTTCTGAGTTCCGGAAGTTTTCGAACCGTTTCGACGAAAAGATCTTCGACGTCCTCACGGTGCCGGCCGCTGTGACTCGGCGCCGGTCGACCGGAGGTACCTCGGGGATCAACGTGAAGAAGGAAATCGCACGGTTAAAGAAAAGTTTATGAATCATTTCCATTATAAAAAAAATGAACTGCACTGCGAAGGCGTTCCTCTCGCGAAAATCGCGCGGGAGGTCGGGACGCCGACGTACGTCTATAGTTACGCGACCTTGATCCGGCACTTCGAAGTTTTCGATCAAGCCTTTGGGGATTTGCCCCATCTTGTGTGTTTCGCGATGAAAGCCAATTCCAATTTAGCCATCCTCCGCTCCTTGATCAAACGGGGAGCCGGGATCGACATCGTCTCCGGAGGCGAACTCTTCCGCGCGCGGACGGCCGGCGTGTCGGCGGATCGAGTCGTTTATTCGGGTGTCGGCAAGACGCGCGAGGAGATGGCGTACGCGTTGAAGGAAGGTATCCTACAATTCAACATCGAGTCGGAAGAGGAAGTCTTCGTCTTGAGCGAAGTGGCGCGTGAACTCGGCCTTACGGCTCCCGTCTCATTCCGCGTGAACCCTAACATCAACCCAAAGACCCATCCTTACATCTCGACCGGATTGAAGAAGAGCAAGTTCGGCGTCCCTTTCGAGAAGGCGATCGCGCTTTACGAAAAAGCCCGTAAACTGCCGGGCATCTCCGTTCAGGGCGTCAGTTGCCACATCGGATCCCAGATCACGACCTTGACGCCGTTTCGGGACGCGTTGGCGAAGGTGAGTGGCTTGGTCGCGGAGCTGCGAGGCCGGGGTTTCGACATCCGCCGCGTGGATTTAGGCGGCGGTTTGGGCATTCCTTATAAAAACGACAAGGTTCCGAGTCCCAAGGAATACGCCGCTATTTTAAAGTCCGGCATCAAGGCCTTGGGCTGCAAAGTGATGTTCGAGCCGGGCCGGGTGATCGTCGGCAACGCCGGGATCCTCCTCACGAAAGTCATGTATAAGAAGACCAGCGGGAAAAAGCTCTTCGTCATCATCGACGGCGCCATGAACGACTTGATCCGTCCGGCTTTATATGGGTCCCATCATGAAATCTTGCCCGTTAAAAAGAAGAAGGCGACGGTAAAAGCCGACATCGTCGGGCCCGTCTGCGAATCGGGGGATTTTTTCGCGGAAAATAGGCCATTTCCGGCCTTGAACTCCGAGGATCTGCTGGCGGTGATGAGCGCGGGGGCCTACGGGTCGGTGATGGCTTCCAACTACAATTCGCGGCCTTTGGTCGCCGAAGTGATGGTGAACGGGGACGAATACCACGTTGTCCGGGAGCGGCAGGAATATAAGGACTTGCTTCGGGGCGAGCGCGTGCCTAAGTTTCTCATCTAATGAAGTTAAAGTTCACAAAAATGCACGGGTTGGGGAACGATTTCGTCTTCGTGAATGGCTTGAAGGCGAAACTCCCCGACTTCAAGAAAGTCGGTAAGCTCCTGGGCGAGCGCCGTTTCGGAGTGGGTTGCGACCAAATCCTCGTCTTGAAGAAATCCGCGAAGGCGGACTTCAAGATGGAGATCTACAACGCCGACGGCAGCCGCGTGGAGATGTGCGGCAACGGCTTGCGCTGTTTGGCCCATTATGTGCGCTTGCGGAAACTGACCCGTAAGAAGGAAATCACCGTCGAGACTTTGGCGGGTATCCAGACGGCGACGTTCGTCGGCAAGAACGTCCGCGTCGACATGGGCGAGCCCGTCTTAGAAGGCGAGAAGATCCCCACGACCCTGCGAGGCTCAGTCGTCAACCGCGACGTAACGTTCGATGGTCATCCTTTTCAAATCACCTGTATCTCGATGGGCAATCCCCATTGCGTGATCTACGTGAAGGACGTGGCGAATTATCCCGTGCACGAGATTGGCCGCCGGATCGAGACGTCGGCTTTATTCCCCAACCGCGTGAATGTCGAATTCGTCGAGCTCGTGTCCCCTACTGAAGTGACGATGCGCGTATGGGAGCGGGGAGCGGGAGAGACCTTGGCCTGCGGCAGCGGCGCTTGTGCCGTAGGCGTGGCAGGCGTCTTGAACGGCCTCCACGCGCGGAAGGTGAAAGTCAATCTTCCCGGTGGGCCTTTGACCATCGAGTGGAATGAAAAGACGAATCATGTCTTAATGACGGGACCGGCCGAGAGGGTTTACGAAGGAGAGATTTATGTTTGAAGGATCCGCCGTCGCATTGGTGACGCCTTTTCACAACGGAAAAATCGACGAGCCTAAGCTCCGCGATCTGGTGGAGTGGCACATCACCGAAGGCACGGACGTCATCGTTCCGTGCGGGACCACGGGCGAGTCGGCCACCATCAACTACGAAGAGCACGATCGCGTGATTCGGATCGTGGTCGAGCAAGTGAAGAAGAGAATCCCCGTCCTCGCGGGTACGGGCTCGAACGCCACCTCCGAAGCTATTGAGATGACCCAGCATGCGAAGGCGATCGGCGTGGATGGATCGCTGCAGGTGACGCCTTATTACAACAAACCGACTCAAGAGGGCCTCTACCGTCATTTCAAGACGATCGCGGAAGCGGTCGACTTGCCGATAATCCTTTATAACGTGCCGGGACGCACTAGCGTGAATATGCTCCCTGAAACATCCGCACGCCTGGCGTCCATACGAAACATCATCGGTATTAAGGAAGCGTCGGGCAATTTGGAACAAGTCAAGAAGGTCGTCGAGCTCTGCAAGAATGCCCGCCCGGATTTCCAGATCCTCTCCGGTGAGGACGCCCAAAATTTGGAAATCATCGAGTTGGGCGGCGTCGGGATGATTTCCGTCACAGCCAACGTCGTCCCCGGTAAGCTCGCCAAAATGTGGGATGCGTACCGCGCGGGCCAAAAGGCCGAAGCCCAAAAGATCCATCAAGAACTCCAGCCCCTCCACGCGGCGATGTTCTACGAAACCAACCCCATCCCGGCGAAGACGGCCCTGTCTTTGATGGGCAAGTGCTCCGGGGAGTTCCGTCTGCCTCTTTGCGAGATGGGTGCCGCGAATTTGGAGAAACTTAAGAGCGTCTTGAAGGAGCTTCGCCTCATATGACCCACATCGTCGTCACCGGCGCGGCCGGTCGGATGGGACAGAGGATCATCTTTAATCTCTGTTCCGATAGGAATTTGAAACTAGCGGGGGCTGTCGAGCACGCCGGTCATACGGCTCTCGGAAAAGATGCTGGGATTTTAGCCGGGTGTGGCGAATGTGGTGTGCCATTGGTGGATTCTTTGGATGCGGTTTTAAAAACGGCCGACGTGGTGATCGATTTCACGGCGCCGTCAGCGACTATCCCTCATTTAGAAATAATGGAAAAACATAAAAAGGCAATCGTCATCGGTTCTACGGGTCATGACGACGCCCAGAAGAAAAAGATCCTCGCGTTTTCCAAGAAGATCCCCATCGTCATGGCCTCCAACATGAGCGTGGGAGTGAATGTGATGTGGAAGATCATCGCGGACGCGGCTAAGCTCTTGGGCTCTGCTTTCGACATCGAAGTGGTCGAAGCCCATCATCGTTTGAAAAAGGACGCTCCCAGCGGGACGGCGATGACGACGGCGGAAGTCCTGGCCGAAGCGACGGGTAGGGATCTTGCGAAGGACGCCGTCTACCACCGCGAAGGTTTGATCGGCGAACGTAAACCCAACGAAATCGGCATCCAAACGATCCGTGGCGGCGATGTGGTGGGAGATCATACGGTCTTTTTTCTGGGCAATGGGGAAAGGCTCGAAGTGACGCACCGCGCGACCTCCCGAGATACTTTCGCGCTGGGAGCCCTGCGAGCCGCGAAATGGGTTGTTGGGAAAACGCCTGGCCTGTATCATATGAAGGATGTCTTGGGTCTTTCCTAAAATGAAAATCATCCGATGGGTTTTGATCTGTATAGGCTTCTTGAATCTATGGGTGGCTTGCAGCAATGTCTCCACGTCTTCGGGTAGCGGCGGATCCGGAGGAAGTGGCGGAACCGGAGGTACGCCCGTCGATACCGCCGATGGAGACGAGAATTTTTCCAATCTTTCTCTTTTGACCGCCTGTAATCCTCTGACGCTCGGCCATGTGCCGTCCTTTTCTGGGGCGGAAGGCTTCGGATCCTGTACGACCGGTGGTCGCGGAGGACGGGTCATTCATGTGACTACGCTTAATGAAAGCGGGCCTGGGTCTCTGCAGGCGGCTCTGGATATTGATGAACCCCGTATCATCGTTTTCGACGTGAGTGGGGTGATCCGTAGGACAGTCAATATCGCTCACGGAAACGTGACGATCGCGGGCCAAACGGCTCCCGGAGGAATTACGGTATTGGGTCTTATCTGTAATAATACGACTGGCTCTGGCGATAATTGCTATAATGTCATCGTCCGTAACATACGGTCACGTCCTGGCACGCTGGGGAGCGACGGAGATGCTCTCCGTCTTGACGGAGCGCAACGTGTCATCATCGACCACGGATCTTTCGGAAACGCGACGGACGAAGCCGTTCAAATCTCCCAGGCTGCGAATATCACCCTCCAAAACAGCCTCTTAGCCGAAACTCTCGGAGGGCACGCGCAGTACGGCGGCTTATTAATGAATTACTCTTCTTACTTCCGTCCGCAGGACTACCTCAGTATTCACCATAATCTCTGGACCCGCATCGGAAGTCGCTATCCGGAGCTATCCTGTGAAAACAACCCCGATTATTACGCGGACAGCGGCAATAGCGACGCCTGCGGTGTGAATACGATCCACGCGGAAATCTCCTATAACCTCTTTTGGGATGCCCAATATTTCGTGGTAGCGTCGGCGAGCACGAATAATAGTGACGTGAATTTGGGGGCACCTCTTCGGTTTCAGCTGAATTTCGTAAAGAATTATTCAAAAGTCAGGCCCAACTACCCGTACGCGCTGATCCACATCCCGACGCCTCGCGCAAGTGGGCAGATCTCGACTTATTTCAACGGAAATAAACTCAGTTTATACCCGACTCGATCGGATTATGAATTGAATTATGGGGACAATGACTACTCTCTCTCGACGACGACGATCCCTTCCGTCCCATCTTACGCCCGATCGACGCGCCATGATTTCCCCGCATTGACGGACACGGAGACAAGCGCTTTAAGAAGCTATATGGTTTCCAACGTCGGTGCTTTTCCACGAGACGCCATGGACCAAAGATTAATGGCCCCTGTGGTCGCCAATACCATAGACACGTCGACGGCGATCAACGTGAACCCCGCTTCCGACGCCTTAACGGCATGCACCAACAGCGCTGGCAATTCCATCCCTTCAGACACCGACCGCGACGGCATGCCGGACACGTGGGAGACGACGAATCATCTTGACCCTGCCACCCAAGATCATAATGGGTACGACCTGAGCGCGAGCTATACGAATATCGAAGTTTACCTGAATCAGCTGATGGTCGCTCGCCTCTCGCAGACGTGCTCCTAAAAAGACTCTGCTACCAAGGAAAAACCTATGGCTAAAATCCTTCAGGTCGAACCGACCCCGAATCCTCTTTCGTATAAAGCCACCGTGGACCAGACCGTCGCTACCGGCAATGGGCGTCACTATGCGAAAAAAGACGACGCCTTCGAGAACCCGGTGGCCTTAAAGATCTTCGACGTCCATGGGGTCCAGTCCCTGTTCTTCATGGAAAATTTCATCACCGTCACTAAGACCCCTGCGGGCATCTGGGACTTCATTTTCTTTAGATTGCAAGAGATCCTGATGGAGGCGCGCGACATTGTTCCCGTGAAAGGGGATGGAGATACTTCGGAGCCTTTGAAGGACGTGGCGCCTTCCGAATACCAAAAAATGTCGCACGACGAAAAGCTTCAAGCGATCAACAAAGTCATCGACGCGATGATCCGTCCCGGTCTGGCTCGGGACGGGGGAGGGTTGGAGATCGTGGAGCTCGTCGAAAACGTGCTCCGAGTGAAGTACCAAGGCGCGTGCGGCAGCTGCCCCAGCTCCACGTCGGCCACCCTCCATTACATCTCCAGCATGCTCCAAAATCGCGTTAGTCCGGATCTCATGGTACAGATCACATAATCCATGAATGCCCTCCCCATCGTCATCGGCAGTCTCTGCTTTTTTGCGATCGCCTACCGGTATTACTCCGGCTTCATCGCCGCCAAAGTCTTGGCTTTGGACGACTCTCGCAAGACGCCTGCTTATACGGAACACGATGGTCAGAACTATTACCCGACCAACAAATGGGTTCTCTTCGGTCATCATTTCGCGGCCATCACCGGCGCTGGGCCTCTGATCGGGCCGGTGCTTGCGACTCAGTTCGGTTTTCTGCCGGGACTCTTATGGCTCTTGATCGGCGTGGTGGTCGGCGGGGCCGTCCATGATTTCGTGATCTTGACGGCTTCGGTGCGCCATCGCGGCCGTTCCCTCGCGCAATTGGCCAAGGAATACCTCGGCCCTGTTCCCGGCATTGTGTGCTCGGTGGCGGTTTTGTTCATCATCGTGATCGCGTTGTCCGGTTTGGGCTTGGCGGTCGTGAACGCCTTGCACGATAGCCCGTGGGGGACGTTCACCATCGCGGTCTCGATCCCCTTGGCGTTTGCGATGGGGATCTACACGTACAAGATCCGCAAGGGGAAGGTCACGGAAGCCACGATCGTGGGCGTTGGTGGGCTTTTGGCCGCGGTCATTTTCGGTAAATACGTGCCGGAGACGTCCTGGGGGCTTTACTTCAACCTCTCGCGCACGGGCATTACCGTGGCGATCGCGGTTTACGGGTTTATTGCGAGCATTCTCCCCGTATGGCTCCTCCTGTGCCCGCGCGATTACCTGTCTTCCTATATGAAGCTCGGGACCATCGCCTTTTTGGCGATCGCGGTCATTGTGGTACACCCGGACTTGAAGATGGCTCCGGTGACCGAATTTGTCCATGGGCACGGGCCGATCGTTCCCGGGAAGCTTTATCCCTTCATGTTCATCACGATAGCATGCGGGGCGATCTCCGGGTTCCACTCGTTGGTCGCCTCCGGCACGACGCCCAAGATGCTGGCCCTGGAGAGCCATGCGCGCCCGATCGCCTACGGGGCGATGTTGATCGAGAGCTTCGTGGGCATCATGGCCTTGATCGCGGCGTCTTCGCTCTTCCCCGGCGATTATTTCGCCATCAACGTCACTTCCGAGAAGTTCGCCCAATTAGGGATAGAGGCGGTGAACATCACCGACCTCTCCCTCCAAGTGGGCGAGACCATCGTGGGGCGTCCGGGCGGGGCCGTGTCCTTGGCGGTCGGAATGGCGCAGATCTTCTCGTCGATCCCCGGCATGAGGCACCTCATGTCGTATTGGTACCATTTCGCGATCATGTTCGAGGCCCTCTTCATCCTGACCACGATCGACACGGGGACGCGCGTGGGCCGCTTCGTGATGCAGGAGTTTCTCGCGCACTTCCACCCGAAATTCGAAAAAACGGATTGGTTTCCGGGCGCCGTGATCTCGTCCGCCTTGATCGTGGGAGGGTGGGGTTACTTCATCTATACGGGAAGCATCCAAACGATATGGCCGATGTTCGGGATCTCCAACCAACTCCTGGCCGCCATCGCCTTATGCATCGGGACGACCTTCCTTTTGGAATCGGGCAAGGGGAAATACGTATGGGTGACGCTGATCCCCTTGGCTTTCGTGGCCGTGACGACCCTCATCGCCGGCTTCGAAAGCATCCGGGACAATTTCTATCCCCTGACGCTCTCGCCCGAGCCGGGAAAGTCGCTCCAGGGTTGGGTGGATATCGTCCTCACCGTCGTCATCATGGCGATGGCGATGGTCATGATCGGGGCCTCATTGAGGAAGTGGAAGAAGTTTCTTAGCTTTCGAGGTCTTTTTTAATTTTAGCCAATTTTTTTCGGATGTAATCTTCGTCTAGCTTGCCTTTGAAAAGCTCCCTTAATTCCTCGATGTCACGCCGATCCACCGTACGGTCTGCGATCGATTTCAGGATGATGATATCCTCTGGGGTCGCGACACGCACGATATGATTTCCCAACTCTTTGTCGACCGCGCGTTTGACGACATCTGATCCGACATAAGGATCCGCGTACAAAATATCGATTGGGACGCCTTGGACCTTCGCCTTGACTTGATACTCTCCTCGCGACTCGGCTTGGATTTTTTCTTCTTTGAAGACATCGATGACGTCCTTTAAATCCTCGACCAAAACGTAAAAATCGATGTCTACCGTATTAGCGCGGCCGTTGTGCAGCATCATCGCCAAGCCTCCGATAAGGCAGTAGTGGATTTTGTGTTTCTTGAAGAGTTCCGTAATGAAAAAAAGGGTTTCAACCATATTTCTCCCTTAAGACGTCGGAAAGCTTGGGGTAGGGGATCGTTTCTTTTCGCAAAGAGGCGAGTTCGTAGACGGCGAGTGGGTCGATGCGACGATCCTCTGGGATGATGGGGAAAATACGTCGGGCCCATTTTTTGTTTTTGGCCGTCTCTTTCCATACCATCCGTAGGAGCTCGTCGTGAAAAGGATGAAAGGGATCGAGTGCATAAAAAGACCCATAATGCGCGACGATTTTAGCGGCGCGGAGCTGCTTCAAAGCCTTAAAAATCTGCGTCGTATGAATATTAAGGGCCCGAGCGAGCTGTCTCCCTGACGTGCCGCCTTTGAGGCCAAGATAAATCAAAATGCCGGCTTTCACATGGCTGCCTAGTAGAGCCTCAATCATGTACCTATAATATAGGTTCGATTTTAAATGTCAAATCAACCTTGGAATCGGCGCGATTTGCCGCTTATAATGCATTATGCCCTCCTACCGCATCTCCCGTTATTCCGCCTCCACCGACATACCGTCCGCGCGCGCGATCGACCCGCTGCATCGGGTTTCCGCCGATTGGCCTCGGGAGATCGAGGGTACGGACTCTTTGGGTCAAAAGGAGAAGCCGGCGGGAGCGCCTCTGGGGGCTGGCCAAGACCGGTTTACCTTTGAACCGCAGACGGCGCCGGCTTTTCTCGAACCTTACGAGCGCCTCCGAACCCAGTGGACGCCGTACGAACAACAGATGCTGACGGCTCACCCTCTTCGGATCCTTATTGGGTACGAGGACGCGTTTTCCGAAAGGGCTTTGGCTCTGGGTTTCGCCTTCGCGCGCCGTTATCATGCCGAGACTCTAGTCGCGCATATTGGCCAGGAAACCGATATGCTGGGGCCGATACGGAATGTCCTGAAAGGACAACCGGAGAACGCCTATTTTACGTCATATCCGCCGCAAACCGTGCGGAAGGCCGCCGAGAAGGCGTCGGCGGGCCTGGTGAGCCTCGCCGGTGAGCGTCGGGCGTCGCTCATTGTTTTAGCGACGCACGGGAGGACGGGCGAGAATGCCCTCCGCCACGGCAGCGTGGCCGAGGAAGTGCTCAAGGACGCTCCCTGTCCCGTTTTGATCGGGCACGAATCCGTCGCGGTCTTCCATCCCGGCGTGATTGTCGTCCCGATCGACGGTTCGCCGTTCAGCTACAAGGCGATCGCCCACGGTATTCTCCTATCGCAGGATTTCGGAGCGCATCTCTATCTTTTCCATACGCGGGCAGGAAACGAGGCGGATGACGGACGCAGTCTCAAGGAGAGCCTAAGCCGGATGCAGTGGCGGTCGGTGGATCACGAGCTCGTCATAGAAGGCGGCGACGTCGCGACGGGATTGGCCGATTTTTGCGCCACCCATCGGGCGGATCTCGTCGTCATGGGAGCGCACCGCGTGGATTACGACCGCCACACTTATGCGAACAGCCTAACCTCGCAGGTGGTCCAACGATCCCCGTGTCCGGTGCTTATCGTCCATCCGGAAGGTTAGCGCGGGGCGTTTCGATCCAGTCTCCCTCTGGAATGTCGTGTTTTTTCCGAAGCTGGCGACATCGCCACCACGCGCGAAGGGAATCAATGGGGTGCCGCCAGTCGAACGTGACGGGAGTTCGGGCGATTCTGATTTCTTCGTTTCTTTGAGCGATCGCATTAAAATCGACAGGAGCTATCTCGGTGGTGTATTCGGGATGAGCAGGATAAGCAGCTTGTACTTCTGGAGGGATCGCAGCACGCATCATCTGAAATGAAGGATCAGGTGAAGTATTTTTAGGACGTGCAGGTCGAAGAGGAGCTGTTTGTTTTCTGACAAATGGAGCTGAATTGTCAGACGCTACTCTCACGGTAAATACTCCTTCTGCAAGAGTAGCCTCTATTGATGGCCCTCCCATTGCACTCACTAGAGCGGTAGCGGCAATGTCTTCTTCTATTCTTTCAAATTTCAAATTATAGGTCCAATCGCTCGTTGGCGCCTGTATGACACGGTAGCCAATAACCGTTGGATCTTGGCGGTTAGGCGTTGATCCAATAAAAATTTCAGTGCCTGGTTCGTGTGCAAGCAAATTATTCAAATAAGTCGGATCGCAGTCCGCAAGCGTATATTCTTGGCTCATCCCAGGTACTTTCATCCAAATAAAAACAGGGTCTCCGGGTACGCGCATGATACGTATTCCGTTGGGTTGGAGTTGAACATAAGGAGTGCCTCCGACCTTCAACGTTCTTCCGTCGTCGCTGATATCCGGCCGATTGACTTCAAGAAGATCAATTTCGGAAGCTACACGGCCTGCAGTGATATTTAACACCCGACGACCCACGCGGATGACTCCTGTGGTGTTATCAAGTAAAACCGGCGTTTGATAAGTCATTGGGTAATAATTTCCCATGTTATCCGTAGTCCAAGTACGTGTTTGGCCGGGGACGACGTCGTAACAGAAAAAATAGATATTATTCCATCCTTCTCTCCAAAAACCGAGGTGAGCCTCAGACACTCCATCTTCATCCCGCCCAAAAGTAATGCCCTTTGCTTCTTTAAGAGCAGGGTCAGAACCTATAATAGTAGGGTTGGTCTTATCCAATGAGATGTCTGAAAGATTGAGAAGACGCTCTTTGTGCACATGAGTGAAACGGCTCTGCATGTCTCGAACATAATCGGTATAATCGGCTGGAGAAAGAATTTCTAATCCGAGATAGCTGCCGTCATTGGTGCGAAAAGCTATGGTGGCGTCATTAATACGGACATAAACCAGTTCATTTTGATAAAGCTCGACTGCTCCATGCTGCTCTAGCCGAGGAGTGATGGTGACGCCATTTTTCTTCTGATCAAATTCCCAAATCGGACCCTCGGGATCTTCGAATTGAGTATACCGCACCTCGACTTCACCACTTTCACATCTCACATTAATTTTTCCGGCCCCTGTGTCCTGAATCGTGAGAATCGGATGTCCATTCATATAAAGAGTGTTTTGATCACGTGATATGGAAACATTGAAAGGAAGACTCAACGCTAAGGTGGGAGGGTGAGTCCTAGATCCAGAGAATGATGATGTCTCATCTAGGAGGGTATCGTCTGGAGAAGCAGCTCTAAAGCCTCCGCCTGGGGTATTTGGGGCTAAATATCCTGTTAATAAGAGGTCAGCTCGATTAATGCCTAACATAATCTCTCCTTTGAGTTATGGGATAAGTTATCGTCCACCGCCCCAAAAAAGTTGCCCCTCGGAGGCTAAAAAATGGATACTGGAGGTATGAGTCGTCCTGGAATGGCCTACCGGCCGGAGAAAATCGGAGATATCCTGACTCTCTTCAAGCCGAGGGACCATCTCTCCATCCCCCTGGCGACGGGACAACCTATGGCGCTGATGAACGCGCTCTCCGACCGGACGGATTGGGAAAGGTTGGAGATTTTCACGGGGTTATTATCGTTTCCGTACCCGATCCTCATGAACCCGAACGTCTACGTGACGAGCGGCTATTACGGGCCGATCGAGAGGTACTTGAATGCCCAGGGCTTCCACATGAACTACTTTCCGTCCGACTTCACGGGCTTCGAGATCTACGCGCTGAAGAAGCCGTCGCGCGTCGTCGCGACCACGCTCTCGCCTCCGGACGCCGACGGGTATCTGACCTTCGGCACGCACGCGGCGGCGATCGTGAAGCCGTTCCTGGCCGCGTGCCGGAATCCCGATCAAATCGCCATTGCCGAGATCAACGCGCGCATGCCGATCGTGTACGGAGACCCGTCTGAAGACGACAACAAAGTCCATCTCTCCGAGCTCACGCATTATTTCGAGACCGACCAGACGCCGGCCGAGCTGCCCAAAACCGAGCCCAGCGACGTCGAGAACCGGATCGCGGACCATGTCCAGGGTTTGATCCGATCGGGGGAAACACTGCAATTCGGGATCGGGGCCATCGCGGACCAAGTCGCGTCGCATTTAGCCGCCGGAAATTTGGGGGATTTCGGCGTCCATTCCGAATTGATTTCGGACGGTTTCCTGAAAATGCTGGAGGCGGGGAAGATCTCGAACCGGCATAAGAAAAATTTCCCCGGCCGATCCGTCTTCACGTTCGCCCTCGGGAGCCAACCCCTTTACGATTTCCTGGACGAGAGGAACGGAAAGAACCGGCGCCACGCGATCGCCTTGCCGGTGAGTACCGTCAACGACCCGCACGTCATCGCCCAAAATCCCGACGTCACCAGCATCAACTCGGGCTTCCGGATCGATTTTTCGGGACAAGTGTGCTCGGAGGCGATCGGTCTCCGCCAATACAGCGGCGTGGGCGGCCAGCTCTCGTTCGTGCAAGGCGCCTACGCGTCACCCGGCGGCAAAAGCCTGATGTGCCTCAAATCGACGACGACGGTCGACGGCCGGACGATCTCGAACATCCACGCCACCCTTCCCGTCGGCAGCCTCGTCAGCACGCCGCGCCATTACGTCCAATACGTCGTCACCGAATACGGCGTCGCCAATCTCTACGGAGCGAGCGACGAGGAGCGTGCGGAGAGACTCATCGCTATCGCGCATCCGAATTTTCGGGGAGAGTTGGAGACAAGCTTAGAGGAAATGAAGAGGATTTATTATCGAGGGTAGTTGTCATAAGCTTTGGTTTCAATAAAGCTTGCCTTTTTAAAAGCTCGAAACCGCATTTTTTATCAGTTTGACTCTTAAGGTCGAACCCTTTAAAACAGCTAATATTTATGCCTAGTTATCTGTCGAATATCAATGTCGACTACATCGAAGAGCTGGAACAACAATACCATAAAAATCCCGACGGTATCGATCCTAGTTGGCGTTATTTTTTCGATGGATTGAGCGTCCAGCAGAGCTTGGCGGCCTCTCAGGGGCAAGCTGGCGCTAGCATTTCGCGTTCTGATCTAGAGTTTGAGATCAAAGTCATGCAGTTGATCCAAGGCTATCGGGAAATGGGCTACTTGGTCGCGGATATCAATCCTTTGGACCGAGGCGTCAAAACCCACCGACTTTTAAAGCTTGAGAACTTCGGACTGACCGACGCCGACTTGAGCCGTACGTGTCAGATTGGTCATGTCTTGGGGCTCGGAGCCGTTGCCCTGTCCGATATCATTAAGAATCTCAAATCCTACTACTGTGCGGCAGCCACCGTCGAATATGAGCACATCGACGACCCGCAGACACGCGAATGGATCCGCCGCCATGCCGAATCTGGAGTCTTAAGCCAGCCGGTGGATAAAGAGACGAAGCTCCAGATCCTGCAGAAGCTCTGTGAGGCGGAGGTCTTCGAGAGTTTCCTGCATAAGCGCTTCGTGGGGCAAAAGCGGTTCTCCGGAGAGGGCGTGGACGCCATCATCCCGATGCTCGATTATATCATCCAGCAGTCCGCCGAATTGGGCGCCGACGAGACTCTATTGGGCATGGCCCATCGCGGGCGCCTCGCAATGCTGGCTACCATCTTCAAGAAGGATCTGAACATCATGTTCGCCGAATTCTCCGGTAATCTCTCCGCGAACATCGGCGATGGCGACGTGAAGTACCACATGGGTTTTTCCCAAAACATCGTGACGGCTTCCGGCAAGCCCATGCACCTTTCCCTCTTGCCGAATCCGAGCCACTTGGAGGCGGTCAATTCCGTCCTGGTCGGCGTGGCTCGCGCGAAACAAACTCTCAAAGAGGATGGAGAGAGGAAGAAAATCCTGCCGATTCTCCTGCACGGAGACGCGGCTTTCGCGGGGCAGGGCAGCATCTATGAACTTTTGAACATGTCCGAGCTCGACGGTTACGCCGTGGGCGGCACGATCCACATCATCTTGAACAACCAAGTCGGCTTCACCACCAACCCCAAGGAAGCGCGATCGACGCCTCAAGCGACCGACGTCGCGAAGATGCTGGAGGTCCCGATTTTCCGCGTGAACGGGGACGAAGTGGAAGCCGTCATCCAGGTGGCGGCTCTGGCGTTGAAGTTCCGGCACGAGTTCAAGCGGGATGTCGTTATCGATCTCATGGGCTACAGACGCTACGGACATAATGAAGGCGATGAGCCCTCCTTTACCCAGCCTCTCATGTATCAGGTGATCAATAATCACCCGCGTGTCTTCGACATCTACGCGCGCCGGCTGGTCCAAAACCGGGTGATCGAACAGGGTCACGTCGATCGAATCGTAGAGGCTTACACCTCCACCCTTGAAGACGCGTTGACGGTCTCTAAGGAATTCAAAGTGTCCGCGGTCATGCATTCCTTCGGGGACCGCTGGAAGGAACTGCACAAGGTGACGGAAGGCGATTTGTTCAAAAACGTTCCGACGGGCGTCTCCGCCGACGCCTTGAAGAAGGTTGGGGAAAAGCTCCTCGGCATTCCGGAAGGCTTCAACCTGCACCCGAAGATAAGGAAGCTTCTCGACGATCGTAAGGAAATGATCGAAGGCCGCAAGCCCGCGGATTGGAGCATGGGCGAGGCTTTCGCATTCGGAACTTTGATCCAGGATGGCTACAAGGTGCGTTTATCGGGACAAGACTGCGAGCGGGGGACGTTCTCCCATCGGCACGCCGTCTTCAACGATGTCGTGACGGGCGAAAAGCATGTGTCTCTCAACCCTAAATCAGATTCTAAGTTAGAAAAGACCCAAGGCTTCGAGGTCCTGAATAGCTTTCTATCGGAGTATGCGGTCTTAGGCTTCGAATTTGGCCAAAGCATCTCTGATCCCAAGAAGTTGACGCTTTGGGAGGCTCAGTTCGGAGATTTCGCGAACGGGGCTCAGATCATCATCGACCAATTCGTCACGACCTCCGCCATGAAGTGGCAACGCTACAGCGGCCTCGTGATGCTCTTGCCTCACGGTTACGAGGGGCAGGGACCGGAACATTCCTCGGCTCGCCTCGAGAGGTTTCTTCAAGCTTGCGCCCAGAACAACATCCAAGTCTGCAACCTCACGACGCCCGCCCAGTACTTCCACCTCCTGCGACGGCAGATGCTGCGCGATATCCGCTTGCCCCTGATTATCATGTCCCCCAAGAGCCTGCTGCGCCATCCCGCGGCTGTATCGCCCTTGGAGGCTTTCCAAAGTGGTTCTTTCCAAGAGATCCTGGATGATACGACCGGAGCGAACAAAAAATCCAAGAGGGTCATCCTGTGCAGCGGGAAGATCTATTACGAGCTCCTGGACGCCCGGAATAAGAGCGAGGACGCGGCGGTCAAGCAGACGCCGATTTTGCGCGTGGAACAGTTCTATCCCTTCCCCCAAAAACGCTGGGAAGAGATCTTCGCCTCCTACGCCGACGCGAAGGAGATCGTGTGGGCTCAAGAAGGCCCGCAAAACATGGAAGGATGGGGCTTCATGCTGCAAAAGCTGACGCCCTTTTTGGGTAAAGACCAAACCTTCGTCTACGCGGGACGTAAAAACCAGGCGAGCCCGGCCGACGGCTTCATGCACCTCCATTTACAGGAACAAAAACGCATTTGTCAGGAAGCCTTGGGAGAAAAATAAATATGAAACACGAAGTGATCGTTCCGTCCGCAGGGGAGTCCGTCAATGAAGTCTTCATCGCCGGGTGGCGCAAGAAAAACGGCGACCTCGTGAAGAAGGACGAAGTCCTCGTCGACCTCGAGACCCAAAAAGCCTCTTTCGAGCTCCAATCCGAATTCGGAGGGCGCTTGGAGGTTCTCTTTCCCAAGGCCGATACGAAAGTGAAGCCCGGCGACGTGATCGCCTACGTGGACGATGGTCCGGGCGCTCAGGATGGGGCCGCGACGTCCGCCGACACGGTGGTCGCGAAGGCGACGCCATCTTCTTTCGCCATCGACCAGGCCGTTAGTCCTGCGGCGCGCAAAATGGCCTCAGAAAAGAACGTCGATCTTTCGCAAGTCTCAGGAAGCGGCAAGGGTGGTGTCATTTTGAAGGAGGATGTGCTCAAGGCTTCGGAGGCTCCGGCGAAGGCTGCGAGTACTCCCGCACCTTCTCCGGCCTCGGCTCCCGCATCCGCCTCCCCCGTCTTGAATTACCAAATCGACGAATCGCGCGGCGAACGGCGCGTGCCGGCCTCCCGCATCCGCCGCCAGATCGCGACGAACCTCGTGGCGGCTCAACATACGGCGGCGATCCTGACGACGTTCAACGAAGTGGACATGACGCAGATCCTGGAGTTCCGGAAGAAATACAAAGATAAGTTCAAGGAAAAATTCGGCGTCGGCTTAGGCATGGTGAGCCCTTTCGCGTTGGCGTGCGTCCGCGCGATGAAGCTCTTCCCCCAGGTGAACAACCTCTACACGGGCGAAGACATCATCCAAAGGGATTTCGTGGACCTCTCGATCGCGGTCAACACCGACCACGGCCTGGTCGTGCCGGTCCTTCGCAACGTGGATAAGATGAACGTCGCCGATTTCGAGAAGAAGCTGACCGAGCTCGCCGAGAAGGCCCGCGCGCGCAAGCTCTCGATCCCCGAGATGACGGGGGGGACGTTCACGATCACCAACGGCGGCGTCTTCGGTTCCTTGGTGTCGACGCCCATCCTGAACATGCCCCAGTCGGCGATCCTAGGCCTGCATAAGACCCAAGAGCGTCCGGTCGTGGTGGAGAAGCAGATCGTCGTCCGCCCGATGATGTACCTGGCTCTTTCTTACGACCACCGCATCATCGACGGCCGCGAGGCGGTCGGGTTCCTCGTGGCGGTGAAGGAAGGCATCGAGAACTTGAGTTTGATCATCAACGAGAAGGAATTGTTCTGAGGTCCTTATGGCAGAAAACCAAAACTATGATTTAGTCGTCATCGGAGCCGGGCCCGGGGGTTACGTGGCCGCCATCCGCGCCGCTCAATTGGGGATGAAGGTCGCCTGCGTCGAAAAGGATGCGACCCTCGGCGGGACGTGCCTCAACGTCGGTTGCATCCCCAGCAAAGCCTTGCTGGAATCCTCTGAACTCTACGCCCAGGCGAAAGAGAAGTTTTCGGAGCACGGAATCGGCCTTAAGGACCTGACCCTCGACATGAAGAAATTCATCGATCGGAAGGAAAAGGTCGTGAAGCAGCTGACGGGCGGCATCGCCGGCCTCTTCAAGAAGAACAAAGTGACGTCGGTCTTCGGGACCGCGCAGGTAGACCATGATCGGTCCGTATCGGTCGCGACCAAGGAAGGTCCGGTCCAACTTTTAGCCAAGCACGTGATCATCGCGACGGGGAGCGTTCCCATCGCGATCCCCGGCGTGGAGATGGACGGGAAGAACATCATCGATTCGACGGGTGCCTTGAGCCTCACCGAAGTGCCGGGCACGATGGTGGTGATAGGTGGCGGCGTGATCGGCTTGGAGCTGGGTTCCGTGTACGCGCGGCTCGGCAGCAAGGTCATCGTCCTCGAGGCCTTGGACCGCATCGTTCCTTCGATGGATTTGGAAGTGGGGAAGACGTTCCAAAGAATTCTGTCTAAGCAAGGCTTGGAATTCCATCTGTCGACGAAGGTGAAGAAGGCTGTGAATAAAAGCAAGCAGGTCGAAGTCACGATCGAATCCGAAGGGAAGGAATCCACGATCATGTGCGATAAGGTGTTGGTGGCCGTGGGGCGTAAACCTTATACGGCAGGCCTTGGTTTGGCAGAAGCCGGGATCAAACTCGACGAAAAGGGCCGCATTGACGTGAACGAGCGTTACGAGACGTCCCTCAAGGGCGTGTACGCGATCGGGGATGTCATCAAAGGCGCCATGCTCGCGCACAAAGCGTCGGAAGAGGGCGTGGCCCTGGTGGAAATGTTGGCGGGCCAGGCGGGTCACGTGAACTACCATACGATCCCCAACGTCGTATACACGTGGCCGGAAGTCGCGTCCGTGGGATTCACCGAAGAGCAGGTGAAGGAAAAGGGCATCGATTATAAAGTCGCGAAGTTTCCCTTTTTAGCCAGCGGGAAGGCCATCGCCATGAACGAGAAGGACGGCTTCGTGAAACTTATCGCCGACAAGGCGACCGACCGCGTCTTGGGCGCCCACATCCTTGGCCCTCGCGCATCCGACATGATCGCCGAACTGGTGATCGCGATGGAATTCGGCTCCAGCGCCGAGGATATCGCCCGCACCTGCCACGCCCACCCCACGTTAGCGGAGTCCGTGAAGGAAGCCGCTTTAGGATTGGGAACCGGCGCCATTCATATTTAAAGGCATTTTCCCCTAAAAATAGGCGAGGGTGTAAATCGAGATTTTTTCGGGATTTCCGAAAAAAAAGACGCTCATTATTTCAAACGGTGAGCTCAAGTGGGAGGAAAAATTTGTGTTGAATAGAACAGTAACGCCCCCTTCTATTTTTTACGAGTGTTCCAAAGGGGTGAGTAGGGTCGGTGAATTTCAGCCTATTAATACCGCCAGAGGTCTTAGAATGTTGCGCAGGGAGATGGGGTTGCCACCGGAACAAGCGGTGCATCAAATCGAGCGTCTTTGTGAAAACATCGCGGTTCATGATCTTTATGCAAATCCCGCGGATCGGGAGACTATTTTCCGGGCCGTTCAGGTTTTATTCCGAAGGAGTTTTTTGTTCCCCGATCAATGGGAGTCTTTTGTCAGGAATGCCGCACAGAAGTCTTCCTATAGAATCAACGATAAAAACATTGCCGATCTCGCCCCTCTCTCGGAAATTCACGGAGAGGAACGTTGCGGCATCACCCTCCATGAAGATCGGGAGGGATATGTCTACATCCGAAAAACCTTACCTAGCTCTGCATACGCAGGAGTCCCCGGCGTCGTCTGGCATGGCTTCCTAAATGAAGTTATGGTTCAGATGGATCTTGGGATCACTGGAATGGTGCCGATCGATGATTTTCAAATCACCCCTGACGGAAATCCTATTTTATCCATGAGATATTACGACGGCGGTAATGTGTGGGATCTCAAAAATTTTTTAATGGAGAGGCTATCTGTGTGTCGTTCGGTCGATGCGGGTGATGAAGTTTTGGCTCGGTACGCGGAGAGGATTGCGAAACCCGTGGCTTCTTTAAGTGCCGCTGGCATCGTTCATCGTGACGTCAAACCATGCAATTTGTTTATATCCGATCGAGGTGACATCCACTTGGGCGATAGCTCTACGGCTGTGTCCCTTTCCTGCGAAAGGCATCTGAAAGGCGACGATCTGACGCTAGGGACTCTCGGTTACATGCCTATAGAGTATATGGAAAAAAAAGGCGCTTTAGACCTTGGAATCGATGCCTATGCCCTAGGCGCCACGATATTATATTTATGCCATCCTGGGATTTCCTCGGAGTCTCCTTATAAAGACCGGTTACAGGTTTTGATGGAGTTTTTGCATGGGAAGTTCCGGGTGCCCCCTAAAATGGACGCCATTGTACGTAAAGCCTTAGCCCCGGATCGCAAGGATCGCTATCGTGATTCTCGTGCACTGTTACAAGACATTCGTAAAGTCCTCAAATCCCCCTCACAGTCAGAGTCAGGACCGGAAGAATTCAATTTAATGGCATGCACGGCCTAATTTTTTACTTTTCTACTTCGTTGAAAGCCCTTTGCTTTTTGAAATCATGTCATAAAAGTCGCGAGGCTTCACGTGAGGTTGGAGCAACTTTTATCCAAAAAACGTCGATAATTGGGTTATGTTTATTGATCGGATTGTTAATCGGCTTAGCTTAACTCCCGTGGATACAACCTCAGGAAGCACGTCTCCTGAGAAGCCTACTATCTTAGTAGCGGAAGATGAGCATCTGTTGGCCAGGCTTTTAAATAGGATATTGCAAAAAGACTATCGTGTGACTGTCGTGAGTAATGGCCAAGAAGCGCTTGACGCTCTTCAGACTAATAGCGGTGGATTTGACCTGCTCCTTACAGACATAGATATGCCGGTTATGGGTGGGTTAGAATTAATAAAAGCTATTCGAGAGGGGAAAACGCCACTTTTTAAGGGTGCGATCTTTGTGATGAGCGGTCGTATAGGTACTTATGAGGCGGCGCTTGACGCATTAGAGGTACCCGCAAAAGCTCGAACAGAAAAGCCTTTCGATCCTGGGACATTAAAAACATCCCTTCATGAGGCTATTCCAGCTCACCGGAACTGCTAGTATCCATAAACCACTCCATACCTTAGTCCTCGATCACTCACGACCACTTCGGCCGCTCCTAACTTTTCCATTACGCCTTGCAGGATCAGGGTCCCGGCGAGGATCGTATCTTCTCGTCCTGGCACCATTCCGATTAGGACCCTCCGCTCCTCGTTTTTCATTCCCCGAAAAAGCTCCACGAAGCCGTCGACGTCCTCTCGAACGAGAATCGATCCTTGGACTTTGGACCCGTCCCAAACCGCTAATTTTTGTTTGATGGCCGATAAAGTCGTCACGGAGCCGGCAAGGCCGACGAGGCTTAAAGGTTTCATTGTATCCCCAATCGCAGTGGTCGCTAGGGTTTTTATGATCTTTTTCTTCAGTTCTTGGAATTCCCCGTCGGTCACCGGGTCGTGTTTCACGATCGATTCGGTCAGGATCACCGCGCCGACGTCGTAACTCACGCCGCCGTCTTTCGAGATGATTTCCGTCGACCCGCCGCCGATGTCGAGGACGTGGAGATTCTCGTGGAAAGACCCGAAATCTTTTTCCGCCGAGAGGTAGGAGAGGCGAGCTTCCTCGTCGCCGGAAATGACGCGGACGTCGATGCCGGTGGCGTGCTTGATTTCCGCGACGAAGTCCGCGGCGTTCCGGGCTTTGCGAAAAGCGGCCGTACCCACGGCCAGGATTTTTTCAACGCCCAGAGCATTACATCGATTTTTGTAATCTTGAAGGGCCCGAAGAACGCGAGCGCGAGCTTCAGGAATAAAGTTTTTCGTCTCATGGAGCTTCTCCCCCAAGCGCGTGATCCGCGCTTCGTCGTGCCATATGTGTAAGGGCGCGGTTTCCGCACCCCTTGGATTGACTTCGGCGATCAGCAAAAGCGCGGTATTGGTTCCCAAGTCGATCGATGCCACTTTCATAAAACCTCATCTTTATTTGGATGCTTGTTGAAAAATGGACTAAATACTCCGGACTTTTTACAAACAAAAGGAGTTTTATGGACATCATCACGAGTATTTTTGGTTTGGTGGCGGGCCAAGGCTGATGCCGAGCGGCATGAAGCTCGTGCCCGTTTCCGAGCCGGTGAAGCCTACGACGAAAGCTTAAGGGCACCTCTATTAACCGCTAACTGAACTCAAAAAAGCATTCTGCGAAAGATTTC
>CAZKQW010000009.1:115700-131352 GCA_964555055.1 uncultured Pseudomonadota bacterium | reverse complement strand
ACCCAGAGACTATTTTTGGAAATTTACAGCGTTTAGCTAGTTTTTAGAGGTGCCCATTTGAAAATTGAACGGCCATAGAATGACATTCTTAGAATAGCCATTGCCAACATTCAATGCCAAAAAATTTGGCAAATAGAATTGGCAGCAAGTCAGCTTTTTAGTTCTGGAATAACTACAACGCCTAAAGCTTTAGATATAATTACTTTTTTCGATTTTAATTTAGTCGCTATAAACTTCATTTGGCGGGAGGTTTTTCCGATTTTTAAAATCACAGCTGTCGCCGTCACAACGTCACCCACATATACGGGATTTAAGAAATCGACGGACTGATAAGCTCTGAAGAGTCCCTCAAACCCAGACTCCCTGACGCAAAGTTTCGTCGCCGCATCCCCGAACATTTCTAACACGGTTGCCCCAGCAACCAACCCCCCTTGGTAATGCCCGTCTTCTTTCGTCATCTTCCTTTTCACGACGGCCTTCCAGCCGACACGGGCTTTGGGTCTTTTCTTCATGGTTAATTACCGAACCAGCTCAACAGCCCTCTCTTTTTCGAGGAAGGAGCGGGTCCAGGACCCGTCGTGGTTTTGTGGGGGCTAAAACGCCGTGAGAGCTCGTGGACGATATAATTGACGACCTCGGACGGTTTCGTTCCGGGGCCAAAACCCGCGTCGAAACCGATGGATTTAGCGGTCTTGTGATCCATACGCGGACCGCCGACGATTTTAATCAGATGCGAAGGAATTTTCTTCTCGGACTTGATGATATTATTGAGCTCTTTGAGATTCTTTAGATGTTGGTCTTGTTGGGTAACGAGCTGCGAAACCAAGACCGCGTCGGCCCCTAATTCGGCGGCCTTTGAGACGAAGGTCTCGGCGGACACTTGGGCGCGTAGGTTCACGACTTTAAAAAAGGGATAATACTCCAGCCCTTTGTCTCCTGCGAGGCCCTTGATGGAAAGAATCGCGTCGATACCGACGGTATGTGCGTCCGTTCCCAAAGTCCCGCCCACCACGACGATCTTTCTTTTGATCTCCCGCTTCACTTGCTCCACGAGATCGTCCATCGGAACAATGGGGAATTCTGGTTTGTGAACGACGATCTGATCTATGAAAACGCTCGCTTGGGAATACGCGTAAGCGACGAAGAAACTGAACTTCTGGCCCATGCCCTCCATCGAGACGATTTCGCCGCGGTCGAAGCCCATCTTTTCCAGATACATGCGGGCGGCTTCCTTGGCTTTGTCTCCGAAAGCGACGGGAAGCGTGAACGAAAGCTGGACTTTCCCGTCGTCCCAATGGTCCCCATAGGCTCGGATCTTCTTGGCTTCCTTCATCAACTCTCTTTCGGTCTTAGGCTGCGACATAATCCTTTTCCCCAATCTCAGCTAATTTTCTGCAGACTGTGCGGGAGGTGGCACTGAGGCTTCATTAGCCTGCCCATCTGCCGCCTGGCGACGAGGACCGCGGCGCCGGTTTTGATTCCGTCGACGCCGGTCTCCCGAACGACGTCTGTCAAAGCGACGAGGACTTTGTGAGTCCCCGCCCTCTCTTCGATCATTCCCTTCCCGAAAGATCTTGCCAGGTGCTTCCCGAGCCTCCGCTTGTAGAATACGGACATCTTTTTCCAAAATCCTTAAAATGGGGTTCCAATAGTGACGGTCTTTTTGAATGACTCCTTCCAATCCGCGGCCGCCTTCGGGATCGCGTACCATATGCGCGAACATTCCTTGGGAAATCGCCTTCATCAGCCCCATCGATTCGACTTTATGGAGCAACTGATACGTCTCCTCCAAGACAGCTCGCGAGCGGCGGATGACTTTCCCGTTTTCACTCCAAGAGATTTCATCTCCAAGGCTGCGAGCGGCGTTGAAGATGTAATTCACCGATTTTTGACTGATATGACGGTCCTGAAGCAATGGGTTGTGGATCGCTTCAGTGGGCATGCCTAATAAATGAATCCCTTGTTGGGTCATGACGCTCACGAGATTGAACATCGTATCCAACACGTGCCCGAAAAAGATGTCGCCAGTCATGTGCCGAGTCGGCGGCATGTACTTGATCGGAGAATTAGGAAAAATCTCTCGGACCATTTCAGCTTGAGCGATCTCGTACAGCAAGCTGTCCTCGATCGTCGGATCCATTTCGAAGGCATGACCCAAGCCGAGCTGCTCCTCCTTAAGTTTCGCTGCAATCCCCATCTGCTCATTAATGAACTGAGACGCCAACACTTGGTGGAAGCTACGAAACGACTCCGCCGTCGTCAGATAGTTGTCCTCACCCGTGTTGATGACGATCCCAGAACGGGCGATCACGAGTCGGGAGAAGTATTGGTCGGTAAAAGTTCTCTTCATGTTGATGTCGCGAAAGAGGATCCCGTACATCGAGTCGTTGAGAAGGAAATCTAGGCGCTCCAGGGCACCCATGACCGCGATCTCCGGCATGCAGAGCCCCGAAGAATAATTCACCAGACGGACGTAACGACCGACTCTCTCGCCGGCCGCGTCTAAAGCCTCGCGCATGAGGCGAAAGTTCTCCTGGGTGGCGAACGTCCCGCCGAAACCCGTCGTCGTCAAACCGCAGGGCACGTAATCCAATAAACTCTGGGCCGTGCTCCGGATCACCGCGATACAATCCGCCCCGCTCTCGACGGCCGCCACGGCTTGGTCGACGTCGTCATGGATGTTTCCCGTGGCGACGATCAGGTATTTGAGGGGTGTCCTACGGCGCAGGTCCTTTTCCATCCGCTTCCGACGCTGATGGGAAACTTCCTCTAACTTCCGAACGGCATTCCGGGCTAAAGGCTCGGTGGCTTGGCGAATGACCTCGAAGTCGGCTTCGGGCAATTGGTCCCATTTGAGCTTTTTCTCCGCGACTTTAAGGCAAATGCTGATGGGACTTGTTTTTTGGTGCGCAAGAGCGCGACCGATCCAATAAGAAATGCCCTTTGAAAGTTGCTCCGGCGTCAACGAGTCGATCACCAAGTTGACGAGGGGCATGCCTTTATAGGCTTCTTCGACACCCAAAAGGCGGAGTACCGAACGTTCCACCGAAACCGTCGTATGGCGATCGACGACTTCCTGAACGCGGGCGGCGATTTTACGAGCGAGGACTCGACAACTTTCGACCTTATCGCGGTCGAGGTTGAGCTTAGACATGAAGCAATCCTTATTTTGGGAGGGAGTCGCCGGGTTCTCGCGATATCACATGAGGCGCGCCGGCTAATCTTTCGGTTCGATGCCCACGGTTTGGCTTTGTAGAAGCCTTTCGGGACCTTCGAGGCCTAATTGGTCGTAGCGTTTCCGGATTTCTGCGGCCGTCGAGCACTCGCAATCATGTTCGGCGGGCTGCGTGTAAGCCGACAGGAATCCTCGGTAATTTCTGAGGACCACCTTTTTGTCGGATTCGGAGATCAAATATTGGGGCATGATCGGTACTTTGCCGCCGCCTCCCGGAGAGTCGACCACGAACTCAGGAACGGCTAATCCCGACGTGTGCCCCCTCAAGCTCTCAATGATCTCAATGCCCTTTTGCACGGGCGTCCGGAAATGCTCGATTCCCTCCGATAAATCACATTGGTACAAATAATACGGTTTCACCCGATTTTTCAAAAGCTCTTGGAACAAACACTTCAAAATAAACGGATCGCTATTGATTTTGCGGAGCAAGACCGTCTGATTGAAGATCGGAATACCATGGTCCACCAAAACCGCACAAGCCTTTTTCGCGTCGTCCGTGAGCTCGTATGGATGGTTGAAGTGTGTCATCATGAAGAGAGGCGCGTATTTCCGAAGCATCTTCGCCAAATCCTCGGTGATGCGCATGGGGCAGACGACGGGGATGCGGGACGCGATGCGGATGATTTCGATCGAGGGAATCTCGCGCAAGCGCTGGAGGCAGCCCTCAAGGTATTTGTCTCCCACAAAAAGCGAGTCACCCCCTGAAATAATGATGTCTCGGACTTCCGTATGAGCCTTGAGGTAATCCATGACCTGGTCGAGCTCTCGCTCGGTGCGGTGCGATTTCGACAGAACGATACGGCGCCGCGTACAAAACCGGCAATACATAGCGCACGAGGTCGTGATTAAGAATAAAACGCGGTCGGGGTACCGGTGCACAAGACCGGGCACCACTTGATGTTCATCTTCCCCCAGAGGATCGCGGATGTCAGCGGCTGCCCGATCCATTTCGTGGAGATTAGGAATGGTTTGAAGGCGAATGGGACATTCCGAGTTCTTCGGATCGATCAATGTCGCGTAATAAGGAGGCGTTGAAAACTTATACTCGTCTTGCGTCGCTTGCCCGGCTTTCACTTCAGCGTCGGTGAGTGGGATGATTTGCCCCAACTCTTCGACGGTCTTCATCATATGGTGATATTGCCACTGCCAATCGTACCAATCTTTGGCTTCCACATCCTTCCAGAGCGAATACTTCCTCCAATATTCGGCACCCTGTGCGGACATAAAATCCTCCCTTTGATACCGTTTTAACGCAAGAAGACAAATTCAGGAGTGATTTTAGCAGTTTAAAGGAGGAATGGGAAGGAAGGATTTTAAGTTTTAAAATAGAGTGGCTTCAGTGGGATTAAATTGAAGCCTCACTTTTCCGTCAGGATCTTTGTAGAAGATAAAACCATTTGATAAGAATAAATTATACATCTCATCCAGAACGATCTGTAAAAAGCTACGATACTCTTGTGCAGGAGTAAGGACGCCTCCCCATCCCGCAAAATCATCAGCAGAGACCATCACTGCTATCCTTAAAATGTAAGAAAAACTGCTTTGAGAGTCATCGGTAGCACAGTAAAGGCCCAGAGAAACTCCCTTATCTGTCTTTGAGTTGAATGGTAACGAAGCCACAAAAGCTTTATTATCAATTACAGGTGATGGCTGAATGCCTTTAACAGAGTTCACCTGGAATCTTCCCTGCAGCCCTGAAATTACTTTATGGAAGATGTCTAAAGCGGTTTTAGGATCACACTCAGGATCAATTGGCAGTTCGCACTCGGACACGCCTGGAGGTCTAAGGGGAAGAACTGCAGCAATCCCATGAAAAAACTGTTCGCTATTCAGCCGCATAAATAAAGCGTTTATGGCCTACTTTATATTTTCCTCTATGCATAAAGTCTTTGCGAAAGATCATGGTCTCATAGGCAAAGGACAATTATCTCTAGGCATAGGGGTGTAACCGGGCCGACACGTATAAAACTGATCTGTCGTGCGCTCTCCTATAAAGCATTCAGGACATCCTAAGAACAATGGGCTCGTAATATCTTCCAAACTTTCCCCTTCAAAAGTCGTTCTATTTTCCGATCTCTGTTGTAAAGCCACGTGCTCCGCTATGGCCTGAGTCCTTGTGATGGGAAGAAGGGAACCATCGCGCCTTGCCGCCCGTAAAACCAGATGAAAGGGACCAGAGGTATCCGGTTGCCCATCTCGATTTCTGGTAATACTCACACGGTCAAAAATAAAATATCCCGCTTGACGTAAGAACTCCTGATAATTGCGGGGAGAGGCGGTTGTCGATGGGAACGGTTGAGTAAACGTATTCGCCACCGAAGGCCTTACCATACTAGCGTGGCCTGCTACCGAAACTCCAATAGGATGCTCACTAAATCCAATATAAGGAACTAAAACAGGAAACAAAGCCCTTGTGGCGGTCTGCGCCTGACCATCGGGAAAAGGCAGGGTAGAATTAAGTCGTAGTCCACCTCCCTCTTCTTTGTTAAAATAGAGGGCTACTGCAGGGCCCAAACCATCCCCATAACGATAGGCGGAGGAACTTGAAGGAATCATCGATGACGATTGAAATGACTCAGAGCCGTTCAGGTTAGAATCCATAAATCCACCCGTGGATCGAGGGGATCTCTTAGGGGAGGTCGTTAATGAAGCATTTAACCAAGCATAGTTTGGACGACCACGAAGATAGACTTCCTGCTCCCTCTCCAAATTAAAATAACCCCGCCCGTATTTATAACTTCCCAAGGTTTCATAATACTCCACCGTGTACGGGGTTGACGATCTTCTCTCGTAATAAGTCCCGGAAGCGCTCTTTGCCGCCAGACGATTTAAGGCGGCTCTTAAATCCCTCTTATCCTGTCTCAAGGAGGGGTAGCGATCCATAAGCAACGCGGCGGTTGCAGAAGTGATTGCCGTAGCTCCCGACGTTCCTAAAGAAATCCCAGGAAAACCCTCCACTGGAGGAGAAGGGGCCACAAAATCCGGCTTAATCGCATCCGGATTCAGAGTGGACATCATCTCATCCCGAGACTCTGCCGTTAACACGCTCCGCGTCAACTCATCAGGCCTCGTACCGCCTCGAATCGCAGGCCCTCGGGAACTATAACTCATTGGCTGGCCTACTCCGCACCCGCGTTGGGTTTCCTCTTCACCGGGAACTGTCACACACGATGCGGCACCTACAGTAACAACAGTGGGAGACACATTCGATTCATCAAGAGTCGCACTCGTATTATAGATACTCAAATTCGTGCTTGTACCATTTGGGGTATAAAAAAGATTGATGTAGTTACCTCTCTGCAATGGTTCAGAGTCGAAAGCCGATGGCGCTCCTCTTTTAATGGCAATTCCTAAACTCGCCATATTGGCACCACAACTTCGAGGAACCCCTCCATCATCAACGGCAATGATAGATCCAGGTAATGCTGGCATAGCCGGGTTGAAGGATTCCATAATGCTTCTCTGGTTGTTCTGGTTACTTCCAGGACTACTTATATGGAGGACCTCCCACCCATTTCTGCTAAAGTTATATCTGCGAATTTCAATAAAGTAGTTAAGAGCATCCTGAGAAGGAAGCCCTACATCGATGATGAGGGGAACTAATGGGTTGGCAGAAACACATCCGATTTGATTGACGAGAATTTGTTGGTTTGGATTCACAGAGCTTCTCGCCGCCTGGTCTGACAGCGGAATTCGCGGATCAAAAATGGTCGAAGTATTCGAATTCCAATTCAAGTAACTAGGATCTCTTAAAGAAGAAATAAAATTACCTGACCAATGCAAACCAGGGTCGCCCGCATTACCTGCGGCGCTTACCACTAAAATACCAGCACTTGCGGCCCGTTCCTGGGCCCGCATGAGAGGCCCCGGAGACGCGATCGAAGTTCCGTTATATCGATCTACCAAGCTTCCCAGAGATAAATTGATGACATCGGGTCTCATTGAAATAGCTTCATCAATCGCTCGCACCACTGACCCTCTAGATTCTCCGCATTGAATCAAAACATATTCAGCCCTGGGAGCGATTTCATACATGAGTTGAAGCATGCGGTTTCCATGCGTATTTCCCTCAATAGAATCACCGGAAATCCAATCAAGACGACTGTTCGCCGGCACCAGACCATTTCTTTTTTGCTGATCCAGCAGGGTGGTATCGAAACGATCCACCAAAGCGATTTTGATAGGCCTTCCACCAGGGCCGCCATCTCCGTACACATGACCTGCAAGCTGCCACCAGCGCGCATTGGTCGCTCCCCAGGCTCCGGTATGGGCATGATCCTTGATAGAAATGGCTAAGCTTATCTTACCTACCTTACTTGCCAAGACGGATAAGACATCCACAGGCACTTCGGCTTCGACCTCCTGCGGACTAATCTCATAGAGCACCTTCCCACCCTCTTGACTGACAATCTCGGTTAAAGGCATCCCGTCACTTTCATGTCCTACAATATTCAAAAACAACCGGCCCTTTCTGATGGAACTCTCCGGAATCCCCGCGTTAAAGGCCCACTTCGAATCACCTTTTTCGTAAAGAGTTATAGCCCTTTCAAGTTGAGTCCCCAAGACATTCAACAATTCTAAATTTTCAAGGGTATCACCTTCCCGGCCAACCAATATGGCCAGTTCTTTTAAAATAACTTCCTTTTGATCCTTGCCCAACTCAGCGGTTGATTTTTCATCAAGAGATTGAAAAGCCTTTTTCCAACTTTGTCCCCAAAGCTGAAATTGGAATAGGGAAACAATACCAATAATAAAGCCCACAACCCTCTTTATTTTTTTTGAACTCATACACGCTTCCTCGTCAGTTAAAATCATCACTTTCATGACTTAATTATATTATTTCATCTCATTGCCGATCATGAGAGCTTATTATCTATAGCTCTTGAAATTAGTTGCTAAATAAGCGCGAGGGGGGAGAAAAAAAATACTCGCGAAAACCACTTCGCATAAATTTTATCAGTCCGGAAAACGGGACAACCAGCTAAACTCTTCCCCCGTTCTTAGCATGTGAGGGTATTACCACTAGCAGCCGCCCAATCTCTTGAGGACACGCTTTTTACGGAGAATACTCGCCAAATATTACCCCGATTATCAACCGCCCGACTTCGAATATGCCCGAGATATTTCTTAAAAGAACTTTGGGAAGGGCTTTAACGGACCTCTATTTCACCCAAATTTCATCACCACGGATATCGGTTTGAAATGTGCGTAAAACGATCTGAGAGCAGTCCATACCGTGTTCGGCTTTAGTACACGCACCAGTGGTCACGTCGAAGCGCCAGTTATGGGAAGAACAGGAAACGATCATGCCGCGGAGACCGCCTTTCGCCAACGGGTATTGGGCGTGGGGGCATGCGTCTTTAACGGCGTAAAACGTTCCATCAATGTTGAAGACGGCGACCTTTACGTTTTCGAAATCGACCGACTTCGCTTTTCCGACCGGGATTTCATGCGTGTAACCCACGTGAACCCAACCATCCTGCTTGGGTTTGAGACGTCTTTTTTGGGGAACGTAATCGACGCCGAATGGCTTTGGCTCATAAACGTCACTCATGTGCCCACCCATACGGTTTTGATATTGGTGAACTCATGCATCCCGATCTCGGAGAGTTCCCGTCCGTAACCCGATTTTTTAATACCTCCGAAAGGAACGCTGGGATCCGATTTGACCAAAGCATTGATAAAAACCGAGCCCGCTTCGATTTGAGAAGCTAAAGCCTCCGCCCGCTCTAAATCCCGGGTCCATAAGCTCGCCCCCAAACCATAAGAAGTTTGATTGGCTAAAAAGACCGCTTCGTCTTCGGAACGCACCCGGATCAAGGAAGCGACAGGACCAAAGACCTCTTCTTGAAAAGGCAACATTTCCATAGTCACACCGCTTAAGAGCGTCGGCGCATAGAAAAACCCCCGGGAACCGACGCGTTTCCCGCCCACTTCCAAGCGAGCGCCTTGTTTTTGCATTTCTTTCACCTGACGCTCCAAATTTTCTAAAAGATCACGTCGTGCCAACGGGCCCAAAGTCGTCGCCGGGTCTTTCGGGTCCCCGACTTTAATCTCCGAAATGAACTTCAAGCAGGCCGTTTGAAAAGCATCCGCGACCTTCTCATGTACGATCCATCGCTTGGCTGCGATGCAGCTCTGGCCGGCATTGATCATACGCGACTGGACGGCGACCGAAGCGGCTTTCGAAATGTCGGCGTCGGCTAAGACGATAAAGGCATCCGAGCCTCCCAGCTCCAACACGGTTTTCTTCAAAGCCTTCCCCGCCGTCTCGGCCACCGCGGAGCCGGCGCGCGAACTTCCCGTGAGCGAAACGCCAGCGATCGAGTCCGAAGCGATCCAACGTGCCGCGGTTTCATTGTCGACGAAAAGATTCTGAAAGACGTCCCCACACCCCGCCTCATGAAAAAGGGATTCGAGCTTTAGGGCGGATTGGGGGACATTCGGCGCATGTTTCAACAGAATCGTATTTCCCGCCAAGAGAGCTGGGATCGCGAAACGCAGCACCTGCCAAAAGGGGAAATTCCAAGGCATGATTCCGAAAATGACGCCCAAAGGATCGTAACGGACGTAACTTTTCCGGGCTGCCGTCTGAAACTCTGCGGGTTCTAGGATACGGGGAGCCTGCGAAAGGAAATAATCCAAGCCTAAAAGACATTTTCCGATCTCATGTTCGGCCTCCGTGATCGGCTTTCCCATTTCTACCGTCATGAGAGATGCGCAAGAGAAGGCTTGGCTTTTGAGAAGATCCGCAAATTGACGCAGCCGCTTGATCCGGGCCGCTAATGGAGTTTGCTTCCAAGAGGCGAATGCCTGTCGGGCGATCCGGATTTTCTCGGAAACTTCGGATTCCGTATGCACGGGAAATTCCTTCAAAAACTCTTCGGTAGCGGGGTTAAGCGTACGGTACGTCATACGCGGCCTTTTTCATAAGATTTTTTTCAGGTCAATATTGACGCCCCTAGCTCTAATGGTTACGGACGGGACTCGAGAAACTCTAAGGAGGCTTTATGAAAACCCGAAAAGCGTCTTTTTTTCTTTTGATCCCCACGGCCCTTATGGCCTTTAGTGCCTGCGGTAAAAAATCCGAAACTCCCGTCGCCGACATCAATTTGGGCGCGACCATCTCCGGCTTGATCACCGTCGCCCCGGAACTGCAATCGAAGGCGTCCACGGCTCACACCCTCTTCATCATCGCCCGTAAGGACGCCGGTCCGCCCTTGGCCGTCAAGAAGATCGATAATCCGACTTTTCCGTTCGCTTACGTGATTTCCGGGAGCGACGCGATGTTTCCCGGAACACCTTTCCAAGGTGAAGTGAAAATTGTCGCCCGCATCGACCAAGACGGTAGCGCCGGCCCGGCGCAGACCGGCGACCTGGAAGGAACCGCTGCGAAAAACCCGGCCCGCGTCGGCGAGAGAGACGTGGATATCGTCATTAAAACGGCTCTTTAACATGAAAATGCATTACTCGGCCCTCGTCGTGGCGATTCTTGGGGCCTGTGGAGTCCTCTTCATGTCCCTTCCAGCCCTGACCGGAACCCGTGTCGTTCATATAAACTTTGAACTTCTTTTAAAAGACCCAAAGGGCAAACCGATCCCCCGCACGGAAGTCGTGGTATGGGAATACGATTACCCTTCCCAAAAAGCCGAAACCGACGATACGGGTCGAGTCACCTTCCCCGACCAGAGCTTTCAATTTGTGGACTTATACTCTCGAGTCTCCCAGCTTTTCAGGAGCCGTCCGGGCTCTTTTCCCGTTCGATTAAAGTTTCCCCAACTTCCGGAGATGAAGGACGTCTATTACCGCTTCGAAATTACCAAGGATGGAAAAGCCCGCTATCATGCCTTTAATACCACTTATGACTATTTTTTCGGGGGTCAATGGTTGGGTGAGTTCGACGAATCGGGACGTCTCCGAGCCAGCATTTCCGAAGGAGGCGATCGCTATTCGGCCGTCGTCCCCGCGGGGTCATGCCGATGCGTTCCCCTTTGGAAATCCCAAGCAAAACTCGAAAAAGCCGAACGAATCCCTAGTTTCCCGCACGACCGCTTCAACCTCCATTTAGAGATCCAAGCGATGGGGAAAAAGTGGATCGCGCACCCGTAGGATCTTACGGATGTGTTCAGGCGAGAAAACGGTTTTATCTTAAAAAATTAGATTCCCTCTCATTAGAAGCAACCATTCTGAAGATTATGCGATAAAATCTCACTATGATTGCAACCAACGGTTATGTTGTTCAAACCACGGCCTATTCAGGAGAAAGCCCCTCTCAAGTCCACACCCTCTACGTTCCGGAGCTTCACACACTAGCCATTGTAACAGACCTTCAGGAAACCACAGCACATGGGATTTGCGGACCTCGAGAGCACAGTTTACGGGCTCGCCACTCACGCGACTGCTCTCTGCAGCTTACACATCATGGGCTTCTATGCGATCGAGGTCATGTTAAGCTCTCCGCACTCGATGGATCGCCGTGGCGTTTTCTTTCAAAGCAAACACCTGATCCTGTCCCTCTTGGATCTCCAATCACTCGAGTTCTTTTTACGGACCGTCGCTACCCCGCATACTCCGTTGACGTGATGAGGTTGGGCTCCCAATTTTTTTTCGCAGGACCTGAAAAGACGATCCACTGTATTATCACCACCACAAAAGACGGAAAGGAAATCTCCATCTATATCTCAATGGGAGATATTCTACAACTCATGTCTTATGCCAGCGTGCTCCGTACATCCATTGAAAATCAGGCTCTAAGACCTAAAAAAGGAAATAAAGGAAGTGGTAGCACGGCCATAGATGGAGAAGAAAAGACACAGATTGATTTGATTACTCTTACCCAAAAAAAACAATTAGAAGACGTGAATGTAGCCATAAAAAACGGCATGAAGGCGATTGGTGTTGAGGTAGAGCAACTTCTCGGCATGCCTAATTTAGAGGTAACTCTCAAGCAGGATCACGGAGGCTATCTCTTTGTTTCTCTCGCCTCTTCCGCGCTCACCTTTACAGGAAGATCTCCTCTAGGTTCCTTCACCAATCGACCTGTTGTAACACAAAAACCCACCCAACTAATTTTAGCGCCAGGAGGCGCTTATGATTTTTCTTCGAAAAATAGAGAAGTAGAAATTACCGTGTCTGAGGACGGAGCTGTATTCACTTTTACAGCGACCGACCCGAGAGAACCATCCGCTCCCAACCAATTTTCGGTATCGATCGGAGACATACGGGCAACGTTTGCTGAAGCTTCTAGATTAAAATCTGAAACACTGACGGCAGAAGCACAACTCAAGGCTTCTGACGGAACGACTTCGCCAACAGATAAAAAAACGCAGTTGAATCAAATCATAGGGGCAAATAGAGCTCGGATAAGACTCCTTTTAGGGGATGGTCACCGAAAAATTGCCGCGGTTTGCAAAGATATATCCGCAAGAACAGGTATCCACTTTTCTTCAAATGTGTCGGAACATGAATTGACTTTATCCGTGACAGCTTCTTTCCCGGCAGACGAGTGGCGGGTGGCCAATAAAAACAATCCGGATACATCCCCTCCCTTAAAAGTCAGCCCCCCAGAGGTCAAACCCGCGGTTCTAGATCTAGCGACGCCGGGAGCTTATGTGTTCTCTACTGGGGACCAAAAATTACATGCTATGGTGATGGACCCTAAAGTCCCTTTCGTTCATTGTGGTGATGGCGTAAGCCATCACTTCGACATAAGCACATTTTACGGCACGAATGCCGCTTTATATGAACAAATCCAAGCTCAACGAAAAGTGGCTCAGGAGACAGACGAAGACCCCATCACCTTTAATGCGCGTTTTCTAAGGGAGACGTTGGAACTACCTTCTCAAAGAGCCGAAAGTAGACCAGAAGAGAGTGGCAAAAAACAAAATGGGGAGGAAAAACCGGACTCTAACGCATCGGCTTCTGAAGACAAAATCGTATTTTTAATGGATTCTAACGGCCATCTTATATGGGTCGAGGAAGAAGGTTCGCCACAGAGCCTCCCTTTTATTCTCTTCCAGCAAAGGACCAATTCGGTTTTTGCCTGGTCTTCGAGAGATGAAACATGTGAAGTTCTCCATCAAGGCGCAGATTCATTAGAAAAAGAAGACGCACAAAAAATTTTCAATCAATCCTTACAAAAAGCCAAAAGCACGAAGCCTTCAAGCAAAGAAACCTCCTCATTACCGGATGCGAAGGCAGGTGACGACTTGCGTGCTCAAGCCCAAAGAGCCATTGAGTCGCTGAGCGGGGGCGATGGCAAAAGCGATTGGAGCCGTCTTTTAGAGGAAACGTCTATCGCCCTTCATAGGCTTCATCTTAATCTCACGTATCCCGAAACCTCCATACAAGATCCCCAAGAAATTTCCATAAGCTGTGGGGATTCGTTAAATAAGATCCGGAGTGATGTTACAATAATCCACGAATCCGATATGTTAATAAAATATACCCATCGGGTCTCTGAATGGCTTACTGAAAACAGTCCTAATCGTTTATGGTCGCCTGAAATAACCGCAATCTTTGCTTTACTAAAAAGAAACACAAACGCTGCCGATCACGATCGAATGAAAGGACAGGCATTAATCGCCTTAGAAAACTTAGAAAAAAAATTCACGAAAGATGTCAGAGGAGAGATTAAACTTAATCAATTTCCAAAGTGGCTCGGCGAAATAGAGAATACACCTATCCCTCCCGAGCTGACGGCTTTAAGAATGGTGGAGAGACAGTTGCTAGCAGTACAAGATCTCATGACGCATCTTACAGCCCGTACCCAGGCGGTACAAAAGAACAATACAACCCCCTTAACAACGGCGGCTTAGGTTATAAGGAACGCGAAGGAGCTGGAGCCAATCTCTCTAAGAGGATTCGATCGATCTTCTGACACCCGCCCCCATCGCTCATCAGGTAAATAAATCCCAACAATCCCACGACGAAGACGAAAACTGCCAGATGAAGGCGTAAACTGATACTGAGGTGTTCCAAAACTGACTCAGAGGGTTTTTTAGGATCGTAATAAACCACAACTTCCTTACCGACAGGATAACGATCAGCAATCCCACGCGCCCAGTCTTCACTGATGCCTTGCACGACCGAAAAATTGAGGCGACTGGAGGCATAAGGCCGGCCTTCGACGTGATACTCATAGCGGATAACGGGCACATAAGATATTTGCGACCCCTGAGCGACGGATTTGATTTCAGACTTCATGTGGGAGGCCACAATTTTTCCCCTCACCTGAGGCCAGTGACGAGATCTGGAGGAACGGGACCGAGCCGAAACGCCGATCCATAACATGTAAAAGGCGAAGAGTAGAAAAGGTGAGGCAATCAAGAAAAACATATCAAGGAGAGTTCCATAAACGAGTAAGCCACGATTCTTTTAAAAACTTAAACGGCATCTTTGCAGAAATATTGATATAAATCTATGGATTGTTAAACTTTTACTCCAGTGATGCCGTAAAGATATTTATAAGGCTCAACCGTTCGATTATTTATGAGAGGATTATAGGATGAAAATCTTCGCCCGCAGTTTCTTTATCTTGTTCGCGCTTTTCCTGATTAGCCAATCTGGAATCGGGGGCTGTGGGAGTGACCCTAGCAGCCTTGGTGAGCCCCAAGGAGGGGTAGCGGGAGGCGCTGGGACTTTAGAAGGCTCAGGCGGAGGTACTGCAGGTAGCGGCGGAGCTTCCACTGGTGGGACGAGTGGGTCTCCTTCAGAGGCTACAGGAGGAGGCTCTGGTGGAACCAGCGGATCTGGAGGAGGGGCAGGGTCTTTAGCGAACCCCAGTATTAGAACCGGCCGCAATTACTCATGCGCACTTACTTCAGCGGGAGGAGTTAAATGTTGGGGTGATAACAGTTATGGACAACTGGGAAATAATTCTACCCTAAGCACTCATGTACCTGTAAATGTCGTTGATGGAAGTGGCAATCTCACAGGGGTCACCGCCATTGCCGCAGGAGATTTTCATACCTGCGCACTCATTAATAACGGAAACGTCAAGTGCTGGGGATCTAATGTTTCTGGGCAGCTGGGGGATAATTCAACACGAGACAGACTCACACCCGTCCTCGTCACTGAAGGATCTGGTAATCTCACAGGGGTCACCGCCATTGCCGCAGGAATTTTTCATACCTGCGCAATCATCAATGGCGAAAACGTCAAGTGCTGGGGATCTAATGTTTCTGGGCAGCTGGGGGATAATTCAACACGAGACAGACTCACACCCGTCCTCGTCACTGAAGGATCTGGTAATCTCACAGGGGTCACCGCCATTGCCGCAGGAATTTTTCATACCTGCGCAATCATCAATGGCGAAAACGTCAAGTGCTGGGGATCTAATGTTTCTGGGCAGCTGGGGGATAATTCAACACGAGACAGACTCACACCCGTCCTCGTCACTGAAGGATCTGGTAATCT
>CAZKQW010000009.1:0-115600 GCA_964555055.1 uncultured Pseudomonadota bacterium | reverse complement strand
ATTCAACACGAGACAGACTCACACCCGTCCTCGTCACTGAAGGATCTGGTAATCTCACAGGGGTCACCGCCTTGGCCGCGGGATATTCTCATACCTGCGCACTCATTAATAACGGAAACGGCAAATGCTGGGGATCTAATTTTTCTGGGCAGCTGGGGGATGATTCAACACGAGACAGACTCACACCCGTCCTCGTCACTGAAGGATCTGGTAATCTCACAGGGGTCACCGCCTTGGCCGCGGGATATTCTCATACCTGCGCACTCATTAATAACGGAAACGGCAAATGCTGGGGATCTAATTTTTCTGGGCAGCTGGGGGATGATTCAACACGAGACAGACTCACACCCGTCCTCGTCACTGAAGGATCTGGTAATCTCACAGGGGTCACCGCCTTGGCCGCGGGATATTCTCATACCTGCGCACTCATTAATAACGGAAACGGCAAATGCTGGGGATCTAATTACTATGGACAGTTAGGGAATGGTGAAGTGTCTATTTTCCCGACCGCCCAGACAGTCAATGGCCTTTGACGGATAGGGTCGTAGCCTAGGGGAAGTGAGGCAACAAAAACAAATCGTTATTTTAAATTTGCATTGCAAAATAAAAGTATCACTTTTAAATTGCATTTATGCGCATTGACCGTGTTTACCCCACTCCGGGCAAATCGTTCTTTCTTTTCGGCCCCCGTGGAGTCGGAAAAAGCACATGGGTCGCCGAATGCCTGTCGCCGGACCTAAAAGTCGACCTGTTATCCCACCAAACGTTCTTGAAGCTGCAGAATGAACCGAGCCACTTGGAGGCCCTGACGGCCTTTCTCAAGAAAAAATCTTGGGTATTCATCGACGAGATCCAGAAACTGCCGACGCTCCTCGACGAGGTTCATCGCTTGATCGAGGGAAGGGACCTGAGATTCATTCTGACGGGATCCAGCGCCCGCAAGCTCAAGCGGAACGGAGCCAATCTCTTGGCGGGACGCGCTTTGACCCTGAAAATGTTCCCCTTCAGCCTTCGCGAATTGAAGACCGAAAAAATAAAACCATATCTGCTCTACGGCACCCTTCCCTTGGCCTTGAAGGATCCCAATTTAGTGGAGCCGACCCTGCACAGCTACGTGGAAACCTATCTGCGCGAAGAAATCAAAGAAGAGGCTCTCGTGCGGCGTTTGGATCACTTCCACCGATTCCTGCAAATCGCCGGTCGTCTCAACGGGCAGATCCTTAACTATGAAAATATCGCCCGTGAAACAGGGCGATCGAGCGTCCTGATCACTCAATGGTACGATATCCTCGAAGAAACCCTTCTAGGATCACGCCTCATGCCCTACCGGCCCGGTTTCAAAGTGCGGGAAGCGGGACATCCCCGGTTTTATTGGTTCGATCCAGGAGTGGCTCGAGTCAGTGCCCAAATCGATGTCGGTGATTTCGGAAGCATCGAGACGGGCGCGGCTTTGGAAACTCTGGTGTTCAATGAATTGCGTGTTTACCAGGAATATTCCGGCCGGAAAAAACCTATTTATTATTATGCCACCCCAGGATCGGGGGATGTGGACTTCGTCATCGAAACGAAAGCTAAAACGATCGACCAACCCGCGGAAATGACGACGATCGAGGTCAAAAGCGCCAAAAGTTGGAAGTCCGAGTTCGAAGCTTCGAGCCGTGCCTTTCAAGCGTTCGCCGGAAAACAACACAAAAAAATGGTGGGCGTGTATTTGGGATCGGAACGCCTTACCCGAAATAATTTTCACGTGTATCCTTTTCTCGATTTCGTCGATGATTTGTTCCAAGGGAAGATTTTTTGATGGAAAATCTCACTCAAGAAATCCTCCGCCGCAAGACCTTCGCCATCATCTCCCACCCGGATGCCGGGAAGACGACGATTACGGAGAAGCTTCTCCTTTTCGGGAACGCCATCCATATGGCGGGCATGGTCAAGGCTAAGAGGGCGAGCCACTTCGCCACCTCCGACTGGATGGAAATCGAGAAGCAGCGCGGCATCTCGGTCACCTCGTCGGTCATGCAGTTCCATTACGCGGGCCATGAAATCAATCTTCTCGACACCCCGGGGCACCAAGACTTCAGCGAAGACACGTATCGGGTTCTCACGGCCGTCGATAGCGCCCTCATGATCATCGATTCCTCCAAGGGTATCGAGACGCAAACGAAAAAGCTTTTTCAAGTCTGTCGCGACCGTAAACTCCCCATCATGACCTTCATGAACAAGATGGATCTCGAAGGACGGGATCCTTTCGAACTTTTGGACGAAATCGAAAAAGTCCTGAATCTCCCCTGCTTCCCGGCGTCTTGGCCCATCGGCCAAGGGAAGCGTTTTCACGGGGTTTACGATATTTTGAAGAAACAAATCCGTCTCTTCGATCCTAACCACAAGACGACGGATTTCGAACAAGAGATCATCCGGGATCTGAACGATCCCCGCCTTAAGGAAAGGATCCCCGAGGAGTTCTTAGCGAAGCTCCATGAGGATCTGGAGCTCGTCTTAGGAGCCGGCGCGGGGGAACGGTTCGACACGCAGGCCTACTTGGAAGGCCGCTTGAGCCCCGTCTTCTTCGGATCGGCCGTGAATAATTTCGGCATCCAAGAACTACTGGACCATTTCGTGGGCCATGCGCCGTCGCCCCGACCGCGGCCCGCCGAAACGCGCGAGGTCCTCCCGGAAGAAAAGAACTTCACCGGCCTCGTCTTCAAGATCCAGGCGAACATGGACCCGAAGCACCGGGACCGTTGCGCCTTCATCCGCATCTGTTCCGGACGCTTCGAACAAGGCATGTCGGTCTACCATGTGAGGCAAGGCAAGACGATGCGCCTCAATAACGCCATCCAATTCATGTCGCAGGAACGGAAGAACGTCGACGAGGCCTTCGCCGGCGACATCATCGGATTGCGCGACACGGGGAACTTCATGATCGGCGACGCGCTGACGATGGGCGAGACGCTGAAATTCACGGGAATCCCGCAATTCGCCCCCGACATCTTTTGCCGCGTTGAGCTGAAGAATCCCATCAAGAGCAAGCAGCTCCAAAAGGGGCTCGAACAGCTTTCCGAGGAAGGAACGTCGCAGGTATTCCGAAGGAAACAAAATTCGGACCTTTTGATCGGCGTCGTCGGCCAACTCCAACTGGAGGTCGTGAAATTCCGCCTCCTGAACGAATACGGGGCCGACGCGAACTTCCTTCCGTTAGGCTACGAGTTCTCGCGTTGGTACCACTGCCCCGACAAGCAAGTGATGGAGGATTTTTTCCGCCAATACCAATCGCATATCGTCTTCGATGTCCGCGGATACCCGGTCATGCTGTTCAAGAGCGAATGGGAAAAGGATTATATCGCCACGAAAAACCCGCGCGTCGCCTTTTACTCAAGTCTCATCAACTACGAACAAGAGGCTCAATAAGCCTTTTTTGGATTTTTTCGGACAGGGCTCGATCGATCAATTGGAAATTCCCGCCCTCCCCTTCATAGGAAAAGACATTCCCGTCCACGATATCGAACCACCATCCGTGGATTCGCAGACTCTTCGCTTCTACCCGTTTTCGCACTTGGGGATAGCTCAATAAATGATCGATCTGTAGCAGGACATTGGCTTGGGAAAGTCGGTCTTGTTCGGAGAGACCTTGGACGAAGTCGATCTTAGAAAAGTACCCACGGGCCCCGTGAGCGTGCTTGACCCATTCCTTCAGAAAAGGGGAATCTTGTTCGTGATCCACGAGTGCTTGCATCGCTCCACAGCGAGAATGGCCACAGACGATAACATCCCCAACGTTTAACAGGTTTACGGAGATCTCAATGGAAGCCGCCGCCGCGGAGGGAACTAAACCCTTTTCGCAAGGGGGGATCAAATTTCCCGGATTTCTTAAGACGAAGACGTCGCCAGGATCAGTGGAAGCGAAGAGATTAAAGGCGACGCGGCTATCCGAGCAAAATACGACCAAGGCATCCGGTTTTTGCCCCTGCGCCAATTCCCGGAACTTCTCCTGCACGGTGGGTAGGATGTTTTCATGGAAATCAACGACGCCTTTTAATAGTTTGAGCATAGAGTCCGCTTCCCAAAGAGCATACTACGAATAATGCGAATAAAATCTCCGGCCGCAAATTGTGTGCGCCCGGCAGGAATCGAACCTGCGACCCTCTGCTTAGAAGGCAGATGCTCTATCCACTGAGCTACGGGCGCGCGACCGCCATTTCATGGCGCTTGGGATTCGATTAATCAAACAAAAATTAGTGATGGGACGGCTCTGGAGCCGTCGGTGGCGCGGGAGGGGGTTCCGACGGGACTGGGACTTCGGGAGCGGGCTCCGAAGAGGAATCCACCACCGCCAAGGGCTTCGCGACCTTGACTTCGTCATTCAAAAGATAAGGGTTTCGGAACCTCGTTCCAGAAGTCGGATTTTCTCCAGCCGAAGCCTCCGTAAGACTTTCCGGCTTCTTGAGCTTGTCTTTCAAGGAGACAATGACGATGTCCACGCGGCGGTTCTTCTTACGCCCCTCTTCCGTCGCGTTATCCGCTACGGGATGGTATTCACCATAGCCGACGGCCGCGAATCGGGCCGGATCGAGTTTGAAATTCCCTAAAAACCATTTCACGACGCTCGTCGCGCGCGCCGCGGACAGATCCCAATTGGTGTTACTCCAATTGCTTTGATTATCGGTATTACCTTCCACGCGAACTTCGTTATGAGGCAGGCGGGTTAAAATCGCGCCGATGCCTCGCAAGACTTCTTCCGATTTCTTCGACAAATCCTTAGAACCGGAATCGAAGACTCCGGACTCGTTCATGCTGATGGTGATCCCATCTTCATCCTTCGTCACGGAAACCGCACTTTGCAGTTTCAGACGATCCAAAAGCGTCATGAGGTCGCGCGTCGCCCGAGAGAAGGCCATTCCTTCATCGATCGGCTTCCCCGTCTCGTCGAAGCCATAGCCTTGCCCGGTCCCTGCCGTGGCATCCCCCGTATTGATCTCGTCAGCGGACTTGAAAAAATGCGTCGGATCGTAAGAACTTCTCTTTCCCGACCCGTCGTCATTAGCCTCCGGAGTGCGGTTCATATTCAGCACGTCCAATTCCCCGCCTCCCTCTTTAAAGATGGAAAACTCCTCGAAAGCCGCTTCCATGGCCAGGGCCATTTTGTTGGTCTTGGATCGGTCGACTTGAGAAGAAGAAAAAAGAACGACGAAAAACGCGAAAAGCAAGGTGATGAAATCCGCGTAGGAGACGAGCCACCGCTCATGGTTCACATGTTCTTCATGTTTATGTTTTTTCGACATTTAAGTTATTTTTTCTCTTCTTTGGCCCCGCCCTTGGGTGCCTTACCTTTATCGACGATGAATCCGCTCAACTTATCGCGGATCACCATGGGGTTGACGCCTTCCACGATCATCACGACGCCTTCGATGATCATTTCCTTCACCACCATGGCCTTCTTGTGGGCCAGCGTGATCTTACCGGCGGCCGGTAGGAAGACGATGTTCGAAAAAGCCACGCCATAGATGGTAGCCACGAAGGCGACGGCGATTCCGTGACCGACTTCTTCGATGTTATCCAAATGCCCCATGACCTGGATCAGCCCCATGACGGCTCCGATGATGCCGATCGTGGGCGCATAGCCTCCTGCCGCTTCGGCCACCTTCGCCGGGAGAGCTCCTTCAGCTTCGATGTATCCCAGTTCCGTCTCTAAGGTATGTTTCAATTCTTTCGGGTCCGCGCCGTCGATCGCCATCGTCAGGGCCTTTTTCAGGAATTCATCCTTGATCGCCTTCACTTCGGCCTCCAAGGAGATGATGCCTTCTTTCCGGGCTTTGGTGGCGTATTTTACCAGATCTTCGATGACCACCATGGGCTTTAGACCTTTAGGCATCACAATGGTCCCGAAGGCTTTGACGCCCGCCAAAAACGTGCTCATGGGAAACTGCACCATGACGGCTCCTATGGTCCCCCCCATGACGATCATAAAGGCCGTAGGTTGCGTGAGCTGGCCGATATTTCCGCCTTCCAGAATCAAACCTCCAATGATTCCGATCATCGCCAATACCCAGCCGATAACTGTCGCTATATCCATAGGGATTCCCGTTTCATCCACTTCAACGGCTATTTCCGAGGGTAGCTTAAAGACATGTATGCGTTTTTTTGAACACCTGCGGGAGAAGACACTATTTCCAAAGACGACTTAAGTTCCGCCGATTTTGGCCGTAGTAATAAATAGCGAGGGAGTCAGGTCGGAAGAAACAGGAAGCAAACCGACCGCTTTAAGGTGATTTATGAACCCGCATGGAAACAACATCATACCGCCGCAGGACTTGGATGGGTATTGGGTCGAAAGCCTCGATATCAATGACATCCACCTGCACCGCTCCATCGCCCTCCAGAGCCGCGAGATCGACGCTTCCTTAGCTCTCATTAAAAAAGCGGAAATCTACGATTTGAGCCAAGGGCTTCAAGAGGACTTGAAAAAACTCGTTCAAACCTTTGAAAAACACGCATCGACGGTTTCTTTAGAATCCCTTCCGGAGTTGAAAACTCCCCAAACACTCCTTCTTAAAGACATCCAAAGCCGTTACGACCGCCTTCAAGTGAACCTTCAGCTCTTCGAACACCATTTAAAGAATCGCCTCCAAGACGAGGAGGGAAAAACCGAAGAGGAGATCATGAATATCAACCGAAAGAAAATCCAACTCGTCCAATCCGAATCCCACGAAAGGATAGACATCATGAAATATTTCGCGAGAGCCGACACCATCGGCACACGGGAAGTCCAGGAGTTCATCCGGGACACCATCAAAAGAAGCCAAAATTACCAAGGAGTGCTTATGGAAATCGCCAAACGCTACTCGTCGGACACCGTCGAAAAATCGGAGTCCGTTCCCATCAATGTTCCCGACGAGGACGAAGTCCTCAAGATGATCGAAAGCCTTTTTCGTGGGGAAACGGCCAATGAAATGAGGCGCCTCCACAAGGACATACAACCCAGCGCCGTATCGCAGCTACTTTTTTAGGAAGGAGTTAAGGATAGGTTCATGACTTGTTCGCTGGGAGAAAACCCCTTCTTTTCCCAAAAAATGCGGGAGTCGTCGCTTCGGAGGGCCACGTACAGCTCATAATGGAAAATTCCAAAAGTTTGGAACCATCTTAAGCCGCTCTCGAGGAGACGGCTCGCCACGCCGAGTCGTCTTCGTGAAGGATCGACGTACAGTCCGTTGATATAACCCACTTTCGCGGGTATCTCCGCCACGCATTCCTTGACCAAGCCTAAAAAGTAACCGATCGGTTCATCCTCCATGAAGGCGAATTGAAGGATGACTTCATCAGGCCTCGATAATAAGCATTGAAACGCGGCTTTCAGTTCGCTTCGCCGGGTTCGATCGACGCGACGCCAAGCGTGGGATGCTCCTTTTTGAATTTCCTGTTCGACGGCGGAAAAATAGACGTCCAAAAACCAATCGCACCATCGGTCCCATAAGCCGTTGTTCAAGGAAATGACCTGGATCTTCGGGTTATCCATTCAGGTTCAAGCTTAAACTGGACAGTGTGGAGAGGACTTTCGAAGCGCTTTGGAAGACGAGGCGTAAAACCGTCTCTTTATTGGCGAGCTTCGTGTAGACATCCGTGGCGTCGGCGTCTTCGATGAGGGAGAGTTGGTCCAAAATGCGGACGCGTTCGGAGGAAAGGAAGTTTTCCGTCGAATCCACTTGCTGCAACCGGCCACCGACCGTCGCCCGGGCTTCGTTGATCTGGATCAGCGCGTTGTCCAATCTTTGGAGGTGCGTGGCGAAATCCGTCGCATCCCGGTCGGATAATGCTGTGGAAAGGCTGTCGATGACGTTAAAGATATCTTCTCCGGTCCCGCTTAAAAGAGCCGCCGAAGCTCCGGTTGCCCCCCCGCCTGCGATGGGCGTCGCAAACGTCATGGCGGTGTTGAACGTCGTATTTCCGGAGACGCTCAACGTCAGCCCGGTGATGGCGCCGGCACCTGACGTCACCTGCAGGGTGCCACTGCCGGTGACCGAGACCGTCTCGGTATTGTCTCCAGCCGCTCTCAGAGCCGTTTGAAGAGACGACGCGATGCTCGATAATGTCGTGGAGGAGCTGACGGTAATCGTCGTATTCAAAGCCGTGGCACCGACCGTTCCCCCGATCGTGATCGTATCCCCCGCAGCCAGACCTAAGCTGACGTCACCGCTATCCCGAAGATTCAAAGCCGTGGTGGTTCCCGTCGCCGTCGCCTTATTCCCCATCAAAAGCGCGTTACCGTCGAGGTTCATCTGCATTTGGAGGGTTTGCGTCAGTTGAGCGTAGATAGCCGTCGTGTTCCCTGCGAAAGAGACGGTGGATCCCGTAAAAGGTTGGGTATTCGTCGCCGTTCCCGAAAATATGTATTTATTCTCGAATTGGGAGTTGGCGTAGCCGACGAATTCGGTTTTTAGATTACTGATCTCGTCTACCAATTCGGATAAGGCCGTCGATGAGGATGTGGAGTTATTTCCCTCTAAGGCGATATTTCGAATGCGCCCTAATACATCCGCCATCTGACCCAACCGCGAGTCCGTATACTCTAGAACGCTGCGAGAGTGCGTTAAATTAAACCCATATTGGTCCTGGGCGCTGACTTGAGACCTTAAGGAGAGAATACGGCTGAGGTTGGCCGGGTCATCCGAAAGGATGTTGACCTTCTTACCGGTCGTCGCGGAGACCGAAATCTTATTATAGTCCCTTTGGGCTTTGAGGAGGTAATCCCGAATTAAAGACTGCTGGGCGCTGAAAGTGATTCTCTCGACGGGCATATCGCCCCTCCCTGGTTAGAAAATTTGTATCAAGCTTTGCAGCAAGTCCGCCGCCACGCCCACCAAGCGCGATGCGGCCTGGAAAGCCGCTTGATACTTCACCAAATCCAATTGTTCTTCCTCGATGGCCACGCCGGAAATCCGTTCTCTCTCGACTTCGGCTTGCCTCACGACGGAATCCGCGAAGTCCGATTGGCTCTGATATCCCGCGGAATCGGCTCCGATCTGAGCGAGAAGATTCCCATAGTATTTCTGAAGCGTGTCGCTGCCGGTCCGAAACGTCACGTTACCGGCTTTTAGCGCCGCCAATAGCAAGGCATTGGCGTTACCTCCCGGAACGGTGCCGCTCGTCGAGGCGGCCGCGATATTACGGGGACTACCGTCGACATCCGAACTCAAGGCGATGCTGGCGGCCGACTCGTCTCCTTCGACGCTGACATCCGCGGAATCACCGGTCCCTCCCCCTCCCGCGATCGGCGTGGAAAAAGTATAAGCCGTGTTGAAGGTCGTATTCCCCGAAATACTTAAAGCCAGGCTTGTGATAGCGGCAGCTCCAGACGTCACGCGCAAAGACCCGTCGCTGAGGACAGTCACCGTTTCCGTATTATTTCCCGCGGCCCTAAGGGCGACTTGCAGGGAAGAGGCGATATCCGCCAGAGTCGTGGAAGACGTAACGGATATCGTCGCCGCTAAAGCCGTAGCCCCGACATTCCCTCCGATGGAGATGGTATCCCCGGCTTCGATGCCTAAGGTCGTTCCGTCCGTTCGTCTCAGCTCTGTCGCCAAGTCTGTCCCCGTCGCGGAGACCGAAAGATCTGTGAAGAAGTCGTTACTCGTATCCCCGTCCAGGTCGTAACCTACAGCATGCAGTTTATTGACCTCCGTCGCTAGTTTATAGGCCAAATGATCCAACCGTTCCTGATACTCGGGAATGATGTCGTCGCGCACGTTGATGAGACCTTGGAGTTCGCCCCCGTTGATCCTCGATGTGATGTCGGTCCCCGTACCCGCACCCACGGATAGGAGGACATTTCTCAATCCGGAATTAGTATCATCAACTTGAGTCGAAAGAGTGGATTGTTGGATGCCACTTACGAGGAGGATTCCCTGCGCCACGTAAACCTGGAAGTCGTTGTCGGAGGTTTCGACGCAATTGACGTCGATATATTGGGCGAGCTCTTTGACCTTTTGGATGCGTTGGTCCTTGAGGGAATTCGGTTCTCCCAGGGCCGCGTTGATGCGGATCGTTAAATCATGGATTTCGGAGGAGAGCGTGTTGATCTTCGTCACGATATCCTGGACGTCACCATCGATCAACTCCCGGTCATCCACCAAATGTTGAGAGAGGGAGTGGAAGGAGTTTACCATCGTGCGGGCTTGGTTCAAAACATTTTGGCGCGCGTTGATGGATTGAGGGTCATTGGCGATTTCATCGAAACCATCGAAGAAATGCGTCATCGCCTCGGCGAGACCGCCCGAGTCTAATTCGTTAAAGACGGATTCGATTTGGCGCACGTTCCGGAAGACGGCGTTTTGGAAGCCTTGGGATTGAACGGCACTGCGGACCCTGAGGTCCGCGAAATTGCTGTAGGAGCGCGCGATGTCGGTGACGTTGACGCCACGACCGATCTGTTCACCGCCGAAGGTCTGGGTTTGGTTCGCGGTCAAAGAGACGGTTTGTCTCGAGTATCCCGGCGTGTTGATGTTCGCGATATTGTTGGAGACGACGCTGAGAGCCGTCGTATTCGAACGCAAAGCCGTAATGGCCGTCGCGAAGACGGTAAAATTTCCCATAATGAACCCATTTCTATTCAGGGAAGATCTGGTTTCCGCTTCGCGGCTCCGACCGATTCCTGATCCATTCGGATTCGGTCGCCACACCTTCCCTGAATCCCCATCGGCCGTTGAGAGCCGATGATTCCCGCCAAAGACTCCCCAGTCTCTGGCCGGCACTTCGATCGCTTCAAAAAAGCTTAGATATTGCTATCGACGGCTGTCGGATGATCGGCTACCGAAGCCCCCTCTATTTCCCCTTGTTGGTTATAACCCTGGAACTTTTCCTTACCTTGTAAAGCTTGAAGCAGATAAAGCGAGGATTGGACATCCTGGAGCGAATACATGAGGAACTGCCTTTGGAGTTCGTTGAATTCTTGAGCCGCTTGCGACAAAGAGCGGACGCACGACATCTGATCCCGTATTTCATCCTTCAAATCTTCGTACTGCCCAGGATAGGCGCAGGATAAAAGATCTTCGACCGTCGTCTGGAGGGCCAGACCGAGCTCGCACGTGATGCGATCCGTGATTTCTTTGCGGTATTTCTCCGTCCGGTCTATTTTTTGAAGCTGCTTGTATTTCGATTGATAGGTCTCTTTGAGCTTTTTGACGTCGTACCGAATCACGGCTTCTTTCTCGTCTTGCAGGCACGAGATGAGGCCTTGCAGGTCGCTCGTCAAAGCACATAACGCGCTTTTTAGGTCTTGCAGTAACATCGGCCGCTCCCCTTTCGGGAAACCCATCAGCGGTGTTGAACGAAATCCAAAATCGCGCTCGCGATTTTTTCCGCTGGCGGGTGGTAGTTCCCGGAATCAACTTCGTCTTTAAGGGCGGCCAACCGTTCTGTCCTGATTTCATCCGGGATCGCCTCGTAACCGGCTTTGAAAACCCTCATTTGTTTCCCGGCTTCGGAGACACTAACACTATCCGTGACTTGTCCGGAAGAAGAGGATGACGCGGATGACGCGCTGCCCGTCTTAGGGGCACTTGTGGATTTACCCGTCCTCTTAGTCTGCACTCCCTGAGTTTTCGGTAAATCTAATTCACTGATCTTCACAGAACCTCCCTTCTTGGGTCACGGTGTCTCCCTCTTATACTGGACGGAAGGACGCCTTTTAAACTTGAGGCAATTATTGCCCACTTCCCCTGCCTTGTAGAGCCTTCAAGCCTATTTGTGCAAGATCGGTACCGGAGACCGCATCTAGCTTCGAGTTTATGGACCTCGCATCCGTCCCTGACGATGATTGTAACGGATGTTTTGCCGCCGAACTTAAAGCATGCTTTTCCAGATCTCGATAAATTTGGCTGGCCAAGCCTATTCCCCTAGGAGAATGGGTCATTTGATCGGATAACTGTTGGATGAACATTCCCGTATACATCTCTTGCTGGCTTCCACCTAAAAAATCCGACTTCGGTATGGACTGATACGCCTGCTCAAAAATGAATCCCACGAAATATCCCTCGAATTTCTTGGCGGACTCCCACATTTTCACCTTCGTTTCCGCGGAGATCTCATGATTCTCCTTCGGCAGACTGGATAGTTGTGAAATCAAAGGCGGTTTCATATGAGGATGAGCTCCCCTTGAAGTGCGCCGGCCGCCTTGATAGCTTGGAGAACGCTAATCAGATCGCGAGAGGTCACTCCGATGGCGTTCAAAGCCCTGACAATCTCGCCGATGCTGACGCCTTCGGGCACGAGCACGAGTTTTCGCTCACGTCCATCTTCGATCACTTCGAAATCCGTCTGTGGCACGACTGTGGTCTCACCTTTCGCCAAGGCGTTAGGCTGGGATACCTGGTAGGTCTGGTCGATGCGAATGTTCAAACTGCCGTGCGAGACGGCGACCGTCGATACGCGCACGTTCTCTCCCATGACTACGGTGCCCGTCCTTTCGTTCAACACGACTTTAGCGGCCGTATCAGGAGTGATCTCCAAACTCTCCAAACGCGCAATGAGATTCACGACTTTTCCCTGATAGGATTCCGGCACGTGGATATGCACGACGCCCGAATCCGGGGCCTCCGCATACTTGACTCCGTTGGGCTTACCGATCGCCTCGTTCACTTTTTCGGCGATACGGACCGCCGTCGTGAAGTCCGGTTCGTTGAGCGAGAGATAGAGGTCTTGACTACCATCTAAACCGAAATCGACTTCTTTCTCGACGATCGCGCCATTGGCAATCTTAGCGACGGTTTGATGGTTCGTCTTGACCTGCGAACCTCCGACCGGCGCTTCCGCTTGGTAACCTCCGATCGAGACGGGACCTTGAGCAACAGCGTAAACTTCCTGATTAGCCGCCCTCAAAGCGGTCATTAAAAGAGTCCCTCCCTGAAGGCTCTTGGCGTCACCGATGGAAGAGACCAGCACGTCGACTTTCGACCCGGTTTTCGAAAAAGGAGGCAAGGTCGACGTCACCATGACGGAAGCGACGTTCTTAATTTGAAATTTTTCAGAATCGGCTCCGACGCCCATCTTGGCCAAGGCTTCGCCTAATGACCTCTTCACCACGTCGGAGCTGGAGCTGTCTCCCGTGCCGTCGAGGCCAACGACCAATCCGTATCCGATCAATTGATTGGAGCGCACTCCCCTGAAATTAGAAATATCCTTGAGCCGCGACGCTTCGACGCCCACGGAGGCAGTGAGCGCGATAAACCCAAAAATGTAGGTGATCGGTCTTTTCATAAAAATCATAACGGCCAAATCTTATCTAAAACCCGCACCAACCAACCAGGACTTTGCCGATCTGCCACGACCCCGAATCCCGAATACGTGATCCGCGCGTCCGCGATCGAACTGGACGAAACGGTGTTGTTCGGAAGTATGTCGTAGGGACGGATGAGACCCTCAAGAATAATGATTTGCTCTTCTTTGTTTAATTTAATGTGTTGTTCCCCGCGGATGGCCATGTTGCCATTTCTCAAGACCTTCGTCACCCGAGCGGAAATTTTGGCGAAAAGCTTTCCGTTGCGATCCGTGGAGGCTTTTCCTTGGAATTTACTGTCGGTCTGCGCCGTAAGGGAAGTCGATCCCAGTCCACCGATGATCCGTTCCAGCTTTTCGAAAAGGCCTCCTAATCCGCTGATCGAACGCGTATCGTCGTATTTCCGGTCGCTCTTCGTGTTTCCCGTGCCCGAGCCTTGCGCTTCTTCGGAGATCACCACCATCACGGTATCCCCCACTTTCGAGGCCCGGTAGAGGTTGTTATAAAGTTGGGAAGAATACGTATTCACCCACAAGGATCCGTCGGATGGCGATGTCTCCATCTCTTCTTCATAGACTTCGGTGGCTTTATCCACGGCGAAATACGACTTTTGGCTAGGAGAGCCTTTCTCCATGGCACGTGACGACTTATCCAAACCAGGATAGCGGTTCGCGCATCCCACCGACAGGATGAGAAACGCGACGATGAAGGGTTTTTCAAAAGACAATTTGAACCTCACGCTCGTTCACCGCCTTGCCCCATACTTCTTTTTTTGAGTCTAAATTCTCCACCAAGACTCGATTGCCGTTTTCCTGAATTTCCTTCACGCGGCCCGAAGTTTGGATCTGGAACTCTTTGCTCAGGACGCTGATCGTCACCATATCGCCTTTTTTAGGGTTCGCTACGGACTCGAAATCTCCGTTCCTTAAAGCGCCACCCAATCGGAGATCACGGGTCAACGTTATCCTTTTCCCGGCAAGCGTCGATAAACTAGAGATGAAATCCTCAACGGATTCGGTCTCGAGATGCGCTTCTTCGAAATCCTCCGGCAACACTACATCTCCTGCGGCCAAATCCCGCTTCGCGACCAGGATGGAAACTGTTTTTTTGACCTTTATAGGATCCTGTTGTGTCCGATTCGTCTCTGAATTTTCGGGCGCTTTTTCCGTAAAAATCTGAATTTGAGTGGGAGGTACCAAGGAGATCGAATCTAAATCCAAACCTTCACGACCTAGAATCGCCAAAACGCGGGAAGCCTGGAGGGTCCCCCCCCCGATACCCTCCAGACCCACGTTTGAAAAGCGTTCTACGATTTGCGGCGATGTCTTCTCTTTTTGGAGCACATCCCCGACTTTTAAAGAATCGGAATGTCGGATGACTTGAGGCTGGAATGCTAAAACCATAAGATCCGGATCTCGGGTCACGTCCGGAGAGGCGTCCGCAACGGCGCACAAGAAAATAAGAACGAGTAAAATCTTTGCGATTTTCATCTAGGCACCCACTCCGGAAGCCGCCTTCATCATATCGCTCGTGGCCGATAGGACCCGAGAATTCGCCTCATAGGTGCGTTGGGCCACGATCATGCTTACCAATTCCTCAGAAATGTTCACGTTGGAGTTCTCGACGAAACCCTGACTGACGGTCCCGGCTCCACTCTCTCCTGGATTCGACGCGCTTGGAGAGCCCGAAGCCGCCGTCTCTTGATAGAGATTCTTGCCGATCGCTTTCAGGCCCGACGGGTTTTGAAAAATGGAGATTTGAAGTTGCCCGACCTCCTCGGGAGTCGCTTGTCCTGGAATTTCCGCCGTAACCGTACCATCTGAGCCTATGGAAACTGATTTCGCCTCGATGGGGATGGTCAAAGTAGGTTGGATTACGAAACCTGAACTTGTCACGAGATTACCGTCCTCGTTCAACTTCATACTGCCATCCCGGGTATAAGCGCTGCTGCCATCATCGAGCAAGACCTCGAGGAACCCGTTGCCTTCTATGGCGATATCGAGTTCACGCGATGTCTGACTCAACTCCCCTTGACTGAAGTGTTTGTAAACGGCCACGAGTCTCGAGCCATGGCCTACCTGAATACCGACAGGGGCTACGCGACCGGCACCAGCGCTGGCTCCCGGAGTCAACATCTGATCGTACATCAAATCCTCGAAGTTCTCCCGAGATGCCTTATAACCGGTGGTATTGATGTTGGAGAGGTTGTTGGCGATATTACCAACCCGAGTTTCCTGGGCTTCCATTCCCGTTGCCGCCGCGTAGAGGGCTCGTAATGACATAATAACTCCTTTAGGCCAAACGGCCCAGCGTTCCGACCGCTTCACGGTCGAGCCTTGATTGATCGTTCAATATTTTTTGGTAAGCTTGGAACTGTTTGGAAGCATCGATCAGCTGAACGATGTTGGAAAGCACACTGACATTCGACATCTCGAGACTTCCTTGAAGCACATGGGGCGACGTCACGACACTGGAGACGGCTCCGGCCATGGGTTTATAACAACTCGCTCCGACGGGCTCCAAAAGCCTTTTATCCGCGAAGTCGACGATTTTCAGCGTACCTCGACTGGTGCCTCCCTGAGTCACTTCCCCGCTAGAAGAGATAGAGACGTTTCCCTGCCCGTTCAGACGAATATTGCCGCTTCGGCCCGAGATACGTTTCCCTTCGGCAGTCACCAAGTAGCCTTCCTGATCGAGGACGAGGGCCCCATTACGCGTATAGACGGGACCATTGGCCGTCTGTATTTCCATGAATCCGTTACCCTCGATGGCCACATCCAAAACATTATCGGTGTGGATCAACTCTCCTTGATTAAAATTTAAATAAACGGTCGCTTCCGTGCGGGCGGACGCGGGTAGAGTCAGGTTGGAATTATCCGGATTGGGCACTTGATCGTAGGCGATGCGTTGTTCCTTGAAACCCGACGTGTTCGCATTGGATATATTGTGGGCAATAAGATCCACTTGCTTGTCTTTCAATCGAATCGCTGTGACGACCTGATCGATGCCGGGCATGATAGTCTTCCCCCTCAATCCCGAGCATTTGCAAAGCCAAGACCAGGAGAATGCGGCAAAATTTTCCCTTATTTCCGTGGCACCGTCCTTGCTGAATCCACCGACTATGACAGCTTTCAGACCCATGGCTTTACCCATGACCTTAAAAGACTACTGGGCCCAAGCGCTGCCCGTCCAATCCGCCCATCGCCCTGCGACGTCCCCTCAAGAGTCGTCACAAGGGAGCGGAGCGCCCTCTATTTACCAACAACGCTTCGACAAACCTTCTCCGTCGGTATCCGAGAAAAGTGATAAGGCTCCCGCAACCGCTGGCGGGTGGATCCAGGATTTGATCCGAGAAAAAAGCCGAAAATACGATGTGCCCGAAAGCCTCATCCAAAGCATCGTCCAAGCGGAATCCGGGTTCGATCCCAATGCCGTTTCGCCGGCGGGCGCCAAGGGACTCATGCAGCTGATGCCCGGAACCGCCAAGGACTTAGGGGTGTCGAACGTCTTCGATCCGGCTCAAAACTTGGAAGGAGGTGTCCGTTATTTCCGTCAAATGCTCGACCGCTTTGACCATAACGTGACCTACGCCCTCGCCGCTTACAATGCGGGGCCCGGAAACGTCGCGAAATACCAGGGAGTGCCCCCTTACCGTGAGACCCAAAATTACGTAAAAAAAATACTGAAGAACTACGAAAATGCGTAAATTAAGCATTTTATCGCTTTTTTTTTGGGGATTAGCCTGGATCGCCCCACCGCTGTACGCTGAGCGCTACATCACCCTCCAACCTATTCCCCAAGCGTCGAACAAATCCCTAGATTTTGACCAACTCCTACCCCTGATCTCCCCTTCGAAGGAAGCCTACTTGGATCGAACATTCCCTAAAGCGGAGCGCACGCTACCTTTTTTGCCGGCACCCTTCCAAGCTGCCGATTTCGGACTTACCGAAATTCCTCTCTTGAACGTTTCCCTCGATGACATGGAATTAAGCGTTTACAGCGATCTAATCGACAAGCTGCAGCGAGACGATGATTTCACCGCAGAAAACAGCGTCCTCAAGATCCAAAGAAAGTTCCTGATCGGCGACTTGATGGCAGCTGTTGCGATCCATGCCGGACAGGATTGGGCTTATGAAGGTCGTCTCATCGAGGGACGACGTTATTTAGCGAACCTCATCAACCGCTATCCCGACAGCCCTTACACGGTCCGCGCCAGCTATCATTTGGCTTTAATTCTCCTCGAACAAGCCAAAGAGCATGGGGACTATGATGACTTTTTCGATCTGGCCCAAAGACAGCTCGCCTACTGGGGTGATTCCCCGGAATGGGGCGGAGCTTTCCGATCGGCGATCATGGAGGCCTATTACCGCCGGGGGCTCATGGGTCGAACGGAGAGCTTTCTTTGGCAGCAAGCTTTTAAGATCACCATGGAGCAGATACCCCGGGATGTCTCCCTGCGCTACGCGGATAGTCTTTTTTGGCAAGACAAGTACGAGGACGTCGTCCAGTGGTACGGAAGGATCGCGGAGATCCTGGAACCTCCGGACTCCGAGGCGGCCCAAATATCAAGACTTTATTACGCCGAGTCACTCTTTCAAACGGGCCGTTGCGATGAGGCTATGAGCCAATTCAATTTTTTCATCGATACCTACACAGGCCAGCGGAAATTTCCCGAAATTCGTCTTAGGGAGATCGAATGCGATGTCTTGAAGACGAAAGACTACGCGAAAGCCATCGCCGCCTTGGAACGATTGATCTTAAAACCGAGTAGTCCGCAGACCGACTGGCGGCGCATGACCGGACTTACCGCTGAATTGATGTCCCTAAGGTTAGCCACCATTTCTGGCAGCACGTCTCATAGGGACGCTTTGACATCGAAGCTCCAAAAAAGGCTTCAAACGGCGATCCCTGATTGGTTTCGCGACGAAATCCTTTACACCCTCGCCATCGCTCAATGGTCGAACGGACAACGGGCCGAAGCTTTGGACAGCCTTCTCACCTTGAGCCAAAGCGAAGCCATCCGTCGCAATCATAGCCCATGGATCCCACTCATGACCCAAGCCGTATCGCTTTTCCTTTCCGAGGAGGGACCTCGGTACGTACGGGGACGGCATGAATTCGACTATCTGAAGCTCGTCCATTTCTTCGACGGCTTCATCCAAAATGCTCCCCGTAAATACGACATCCTTCTTTGGGCCGCACGCGCCTACTTACGGAAGGATCTGCCTTTTTCAGCGGTCCGCTTACTCCAAAAAGTGTACTTTCAGGATGAAATCACACCTGAAATCGCGAACCTATATGCTCTAGAGCTAGTCCAAGCCTATTCCGACATCGGTGAATTCGATCTGATGAAATCGGCTTTTCAACTCGTTCAATCCGACGGACTTTTTCCGGAAGATCTTCAACATTATTACTTGATGAAAGCGGATATCGATCGGTCTGAAGGGCATTTTGACCGTTGTAGTGATGATTTCAATGAAGTCTTCAAGATGCCGATAACGGCCAGTAAACTTTTGGATTTTTCCCTTCAAGGAGCCATTTGCGCTCGAAAGGGGAAAAAATTCGAGGATGCGGAAAATTTCATTACACATTTCGGAGAAGTTGATGCTATACTCGCCGAACGTTTGAAGAACCCTCAGGCCACTTCGGATGTTCGGGGGGACATCTTGATGCAGGGTTTGTTCGAAAAAATAAATATCCTGGCGGCCAAAGAAGATTTTGAGAACGCAATACGCACCTTCGAAAGAGTCACGAAAGTATTGCCCGACGTAAAACCTCCTCTCGACACGCTGTTTCTCGTTGTCGACGCTTATCGCAAGAATAAAGGCTCTGATTTCGCGCTTCAAATGTGGCAGACCTATCAGGGAGATTATGGGGAGCTTCCTCCCGGGTTCGCCAATTTATACGCCGAAACATTGGATCTTTTCGCTCGCGCCGATTTGATTTCTAATTAGCGAGGCGGTCGCGTCCGTTTCGCTCAAGGTTAGGGGGGGGGGGGTATGAGAATCATCATCGCCGAAAGCCAAAAGGCTATCCGCAAGCTCATTCTGTCGTCGCTGGAGAAATCCACTCATGACTTGTTGAAAGCCAGCGACCTGACGGGTTTGGAAATCCTCCTGCAACAACACGCTGACCTCCTCATCCTCGACTATTCCTTACTAACGGATAAAATTTCCGTTTTTTTAGAGGATATCGCTCGTTCCCATCCGAAACTTCCCATCATACTGACTTCATTCAAGGATCAAATACGGGAAGATTCCATTTCCCATAAAAGCCCTCTCGAATCGCTCACCAAGCCTTTCACCGAGGAACAGCTCTTCGAGCTTGTGGATCGGATGATTGCGGCACCTGCCGTTGTGGAAAAAAGAGCCGAAGAGCCCACGCGCTTCTTCAGTATGGAGCTCTTACCAAGCGCTAAAACAAACCCATTGATGAACAAGGCCATCGGATTTTTGAGGAACGTGGCCGACAGCGATATCACCATTCTCGTGTCCGGGGAATCGGGGGTGGGCAAGGAAGCCTACGCCAAACGCCTGCATCAACTTTCGAAACGACGCCATAACCGCTTCGTCGGCATTAATTGCGCATCCATACCGGCAAACCTCCTGGAATCCGAGCTCTTCGGGGCCGAGCGGGGCGCCTACACGGGCTCCCTGCAACGTCATATCGGAAAATTCGAACTCGCCCAGAAAGGCACGTTGCTTCTCGACGAAATCAGCGAAATGGACATAGCCCTGCAATCCAAGCTATTGCGCGTCCTTCAAGAGAAAGAGTTTTACCGCATCGGGGGCAATGAAAAGGTGTGTCTGGACGTACGCATCATCGCGACGACTAACCGCGACTTACGGGATTGGATCAAAGAAAAGAAATTTCGCGAGGACCTTTACTATCGGCTCAACGTGATCAACGTGAAGATCCCCCCTTTACGGGAGCGTCCGGAGGACATACCCGTCCTAGCGACGCTCATCGTCGACCGTATCGGGAAGGAGCACGGGAACCGACGCTTAACCTTGTCCAACCAAGCAATTCAGCAACTCAAAAATTACCCATGGCCTGGGAATATCCGGGAAATGGAGAATATCCTATTGCGAACCTTTTACATGACCCATGAGCGGGAAATTACCCGAGTCTTCTTCGATGATGTCGACACGAATACCTTCCAATCAGAACCTCCGCATTCTTTTTACGGATCACTGACTCCGACCTCCTTGGAGAACGGCGACTCTCTTTTCCTTCCCAGTAATCCGGCCGTCGCGCCCATTCCTTTCGGAACCATCAAGGACGTCGAAAGACAGATGATCTGCAAAGTACTCGAAATGCATAACGGGAACCGCGTGCGGGCTTCGCTGTCCCTAGGAATCAGCGTACGCACGCTTCGCAACAAATTGAAACTGTACCGAGAAGAGGGCTTCCTGGAATCCGACCGCTTCACGGACACTAACGAAGGAGAAGTCGATGACTGCGAAATCAACGCAGAAGCGTGACAATCGCTCCAAAGATCGGGTCAACTTCAGCCTTAGGCAGGCGCTGAAACCATTAATCAAATCGTTCACGGAAGCTTGCGAAGCGCGTAGCCTCATCCTGCATTTCGACATTCCCGTCCATATCCCGGATACGCTGACCGGAGATCCTCAAAACCTCCGTAACCGTCTTTCAAAAAAATTTTCCGCTTTTTTGAAAAAAGCCTTGGAAACAAGCGCGGATGAAATCATCCATGCGGGAATCCAAATGGAAAAAAAGAGGGATGAACGCGGCAACGAACAAGCGACGCTGACTTTTGTCTTCGAAATTCTGGCCGACGCTTCCGGGACCGAAGAAACTTGGGTGAACGACCACTGCAGCTTCATCTTCGACGTCGATCTTTTTACCGATGCTTCCGCCTTGTCATCGCCCTATGCGGTGGATCTGCATCACTTAAGCTGCTTGGTCTTCACGACTCCCGCCCTTTATTCTAGCCTTACCGCCATTCTCGAATCTTGGAAGATGCCTTTGAAAGTATTGACGGAAATTCCCGATGAGCTTCCGGACCATGACATGATCTTCATCACGGATCGTGTGGGCAAGCTTTCGGGCTTCGACGTCACCCGCAAGATCCGGAAAAAAGCCCCTAAAACACCCATTGTTCTGGTATCGTCGCATCCTCAACGCGGCGACGCCGCCCAGTGCCGTGAATTAGGCATACAATCCTATTTAAGCTACCCACTCCAACCCATCGACTTATGGGAGGCTGTCAAACAAGTGGTTCAGTCGCCTCGTTCCAGGAGTTTTTCGGACCTGATCACGAAACACTCGCTGCGCGAGGAAGAAGCTCGCTTGAATATCCTCCTGATCCCGTCCGGCAGCATGGATGTGGCGGAATTGAGTGAAATCGGAAGCCTTCTCCTCTCCCACGGACATCGAATCACCATGGTCATGTCGCCCGAGGAAATGAAGAAACTGCCTTTTTCGGGGAAATTCGACCTCATCGTGACCGATGCCGATAGAAAAGACCAATTGCGCAACGTGTCCACACCGATCGTGACATTCGATCCCGACGTCTCCCTTGAGGACCCTCGCCTCCTTCTGGAGAAGATCGAACACTTAAATTGATTATTTTAAGTCCTTGGTCCTCTGCTGACGCGTCAGAGAATTGACGAACTGGATGATGTGATCCCGGATGCGCTCGGAAATCCGGTGGAAACTCACGGCGGTCTTATAGCGACGATGGTCGGGCAACTCTTCGCATTTCACGACCTTGGCCCCCACTTCGATCATCGTATAGGGGTATTCGGGAAAAGCGATGTGGCACGTCAACTCGAGCCCCGGCGGGTAGCTCTTTTCGGACAAAAAATCCATCCCGGATCCGCTGATCACCACGGCCTGCTTCTTATACTTGGGAGCTCTTTTGTGTTCCGGTTTGAGGCAATTTTGATAGAGCTCCTCGACGATGGTGACCAATTCCTGGACGGGCGCGCTGTGTTCGGGATTATGGTAATGGAGTTGATTCTTAAGGCTCATGAGACGCAGGGCCACAGAGTCCAATTCCATGGGCATTTCCTGGGTTTCTAGAATGCTTTCGCTCTTGGGATACACCTGCAGGTAGATGACTCCGGAGTTTCGGTAGAACTGTCGAAGGTCGGCTTTTTCCGCTCCTTTAGCGGCGGAGTTCATACACTGACCTCGAAAATAGAATCGGAACGCTCCTCCTGGATGGAGGGGGGATGCGGCAATTCCTCCAAAATCTTCTGGATGGTCACCTTTTTCCTCTCAAGGCTCGAGATAATGCTGGAAAGGATTCCGGTCACCTTCTCGATATGCACTTTCAACTCGCCGTACAAGGGATGATGGCCTCCCCACCCTTGGAAATCCGCGGAAGCCATTTGACGCTCGCAATCCTGCCATAAGGAAACGAAACGCTGGAGGAGGGCTTCCTCATGATCGCGAAAAGCCCCTTCACCTTCCGTCAATTCGACGATCAACCGCATCCCTTCGGATTGGTAATTCTTGAGGGATTGGATCAAGTTTTCGATCGAAGAGCTCATTTCTTCTCCGCCAACCTTTGCCATCCCTCGACCAATGGGCCTAAAACCTTCAAAACACTGTCCCAGTAGGGCGAAGGATCGTCCGAACGGATGGACTTGGAAAGCTGAGAAATGATGAAAAAATAGATCTTTTCGAGGTTATCCGCCACTGCCCCGCCTTCTTCCATGTTCAAATTCTCCATCAATGCATCCGCGATCTTCATGGCTCGGATGGCGGACTCATGGGCCTTAACCTTTTGTCCGGCACCGAACCTTTCCTTAGCCTGCTTGATGCGCGTCACCATCCCTTCGTACAACATCACCATGAGATGCTCAGGACTCGCGGTACTGATTTTCTCTTCAAGAGTTTTTTGATAGTTCTGCAACGATGGATACATGTCCCCTCCTCAAGTCCCATTTTCCTCTACGTCACTGATTGCTGTTTCCTGAACCGGAAATTTGCGCGGCGAGACCGGCAAGTTGATCCTGCTGGCCTTTCAGGGAACTGATCGTGGTTTCTAATTTGGAGAATTGGGCTTGAAGCTTTTTTTGGTAATTGGAAAGGGCGACAACCCTGTCTTTGAGGACGCCGTTTAAACGCTTTAAGGAGTCTTCATACTGCTTCTGTCTCGAAGCGAAACTCCCCAAAGGATTGGTCAGAGAGTCCGTATAATTAGTGATCCTTTCGGCGATTCCATCTTCGGCGCTCGTACCTTGAAAAATCCGGCGCACCGAGGTGCTATCCTGCTGAAGGACGGTCGTGAGCTTGCCGGAGTCGAGGGAATATGTACCGTTTCGGTCGGCGGTGATGCCAATCGCCGCCAGGCTCGTGTAACTGACGGCGGAAAGCACTTGGCGGGAGGCTAAACGACCGATTTCATAATAGGCGTCCTGAAGGAGCCGATCCCGACCCAAAGGGCCGAAACGATTATTGGCATCGGGACTAATAGCTCTTTTGAGAGCATCCCGGGCTCCATTCAATGACGAAACAAAAGCCGACACCCCTCCGATAATGGCGGACGTGTCCTGCTGCACGGTCAAAGTAATTGTATCGGTGTCTTCTTCACCCAACAATTCGAACGTAACCCCTTGAATGGCGTCATCGACTGTATTGGTGGAGCTCGTGAAACTGACCGAATTGATTTGGAACACGGCGTCCGCGGGTTGATTGTCCGCCTGAGACGAGCTCGCATCCTGTACCAGCGAAAGAATACTGTTGATGTTATGGCTGATCGCCGTATCAGCACCGGTATCATCGGAAGTCAGGACAAGCCGGTAAGGCAGCGTACTGGATCCATCACTGATAACGGAAGCGGTGATTCCGATATCGGCATCGTTAATGGCATTTTTGATGCCGTCCAGCGTGTTATTATCCCCGTTGATCGCAATATTGGTCGTCTCTCCTTTATAAGTAAGGCTAATGGTGCCTTCCCCAAATTGAGCGACATTCGTATTGGCCACCCCTTCGAAAATGACGCGATCCGGCTGAGCCAATTGAGTGATATGGCTGACATTATAGGTGCCACTCACGGCTTTTGTCGAATCGGTCGCCGTGATCTTGACAGTAGCGCTATCGGAGGAGTCTGTCTTTTTCTTAGAATAAGCGGCATTACTTGGGTCATTCAAGGTACGCGCCGCGGACCGAAGCGCTGAAAGAGCGTTCTGGAGAGGCGTCAGAGCCGATTTCCGCGTATTATAGAGGCTGATTTGGCTGCTAATCGGGTCAACTATTTGGGTTTTCTTAATTTGCGTCAATTGCTCCACGATCGCTTTCGTATCCAGACCCGACGCTAATCCATTAAAATTAATAGTTGCCATAATCTATTTATAATAAACGGTTTTTATCTATTAGTCTTTAATTTTTATTAAAATGAGACGAATGTGTGATTTTGGGCAAAATATGCTTAAGGTTCCGCACCCCCTGTCCGTTCAAGCTCACTAGAACCGGAAAGAACCCCATTGAGGGATTTCCGACAACACACGACAAGACTCTAAAGGAGGGTTTTTATGGGTTTACGAATCAACACAAACGTCCAGGCTCTACTGGGTCAGCACAAACTGCAACAGACAAGTAAGAAACTTTACTCGTCTCTTGAAAGATTATCCACCGGTCTCCGCATCAATAACGGCCGCGACGACGTCGTCGGTCTTTTGAAATCGGAATCCTTAAGAACTCAGATCCGCGGTATCGCCGCCACCGAGACTAACCTCTCCAACGCGCAAAGCTTGCTCGGTGTCGCGGAAGGTTCTCTCGCGACCTTAACCGAAATCGGACAGAGCATCCGTGAAAAAGTCCTCTTGGCTTCCGACGCCAGTATATCCTCCGCCGACCGGACGAACCTCACGACCGCCATCTCCGACCTTAAGAGCGAATATTCCCGAATCGTCCTCGCAACGGAGTTCGACGGCGTCAAACTCTTGACGGGTAACTTCTCCGCCAAGACCTTCCAAGTCGGTCCGAACGCCACCGATACGCTTTCTTTGACGATCACCGACTCGACTGCCGGCATCATCGGCTCCGCGGCTGTTTTAACCAGCGTCGTCTTTACGCACACGATCACGACGGCTTCGTCGGCGACAAGCTTCGCCTTCACCGACGTTTCTTCTCTGTCTTTAGGTGGAAGCTCGATCGGATCTACCACGAACGACGGTGTCTCCAACGCCGAGAACGACGAAAGTGCCATCTCTTACGTTAATGCCATCAATGCCGCCAACATCGGCGTCACGGCCAGTGTTTTGGCGAACATCATTACGCTCAGCAATACGACGACCAGTGCGGACATCAAGTCCGGTCAAACCTTGAAAATCAACGGTACTGCCGTCGCAGCCGCCAACTACTCGAACTCCTCGACCGGTATCGCCAACTTGATCAGCGCGATTAACTCCATCACCGCGCAGACCGGCGTCACGGCGACAGCCCGTACAGCCGTCTCCGACGGTTTCATCCTTCGAGCGGACGACGGGAGAAACATCGACGTCACGCTGCAGGTTTCCGCTTCCGGCGTGCTCGGGCAGAGCGACACCAGCGGCGCGTACAGCAGCTACACCAGCGTGCTGGGATTCTTCTCGGCCGCCAGCGTCTCGGCCGGCACCAGCACCGCGGTCTACATCGGATATGCCCAGCGCGGCACCTTCCGTCTGACCTCCGACACATCCTTCAACTATTCGGCCACCAACGGCACGTCGCTCTTGGGCGCCGACAACGGAACCTCCGCCGTCAGCTCCAGCTACGCCTTGAACCAACTCGACGTGACCACGGCCTCTAACGCCACCACAGGTCTCTTCATCCTCGACAACGTCATCCGTCAGCTCCAGAAACGGCGCGCGGAAATCGGATCCAAGTCCAATCGTCTCGATGCCGCCTTGTCGGAACTGCAGACTCGCGACGAGAACCTGCAAGCCGCCGAGTCCAAGATCCGCGATACCGACATCGCGACGGAAACGGCCAAACTCACGCAGGCGCAGATCCTGCAACAAGCCGGCGTGTCCGTCTTGTCCCGAGCCAACGCCTTGCCGCAGATCGCCCTCACGCTGCTTCAGAACCAGTAAGAGAGCTCTGACCACTAAAGCCCTGTACCGCGCGGTACAGGGCTTTTTTTATTTTATTTCATCGAATGGGGCTCAATATTCGAGCGTGAAATGTCGTTCTTTTATTTGATGACGCTCTATCTCCATAATCACGAACTCTCGGAGACGATCGAAACGAGTTTGGATACGATCAAGCTCAGCTCGAAGTTCGAGGCCATCAAAAAACTAGGGCTGTCCATCCATGATTTTTCCGGCCCTGCGCCCAAGTACGGCTCGTTCAAGGAGAAGAACCTCTTCACCCACGGAGCCCGCGCCGCCAGCGACCACATCCTCGAATTCATCCTCTCGGGCTTTCCCCTCTGGAACGGACGACAAGAGTACATGAGTTGGGGGGAAGGAATCGGACTTTTCGCCGCCGTGGCCATGGAAAGCATCCGAATCGGCTACGAGCAAACCTGCGAGATCCATCATCCTATCGACACCGAGGCAAAAGAAGTCTTGGAAGAGCTCCTGGCGTGTGCTAAAAAATCGGTCGACTCCTGGAAAGAGGGATTAATATCGACATGACATCGAAGGCTCCGGATATCTTCTCGCGTTACCTCGACAATCCCTTCCTGAGCGAAAAACTCCCTCCAGCGACGTCCGCGACACGAAGCACGCTCTCCACTCTCTTAAACACCCTGGATGCCTTGAATGAAGCCTGGTTTTCCTTCTCGACCGACCTTTCTAAAAGAAAAGAAGGTCTCAAAATCTTCGATGAAAGGCTTTCGCCTTTGAGACAGAGGGTTGACGAGGCTTTCAGCGATCTTCCGGTTCCCATCCGTGAAGGCTTTAAATGGGAGAAGGAAAAGTTCGAAAAGATCAACAAGGAGATCCCGGATAAAGCGCCCGATACGATGTCCGCCCTCAGTGGCTATTACCTTAACTTCGTCAAATTCCTGGAAGTCCTCATCGGTCAACTGACGCTCCTTCCCTAAAACTATGGACTTCGAGACCCATTATCAAAAGAACAGACAAGCGCTTCAAGAACACCACTATGAGCTTTCGGAAAAAATAAGCCGTTTTCTTGAGAAGCACCCGTCGTTCGAAAGAGAAAGGATGGAGCGTTTCCTGAAACTACCGAAGGCTTACTACGATCCGCAAACGCCTTCCCAAAACCTCTTCTTGGATCTCAAAAACGTCCTCTGGCTCGGGGTCGGCCTGGGGAAGAAAATACCGGAACATCTTTTATCCCCCAAAGGACTCGGTCAATCCCATATCATTATCGAGCCCTCGCTTGAGGATTTCTGTTTTTTCCTCATGCTTCCCGGCGTGGAAGCTCTTCTGGCGCGCAAAGACGTATTTTGGATCGTTGACGTTCCGCTGGAGTCCCTTCCCATCCATTACCGTAAAATTTCCCAATCCCCCCTTTTGATCGAACTCACCACCGGCCCTTCCAATATCGTTAAAATCAGCGGTTATCAGGAAGACTATTTGGGAAAAGCGGTGGATCTATGGAACGCTTTTTTTTCCGTTACCGCCTCCAGCTCCAGCATTTGCTCCATGGACGAATATTTCGGATTCCATAATTCGATGACGAACCTCTCCTCTCTCCTCCAAGCGCCCTTTCTCTCTGCCTTCAAGAATTGCTTCAAGGGCCTACCCGGCATCGTCGTCTCCTCCGGCCCTTCTCTCAACGTCACCCTTCCCTTGTTAAAAGGCCTCGAGGGAAAGGCCGTCATTTATTGTTCGGACTCCAGCTTCAAAATCCTGAAGCAAAACGGCATCACACCCCACTTCGTCGGCTGTTTCGAACGTACCATCTTGACCGATCGTTTCTTGAAGGATGCGTCGACCGATCCGACCTTTCTCATCGCGACTTCCGTCGTCCATAAAAACGTCATCGACGCCTTCCCTAATCGCATCATCCATTTCTTAAGAACCCACTTCGGCATGAAATATTTCTTTCCTCATGTGCCCGTACCCACGGTTTCCATGCATAGCGTCGCCCATTTGGGGCTTTACGCCTTATGGCTCATGGGTTGCTCCACCGTTTACCTGGTAGGACAGGACTTGGCGTTTGATCCCAAGACACGGCTCGCTCATGTCGAGGGACATCCTTATGAAAAAGAAGAGCAGCCGTGGTATGGGATCCAAGCCGAAGGCCACCAAGGGCAAAAAGTCGAGACGGACGTGCTCTGGTTGGAGTTTTCCTATTCCCTCTCTGAAATCATCCGACGTTATCATATCGACTGCCGTAATGTGATCCCGGAAACATACGGCATCAAGATACCGCATGCGCAACGGATGGAACCGGGAAGTGATGTTTTCTCTTTCCCGGAAACAAATCGGAATATACCAAAAATCCTCAAAGAGACCGCCTCAAGGGGCCATGAGGACGCCCATCGACGCCATGCCGCGGAATTCCTCGCACACGCCGGAAAGGCGGTGCAGGACATGGAGAATCATTTAGAGGCGGCTCGATCCATCTTAAGTGAAATTATCCTTTTTTCGAAATCTCCCGCGAGGGAAGACCCTTCTAAATCGGAAGATTACGTGCATTTCCGGAAGCAACTGGAACCGAAACTCAAGCTTCTCTCGCGACCGGGGTTCGTCACGCCTTTCCTCATCGGTAAGAATCTGGATATTTCGAAGAACATGAAGCCTCTTCCCGTCAACGGGACCGATCCGATAGACCGCTGGAACTACCTATCGTTTCTTTCCTCCCTTATGGGACATCAAATCGCCACATACCAACTCCTCTTGAAGGATTTGAAACCAGTCGTCTCCTAATCGAAAACCGCACAACGGTCGATTGACGAAGCGCCCCTGAAATCGATACGATAACGTCTCGCCCAGTATCTCAAAAGCGGGGGATCATGCACATTGGACTCGTCTTCTATTCGGAAACCATCGCCTTAGCTTCCCAAGCCAGCACCGTGAACGGACGCTCGGTCGCCAATAACCATTTTCTAAAGACCCTCCTCGCTTCTAAAGGATCTCACCGCGTCACTCTTTTCACGGCTTCTCGTTTGGAAAAAGGCCTTCTCGAAAATTTCTTGGGGACCGAGGAACTTCGCGGAATTTCCATCATCGCCTTCATCGATATGGAAGCTTTCCTCAAGAAGAACGATTTAGACGTCCTCCATATCCCCGGCCCGGATCTCTACCGCGCCCTCTACCTCCGAAACGCCTTCGGAAAGAATTTTGCGGTCACCGGTTTAACCCATTCCCTAGGCCATCAACCTTTCTTGGAATGGCTCCTCTTAGCCCGAGAACAACGCCCCCAAGCCTGCGACCGACTCGTTTGCACGAGTCCTACGGCGGAAGCAGTTTGTCGAAGCCTCCTCCAGCAAGTCCAGATGGAAAACATGATGCAGACCGCCCTGATTCCCTTAGGCATCGATGTCACTTCCTTCGAAGAAGGGAAATCCATCCGACGTGTGCTCCAAATTCCCGAGGATGCGGTCGTCTTCCTATCTTTAGGACGGTTGTCTTACGTCACTAAAGCGGATCTCATGCCACTTCTGATGCTTTTTTCCCGTATTTCCCGGAGCTCTCGAAGACTCTACTGGATCATTTCGGGATCGACGGGAAACGAAGACGACGCCTACCTCCTGGAGAAGCAAGCCCAAGAGCTCGGCATCCACGATAATGTCCGCATCATCGCCAACCCGAACGAAGAAATGAAGTTGGGCCTTTACAAGACAGCCGACGTGTTCCTCGCCCCCAACGATAATCCCCAAGAGACCTTCGGTCTTTCTATCCTAGAAGCGTCGGCTTCGGGACTACCGGTCATCGCTTCCGATTGGAACGGTTACCGTTCGTTGGTCCAAGACGGTGTCGATGGCTACCTCATCCCAACCACAACCCTCTCTTCGCATCGGAAGGCGGATATGATCGCTCCCGTACAGATGGATTCCCTCAATCATTTTTATTTCTCTCAAGGCACCGCTACCGACATTGAAGTCTTCGGCGACAAAATGCGGATTTTAGCCGACGATTCCGTCCGGCGCGCCGAGATGGGCATGGCCGCTCGTAAAAAAGCCGCGGGTTACGATTGGAGCATCGTCATCTCCCGATATTTTTCGCTATGGGAAACACTCGGCAGAGCCGAGACTCGGGCTGCGACCTACCGTCCGATGAACTACCGCGAGACCTTCTCTGCCTATGCTTCCCAGGTCTTACAGGACAAGGACACCTTTGAAACAAGCCCCACCGGCGTGGAAGTCCTCAGCACCCGAAATTTCTTCCAATACTTCCTTTCGGATGAGATTTTCAGCCAAGATCTTCTTTTTGACATCCTGGAAGGTTTTAAAACCCCGCAATCCGTGGAAGACCTTTACGGGCATCTGGGCAAAATAGCTCCGGAAACCCTGGGCCATCATCTTTTATGGCTCTATAAGTACGGGTTCTTATCGCGAAAAAGCAGTTAAATGATCGCATGCGACGCGCGCGGCATGATCCCACGTCCATCGAGCCAAGACATCCTCGCGAGCCCTTTGGCCTTTCTGGACCCGCTCGACTTCATTTTCATAGACATGACGCATGGATTTTTTAAGGCGGGCCTCATCGATCCGCCCCCATCTTCCTAAGGCACCGGCTTCGGGGAAAAAAATCGGACAATAAACGTCTTCGAAGTCGGTGACTTCCAATGGATAAGCATTCTCCGGCGTCACGTATTCGGTCGGCCCGCTGTAGAACGGCGCGATCACGGGCAATCCGCACGACATCGCCTCCATGATCGGCAACCCCCACCCCTCCGCTTTGGAGGCCGACACATACGCGTCGCATGAGCGGTATAAGCGAGCCATGTCAGCTTCCGCGCTCAATTGGCCTTTGATCACGACAACTTTCGATACATTCTTCAGACGGAGCTTCTTGATTTCCTCCTGAACGTCGATCGAAGCGAGGCCTTGGATCTCGTTCTGAAGGTAAAGGACCAAACGCACGGGCTCCCCAGGGGCGAATTCCTCGTCAAATGCGCGAAGCAACTCCCGGACGCCTTTGCGGTTCTCCCATTTCCCCACGCAAAGAAAGAGGAAGGATTTCAGAGCCCTCAGTTCCGGGAACGGAGCGGCATCCGGAGAAAAAATCGAAGCATGGACGCCTTCCGGCACGACCTTTACCGAGCCAATGCCCAACCCTTCTAAAATCCCTTTTCCCCAATGGGTGGGAACCCAAACCTGGTCCAACTGCTTCATTTGATGCAGGGCGGAACGCTCCAAGAACGTCGTCTCGAACACCGTATACCCGACCCTCACGTCACCGCTGAAACGGTACATTTCCTGGGGGCGGTCGAGATTGATGGAGATCCCGTGCAGATCGATTTCCTCTAAGCGCTCGATCATCGAGAGAAGTTCGTCGTCATCGGGGAAGGGACCGTATTTCGGAATCAAACAGACGGGTTTTCGGCGATTCAAGGCCTTAAAGAAGCTGCGGGCATGGGTGGCATAACCGGTGGGTCCGGTGATGTTGGCGAAACCGTTAATGGTACTCGTCGTCATGGCCATGGTCATGGGATTTGATCTCAAGTTGGAATACGGCTTTTTCGGAACAAAAGTTAAGCTCATGGCGGAAAAACTTTCCCGACTCCCCGCATTAGCCCATTTCGCTCACTTCCATCTTTATTGAATGAATTCGTGGAGATCATCTTATCTTCGAATGCGGCACGCCCTTTGCTAATTGCTCCACTGGGGGAAAAGTGTGGATCCATTTTACAATAACGTCGATTTAGCGTCCAAAGTGATGAGCGCCTCGGTGGCTGCGCACGAAGTGTACTCGTCAAACATCGCCAACACCGCGACGCCTGGTTTTAAGGCCCAACAACCTTCTTTCGAAGTCAAACTCAACCAGGCTCAAATGATGGCGGGGAAACAGGCCGATTCCCTGATCGGAGGAGCTTCGTTTTTAGGCGGGGCTAAAACAGATCCGAATGCCTCCTCGCCCTGGAACATCAAACCGAAAGTCACGAAATCGAAAGCGGCCAGCAACGAAAACGGCAACAACGTCAAACTCGACAACGAACTCGTCGCCATGTCCGAGAACAACATCCTTTACTTATCCGCGCTACGCATTCTGAATAAAGAGATCGCGCTCACCAAATACGCGATCACGACAGGAGGCCGCTGACTATGAGCCTATCCAGCATTTTTTCCGTCAGTGCCGCCGGCCTTTCGGTCCAAAGGGACCGAATGGACGTGATCACGGAGAACATCGCCAACATCAACACAACGAAGACGGCTCAGGGAGGCCCTTACAAGCCGAAGGAAATTTCGATCGAAGCGAAGAAAATGAAGGGTTTCGAACTCGACTTCGGGCGCGCGAAATTAAACCTGCCGAAAACCGCGGCGATCGCAGAGAGCACGCGTCCGCCCATCCAGATTTACGATCCAACCCACCCGGACGCGCAGGACGGTTACGTGTCTTACCCGGACATCAGCGCCACGGAGGAACTCGTCAACATGATGACGGCCACCACCGCGTACGAAGCGAACATGAACATTTTCAACTCCTCGAAGACGATGATCTTGAGGACATTGGAAATGGGAGAAGGATAATCCATGGCTTTCAAGATCGAATCCTTCAATCCATCACAAACCACCGACGCGGCTGCAGCCCTAGGTGCCGACAAAAAACCCAAGTCCGGCTTCGCGGAAGTCGTCAGCAAGAGCATTCAGTCCGTCAACAACGACCTGGTACAAGCCTCCAAGGTCTCTGAAAGCTTCCTTACGGGCGAGAAGACCTACGACATACACGAAGTGATGATTTCTCTTGAGAAGGCCGATGTCTCTTTTCGCTATATGGCTCAAATTCGGAACAAAGTCTTGGATGCGTACAATGAGATCATGAGGATGCAGGTGTGATGACGGTGAGAAATTCAAAGGAAAACCATGGGAAACTTTTTTAATCAAATCAAGCAAGTCGTCCAGGGACTCTCCCTGATACGCAAGATATCGATATTGCTGGTGGTCGCCTTATCGATCGGGGTCATCGGCTATTTGGTCAATGTTTCAAATCAAGCTTCCTATGAGCCCGTCTTCACGAATCTCAATTCGGATGATATCGGCTCCATCATCAGTCAACTCGACCGCCAAGGCGTCTCTTATAAAGTCGACCAAAACATGAGGACCGTCTTGGTCCCGTCCACGAAAGTCCTGGAAGTCCGCATGAAGCTCGCCGAGGAAGGCATTCCGCGCTTCGGAGGCATCGGGTTCGAGCTCTTCGATAAAGAAGGCTTCGGACGTTCCGATTTCGAGCAGAGGGTGAATTTCCAAAGGGCTCTCGAGGGTGAGTTGACCCGGACCATCACCAGCCTTCGGGAAGTCGAAAGCGCCCGCGTCCATCTTGTCCTTCCCGAAAAATCGCTCTTCAGCGAAAGCCAACAGCCCTCCCGGGCTTCCGTCATCTTGAAGCTCGGCCGAGAAGGCGCCCTTTCCCGTAACACCGTCAATGCCATCACCCACCTCGTCTCGAGCGCGGTGGATGGTTTGAATCCCGACGACGTGACTATCGTCGACAATGCCGGACGGCTTTTGAGCGCCGGCGGTCAAGAAGGCGCGGCGGCGGCGGGACGGCAAGTCTTAGATCAGAAAATCCAGCTTGAAAAAGCCATCGAGCAAAAGATCGTCGAACTCCTTTCCCCCGTCGTCGGGATGGGTAAGATCATGGCCCGCGTCGCCGCGGACATCGATTTCACCCAAGTCGAAAGTACCGATGAGATCGTGGACCCTACCAAGACGGCGGTCGCCCAGGAATCCCGTTCCAATAACGCGAAAACGGCTTCTGGAAGTGCGGCGGATAGCGAAAACAGCAAAGAAGAAGAAGGGAACGAGCAGGTTACCTACCAGGTCAGTAAGAGCATCCGGAAGCAAATGACGCCGATGGGGAACATCAAAAAGCTCTCCATCGCCATTCTCGTCGACGGCAATTACACGGGAGACCCCGGCAAACAGACTTATCAACCACGCACGCCCGAAGAGCTGAAGAAGATCGAGGATCTCGCGAAAAACGCCGTCGGATTTTCCCAAGACCGCGGCGATCAAATCAAGGTCGACAACATCGCTTTCCAAAACGCGGAACAGCAATTGGCCGAAAGCCAAAGCTGGTACGAGAAGAAGAACACCTACGGCTTCCTGATCTCCGTGATCGGTAACGTGCTCCTCGTCCTCACCATTCTCTTAGTCATCTTCTTCGTCATAAGACCGCTTCTCAAGGGATGGTCCTCGGTCAATTCCGGTACGGCGGCTCTTCCGGGGACGATGAATACCCCTCTCTTGCAAGGAGAGGTCCTTCAGAACATGGGCGACCTGATCCGGACGAACCCGACCGCCGCGGCGGAGACATTAAGGAAATGGCTGCAATAAGGAAATAGCGCACGAGAATTATCCGATGGGGATGAATCCATTCGGATAAACGAAGCCAGTGATACGATTCATGAGCGTCAGATGGGAGTTTCAGGGGGAGAGCAGCATCTCACTCTGAGGAGATAAAAATGGAAGCTCAAAAAGGAGCCCTAAGCAACACGGAAAAAGCAGCGCTGCTTCTTCTCTGCATGGACGAAAAGTCGACGGGGAAGCTTTTCGGTCAACTCCAAGATACGGAGATCCAAAAGATAGGCTCCGCCCTAATGCATCTTAAGGATGTCCCGGCCGACAAGATTAAATCCACACTCGCTGAATTCTTCGAAGGTATGGCCGCTCCGAGTGGCGGGGATTCTCCGGTGTCGGGACTGTCGACTGGGGGTATCCTCCACCTCGACGGAAAGAAAATACTCAATAAGCTTTTCGGCAAATCCCTCCCCCGTCAGCGCGGCGAGACGATTTTGAACGTCCTCAAGGACCCCGGCGGAACCGCGATCCCTCCCGGAGGGCCCAACTTGGCGGAACTCTTCAACGATTTGAACGCTGAGTTCCTCATGGAAATATTGGGGGAAGAACATCCTCAAATTATCGCCCTCTCTCTCACTCAGATTAAACGGAACATCGCGAAGGAACTTTTAGAGAAATTTCCGGAAGAAATGCAGGTGGAGCTTCTGGACCGCATGGCGCGCCTCGAACAACTCTCAGGAGAAGCCCTCAAGGACGTCTATGTCGTGCTCTCCGAAAAGATCACGGCCAAGAAGAAAGCTTCGGCGGGAGAAGATAAATCGGCCAAAGCCAGCATCAGCATAGGAGGTGTCGGCCTCACCGTCCAAGTCCTAAAAGGCGTCGGTCGGGAGAAATCCGATAAAATGATCCAGGAATTGGAAAAGCTCGACCCTGAGATCGCTAATCTCATCTCGAAGCAGATGTTCACGGTTGAGGATCTGGCCCGCTCCGATGACGCCGGTATCCGAGAGCTTCTCCGCGCCGTGACCAACGACGACCTGAAAATCGGCCTTAAAAACGCCCCTGAGACTCTTTTGGAAAAGGTCCTCAAGAACATGTCGGAAAGGGCTGCCTTGATCCTCAAAGAGGATATGGAAATGCTACCCCCGCAGAAGGTTGAGGACATCGAAGCGGCTCAAGACAAGATCCTAAAAGCGGCCAAGGAACTGATCAAGGAAGGCAAAATGGCGTTGGCCGAAAACAAGACGGAAGAGGCGTAAATGGCGACTTCGTTTCAAGAGGGTTTAGGCATCCAGAAAAAGGCCACGGCGAAAAACGCCGTCAATCCCTACCAAAATTTGAACGTGATCGACTTCATCGGTCTCGGAGGCAAACGCGAGCCCTCCGATCAAGAGAAAGCTCTTTTGGAGCTGGAGGAGAAAAAGCGCCTTCTCGTCCAGGAAGAGGCACAGTGGAAGAATTGTTCACGAGCCGTCCAGGAGGTCCTCCAAGAGTTAAAAGCCGACTTCGACGCGTCCAAGGCACAGCTCGCCGCCAATCTGCTCGAGCTCACTTTTTTCCTGGCTCGCGAACTCCTGGATCTCGAGATCTCGACGCAGCCTCAGGCTTTGATCCAGTCGGTGAAAAAATTGATCGATCAAACCATCGCCGTCGAAAGCCGTACTTTATCTTTCAATCCCAACGATCATACCTTCCTGAAGGAAAAAGATGCTTCTTTCATCGAGTCACTCAAAGCGGAAAATATCGCGGTTCTCGAAGATCCGAACCTCGCCTCCGGCCGAATCAAGATAGCTTCGCCGTCAAGGCAGGCGGAAATGGACATCCAAAAAAGACTTTCCGAGATCAAAAAACAAATTCCCGCCAACTTTCTGACGACTTTCACGGCGCAGCCGGCGACCGCACCGACGGATTTGGGTTCCGACAAAAAAGAAGGAGACGGGCGTGTCGAATGACCTCCAAAATCACGATTTCGGATCGGGACTAAGTGCGGCTTTTTCCGCCAGCGGCTTAGGGGCTTTCGAACTCGTACGGTCGACTTTGAACCGCATCCCGGCGGTTGAAGTCGTCGGAAAAGTCACGCGCGTCGTTGGACTCGTGATCGAAGGCGATTTACCCCATGTGCCCGTCGGGGCTTCCTGCCTTATCCATCAGGAAAATGGAGAAAAACTCACGGCCGAAGTGATCGGGCTTAAAGAATCCAAAGCGATCCTCATGCCCATCGGAAATACCGCGGGCGTACGCGTCGGAGACCCCATTCAAACGGTAAGCCACGAAGTCAGCCTGCGCGTCTCCGAAAAGCTATTGGGCAGGGTTTTAGACGGCGCGGGGCTCCCCATGGATGGAGGTCCGGAAATCACGGATGCGATGGAATACCCACTCTACCACCCCTCCATTTCACCGATACGACGCAAGATGATCGATCAGACGTTTTCCGTAGGTATCCGAGCGATCGACTCTTTTCTCACCTGCGGCGTGGGGCAACGCGTGGCGATCATGGCGGGCTCTGGAGTCGGGAAAAGCACCCTGATGGGCATGATGGCCCGTAACTCGGACGCCGACGTCAACGTAATCGGGCTTTTAGGAGAACGCGGTAGGGAAGTCGGGGAATTCTTGGAAGAGAGTTTAGGCCAAGAGGGTTTAAAAAAATCCGTGGTCATCGTCGCGACTTCCGATTCTCCCGCCCTGTTGCGCATGAGAGCGGCTTTCATCACCACGACCATAGCCGAATATTTTCGGGACCGGGGAGCCAAGGTCCTGTTGATGATGGATTCGCTCACGCGTTTCGCCATGGCTTCGCGGGAAGTGGGACTTTCATTGGGCGAACCGCCTACCGTGAAGGGATACACCCCCTCCCTCTTCGCCGCCTTGCCGCGCCTTTTGGAAAGGGCCGGGACCACCGAGGGGGAAGGAAGCATTACCGGATTTTACACGATCCTGACGGAAGGCGACGACCTGCAGGATCCCGTGGCCGATGCCGTTCGTTCGATCGTCGATGGGCATATCGTCCTCTCGCGAGAATTGGCGACCATGGGGCATTACCCTCCGATCGACATTATTCAGAGCCTTTCACGCGTCATGACCCAAGTCACGACTCGCGAACATCAGGCATTCGTCATCCGCGTGCGTCGCCTGATCGCCCTTTACGAGGAAATGAAGGATTACATCCGGATGGGGGTCTATGTCCCCGGCCGCAACGAAGAATTGGACCGTGCCATCGCGAAACACGATTCGATCGAGGAATTTCTGAAGCAAAAACGGGACGACCGTGGGCCCATGCCGGAGACGTTGGCCCGTCTCCAAAAAATCGCGGAGGAGGAATAACGCGCATGAAGAAGTTCCGATTCAAATTGGAAGGCATCCTGAAAATCCGGCGTGAAGAAGAAAGGCAACGCGAAGCGGAGGTGCAGCGGATACAGGCGCTCATCCGCGACGTCGTCCTACGGATGAATCAGATCGCCTCCGAGCAGAACCAATGGCGGAAATCCCATGATGAGGTCGAAAACCACGCTTGGATCCAGATGATCGAACAATACCTCCTCGCTTTGGAGCATGAGGCGAAATACCAAACTCAAACCTTGTCGGATCTCGAAACCGAGCTTCTAGACGCTCAAGAAAAACTCAAAGAGGCCTATAAGGCCAGGCGTCAAGTGGAACACCTGAAAGACAAGCAAAAATCGGAATACATCAAGGCTTTGAATAAAATGATCGAAAAGGAAATGTCAGAAATGACGATCCTGCGCTTCGCTCACGACAAATTAAACGATAGGAAAGAAGGGTCCGCATGAAACCGACGTCGCTCGTCAAAGGATACCTACTGATCCTACTGCTTATATTGGCGACGCTACCGAAATCCGTCCGCGCCGAGGGGGCGACAGTGGACATATCCGGATCGCTTGCCGAGGAAAAACCCCTTCCCTCCCAGGAAGAAATCAAAAAAATCCTTATCGAAAAAACCCAAAACGATCCGGAAAAGAGCTTCTTAGTGAAAGGGAACGTCAAATTCGTCGATTTAGAGAGGGAACAAGAGAGATTCGGCCAAGATCGTGACAAGGTCGTCCTGTCCAAGAATCTAGACCAGGAGCTCCAAAATCGTTTGAACGAAATGAAAGAGCTTCAAAATCAGCTCAACAAAGAAGTTTCCAAGCGCGTTTCAGTGAACGATCATTTGAAGCAGTTAGTCACTCTTTACGAGTCCATCAGCGCCGATCAAGCGACACAAATCATCAAGCAACTCCCGACGACATTATCGGTGAGCATCCTTTCGATGATGAACCCAAAGAAATCGAGCAAGATCCTCGCGGTGATGGAACCGCATCTCGCCGCCGACATGAGCCGGCGCATCCTTAAAGAACCGCAACGACTACAGTCAGGAGGCAAACCATGAGTTTCGGACGGATCGAATCGGGAGGCAACCAGGCCAAGGACAGCATCACCCAACTCGCGGAAACGATGCAGAGGAAGGACATGCAAACGGACTTCGATCGAGCCTTGAAGGACGAGCAAAAAAAGAACGACTCTACGACCGGCATTCAAGACGGGTATGACGCGAAGAAGTCAGAAAACTCCCAGGGTTCGCAGCGAGCCTCAAACTCGGATCATCCAAACCGCGAGAGACGCGTCGGCGAAAAAGACCGCGAGAATACGGATAAAGACGATAAGACTTCGGATGTGAAAGAGGCCGCGGCGCAAGAGAAGTGCGAGAAAAGCGGTCAAGCAACCTCAAACTCGGACGAAACGTCCACGGACGGCAAGTCTCCAGCCACCGGATTGGAAAACGCCCCTCAAGATATCACGTCCCGCTCGATTGAGGAGGCATTAAATCAAAGCGACCTTCTTTTACTCTCCCTTTTGATACAACCCACGACGATCATGAAACCTCAAGATACGAAAGAAAACCCCGATGACGGCGAAAGCGCGGCTCAGGAATCCGCCCAAATCACGGAGATCACGTTAGTTACGAATGCCACGGCGGAAACGGCTCAAACTGCGGAAGCGATAGGCCCGAACCAACCGCAGACGGTCATGGAATCCTCGGTTCAAACAGGCTCCCCTTCGGATTTCATTTCGGCCCTGGATCCGACCGAAGGACCTCAAGTGATCGAACTAAATACGAAAGCAGCGGTTGGTTCGGCGGTAAATACGACGCAAAAGAATCTCCCGTCTTCCGAAGATGAAGGCCAGCTTGTGGACCAACCCGAAAACACTCTCCCAGGCCAGGGACAGGCCCTGTCAACCCCTAAACCGGAATCTCAGAAGACTTCACGGGAGCTCTCCAACGATGGAGAAACATTGACGCCGGTCGCGAACGCGAATCCGGAACCTAAGAGGAAGCTACGCCTTGACGAGCTCATCCACGAGCTCCGGCATCCCGAACAGGTCTTGGCCCGCAAGGAAGCGGCGATTCAGGCCACCAAAAAATCGGATATTCTAGCGGCCCAAACCGTGGATAGGGAACGTTCCATACAAAACCAGGTTTTGTCGGCGCTAAAGACGATCATCGACCGCCATGAAGAGAAGATGACCATCCACCTCGACCCTCCGGAATGGGGAAAGATCGACGTTCAAATGAAGCTTCAGAACAAAGAACTGAATCTGCAGATCAAGACCGAGCATTTGTTCGTGAAGGAATCCCTCGAAAAGGGCATTCCCGAACTCCGACAGGCCTTCTCCGGAAACCTCCAATTAGGGCAACTTCATATCGGCGTAGGCCAGCAAAACGCGCAGGAGAAACCGTCGGAAGAACCAAGGGAACAACAAGCAAAACAAGTTCAGAAAAAACAAACGACGCGGACCCACTGGAGGGATCCACGTTCGTCCATCGTCGATAGGGTCATTTAAGGAGGAATTATGGTGACAAGCATTTCCGATACTTCGTCCACGCCACGATCGACAAGCAAAGTCTCGGATAAATTGGCGACGAACAAGGATCAATTCATCAAGCTGCTCGTCGCGCAGCTGAAGAACCAGGATCCCCTTAATACGAGCGATCCCGATAAATTCACCCAACAATTGACCCAATTCAGCCAGCTGGAACAGCTTTACAACATCAATGATTCGTTCAAGGGGCTCGCGCAACAACAGCGCAGTATGGATAAATCGCAGGCGGTTTCCTACATCGGAAAAACCGTCGACGTCCCGGGCAATAAAATTTTCGTCGCCCCGGATCAAGCCGCCAAGGTCGGCTTCCACCTCGACGCACCGCTCAGCAACGTCACGATAGACATCATCAATTCCCGCAACCAGACGGTTAGAAGCCTTGATCTTCAAAACGTCGATTCAGGGTCGACTTTCCTGGATTTCGACAAGAAAGATCGGTTCGGCAACGCCCTTCCCCAAGGCAATTACACGTACCGAGTTCGTTCCACCGACCGCAACGGCAACACCACAAATCTCCAAGCTATGATCCGTGGCGTCGTCAGCCAAGTGGACTTCTCCGGCGATGAGATCCTGGTGAAGGTAAACGGAACTAACATTCCCGCCGATCGGGTGACGGCGGTGTACGCATCGTAAACATTAACTTTTAAGGGGGTTCTTATGGGTATCTTCAACGCATTGTTCGCCGGGGTTAACGGAATCAACTCGAACGGTAACGCCATCGCCGTCGTCGGCGATAATATCTCGAACGTCAACACTACGGGATTCAAGGCAAGTTCCGCGGCCTTCGAGGACATCCTCGCCGGAGCTGATTCCAACGTCGGTCTCGGATCGCGCATTTCCGACGTTGTCTCCCAGTTCAGTCAAGGCGGCTTCGAGTCCACCAGCAACGTCACCGACCTGGCCATCGACGGCAATGGCTTCTTCGTCGTCAGGAGCGCGACCGATTCCTCGACATTTTACTCGCGTAACGGACAATTCCATTTGGATAAGGACGGCTACATCACCAATACGGACGGACTCCGACTTCAAGGCTTTCAAGTGGATACCAGCAACAACATCACGGCCGATGTCGGAGACGTGCTTATTAGCCAAGAACCCGTGTCCCCCAATCCTTCGGCGGACGTCGAGCTCAATATCAACTTAAGCTCGAACTCCACGGTACCCTCCGCCTTCAGCACGGGCGATCCCACGAACACCTCCAACTTCTCCGCCGGTGTGACCGTCTATGACTCCCTGGGGAACAGCCACTTGCTCTCGATCTATTTCCGAAAATCCTCCACGAACACATGGTCTTGGTACGCCTTGGCCAATGGCATCGAAGTCTCAGGGGCGACTGCAAGCACTTATTACCAGGGGGGAACGGGCACGATGACGTTCACGACGTCCGGCGGCCTCCAAAGCGTCACGACCACGTCCAGTTATTTCAGCTTCATCGGCGCCGGCGTCTCGCAGGCGATCAGCTTCGATTTCGGTACTTTCGCGACCGCCGGCACCGGAGGCGCCTTGGATGGAGTCACACAATTCGGTAGCGACTCCGCGATCACCAACATCACTCAGGATGGTTTCGCCTCGGGATCCTTGAAAAGCATCGACATCTCTTCCGAAGGCATCATCACCGGAAACTACACGAACGGAACGAACCAACAACTCGGCCAGATCGTCTTGGCCACTTTCAACAGCCAAAGCGGCCTTTCCAGAACGGGAAGCAGCAACTACCGCGAAACCCTGGAATCCGGACTCGCCACACTATCGGCACCGCAAACCACCGGAAAAGGATCGATCGTCTCCAGCACTTTGGAACAGTCCAACGTCGACTTGGCCAACGAGCTCATCAAAATGGTCATCATCCAAAGAGGTTTCCAAGCGAACACTAGAACGATCGGTACGATCAATGATATGCTCGCTCAGTTAGTGACCTTAGGACAGGGTTAAACGACCGCATCGCGCTTAAAAGGACACGATTATGGCAGAAGACACCAAACCTCAAGAAGCGACACCTGCTCCCGCCGCATCTCCACCCAGCGCGCCCGCGGCGGCTCCTACCCAACCTCCCTCTATGGACATACCCATGCCTCTGGCTCCGAAGCCATCCTTCGCCCAAAAGCTCTTATCCCCGCCCCTGGTTTTCGTGGTCATCGCCATCATTGCGATGGCGAGCGCGGGCGGCACCGTTCTTTTCTTAGGGACTCGGCATTCGGGAGAAGTCGTCGACGCGGGCGAGTCGTTGGCCGGCCACGCCGAAGCCGCCGAGGAGAAGAAAGCAGAGGAAAAGAAGGAAGAACCCAAGAAAGAAGAAGGCCATGGCGAAAAAAAAGACGCGCCTCCTGTGAAGGAAGAAGCCGCTAAAGCGGAGGGCACTCAAGGAAGCGAATCTCCGGACGGGATCGTCATCAAACTCGAGCCTCAAGTCTATAACGTCATGGAAAAGAACAGCATCCATTACCTAAAGCTCAAAATGGCGGCTCTCGTCACGAACCAAGAGACGGCCGATGAACTCAAATCCAAGGACGAACAAGTCCGGGACAAGATTCTCTACCTGATCAGCGATTCTTCCCTGAGGGACTTGATGAGCACGGGCGGCAAGACCCTTCTCAAAGAGGACATCACCAACGCCATGAACAAGCTGATCAAAAAAGGGACGGTGAAGCAGATCTACTTCACCGAATTCACGATACAATAATCGGCAAATGAAAATAAGACTTAACATTTGGCATGCCAAATGTTAAGCAGGCTTTATGTTAGCCGAAAAGAGAAGTCTGGAAGACGTCATCCTCACCGATTTAAAGAAGAAATTCGTCTTTCTCTCCGGACCGCGCCAAGTCGGGAAAACAACGCTCGCGAAAAAAGTCATTAAAACCCTCAAAGGCCATTATCTTCTCTATGATGACGTGGAGGACAGGCGTACGATCCTCGAGAAAAAATACACTTCCCTTTCCTGCGTTTGCCTCGACGAGTTCCATAAATACGCCCGCTGGAAAAACCATATCAAAGGGGTCTTCGACAAATATCACGACACCCTTTCCCTCCTTTTGACCGGGAGCGCTCGCCTCGATGTTTTCCAAAAATCCGGCGACAGTCTCTTCGGGAGATATTACCTGCATCACCTCCATCCTTTGACGTTGGGGGAGCTGCACGGCCAGCCGTCTACCCTCCCCGCAAACCTTTTCGAACCCCATGAAGAGCAGGATCATCTGGAAGAGCTCTTAAAATTCGGCGGCTTTCCCGAGCCTTTCTTTTCCCAGTCCGAAACCGAACACCGTCGCTGGTCCAACCACCGCCGGCAACTCTTGATTCGGGAAGATTTCCGGGAGCTGACCCACATCCAACTCCTTTCGCTGGTGGAACAACTGATGCTCACCCTGCCCCGCCGTATCGGATCCCTCTTCAGCCTTCGCTCCATCGCCGAAGACCTGGGAGTGGCTCCTCCGACGGTCGCGCAGTGGATGGAAGTCTTCAAAAAACTCTTTCTCGTCTTTTCCATTCCGCCCTACTCGAAGAAAGTCACCCGCTCCCTTAAAAAGCAGCCGAAGTACTATTTCTACGACTGGTCCCAAATCGAGGATGAGGGCGCGCGCTTTGAAAACCTCATCGCCAGCCATCTTTGGAAATCGGCCCAAACATGGACCGATAGGGGGCTCGCCAACGTCGATCTTTATTTCGTGAGGGATCGGGACCAACGCGAAGCCGACTTCCTCCTCACGCGCGAAGGAAAGCCCTGGTTCTTAGTCGAATGTAAACTGTCGGAAACTCAGATCTCCGATAATTTAAGGTTTTTCTCCCAAAGATTAGGCGTCCCAGGTCTTCAAATTATCCAAAAAGAAAATACGTACCGCCGGGAAGGGGGCCTGACGGTCATCAGCGCCCATCGGTGGCTGGGACATCTTGGGTAGAAATCTGGGGTAAAAAAGGGGGCCCTCACCAGGTCGGGAAAGGCACTTTTCTGAAGAAGCGATTTCCTGATTCCCCTTATTATGACCTTCTCCTTCCGGACGAGTTCGAGCGCCTTTCCCGCCGTCCCGAAATCCTCAAAAAAGAAACCCTACGGCAAAGAATCGGTCGATAGGATGCCGGACTAAGGGCTCCCAAGAGCCGCCTGGTATCTCGGGTAAAACGGAAATTGGGTTAAATCGGCCGGGAGCCGCTTGAAACGGGTATGGAGATAATTACCTCCCCGACAAATGGACAATAACGCATTGGGAGACGTCACATCGGTGCCGAGAAAATATCGATTCACCCATCCGTCTTCCGCGTATTGAATGATGGAATAGGTATTTCGGGTATCGGCGACCCCGTAGGCGTTTAAACCCTCACCGCCACTTGAAAACCTCCGCATTTGTCGAGGCACGAAATCTTTGCACAAATCCCCCAAGACAGCGTTCCTTCCTATCACCAATCTATCGCCCGAAGACGCGCGGAGAAGCGGAGGGTAGTCGTAAAAACTCAGACCCGTACGACCCAAGCCTGTTCCGCGATTTTCCTGATACCAGACGCTCCCATCGGGCTGACGGCGTAAGCTAGACCTGATATCAGTACCGGGACGAAGCGGCTGAGAGGTGGGAGGCGTTGCCGCCGCTGGAATCGTAGGCTGGGGCCGATCGGGATGAGTCGCGGGTGAGCGACAACCCGCATCAAAAACTCCCGCGGCGAAACTCAAAGCGGAAACACGCCCTAATCTCATTAAGTCCATGGGATCTCCTGGTTCTCCCCAAAGCATCGGCACACCTGGAAAATAGTTTCGGATTATTTTTCGGAAAGCTTCTTTCGGGCTATCCAACCGGATTTAACCGGAAAAAATTCCGGAATTTCTCTAAAACCTGGCAAAAATTGCCTATTTAGCCTGGCACTGGCCTTGCTTTTGTCATTTTGCATGGCCGATGATTCCCTTTTAAGCCCGGAAGACCTGAAGTCGATCGTCGAGAGCCAAGGATCGGCGGCGGGACAGCCGACCACCGGATTATGGACAGGACCGACGAACGCGTTCAGTTTTTCCAGCGCTTCTTCTTCCCAAGACAGCCAATTCCAGAAAGTCATGAACCTGCATGCCGGGGTCGCTCTACAAATCGAAAAACACGTCACTCGAGTCACGAAAGAAAACTTTCGTTGCGAATGTACGGGTCATGAAATGGTCCCGGGCAAGGATCTGATCGCTTCCGTCTCCACCGAAGAGGACCTCGTGCTATTTTGGGACACACCCGAAATGGGCGTGCAGGGCATTCATTTGATTCCCCGCGCTTTCTTCTTCAGTTATTTCAACAGCCTCTTCGGCAGCAACCGGGCTTTTGTGAAAAAGGGCGCTCTCACGTCCCTTGAAGAAACCTATTTGAATAGATTCCTACAGCCTTTTTACGAGCATCTACGGGTGGGTTGGCAGCATTTCGGAAACGTGAATTTTTCCGCCCGACACGTGCTCACGGATCCGGAACACGTCAACCGCATCCGTTGGAACTTCGACTGCGTCAAAGCGACTTTCAAGCTCCAATGGAAGGACATCGAAGGGCAATGGGTACTCGTCTTGCCCAAGGATTTCCTCAAATCCCTCGCCGTCTCGGACGACGAATCCAAGGGCGAAGACGCCGGTAAGGACCGACTGTGGGCCGAAGCCGTTTGGAACGCCATCAACGACACGTTGATTCCGGTGCGCGCCGAACTCGGAGCCATCACCGTTCCCCTGCAAAAAGTCCTCAACCTCGAAGTGGGAGACACCTTCAATCTCCATCTTTCTCCGGAAGGCCATCCTGTCTTCGTCGCCGACCAGCTCACCTATCAAGTATCCGTCGGCAGCCTCGAAGGGAAACGAGCCGTAAAAGTGAATCAGATACTCAAGGAGGCCGCTCATGCCTGAGACGCCCGAGACGCCTCCCGCCGGCACGACCACCAATACCGCGTCGTCCCTACCGCCCGAGGATTTCTCGCTGCTTAAGGACGTGCCTCTGACCCTTCAAGTGCATTTGGGAGAAGCGACTCTCACGATTTCCGACATCATGAAGTGCGGTAAAGGCTCCGTGATCCCCTTGAACCAAAAAGTGGGGGATCCTTTCGTCATCATGCTCCAGCAAAAACCCATCGCCGAAGGAGAAGTCGTGGAAGCGGGAGGACAACTGGGGATCAAAGTGACCAACGTTTTCAGGCATTAAAAAGGAAAGGCTTTTATGAAAAAATTCATCGTCTCGACCCTTAAGATCCTATTTCTGAGCGCCTTCTTGCTCTCAGCCGGATTCCTCGCATTGACCGCGCTGACGGCCTCGAAGCCGGCGATTTCGGAAACGCCTAAGGTCAAGATCCAACGGGGCAAAGTGCAGGAATTGGACTCCTCCGAGCCCAGCCAATTGATCGAACTCATGGCGAAGGATCTCCACGATAAACAAGTCAAGGCCCGCTCCATCATGAAAGAGGCCGTGGAAAATCTCGACGATCAAGAACCTTCCAAATCGGCCAAAGACACAAGGGCCGATGAAGAAGCGGTCGCAAGGGAAAATTCCCAAGCCGCCGAGGCCCCCATCGCCGCGAAATACGCGGCCTTGGACGAAGACGCCGAAAACACGGATGCTTTCGAGGATGTCTCCGCTAAACCTAGGACCCAGAACAAAGCAAAGCCCGCATCGCATTCTATGCCTTGGATGAAGACCGCTCTTTCCTTGGCTTTCGTCCTCTCTCTCATCGGAGTCGCAGCGGCCGCCGCGAAAAAATACCTGCCTTTGGCTTTGGCTCCCGCGAAGCTCAATACGACCTATGCGTCCTCCATCCAGATCCTTCAAAGCATGACGCTAGGTCTCAAACAACAGATCATGGTCATTCTCGTGGAGGGCCACAAACTGGTGATCGGAGTTTCGGGGCAAAATATGAACCTCCTCTACGCGATTCCCACGTCGACGGAGGTAAGAGAAAAGCCCGTTAAAACGGAGGTCGCCGCTGTCGTTTCCGCACCACCACCGACTCCCACTCCGGTCGCCGCCGAGGTCAATGTCAGCCCGCTTTTCGATCCCGAGGATGAGGTCGCTAAAGTGGTCGCCAACGCTCCTCAAAACCAGTTCTCCGAGAACGAGTTCCGGAAAAAACTGGAGGCTTTCGAACGCTACCAGTCCGACCAAGCCCACATCGCTTCCTTGAGGGAAAAAGTGCGCGAACAAATGGCCGCTTTTTCCCAAAGACGCGAAACCGGAGAGCCGGTCTCCGGCAACGTCTCCGAAAAAATCCGCTCCGTCATGCGCTCGATGAAATCCTTCAACCAGCAGAATCAGGCCGGGAACCACGAAAGGGCTTATGGGCGCGATCATTTCCAAAAAATGGTCTAGACGATCTTGTCGTGCGCTGAGCTCGCTCTTCATCTCATCGGTCTCATTGGCATCCTTGGCCGCATCAACCGTCGCGTCCGCCGCCTCTAAAAATCCCTCGCTCACGCTGTCCATGGGCGATGAAAACCAAATGGCCGCCGCGATGAAGATATTTATCTTCCTGACGTTGATTTCCGTCGGACCGGCCATCGTTTTGACGATGACTTCCTTCACGCGGATCATCATCGTGCTCTCTTTCCTGAGGCAAGCGATTGGAGTTTCCCAATCGCCTCCCAACCAAGTCCTCGTTGGCCTCGCCTTCTTCTTGACCATTTTCCTCATGTCGCCCGTCATCAAGGACATACACAAGAATGCCTTGGGCCCCTTCATGGAGGAAAAAATATCCCAGGAAGTCGCCATAGAAAAGGCCAGCATGCCCCTAAAAAGCTTCATGTTCGCCCAAACGAACAAGTCCGACCTCGAGCTCATGTTGAAATTGGCCAACGAAAAACCGACGAACATCGAATCCTTGTCGATCTTCACGATCGTGCCGGCCTTTATCTTGAGCGAGCTCAAGACATCCTTTGAAATCGGCTTCCTAATCTACCTGCCTTTTATCCTCATCGACATGGTGGTTTCGATGATCCTCCTGACCATGGGCATGATGGTCCTGCCCCCCGTCGTCATTTCCCTGCCTTTTAAACTGATGCTCTTCGTCTTGATAGACGGGTGGAACCTCGTGATCACGTCCCTCATCCGGAGCTTCCAATGACCGTGAACTTCGTGATGGATTTGGCGCGACAGAGTTTGATGACGACGCTTCTCGTGGTGGCTCCGATCATGATCGTCGGCTTCGTGGTCGGCATCGTCATCAGCCTCGTGCAGGCCATCATGCAGCTCCAGGAAATGACGATCACCTTCGTCCCAAAAATCATCGCCATCGGTTTGACCTTGTTGGTGACGGGCGCTTGGATGATCCGACAGCTCATGGCCTACGCCACGAACCTCCTGGGTCATTTCCCGGAAATCTTGGGGCGAGGGTGACCCGTGGAATGGATACTTCAATTTCTGAACGTGGCGTTGGGTTCGCTGAGATTCGGAGGCTTCCTCGTTTCCAGCCCAATTTTCAGCCTCGCTTCAATCCCGACCCAAATCCGCGTCCTATTGGCTGTCGGCATAGGTTTCGCGATTTCGCATCACGTGCCGCCGATCGATCCGGCCCTTTGGGATCAGCCATCCATCCTCCTCCTTCTGATCATCAAAGAAATCGGATTGGGCTTTCTGATAGGCTTCAGCATGAGGCTAGCCTTCCTCGTCGGATCGCTGGCCATGGAACTCATCGGCCTCCAAATCGGCTTCAACATGGCCAACGTCATCGACCCGACCAATAATTCCCAAGCTTCCATCCTCTCCCAACTCAGTATCGTGCTCATGGTCATTTACGTCTTCGCGTCGAACCTCCACCACGAGATCATTTGGACCCTCTATAAAAGCTATGACCAGATCCCGATGGGGCTCATGGACTGGAATTTTTCCGCCTTCATGGGGCGCATCCTCTTATTCCTCCGGCTCGCCATGGAAACGGGCATTCGAATGTCTTTTCCCGTCATGATCGCGATGCTGGTCTTCCACATCATCATGGGTGTCATCGCCAAGACGGCTCCCCAATTAAATATCTTCTTCAACCTATCGTTCGTCGTGAACTTATTGGCCGGCATGGCTTTAATCATCATGAACTGGTCGCGACTCTTCCCGACCGTGCAATCCTACCTGCAAATACTCAGAAATCGAGGCTTCGGCCTCTGGTGATCTATGGCGGAAGACGGAGAGAAAACAGAAGAACCTACCGGTAGACGCGAGGAGCAATTCCGCGAGCAAGGGAACATTCCCAGAAGCCAGGAAATCTCGACGCTCACTACCCTGATCGGCGCCATGGGCGTGATTTCCTGGATCTCACCGGCTCTATCCCGGCTTATGACGGAGGGTATGGGACAAGCTTTCAACTTCTCTAAAGGCAACTTCATGTCGCAAGTTTTTCATTGGATGCATTTGTTCGTCGAACCCGTCATCGGCCGCCTACTCATCGTCACTCTGACGCTGATGATCATCAGCGTTTTTACTAACATTGCCCAAGTGGGCTTTGACGCGCATACGTCGAAACTCAATCCCCAATTCGACTCTATCAATCCCCTCAAAGGCCTCCAACGATTCTTATCCACCCAGTCCCTGATCCTCTTCATCAAGAATTTTCTCAAGGTATCGGTCATTGGTTACATCGCCTATCAGGAAATGAAGGGACAGTGGAACAATATCGTCGGGATTTCTGCCCTCCCCTTGGGCATGGCGGCTTCATGGACCTTGAAACTCCTGACGCCGATCATCGTGAAGACCTCACTATTCCTCACCGTCATCGCCGTCGGCGATTACACCTACCAATGGTTCAAGATTCGAAAGAAAATGATGATGACCCGCCAGGAGGTCAAAGACGACATGAAGGATATGCAGCTCCCGGAGCACATCCGCAGCAAAGTCCGTCAGGTCCAGAAAGAACGCGCTAAGCGGAATATCCAAAAGGAAGTTCCTAAAGCCACCGTCATCATCACAAATCCCACCCATTTCGCCGTCGCGGTGCGTTACCGCCGCGGCATCGATACGACGCCGAGGGTTGTCGCCAAAGGAGCCGATTACCTGGCCGCCATCATCCGTGAAGTCGCCGGGCAGCACAACGTGCCCATCTACGAATACCCCGAATTGGCCCGCGCTTTGTATCGTAAGGTCAAGGTAGGCAAGTTTATCCCCGAAGAGTGCTACGAGGGAGTCGCTAAAGTCTTGGCTTTCGTCTTCCAAATGTACCGTCGCAGGGATGGGCTAAGGAAAGATCATCATGGCATCGGATAACATCAGCGCTAAAGCCGGAGTCTGGGATGAAGGCGGTTGGACGGCCCTCCGTAAGGAGAGCACGGATTTCATCCTCATCCTCGCCTTGGCAAGCATTGTAATGCTGATGGTTATCCCTTTACCCGCTTTGCTTTTGGATATTTTCCTGGTCTTTTCCATGACACTTTCACTGATGATGCTCTTGATTGCCTTTTACTCCCAAAGGCCTCTTGAATTCTCGGCATTTCCAACCCTGCTCCTTTTCGCCACCCTCTTGCGGTTGACCCTCAACATCGCCAGTACCCGCCTCATTCTTTTGAACGGGGAGCAAGGGGAACAAGCGGCCGGAGAAGTCATCCGAGCTTTCGGTTATTCCATCATCGGGGGAAATTATGTCGTTGGCATGATCGTCTTCATCATCCTCATCGTCATTAATTTCGTCGTCATCACGAAGGGTGCGGGCCGCATCGCTGAAGTCGCCGCTCGTTTTACTTTGGACGCCATGCCCGGAAAGCAGTTGGCCATCGACGCCGATCTCAATGCCGGCATCATCAACGATAAGGAGGCCTTAAGACGGCGGGAGGAACTACAAAAAGAGGCTGATTTTTACGGCTCCATGGACGGTGCCTCGAAATTCGTCCGCGGCGACGCTATCGCCGGCATCTTGATCACTGTGGTCAATATCGTCGGAGGTTTCATTATCGGCGTGGTCCAGGAAGGATTACCCCTAGTCCAAGCCGCGAAGATATACACCATTCTGTCGATCGGCGACGGTCTCGTGAGCCAAATCCCATCCCTCATCGTATCGACGGCAGCCGGCCTTATCGTGACGAAGGTCTCGAAAAAAGAGAGGCTCTCCGAGGAAATATCGGCCCAGGCTTTCGGAGGTTGGAGACCGATGCTCATGGGATCGATCATCCTCACCGTGATCGGCTTGATCCCTGGATTGCCCCATCTCCCCTTTCTCCTTTTCGGAGCACTCGCGGGATTTTCGAGTTACCGAATCCGAGAGCTCGAGCTGAAAAAGAAACGGGAAGCCGTATTGGAATCCGACGCTCCGAAAGAAACTCCCATCGAACAAGCCAATACCGTCCCTCCTCTAGACCTCCTGGAGGTCGAGGTGGGTTATGACCTAGTCCCCATCGTCGATCAGAAGTCGGGCGGTGAATTACCGGCCCGCATCGTCGGCATACGAAAACAAATCGCTGGCGACATGGGCCTTATCGTCCCGCCGGTCCACATCCGCGATAACCTTAAGCTGCGACCTACCGAATATCGGATTTATTTGAAAGGCGCCGTCATCGGACAAGGGGAAATACTTCCCAATCATCACCTGGCCCTAGATCCGGGCAACGTAACCAAGCCGATCGACGGAATCCCCACCAAGGATCCCACTTTCGGACTCCCCGCTCTTTGGATACCGGACTCTCAAAAAGAGGCGGCGATTGTCGGCGGGTACACGGTGGTGGACCTGCCGAGCGTCATGGCCACCCATTTGTCCGAGTTGATCAAAAAGAACCTACACGAGTTCCTCAATCGCCAGGAACTTTCCAAGCTTCTCGACCAACTCAAGGTCACGCACCCTAAGGTCGTAGGCGATCTCATTCCGGAAATGCTGCCTTTCGGAGTCGTCAATAAAGTCCTTCAAAACCTGCTCCGGGAACAAATCTCGATCCGCGACCTTTTGACAATATTGGAATCCCTTTCCGATCATGCGCCGCGCACCAAAGATGTCGGAGAACTCACCGAATACGTGCGGATGTCTCTCGGCAGGAATATTTCCCAAAAACACTTATCCCCGGATAAAAACCTCTACGCCATCACGCTTGCGCGACCTTTGGAGGAGAAGCTCATCAAGTCGATCGGAAACACTCAAACCGGCCCCCAACTCTCGCTCGATCCCAATCTCGCCAAGATCTTAGTCGAACAACTGGGCCAAGAGACGAAGAGGCACGTCGCCAACAATACCTCACCGGTCTTGCTGACGTCCCAGCAATTGCGTCCTCACTTACAAAAATTGGTGGAGAAATTCCTCCCCGACTTGTCCGTCCTGGCTCACGCGGAAGTCGCGGGCTTCGTTCCCGTCAAACCCATCGGTCTCATCGGAGAACCCTCATGAATACACGAAAATCCCTAATACACGCTTATCGATGGAAGGAGAATCGGCATGAAGATTAAAACCTATCTCGTTTCCTCGTTGGCCGAGGCTATCGAACGCATCAAAAGGGATCTCGGTCCCGAGGCGGTCATCCTTTCGACCAAGAAGACCATGCTCTCCGATAAATGGTGGAACCGCGACTCCGGCTTGGAAGTCACGGCCGCGATCGACCTCCCGAGCAAGCCCTCCGAAAACGCGGCTCCCGTCTCCACCACCGGGCAAACGATGAGGATCGTCAGCCAACTCACAGAGAAGATGGCGGAGCGACAGATTTCGCCCATCAAAGAGGAAATTACCCGCCTCCGGGAATCCTTGGAACAAATGGTCCAAGCTCAAAGGCAAAACGCCACCTCTCATACAGCACCCGCCGAGTCGCCCGTCGAAAGCCTCGCTGAAATAAAAATACAGCCTTCCCCAGGAAAACCGCAAACATTCGAGGAATTCGAAAAGCCCTCGTCTTTTGTCGCTCCTCAACGAGCCTCCCAACCCGAGGATCCAGAAGTCTTCCATCCGCGCGCTCAAGCCTTCGGGCCTCTTGAGGAGACGAAGCCACGGGCACCGACAGTCTTCGAAAGCGCTGAGGAGATGGATGACATGGAAGGCATGAATGATGTGGAGTCCGTGGACGACATAAGCCTGGACGAGTCGTTGGCCTGGCAAGTCTCCCAAGCCTCACTCGCGACCATTTCCACACCGTCTCTACCGTCCTTTAAAATCTCGAATTTTTCCCAAACCGCCTCTGAGGCGCCGCGTAAGAGCACCGAGGTGAGGGTCTCAATGTCGCGGCATTCGGGCCATCCGCCTTCATCCCCCGAAGGGATACAGATCGCACGACAAGTCGAATGTATTTCGCAAGAATGGTTGGCGGAGATGCATCGTCAACGGAAGTCCATATATGAAATCAGTCTGGATCTCCTCAGCCATCGTCTCCGACCGCAAACGGTCCAGGATTTGACGCATTATCTCTTAGAGACCAATCCAGACGGCACGCCAACCCAACTCAGGGAACAGGCGGCGGAATGGCTCATGGACCATCTCCCTGACTGCCGCCCTTTCACTCCGGATCCAAATCGTCAGAATCTCGTGGCGATGATCGGGCCTACAGGATCCGGAAAAACGACGACGCTGGTCAAGTTGGCCAGTCATCTGGTGCTCGAAAAAAAGCAAAGCATCGCTTTTATTTCCCTGGACTACCAACGCATCGGCGGAAAAGAGCAGTTAAAAAGGCATGCCGCCATCCTAAAGGCGCCCTGCTTGTACGCGCGCACGCCGCTTCAGTTCCAAAAGGCGGCCAAGAGCCTCGAAAACTTCAGCGTCGTCCTGATCGATACCGCAGGATGTTCACCAAACGACGACCGAGCCGTCTGGGATCTCCATCAAACCCTTTCCTGCGACAAGCCCGTGTGGAAAGGATTGGTGATACCGGCGGTCCTGCAGGAACCCGACATGTCGCGTACGATCCGCAAGTTTTCCACGGTCCGTTGTCAAAATCTGATCGTCACCAAACTCGACGAGACCTCCTGCTTCGGGACGCTCTATAACGCCCCGACTCAGTCTTCCCTGACCCCGGCGTATTTCACTATGGGTCAGCAAATCCCGGAAGACTTCGAGATCGCGAGCAAGGAACGCATCATCGATTGCCTTCTTAATTTCAGCGAATTCGCCGCGGATTCGTCTTTCGATGCGGATTACGATGCCGCTCCCCAACCCTCGAGGGACCTTCAATGACCCAACAGATGATCGCCATCGCCGGGGCCAAAGGAGGTGTGGGACGGACCACGCTCGCCGTCAACATCGCTTGGAGTTTGGCCAAAACCGGCTTTCGCACCATCTTGATGGACGGAAATCTGGGCTTGGGAAATGACGATATCTTATTGGGGCTTTGTCCTGAAACATCGGTGAAGGACATCTTCGAAAAGGGCAAGGGACTGGAGGAAGTCGCGATCGCGATCCGGCCTAATCTCATGCTCATCCCTGGAAGTTCGGGGGACTTTGACACGGCGAACGCCAATTCTTTGGCGGTCGAGGGGATATTTTACGACTTGGAAAATTCGTTCGCTTCTTCTCCGTATCTCATCGTCGATACCGAAGCGAACCTCAGCGAAAGGACGCGCCATCTCCTCCAGTGCGCGGACCATGTCGTGATCGTCTTGACTCCGGAGGCGACATCCTTGGCCAACGCGTACGCGACGGCTAAAATGCTGGCGGCGCGTTCGATGAAAAACGGCTCTAAAGTATCGATCCTCGTCAACCAAATCCGCAGCGATCTGGAAGGTCAGGAGAGCTTCGACCAATTGTCGCGCCTTTGTAAGAAATACCTCGGCTTCTCTCCGGAATTCCTGGGGACGATCCCCTTCGACGAAAAAGTGAGGGAAGCCGCGAAGAGACACCTGCCTTTTTGCGAGATTTTCCCGAGGCTCAAGGCGTCGAAGGCGCTGACCGCCGTGATCCAAAACCTGCAGAACTTCCGAAAATCGCAACAAGAACAAACGTTCTCCATGCTCAATGATTATTTAAAACCTCTTATGACGGGCCAAGCCTCTCGATTCGGGGTGAACCATGTATAACGTAACGACGGCACCAACCTTTTCCCAAGTCGGCTCGCAACTGAACCCTTTCCAGCAGGAAAAAGTCGTCCAGTACCTGAAACTTGTGAAATGGATCGTCGGTAAGCTCTGCCATCATCTACCATCCCATATCCAATCCGATGATCTCGTGCATACGGGCATCCTGGGCCTCATCGATGCGGTTCAGCGATTTCAGTGGGGGCGCGAACGCGAGGACGAGGAATTCAAGGACTACGCGGAGTGCCGCATCCGAGGACAAATCATGGACGAGCTCCGCCGGCTCGACGTCCTACCGCGGTCCGTGCGCGAGCAAGTAAATCGTTACCGGAAAGCGTTGGAGGAATTGCGCAAGATCCTAAACCGCATCCCCGAGGACCATGAAGTCGCCGAATACTTGAAGGTCGATCTGGAAACTTGTTTCCGGCTGAAGGCTGACGCCAATTACGGCAAGCAGATCCCCATCGACAACATGCAGTCGGGCGTCAGCACGATGGAAGGCATTATTCGGGAGACCTTGAATCTCGTCAATCCCGACACTCCGGAGGGACTCCTACACCTGGAAGAGGTGAAAAAGATCTTGGCCGACGAGATCGACCAGCTCCAGGACCGGGAACGGCAAGTCGTATCCCTCTATTATCTCGAAGAAATGACCTTAAAGGAAATCGGATCGATCTTGGAAGTCACGGAATCACGCATTTCTCAGATCCATGCCTTAGCGATGGAGAAGCTGGTGAAGCGCCTGAAAATCGCCTTCAAATCCGAAACGCCTTGGGAGGAACCCGGAAGATGATCGCCAGCGTCAAAATACGTCCGACAGTGTCGCTCTGCATGATCATGCGGAACGAGGAACGTTGGCTCGCCCAATGCCTGAGGAGCGTCGAAGGTCTCGCCGATGAAATCGTGATCGTCGATACCGGCTCCGAAGACCGCAGCATCGAAATCGCACGTTCCTTCGGAGCGAAAGTCTTCGAACATCCTTGGGAGGATGATTTCTCCAAATCTAGGAATCGTTCCTTAGACTATGCGACCGGCGATTGGATCCTCGTGATGGACGCCGACGAGGTGATAGCGGCCTCGGAAAAAGAAAAAATCTTGGCCCTTGTCCAAAATCCTCCCGCGTCATTGATCTATTTCGTTCAAACCAATTACATGGAAAAGCCGGAAAACAACGGATGGGAGCCGAATTTTCTCGAGGTGCCGGAAGCCCGCGGTTATCCGGGCTTCGTGGAGTCGAAATTGGCCAGACTCTGCCTCCGAGGAACTGCTCGGTTCCATGGGGTCATCCATGAGCATTTGGAGCCTGTCGATCCGGCGATGCCTCGATTCTACGCGAATCTGCGCATCCATCATTACGGCAAGTATTCCGAAGCCGCGGTCGCCGAACGTAAAGGGAAGCTTTATACGAATCTCGGCTTAAAGAAGCTGCGCGAAGAGCCCGATAACGTCCAAGCTTATTACGAGATGGGCGCCCAATACCTCGAGAACCAAGAATACGACGAAGCCTACCGCATCCTTGTCGAGGGCGAGAAGAAGGATCCGTACAATTCCCATATCCAAATCTTATTGGTGAATCTCGACATGAGGCGGAAAAACATCGGCTCGGCTATCCAGAGGTTCCTAAAGATCTTGGAAGTCGAACCCCAAAACATCAATCCCTACATCTATCTCCCGAGCCTACTCATAGAGAACAAACAGTACGACTTGGCCGAGCATATTTTGAAGGCCGGCGAGCCTTTCGCGAAGGAATATCCGACCTATCACTTGAATTGCGGGGCTTTGAAAATGAAGCAGGGCAACATCCGCAAAGCCCTCCATAGCTACCTGAAAGCCATCGATATCCATCCACACTATTATCTCGCCCATCTGAACGCCGGCTATTGCTACGGCGAAATCGGGGATTGGGAAAACGCGGAGAGACACTACCGCATCGCCTATAACTCTCCCGACACCCGCTCCACGGCCCTGCAGGGCTTGGGTAAGGTTTCCTTCCACCAGAAAAAGTACGCGGAAGCCGCCTCGTGGATCGAAAAAGCCATTCAGGAAGCTACGCCCGAGAGCCATGAGAAAAACCTCCTTTACCTTTCCAAGGCGACGATCCTGGCCTCTCAAAAGGATTATAAAGCGGCGAAGGAAACCTTACAGAAGATTTCAAACTTTAACGACTTCAGCGACGAGCATCTCACGTCCCTCAACGAATGTCTGAAAAAAATAGCGACGAATCCAAGACAAGGAGTGTCCGATGGAAACCAGCACCAATACAATTGACGAAAAAACCCTCTTTTACCTCGACACCTACGCCTTCGAAAAGAAGATGCTCATTGATCCCGCGCAATGGATCGCGGATCAAGTGAAGAACGGAAAACGCATCGGGCATTGGCTCGATGGTTTTCGCATTCACGGCAAAGAAAACGAAGAGCCCGCCAACATCGAAAGCCTCTGGCAGGCGGTCACCTATTTCTGCCATGAAGACCTGGAGGCCTTCGTAATCGGTCAAACCGCTTACTCCATACCGGCGGATGCGCGGGAGGCCCTTCAACTCATCAAAAAGAACGATTTGGGAGCTCTCGCCAACCAATCCCCCAACACCGCCTTCGCCCTCAATCTATACGGGAAATATTTCGCGTCGTTGGATCAGGCTTCGGAAGCCGCTCGGTTTTTCAGCGAAGCCCTCAAGCTCTGCCCGCAATTTTGCGAACCTTACAACAATCTCGGTCAGCTGATGTGGAAGGTCGGCCAACAAAAAGAAGCTTTCGTGCTCTTCAGTCAAGCCCTCTCTAAGAATCCTCACTTGCTCTCCGCTCAGCTCAATTTCTTCGATGCCGGCTTGGAGCTGGAGGAATACGAATCCATTCTGAACGTCATCAATTACCTCGAGAGCGAAATCCCCGAATGCACAGAGTTTCAATACTATAAAGCCATTTGTAAGCATAAGTCAGGGCATAAGGAAGAAGCCAAGGCGATCCTTCGCGGCATCCTCAAGGAACAGCCGGACGATCCAGAAGCCCGACAATTGCTAGAACACTATTCCGTTTAAAGCTTCAAAGAAGGAGAGCCTATGCAGATCAATCTCACGAACGGATTTTGGGGAAAAAACATGGGGGCCTTGGAATCCCGAAATCCGACTCTCCATAAGGAACTCTCTCAATGGGTCCCGCGCAAATACGAAAGGATCCAAAGGGCCGATGAGGCTTATGACCTCAAGGCGGGAGATACTTTCCTGTATGGAGAAAATCCCATCGCCTATGCGGAGGGAATCATCTCCTCCAGCCGCCGCGAGCATCCTCGCATCGTCGTTTTTTACGGTTTCGGGCTCGGTTACGTATTGAACAAATTCCTGGAGGATTTTGGAAAGGACGCTTTCCACATCGTCATCGTGGAGCATGACATCGAGGCGGTGTGGCACGCCTTTCACCTCTTCGACTGGTCCGAGGAAATCGCGGGGTTGCGTCTCGAATGGTTCGTCGGCCGTCCGATTGAAGGGCTCGAAGGCGAATTAAGGACTTATTTCGGTGCTCAAGACCGCTTTTCCTTTCACCGAACGATCGTACCCGTTTACGACAAAGTTTCGATGGCTTTGAATCCGGATTATTACTTGAAGTTCGCCGAGACCCTGAAAAACGCCGCCAACTACTATTCGATCAACTTACTTTCGCCCCCGGAAGAAGACACGTACCAAGCCTTCACGAATATGGTCGAAAACATGCCTTCGTCGTTGGACGTTCCCAGCTTCCATCACATGAAGGGAGCTTTTAAGGATTTTCCCGGCATCTTAGTCTCCACGGGGCCGTCGCTCGAGAGGCACGTCGAACTCCTCAAGACGGTATGTGATCGGGCCGTCATCGTCTGCGCGGACTCCGCTTTCCGAACGCTGATCAAGAACGGCATCAAACCGCATTTTGTAGCTTCCTTGGAGCGCGTCACCGAAACCAAGCACTTCTTCGAAGGAATCGGCCCCACTCCCGACACGTGGCTTTTGATGGCGCCGATCATCTGGCCGGAAACCTACAGCGGCTATCAGGGACCGCGAGCGCACGTGATGCGATCGCTCGTGCAACTCCCTTATTTTTGGCCCGAGACCCATCCGCAATTCACGGGAAACTCCTGCTCGCACGTGGGTTTGGTCGCGCTCCGCGACATGGGTTGCGATCCGATCCTACTCGTAGGCCAAGATCTGGCGTTCGACCGCTTCTCGAAAAAAACCCATGGAGGCGATCAACCCGAAGTCATCGCCAAAGCCGAGCAAAAAGTCCGCACGATCTCGGAGGAGGCCGTCCAAGCCGGCAACGAGCAATTGATGGTGGAGGGCAATAACGGCGAGAAAATCCTCACCAGCATCTACCTGAGGGATTTCCAGATCAAAATGGAGGACTTATTGGGGGGCGTCACCGCGAAATGCTATAACGCCATCCCCATCGAATACGGGGCCAAGATCCGTCACACCACGCGGATCGAGCCCGAAGAAATCGCCTCTTTCCTGAAGGAATCACGGGATATCATTCCGACGATCCGCGAGCGCTTGAAGCCGCCGACCGACGCGGAAAAGAGCGAAAAATGGGCCTTTTTGCGGGATAAAACCCGCGCGGGACTCGAAGAGCTGGCGTTCATTCAAGCCTTAAGCCTCGATATGCTGGCTTCCTTCAGCGCCTATTTCAATCAATACCACCACGATTTCCATCCGATCGAATTCTACACGCCCTACTTCAAGAAGATCGACGAAGTGATGGACAATCTCTTCTTCGGCGAGTCGCGGCGCGTGTTCGTGGAGTTCTTCTCGCCGCAATTCCAGGAAATCTACCTCAACCTCACGGTGCACTCACATGACCTCTTGACGCGTAAATTAAACGCCGACGATCGATTCCAACAGCAAAAACAATCGCTATTCACCCTCTTTAAGACCCTCCATTATTGGGCTGCCCGCATGCAGCACTTCCTCATCACCCACCAATCCTGCTGGGACCCCGATTATAAAGCGCCCTCCCTGACCGCTCCGGAGGAGACAGGAAACACGACCTATGCCCCTCAACTCTTATGAGATCCGGCTCCGTCCTCATCTGACCGCCCGTCTTCGGCTCGAAATCCTGCACGAAGGAAACATCCGGGAATTCCATGATTACCCTTACGATCAGGGAGATAGCGAACAAATCGGTTATTGGATCATCGCCTCCTTGAAGAACCTTCTCTACCATGACGAATTCGCGGAACTGACGATTTCCGTTTCCACGGACCCCTCGCCGTCGGGCGACGCATCGGCAGCTCAGCTTTCGCAAATCGCTCAAATGATGACGGTCTTGATCCTGAGAACCCAAGCCTTCATCAAGCAATACGCCCCGCTCTCCGAAAGATTCCGAAGTTTTTCGGGCCATCTTTTCTATAATGTGGACGAATTGAACACATTCCGGGAGCTCTACGATAAAGTTTCTCCCCGCCTGCAGAACGTCCATTACCAAAACTTCCTTTCGGGTTGGGATAAAGTCCAACGGACTTGGGGAAAAGGCGTCGGGTTCGACGTGGACGGCCTCATCCGATTCCTCGTGGAAAATGAAGTGAATCGCTTAGTCTGCGTGAACATGTATTACGTCAATCACTTGATGCAGACGGAATTCATCCTCCCTCTTCCCCTCTTCAAGGCCTTAGGCTTGGAATGGGTGACTCTCGATTACGACACCTATGAGTTCGGCTCTGCGGGATTGATCCAAAAAAGCGCCCATCATTGTCCGTTTTTCCGGCGCTTTTCCATCATGCCGACGTTAGCCTCCCGTTTGGACCGGCTCTACGGCAATGAGAACATCCGTTACTTCATGATCGGCGGCGGGGATGTTCCCGAGACTCCGCCTCCAGCGCCTTTAGGTCCCGTCACGGCGAATATCATCTCACAGGCACGCCTACAGAATCTCATTCAAGATCTGCCAGCCGCTCTTTTCTTCCTGGAAATGACCGATCCCGAAAGGCCTTACCACGACTTCCAGATGTTCTATTACGCCCTCCTCAAAATCCTCTTCAACGACCCGGACCTGGAGAGAGGCTTAAAGGAAAGGCTCTTCATCTTGCTCTCCCTCGTCCACATGAATGTCCTGTCGTTTTTGAAATACGACGTGATCCAAACCCTCATCGATCATCGCATTCCCACGCGTCTCTATGGCGACACGCAATGGGAGCCGCTTTTCCCAAGCGTCTATCAGAGGCGGTTCCTGGATGAAGGGGAAATGACGGAGATCTTCCGCGCCCCCGGTCAAGTCTACCTCTTGCTCAACCAAAACTACTCGTACCTCGAGAACAATCCCGCTTTCTTAAGAGCTTTCGGTTTAAACGCGCCTTATCTTTGCTTCCCATCCGTCGTCACGACGCCGGACTTAGAAGGCTTACGGTGTTCGGAATATAAAACCCCTCGGGAGTTGGTGGAAAAACTAGGGAAGCTGGATGTGGCAATGAGAGATCCTTCTTTCCAATCGTCTTTAAAAAATCTCAAGACGAAGATCGCCGAAAGTCGGGAGGATTTTTTCCGTCTTTTATCCGATTCGGAGAATCGGGCTCCAGGACGCTTCGGTAGCCTTTGCCGGGAGCACGAGGCGTTACACGACGCGGATCTTGGGCCTTATTTGGCTTCCCACAAAGACCGTCTGATCTTTTTTTACCGAATCTTGAAAGAACGGCGCTTGAATGCCTTCAACATGACCCAGTCGCGCTACCGCCACAGACCCTTCTTTCCTCTCCTCTACCGTGCCTACGAAGAAAACGTGGTTAAGACTCGGGCCAAAAGCGGCATTTCTCCGACGGCCTCGGACGCCGCGGGTTAGGCCAAAAGCGGTTTCGGGTAAATTTTACCTAGCAAATCCGGCACTTGGATTGCTTTTCCCTATGATTAGGGGAGTATTACCATGGGAAAACGCGTCCTATTCGTCGAACGAAACCTCCGTAACGAGAAGCTGGGCATCATGTACTTGAGCGGCAGCCTGAAGGCCCACGGGCACCATGCCGACATGGTCCAGACCGACAAGACCGACCTCGATGCGTTCATCGCGCGTTACCGGCCCGACTTCGTCGCCTTTTCGATCACGACCGGCGAGCACGTGAACGCTCTGAAGGTCGCCCGCTACGTGAAGCGGAAATACGGCATCCCGAACATCTTCGGCGGTCCCCATTGCACCTTTTTCCCGGAAATCGGCTATGAAGACGGGGTCGATTTCGTCGTCCAAGGCCAAGCCGAGCGCGTCATCGTCGACATCGTCGAAGGCAAGATCGCCAAGGGATTCATCAAGGCCGAGCTCGCCGACCATTTGGACGACATCCCCATCGCAGACCGCGAGATCTTCTACCAGTACCCGGAATTCGCCGACAACCCGATGAAGAACGTCATCACCTCGCGCGCCTGCCCCTACAAATGCTCGTACTGCTTCAACCACGCGCAATTCGCCCTGACGAAGATCGACGGCGAGACGAAGAAGTGGTTCGACCGGAGGAGCATCGAAAACGTCGTGAAGGAGATCGACCAGATCCGCGCGAAATACCCCCTCGAAAAAGTCCTCTTCATCGACGACAACTTCATCCAGTCGCAGGAATGGCTGCATGAGTTCCTGGACGGTTGGAAGGAGAAGGTGAAGCTGCCATGGCTCTGCAGCCTGCGCGTCAACAGCCTGTCCGAGGAGCTCGGTATCAAGATGTTCGAGTCGGGACTGGAGATGATCAACTACGCCATGGAATCCGCCGATCCCGACGTCCAACAACGTCTCCTCCACCGCGGCCACATCACGAACAAGGACATCCTGAACGCGATCCGTCTCATGGGCCGCTACGGCGTCCGCGCCCGCATGCAGAACATCATCGGCCTTCCCCTCCTGAATCCCCTGGAGGACGCCCTGAACACGCTCCAATTCAACAAGCGCCACCGCGTGACGGATTCGTGGTGCTCGATCTTCCAACCTTATCCGCGCACAGCCCTGGGACAATACTGCATCGATCACGGGTTCACGACCGAGGACAACCTCAAGCATTGCTCGGAATCCTTCTTCGACGAATCGCGCATCGACATCCCGTTCAAGGACGAGATCTACGCGCTGCAGAAGCTCTGGTACTTCGCCGTGGACTTCGACCTCCCCTTGGACCTGGTGCAAATCGTCATCCGCGGGAAATTCACCAAGGAGGTCGGCGATCGGATCCAGAAGCTGAGGTTCCAGTACAGCCGTAAGAAGCTCTATGGGATTATTGAAAAGGAGAAGAATGCCGATCCCGCCCAAGCCATTGCCCTCCAAAGCCGCGAACGTTGGTCGGGCATGAACGACACCCTTCCCGCTCCCGACGGCGACACGCTCCAAATCGTCTACGAGGCCTTCGCCGACACGAGCGCGCCGGCCGAGCTCGTCGATATCCTGGCTCAGATCGACTACGCGCCGAAAGAAATTACCGACTTCAAGAGATTCGTAGCGGGAGAACGGGTCTATCCTGAGCCCGTCTACACCATCGACGACGCGACCGGAGATTTGAAGGATCCTGCCGTGTCGATATACGTGCGCGGCACGCCCGATGCGGACGCGCGCGACATCCGGAAGATGCCCGACTCCCATTTCATGAAGGGCATGGTCCAGGTCCGGGAGAAGCTCCTGAGCCAGATCACGATACTCCCTCAAAACACCGATACCCGCACGCAACCGGAAGAGGCCTCTCCGGAAGTCACCGGGCCGGAAGTCACCGGTAAAGACGAACGCCATCTTAACCAATACCTCGCGTGAACGAAGTCTTTTGCCAGGTCACCCTCGATACACCGGATGCCTCGACCGTCATCTGCACGATCACCTTCCAAGACACGACCCTCTATCAAGATACTCTGACGATCCCGACGGAAGGGTTTTCGCCTGACTACGTCTTTCCGTGGCTTTTCTTGGGTTTTAAAACCCTTTTTACGCTGGATCCGAGCGTCAAAGTAGCGATCCAAATGAAAGGCGACGCGGCCTTCCACGGAGACCTCATCAACCTCGTCAAGATCCACGCGAACATGGTCTTCACGACGCGCGAACACATCGCTCGGCACGCCGCTCTCGCCGCGACGACGGCGGACCGTTCGGGGAAGCTCTTCCTCAACCTCGGCGACACGCCGATGCTCGCCGCCGTTTACAAGGTGGCGCGCGAGCAGAACCCCGACGCGACTTTTTACGACGCGTGCGATTTCCTGGACGACTACTACAACCACAAGCCCGCGACGCTCCCTTCCCTAGACGACCTCGTCGCCACGATCGCGGAGAAGAAGATACGCTCCGTCTTCACCCACAACGTCTCCTACGTACGTTATTTCATGCAGCACCACCGCGTCTTCCTGCCGGCCTTCCTCGAGGCGATCGGCGTCGAACTCGTCATCATGGATTTCGACACCTACAACCAAGCCGAGGGGTTCTATTTCCTGAAGAAGATGTTCCAGGGCACGAGCTCACGGCGTTTCTGCATTATGCCCCATATCGAAAAGGACTGGGACCGCACGCTCGGCTTGGACGGCGTCCGGTACTTCCCCATTCCCTTTAAGATCGAAGAATCGACGGCCCTCAAGAACATCAAAGACGACTACCAGATCCTCGTCACGACCTGGTGCCGGCTCCCGTTTATCTTAAAATACCTGAAGGCGATTTGCCTTTTCTTAAGCTATGTGGACCCGGCCGCTCCAGTTTACGACTACCAATACCTCTTCCACGCGATGGTCCACCGGCTCCACCGGAACGACCGTATGCCGATCGCCGTCAAGATGCACGCGTACACCCTGCTTTCCGAGGCGTTTTACCAGGCGAATTCGCTCCTAAAAATCGACCTTATCGATCGTTTGCGAACGGACCGGAAAATCCATCTTTACGGGGACGACGACTGGAAGATCTTTTTCCCGCAGCACTACCGCGGGATGGCGGGGCAAAACGATTTGAAGCGGATGCTGGATGGGGGATCGTTCATCCAACTTCTCTTGAATACGAACTATAGTTATTATGAGAACAACCCGATGTACGCCAAGGTCTTCAGCGCCAACAATCCGTATCTGGGTTTCTGCACCGTCTTAGAGGATCCTGAATTGGCGGGCCTAAGGACTCTGGAATTCCGTTCTTCCGAGGAATTGAACGTGAAGCTTGAAAAAGTTCCTTCCCTCGCTTCTTCCGCGGCTTACCAGGCTTCCAAGACTATCCTGACGCGGCGCTGGAACGACGCCATCGACGACTTCCACGCCCACGTGGCCGATCCGTCGAGGAAGACGCTTCTCTTCGAACGGGTGACGGAAACGCGGAACCGCGCCTTCGAGGAAGGCCCTCTCCAGGCCTACATCGCGAAAAACCGCGGCCGCATCGACGAATGCCTGGACCGCCTGACGCGCCTGGATTTCCGGAACGGCTTCGAACCGTCCGCGTTCACCCAAAGGCCTTATTTCGAGACCATACGCAATCTCTACCACCACATCATCCGCCAGGAGTCGTGGACGGTGAACCGGTCGGTGGCATGATCCTTATTTTTTCTTGGAAGGTTTTTTCTGTTTCCGGTTTTTTTTCCGGGATATCTTCTGAACTTTAGCCGGGTTTCCATAGACTACAGAGTCGTCGGGAACATCACGCGTCACTACGGCTCCAGCGCCGATAATGGCACGATGCCCGATCGTTACGGGGAGGATCGTCGCATTCGATCCGATACGAACGTCGTCCTTGACGATGGTTTTCCTTAAAATCCAATCCCCTTTGTTCGGAGTCTGCGAATCGTACTTATCGTTGGTGAACATCACCCCATGACCAATGAAACCATTCTTACCGATCGTCACCCCTTCACAGATGAAGCTATGGCTACTGATCTTAGTGCGGTCACCGATCGTCACCCCACTTTGAATCTCCACGAAAGGACCGATGAAGGCATCCTCCCCAACGGTACATTCGTAGAGATTCGTAAAATCCATGATCGTGGCGCTCTCTGGAATCCTACAATCCCGTATTTTCCTCATAAAATCGCTTCCTTTGAGTACGCCTGCTCGAAGAAGCGCGCGATGAAAAGATCGCTCGTCTTTTGGCGTTCCAAGTCAAACCCTCCCGATCTCAGCAGACCGGAAAAACAGGCCCACTCGCGGTCCAAGAATTCGACTTCCACGCTCTCAGGAGAAACGAGATGGTCTCCAGGCAAAGCCTCTTTCGTCGTCCATCGTTCCTGAGGCTTGTGGAGGATCTCTCCTGAGGGATAACGAAGGGTCCGGTTCAATGTCTCCGGAGCCAGGCCATAGCGCTCATATTTCGTTAAACTTTCGACCGAAACAAAACCGGTTTCCCCCCAGATTTCGAGGGCAAAACGGCTGCGTACGCTCGTCCAGCTGGTCGAGATCTCGATGCAGCACCCGTTTTTCGATTGAAACACCACATAGCAATTATCCTCTACGGGAGGGCGACAGATCTGCGAACTTTTCTTAACATAGACGTCGCGGAAGTCGTGATTGATGAAATCGCCCACTAAATGAAGCAGATGGCATCCCATGTCTACGAGTGATCCACCCCAAGAGTCACTCCCAACTCTCCAATCCTTTTGTTCTAGAAGCGTCTTCGAAGCTCCATGTCCGTAGATCATGCGAGCTCTCAACACCTTTCCGAAATCCGGCGCTTTCGAATAAGCCAGGGCGGCTGCGACTCCCGGAAAATGAATCAGGTTGTAACCCGTGTAAAGGACCACCTGATTTTTTGACGCCAATTCGAAATACGATTTCACCTCCCGAGACTTAAGCGAGAGAGGTTTTTCCGCGACCACGTTTATACCGTGATCCAAAAAGAAAGAAACGATGTCGAATTTAAGAAAGTCCGGGGTGGATACGAAAACGACGTCCGGAGACTCCTTTAAGATATCTCGGTAATCGGTGATACGCGCGATATCACGATTTTGGCCTGGTGGAATCGAGCGGAATACGGCATCGACCCTCGAAAAGTCGCCATCGCAAACCGCTACGACCGGATCCGCAGATGCGAGAAGAGCTTTTAACCTTTTGTGACCGAAGCGTCCGTTCGCACCGACCACGGCGACTTTAAGAGGCTTCATAGGTTTGCCAAGAGGGTTTCGGCGACCCGTACTGCGCCTTCCGTGGTCACCTTTGAATTCATAGGTAAGGATAGGATTTCACGCGATAAGGAACGTGCGTTGGGGACGGAAGCCGAGCGTGCGGCGATCTTATCCCAGACGGGCTGCTCATCGAGCAGATGCAGATATTGGACCGAAGTCTGGATTTTTTTCTCCAGCAAGGCTTCCATCGTTTTTTCGCGTCGAGGCACGCGAACTACGTAGGCAAAATAAGCGCTGAGGTCTTGAGCATCAATCCTCTGCGGGATCACGGGCGTCGAAGCGAAACAGGCGTCATACACCGCAGCGAGACGGCGGCGATGCGCGACGATATCATCGAAGATCCTCCATTTTTCCAAAAGAAAAAGAGCTTGAATCGCATGCATTCGGTAGACGGAGCCAATCTGGGTTGCGTAATGGGGTTTCGCCTGTCCACAGTTGCGGAAGGCTTTCAGTGTGTCGACGGCACTCTCGTCATCCAAGAGGAGCATCCCGCTATCGCCGATACCTCCGAAGACTTTCGTCGGGAAAAAACTGAACGCCGCGTAGTCTCCGCCGCCCGCGGCCGAGCCGCTCATATGTCCCCGGTACGAAGCGCCGTGGGAATGGGCGGCGTCCTCGACGATGGGAATCCCAAAATCCCTGAGTTCCTCGTATGGAGCCGGGTTTCCATAAAGATTAACCGCGAAGATGGCTTTCGTATTCTTCGTCAGCGCATCGGAGACGGTCCGACGGGATAGGTTCCACGTTTGCGCATCCACGTCGCACGCGATGATTTTGGCTCCCGTCGCCGCGGGAGCGAGCGCCGTCGCGGCGAAGGTGTTCGCGGGCACGATCACTTCATCGCCCGACTTTAAACCCAGGCCATGGGCCGCGAGGTGCAGGGCGTGCGTTCCCGAGCCGACCGCCAGCGCGTACCGGCGGGAACAATAACGCGACCAAATTTCCTCCAACGCTTCGACCGACCCTACGCCGTGTCCCGCCGTGAATTGTCCCTTATCGTAAAGTTCCGAAAGCTTCTCGAAATAAGCCGCTTTAATGCGTTGGTTATCGGAGCCGATATCAAAAATTGGAATGACCTCTTCGACTGTCATGGGGATAAAGGATTTGTTTTTCGGATATCCTTCAAACGTCGGATGCATTCGTGGACATCCTTGTAAGGCAAGGTTTTGACGATGTCGCTGGGGAGCATCCACCACCGCAAATCCATGAGATCAGCGATGACTTCATCCGGAAAACGCATTTTGATGACACGCGCCGGATTTCCAACAGCGATCGCGTAAGGCGGAATTTCTTTTTTAACTACCGATCCGGCGCCGACGACGGCTCCGTGGCCGATCTTCGCGCCTCCCAGAACGAGGGCGTAGACGCCTATCCAAACATCGCATCCGATGATAGTGTACTCGATGGGCTCCGGAGCGGCGACCGGTTCCGGATGATCTTTGTAATAAATAGACTCGTATTCGATACCGCCCGTCGACAGGTAGTCCGTACGATGGTGGGTGGCCCCCACCGATGTCCCGTAACTGATCGACGTATAGCGGCCGATGATGACGTTCGGGGAGAGCATACCGGTAAGCTTATAACTATAGCGGCCGATCAACGTATTGAGAAGCTTCATTTTCGATAACTGTCCCGATAAGGGATAGAGCGGGTGTTCGGGGGCCTCGGCGAAAACTTTATTTTCGCGGTCCATGAAGACCGCATCGAATGACGTCATGCCCTTGGCCCAATCGGCGTAATCGAAGATCGTGGGTGTTGATTCCATGCGTTGAACTTCGATGATACCGATTCGGCGATTTCGTGTCCATTTTCGAAATGTTAGGAGGCGGAATTTATTTCCCGTTTTAGCATGGCACCGGCTTTGCTTTTTCCCTTCCTTGTGATTTCCGCCCTTTCATCTGACATCTCTAAGGATTCATCCGCGCCTGCCTACACCATTGATCTTTCATGGGCAGAAAGCGGCGACCTCGCCTTGCATCTCGTTACGGAACGCGGAGCGATCGAAAGACACGTCTACCCGTACCGTACTTCGCGCAGAGAGCATTCGCAGGATATGTTCCTGCTTTGGATATTGGATGCTTTTAAAACCATCTTTTTTCATCCCTATTTTTCCGAGACCGCACTCGACTACAGCACCCGATCAGCCGAGATCCATCGGGAGTTCGGCGAGTCCATGGATCGCTTCGCCCATATCGTCAAACACACCCAGGAATTAATCCAAGCTTACCGCTCTCTCTTTCGAGGTTTAACCGAGCATTTGGCAGAGCGTTTCGACGGACATCTATTCTACAACATCGACGGGAACGATATGTTCGAAGGCCTTTATCAAGAAGTCCGAAAAAGGATTCCGGGCCTCGCCTTCTATGAGAACGGAAATTCTGGTTGGAACAGCGCCCAAAGAACTTGGGGGGAGAGCTCGGGATTCACTATCGATATTTTGCTTAAGTACATGGCGGATCGGAAGATACGCCACCTCTATTCGGTGAATATGCTCTATATCACCCATCTTCTGAAAACCGATCGGGTTTTTCCGTTGGCCCTCTTTCATGCCTTGGGCCTGGAATGGGTATGCATCGATTACGACACCTACGATCACTTATCTTTCAGCGTTTTACAAAAAAGCGCGTTCAACGGTCCTGCTTTTCGCCGCTTCAGTTGCCAACCCAATGTCGCATCCCTGACGGATGAACTCTTCGGCATCCGAAACACGATTTACTTTCCACTCGCGGACTTCCACCGTGCGGACAGGATTTTGCCTCAGGGATCTCCCGAGAACGCCGTCGTTATTTCCCAAGCGCGCGTCCATGCCGTATCTAAAAGTCTGCCGGAAACGCTTTTCTACTTAGAAAATACGCTTGCTGAGGATGTTTACCACGATTTCCAAATCCTCTATTACGCACTCGCGCATTTGGCCTTAAACGACAAGAATCTCTCGAAGGAAAACAAGACGCGTTTTTTTTGCCGTTTCTCCAATATCTATCTCACGGTGCTTTCTTTCTTGAAATACGAGGTGATTGAAGGCTTGATCGACGAAGGGATCGAAACGCACATCTATGGCGACACGTCATGGGAGACGATTTTTCCCAATGCTTATCAAAAGAAATTCCTAGCGGAACGGGAGATTCAAGAGACCTTCGACTGGCAGCATTCGGTCTATGTTTTAATGAACCAGACATATTCCTATTTCGAAAACAATCCGGTTTTCAGACGCGCCGTGAACCTAGGCGTTTCCTATCTTTGCTTTCCGCCCGTCGTCCGCACCACTGACCTGGAGGGCATGTCGCTTTTGGAGTACAGGAATAATTCCGAGCTCTGCAAAAAATTCCGTGAAATCCGCCAACTCACGCAAGATTCACGCTACGAAGAATCCAGGAAGACTCTCCTACGTAAAAATGGAGAGTGCAGGGAAAATTTTTACGCCCAAGTCATCGGCGCACCGTCCGCCGACGTCTTTGGAAGCGTTTGGCGCCATCACTTCAAACTTCTGTTGGGCCAACTGCAAGATTACTTGAAGGTCCACCACGAGAGGGTATTCCGTGTTTACGACGCATTGACCGCTCCAGCCCCCTTTCAATTTCCGATCGAATCCTCGCGCTTCGCTTCCCGAAGGTTCTTCAAAGCGCTGAGTAGGATCGCGATCTCTGCATGAAGCGACCCATGGCTGCCCCTTCATTCACATTAGATCTCGACATCGACCGAAAATCCGGCGCCGTCGTCGCCCGAGTGCTCGGCGAAACCCGGGTCGTTAATGAGTCTTCTTACCCCGCACCCGACGCTTCGTTTTCACAGGAAAATTTCCTCTTATGGGTCACGGATGTCTTTCGGGAAGTTTTATTTAACGAAGACTTCGAGAATGCTGTCGTCGATTATCGCACAGGTTCTCCTGAAATTCACGCCAAATACGCGGAGGCTATGGATCGTTTCGCCTATCTCGTCGGACATACGCAAGACTTGATCAAAAAACATAAGCCGCGTTTCGGAGCCATAGACACCTTCAACGGACGTCTTTTCTATAATGTGGACGACTTCACGTTATTCCACGAACTTTTCCAAAGCATAGACTCCTTGGCTCCCGGAAATAACCATTACCTAAACGCTCTTTCGGGTTGGGATAAAGCCGCTCGTTCCTGGTCGGGAAAATCAGATTCATTAAACCTGGATCAACTTCTCGAGCACCTATTGCGTCATAAAATCAGGACCCTCTATTCTGTGAACATGCACTACCTATTCCAAATCATGGAAAAGGAATCTTTCTTCGTCCTTCCTTTTTTCAAGGCTTTAGGACTTCACTGGATCATCATCGATTACGACCTCTACGAGGGGAAAAACGGGCTCCTCTTAAACCAACGCAATACGTTTACGACGCCGTCATTTACCCGCTTCAGCCTCTGGCCCCATCTTTTCGCCGAGATCGACCGAAAGCATGGAAACTCAAGGGTTTTCTATTTCGTTCCATCAAAAGAGTGCGTCAGGGATGTACAGATCCGACCCATCGGGAAAAATCCTGAAGCCATCATCCTCTCGCATGCCCGCATTCAAAACGTTCTGGCCCAACTTCCCCGTATCCTCTCTTTTCTAGAAAACACCGATCCGAGACAGCCTTATCTGGATATGCAAATTCTGTATTACGCGCTTACCCACCTTATTTTCAGCGATGAGAAGACCCATGAGGTGACCAGAATAGCCCGCTTCTCCGACCTGACGAGCGTTTATTTCGATACCTTCTCATTTTTGAAGTACGAGATCGTCCAAAGCCTTTTAGAACATGGGATGCGGACTAAGATATACGGAGACGACGCTTGGGAAGCTCTTTTCCCGACGGCTTACCAGAAAGCTTACCTGGACGAAGCCGAAATCAGGGAACTTTTTCATTCCGACAAAAACCGATTTTATGTTTTAATGAACCAAAACTATTCTTATTTTGAGAATAATCTGGCGGTATCGAGGGCCTTGCAGCAGAACGTCCCTTACCTTTGCTTCCCGGCGGTTGCAGTGACCGATGACTTGAAGGGAATGCGTCTCTTGGAATACGAAAGTTCCGATTCTTTGATCGAAAAAATCCCTCGATTTAATCTTCTCTCTCAAGACGTCTCCTATCGGAAGTCGCTGGAATCATTGACGGAGAAAAACGCCGCCTGCCGCGGTGATTTTTTGAACGCAATCGCTCGGGCGACGAATCCACCTGATGCGCGGGGAGTTTTCGACTCCATCTACCGCGCACACGCGTCAATTCTCATGAAGGAATTGAAAAGCTACTTCGAGCTAAACCACGAAAGGATCTTTGGAGTTTACGACCGTTTTTTGAGCGGAAGCGATCGCAGCTTTCCCATTCTAAAATCACGCTATGCCACTCTAGGCTTTTTTGATCGCCTCTTGAATCCTCACAGCAACCAAGGTCCGCGCTCATGAAGATGCACTCCCTCGTATCCAAAATATACTCCGGTTGGCTGGCTAAATCCCTAGTGGGATATTGGGATTTTAGTCGCGTCTTTTTTTCCAGGGAGCTTTTTAGAATACGCGTCATAAAAGCCAGAAATACCCGAGTGGTTTTAGAAGGCCGAATCAACTTCAGATCCCATTTAGGGAGCACCGAGCCAGTCCGTATCATTTTAGAGGAAGGGTCGACCCTCGTGATCGAAGGTGATTTGGAAATCGGAGCCGGCACGGTCATCCTCGTTCGCGCCGGAGGTTTCCTAAGATTCGGCGGACGGAAGAAATCCACGGCATCTGGAATGGCCTCTCACTGTAAGATCATTGTCAAGGACTCCGTCGACATCGGAAACGATGTGATTATGGGATGGGACGTCCTGGTGACTGATAGCGACTGGCATACCCTCGAGGGCTCGCCTGCATCCAGTCCTGTCGTCGTCGAAGATAAAGTCTGGCTAAGCCATCATGTTTCCGTCCATAAAGGAGCGCACATCTCATCCGGAAGCCTGGTCAGCGCTCATAGCCTTGTCCTCGGTCCGCTTCCCGAACGCGTTTTAGCAGGAGGGATCCCCGCAAAGATACTCCGCGAAAATATCCGCTGGGACCGCTGACGGCGGAAAAAATTTCCCCCATCCATGGCATTTGGATTGCTCTTTTCCCTAACCGGGGGATTTTTATGCCGAATCGCATCTTGTTTTCCAACCCGCCGTGGGAGATCCCGGGACGCAAAACCGTCCGGAGCGGTTCCCGCTGGCCGCATTCCTACCCGATCGTCCCGCACGCGCGCCATAGCTATAAGCCCTTTCCTTTTTTCCTGTCGTACGCGGCTTCCTACGCAGCCGCTCATTTACCCGCGGGCGAGATCCATTTCCGCGATTCGCTTTTGAACGACGAGACGGAGGAGGTTTTCCTGAAACAAGTGGTCGATGGTGACTTCGACGCGATCGTCTTGGAAGTCTCCACGCCGTCCCTGGTCTCAGATAAAGCCTTGATCCGCAGGATCCATGAAGCGGCTCCCCGGTCCCGCATTATCTTAGTCGGCCAGAATATCGCCTATGATGGTGAGAATCTTCTTAAGGACCTCCCGATCTTCGCGGCCATCAAAGGCGAGTACGAAAAAAACGTCCTCGAATGCCTACGTGACGGACGGGGCGGTCTTTACGATTTCAATCTCCTCACGCAGCAGGAGATGAACGCGGCACCGAAACCGATTCGTAATGAAAATCTCTACGGCTACTTCGACGTCGGCTATTTCCATGGCGACGGACCCACGCTCCAACTCTGGTCTTCGCGCGGGTGTCCGTTCAAATGCTCCTTCTGTACGTGGCCCCAATCGATGACGCTGAACAAAGTCCGCTTCTACTCGCCCGAATACCTGCGGGCCGACATCGAAGCGACGCTGAAGCAGTTCCCAAAATTCAAGGCCATCTACTTCGATGACGATACCTTCAACATGGGCGACCGGCACGTCCTCGGGGTCTGTGACGTCCTCAAGGACTTCAACCTCCCCTGGTCGGCGATGTGCCGCGTGGATACGCTCAAAGAATCCACCTGGGAAGCCATGGCGAAGTCCGGCTGCATCGGCGTGAAGGTCGGCGTCGAGTCCGGAAGCCAACGCATCTTGGACGAGGTCATCCACAAGGGACTCGACTTAAAAGACGTCCGCCATTTCGTCCCCATCATCCGTTCCCTGGGGATCAAGGTGCACGGGACCTTCATGTACGGCAACCCGACCGAGACGCCCGACGAGATGCTCCTCACACGTCAGCTCATCCAAGACGTGGGTTTCGACCATATTCAAGAGAGCGGCGCCGCACCCCTGGCCGGAACGAAACTATGGAACCTCAACGAAAAGACGCACATCCTCACGGAAACCGATGGAAAGAAATATTTTGAATCCCTCGAGAGCGGCGTCCTCGCCTTAGAGAACCCCCAGGAGATATCATGAGCGGTGCAAAGCCCCTCTACCTCTCCCGAGACGGTGACGGGAATATCAAACAAGCCTTCGACCACGTGGAAGGCGTCTCCTTCCAGGAGAATCCCTTCGAATTTCTCTTCGTCCTCTCGCGCTATAAATTCGCCGCGCGTTTGCTGGAGAAAAAAGCCCACGTCCTGGACGCAGGGTGCGGTTTGGGGATCGGTAGCGTGCTGCTGAGCAAGTTTTCGGAAAAAGTCACGGCAGTAGACTTTGACCAAGAGCTGATCCGTAACAACCGGATCCAATACCAGAACATTCCAAACCTTTCCTTCGAACCCTGCGACCTGACGCAATTGCCGACAGGCCATCCTACGTACGACGCGGTCGTTTCATTGGACGTGATCGAGCATTTTCCAAAAGAAGCGATACCGGCGGTGGTGGAGAACCTCTCGCGCTTGACGGCCGACCACGGCTTCGCCGTGATCGGGACGCCGAACATAGCCTCGCAACCCTTCGCCTCCAAGAGACGCCTCGACAGCCATTTCCACGAATTCGCCCCCGAGGAATTGAAGGATCTTTTGAAGGGCTATTTCAAGAACGTCTTCGTCTTCTCTATGACCGACGAGAACGTCTCGCTCAATTTTCCGAAAATGGCCTGGTACTTGATGGCCCTCTGCACCAAATAGGGGTTGATTATGAAAGCGAAAAACGTGCTGCTTCTCTTCCCGAAATTCGAAGAAGGCTTCGTCATGGGGAAAGTCCCCTTAGGCCTCGCCTACATCGCGTCTTCGCTCCAACAACGCGGCCATTACGTCGAAGCGTACAACCTCGTCGTCGACCCGATCGAAGACATAGACTTCGATAAGTTCGAGTATGTGGGAATCACCTGCCTCACGGCCTTCATCTCGCATGTCCGCGAACTCGCGACCTACGTGAAGAAGAAGAACCCGAAGCTGACCGTCGTCATAGGAGGTTCTCACCCGTCGATGAAGGTGAAGGACTCTCTTCTCATCTCGGAACATATCGATTACGTCGTCTCCGGAGAGGGCGAGATCACGATGGCCCTGATCGCTGAGGCCGACGATCCGAAGACCGCCAACATCCCCGGCGTCTATTATTTGGAGAACGGAGACGCGAAGGGATTGCCGCCGAATCCGAAATTCAACCTCGACGAGCTCCCCTTCCCGAACCAACGGATCTTCGACCACGGCCATCTGGAAAAGCGGAACCCTTTCCGCGCCATCGCCGCCACGCGCGGGTGTCCGTTCCAGTGCTTCAACTGTCAGCCCTACCTCCGCAACCTCTTCTCCTTCAAGAAGCGGAGTCCGCAAAACATCATCAACGAAATGGTCTACCTGCAGAAAGAGTACGGCCAGGATTACTTTGGCTTCGTCGATTCCGAATTTCCCATCGACAAGAGATGGTTCCTCGACTTCTTCGACCTCGTGCAGAAGGAGAAGCTGGAGTTCCAGTTCCACTGCAACGCTTTCTCCAAGCTCATCGATGAGGACATCGTCCAACGCTACAAGGCCATGAACATCACGCGACTCGCGATCGGCGTCGAGTCCGGCAACCAGCACGTCATCGACAACGTCCTGCACAAGGGCATCGACCTCCAGAAGACCAAGGGCGTCTTCGAGCTCGTGGACCGCTACGGCATCAACAGTCACGCCTATTTCATGGTCGGCATCCCCGGCGAGACCTTGGAAAATATGGAAGAGACTCTCCAGTACGCCCTGCAGCTGCCGGCCACCAGCGTCGAATTCAACATCCTCACGCCATGGCCGGGCACGCGCTTCCACGACATGGGACTCGAAAACGGCTGGATCAACAAGGATTATAAGTACGAAGAATACAATGAAAAGCGCATCGCCGTCCTCTCGACCGACAAGTGGAAGGGTGAGGACGTGATCAAGTTCCATAAGAAGGCGTGCGACGCCTTCACCGCCAAAGGTTGGCGCGGAGCCGCGGACGGAACGGTCTTCTTCCGCGAAGGCGCTCCCCTCCCCAGCTCCGAAGAGATCGAAGAGATCAAGAGCCAGTTTCATCTCGAAAACTAAATGGAGTCGATTGACACTCCCACCTATGGTATATACCATAGTAATGACCAAGGAGGTGTCATATGCAAAAGGCTAAACTTTTCATGAATGGAAGAAGCCAAGCGGTACGGCTTCCCAAGGAATGCCAAATGCCTGGGTCAGACGTGTATGTCCGGAAATTCGAAGGGGTTGTGATGTTGTTTCCAAAAAAATCACCGTGGGCTTCAATGATTAAAAGCCTGGACCAATTTTCCGATGATTTCATGGAGTATCGCCGCCAGCCGAAGCGACAAAAGCGCGTCTTTTTATGAAGTATATGCTGGATACAAATATCTGCATCTACTTGATCAAGAAGAAACCGATAACCGTCATCCATCGCCTCGAAAAGACGAATCCATCCGATGTTTGCATTTCTTCGATCACGCTCTCCGAATTGGAATACGGCGTCGAAAAAAGTGAAAAGAAGGATCAAAATAGGGCCGCACTCCTTGAATTCATCGTTCCCCTGGAAGTGGTCGCCTATGGTGAGAATGCAGCCGCGCACTATGGAAAGATAAGATCCTTCATGGAAAAGGCGGGAAAATTAATAGGGCCTCTCGATATGCTCATTGCATCGCATGCACTCGCCTTAAATCGTACGGTCGTCACGAATAACACCAAGGAATTCCACCGAGTCCCGGACCTTAAAGTGGAAAATTGGACGCTCTAGGCAAAAAGTTCCATTCTACATGGCCTTTGGATTGCTTTTTTCCCGATAAGGGGAGTTTTATCCGTGAGCCGAACCATCGACCTCGACTTTTATATCCCGGCCAAGGACAGCGAAAAGTACGTGCGCGCTTGCCTCGAGTCGATCTTCCGCCAGACGCTCCGACCGCGCAGCGTCACCCTCTATCTCCATACGCCGTGTCAAGACAAGACGCGGGCGATCGCCGAAGAATTCCCGGTCAGGATCCGGGAAGTGAACGTGCCCTTAAGCGATGTGCGCAACATCGCCCTCCGCGAACTGACTTCCGAATGGATCGGCTGTTGCGACGTCGACGTGGTTTTGGAATCCGATTGGTTGGAAAAGCTGTGGGAAAAGAAGGATGGTTACACGATCATCTCCGGGAACACCCAAGAGCGCATCCAGACCTTCGGGGACCGTTGCCGAAGTCTCCTTTCGCCCCATAATTGGGGGGCTTATGACGTGGACAATCCATACAATTTCGCTCCCGACATGATCGCTCGCCGCCAAAGGCTCGTCGACATCGGAGGCTATAAGAGCGGGCTATTTAACTATGAGGATTCAGAGATTTGCCAAAGGCTTAAGGCCCAAGGCGACGTCTTCTATTACGCTGCCAACGCCCACGCGACCCACATCCGCGAGGACGACTTCGTCTCATGGTTGAACCAGAGATGGAATTATTCCTTTCCCCGTCAAAAGGAGCTTTACGAAACCGCCGAAAAATACGCGCGCAAGATCCTCAACAACATGGCCCTCACCACTACACTTCTCCAGAAGCTCGTCGACCAAGGAGAGGAAATCCGCAACCTCATCGACGCTCTCCAAATGCCGATCCATCATTTTAAAAAGGACTTGGCTTACATCGAAAAGAACAACCCTTCGATCGCTTCTACAGTGCCTTACGATTTCTTCCTGAGAACCTACGCTCGATTCTATCAGCATGCCCATGCGGTGATTTTAGGCAAAAAAGAAAAACCCTCCGAGAAATCGGACGTTTCAACGCCTAACGACGGGAATCCTTACGCGGTCGAGGATGGCGTGTGGTCGGAGAAGATCGACGTCCTGATCGCCACCGTGAGGAACCTCTTCGGGGAGGAGCTCTCACAGACGCCCGTCGTCGACCTCGCGCGTACTAAAACTTCCTTGCCTGAAACGGGAATCGCATTTTTCCGCCAAAGGATTTTCCCCGCCGATGGGCCCTTCTTCACGTGTCGGGACGTCACGGAACACGTCGCTTCCAAAGGCCGCCGCCTCCTATGGACGGAGACCTTCCAAGGCAGCACTCTGTGCGCCTTTACCACACGAGAAAAGGTACGCATCCATCGGTGAACCTATGGATCAATCCACGACCACATCTATCGCCGCCATCGACATCGATTTCCTCGACTCCAAAACCGTTCGTTTGCGAGTGACACGTGATCAGGGCAAGGAGACGTTGAACGAAGATACTTTCGTATCGGATTCGGAAGACGTGAGCCTACGCCCTCTCTTCCTTTGGATCTGTGCCGGATCGAAAAAAATCTTTTTTCTCCCACCAACGACCGAGGTAATTGTAAGTGTCAACGGCTCCGTATCGTGGCCAGAGCCTTTGATTCCCCATCTAAGCCGGCTGAAGAGGATTCTGGAAACCACGCAAGAGCACCTTAAGCGTCAAGCCTATCGGAAAGGTGCGGCACGAGCCTTCGATGGGAAGCTTTTTTTGAATCTAGGGAAAACTCCTTTTCTCCATCAGTTTTACGAGAAAGCCTTCGAGGCGCATCCCGAAAGGGCCTTTCACGACGCCTGCGAGGTCGTCCATCAAAAGGCCACCGCACCCAAGCCTACGGTCGATTCCTTGATCGAAGAAATCCTCGAGAAGAGAATCGGAACGATTTATAGCCACAACGTCTCGTACCTGGCGTATTTCGTGGAAGCGAACGATACTTACCTTCCTCCGCTCATGGAGCTTTTAGGAGTCGAATTCGTCGTCATGGACTTCGATACCTATAACCAAATGGACGGTCACTACTATCATAAGCTTTTCCTGAACGACGACAGGAGTCGGCGTTTCGGCATCATGCCCCACATCGAGTCCTATTGGGACGAGAGTCTGGGCATTCGAAACATCCGCTACATGTCGTTTCCCCATCGTTTAAAGGAGCCTGCCGTCCCCACGACCGAAACCCCGACCGTACCGCAGGATTACGACATCGTGCTGACAACATGGAGCCGTCTCGACCACATCCTCTTTTACCTGAAACCCCTTCTCCTTTTCCTGGATTACGTCGACGACCGTAGGCCTTTTTACGACTATCAAATGATGTTTCATTGCATGAGCCACCTTCTGCTGCGCGAGTCGAGCCTGCCGCATTATCATAAGACCCTTTATTACAAGACCCTTTCCTGCCTTTATTTCCAGGCTTATTCCTTGTTCAAGTTCGAGATCTTGGAGGGCCTGAAGACGCACCGGAAGATCCTGCTCTTCGGCGATGCCGTCTGGAACGACTTTTTCCCCGATTATTACCAAAGGGAATTGACCGCGGGCGAGCACGAGGACGTCCGAAGCCTCCATCATGACAAAGACTTCATGTACTTGTTGGCGAACTGCAATTATAACTACTTCGAGAGCAATCCCATCCTCATCCGCGTGATGAACGCGGGCATCCCCTATCTCAACACACCCTCCGTCGTGCGCTTGCCGGACATGGAAGGATTGTCTTCGCTCGAATACGGATCCCTCGAGGAGCTGAACCGTAAGATCGATCATGTGCCCCTCTACGCGGAGGATAGCGACTATCTGAAGGCACGGGCCCGATTCGCCCATTTAAACAATGCTTGCGTCGATGAAATGTTCCGCGAGGCGCTCGAAGACGCTTGTGATCCTCGTCTCGGCGGGCCCAAGAGCGTGAGGCTTTTCGACGAAATTTCAAGAAAGCATCAAGAAGATTTCCATGCCCAGATGCTCCGTTACCTCGAGACGCACATGGCGAAAATCCATGAATGCATGGTGCGGCTCCTCAGAAGGGATTACCATCATTACGCCGTCTATGACTCGAAATACGCCTCTCGGGCTTACTTCCAAAAAATCTTACGTCATTACGAGCACGCCCTACCGAGGATCACAGAACTCCAAAAGGCGGAAAATACCCTATGAAGCCTTCTGCGCGTTCCTGTCTCCTGAATGTCGTCTTCGAATCGCCGAGCACTCTCACCGCAACACTTCTTTATGACGGTCAAACGATCGCCAAGGATACGTTAGCCCTTTACGGGGTGCATCGCGGAGAGACTTATTTTTTCCCGTGGCTCGTCGATTTCATGAAGCCCATCTACGATCACCCTCTTTCGACGAACCTCGATGTGAAGCTCGTGGGCGACAAGACGCTTTCCGACCCGGTGTTGCCCGTGATTCAAGCCGCGGTGGACATACTACAGGGCACGCGGAAAGCCCTCTCGAAGCACCAGGCGGCGCGGCGAGACGCGGACTCGCGGGATGGACTCCTCTTCCTTAATCTCGGAGAGACTCTTTTCATCCGAAAATTATACGAAACGGCCTTGCGCGACAATCCCAAGCGGGTGCATTACGACCCCTGCCATTTTTTGAACGCAGTCTCCAAAGATGTCTCGCCCTGTGCTTCCGTGGACGGTTTGATGGAGGCCATGCGTCAAAAGAACATCGGACGCGTTTTCACGCATAACGTTACCCTCTTAAACCATTATCTCCATAACCACCGCATCCACCTGCCGTCTTTCCTCCGAAAAATCGACGTCGAACTTACTATCGTCGACGTCGACACCTATGACCAGAGGGAAGGCGATTACTACCAAAAGAAGATGTTTCACGAGAACGGGTTCCGCCGCTTTTGCATCATGCCGCACATCGAAAAATATTGGGACGGGAAATTAGGATTGAAGAACATCCGCTATACGCCCCTTCCTTACGAGATCCAAGACGAATGCCCGATGACCCTGCCACCCGATTACTCCATCCTCGTCACTTCCTGGGCTCGTCTGAAGCATGTGCTCTACTTCTTCAAGCCGATCCTTCTCTTCATCGAATACCTCGACCGCGAAAACCCTTTTTTTGATTTTCAATTTTTCTTTCATAGCCTCGCTTACCTCTTGAAGAACGACGAAAAAATCCCTCTTGCGGTCAAGATGCGCTACCTGACCCTGATTTCCGAGATGTTCTACCACACGAACGCGTTGATGAAGTTCGAGACGCTGCAAGGGATCCGCACCGAAAGGCGCATTGATCTTTACGGAGAGAGCGACTGGAAAGCGCTTTTTCCGGAATACTACCGGGGCCAGGCCGATCAAAATGATCTCAACCGTAGGCTCGACGAAACGCCCTACGTCACCCTTCTCATGAACCAAAACTACCACTACCTTGAGAACAACCCGATGTTCGTGCGCATGCTCAACGCGAATAAGCCGTACTTGGGCTTTTGTTCCGTCCTGAAGACTGAAGATTTGGAAGGCTTATCGACGCTGGAATTTTCCGGAATCGAAACGTTGAACGCCAAGATCGACCGCGTCGATGCTTTAATCCGTAACGACGACTGGCGAGCGTCAAGGAAGTCCTTGAAGGACATTCTCAATCCCTGCGTCCGTGATTTTCATCACGAGTTGACGTCATCACCTTCCTTAGGGACCGGTACAGACGCCTTCGAAAAGCTCACAGATAGTTATCATTTTCTTTTTCAGGAAAAGCTGACCGCCTCGCTTCCCAAACAACTTCCCCGCCTCAAAGAATGCCTGGAACGGACACTGAAGGAGGATTTTAGGCACTTAAAACCCGAAGATTCGGCTTGGATGGACCGACCTTATTTCCGTAAAATCGCGGACTTATACCGGCAAACCCTGTAGGCAATTATTGCCTCTTATCTCTACTTTTAAAACAGAAAGCTTAATGATTTCATAAAACTAAGTCACATTTTAGGATTGGTACCCTCCTTGCAAAAGACCTTTACCGTATGAAAGCACTGGTCACAGGGGGGGCGGGTTTCATCGGGTCGCATGTCGTCGACCATTTACTCGCTCGCGGCTTTGATGTGACGGTGATCGATAATCTCAGCACCGGAAGAGAGGAGAATCTCCATGACGCTTACACCAACGCTAAAAACCGAATCCGCTTCATCCACGCCGACATTTCTCGGAAAGGGGAGTGGGAGGACGCTTTCCAAGGACGCGATCTCGTTTTTCACCTCGCGGCCCTCGCAGATATTGTCCCCTCTATCCAAAAACCATCTGATTACTTTCAAGCCAATGTTCACGGCACTCTCAACGTTCTGGAAGCGGCACGGTCATATGGAGCTCAGAGGCTAGTCTACGCGGCCTCGTCCTCTTGCTACGGGATCCCCGAGACATTTCCCACTCCCGAGACCAGCCGGATCCAGCCGCAATACCCTTACGCGCTGACCAAATACATGGGCGAAGAGATGGTCCTGCATTGGGCCCAAGTCTATAAACTACCCGCGGTCTCGCTCCGCTTCTTCAACGTCTACGGACCCCGAGCGCGCACGTCCGGCACGTACGGCGCCGTCTTCGGCGTCTTCCTCGCGCAAAAGCTCGCCGGCAAACCCTTCACCATCGTCGGCGACGGGAACCAAACTCGCGATTTCACCTTCGTGTCCGATGTCGCCCGCGCCGTATTAGCGGCGGCGGAAAGCGGCGTATCCGGGGAAATCTTCAACGTCGGCAGCGGACGCACCGTATCGGTCAACCGCATCGCCGAACTCTTAGGCGGCGCCAAGACCCATATCCCCAAGAGGCCCGGCGAGCCCGATTGTACGTTCGCCGATATTTCAAAAATCACTTCGTGCCTGGATTGGAAGCCGGAAGTTTCGATCGAGGAAGGCGTGGCCGAAATCCTGAGCCATATTGATTATTGGCGCACGGCTCCGGTGTGGACGCCGGAAACGATCTCCGAACAGACGAGGGACTGGTTTCGCTACCTCTCTCCTTCCCCTGCGGCGGGTGGCCTGTGAAGAGAAAAATCTACGCGTTCGAGGATATCGCGCGGATCCGCGCGGCCCATCCGAAAAAGAAAATTTGTTTATCCTTCGGGACTTTCGATCACATCGATTTTTCGACTTTCAACCATCTTCAAACCGCCAAAAAACAATGCGACTTGCTGGTGATCCTCGTATCCAACATGGAAACGAGGACTCTCTCCCCTAAATCTTCACTGCAGCAGATACAAAAAAAAGCCCACATGCTGTCGGAGTTGGGGTTCGTCGACGCGGTCATCCTCTACCCTTTTGAAGACGCCGTAAAAGCCATCAAAATCCTCAAACCGCAAATCCTCGTGCGCCACTCGTCCTACCGAGATCCACAAAGCGATTTTCGCGGCTATTTGAAGTCCGAAGAGGAAGCTTTGAGAGAATGCCGCGGCAAAGTCATCTATACGGAGGACCCCTTCCACGACTCACCCCAAAGCAATCTTCTCAATTGGCATTCGACCCAAATCAAGGCGATCCAAAAAGCCAAGAAGGAATTACGTAAATACCCGCTCGACCCTTTTTTCGACAAATTATCCAAGACGCGCGTCTTAGTCGTGGGCGAGCCCATCGTCGACACGTATATCTTTTGCGAAACCGAAGGCATTTCGAGCAAGAGTCCGTCCATCTCCGCACGTTATCGAAGCGAAGAAAATTATCCCGGCGGTTCGCTGGCCATCGCGCGCCACCTGGCGGCTTTGGGATGCCAGGTCACCCTTTTCATCCCCTACGGGGGCGAAGCGTACTTCAAGCAACTCCTTCACAACACGGTCTCGTCGAATATCAACATCGAGACCTACCTCGTCCCCAATACCGCGACGCCGCGCAAGACGCGCTACCTGGTGACGCTCAAGAACCAACGCATCTTCGAGCTCACCAACCTCGAGGATAATTTGTGGAAGCACCACGCGCCCCGCCCCTTCATCGATAAGATGGAACGTCTCAACGAGCAGCACGATCTCGTTATCCTATCCGATTTCGGTCACGGTCTTTTCGAAGGAGACGTGCTCAAGGCCGCCAATCGTTTGAAGAACTTCAAGAGCCTGAACGTCCAGACTAATTCCAGCAACTACGGGTTCAACCCCTTCACGAAGCATTACGGATACAACTACCTGAGCCTCGACGAACGGGAATGCCGCATCGCCTCGCACGATCGACTGACCCCCATTTGCGATCTGGCGGAGTCGTCTATTTTGAAGCTCATCCACAGCGAGTCCGCGATCACTTTGGGATCCACGGGGAGCGCTTACTTCGATAAGGACAAGAACAAATACTTCTGCCCGGGCTTCTTCAAGGAAGTGGTCGACACCGTCGGCGCGGGTGACGCTTATTTCGCGCTCACCACACTCCTCGTTTACCATAAGGCCACTCCGTTCCTGATTCCTTACCTCGGAAACGGCTTCGCAGGCCTTAAGACGCGTATCCTCGGTAATAAAGAGCCGGTCTCGCGGGAGAGTTTCCGGAAATTCATCAACTATCTTTCACGGAGCGTGCCATGAAATTTCCGATGAAAGCTCTTATCCTCTGCGGCGGTTTTGGAACACGACTCAAACCGTACACCGATACCCTACCCAAACCACTGTTACCCATCCATCACAAACCGATCCTTCACTACCTTCTCCATCGCCTATCCCAGCAAGGAATTCATGACGTGATGATCAACCTCCACTACCGCGCCGACCAGATCGAAGCGTATTGCGGCAACGGCAATAAATGGGGTCTGCGCATCCATTATTTAAAAGAAGAGACTCTTCTAGGCACGGCCGGAACGGTCTCTGCGGCACGTGAATGGTTGACCGACGGCGATCGGTCTCCTTGTTTGGTGATTTACGGGGATCTTCTGATCGCCCAGGATTTCAGGCTTCTTTACGACTTCCATAGGATGAAGCAGGCGGACGCGACGGTCCTCGTCTACCCCGGCCGCGACAACAGCATCGTCAAGGTCGCCAATGATGGAAGGATCGAATTTTTCCTGGAGCGTCCCGCTCCGGAAGACGCCCAAGCCATCTATGACCGGCACGATCCGGCGTCCCTTTGGATCAACGGAGGCGTTCAGATTCTCTCGCCACAGCTGATCTCACTTTTTCCGGATCGCGTCCCTCTCGACCTGCCGCGTGACATCTACGCTCCCCTAGCCGCGGAGCGGCGGTTTTATGCCATGCCGTTGGTGGGATACCGCCGCAATATCGATTCATTGGAGGCTTTTGAAAAGGCCCAAAAGGAGGTTGTGACCCATGGACTTGACGTCTGAATTCTTCAATCCCGATTACCCCGCCGCAAAAGGGCCTTTCTACACGCGCGGCAAGCATCCCGTCACGCAGTGGATCCACGACTTAAACTCCATCCTGCTCGCGACTCAATCGAAAGCTTTCGGTCAAACGGTCTCGACCGAGGAAGCCTTCGCCCAAGCCCATACGATGCTGCACGAGATCAAGACTCAAGACGGCTCGGTGTGGTGGGTCGGGAACGGGGGGAGCTGCTCCCTGTGCTCGCACTTCTCCCAAGACCTCGCCAACAAGCAGAAGATCCGTTCGCTTGCCTTCACCGACGCGGCTCTGCTGACGTGCCAGGCGAACGACTTCGGTTACGAGAACGCGTACGCGCGGATGATCGAACTCTTCGCGCGTCCCGGAGATCTTCTGATCGCCATCTCCAGCTCAGGAGAATCCAAGAACATCCTTAAATCCATAGAGGCCGCCGACAAGAAATCCATCGCCACGATCTCGCTGAGCGCCTTCGACCCGAACAACAAACTCTTCCGACTCGAGACGGATTTGGCCTTTTACATCCCGAGCCGAAGCTATGGACTCGTGGAGACGGGGCACGGAGCCCTTCTCCACGGAATGATCGACACCCTTTAACGCAAAGGACTCTTATGGAAACCGGAGCGACGCACATCATCGGCACCAAGAATATCGGACATGACCAGTCTTTTTGTTACCTGAAGGACGGAGCCATTCTTTATTACTGCGAAGAAGAGAGGTTCACGCGGCAAAAATTCGGTTGGGGCACGTCTTCCTACGCGCTCGAGGACTTGATCGCCCGCTTTCACCTCGATCGGGATTGCGACGACGTCTTATTCAACACGTACGACGACATGAGAGCCTACCGTTTCCAATCCTTGATCGAAGGCCATTTCGACCCGAAGTCGAACCCTGAAGACGCCAAGCGGGATTACGCCGAGATCTGCATGTCCAGAGCCCTGAGCATGGCGGGTTTCGGCTTCAAAAACTTCCAAGTCACGGACACGGTCGAGCATCACCTTCTCCATGCTGCCAGCGGCTTCTTTCCCTCCCCGTTCGAGAACGCAGCCATCTTGAGCCTCGATGGCGCCGGGGACGGCATCTCCACCCTCATCGCTGAAGGGATCGGGAACCGGATCCACATTAAGCACAAGATCCCTCTTCCCCATTCTCTGGGAAACTTTTACAACCTGATCACCATCTGGCTGGGCTTGGGCGGCATCGGCGACGAAGGTAAGACGATGGGGGCCTCCTCTTACGGGGATCCAAAAAAATATTACGACCTCTTTCGAGAAAAGATCATCGACTACGACGACGACGGCATCTTCATCGTGAAAGCCAAGAACCTGGCCGAATACAGTGCCGCATTAAAAGACGTGCTAGGCGAGAGCCCGCGTAACGACCCAAACCATAAGATCTCGCAGCGTGATTTCGACGTCGCGGCGACGGCCCAGCTTATCGCCGAGGAAATTCTTTTGAGACTCGCCCGTTTCGCGAAGAAGCTCACGGGTCAAAAATACCTGTGCTTGGCCGGAGGCGTCGCCCTTAATTCGGTGGCCAACGGCAAGCTGCTCAAGAGCGGGCTCTTCGAGGATATCTGGATCCAACCGGCGGCGGGTGACTCCGGACATTCGATCGGGGGCGCTTTATGGAATTATTACGTCACCCAAGATCATCCCCGTCGCATCGAAAACGGCGAAAAGAACTGGTGGGTGCAGGAACATACCTATTGGGGACCTGAGGCTAAGGAAGAAGAAATCGTCGACGCTCTTTGCGAATTCGGCCTCCCCCTCCGGAAGATTAAGGACGTGGAAGCCTGGACGGCCCAAAAGATCCACGAGAATAAAGTTGTCGGTTGGTTCCAAGGGAAAATCGAAGCGGGTCCGCGTGCCTTAGGCAACCGCTCTATCCTCGCCAACCCGACCCATCCCGGCATGCAGGACATCGTGAATAACAAAGTTAAATTCCGAGAAGCGTGGCGTCCCTTCGCTCCATCCGTTCTAGAGGAAGAATGTGGCCGCTATTTCGACTCCGACCATCCATCGCCTTTCATGATCCTCGTCTACGATGTAAAGGAGGAATGGAGGGCCAAACTTCCCGCCATCACGCACGTGGACGGCACGGCGCGCGTGCAAACGGTCTCGAAAAAACACAATCCCCGATATTATAAACTGATCGACGAGTTCAAAAAGCTCTCCGGTATCGGCGTTGTTTTAAACACATCCTTCAATCTGAAAGGAGAACCCATCGTACTCACGCCGCGCCAGGCCATCGTCGATTTTCTAAGGACCCAAATGGACATCCTGGTCCTCCACGATTACGTTCTCGATAAGAATGATTTGGCGGGATTTCAGACCAACCGCTTTGGAAAAGATTTTACGCCGGCGGAGGACACTTTCCGCTTCCTGAAATCGGGCAAATACATTCTCGTCGATTATACGCACCCCGAACAGAACGGCGCCACAGGTCATCTCATTTATCAATCCTCTTTCCACAATACCACCTTCAGCGTCTTACCCATCGCCGCCCCTAAAGAAGCCTACGCTCGGTTTCAAAAGGAGTTCATGAACGTCACTAACGTCTTCGAGAATTTACGGACGAGCCAAGGCCTCTCCATCCCCGACCTCGCGTACTACCGGGGCCTCGTCTGCGCCCTTCCCATAACGCCTTATTTGATGGGTTGCCGGGGGCAGGTGGACGACATTCGAAGTCTCCTCAATCTATGCGAAAAATTCCTTGGATCCCACCCGTCTTTGGATGTCTGGCTCTTAGGACCTAACGGCGTCCCTTACGAATACAGGAACTTCAAGAATGCCGTCATCCATTTGGAAAAGGACATCACCCAATTCGCTGCAACGATGAAAGAATTGGAACTACAGGAAAGCGACGTTTATCCTTTCATAGAAGACCTCGAAAAGCGATTTCCGTGCCTCCAAACTCCCGCGACTTCCGAAGAAAACCTCAAACGGGAGGCTGTATGACGTCTTCCTACGAGCTCTGCATCGTCGGCGGTTGCGGCCATGCGGGACTTCCCCTTGCCTTAGCCTTCGCGGACCGTGGCGTAAGAACCATCGCCTACGACATTAACCAAAAAACGATCGAAAAAATCGAATCAGGGATCTTACCCTTCGTCGAGGAGGGCATGGAGGAGGCGATTCGAAGAACTCTCGGGAAGACGCTTTTCCTATCGAGCGACAAAACCGTCCTTCAAAAAGCTCCTGTCGTCGTCATCACGATCGGGACTCCGGTCGACGAACACATCAACCCTCAATACACGCCCGTGATGAAGTTCATCCAGGATGTCGAACCCTTGCTCTCATCCGAACAAACGCTCGTCATGAGGAGCACGATCTTTCCCGGAACGATGGAATACATCCGTTCATTCTTCGAAGAAAAGGCCAAGCCTCTCTCCATTTGCTTCTGTCCGGAACGTCTGGCTGAAGGAAAGGCCCTCGAAGAACTCAAGTCTTTACCTCAGATCGTTAGCGCCTTCGACGACCGCGGCCTTGAGACAGTCCAAAAGCTTTTTGCCCGCTTGGCGCCGAAGACGATTACGCTCTCACCGCGGGAAGCCGAGCTTGCGAAACTCTTCACGAACGTCTGGCGCTACATCAAGTTTTCCGTCGCCAACCAATTCTACATGATGGCCGAGGACGGCGGCGCGGACTTCAGGAAAATTCGGGACGCTATGCGCGAGGATTATCCACGCGCCCGGGACTTCCCGAAAGCGGGGTTCGCGGCCGGCCCCTGCCTCTTCAAAGACACGATGCAGCTCGCGAGTTATTATAACCACAAGTTCTTCCTGGGACATGCCGCGATGCTGGTGAACGAAGGCATGCCGGACTACGTCCGTGACCTCCTTAAGAAGAGAGGCCCGCTCCGCAAGAAGAAGATCGGCATCTTAGGAATGGCTTTCAAGGGCGACATCGATGACGTGCGTGAGTCGCTGGCCTTCAAGCTCCGGAAGCTCCTGCTTTTCGAGGGGGCCCAGGTGTACTGCAGCGACGAATTCTGGGACGGGGGCCAATTCATCGAGAAAGACGAATTCCTGACGAAGGAGGAGATCATCAGGCGTTGCGATATCATCGTGATCGGCGCTCCTCATTCATCTTACAAGAATTTAGATTATTCCGATAAACCGCTAATCGACATTTGGGACCACCTTGAAGACAAAGCTTAGGATCCTCTACACCGGGTCAGCCGGATTCATCGGGAATTACGTCGTGCGCGAGCTCACAGAGCACGGACACGAAGTCGTAGGCGTGGATAATTTTTCTAAATACGGTCCAGTAAACTCAGAAATCTACCGATCCGAAAAATATACGCTCGTAGAGGGCGACTGCAAAGACGCCAAGCTTTTGACGGAACTTGCCATGGAGTGTGACCAAGTCCTGGCGGGTGCCGCGAAGATCGGAGGGATCACCTACTTCCACGAATACGCCTACGACCTCCTAGCCGAGAACGAGCGCATCTTAGCAGCGACGTTCGATGCGGCGATCCATGCCCGTCAAAAAGGGCGGGTAAAAAAGATCAACGTCCTCTCCTCGTCGATGGTCTTCGAGAACGCGATCCTCTTCCCCACCCCGGAAGGCCATCAAAAGATCTGCCCCCCGCCTTTTTCCTCCTACGGATTCCAAAAGCTCGCTTCCGAATACTTCGCCCTCGCCGCATGGGATCAATACAAGCTTCCCTACACCATCATCCGCCCGTTCAATTGCGTGGGCATCGGCGAGAAGCGAGCCTTGGGATCCAAAAAAATCCTGAGCGGAGATGTCCAGATGGCCATGAGCCACGTCGTTCCCGACTTGATCCAGAAGATCCTCAAGGGCCAAAAACCCTTGCGTATCCTCGGAAACGGATCGCAAGTGCGCCATTACACCTACGGAGGCGATCTGGCCCGAGGCATCCGCCTCTGCATCGAGTCGCCGAAATCGGTGAACGACGATTTCAATATTTCCACCGATCATTCCACCACCGTGCTCGATCTCGCTGATTTAATCTGGAAAAAGATCCACCCCCATCTTCCCTTCGAATATGTCTGCGATAAGGCCTATCCCCACGACGTTCAAAAGCGGGTGCCCGACACGCGAAAAGCGAAGGATATTTTAGGTTTTGAGGCGAAAACTTCCCTGGAAGAGATGATCGACGGGATGATCCCGTGGATTCGGGAGCAAATCGAGAAAGGGACGATTTGAAGATCGCTTTCCTCTATCACGGCGTCGTTTGCGACGGAAACAGTCCCACGGAAAAGCCCCTGGGGGGCACTGAATCCGCGATGATCTTCATGGCTAAGGCCATGGCGCGCCGCGGCCACGACGTGGACGTCTTCACGAACACGGATCGTCCCGGAGTTTACGACAGCGTGGCGTACCGACGCTCCGAGGAATTCGAAGGGCATGCGTTGAAACGCCCCCGCCTCTACGACGTCCTGATCGGTATCCGACAAATGCTTCCCCTGCTCTCGCGCCGTTGGGCGAAGCTTCAACTGTACTTTTCCCCCGATGCGTATGACCAGCCTGCGTTGCACAGCGCGATGAACGTCCGCGTCCACGCGCCTTCACAGGAGTTCGACGTCGGCCTTTTCCCTCTCAAGTACGTGAATAAATTCGTGGACGGCATCCTCTGCGTCGGGGCTTGGCAAGCAAGTACCTTCGGTGAAAAATTCGGCATCTCACGTGACCGTATTTTTATCGCTTCCAACGGCGTCGACTTCGATTTCTTCCCGGCACCGATCCCGCTGAGCGGTCGAAAAAAGCAGATCGTCTACGCTTCCACGCCCTTTCGCGGATTGGATGTGCTGCTTAAATTATTCCCGAAGATCAAAGAACGAGTCCCGGACGCTTCATGCGCCGTCTTGAGCGGGATGCAGACCTACGGTCATAACGACGATACCGATGCGGCGGCTTACGGCGAGCTCTACCGTCTTGCCCGCCAACCAGGCATGTCCCTTTACGGACCCTTGGCCAAGCGCGAGATGGTCTCCGTCCTCGAAGAAAGCCGCGTCCTCGCTTACCCGAATACGTTTCCAGAAACCTTTTGCATCGCGGCCCTCGAAGCTCAGGCGTCGGGTCTTCCTGTCGTCACCACCGATTCCGCGGGATTGACCGAGAGAGTCTCGGACGGCATCGATGGATTCCTCATAAACGGAAACCCTCATGAGGAAGCTTACCAACGAGCCTTTATCAACCGCGTCGTTTCATTGCTGGAGGATGATGCTCTCTGGGAAAATCAAAGCCGGGCCGCTTACCGCAAATCGCTTTCCTACTCCTACGAAGCCCTCGCGGAGAAATGGGAGCGTTATTTCGAGGAGAAATTGGGCGAAGAGCGTCCGGACCATTTTTTCCTGCCCGCGCGCGACGAAAAACTCGCCGTGGTGGTGGGCGGCTATCCCAAGCACATCGAATTAAAAAAGGAATTTTTGTGCCGTTCGTATGCGAAATGCCTCTACGACACGGGTTATCGGGAAACGGCGAAACGGGTGATCCATGTTCTGGAAGGGTAAAAAAGTCCTCGTCACGGGAGCGTGCGGGTTCATCGGAAGCCACTTGGCCGAGCGTCTGGTCGTCGAAGGGGCCGACGTGAAAGCCCTCGTCCAATACAATTCCTTCAACCACTGGGGCTGGCTGGACCCGACCCACGGCTCCAAATGGGCGTCCTCCATCGACATCGTCGCGGGCGACGTCCGCGATCGCGATCAGATGGGGCTGATCCTCAAGGGCCGCGAAGTCGTCTTCCATCTGGCGGCCTTGATCGCCATCCCCTACTCTTATCAAGCCCCTTCCTGCTACGTGGACACGAACGTCTCGGGCACCCTCAATATTCTCCAGGGCGCCCGCGCGCACGACATCCCGCGCGTCGTCCACACCTCCACCAGCGAAGTCTATGGAACGGCCCAATACGCTCCCATCGACGAAAAGCATCCGCTTCAGGGCCAATCGCCCTATTCGGCTTCGAAGATCGGCGCCGACATGCTGGCCGAAAGCTTCTTCCGCTCCTTCGACCTTAACGTCGTCACCGTACGCCCCTTCAACACCTACGGCCCGCGCCAATCCGCGCGCGCCTTCATCCCGACCATCCTCTCGCAGATCCTGAGCGGCCAGAATGAGATCCGCCTCGGCGCCCTCTCTCCCATCCGTGATTTGACCTATGTCGCCGACACGGTGGCGGGCTTCTTGAAAGCCGCGGAAACTCCCGGAGTGGAGGGTGAGACGATCAACCTGGGCACCGGAGAAGGCTTCAGCGTCGAGGAAGTCCTGAAGAAACTCATGGTCATGACCCGCTGCTCGGCGAGGGTGGTCGAGGAGGCCCAACGCGTGCGTCCCGAGAAGAGCGAAGTCCTGAAACTCGTTTCGAACAACAAAAAAGCCCAATCCCGGCTCGGATGGAAACCCGAGATCGGATTGGAAGAAGGACTCAGGCAAACGATCGCGTGGTTCGAGGAGAATCGGCACCACTACAAACCCGCACGGTACAACGTATGATCCCCTTGTCGGAACCCCAATTGAAGGGCAACGAGTTGAAATACCTCCAGGAGTGCGTGGAGAGCGGTTGGGTCTCGTCCGTCGGAAAATTCGTGGACCGTTTCGAAGCGGCCGTCGCGTCCTTTACGGGATCCAAATATGCCGTCGCTCTCTCCAGCGGAACCGCAGCCCTCCACGTAGCTCTCCTCGCCTCGGGAATCAAACCCGGTGACGAAGTCTTGGTTCCCACGCTCACTTTCATCGCGCCCGTCAACGTCGTCGCTTACTGCGGCGCCCATCCCGTGTTTATGGACTGCGATAAGGCGCTCAACATCGACGTCGACAAGGTCGGTCAGTTCTTGGAACAGGAATGCGTCCTCAAACCCGACGGCACGTACCGGAAGAAGACCGGACGCCGCGTGCACGCCATCCTCCCCGTCCACGTCTTCGGCAATCCCGCCTCCATCCGTCCCCTCGTCCGCCTCGCCCAGGAGTACCGGCTGAAGCTCGTCGAGGACGCCACCGAGAGCTTGGGTTCGTACTTCAACGAGAAGCACACGGGTACCTTCGGCCTGGCGGGCTGCTTCAGCTTCAACGGGAATAAGATCGTGACTTCCGGCGGCGGCGGCATGCTCGTGACCGACGACGAAGCCTTCGCCAAAAAAGTGCGGCATCTCTCCACGCAGGCGAAGGAAGACGCCCTTTATTACAGCCACGACCAGATCGGTTACAATTACCGCCTGACCAACCTCCAAGCGGCGGTCGGCCTCGCCCAAATGGAGCAGCTCCCTTCGATCTTGGAAAGCAAGCAGCGCCAATACGACCTCTACCTGGAGGAATTACCCGAAATTCCCGGACTCCGCCTCATAACGCCCCCCTTGGGCACGCGCCCCAACCATTGGTTCCACACCATCGTCGTGGATCCGGTCGTGTACAAATCCACGCGCGACGAACTCCTGAAGAAACTCATCGCGCACGAGATCCAGGCGCGCCCGGTTTGGAAATTGAACCATAAACAAAAACCTTACCTCTCGAACGAATCTTTTTGGATCGATAAGGCAGTCACGCTCCAAGCACAGGCCATCAACCTACCCTGCTCCCTCGCCCTCACGGAGGCGCAAATCAAGCGCGTCATCGACGTCCTGAAGAAGGGAGGCCGCGCGTGAAGAAGCTTCCTGTCCGCGTCGTCGCCCGCCTCGACGTGAAGAACGACACCGTCGTCAAGGGCATCCACCTCGAAGGCTTGCGCGTGGTCGGGAACCCCGTCGAACTCGCCGTCAAGTATTACCGCGAAGGCGCCGACGAGATCCTCTACATGGACGCGGTCGCGAGCCTGTACGAACGCAACGGCCTCCTGCCGATCGTGAAGGAGACTGCGAAGGCGGTGTTCATCCCCATGACCGTAGGCGGCGGCGTGCGCAGCCTCGACGATATCCGGAACCTCCTCCACGCCGGCGCCGACAAGGTCGCCATCAATACGGCTGCCATCAAACGCCCCGAATTCATCCGCGAAGCTTCCCGAAAATACGGCTCCCAGTGCATCGTCGTTTCCATCGAAGCGAAGAGGCTCGGATCCAAATGGGAATCCTACATCGACACCGGCCGCGAGGCCACGGGCGTCGACGCCGTGGAGTGGGCGGAAAAAGCCGTCTCGTTGGGAGCCGGAGAGCTCCTTGTCACGTCGATCGACCATGAGGGCATGAAAAAAGGCTATGACATCGCCCTCATGCAGGAGATCGGGAAGCGTGTGAAAGTCCCCGTGATCGCCTGCGGCGGCGCCGGGGAAACGGACCATCTCGTCGACGCCGTCGCGTCGGGCGGCGCGGACGCGGTCGCTTGCGCATCGTTGTTCCATTATGGCCTTGGGACCATCGCTTCCGCCAAGACCGCCCTGCGAAACGCGGACATTTCCGTCAGGCTACCCGAACCCGTCGCGGGAGGCGTCTCATGACCCGAGCACAGGACATCGCCATCATCGACTACGGCTTAGGCAACCTCTACAGCATCTATAAGGCCTTCGCCTATCAGGAGATCCCGGCCTACGTCACTGACCAGCCGAAATCCTTGAAGGAAGCGTCGGCCATCGTCCTGCCGGGCGTCGGCGCTTTCGAGGACGGCATGAAGGGATTACGGGAGCGTGGATTCGCCGACGAAGTCGTCCGCTTCGCCGAGTCGGGCAAACCGGTCCTGGGGATTTGCCTCGGCATGCAGATGCTCATGGACGAGAGCCTCGAGATGGGCCGGCACCGGGGCTTAGGGCTGATTCCCGGTCGCGTCGTCCCTTTCGACAATCGGGAGATCAAAGTCCCCCACATGGGATGGAACCACGTGGAAAGATTCACGCCCGAACCGCGCATGTACTACTTCGTCCACTCCTACCGCGTGGAACCGTCGGATCCGGCCCACGTCGCGGGCACGACCGACTACGGGCCTTACCGGTTTTGTTCGATCGTACGAAAAGACAACATTCTAGGCTTCCAATTCCACCCGGAAAAAAGCGCCGCGGCGGGACTGGATCTACTCAAGACGTTTTCGAAGACAGCGAAGGAGGGTTTATGAGCGCCTTATCCGCCCGTTACGGGATGCCCCAAGAAGTCAAATTCTGCAAAATCTGCAACATCACCAACCAGCGGCCCAACTCGACCGACGAATACCGCCACACGAAGGACACGAAGCACAAGACCATCCAATTCGACGCCGAAGGCGTGTGCTACGCTTGCCGCAACAAAGAGAAGCAACACAACGAGATCGATTGGAAGTTGCGCGAGAAGGAATTGGTCGACCTCTGCGACAAATACCGAAAGACCGACGGCAGTTACGACTGCATCGTTCCCGGCAGTGGCGGCAAGGACAGCGTCTACGCGTCCTGGCTCCTGAAGTACAAATACGGCATGCACCCTCTGACTGTCACCTGGTCGCCGCACCTCTACACCGAAGTCGGTTGGAGAAACTTCCAAAACTGGCTGCACGTGGGCGGTTTCGACAATTACCTCTTCACGCCGAACGGGAAAGTGCACCGTTTATTGACGCGGTTGGCGACGAAGAATCTCCTGCACCCTTTTCAACCCTTCATCCTGGGCCAGAAGACCTTCGCGATGAAGATGTGCCACCTCTTCAATATCCCGCTGGCCTTCTACGGCGAAACGCCCGGAGAGTACGGGGCTCCCGTCGACATCCACGAGAAGAAGTTCTCCGGCACCTGCGAAGGATTCCGGACGGACTACATCCGCGGCAATGACATCACCGGCCTCCATTTGGGAGGCATGCTGATCGAGGACATCATCAAGGAATACAAGATCGAGAAGAACGACATCCTCTGCTACCTCCCCCTCGACGCCGACATCGTGGAGAAGAAGAAGATCGAGATCCAGTTCATGGGCTATTACGTCAAGTGGGACCCGCAGGAATGCTATTACTTCTCGGTCGACAAGACGAACTTCGAGGCCAATCCGGTCCGCACCGAAGGCACGTATTCCAAGTACAACAGCCTCGACGACCGCATCGACGGCTTCTTCTACTACACGTCCTTCATCAAGTTCGGCATGGGCCGCGCGATGCAGGACTCCGCCCAGGAGATCCGCAACAAGAAGATCACCACGGAGGAAGGCAAGGCCCTCATCAAAAAATTCGACGGGGAATTCCCGCAGCGTTATTATCAGGAAATCCTCGAGTACTTGGGCATGACCGATGCGGAGTTCCGGACCCTGGTCGATCAGTTCCGGTCTCCCCACCTCTGGGTCCAAGTGGACGGCGAGTGGAAGTTGCGCCACACGCCGAGCGGGGACGGCGTGGATGACCTCAAGGGCAAGAATGAAGCCACCATTGAAAAAACACATGAACTCGTCAAAGCCTGAGACCGTGTTGGTGGCCGGCTGGGGCGGGATGGCGCGCAAGCACATCGACGCTTTGAAGAGCCTCGGCTTCGCGGGCCATTTGGTTTCCTTGAAGGACGTTTCCTGGGAGGACGTCGCCCGTCTGCGCCCGTCGTTCGCCTTGATCACGTCGCCGACCTCCGCCCATGTCGCTCAAGGTCTGCGTCTCGCCCGTCTCGGGATCCCTTTCCTCATGGAAAAGCCCGTCTCTTCCCATGCGCGCGGCCTCGAGGCGCTGTTGACGACCGTCCGTAAAAAAAAGCTCACGACGTACGTCGCCTGCCAATTGCGCTTCGATCCTTTGATCATCGCGGCGGGCCATTATATACGCCGGGAAAAGCCCCACCGCATCCGCGTCCATTGCCATTCCTACTTGCCCCACTGGAGGCCCGGACGGGATTTGAGGGAGACCTACAGCGCGCAGAAACATCTGGGCGGCGGCGTGGCCTACGACTTGATCCATGAGTTCGACTACCTCTACTCGTGGTTGGGGCGGCCGCGGAAAGTCGCCGGCTTCGCGCGCCGGCTCAGCCGTCTTCCCATCGACGCCGCCGACACGTGCGCGGCTGTTTTGGATTATCCCGACACCTTGGCCGAAGTGTCGTTGGGCTATGCGGATAAGAATCCTTCGCGCGGCTTCGAGCTTTTTTACGAAAATAAAATCCTGCGGGGAGACCTCCTGACCGGAAAATGGATCGAAGAAAAGAGCGGGAAGAAACGCCTGCTCGCGCGTTTCCCCCGTTCCCCGAAACGCCTCTTGGAAGCACAGATGGCCCATTTCCTCGTGTGCCTGAAAGGCCATAAAAAGACCCTCAATACTGTCGCGGACGGGGCCCAAGTCTTGCGCGTCGTGCGCGCGTTGGAGGGCGCATGAAGACCGTCGTCACCGTCTGCGCGCGCGGCGGCTCCAAAGGAGTGCCCGGGAAGAACATCCGCCCACTGGCGGGCAAACCTCTTCTCCTGCATACGTTGGAGATCGCGAAAGCCTGGGGACAAGGACCGATCTACGTTTCGACGGACTCGCGGGAGATCGCCGACGTCGCCATCCAACACGGATTTCCCGTACCGCGTTTAAGGGATGCGAGCTTAGCCGGTGACGTGATCGGAAAAACGCCGGTGATTTACGACGCCCTCCTTCAAGCGGAAAAAGACCATCAAACGCGTTTCGATTGCGTTTTGGACCTGGACGTTACGTCTCCCTTGAGGAACGTCGCCGACATCGAGGGTTGCGTCCGCAAGCTCCGGGAGGATCCCCGATACGACGTCGTCCTGAGCGTCTGCGAAGCCAGGCGGAACCCCTATTTCAACATGGTGGAGATCCAAGAAACCGGCGAGATCGCTCTCTGCAAGCAGGGCCGATTCACCACGCGCCAATCCTCGCCGAAGGTCTATGACTTGAACGCCAGCATCTACGCTTACCGACGATCTTTCTTTGATAGGGATGAAACGGGAGAACCCGATAAATCGTGCATCGGCCCGAAGACCGGTATTTACGTGATGCCCGCGTCGCGCTCGTGGGACGTCGACCACGAGGAGGATTTCGAGATTCTGGAAGCGCTCATGAAATATAACGGGTAAGGTACGGCCATGGGAAACGAAAAGAACAAGATCATCGTCGTCGGAGGCTTCGGGCTCATCGGACGCGCCATCGTGGAAAAATTGAAGTCCCAACCCTTCGACCCCATCGTCGTCGACATGCGAAGCGACGAGACGCTTTCGATTTCGCCTTCGCCTTCGATTGACGCTTCCTTCGCCTCCGACTTCTCGAACCGAGAGAGCGAACAGGCACTCTTGGGCCATTTCCTCCCGCACGCTTCCGAGATCGCCGGCTGGATCAACGCCCTCTACCCGCGCACGCCGCGCTACGGGACTTATTCTTTCCTCGACGACGAGGAGGACGACGGCATCGAACATATCGCGGTCCATACAGCGGCCTTCTACCGAGCCTGCCGCGTCGCCGTCCGCGTCCTGGAAACCGGCGGCGGTGGGAGCCTGGTGAACTTCGGCTCCATCTACGGACCTCTCGGTCCCGACCAAAGAATCTACGAAGGCACGCGAATCCACAACCCGGCCTGCTATGCGATGGCGAAGGAAGCCATCATCGGCCTCACGCGCTACATCGCGACGACTTTCGCGAAGCAAAACATCCGCTGCAACGCCCTCTGCCCTGGCGGCGTCTTCGACAACCACACCGAGCCCTTCAAGAGCCGCTATGAACAACGCGTCCCGATGGGACGGATGGCCACGAAGGAGGACGTCGCGTCTTCGGCGGCTTTTTTGGTTTCCGACGAATCGAGCTATGTCACGGGCCAGGTTCTCATGGTCGACGGAGGCCTCTCCGCTTGGTAAAGAAGACCTTCATCATCGCGGAAGCGGGCGTGAACCATAACGGCAGCCTGAAGCGGGCGCTCCGATTGGTGGAGAGCGCCGCCCGCATCGGCGCGGATGCGGTGAAGTTCCAGACCTTCCAAGCGGAAAAACTGGCATCATCTAAAGCCGCGAAAGCCCCTTACCAGAAGAAGACGACATCGCGCACCGAGTCCCAAAAGGGCATGATCTCGAAATTGGAACTCTCCGCGGCGGACCATGTGGTTCTGATGCGGCGCTGCCGTCAGTTGGGCATCACGTTCCTCTCCAGTCCTTTCGACGAAGACAGCGCGGCGCTCCTGCACCGGCTTCGCGTGCCTCTTTTTAAGATTCCGTCGGGAGAGATCACGAACCGGGGGTTTTTGGAATATATCGCGGCGTTCGGCCGGCCGATGATCCTCTCCACCGGCATGAGCACGCTGGCGGAAGTGCGGCAAGCCGTGTCCTGGATTCGGCGAGCGAACCCTAGAACCCGGCTCTCCCTCCTCCACTGCGTGACGGAGTATCCGGCGCCCTTCGATCAAGTGAACCTCCGCGCCATGGGCACTCTTTCCCAAGAGTTCGGATTGCCCGTGGGTTATTCCGATCACACGCCGAATACCGATATTCCGATCGCCGCCGTCGCCTTGGGTGCCACGATCATCGAAAAGCACTTCACCCTGGACCGGACATTGCCCGGCCCGGATCACAAGGCGTCATTGGAACCGGAAGAATTCGCGAAAATGGTGATCGGCATCCGCCACACCGAACAAGCCTTGGGGGACGGCCGCAAACGCCCCGCCTCTTGCGAGCTTCCCAACAAAAAAGTCGCCCGCAAAAGCTTGGTCGCTGCCCGCGATTTAAAGACCGGGGCGCGTTTACGGAAAGAGGATATCGTAGCCAAACGCCCGGGCACCGGCATCCCGCCGTTCCTAAAAAGTAAGCTCATCGGAAAAACCCTAAAAAAACCCATCAAAGCCGATGATCTTTTCACATGGAGGCATCTGTGAGGCCGCTGGCGTTTCCTGTAATGTCCGAGGACCTGTCTGACGCAGCCAATGCAAATATTGGATGGCTGCGGGAGCGGGGAGCAAGGCGGAAAACTTCTGCCCTTTGGCAGAAGGCAAACGCCGCGGTAGTTCCAAACGTGAGGGCTCCTGCGACCAGAGGCCCTTTGATTCCTTTGGCGAGGAGTCCCGCAGGACATGGAAGGAAACGCCAGAGGCCTCACAGGCAGGCCACGCTATGACCAAAAACCGAAAAATCGCCGTCGTCACCACGAACCGCGCCGACTACGGCTTATTATCGAACCTCATCCGCGCCATCCACCGGGACAAGCAGACAACCCTCCAACTCGTCGTCTCCGGAGCCCATCTTTCCAAAACCTTCGGCTACACGATCCGGGAAATCCTCAAAGACCGCCTCCCCATCGCCGCCAAAATCAAAACCGACCGCGTGGACGCCTACGTGAGGGTTTTTAGGAGATTGAAACCCAACGCCATGATCGTCTTGGGCGACCGTTACGAGATCCTCACCCCCTGCCTCGCCGCTATCGCCCTCCGCATCCCCATCGCCCATATCCACGGCGGCGAAGTCACGGAAGGCGTGCTCGACGAACAAGTCCGCCACGCCGTCACGAAGATGGCGCATCTCCATTTCGCCGCGACGAGGGAATACCGCCGCAACATCCTTCAAATGGGCGAGAAGCCCGAGAATGTCTTCCACCTGGGCGCCCCCGGCTTGGAGAATCTGAAAAGAATCCCGCGGATTTCACGCTCAGCCCTCGAGAGAAAAATCCGTTTCGCCCTCCGTCCCCGTACCGTTCTCGTGACGCTCCACCCGGAAACGCTCACCGGCTCCTCGCTCGCTCCCGCGCGCGCTTTATTGGCGGCCCTGAAAACGCTCAAACTCCGCGCTGTCTTCACAGCCTCCAACCCCGATGCCGGCGGCCGAGCCATCTCGAAGCTCTTCCGCGACTTCGCCCGGCGCCATCCGGAGACCGCGGTCTTCATCCCTTCCCTGGGCCACGAAACCTACATCCAACTCGCCGCACAGGTGGACGCCGTGGTGGGGAACAGCTCGAGCGGCCTCATCGAAATCCCGCTTCTCAAGACGCCGACGGTGAATATCGGCGACCGCCAAAAAGGCCGTCTCGCCCCGAGCTCCGTCCTCACCTGCGCCCCGACGACCGCCGCGATCGTCTCCGCCCTTAAAAGAGCCCTTAGCCCGTCTTTCCGTAAAAAATGCACGGGTCATAGCCCCTACGCGACGAAAGACTTCAGCCGAAAGGCTCTGGACATCCTGAAGAAAAAAGTAGGCGACCCCCGTCTTTTGCATAAAACTTTCCGCCGGATTAAGGTAGGATAACCCCATGGATTCACGCTCTACCGAACCGTCTCTCCCCATCCTCCCTGTCCTCCCCGTATTGATCGACCGGAACAAATCCCTCAAAGACGCGATGGTGCGCTTGAACGAGATCCCCGAAAAAGTCCTCTTCGTGGTCGACGAACGAAAGAGGCTCTTGGGCTCCCTCACCGACGGCGACATCCGCCGCGCCATCATCCAAGGCGTCGATTTCGCAGCCTCCGTGGAGAAGATCATGTGGGCTCGCCCTCAGTTCCTGATCCAGAACACGCCGCAGATCCCGCTCAAAGCCCGCGCCATCATGCTGACGCACGACATCGAGATCGTGCCGGTCGTGGACGCGGACAAGAGGATCTGCGAACTCCTCCATTGGGACGATATCGTGACCGGTTCCCTCGAGAAAGAGGAAGCGGTCGTCCTTCCCGCGGCCCAGTCGACTCCCGTCGTCATCATGGCGGGCGGCAAAGGCACGCGTCTCGACCCGTTGACGAAGATCCTCCCTAAGCCCCTGATCCCGATCGGCGACAAGCCGATGATCGAGATCATCATGAACAGCTTCCGCAAGTACGGATTCAACGACTTCCATATCGTGTTGAACCACAAGAAGGGCCTGATCAAAGCGTATTTCCAGGAAAGCGAAACCGACAAGACGCCCCAATTCGTGGAGGAACCGAAGTTCTTCGGTACGGCGGGCGGCCTCCGCCTGCTGAGGGAGAAAATCCGCGAAACCTTCTTCGTCACCAATTGCGACATCCTGATCAACGCGGACCTGGCGAAGATCTTAGAGTGGCATAAGCAGGAAAAAGCCCTGATCACGTTGGTGGCCTCCCACCACGAGATGACGATCCCCTACGGTTTGATCGAATGCGATGCTTCCGGTTTCCAAAAAATCGTCGAAAAGCCGACGATGGACATGATCGTCAATACGGGAGCCTACGTCGTGGAGCCCGAAGTCCTCGACATGATCGCTCCCGACGAATACCTCGACATGAACCACCTGATTTCCCGGATAGCGGAAAAAGGAAAAGTCTCCGTCTTCCCCATCTACCATGGAAGCCAGGGCTGGTTCGACATGGGGCAATTCAAGGAATACCGCGAGACTTTGAGGAAGTTGGAGGAGTTGTCGTAAATCGGGTTATTTCCATATTGACAATACGTATCAAAAAATATCCTATATACGTATGTCGACATCGACCGTCAAATTGACGCTTACGGTTCCGGAGGCCATCCTGAAGACCGCCAAGGCGTTCTCGAAGAGGCATAAGAAGTCGATTTCGCGCATGGTCTCAGAATACCTCTCGCACTTAACGGAACCGCCTGTTGCCTCGCAGTCTTCCCCTTCTACCCCATCGTCGGTCGATCCTTTGGTCCTCAAGTTGACGGGCGTCGCCGAACTGCCCCCGAAATACCGTAAGATGGACGACAAAGAGCTTCTTTCCGCCCTTCGCGAAGAACGCCTCCTAGGGTCATGACCTCCGTCTTCATCGACACCAACGTCCTCCTCGACGTCCTCCTGAATCGCGAGCCTTTCGTGCGGTGGGCCCAGCAAATATGGACCCTGGCGATCCAACGGAAAATCAAGGCCTCTGTCTCGACGCTTTCGCTCCTCAATTGTTTTTATGTCGTCAAAAAACTCAAGACCAACGCTCACGCTTATTCCGTGGTGGAAAGCCTGAACAAGATATTCAAAATCGTCCCCATCGATGCCAAGACCATCTCAAAGGCCCTAGAGACGCGATTCGAGGATTTCGAGGACGGAGTCCAATACCAATGCGCCATTTCTTCAAAAGCCAAGATTATCGTCACCCGCGACGAAAAGGGCTTTTCCAAAAGTAAAATCCTGGTCTCGGATCCCGTTGGATTCGTGGGAAATCGCCTTCACGAGAAATCATAAGCCTACAAATTCTCCCTCAAAAACCTGCTGAAGCACCGGATTTTCTCGGGCGTGAAGGCCGTCTTCACGTAACAGAGATAGATGGGAAACGTGACCTTCGGGAGAGGCAAGGAAACGATCGCGGTACGGCGCTTGTTGGCGTGGTCGATCAGGTATTGCGGCAAAAGAGCGATTCCCATCCCCGATATGACGGCTTCCAATTGAGCCACGAAACTATCGATGACGAGGTCATCGCGCAACTCCGGCCGGCTTTCCTTGGGGAGCGTCTCGATCCATACGGGCCAGCTCAAGGCCGCGTCCCCGCGGCTGATGATCGCGTGCCGGGCCAAATCCTTGGGGCTTTTGATCTTCGGGTTTCGCTTCAGATAATCCTTCGAAGCGGCCGCCTTGATGTCCACGTCCATCAAAGGAAGCGCGACGAGATGCGCCTCCTCCGGCTTGCCCCAACGGATGGCGATATCCGTCCGATCCACCTTGAGATCGACCACTTGATCCGTCAAATACACTTGGGTCTTGATGAGCGGGAACTCCCGATGGAATTTCTTAAGCAGAGGCAGCAAGACATAGCTCCCAAACGATTGTGACACGCTGAGGACCAAATCGCCTCGCACGCGTCCCTCCTGGATCCGCGTCACCGTCGCCTCCAGCTTCTCGAAGATCTCCCGGCACGTCTCGAAGAGAATCTCCCCTTCTTTCGTCAAAATAAGGCTTCGCTTCGATTGTCTCCAAAAGAGCTGGCACCCGAGGTCCTTCTCGAGCGCGCTGATTTGGATGCTCAAGGCCGGCTGCGAAATCAGGAGCTCCTTGGCCGTCAGCGAAACGCTTTTCCTGAGGGACGTCCGGTAAAAATAATAAAGGCGCGGGAGGGCGGGGAAATTCATAATTATAAGTTATATATACTATAAATATTATATAAGAAACTTATTGATGCCAAGAGCGAAACCCTTCCAACCAATAGGAGGAGTTTTGATGAATGCCCTATCGGATATCATGACCTGTGTTCCATGGTTTCAGCTTCCCAAAGATGAGACGAAGGCGAGCCTCCTTTTCCGTCATCCGACGGAGCGGGGCGTTCAAGATCCATACCTTCAAGCTTTTTTGGGAAACGGGTATGCGCAGGCGCCCGAAATAAGAAAACCGGAGGGCGCATCGGGCCATCCCTCACCGTGGAAAATTTGGGGTGCACTCCAGTGCGCGAAAACGGATGCCAAAGGCGACGTTCCTCGCAAGAAGATCTTACGCTTTTCCGATCTGCCGACCCCGGATCAAGTGGCCCACTTCCCTTTTCACAGGAAACTCCAAGTCTGCGAGAGGATGTTTCAAGTGGTTCGGGACTATTATGCTCATTTCGATCGGGTATTCCACGAATGCCATGAGAAATACAAAAAGAGCGAACAAAGTCGAGGTCCGCTCTATACGAAGGAAGACATGGCCAACGATATCGACGGCTGGGGCAGCCATTGGTTAAAATGGCAGTTTGCCATGAGGGGCGCATGGGAAGCGGAAACGATGGAAGAACACGGTTATCTTCTCATCGTCTACACGTCTTCCTGGGTCCAAAGAATCAACGGGTTCTTGACCGATCATATTTCCTCCATTTTAACCCGTGAAGGCGTCGCAAAGGCATGCGAATATTGGGCACGCGAACAAGCGAGGAAGATGCAATTCTCTCTTTATGAGCAACCTATTTGCGAAGAAAGGAAAATTCGGGGAGAGGGCGTTAAAAAAGAACTCATGGAACGCGTCGTATCTCTCCTGGTGGACCAGGCGAATCACCGATACTAGACTGGATCCATAGTACACGGCATCATCCCCCAAAAAAACTTTCCCCATAGCCAGCGTGGAAAAGACAATTATCATCTCGCATCAGACTGTCGCCTCTTCTACGGAATGATCTCCGAACCGAAAGTCGTCGCTTGCCTGGAAAGAGTCCTCGGCTGGTCTATCCGGATAGAAAATAGGGGAGATGAAGTCGCCTTTTCCATTGATTTTAAAGATAAATTAGTGCCTTGAAGGCAACGGGAATTCGCACTATGCAAATCAACGGCATCGCCCACATCCAATTCTCCGTCCGCCGCTTCGAGGCATGCGCGGCCTTCTACGAGAAGCTGCTGCCCTTCTTCGAGATGACGCTCATCTATAGGAGCGCGAACTACCTCTACTACGTCGGCGGCAAGACGGGGATCGCGATCTCGAGGGCCGGGAAGGAATTTATCGAGGAGCCTTTCGACGAGCTGAGGCCGGGACTGCACCACTACTGTTTTCGCTTGAGGAGCAAAGAGGACGTCGACGAGCTTGCGCGCTTCGTAACATCCATCGGCGGGACATTGACCCGTCCGCCCCAATATAATGAAGAATGGGCTCCCGGGTATTATTCAATTTTGTTCGAAGACCCAGACGGATTACAGATCGAGGCGAACCACGTTCCGGGCAAGGGCAATTTGGACGAAGCGGTGAAATTGCCGAAGGATTGGGCGAATCTTGAAGAGAAGAAATGAGAGAACCGATTTTATTTCTTCTTATAATTCTTCGCCGGGCATCCGAGGAGGATGCTGCCTTCGGGGAAATTTTTGACGACGGCGGATCCGGCGCCGACCAAGGAGTGGTCGCCCAAGCGGATGTTTTGGATGATCGAGACGCCGGTGCCGATGTGGCATTCCGTGCCGATCTTCACGCCCCCCGACAGGGTCGCTCCGGGAGCGATGTGCGTATGGTCGCCGATTTCACAGTCATGATCGAGGACGGTGTTGGTATTCACTAAAACATTGTTGCCCAATCGAGAACCAATCTGAATGATAGCCCCCGCCATGACTTGGACGCCCTCTCCCATCAGAACTTTCGATCCGATGTTGGCCGAGGGATGGATGACGCTAGCGAAACGATACCCTTTGCTCTTGAACTTGAGAAAAATCGCCCGACGCAAGTCCGTATCACGGACGGAACCGATCCCCATCACCAAATCGACCTTTTGGGGTTTGTAGTTCTTCAAGACGTCCTGATCGTCTTCGCAGACGTCCATGATCTCGCGCTTCAGCAATTCCAAACAATCGTATAGGACTCGAGAATGGCCTCCCGCCCCTAAGATAACGACCGGTTTCTCCCCGCCTGTCCGCTTTTTCCCCATATGTTTTATACCCTAGGACCCGCTTTTATCGAATCTCTGCTGCGATATGACACGAACACCGAGGCTACTGCTGGCATCGGTGCCATGGCAACATCGAGAAGGAATTATGCCTTTTCCTCGTAAGCCACGACGCTATTACGGCAAATTTCATCCCAAAAAATACTTTTCCCCTCTTTTCCCTTCACTTCCTCGGGCGTATAACCCAGAACTTCTAGAGGAGCCGGGATATTCAGAGTGGCCCGTGAGAGGAAGGACAACCGTTCGGGAGGCGAGAAACGGCTTAAATCACGGGAAATAATGACAAGATCCACATCGCTGTCTTCGCGGTGCGTCCCCGAAGCGTAGGATCCGAATAAAATGACTTTTTCCACATGGACGCCCTGGGACTCCAAGATCTTTACGTAATTGACGATGCTGTTTTTGATAGCAGGTAATGTTTGAGCCATTGGAAAATATCCTTGGTTTGATTCAACGTTTTTCTAACGAATTCTATGGTGTAAGTTTTATGGAGTTCACGAATATCCTCGGGATAACGGGTCCCCATATAATGGGGCATGATATCCAGGAGGATCAATTTTTGCTCTTCTGAAAGAGGAATCCGCCCCTGCTCCCAAAGCGTCTTAAAGTTATGCGTTCTCTTGGGATCTTCTTCCGTAAACTCTTGAATAATGGCTTTTAGCGCTTTTTCCAAAGACTGATGGCAAAAATGAACGACGTAATGAGGGCGATTTCCATTCTTAAAGATGCTTTCCGAAAACTCGAAATCGCTTTCAGCCAATTCAAGCCAGCTTTTCGTTTTTTCCTTCATTTATATAAGGATGGCATGCCGACCTTAGACTGACAAGGAAAAGCCTTCCTCTGATCCCCGTTCCCCATGAAGTACCTCGCTTAAATTTCCCGAATGATATGACACGAACACCCACCACTACTCCCATCGGCCCCGGGACCGGCACCCGGATTCGGGCCGCCACCACCCACACCACTGGATCCCGATACGCCGCCCGAGCCGCTCATCCCACCGATCTCACCGACAGGACCGCTGCCCGAAGCGCCTCCGGATCCCGAGCTCCCTCCGGAGCCACTCGATCCGCCACTGCCCGAAGTGCCTCCACTTCCGGAGGTACCTCCGCTACCACTCGTACCTCCAGTCCCACTTCCTCCCGTACCGCCCGCAACTGCCGTACCGGTCAACGTCATCGTCAAGGTACTGTTCGCACCCGTATCGCTCAATGGCGTATTATGCGTCATTCGGAACGTCTCTCGATAGTCGCCAAGGTTCGCGGGGTTAAAGGTCACGGGCAATATGCATCGGTTTTGGGGAATGACCTCAGAACATGTATTCATGGCGCTAAACGACGAAGACGAAAAATGAAGGTCGGTCAGACGTAGAGGATAGTAACCTCGGTTTTCAATAGTGATGGATCGCTCTGCGGTACTCCCTAGAGGAATTTCGCCGAAATCCATTAAAGACGCGTTCCCTACCACTGCCAAAGAAGGCGCGTTAAAAACGATTGGAATACTCACTTCTTTTAAGATCGGGGCGCTGCTACCTGTAGTAAAATACAAGTCTAAACCGGCAGTCGCTTCACTGTTACCGATGCCCGGACTGACGCTCGTATTCAGCTCCATGGAACAACTTCCACCCCCAGTCACATAACCGGACCCTGGCGGTATGGATTCTTGATAAGTCCCTGCACCTAAAGAGTCACAGCCATTCGGAGAGAGACTCATCGCATAATAAGGAGAGGGTGTATTTATCCTAAAGGAAGAAAGAGATAGGCTTTGTTCCGAGTGATTATTCACGGTCAATGTCAAAGATCCTTCGCGATGCTCGCTGTCCAGCAGGAGAGGGCTACGCTGCAGTTCGACGTTAATGTGATTCGCATCAACGGCTCGAGGCGGCGGGATTGGAATCACGCCGGATAAGGCCACGGTTAACGGCGTCAGATCGCTGGAGAGGACCGTCAACGTAGCGCTGACCGTACGACCAGGGGTTCCTCCGGACGTATTAAAAATCACTTCTCCGTAGCACCATCCCCTTGAAGGGATAAACGCACAAGGAATCGACACCGTAAAATGAGCACGCCCCCCGCCTGTGAGGGTTGTCGACGGATCGGAAAAATATAAAGGGGCGATTCCTAGATTATTCATGGCAAAGGTCCTCCCAAAACTCCCTGCTTGAGAGGGCGAGAAAGAAACGCTCGATGCATGATCCCTTAACATAGGGCTTGCCTCAAAGGCTCCCGCATCACAAGCGGGGCCTATCCGCCTAGGGTTTTCGTTCAGCGCATTGGTTACGCTTGTACTACAAGACGCAGGCGGGATGCGGTCGATCGCTGAAGAACCTTGGGCGAGTGCATAGAATGAGGTCGGCCTTGTCGCTGAAGATTGCGCGCCCCCATGAATAGCCCAGTCGGCATTAATGACTTGAGTTGTAGGCGCGTTTAACGAAGAACAACCGGCTAAACCTCTCCCCACAATATTATAACCCTCATCGCGGATGACACCGCTTCCTGAATAGCAATGGATTAAGGTGTAGGCCGGCAAATAACTTTCAGGAATGTTCAAAGCAGTAGTAAATGTAGCAGGCGAGAGGTTTTGCTCGAGTATGGAACCTTGGATCTGAATGGTCCCCCCTTGATCCTGACCGTAAGAGGTCCCTACCATGTTGGGCAAACCATTGGCGATCCCGGCACCCGCACTCACAGCGTAATTATTCATCAAGGTTGACTGAGTGATTCTCACCGATGAGGCAGATCCTGTATTAAGAATCCCTCCTCCTAAACCATAAATCCCAAAGGGGTTGGCATTATTACGTGTATAGTAGGCTCCCGCGGCCCAATTTCCTGTTATGGATGAATTCAAAATAACGACTGTTCCCCCTAGATCATTGCTAATTCCACCTCCTCCCCGAGTCGCCGCATTGTCACGGATAGTGGAATTGACAATATTGACCTGTCCCCCTAGGTTACAGATACCTCCACCACGATTGTAAAAGTAACTCTCAGGGGTTCCTGCATAAATCCTATTTTCAAGGTCGTGTCTGGCTGCTTCCAATCCATCCGGGACGAGATTATCACTAACATCTGACCCGAGCAGCGAGAGCCCCCCTCCATTGTTTCGAATGCCGAGGCCGCAAAAGTTGCCTCCCGTCCAGCGAACGCCCGATACACGACTATATTCTAAAAACAGGTTCCCCGCTCTTTCTATCAATACGACACCACCACCGGTATTATAAATATAGGTATTACCGGGCAAGATCACCGGGTCATGGTGTTGAGTTCCTATTAAATGAACTGCGTTGACGGTCACCGCTCCCGAGAGGACATGAAGGATACGATCTTTCATCGGCAACGCTTCGGAATAAACGATACTTGTCTGAGTATAGCCGGCACCATTCACAAAGAGAGAACAATTCGTGCAAGAAGACGCGAGATTCACATCCAAGTCCCCGCCATCATTAGTGTCATCCCCTAACGTCGCTCCCGCGGGCGGCGGCAGAGAAAGGGTGTAGACACCTGCCGGGAGACCGATCCTGTAAGCGGTGTCTCTCGTCCCCGACTGTCGGCTCAAAAAATTCACGTGGGAAATCGCTTTTCTTAAGCTACACTGGCCTTCGGCATGCCCGGGAGTACAATCGGCACTGGGGAGGTCATTCACCGTATCTACGTTAATAGTGACATCTAAAGCTTGGACATCGTGAAATAAAAGGACGCAAAAAAACAGGCCTAAAAGTATTCTTTTTGTCATAACCCTCTCTCTTTCATGATGCCTGGGAATATCTAAAATGTCTCCTAACGCACCACATGACACGAACACCCACCACTACTCCCATCAGCTCCAGGTCCAACCCCCGGATTCGGGCCGCCACCACCCACACCACTGGATCCCGATACGCCGCCAGAGCCGCTCATGCCGCCGATCTCGCCGCCGCTTCCATCGGTCACTATAAAAGAGATGGATTCCTCAATTGCAGGTAAAGATCCGACCCTCGCTCTGAACGTGAGATCTTTTCTCCCGAGAGGCACAGAACTATCGATACTCATCGGAAGTGGTGGATCCACATTGATGAAGTAAGAAAAAGGTCGACCCCCATTAAAGGTGATACCCTCAGGGAGGTTGCCCACAGGCTCAAATATCACTTCTTGATCTGAAGGTAGTCTACCGTCATCGTAAAAACTAAAAACAACACCACCGGTCTCTCCCCTTACAACCTCCGGCAATGGAGAAAAGGACTCAAAACTAAAAAATTCGTCTAAGCAAACATGTGAACACCCATCTAGAGCAGCGACATTTCCATCATCACAGATTTCTCCATGATCCAGTGTTCCATTTCCACACAACATCTCTATAGTGTAGAAGCCATTCTCTCTAACGGCGGCATAAAAATGATTCGGCGCTCCTTCCAGCATCGCGATTACATTAGGGGAATTTGGAAAACCTCCTGTAAAATATGTCCATAGAAGAGGAGAGGTGTCCCCTCGAACTTCACCTCGATAGACACCATTCCGAGTACTGGCATAAAGATCTCCCCCCGACGCCGATAAGGTGAGTGCAGTTACCTGAGCAATCGAAGAAACTCCTAAGTCCTGAATCTGCCAATTAATATTTGTATTCGATCCTGTACTACCACGGTACACACCTCTATCGGTTCCTGCATAGAGGGTGCTGTCCGATACTATCAATGCTGTTACAGAACTTGTCCCCATGACCGAACCCGATCCATTATAAGCCGACCAGGTCACATTTCCGTCACCAGCCACGACTCCACGATACACTCCCGCATTGGTTCCCGCATAAAGATTACTTCCAGATACCACCAAGGCTGCCACAGAACGCATCCCTATATCCGAACCCGATCCATTATATGACGACCAGGTCACATTTCCGTCACCAGCCACGACTCCACGATACACTCCCGCATTGGTTCCCGCATAAAGATTACTTCCAGATACCACCAAGGCTGCCACAGAACGCATCCCTATATCCGAACCCGATCCATTATATGACGACCAGGTCACATTTCCGTCACCAGCCACGACTCCACGATACACTCCCGCATTGGTTCCCGCATAAAGATTACTTCCAGATACCACCAAGGCTGCCACAGAACGCATCCCTATATCCGAACCCGATCCATTATAAGACGACCAGGTCACATTACCACCACTATTCGCCACCCCACGAAAAACACCCGTTTCAGTCCCTACATACAAGGTCCCATTCGCCGCCCTCGCCATGGATTTGAGGTTGCCGCTTGGAGATCCGGACATGGATGTCCATTCATTGGGACCCGCCGATGCGGATGCTGCGGTGATCGACGACATAAACAAAACCAAAAAACTTATTTTCATGAGGCGCACGGCTCTCTCCTTGTTTTTCAATCTTATTTGGATCCTTCCGCCACCACATGACACGAACACCCACCACTACTCCCATCGGCCCCGGGACCGGCACCCGGATTCGGGCCGCCACCACCCACACCACTGGATCCCGATACGCCGCCCGAGCCGCTCATCCCACCGATCTCACCGACAGGACCGCTGCCCGAAGCGCCTCCGGATCCCGAGCTCCCTCCGGAGCCACTCGATCCGCCACTGCCCGAAGTACCTCCGCTCCCTCCAGAACCCGGAGCGGGTGCCGCGACCACATTGACTTCGAAACGAGACGTATAAGCTGTAGCCGGCGCCACACTCCCTACCGCCTCTCCGGCTATTTGAATCACATGTCTCCCTAAAGGCGCGCTACCGCTGGCTTGGATTACCAAACCCTGACTCGCTCCCGTCGCTCCCGTGATGTTTGAAAAAGAAACCCCGCCTCGATCATCCGACACAAAACGGATATTCACTCCCGTCGTCTGGGAGGCATATCCCGTTCGGGTGATACTTGCCGTCGCCGAGAGGCTTCCCCCTTGCGCGACTTCCAGATTGCTGGAGAAAATACCTCCGGTGACGGACACGGCCGTTCCCTCATTTTGGCAGGTCGTCGAACAGCCATCCAAGTTCGTGGCATTCCCATCGTCGCATTGCTCGCCGGCTTCTAAAAAACCGTCCCCACAACTCGTGATGATATTATGCCAAACCGATCCCGCTCCCACTCCGAATAAATCATTCGGAGCATTCCGGTTATAGGCCAACCGCAAAGGCGTGCGGTATGGAAGGCCGTTCGTCACTTCCGTCCAATGACCGATTTGAGAACCTCCATCCGCGGCAGTGGAAATGTCACCCTTCCAAATCGTGTCCGCTGCGACACCGTAAAAGCGAGTATTCCCGTTGGTCAGTAGCATTTGAAAAAATGTAGTACTAGTCGGCAAGCCCGTATCCGAACAGTCCGTCCAATTAGCCGGCGCGGATCCATCCACACCCAGCCAGGTACGTGCGACCTTTCCGTCGGTGCTCGCGTAAAGAGTGCCTCCATCCAGGAAAAGCGTGGTGATGAGGTTCGAAGAAGACAGACTCCCGCCATGAAAGGCACTCCATGAGATGGTTCTCACCCCACTCACGTCTTGGGTGACCACACCTCTCCACACGCCTTGGGTTGTCCCTACAAAAAGGTAATTGCCGCTGGAATGAACGACGAGATTGGAAAGCGAAAAGCCAGGTGTCGGAGGCGTCGTAGCGCTCGGCAATCCCGTGTCAAAACGCGTCCACTGGATCGAAGGAATATTATCGGCGTCATAGGTGATATCGCCTTTCCAGATTTCTCGTGGCGTTAAAACTCCTCCTAAAGCACTGCTTCCTACGGCATAGAGAGTGGAGCCGTTCAGAGCTAAATTTTTTAACTCGAGATATCTCTCTTCAACTGCGGGAAGCCCGGTACTATGCCTTGCCGAGACAGTCAAATTAGTCGACGTTACGCCATTATAGAATCCTGAATACAAGTTCCCTCGATTATCTAAAATCATATCAAAATAGCCTAAAGAAGGATTAATCACGGACCATTGGATCTCTGTTGGAGGTGCAGAATCTGTGTTTCTTATGACGGGGCCCCTCCAAATTATATCATTTGGAAGACTTGCGTATAACACCGACCCATTATCAGATAGAAGAAGACTCGAAAATCTGATTGACCTTAACTTTTGCTCTCCCGGTCGTGCATATATAGGACTTAAGCTCCAACGAGGCGTGGAGGTAATGATGGCTTGACATATAGCCATATTCCTGCCTGCAACATAAAGATAATCATGCGAAATCACGAGTTTCGGAAGTGAAAAACGTGAAGCACAGCGAAACAAGTCCTCATTATTCAATGGAGTCCAGGAATCAGAACCGTCCACATTCCTCCTAAAAACACCCCTATTATATATAGCTGCATAGAGTGTCGTTCCAGAGGGAGAAAGAATGAGAGATTGTACGTTTAAAGAACTGAGTGAATCATCGGGAGCAAATGCAGACACGGTTATTGTGGGGGTAGTGTCTATATTACGGACCTCAACTCTTTGAATTCTACTAGCTCCGTTAGAAGGTATACTGATAAATAATAAATTAGGATTCGTAGTCACAGTGAAATCTATGATTGAGGTATCTGTTCTCAACAAATCTGCCGCTACTAATGAGAACCATGCAATAGAAGGTTCAGCAGGTGTACCCCCGATTCGTCCTAACCACAGCCCCCCTATAGGTGCTGTGGCGTAAAGTATAGTTCCCCTCAAAATAAGGCGGTTAATTCTAAGATTGGTATTCAGCCTAGTAGATTCACTACCATTATTAAATGGTCTCCAAGCGATCTCTTCTGCGCCATTTATTTGTCCTCTCCAAACTCCTTGACCATAAAAGGAAGCGTAAACCGCATTTCCCGACGTGTGGATGGCTGTAATGCTATTATTCGCCCCAAACCCCGCATGTTGCCAGGCGACTGACACTGTACCCACGCTTCGAGAGATGGTCCCTTTCCACAAACCATCATCCGTACCCGCAAAGAGAGTCGTATGATCCTCGGTGATAACGAGGGCAGAAATGTGTCTTCTTAGATATCCCGAACTTTCATCATACAGATCAGCGTCATTAACGGAGAGCCAATCTATACCCTCTCCATTCGGACGAGCGACTCCACGCCATATCCCTTCTTCCCAAGTCCCCGCAAAAAACTCTCCCGGCTCTCCCGTGATGAAGGCAGTCACATTAGCTATCCCCGGCCCATACGGCGTCCATTGATTGACCCCCGCCGAAACCGGGCGATGGCCCAGGAGGAAACCCATGAGAATACCCAGTAAAAGAATCTTGGTTTTTGATTTCATCGCATCCTGCTTTCTCTATTCATTTAATCTAAAGCCACCACATGACACGAACACCCACCACTACTCCCATCGGCCCCGGGACCGGCACCCGGATTCGGGCCGCCACCACCCACACCACCGGATCCCGATACGCCGCCAGAGCCGCTCATGCCGCCGATCTCACCGGCAGGACCACTGCCCGAAGCGCCTCCCGATCCCGAGCTCCCTCCGGAGCCACTCGATCCGCCACTGCCGGAAGTGCCTCCACTTCCAGAGGCTCCTCCTAAGCCTGTAGGGCTTTCTATAGGATCGCCTTGATAGCGGGTCAAAACGACGTCGAAGTTGGCTTCACCGGCTACAACAATTTTTCCGTCGGATTGGATTCCGACCGCATGGGCGGACCGAAATATAGACCCTCCGACCTCTGAGATGACAATACCACCGCTACCGAAATTCCGATCGAGCTGGCCTTGAGAAGTGTAACGAACAACCGCGAATCTGTTATCGCTTGTCCCGACTACCACTATCTTGCCATTACGTTGAACGGTAGCGCAAGAAATCTTGTGTCCGGGTTAATAAATTAATGAATCATGGTCTCCA
>CAZKQW010000008.1:0-151100 GCA_964555055.1 uncultured Pseudomonadota bacterium | reverse complement strand
GGACGCACAGCCCAACCACTCATAATGGTTGGGCTTTTTTGTTGGCCCAAAGGGAACTCTCCAATCGGCAAGGCCACAATCATTTCCTTGTTATATAATACTTAGTATTATATACTCCCTAGTAGCACATGAAACGAATCTTCATCGAATCCCAAGGTTTTAGTAAAAGGGTCGATGAATTCGGTGGATTGTCGCTGTTGAGGGCAATCCAAACTGACATTTTAAAGAATCCTGAATCCGGCGATATCGTGGCAGGGTTGGGTGGCGTCAGAAAAATGCGGATGCCCGATTCTCGGCGCGGCAAAGGTAAGAGAGGCGGGCTTCGGGTCATGTATTTGGATTTATCGGACCGGAATAAGACGTATCTTCTTTTGATTTACGGCAAGGATGAGTCCGAAGACATCGCGCCCGAGGAACGAAAGGCAATTCGCAATTTAGTTGCTTATCTTAAGCTGGAGAACTGAATTATGAAACCTACAAGATTAGGCCAAAATTTAATTGAAGGATTAAATGACGTTATTGAATGTGAAAAAGGAAAGAGGAAATTAAGAATTTCGTTAATGGAACTGCCTGAACCAGCGCCGAGCTGGAATAAAAAGCAAATCAGCAATATCCGAATTAAAATTTTCGAAATGAGCCAGCCAGTTTTTGCGGCCTTACTTGACGTCTCTCCTTCTACTATTAAAGCTTGGGAGCAAGGTTTAAAACGCCCTTCAGGTGCTGCTAGTCGTTTGTTGCAAATCATATCCTCTAATCCTGATGTTATTAAACCCTCCCAAACGGATAAGATGATGTTAGACATGAACAAGTTAGGAGAAGGTTATATTCAATGAGTAAGAAAGATTCAAAATTATTGAGTAAGTTTGCCTCTGGCATGGTATTGCACGCAAAAGATTTAAATAATCTTAGTGATACAATTTTTCATATCGCCCAAAAAGCTAAAATTAGCCTAAGACCAAGGCCACACTGGAAATCAGGCACGGTACTTACGGCAGATTCTTTGAATAATTTATTGGAAGATGTTGAGACAGTTTTTAATGGTCTAGGATTGAAAAAGCCTAAATGGTCGTTTGGCAAATTTAAGAATGGAAGAGTTTTACAAGCCGAACAGTTAAATGAGATTATCGATAATATTCAGAGGTGCAGAGAGAAAATTTAAAATGGGCGCCTGCATGGTCACCTCTATTTTTCTGTCGCTCTGATTAGTAGGATTAGAGTCTAATTTCTTGGCATGCATTTCTAAAATTCTCTAATAAGGGACGCAGAAACAAAAAAACCGCCATATGGCGGTTTTTTTGTTTCTGCGAGAGCAGGAGAGAAATCAAAGGCCTCCTCGATCTCCTGGAGCCGAAGGCCCCATTTACCTGCTCTTTTGTTCTGTTTTTTGTCTCCCGTATTTGTCTTTCACCGTTCTTTATCACAAAGAACGATAATGACGAAGCGGGCTAACTCAGCCTGGAGACATGAATTAAGATAGTCGAAACGTTGGATAGGGAAGTTCAGATCAAAGTCCTTCCTCTCAAAAAAGCGGCCTGAGTTTAAGCTAAACAGTGATCTGATAGTCCGGCGTCAACGAATCGGCCTGGAAACTCCGCTCTTGGAGGTAAATAACGACTCCTTGATAGGCATCATTAATCTTGCCCATAATATGATTAAGCGGATGCCGAGTGAAACATTTCCATCGCGAAATGTGTGAACCCGAGGCTTTTCAAAACCGGTATCAGAAGATGGATTTCATCGTGCGTCACTGGAGAATAATGTCTTTCTCCTAAATATACGATGCGATGCCCACCGATCAAACTTCCATAGGGGTATCCGTGTCGAACGGTTGATATCCCCGAAATCCTATGTTTAGGTCACCGGCCTTATGAAACACACCATCCGCGTCATCGCGCTTTTTAAGGCCAAACCCGAGAAAACGGAGCCGCTCAAGGCCCTGCTCGCCGGCTTTCTCGAACCCACGCGAAAAGAAAAGGGCTGTCTGCGTTATGAACTGCACCAAAACGCGTCCGACCCCCTCGATTTCGCCTTTATCGAAGAGTGGGAGAGCCATGAGACTCTCGACGCCCATCTCCAAAGCGCGCACATCCAAGCCGCTCTTCCCCATATAGGCCAATATCTTACCCAAGATCCCGATATCCGGCGCTATGTCTTGCTGTAGACGTGAAGTATTTTTGCTAATCATCCGAAAGGATGCTTTAACGAACCATGAAAAAGAAAGATCTTTTGATGGCGGCGGACCGTTTTCTTTGCGTCATGAACGGGGTCGTAGGGCATCGGTTGGAAAAAAGGAAGAGCCGGCTCAGCATTCAAATGAAATTGTACCACCAAGGGGCGCCCCTCGGTTTGACGGAAAAGGGGTTGCGTTCGTTAGGTCCTTCCCGGAAGGGCAAAGTCTGCTTGCTCCTCCATGGAAGTTGTAATTCGGAAAACGATTGGTTTTTTTCGAAAGATCGTCCCGAAAATTACGGGTCTCTTTTCGAATCGGACTTTGGCCATACGCCTCTTTACCTGCGTTATAATACGGGACTGCATGTTTCCACGAACGGCCGCCGCCTATCCGACCTCCTCGAGAAATTTATCGAAAACTATCCGGGGCGCATCCAAGAAATCGTGGTCATCGGCTACAGTATGGGCGGCTTGATCCTGCGTAGCGCCTGCCACTATGCCCGGCAGGATAACAGGAAATGGCTGCGCGTGGCCAAAAGGGCGTTCTATATCGGCTCGCCTCATTGCGGAACGCATTTTGAAAAATTCGGGAAACTCACGAGCCTGGTGCTGAAGTCCATACCCCATCTCGCGACAAGGGCAATCGGCTCGCTCATTGATCTAAGGAGCGACGGAATCAAGGATATGCGCCATGGCTATCTGATCGACGAGGATTGGAAAACAAAGAATGCGGATAGGCTATTTCATTTTAAGCGAAACGTAATTCCCTTGGCGGATTCCATCCATCATTATCAAATCACCGGCACGATTTCTAAAGATGAGAACTCGCGTTGGGCCCGCGTTTTCGGGGACGGTCTCGTGCATCCGGCCAGTGGAGCGGGAGTGCCCACTCCGAAAAGCCATATCAAGATTTTACCCGGCATCACCCATCGGGCTCTTCAGCGCAGCCCACGAGTCTACGAGCAAATCAAAAGTTGGTATTCGCAAGAGCCCCATACCCACTCGGATTGACTTCCGATTAATTTTTACCGGAAGTCCACGACGGCGGGTCGCTGGCGGGGAAGGAATCCATAGACGTCTGATCTACGATGTCTTCGCCCATGGCGTTGGATTTCGCCACGCCTAATTGGCAGTGTTTCCGGTAACGCATGAATAAAAAACCTCCCACCAAAGCGACGAGCGATCCGGTGAGGAGGGAAGTGCGGTTGTTTTTCAGGTATTTGTTCATGACGAATCCCTTTAAGCGAACCGACGCCGTTTCGCCATCGGGGAGATCCGCATTTTCATCTCGGGTAATTTCCGGCTTTAAGAAGCCAAGGCGAAACCGGGGAATTCCATGCCTAAGGCGATGTGCAGGACGTCCGAGACCGTTTCCACGAAGTCGAAACGAATCTTCGCGCGGACGTCTTCCGGCACCTCCTTGAGGTCCTTTTGATTCCGGGCGGAAAGGATGACGTGCTCGATGCCAGCCCGATGTGCTGCGAGGATCTTTTCCTTAATGCCGCCCACAGGCATGACGACGCCCCGGAGTGTGATTTCCCCGGTCATCGCGAGTTTCGGGTTCACGCTCTTACCGGTGACGAGGGAGGCCAAAGCCGTCACCAACGTGATGCCGGCGGAGGGTCCATCCTTCGGAATGGCTCCGGAAGGCACGTGCACGTGGATGTCCCTCTTCTCGAAATCGAGGGTCGCGGGAATGGGCAGGCGCGAGCGGACGAGGCTCAACGCGATCTCGGCCGACTCCTTCATGACGTCGCCCAATTGGCCGGTCAGCTTGAGCTTGCCGGAACCGGGCATGACGGCGGATTCGATGAAAAGGATGTCGCCTCCCATCGGCGTCCAGGCCAAGCCCGTGACTACACCCGGAGGCGTGAGGCTCTCGGCCGTCTCGTGGACGAATTTTTCCGGGCCCAAGGCCTCTTCGACGAAAGCCGTATCGACGTGCAGGGGGACCGAAGACGGGTCCGTCAGGACCTTTTCGGCGGCCACGCGGCAGAGGGTGGCGATCTTCCTTTGGAGCTCGCGGACTCCGGCCTCTCGGGTATGGGATTGGATGATATGGTTGAGGATTTCGTCGTCGATCCGAATTTGTTCCGCCTTCAGCCCATGGTCGGCCAATTGCTTTTCGAGAAGGTGCGTTTTGGCGATATGGAGCTTTTCGGCCGTCGTGTAACCGCTTAAGTGGATCACCTCCATCCGGTCCAACAAAGGCGCGGGGATGGTTTCGGTGGTGTTGGCGGTCGCGATGAAGAAGACCTTCGAGAGATCGAAGGGGAGGTCCAGATAATGGTCCAGGAAGTTCGTGTTCTGCTCCGGATCCAGGACTTCGAGCAAAGCGGCCGCGGGATCCCCATGGAAGCTATACGCGAGCTTGTCGATCTCATCCAACATGAAGACGGGATTGTTCTCGCCGGCCCGCTTAATGGCCTGAAGGATACGCCCCGGCATCGCTCCGATGTACGTGCGCCGATGGCCGCGGATTTCCGCGTCGTCCCGGACTCCGCCTAGGCTCGCGCGGACGAATTTCTTACCCAAGGCTTTGGCGACGCTCTGGCCGAGACTCGTCTTGCCGACTCCTGGAGGACCGACGAAAAGCAGGATGCTGCCTTTGGCGTTCTTCGTGAGTTTGAGGACGGCCAGATGCTGGAGGATGCGGGTCTTTACTTTCTCCAAGCCGGCATGCTCCTGGTTGAGCAGGTTTCGAGCGGCGGATAGGTCGATTTCTTGATTCGAGGAATGGGACCAAGGCAAAGCGCAGAGAAGGTCGATGTAGTTCCGGATGACGGACGCTTCGGGCGAAAGGTTTCCCACGCTCTCCAAGCGCTTTAATTCATCTAATGCGGTCTTTTTCACATCTTCCGGCATGCCGGTGTCTTCGATCTTTTGCCTTAAATCTGAGTCGGAAGCGTCGTCTTCGCCGAGCTCCTCTTTAATCGCCTTGAGCTGTTCCCGCAAGAGTAGCTCGCGTTGGGTTTTCCCGAACTTTTGCGAAATTTTTTCATGGATATCCGTTTGGACTTGAAGCCTTTCTTTTTGTTTTTGCATGACCTCCATCAGCTTCAATACCCGCGATTTTACGGAGATCTTTTCGAGAAGATCCTGCTTTTCCGCCAAATCCATCGGAACGTGGGCCGCATTTAGGTCGGCAAGAGCGACAATATCATCGAGACCGGCTAAGAGGCCTTCGAGTTCGGACGTGTCCCCAGGGATTAAAGCCAATAGATCTCGGCTTAACGATTTTAGGTTCTCTAAAAGAGCCGTCTGCGTTTCGGGTTCGAGATCTAAGAGATCTTGTACGGACTCTGCCTCTGCCTTAAATTGACCTTGGACCGCGCGTAATTCCAAAGCATGGCAACGTTCCAGTCCTCTGACGAGGACTTGGTAGCCATTTTTCCGCTTATTCTTGACGCTCTCGATCTTCGCGATGGTGCCCATGCGGTAGAGATCGTCGGGTGTGAGTTCGTTTTCCTTATCCGATTTTTGGGTGAGTATGAGAACGTAGGGCTTCGTATCGGCAGACATGGCGTGGAGGAGGGTAGCGACGCTTTTCGGCCGACCGATTTGCAAAGAGAGAAGAGCGCCGGGAAACAAAACCGTATTACGCAAAGGAAGAACCGGAATATTCTTATAGAAAGAGTATTTCATAGTTCTTCCAAAATGGTAACGATCCTTCAAAAGTCAATAAGGCACCCGAAAGCGGGGCGACTCTTACTTTTTCGTCGATCAAAAGTAAGGGTATCCTCCGATTTTAAGTTTAGTTTGCTTAGTTGAAACGGCACTTTCGTAAAATAGGGCAATTTCCGCTTTTAAAGTAGGGGAATCCCGTAGAGGATTTTACGGGTTCTTGATCAGCTTGATATGGAAGTTTTGCCGCTTCTCCTGAAGATTCACGGTCTCTTCCCAAGGTTGATAGCCGTCCCGAGTCACTTTGAACTGGTAGGCCTTGTTTTTTTTGACGCGGCAAATGATCGCCGGCGATTTGACGATTTCGTTACCATCCACAAGGATCACAGCGCGGGGAGGCGTGCTGTAGATGCCGACTTCACCATAGTCTTCGGGCCGATGGCCTTCGGTCAGCGCCGCTTTAGAGGCGCAGGCACTTAAGACGATCAGATTCAGAAGATAAATGGCCTGAAATAGGCGGTACGCTGCGCGATACATGCGAAAGCCCCTAATGTCCTTTATCGAGACCCTCAACGTATTTTTCGTTTTTTCCCCTTCCCCCTTTTCTATTGATGAAAGGTCGGAAAAATGAGTGGGGTGCGACATGGCATCCTCCCAAGCTCTGACCCGGATCGTCGTGACCTGCGGCCAACGCCTCTCTTCTTATGTGGAGAGGGAAGTGCGCGAACTGAGTTACGAACCCGTCCGCGTTTTCTCGACGGGGCTCGAGCTGCGCGGGACCTTGAACGATTGCGTGCGGCTCAATCTCCACCTGCGCTGCGCGAGCCAAGTCCTGCTCTCGTGGCTGGATTTCCGGGTCCGTGATCCGGAAGACGTCTACGACGCCGTCTTCAGTCTTCCCTGGGAGGATATCGTGGACACGAAGGGATATTTTTCGGTCACGAGCCGGGTCGACCACCCGAGCGTCAACAACCCCTTATTCATGAACGTGAAAGTGAAGGACGCCATCGCCGATCGCCTCCGCCAAAAGACGGGCGCTCGCCCCGATTCGGGACCCGCCTTGGATCGGCTCGTCGTGCATTTGTTTTGGAAGGACGACCGGGCGGAGATCTTTCTCGATACGTCGGGAGAGACGTTGGCGAAGCACGGCTACCGGAAGCTTCCCGGGCAGGCCCCGATGATGGAGTCCCTCGCGGCGGCGACGCTCTACGCGACGCGTTGGGACCGAAAATCCCCCTTCGTGAACCCCATGTGCGGGTCGGGGACGATCGCCATCGAAGCCGCCCTGTGGGCCACGGGGCGTAAGCCGGGGTTGTTCCGCGATAACTACTCCTTCATGCATTTGAAGGGATACGACCTCGGATTTTACCGAGAAGAAAAGGCGAAGCTCGCGAGCCTGACATCCGATCGTGCCCCTAAGATTGTCGCTACCGACCTACGTCCGGAAGCCGTCGACGTCGCCCGTGCCAACGCGAAGGCTGCGGGTGTCGAGGAGTTCATCGAGTTCGCCGTGGGGGATTTCGAAAAGACGCCGCTTCCCGAAGGCCCAGGCGTCGTTTATTTCAACCCGGAATACGGAGAGCGCTTAGGGGAACAGAAAGAGTTGGAGGCGACGTACGCCCGCCTGGGCGATTTCCTGAAGAAGAGATGCCAGGGTTATTGGGCTTACGTCTTCACGGGGAATTTGGACTTGGCCAAGAAGATCGGCTTAAAGCCGACGCGCCGCTATGAGTTCTATACGGCGAAAATCGATTGCCGGCTGTTCGAGTACGAATTGTACGCGGGCACTCGGAGGGTTTTCGCCTAAATCAGGAGAAACAAGGAGATTTGCCTATGTCGAACAGCAAGAATCTAGAAACGCATCTCTTCGTCTGCACGAACTTCCGCGAAAAGGAAGGTTCTTGCGCCCAAAAGGGGAGCGTCGAACTCCGCGAAAAGCTCAAGAGAGCGTGCCAGGAAGAATCCCGTGGCTGGCACCACCGGATCCGCGTCAATACGGCCGGCTGCTTGGGCCGCTGCGACGAGGGCATCGCGACAGTCTTCTACCCGCAGGCGAAGTGGGTGACGGGATTGGGGAAGGAAAGCGCGCCGATGATAGAGAAGGAAATAAGTCGGATTTTGGATGAATCCTCTCATTAAGATATGGACCTAAAAGAGTATCAAGAGCGAAGGGGTAAACTATGCTCGCCCTCCTACCGCACCCTCTGCTTGACCTGCCGCCAGCCGGACTTTCGGTGTTATTGCGCGGCAGTGCGGCGTTTCGACCCCGGGATCAAGTTCGTCATCTTGATCCACCCGTTGGAAGTGAGGCGGGCGATCGCGACCGGACGCCTGTCGTATTTATGCTTGGAAGACGCTGAGCTGATCGTGGGGTACAACTATTCGAAGAACGAGCGCGTGAACGAGATCGTCAACGACCCCCGTTACCATCCGGTCGTCCTCTATCCGGGGACTTCGGCGACAGATTTGACGGCGTTAAGCGGCGACGAACGGTCGGCTCTATTCCCCCGCGACAAGAAACTGGTCGTATTCGTCATCGACGGGACCTGGAACACCGCCAAAAAGACGGCTCGTTTGAGCCGCAATTTGAGCGGCCTGCCGCAAATCTCCTTCGTGCCGCCGCGGGCGTCCAATTTCCGCGTCCGGGTACAGCCGAAGCCGGAGTGCTATGCGACGGTGGAAGCCATCCATGAAGTGATCGAACTCTTGGGGGATTTTTCGCGTGGGGATTTGGCCCAAAGAAAGCACCGGATCCTGCTGGACGTCTTCGACCGCGTGGTCGAGAGGCAATTGGCCCATGTGAAACCCAAAAATTCGCGCCACAAAAAAAAGAAAAGGAACCCATGACTTCGTCCCTCTGTTCTTCGTGTCTCCAACCCAAGGCCAAAAGCGACCTTGCGTGCGGCCTGTGCGGGAAAACGCTGTGCAAGGGATGCTCTCAATTTCTGGATCCATCCTTCTTTTCCCTGATGGCGTCGGTCCCGGAGGGCTTGCGGCATTCCGTGTATTGCCATTCCTGTTTCCAAGAGACGGTCGTACCCGCCCAGGAGGCTTACGAGGCGAGGATCGAAGCCGCGCGCGGCCTGCATGTTTTTTACAAAAACGAACGCAACGTGCCGCTCATCAGCAAGTCGAACGTCCGGGTGACCGTCGAGGACTGCGAGGACAAGAAAGAGGCGTTGTTGCGGCTCGCCTTCCAAGCCGCGGAGGCGGAGTACAACGGTTTGACCCATACGGAAATGACGTCGAAGAAAGTCATCGTGGCCGGTTACCAAAAAACCTATTGGTCGGGTTCGGCCTTTCCCTCCAAAGTCCGGGAAGATTGAAAAATATCTTTTCAGAAGAATTCCTTTCACATAAAGGGCGGTCACCATGAAAACCAAAGGGAAATCGCAGCGATCTTCGGAGAAATCTTCGGATACGCTAAAAGACTCTCTCAAGCCGCATCGCGAACAAGTCGACCGAATTGACCGAGAGATCCTGGACCTCTTGAACGACCGCGCGGCGATCGTCCTGAAGATCGGCGATCTGAAGAAGCAGTCGCGGCAGGAAGTCTTTGCGCCCGTCCGGGAGAAGAGCCTCATCGATAATCTGACGCGCCGGAATCCCGGACCTTTCCCCACGCACGCGTTGAGGGCGGTATACGGGGAAATCCTCTCCGCTTCTCGCGTCCTGCAATCGCCGATCAAGGTCTCCTACTTAGGTCCCGAAGCGACGTTCACGCATTTGGCGGCCTTGAAGGCTTTCGGCCGCTCCACGGAATTGATCCCGGAATCCTCCATCTCCAAGGTGTTCGACGCCGTGGAGCATAAGCGAGCGCAGCTGGGCGTGGTGCCGATCGAGAATTCCACGGAAGGCGTCGTGGGCGCGACGTTGGATTGTTTTTTGGATTCCCCCTTGAAGATCACCAGCGAGACGACTTTGCCCATCAGTCATCACCTCCTGTCGCGCGCGAAGAGCGTGAAGGACGTGAAGCGGATTTATTCGCATACGCAGGCTTTGTCGCAATGCCGGTCTTGGTTGGAGCGCCACGTGCCCCACGTGCCCTTGATCGAGGCGGATAGCACCGCCCGCGCGGCGGAAAAGGCGGCGGGTGACCCCCAAGCGGCGGGCATCGCCGGCGAGCACGCGGCCGAAATCTACGGCTTGAATATCCTCAAGAGGAATATCGAGGACAACCCGAACAATATGACGCGCTTCTTGATCGTCTCGAACGCGGGCGCCGGAGGCAAAACGAGCGCCCGCACGGGCAGCGACAAGACGTCGATTCTGTTTTCCGTGAAGGACCAGGTGGGCGTCCTGTATAAGATGCTCCAGCCGTTCTACGAAAAGAAGATCAATCTGACCAAGATCGAGTCGCGTCCGCTTAAGAAGAAGGCCTGGGAATACATCTTCTTCATCGACATGGACGGACATTTGGAAGACCGCAAGGTGGCCGACGCGATCCGCCGTCTCGAGAAGCAGTGTCTCTTCCTGAAAGTCTTGGGATCCTACCCGAAGGCGACGATCTGATGTTCCGGAGAACCGTCATCATCGGCGTGGGCTTGTTGGGTTCGTCGGTCGGAATGAATCTGATTTCCAAAAAACTCTCGAAGGAAGTCGTCGGCGTCGGCCGCGACGCGAAGAATTTGGCGGTCGCCCGGAGGCGCCGGGCCATCCACCGTTTCGTGGCCGCGGGCACGTCCGCGGACGCCCTGATTTCGCGGCTGGGCGAAGACGACCTCGTCATCCTCGCGGCTCCCGTCGAGCCGATTAAGGCTTATTTGAGAAAAATCCCCAAGACGGTCTTGGTGACGGACGTAGGTAGCGTGAAGGAGGCGATCGTCCTCGAAGCGGACCGCCGGAAATTGAGATTCGTGGGAGCGCATCCCATCGCGGGTACGGAACGTTCCGGAGCCGAAGCGGGCATCGCTTCTTTATTCCGGGGACGGCATTGCGTCGTGACGCCGTCGCGCGCCTCGAAACCCGCCGACGTGGATAAGATCCGGAGGTTGTGGAAGCGTCTGGGATGCCGGATATCGCTCATGACGGCCGCCGACCACGACCGTCTCTTTGCTTATACCAGTCATTTGCCTCATGCGGTCGCGTATTCCTTGAGCCAAATTTCCTTCAAGCCCGAGGAACAAAAGTTCCTTTTCTCAAGCTTCCGAGACACGACGCGCGTCGCGGCGAGCTCGCCCGGGATGTGGCGCGACATCTTCTTGCAGAATCCGCGGATCTTGGAAGCGATCTCGGACTTCCAGGAGCGATTGGAAGCCTTGAAAAAAGCAATTTCGCGAAAAGACCGCGTGCGATTGACCGCCTTCCTGGAAAAAGGCCAAACGAACCGCCAGAAGTTATAAAAAAGCTATGAAATCCTACACCGTCACTCCGAACTCCAAAGTCTTACGCGGCTCCATCGAAGTCGCCGGCGACAAATCCATCTCGCACCGCGCGTTGATCTTCGGGGCTCTGGCCTCCGGCACGACGACGATCCAAAACATGCTCGAGGGGGAAGACGTCCTGTGCACGGCCGAAATTTTAAAGAATCTCGGCGTCACCGTCGTGAAGGTCAAAAATTCCTGGAAAGTCGTCAGCCCGGGGATCTCCGGGCTCCAGGCGCCTAAAAACGTTTTGTATTGCGGCAATTCGGGAACGACCCTCCGTCTCATGACGGGTTTCTTCTCGGGCTTGCCTTTCACCGCCACCCTAACGGGCGATCCGTCCCTCAATAAAAGGCCGATGGGTCGGGTCATGGAGCCTTTGACGAGCCTCGGCGCGAAGATCACGGAAGAAAAGAGCGAGAAGGGGAGATTCATCACCGTCCAGGGGGGCCAGCTTCATAAGGGAAGCTTCTCCCTCAAGATCGCTTCCGCCCAGCTTAAGACGGCTTTGCTGTTGGCGGGACTCACGGGAGACGTCGAGATCCGGGTCAAGGAACCCCTGAAGAGCCGCGACCACAGCGAGCGCATGCTGAAAGCCTTCGGGGCGAAGATTCGGGTAAGGGGATTGGAAGTGGGACTGGCCCGGGGTTCGCGCTTGAAGGGGCAAAAATTCGTCGTTCCTTGCGATATCTCGTCCGCGGCTTTCTTCATCGTCGCGGCTTTGATCCACCGGCAAGATAAGACCCGCCTGACCCTCGAGAACATCGGGGTGAATCCGACGCGCACCGGACTCTTGGACGTGTTGAAGAAAATGGGCGCGAAGATCCAATTGAAGAATAAAAGGCTCGTCTGCGGCGAACCCGTGGCCGACTTGGTCGTCCGGCCATCTTCGCTCAAGGGCGTCAGCGTCCCTCGGAAGCTCATCCCCAGCTTGATCGATGAAATCCCGATCTTAAGCGTGGCGGCGGCGATGGCCAAGGGTGTGACGCGGATCCGGGGCGCCGAAGAGCTGCGCGTGAAGGAAACGGACCGCATCAAGGCTTTGGTGGCCGAGTTGCCGAAGTTCGGCGTGAAGGTGAAGGAATACCCCGACGGCCTCGATATCATTGGATTGAGGGGCTTAGGGGAATCGCAGCCTCTGGCGGCCGTTTGCGAGAGCTACGGCGACCACCGCATCGCGATGTCAACCGCGGTCCTGGCCAGCGTCGCCCAAGGCCCGTCGACCATCCGTGACACCGAATGCGTCGCGACCTCCTTCCCGAATTTCCGGGACCTTATGGAGAAGGTGGGGTTTGAGATTCTGGAAAAGAACTAAAACTCCTATCCTGTTAATTTTAGGCAACATTTCCCTATAAAAGCCGATAAGTCCGCCAAATTTTCCGTGTCGGGAAGGCAGATTGTGGCGGCTCTTGCCAAGCTTCGGTACCCCAGGGTCGTGGTCAAGGACAGTATCGTAGACATGGGCGGAGGCGGAGAGGTCATCAAGGAACTTAAAAGGCTCCTCGATTCCTGGGATAGCACGGAAAGAGGTATTCTTCGAGTTTGCCAAAAGATCCTGCATCGGGGGGGAAGTCTACGATCCATCAAGAAAGTCGGAAGCCGCCTCCAGGGAAAAAGCGTCTCAACCACCTCCTGCGCCTCCAGCTACTCTGGCTCCAAAAAGGGAGCAATTGAGTTTGGGTTTAAACACAGGCCCAGGGATTCCAACTGCCCCTTCAAAAAAGACCATCGGTATCGGCACGTCCACGAAAAGTATTCGCGAGTACATCGGCGAATTGAGGAAGGGAGGAGTAACAGTAGTGGTGGACGTAAGGGCCTCTCCGTACAGCCAATTTCCCCATTTCGACCGAGACAGATTGAAGGAAGCCCTTGAGGAAGCCGGCATCGAATACGTATGGCTGGGAGACGCTTTGGGCAACCCGCCGGACGCCAAGGGACGCAGGACGATGCCGGGATTCCGGGAGCACATGAAAACGTCTAAGTATAAAAAGGGATTAGTCAGGTTAAAGGAAGTCATCCGCGATGCCTCTGGCGCCGTCGCCATTACCTGCGCCGAGAGGGATGAGTGCCAGTGCCATCGGAAATTCATCTTACAGGATTTGGCTTCCGGAGATTAGGAAAAAACGGTGCGTAACTTTTTACTGATTTCTCCAGAATAGTAGGACTCGAGGATTTTTAACCGTTTTTGGGCTTCCGTCATCGAAGGAAACTGATGCGTAAGGGAGGCTTCAAGAAGTTGTCTCGAGAAATCGAACATGGAAAACCCCATCAAAAGCCTTTCTTCTCCCGACTTATCCGATAAAAGTTGATGGAATAATGTTTCCATTTGGAGGCTGGTGTCTAATGGCATATCTTCTCCCAAATATTCTTCAAGCCTAGGGGAAGTATCCATTCGTCTAAATACGCTTGATCGATACTTTGGTTTTTTAAGAGATTGCGAACGTCCTGGATCTGCATCTCGGAAAAGGTTTCCTTAGCCCAATCTAATTTCGACAGGATTAAATCCTCGATGGAGACGATCCAAAACGAAAAATCCTGTATTTGGACGAGCTTTCGCCTTTTAAATTCCGTTTGTCGGTAAATAGACGGCTTGCGAACGATGAAATCGATTTTTATGATGTTTTTCTTGTGGATGATATTGAACATTCCTTGATGGGAAATGGCGTCCGCAACCGACGATTCCTCGATAAAAAAGTCCTGGGACAGATTCATTACGAAAGGAAGGATGTCCGAGGATTCCAATTCAATGACGATATCGAAGTCCCGAGTCATTCGGGGGGACGTGTAATAATTGGCCGCGACGGATCCCGTCAGCATGTAAGGAATGCCTAGGTCGTTGAGTTTTTGCGATAGGGACTTTAAAACCTCTAGTTCGAACATAATACCTCTTCAGATTGGTGACTTAACTTTCGATCGTCAATGAAAACCTCGAAGGATTAGTGATGAACCTTATTTTTATAAGGAAGGGCTTGTTGCCACAGCCTTGAGGCGTCGGAAATCGATTCGAACTCTGGGTCTTTATGGAGTAAGACGGCCTTCTTTTGGATCGCCAAGGCGGCGACGAAGGCGTCCCCCAGGGAAACCGGAAAATGCCTTTTTAGATCGCCGGCCAAGAGGGTTTGCTCTTCATCGGATTCGATCCTTCGGATCGGCAGACACTTCATCTGAACGAGCGTCTCTAAGGCGCGCTCCTGCCCAAAGCGTTGCGCAGTGATATAGTAGATTTCCGTCCACGTCACGAAGCTCGCGAAGACGGTCGTTTTCTTCTTTTTGGCGGCTATGAGAATTTCCTGAACCGTATCGCTCCCGTTCTCGTCGAGTTGAAGCGTCAAGAGCGCCGAGGTGTCCAAAACGTAGGATTTCATTTCCTGGCCTTTTCCCGGGATCTTTCTTTTTGGCGTTCCTTCATCAAGTCGTCCATCAAGCCGGCGGAATCGGGTCGGGATTTCAGCGAACCGCGAAAAGAAGCGATCGGATCCTGTGGGGTAGGGTAGAGGTAGATGCCCTTCTCGGTGACTACCCATTCCATTCCCATTCCGGGCTTCAGCCGCAGTTTCTTACGGACATCCGCGGGGATCGAAATTTGTCCTCTTTCCGTAATGACGGTTTGCATGATAAATTTTCCTTTTACATGATATTGACTTATTTTCATCATGTATGTCAACGAATGAGACGTTAATGTGGATCTGAAATATATTTTAATAACGATTGACCGCTTGGAAGGCCAAAAATAAACTTCTAACTCTTTATGGATAAAGTATCCAAAAATAAAAAGCGCTTCCCGAAAAAGTCAGAGGAAGTGGCGCATTATGAGTCCATTCTTCTTGAAGATATTCGAAGTAAAATGGAGCTTGTGGTCGAGGTCTCTCAATCAACCAGGCAGTATCTGGAAACAAAAATAGACGATCTCGAGACTCGATTGACTCAAAAAATAGACGACGTTTCAGCTGGTTTAGCCGCGGTTAGCCGGGAAGTTTTCGACCCGAAACAAGGGTTAGGGGCGATCAATGGGAGATTGAGTCACCTAGAGACTCGTTTTGATGGACTAGAAAACCGTTTTAACGGACTGGAAAGTCGTTTCGATAAGCTTGAGATTAAAGTTGATAAGATGAACGACGATCTTTCTGAAAAAATCGATAAAATTGGTCTTCGTCTGGATAGACATGAAGTGGATATAGAGCTTCTTAAGAAAAGTCAGGGGTTCATGGCTCAATAAGTATTAAAATTAAAATAGAACAGGTGCTTGACAAGAAATGAAAAACATTTAGAGAGCGCCGCCAATGCCTGCCCACAAGAAAAAAGCGAAACGAAACCCTCCGTCACCCACGGAGGGTTTTTTTTTGGCCTTAAGAGACAATTTTAAGGACAAAGGCCTTTCCAAAACGGGCGCCGCCGGTCGCTTCCCTAAGGATCTGCTGGAAATCAAATCCCTCTCCCGAAGCCACATCGAAGCGATTTTGGGTTTGGCCCGGGAATTCCGGGAAAAGGAAGCCCGTGGGCAGAAGAAGCACGAGGACCTCAAGGGCAAGACCCTCATCAATATCTTTTTCGAGCCGTCGACCCGGACGCGGACGTCGTTCGAACTCGCCGGTCGCCGCTTGTCCGCCGACATGATGACGATCGCGCCGCAGGCGTCCAGCCTCTCCAAGGGCGAGAGCCTGAAGGACATGATCGAAAATCTCGAAGCGATGGGCCCCGACCTCATGGTCGTGCGCCATGCCGTCAGCGGAGCGCCGGGACTAATCGCTTCGTACACGCAGGCTGCGGTCGTGAACGCAGGGGATGGTTCGCATGAACACCCGACCCAAGCCTTGCTGGACGCTTTTACCGTCCAAGACAAACTCGGTGAGATCGACGGCAAGCACCTCGTCATCGTCGGGGACATCGCCTACAGCCGCGTGGCGCGTTCCAACATCTACGCCTTCACGAAGCTCGGGGGCAAAGTCACGTGCGTCGGCCCCGCGACCTTGATCCCACCGGGGATCGAAAAGATGGGCGCGAAAGTCGAGACGAACCTCGATAAGATCTTGCCTTATGCCGATGCGATCATGTTCTTGAGGATCCAAAAGGAACGCCAAGAGAAGCTGAATTTCCCCTCGCTCGCCGAGTACACACATTTTTACGGGATGAACCGCGCGCGCTGGTCGCAGCTCCGTTCCGATGCGGTCGTCATGCATCCGGGGCCCATCAATCGCGGTGTGGAGATCGAGCCGGAAATCGCCGACGGGCGGCTGGAAGGCGGCGCGAAGACCGTGATCTTGGATCAAGTGAAGAACGGAACGGCCGTGCGCATGGCGGTCCTGTCGATTTGGGGGCGATCGCTATGAAGACCGCTATGACAATATTGATCCGAAATGGCCGCCTCGTCGACCCCATCGCGAAGAAAGACGGGCTTTTCGATCTTTTGATCGTCGACGGCAAGGTCGCGAAGTGCGACAAGAAGATCCAGCCTCAAGGCGATGAAGACGCCATCATCGAGGCGAAAGGGTACGTCGTCGCCCCCGGTTTGATCGATCTCCATACGCACCTGCGCGAGCCGGGCTATGAATATAAGGAAACCATCAAAACGGGCAGCCTTGCGGCCGCGGCCGGTGGTTTCACGACGATCGTCTGCATGGCCAACACGAATCCCGTGAACGACAACGCCGTCATCACGGGATACATCACGAAGCGCGCCCAAGAGGACGCGGTGGTGAACGTCCTGCCGATCGGCGCCATCTCGAAGGGTTTGGAAGGGAAGGCCATGGCCGACATCGGCCAGATGGCCGAAGCGGGCATCGTCGGGATTTCGGACGACGGCCGCTGCGTCATGGATAGCGCCTTAATGCGCAAGGCGATGCAGTACGCCCGCGGTTTCGGTTTGATGGTGGTCTCGCACGCGGAAGACGAGTGCCTTTCCGGCCACGGGTCCATGAACGAAGGGATCGTCGCCACCGAGCTCGGCCTGCCGGGTTCGCCGAACGCAGCCGAGGAGCTGATCGTCGCCCGGGACATCGCCCTGGCGGAACTGACGCGGGCGAAGCTCCATATCGCCCACATGTCTTCGCGCGGCAGCCTGGAGCTGGTGAAGGCCGCCAAGAAACGCGGCGTGGCAGTGACCTGCGAGGTGACGCCGCACCATCTATTCCTGACGGACGAAGCCGTACGCGGTTACAACACCAACGCCTCGGTCCGTCCGCCCCTGCGGTCGCGCGAAGACGCCTTGGCCTTGCGCCGCGGCATCGAAGACGGCGTCATCGACACGATCGCGACGGACCATGCACCCCACGCGTCTTTCGAAAAGGAAGTAGAATTCACCCAAGCCGCGCACGGAATGGTGGGGCTGGAGACCTCGTTAGCCCTATGTCTCAAGCTCGTCCAAGACAAGAGCATCCCGCTTTCGGAATTGATCCGCCTTATGTCCGCGAATCCCGCCCGTATTTTAGGCACGCCGAATAAAGGAACCCTTAAGCCAGGGTCGGATGCAGATGTCTCGATTTTCGATCCCGAGGAAAAATGGAACGTCGATCCGGCGAAGTTCTCCTCGAAAAGCCGTAACACACCCTTTAGCGGATGGGCCTTGAAGGGAAAAGTGAAATACACGATCGTGAATGGGAAAATCGTCTATGAAAACATCTAAGGCCAATAAAGCCAAGACTTGCTTTTTAGTTTTGGAAGACGGTTCCGTCTTCGAGGGCAAACCCTTCGGGCACGTCGGAGAATCCATCGGGGAAGTCGTCTTTAACACCAGTATGACCGGTTACCAGGAAATCCTCACGGACCCTTCCTATAAAGGGCAAATGGTTGTGATGACGTACCCGGAGATCGGGAATTACGGCGTCAATTTCGAGGACATCGAGTCGCGGAAACCTTTTTTGGACGGTTTCATCGTCAAACAATACAACCCAATGCCGTCTAACTTCCGCTCGAAGATGACGCTCGACCAATACCTGAAGAAAAACCAAATCGTCGGCATCGAAGGCGTCGATACGCGCGCCTTGACCCGGCATCTGCGCGACCGCGGATCGCAAATGGGCGTCATTTCCAGCCTCGACGGCGACGCGAAGCGTTTAGTGAAGAAGGCGCGTTCGGCGCCCAAGATGGTGGGACGCGACTTGGCGAGGGAAGTGACGTGCTCCAAGCCGTATCATTGGACGGAATCCCTCTGGGACTTGGCCAAGGGCTACGGCAAGAATCCGGAAAAAGGCCTCAAGGTCGTCGCGTACGATTTCGGGATCAAATACAATATTCTGCGGGGGCTGGTGAGCGCGGGTTGCGACGTCACCGTCGTCCCGGCGACGACGCCGGCTTCCGAAGTCCTGGCGATGAAGCCTCAAGGCGTTTTCCTCTCCAATGGCCCCGGTGATCCGGAGCCCGTCCGCTATGGGATCGAGACTATCCAAGAGCTCCTGGGAAAAGTGCCCCTTTTCGGGATCTGCCTCGGGCATCAGCTCTTGGGGTTGGCCTTGGGCGGTAAGACTTACAAGTTGGGTTTCGGTCACCATGGCGGCAATCAACCCGTCATGGATTTGACGACGCGAAAAGTCGAGATCACGTCCCAAAACCATAATTTCGCCGTAGATACCGACTCTTTGAAAGGGATCGCCGAACTTACCCACGTCAATTTGAACGACAAGACCGTCGAAGGTTTGAGGGTGAAGGACGTGCTGGCTTTCTCGGTGCAATACCACCCCGAAGCCTCGCCGGGACCGCATGACTCACAGTATTTGTTCCAGCGATTTGTCGAGATGATGTCGAAAGGATAAGTGGTCGTGATCCGTGTAAACGGATCACCAAACCTCTAATTAATTTTTACCTCCCTATTGGGGGAGGCAGCCCAAGGATCCGGCTTTGCCGGGCCTTGGGCGTCGGAAGGGGGCGTAGCCCCCTCCGAGGAGAACACCATGCCCAAACGTACCGACATCAAAAAAATCATGATCATCGGGTCGGGACCCATCGTCATCGGCCAGGCCTGCGAATTCGATTATTCCGGCACTCAAGGTTGCCGAGCCCTGAAAGAGGAAGGCTACGAAGTCGTCCTCGTCAATTCCAATCCCGCGACCATCATGACGGATCCGGAACTCGCGGATCGCACCTACATCGAGCCGATCACGCCGGACGTCGTGGCGAAGATCGTCGAAAGGGAGCGTCCGGACGCCATCCTGCCGACTCTAGGAGGGCAGACGGGCCTAAATACGGCCGTGGCCTTGGCGGAGTCCGGATTGCTCCAGCGTTTGGGCATCGAGTTGATCGGCGCGAAATTGCCGGCCATCAAGAAGGCCGAGGACCGTGAGCTTTTTAAAGAAGCCATGCTGAAGATCGGACTCGACATTCCCCGCGGCGGTTTCGCCACCAATATGGATGAGGCGATGAAGGTCGTGAAGGAAGTCGGTTACCCCGCCATCATCCGTCCGTCTTTCACCTTGGGCGGGACCGGCGGCAGCATCGCGAAGAACGAGAAAGAATATAAGGAACTCGTGCGCATCGGCATGGAAGCGAGCCCGACCAGCCAAGTCCTGGTCGAGGAGTCCATCTTAGGTTGGAAGGAGTACGAGCTCGAGGTGATGCGTGACACCAAGGACAACGTCGTCATCATCTGCTCGATCGAGAACTTCGACCCGATGGGCGTGCATACGGGGGATTCGATCACCGTCGCTCCCGCGCAGACGTTGACGGACAAGGAGTACCAGATCATGCGGGACGCGTCCCTCAAGGTCATCCGCGAGATCGGCGTCGACACGGGCGGGTCCAATATACAGTTCGGCCTCAACCCCAAGAATGGCCGCATGGTGGTGATCGAGATGAACCCCCGCGTCTCGCGCAGCTCGGCCTTGGCCTCCAAGGCGACGGGCTTCCCGATCGCGAAGATCGCGACCAAACTCGCGGTCGGCTATACCCTCGACGAGATCTTGAACGACATCACGAAGACGACGCCGGCGAGCTTTGAGCCCACCATCGATTACGTCGTCACGAAAATCCCGCGCTTCACCTTTGAAAAGTTCCCCCAAGCTAAGCCCGTCCTCACGACCCAGATGAAGTCGGTCGGCGAGGCGATGGCGATCGGTCGGACCTTCCGCGAGTCGATGCAGAAGGCGATCCGGTCCTTGGAGACGGGGCATTATGCCTTGGGCTTAGGGAAGCTGGAGAAGGATTTCCCGAAGGACAAGGCGAAGGCGGCGAAGATCTTGAAGGAAAAGCTCTCGGTGCCGAATCCGGAGCGTATGTACTACGTAGCCGAGGCCCTGCGTCGCGGGTGGACGATCGCCCAGGTCCATAAATATTCGTACATCGATCCGTGGTTCCTTTATCACATGAACGAAGTCCTGGCGTTCGAGAAGAAATTGAAGGGGAAGGGCGCAAAAGCGGCGCGTCCCGAAGACCTCCAACAAGCCAAGCAAATGGGTTTTTCGGACAAACGCCTGGCCGAGCTCTGGAACATGGACGAGATCAAAGTCCGTAAGCTCCGCAAACAGAAGAAGGTCGTCCCCGTCTACAAGCGCGTCGACACCTGCGGCGCCGAATTCGTGGCACACACGCCGTACCAATATTCCACTTACGAGCGGGAAGACGAGTCCGACGTGACCAAGAAGAAGAAAGTCATGATCCTGGGCGGCGGACCCAACCGCATCGGTCAGGGTATCGAGTTCGATTATTGCTGCGTGCACGCGAGTCTGGCTCTCCGGGAAGCGGGGTTCGAGACCATCATGGTGAATTGCAATCCCGAAACCGTCAGCACGGACTACGACATCTCCAGCCGTCTTTATTTCGAACCGCTTACGTATGAAGACGTCTTGAACATCGTCGAAAAGGAGAAGCCTTACGGCGTCATCGTCCAGTTCGGCGGGCAAACCCCATTGAAGCTGTCGATTCCTCTCATGAAAGCGGGCGTTCCCATCATTGGCACATCGCCCACGAACATCCACCGCGCCGAAGACCGGAAGCTCTTCGCGGCGATGATTCACAAGCTGAAGATCCGTCAAACCAAGAACGGCACGGCGAACACCGATCAAGAGGCTTTGAAACTCGCTCGCAAGATCGGTTACCCCGTCGTCGTGCGCCCGTCCTATGTCCTGGGCGGACGCGCGATGGAAATCGTCTACAACGACGCGGGCTTGAAGGATTATTTGAAGCGGGAATCCTGGGTAAAGCCCATTCTCGTCGATCACTTCCTGGAAGCCGCGGTCGAGGTAGACGTGGACGCCCTCTCAGACGGAAAAGACGTCTTCGTGGCCGGGATTTTGGAACACATCGAGGAAGCTGGCATCCATTCGGGAGACAGCGCCATGAGCTTGCCGACGCGCTCGCTCTCCGAGGAAATGCTCGACCAGATCAAGGACTGGACGATCCGCATGGCCAAGGAGCTCAAAGTCGTCGGTTTGATGAACGTCCAATACGCGATCAAGGATGGCCTCTTGTATGTCTTGGAAGTGAATCCGCGCGCCTCGCGCACCGTGCCTTTCGTCTCGAAAGCGACCGGCAGGCCTTTGGCGAAGATTGCGTCCCTCATCATGGCGGGCAAGAAGCTCAAGGACTTCGACCTGCAGCGCGAAAAGACGCCGGATCGGATGAACCACATCGCCATCAAGGAATCCGTGTTCCCGTTCAGCAAATTCCCCGGTGTCGATACGATTTTAGGGCCCGAAATGAAGTCGACGGGGGAGGTAATGGGGATCGCGAGCACTTTTGGCGAGGCTTTCGCTAAGTCTCAGATCGCCGCGGGGAACCATTTGCCCCTGCAGGGGACGGTTTTCGTGAGCGTCCGCGACCTCGACAAGGAAGTCGTCCTCCCGGCCGTCCAAAAGCTCCACGATCTGGGCTTTAAGCTCATCGCCACCCACGGCACCGCGACGTTCCTGAACCGCTCCGGCTTACCGGTGGCCCCCGTCAATAAAGTCGCCGAAGGGGGAATGAATGTGGTGGATATGATGGATAAAGGCGAAGTCGCGATGGTCATCAACACGCCCGAAGGGTCGGCGTCCGCCAAGGATTCCTCCTACATCCGCCGCAAATCCGTCCAAAAGGGCATCCCATACTTCACCACCGCCGCCGCCGCCGTGGCCGCCGCCGAGGGCATCAAAGCCTTGAAGCACCGAGGCCTTTCCGTTCAATCCATGCAGGAGTATCTCGGCAATCCTTAATTGACATAGCAGCTATGATAGGTGGTACCATAGTTACTATGGAAACAAGCCCTACGACGCAAACGGTTTCGGCTCTAGAAATGAGGAAAAAATTCGGCTCTCTTTTAGATCGTGTTGCTCAGAAAGGGAGTCACATCACTATCTTAAGGGGAGACAAACCCCTAGCCGTCCTGATCCCTGCCAAGGAATATAAGGAGAAGTTCCAAAAAGCAGACCGCCTAAAAAAAATAGAAGAGTTTTTTTCCGAGATTGAGGAGTGGCAGAAGAAAAATAAGATAAGAGTCTCCCAAAAAGATGCCGTCGATGCGATCCGTGAGATGAGAAATTCTCGATGAAAGTCGTCGATACTTCGGTGGTGATTAAACTCTTTTTCCCGGAGGAAGGCTCTGAAAGAGCCAAATATCTTGTCGCCAACCATTCCCTTGCCGCTCCCGACTTATTGCTCTACGAGTTCTCGAATTATATTTCGAGACGATCCGACGTGACGTATGAGGACATGGGGTTTCTCTTGAAACAACTCCATAAGCTACCCATTGAGTTCTTCGTCTTGCCGGAGAATCGATTTATCGAAACGGCGCAACTTGCTAAAAAACTTAAATTATCAAGTTATGACGCCAGCTTCTTCATATTGGCGAAAAGTCTCAAAGCCTCTTTTGTGACGGCCGATAGGAAATTTCATCATAAGATCCATCATCATGGAGCTGTCGAGCTATTATAGATTCATTACCAGCGCATCCGAAGGCATCAAAGCCTTGAAACATCGAGGCCTTTCCGTGCAGTCGATGTAGGAATCCCTTTCATAAACCCGGCGATAAAACACTCGACAATTGAAAAAGGTTTAAGCTAGGACAGGCCCCTTTTGAAATAAAGACCTAATATATAAGGAGTTTGTATGGCTAACGCCGCTATGGAAAAAGTCAGGAACATCGGGATTTCCGCCCACATCGATTCGGGAAAGACGACGCTCACCGAGCGTATCCTATTTTACACCAATAAGATTCATAAGATCGAGGAAGTCCGGGGTAAGTCGGGCGTCGGCGCCACGATGGACTTCATGGACCTCGAGCGCGAAAAGGGGATAACCATCCAGTCCGCCGCGACTTATTGCGAATGGAAGGATAACGTCATCAACATCATCGATACTCCCGGCCACGTGGACTTCACGATCGAAGTCGAGCGCGCACTTCGTGTCTTGGACGGTGCTATCCTCGTCTTGTGCTCCGTCTCCGGCGTCCAGAGCCAATCGATCACCGTCGACCGCCAGATGACCCGTTACCACGTTCCCCGCATCGCCTTCGTCAATAAGATGGACCGCGCGGGCGCCGATCCCATCCGCGTCATGCACCAACTCCGCGATAAGCTCGGCCACAATGCCCATATGATCGCTTTGCCGATCGGCGCCGAGGATCAATTCAAAGGGATCATCGACCTCGTGGAGATGAAGGCCTACTACTTCGACGGCGACAACGGAGAAAAGATCCGTATCGAAGAGATTCCTGCCGATCTCCTGGAATCCGCCAAGGAACGCCGCGCTGAACTCGTGGCTGCCATGGGCGATTTCGACGATGACGTCATCTCACTTTTCCTGGAAGATAAGCCGGTGCCCGCGGACATGTTAAGGAAAGCGGTCCGCAAGGCGACGCTCAGTTTGAAATTCATTCCCGTCATGTGTGGTTCCGCCTACAAGAATAAGGGAGTTCAAGTCCTTTTGGATGCGGTCGGTCATTACTTGCCGAATCCCGCCGAAGTTGAAAATAAGGCTTTGAATCAAGATAAAGATGAAGCCGAAGTCATCTTAGAATCCACGCCGGAAAAGCCCTTCGTGGGCTTGGCATTCAAGCTCGAGGACGGGCGTTTTGGCCAGTTGACTTATATGCGCATTTACCAGGGTAAAATCTCGAAGGGGGATTTTATCGTCAATTCCAGTAACAGCAAGAAGGTCAAGATCCCACGTCTGGTCCGCATGCACGCCGACGAGATGCACGACATCGAAACGGCGCAAGCGGGGGACATCGTCGCGATGTTCGGCGTGGAATGCGCTTCCGGCGACACTTTCACGGATGGCGAGCACGATCGGTTGACGATGACGTCCATGCATGTACCGAACGCGGTTATTTCGCTGGCCGTGGCGCCTAAAGATAAGGCGGGTTCCGCCAACTTCTCTAAGGCCTTGAATCGTTTCACGAAGGAAGACCCGACGTTCCGCGTCCATCGCGACGAAGAGAGCGCGCAGACGATCATTTCCGGAATGGGCGAGCTCCATCTGGAAATCTACATCGAGCGTATGAAGCGCGAGTACGGCTGCGAAGTGATTTCAGGTAAGCCGCAAGTGGCTTACCGCGAGGCGATCACCAAGCGGACCGAGTTCATGTACCAGCATAAGAAGCAGACCGGTGGATCCGGACAATACGCGAAGATCGCCGGTATTTTCGAACCACTTCCAGCGGATGCGGTCCAGACCTATGAATTCGTCGATGAGATCGTGGGCGGTAAGATTCCCCGTGAATTCATCCCGTCGTGCGATAAGGGTTTCCAAGAACAGCTTAAAAAGGGTCTTCTCATCGGCGCTCCGGTGGTCGGTTTCCGAGCCATCATCAACGACGGCGCCTACCACGACGTCGACTCTTCCGACATGGCGTTCCGCATCTGCGCCATGACGGCGATCCGCGAGTTCTACAACGCCTGCGGTCCGATCATCCTCGAACCGATCATGAGACTCCAGACCCAGGCACCGGAGGAGTTCCAGGGTGCCACCGTGGGCCAGATCAACCAACGCCGCGGGGTCATCGTCAGTACGGGCACGAGCAACAAATATGCCCAAATCGACGCGGAAGTGCCGCTCTCCGAAATGTTCGGTTATTCGACGGATCTTAGAAGCGCGACGCAAGGGAAGGGCGAATTCCAAATGGAATTCCTCAAATACGCTCCCGTCCCCCGCAACGTCCAGGATGTCCTGGTCAAGCAATACCAAGAGAAGCGCGCCGCTGAGAATAAGTGATTAACGAATGCGCGAAAGCCTCTCGAAGAGCATTTCTTCGAGGTCTTGTCTTCCATCGAAAAATGCCAGGATTTCGACTTGTTTTCCTTTAATGCGATACACGAGCCTCCAAGGGGAAATGATCAGCTCTCTGAAGGAGAGTTCCGGAATGTTTTTAAGCTCGGGCACAACACAGCCCCTCGATGGAAATTGATAGAGAGAAGCCGCTTTTGAACGAATCTTCGCGGCGATTTTCAAGGCCGTTCGCGGACTATTGTTTGAAATATAGGAAAGAACCGCGCGTAAATCCCGCTGGGCCACGGGCGTCCATTTGACTTGGTGGTGCCTACCTATCCTTTTCGGGGGTTTTTCGTTTGAGGATTTCAGACTTCAATTCCTTTTCAAGTTGGTCGAAGAAATCTTCTTGGTCGACGCCTTCTCCTTTTTCCGCTTCCAGGACCCCTTGATAGAGGAGTTTTAAAAGAAGGAGCGTGTCCCGATCCCTTTCGAAGCTTTTGATGTCCTGCACGACGACCTTGGCCATGCCGTTTTGGGTGATGATGATGGGCCGGCTCTTGCGCGTGGCCGTTTCCACGAGCTCGGCCGAGTTCGTCTTCATGTAGGTGATGGGCTTGATGTCTTCGGAAAGCTTCATGGTACTAAATAAAGTACTTTATTTAGTACCTACCGTCAAAAGTTAAATGGGTGAAAATCAGAAAAATGTTTACCAAAGATAGCAACTTTCATAAATTTCTATCTATGGCGCGAGAAGCTAAAATTCATGGTCGTCTTGCGAACGAAAACGGCAGGAGGAATTCGGTGCCAGCGCGGCCTATTATTTAGTTAGCCATCATAAAGGTTATGAAGGCGGGATGTAGTTAAATAGTTTCCGGAATTTCAATGCACCATCGGGTTGGCGCTGACGCCCATCAGGCGGGACATTTGCTCGAAGACGAAGTTCATGAAGCGTTGCTTGTCGTCGTCGTTGACGTACTTGATGACGGTTCCCGTTTCGTAGCTCGTGTCGGCGATCTTGTTTTGCCAGACGACTTCGCCGTTCGCCCGGATTGGGCTGTCTTCGCTGCCGCAAATGCTGATTTCCAGGTCCAGGAGGTCACCGGGTTGGAGAGGGCCGGGCGTCATGAGCCGTAGGCCGCCGGCGCTGATGTCGCTGCTCAAGGCCTCCGCTAATTCGCTGACTTCACCGCCGGGACTCTTCAACGCGTAGCTGACGCTTAACGCGATATCGAGCCTTGCATAACGCCTTTTATTTTCTCTGGATTCCAAGACGTAGTCCGTGCGATCGGACGGAAGATCTTTTTCCTGCGGCATAAAACACCTCCCCATGTACTGAGAAATTAGAGTATTTTAATATTCGCGCGTCAAGGAAGTTGAACTTTTGACCGCATTTTGTATGACGCGACGCATGCTGAAACGCGCTTTTAAAATCGTCATTATTTTAGGTTTTCTGACTTCAGCGGCCATCATCGCCGCTGCCTTCTTTGTGGATCCCAATCAATTGAAGGAGCCTCTGATTCGCAAGATCGAAGCAGCCGTGAATGGTCGAGTGGAGCTGGATCGCATCGAGCTTCATATCCTTCCCGTGCCTTCGGTCGTACTCGAAGACATGCGGATCCTATCGCTCGACGGGCCTTTCTCAGGAAGGACGCTTTCTCGGATCGCATCCACCAGGATGACTCTCGATTTGAGAAAGCTCCTCTCGAAACGCCTCGCCATTGCCCTCGGTTTCAACCGCCCGGTCATTTACTACCGTACCGCAGAGGAACGCAGTAATTTGGAAGGCATTTTCAAATCACCGAATCCTTCCGCATCTTCAGAAGAAAACTCTTGGATCGAAAAGACGGAGGTCATGTCTTTAACCGTTGAGCGGGGAATCGTGTATCGGTTGGAAGGGAATCAAGGCGAAGAAGAGGTGAAGCCCATCGTGCGCGAGGTGGAGCTCGATGTGGAGTCGTTCTCGTTCTCGGCTTCATCCTCCCCTGGAGAGCAAAAAATACCGGTGAAACTGAGCGGCATAGTGAATGAATCCCCTCGTCGCGTCATGGTGGAAGGTTCTCTCGTTCTGGATCCCGGAAAGCGTGTTTATCGCACCGACGATATGAAACTCGACTTGGGCGGAAGCGTTTTCACCGTGAAGGTTTCATGGGAGGCGAAAGAACTTGGGGATTATCATTATCAAGCTGAGATCGGCTCGCGTTCCCTCGATTTCAAGGCTTTAGCTGCCGTAGACCCTGCTTTCGAGAAGCGTTTGCCTGCGGGTGCCCAAATTACGGGACCATCCTCGTTATCGGTTCAGTTGAGCGGAAATGTTTCACAAATGCAGACCTCGGGAAACCTGGATTTCGGGGAAGCTAAGATCGCTTACGGCGATTATCTGAAAAAAGGAGCTCGAACGCCGGCAAAGATCACTTGGAGCTATTACGGTCCTCTACAAGGCCTCCTCTCTTCGGGAGCCCTCAAGGGAAAGATCGAAGGCCAACGTTTCTTCGTATTGGAGAGGTATGAGCCAGAGGACTTCAAAGCGGATTTTCATGTAGTGGGGAAGCAATGGATCTTGGATGCGATGACATTTCGGATCTTCGAGGGAACGATGTCTGGAAACGGTATGATCCGTTTTGGAGAGAAAGCTCCCCAATGGAAATTCAACCTCCAGGCGTCCCAGCTCGACGCCAATGCCCTGATGACGGCGGTCGGGGGTTTTCGGGACGTCTTTTCCGGTAAAGGAGATCTCGGTCTCGCTCTGGAGGGTGAGGGGTCGGAGATGAAGGATATAAAGTCCTCGTCGACGGGAGACGGAAACCTTTCGCTTTCGGCCGGTAAGATCCTCGCCTTGAATATGGCCAAGGAGGTTTTGAATCAGAACCTCGTCGACGGACTCAATGCGGCCCTCAAGGCGAATCCCGCTTCCAGCGGAGCGCCGAAGATCGCGCCGCCCCGCTTCGCGCTTCAAACCCAAGAGACCAACTACAGTTCCTTCGCCAGCGGCTTCCGGGTCGAAAAAGGGTTTCTGCAGATTCCTGATTTGCGGATGGTGACTGAAACCTCAACCATGAATTTAGTCGGAAAAGCTTCCTTAGAAGGGGATTTGGATTTAAAAGGCGTCTTGCTTCTCGCGCGTTCGGAGACCGATGCTTGGCTAGGGGAGTTCCCGGGAAAGTCGTCGCTGGTAGATCTGGAAGGGAAGCTGACGGTGCCTTTTACGGTCTCTGGAGCCTTGCCGGCGCCGATCGTGGCTCCCGACGTCAATACCTTCGTGGAGCGTTTGAAGACCGCCTCCCTTCAAAATCTTCAGCAAAAAGCGGAAGAGAAGCTACCTGCACCTCTCCAAAAGCCAAACGGCGACATACTCAAAGATCTTTTACGCTAGCGGTTTATTTGGCTTCCTTCACAACGTCCTTCTTATAAATATCTTCGCGGAATTGGACCGTCCCGTCTTCGTCCACCCACGCCGTGTAATAATCGATGAACACGTCGACGGGTTCCGGCAAAGCGAGGAACTGGGTTTCTTTTTTGGCGATCAGGTTTTGAATCTTTGCTTCGGTCCAAGTCGAGCCGGCGGCAATGAACTTGGCTAACTCCATCGGCTTATGAACTCGGATGCAGCCATGGCTGGCTGCACGCATTTGGTTGGAAAAAAATGATTTTTGAGGAGTATCGTGCATGTAGATATCATGAGAATTGGGGAAAAGGAACTTCATATGCCCGAGGGCATTCGCATCTCCGGAATCCTGGACGATCTCGAGGTTTCCCGGCTTTGCGGAAGCCCAGTCGTAGGTCATGGGATCTACTTCGACGCGTTCTCCATCCTTCCGTTCGTAGACGACCATGTTCTCTTTCGCCACATAGCCGGGGTCCTTTTGAATCTTCTTCAGGAGTTCCTTCTTAATGATGTTGACGGGGACATGCCATTTTGGATTCACGACGATCTGCTTAATTTGGCTTTGAACTTCCGGGGTGTTCCAGTTCTTCTTAAGGCCGACTACTACCCTCATCTGGAGGACGGTTTTCAGGTCTTCGACCGCATAGAGTTGGTAGTCCGGGATATTTACATGGACGTACTTCGCGGGAGGCCAGGGGGTGCTTCGGAAGCGGTCGCGATTGACGACGAGTTGCTTGAGCCTCTCTTCCGCCGATACATTCATGGCCTCGATGCTTCCAATGCCAATGATGCCGTCGTTTTCAAGCCCATGGCGTCCTTGGAACTTCATCACCGCGGTTTTCAAATCATCATCATAAACTTCGCTGGAAGTTTTCTTCTTCAAATCACCGGTCGCCAAAAGCCTCTTACGAATGGAAGAAATACGCGGATTCGTCTCGCCAGGCAGAATTTTAGGGCCTTTTTCGATTTTTTCCCAGCCACCTTTCTTCACGTACTTTTCGTAAAGCTCGATCGCCTTATCGATCCGCTTTACTCCATCGGGCCCATAAAGAAGGATGTCATTGGCGAACAGGGCGACAAAAAAAGCGGGAAAAAAGATAAAAAAGAGTAATAGGATGATGAAGGATTTTTTGTTCATATAACTCTAAGGGCCATCGCTCTTAACGGTAACCAATGTAGAAAACTTTAGCGAGCTTAAAAAGGAGTAAATCCTAGACACCCTATCTCTCTTTTTGTACCGATTCACCACTTATGAAAAGCTATGTCCGGTTTTTGCACCGCGCCCGCTTTCCTTTGGCCGCGCTGTTTTTAGCGCTTTTCGTCTTTTGTCTTTTACAAATACGCCATCTCGAGTTGAAAAGCGACTTCCGGTATCTTTTGCCCGAAACAGCCCAAAGCGTGGTCGATCTGGAACGCATCGCGAAGCGCGTTCCCGGGACCGGTTCTCTCATCGTCGCGGTAGAAGGCAAAAATCAGGACGCGATGATGAGGTTCGCCGATGATTTCGTAAAAAAAATCAGAGCGTTGCCTGCGGGTTATGTGGATAGCGTGGAATATAATGTCTCGGAAGTCCGGAGACATTATGAGGACAACAAATACCTTTACATGTCGTTACCCGATCTAAGGGCGGTGAAGGAACGATTGGATAGAAGCCTTCAAAGAGAGAAGCTCAAAGCCGCCGGATTTTTCATTGATTTAGACGAGGAGAACAGCGGTTTCGATACGAAAGACATCGAAGCCAAGTACCGTGAGAAGGCCGGGAGCTATGATCAATATGCGAAAGGTTACTTCTTTAATAAAGAGCAAGACCTTTTAGTCATTTTGCTTCGTCCACCGGGGGAGGCTAGAGGCGTCGAATTTTCCAGAGATCTGGTTTCCCGCGTCCAGGTTGTGATCGCCAATTTGAATCCCGCCGCTTACGATCCCTCGTTGAGGATCGGGCTAACGGGTAAATTGAGGCGTATTCTTTTCGAGTACCAAGCGTTGACCGATGATATCGTTTTAATCACGGGCCTGTGTCTTGGTCTTATCGCGTTATGTGCCCTGGTCTATTACCGCCGTTTGCGGATGGTTTTCCTTATGGCGTGGTCCGTGGTCAACGGAGCGGTATGGACTTTCGCCTTGGTGAAAGGGCACATAGGCTATGTGACGATGCAAACGGCTTTCTTGGCCTCCATCCTTGTCGCTAATGGAGTCAATTACAGTCTCATCCTCATGGCGCGGTATTTGGAGGAAAGACGGAAAGGGCTTGGGATTGACGAGGCCTTGGAGACTTCTGTTTCCTCGACCTTAGGCGGTACATTGGCCTCCGCTTTGACGACAAGTTTGGCGTTCGCCACCCTCCTGACGACGCAGATCAAAGGGTACTCGCATTTTGGATACATCGGTGGTTTGGGTATGTTTTTTTGTTGGGTAGCCGCTTACACAGTCCTGCCCGTTTTTATGAGCCTGGCTGATTCCATGTGGTCCGTAACAAAAGCGGATGAATCCCCTAAAGGTATTTTTGCCTTTACACCTCTCCTGGCGGATCGTCTCGCGTCCTCTTGGGCACGCCCGCTGACGGGGTTCGGGTTGGCCATCACATTGGTCTCCATCCCGCTGATCGTATCTTTTGCCCCTCGTTCCTTGGAATATGATTTCTCTAAATTGCGGATAAAGCCTAAAAGCGCCGAAGTCGCGGATGAGGCTTATTGGAATCGGAGAATTGACGGTGTCTTCGGACATGCGAGCGCCCCTGCCGTGTTACTCACCGATCGTATCGAGCAAGCGCGAGTCCTTTGCGATGAAATCTTAAAAAAGAATTCCGAAGATCCCCTGGAGAATAGGGTCGTCGACAATTGCCAGTCCGTTTATTCTTACCTGCCCGAGGATCAGGACGAAAAATTACGGATTCTCAACGAGCTAAGAGTTTTATTGCAGGATAAGTCTCTACGCTTCTTAAACCCCGGCCAAAGAAAAGAATTGGAAGCGTTCAAACGTCTTTTTGCTGGGAGGAAACTCCAAGTCCATGATCTCCCGGAATCGATCCTGAAGAATTTCAGAGAAAAAAACGGAACTTTAGGCAATATCGTCTTCGTCTACTCTAGTTCTCGAGCGTCTCTCTGGGACGGGAAAAATTTAATCCGTTTCGCCCAAATGATCCGAAGCAACACGTTACCCAATGGGGATGTCATCACCGGGTCTGGGGATTCCGTCATCCTAGCGGATATGTTCCAGGCGATGAGACGAGATGGGCCGAGGGCCGCTTTACTGGCTTTTGGGGTAGTTTGCCTCATGATTTTACTGATTTTCCGGGAAAAGCGCGCGGCCTATGCGATCGTGGGAACGTTGAGCTTGGGATCAGTGTGGATGTTCGGCGTCCTCGCTTTGCTCGGCATCAAGATTAATTTCTTCAACTTTATCGCCATCCCGGTGACGTTCGGCGTTGCCATCGATTACGGGTGCAATCTCTACCAGCGGTACCGCGAGGAGGGAAAAGGATCGATGGGCAAAGCCTTGACGACGACGGGTGGCGCCGTCGCCCTCTGCTCTTTAACGACCATCATCGGGTATTCGATATTGATCCTTTCCAAGAACCAAGCGCTCGCGTCATTTGGTTGGATCGCCGTTATCGGGGAGCTATCCTGCCTCTTCGCCGCTTTATGCGTGGTGCCCGCTTTAATGGTGAGGTTTGAACATCGGAGGAGGCACGCTTCATGAAAACCGGTAAAACGGAGAATATGGATCCGAAAACGGATCTAACGGAAAAAGCCTTGGCCGCCACGATGCGTTGCCGCCATTGCGGACAAAAAATCGATGTGGATCCCAACCCTTTCCGCCCTTTCTGTTCCGATCGGTGCCGGAAGGTAGACTTAGGGAAGTGGTTCGGAGAATCCTACCGCGTCGCGGACAACGTCACGCCCGCCACGTACCCTAAGAAAGCGGAAAATGAGGAAGATGAAAATGGTTAAGAAAACAAAAAAAATGAAATGTAAACTCGTCGTGAAAAATACGGGTAAATTGGTGATCCCCAACGACAAGAGCGGCCATATCCGTTTTTTGACCGCGAACTACGTCATGAACACCTACGGCCGCTTGCCTTTGGTTTTGTCCAAAGGGAAGGGCGCTTACGTTTGGGACGGGGACGGGAAAAAATACCTGGATTTCTTTTCCGGCCTCGCGGTGAACAATTTGGGCCATTGCCATCAAAAGATCGTCGCGGCGATCCGGAAGCAAGCTTCCGAACTTCTACACGTGAGCAATGTCTTCCATATCCCCACCCAATCCATGTTGGCGGAGGAGCTCGTACGCCACAGCTTCGGCGACCGGGTTTTCTTTTGCAACAGCGGGGCGGAAGCCAACGAAGCCGCCGTCAAGCTGGCCCGGAAGTATTCCCATAAAAAATTCGGTCACGGACGCCATGAAGTGATCACGATGAGGAATTCCTTCCATGGGCGCACGCTCGCCATGATCACCGCCACGGGACAAGAGAAGTACCAAAAAGGCTTTGATCCCTTGATGCCGGGGTTTCATTATGCGGTTTTTGGGGACATCGAGTCCGTGAAGTCCGCGATGAATGAAAACACGTGCGCCGTCCTGATCGAGCCCATCCAAGGGGAGGGCGGCGTCAAAATGGCGCCTCCGGAATATTTCAAGGCTTTAAGACGACTCTGTAATGATAGGGACGTGTTGTTAATCTTTGATGAGGTCCAGACGGGTGTCGGACGCACGGGCAAGCTTTTCGCTTATGAACACTTAGGGATCGAGCCGGACATCATGACCTTAGCGAAGGGGTTGGCTTCGGGAGTTCCCATCGGGGCGATGGTAGCCACAGAAAAGGTCGCTCAAGCCTTCGAGCCCGGCGATCACGCGTCCACTTTCGGAGGGAATCCCTTATCGACCGCCACGGCCCTGGCCACCCTGAAGACAATTTATCAAGACGATCTGTTGGAAAACGCCCAAAAGATGGGGAAATACCTCTGTGATCGGGTCCGAAAGTTGGCTCAAACGCTCCCGGGAATAATCTTGGAAGTCCGTAATCAAGGCCTGATGATCGCCATCGAACTCTCGGTGGACGCCAAGTCGGTGGCTTTAAAGGCCCTTGAGAAGGGCCTCTTGATCAACGCCGTCCAAGAAAAAACCCTGCGCATCCTTCCGCCGCTAATCGTGACTAAGAAGCAAGTGGATGAGTTTGCAGAAAAGCTAAAAAAATCTCTATTTTCTTAAAGAACTAAATAAATTCGGCAAATTCACCCAAATAGAGGAAAAATAGCTCCTGAGAAAAGGACAGGAAGCTAAGGCGCTTTTTGGATCGAAGTGGGATTGACAGGCACGGAGTTTTCCGTCTTTTCGCTCAAACACGGCGAACTCAACATTTGCGGTGCAATATGCTTAGTTTGCGGGGCTGAGATTTCCCAATAAATGGCGTGTCGCTATGACCGTGTGGCCAAGGGCCGCATTTCCTAAACGTAAGACTCCCGTGAGGCGGTCATAAGTTCCACTGAGCGCCGTGCCCTTGCTGAGGGAACAGCACAGACTTTCTACTTCTTGAATTGTGGCAACCACCTCGGATACCGGAGTGTCCGCATGTATCTGGAGAGGGATAACCGGTTGATAATCGCCAGAAGGGTTACTCCACTCTATCCAACGAGTCGCGATACCAAAATCTATAAAAGCTAATGCCAATAAAGCTTGCGAACCCGAAGCTCGAAATCGGATTTTTTCACCCGCCATAACGGGATAGGAGAGTATCCCCTCGAAGGAATCGTCGGTCAAATGTATGGATGGCCTTCCGTCAGAGAAGTCCATCCAAACTTTTACTCCTGGGTGACGGCTAAAGATGAATTTACGAAGGACCTCTAAATCTTTTAGGTCAAAAGGCCTCAAAAGAGTGATGGACGTTGTACAACGGTCTTCAAAACTTCGGGATGGGAAAAGAGATGAAATCGTTCGAATTGTGGAATCTGCATTTACTGATGGTTTAGTTGGTTGGACGTAAATAGAACCAGATGTGGAAAAAAAAGAACAGTCTTCAGGCTCAGACGGTCCGGCTGGTTGAGCCATTTCGGGCTTTAAATGAGATAAGCTTCCAGGTACCTCAAGGAGCAAAAGCGCCATATTTATGTTTAACGAATTGACTGCTTATATGCGATATCGGGACTTTCTGGAATAGGTTTCTTAAAAAAGTTTTGAACGGTGCGTCAAAACCTGGATCGAGTTCATAAAATTTCTCTTCAATTCTTTTTCTCTGGAACAGTCGACATCTGTCGCTATGCGCGTTAATGGAAATCTTTATGGCAAATTGTTTCTCCTGCGGAAAGGAAGTCAAGATATTAGGTCGCGTGGGACGCAACGACGTGTGCGAGCACTGCGACGCCGACCTTCATTGCTGCCGCAACTGCGAGTACTACGACGTCAAGTCCAATAGCGAATGCCGTGAACGCATCACCGACCGCGTGAAGGACAAAGAACGCGCCAACTTCTGCGATTTTTTCAAGATAGGAAGTCCCGAATTCAGTTCTTCAGAGGCTCAAAAAAGGGAAGAGGCGAAGAGAAAGCTCGAGGCCCTTTTTAAGAAAAAGGCCTGATTTCCACGTAGACATTTACGGTCATTCGTATAGGGCAAAGCCCCCTATGGCAAAAGCAAAAGTGTTGGTATTGGCCGGTGACGGCATTGGTCCCGAGGTGATGACGGCTTCGCTCGAAGTGCTGGAAAAAGCTTCGAAAGGCTCCGGATTGAAGTTCGCTTTCGAACAGGGATTGGCCGGTGGATGCTCCATCGATCAGAACGGGATTCCCCTCACGGACGAAGTCTTAAAAAAAGCGAAAAGGGCGGATGCCGTCCTACTCGGTGCGGTGGGAGGGCCCCAATGGGATACGCTGCCCCATGAAAAACGGCCGGAAAGGGCGCTTTTAGGCCTCCGTGCCGGCCTGAAACTCTTCGCAAATTTAAGGCCCGCAAAAATTATTCCCGCTTTAGTTTCTGCCTCCTCCTTAAAACCTGAAATCGTGGGTGGCATTGACCTACTTGTCGTTCGCGAGCTCACGGGCGGTATTTACTTCGGTAAGCCCCGTGGTCGTAAGGAGATTAAGGGCGGTTTTAAGGCGTTCAATACGGAAGTCTACTCCACGCCCGAGATCGAGCGCATCGCCCGGACGGGTTTCGAAGCTGCCCGCGTGCGTCGTAAGAAACTCACGTCCGTCGATAAGGCGAATATCTTAGAGAGCTCGATCCTATGGCGTGACGTCGTGAATCAAGTGGCCAAAGAGTATCCGGACATTCAAGTCGAGCATATGTACGTCGACAATTGCGCGATGCAATTGGTGCGGAACCCCAAGCAGTTCGACGTCATCGTGACGAATAACATCTTCGGCGACATCCTTTCGGACGAGGCGGCGATGCTGACCGGATCGATCGGGATGCTTCCGTCATCGTCCTTGGGTGAAAAGAAAAACCGATTTGGTTTTCAACAAGGCATGTACGAGCCCGTCCATGGCAGCGCCCCCGACATCGCCGGAAAGGGCGTCGCCAATCCTTTGGCGACGATCCTCTCTTGCGCCTTGATGGTTCGTTACTCGCTCGGCCGGGACGACTTGGCCCAGAAGATCGAGAAGGCCGTCGAAGCGGTCCTGCAAAAAGGCTACCGCTGTGGCGACATATTCGGTAGCAATGCGGAAGGTAAGACGAAAGTCGGTACCAGCGAAATGGCGAAAGCCGTTATAGACGCCTTGGTTTAGACGCGTATTTAGTTCTCCTTCATACTTTTTTTCACAACTCTCTTTAAGCCAGACCGATACATACGCATGAGAGATTTTAATGACTCCTGATTTTTTAAAGGTAGGGCATTATTATGGTTATTATACAGGCCAGCCTCCCGAAAAGCTAAGACGAGGGGACGAGAGCCGTTTTTTAAACCTGTATGATCGGCCTTTCGAAAACGCTGATGGAGCTTTTGATTTTTTAAAAGCGAGTGCCGATGTATTACCTGTTTTTAGACCGGTTTTAGCAGGGGTTTTTAAAGACGATACTTTAATTCAGATCGTCCAACAAAACCGCATTTCTACGGGGTCGGGTCCGGATGGAGTCAGGGTATTGAGATTCCCTCAAGGGTGCGCCCCGCGTGATTTTTTTCCTGATCTCTTGAAGGCGGCTTCCTATGTGGCTGAGTTGCCTGACGGGTTAGTGCGATTTCCTCATAGTTGGGGTCAGGACGCCGCAAAGATCGCACAATCCTTATGTGACCGGCATTTTTTCGATCTCGCGGTCGGCATGACTTTCTTGTTTCAGGCAGCCGTTGAAATTGACGCATTGGGCTTGCCTGTGACGCCTCAAGATCCCATGGGTTTCTTGACCGAAGAGGATTTACATCTCTTTAGGAGTTTCCGCCGAGCGGGATTGCGCGGAATGGCTGAGGTTTATTTTAAGATTGAAAGAGAAGCGGTACGCGCAGATTTATTGGCAACTTTTGCGTCAATGGCCCAATCCCTCGCCGAGGGGACTCATACGCATCAAAATCTTCATGATCCTGATTATAATGGGGGATCCATTCCATCCGATGATCCTTCCATCGGTGTTCCGGAAACGTTTCTCGATCAGCTTATAAAAGAACGTACTTACTATGATGGAGGCCTTTACAGCCATTCTCCGGTGACACCTCCGAATGATTCCTTAATAGCTGAAACCTTAACCCTTTTGAAAAAAAACATAGGCCGTGACGTTGATGCCCTCATCAAAGACACCAGACGTTTATTGAAAATCATGGCTCCTTCTCTTGGGGAAAGATTAGAATCGGTTTTAAATGAGGCTCATCCTCTGCTGAGTCGAGTTTCTTTATTCGGAAATTCATATCAACATGCCTTACCAACCTTATTAAGCTACCTTGCAAGCCAACTCTTTCCTCAAGATGCGCGCGGAAGAGATCGTGTTTTTTGGAACCAACCTCCCACAGAGATTCGCCGGACAATAGCGAGTGTCACCTATAAAAATGACATTTCTCCCATTGCTTTTGGATGGACCGGCGTCTTTGAGTTTATGAGGGAGTCCAAAGCCCGTGGGTTCAACTTGCGAATGCCTGATCCCATTGAAAAAGCTTTTGAGCTCTTTAAAAACTGCGAAGGCAATTGGGAGCTCTTGGGGGAGCGTTTTGATGAATTCGCAAGCGGACCTTGTAGCGATATCTGGGAAGATGCGGTGAGTCAGGCAACATTAATGACGCCATTAGGGTTAGAAAAACTCGATCGGGTTTTATTCCCGGGAGCGAAGAGGCAAGGGTATCCAAGCTATGGCCGTTTCACCTCGATTCCTGATCCTCAGAATCCCGGAGTTGTTTTGATCGACGCCCCTACGGGAGGTTCCATTCAAGGCGTAACTTTATATTTTCATTCTAACGGAGACATACTGGCGGATTTGCGTCCCATAGCGATCCCCTTGAAGGGACAGTCTCAAATGGTTGTTTTACCTGAGTATCCCGGTTTTGGGGGAGCTCCAGGGGCTGCCACCCAGACATCTCTCTATCAAAATGCCGTCATGGCGTATGATGCGATCATGAATTCATTAGGCGATAATTTTCCATTACCGGTAACCGTCATGGGTTGGTCTTTGGGTGCTGCAGTCGCCGCCTATGTCGCAGCCGAAAGACACGTGGATCATCTCGTCCTCTTAGCGCCCATGACTTCCATGAGAGAGGTCGTTTTAGGCCAATATCCGCAATTCCTTTCAAGCCCAGACGGTGATTTTTTGCGGGGGAATGAATTCGACGTACGAAGATACGTGTATCGTATTCGAGCGCGCACGACGATTCTTCATGGAGTGAATGACCCTCTTGTGCCGATTCACATGGGCCGCGAAATCGCAAATTCCCTCGGTGATCGGGCTCGTTTCATTGAAATCCCCGATGCCGGACACCAAATTACTCCTGCTTTGGACACCTACGCATCGCAACTTTTCAGTCCGTAACCATCGCCATTTATCGGACTGAATTCATCTCCGTAGTTCGCTTTAAATCCGTTGCCTTTTCAAGGCGATAGGATAACTAGCCACCACTCTATTTTCATATTTTAAAGGAGCAAAGCATTTATGAAAAAAGACACTTATAATATCGCCATCATAGGCGCCACCGGCGTCGTGGGGCGCGAGATGATCGAAATCTTGGAAGAAAGGCAATTTCCCGTAGGGGAATTGCGGCTATTAGCTTCTGAAAAATCCGTGGGACAGTCCATTCGGTTTAAAGGCCAGGAATTGAAGGTGCGTCTGGCGGAAGAGAAGGAATTTCAAGGCATGGATATGGTCATGGGGGATACCCCGACCGAAGTTTCCAAACACTTCGCTCCAATGGTGAAACGGGCCGGGGCTATTTTTATCGATTGCTCAAGTGCTTTCCGGGCGGACCCTGAAATCCCTTTAATCGTTCCGGAAGTGAACGGATCCGTCGCCCTCGACCATAAAGGCATCATCGCCGGGCCGAACTGCTCGGCGATCCCCGTCGCCGTCGCGGCGAAACCCATCCACCGGAAATACGGCATCAAGAGGATGGTCATTTCCACTTACCAATCGGCTTCCGGAGCGGGGAAGGGCGGTATGGACGAACTCGCCGAACAAACCGTCGCCTTATTGAACGGCAAGGAAATTCCCTTAAAAGTCTTCGCGCATCGATTGGCTTTCAACGTCATCCCTCAGATCGACGCGTTTCTTCCCAACGGCGATACGAAAGAAGAAGACAAGATCATGAAGGAGTTGAAAAAGCTTTTGGAAGCTCCGGATTTGGCGTTAGCATGCACTGCGGTGCGCGTTCCGGTGATGTGCGGTCATTCGGCTTCGGTGAACATCGAATTGGAAAAGAATGCTTCCGCCAAAGATATTTCTTTGTTATTAGAAAAGTCCCCGGGGCTTGTTCTCCGCGACGACATGGAGAAAAAACAATATCCCATGCCGATGGATATCGCGGGTACCGACGAGGTGTTCGTGGGTCGTATCCGCGAAGATCGTTCGATCCCGAACGGGATCAACCTGTGGGTTTGCGCGGACAACCTCAGGAAGGGAGCTTCTCTGAATGCGATCCAAATCGCGGAATACCTTATTCAGAATCCTCGCTAGTCTCCTCGCCCTTTTTTTTCTCGGAAAAGCTTATGCTTATCCGGATCAGGAACGAGCCGCTTTATCTCTTATTAGTTCCCAGGCGACAGCCATGGCTTTGGAGAGCAATAAATACCTTTATACGACGTTCGGTACCGGCATTTCCCGCATTGATTTATCGACTTGGGCTTTGGCGGCGGATCAAATCCCCGCGTTGACCGACTTGAGTTCCTCCGGCGGCACGAACCTCACCGGGACCATTGCGGGACTCGCCATAAGGAATCGAACCTTGTTCGCGACCCAATCCGACGGAGATTTGATCATCGTCGATTTGGATCATGTGACGAACCGACCGACTACCGTTGACTTGGGATCTTCATCGCTGGGAGCCCTCGTCGCGGATCCCGAAACGGGAGCCGATGACGATAAACTCTACATCTTGGATAAGACCACTAATGCCGTACTCATTTACGATATCGGGGCACGCGTAGTCACAGCCTCTTTCGCTCTGCTGGACGAACTGGGGACCTCCATCGCCCCATTGTCCATTGTCTTTGACGCGGAAGAAAATGCGGCGGACAAAATCTTCGTCACCTCCAGTGCCAGCCTTGTTTTTTTGGTGAATGAGGGCGTGGCTTCCGTGGGGGGTAGGGTGAGAGTCTCCTCGACGACGACGGAACTCTCGTCGGCGGCCGTCGATTCCGATCATGATTTCCTCTTCGTCGTCAACACCCCGAACAGTAAAGTACACGTGATCGATATCCCTTCGTTTTTGGAGGTCGATACCGATGTGGCGGATACCGGCAATAAGGGAATTCCTCTTTCGGCTAACGGAAACTTGAAATCCGTTTCCGTCGTCGATGTCAGCGACCCTACGGATACTTATGCTTACGTGACGGGGACTTCCGGAATGTCGGTGATTAATCTCAATATTTCTAGCGGGACTTTTAATGCCCCTACGGTTCTCGATTTTACCGATACCGGGGGAAGTGACGTGGTCGATAACCCGTTATCGCTTTCTTCGGCGCCGGGATTGCTCATCAGTACATCCGATGGAAATCTGATCACAAGCAATGGCAATGCGTCTTTCTCGATTGTTTCCGATAATCCGTTCGTGACGATTGCGAGCTCGTCCTTAGGGTCAGGTTCCCTGTCGACGACCGGTTCTTATACACTAACCTTTCAATCGGATGAAACGGGGACTTATGCGGTCAAGGTAGGAGGCTCTCTTACCAGCGCAGGCGCGGGAACGGGTACGGAAGTGACTACCGGTTCCGTGGGAACAGCGGATGCCAACCTTACAACGGCCAGTATTAATTATAGCTCATCGCTTTATACCGAAGGTACGAACCGGATTTACGTCTTCGTCACCGACAGCGACGGGAATATTGGGCATGATGCTATTGACATTACCGTCGACACGCCGCCGCCCGCCGTCACCATCAACTCCACAGGTTTCGGAAACGGTTTCGTTACGGTAAATTTCGACCGCCTTTCGACATCTGATATCGATTACTACAATTTATACGTCAGTACCGATCCCGACGCGGTCAATACGATGACCACGGCATCGGCGACCGTCGATCACCCGTCTTCAGGAACCACAGTGACGGGGAGGATTTCAGGTCTGACGAATCTTACGACTTACTATGTCGCCGTGGCCGCCGTGGACAACGGAGCCACGGTAGGCTCTCGCACGAATACTTATGGTAGCGGCACAACACGCGTCACAGCGAGCCCAGAAGTCACTCGAGGATTATCGGGGAGCGTGGGAGAGGCCGGATGCGCTCTTATTTCTGAAGGGCTTAAAAATCCTGAAAGCACCGGGACGTCCATTCCGATTTTCGGGATTTTGATTTCCCTATTTTTTTTCAGGCGATTTCCAAAAAAGTCTTTCTTATCACTCCTGATTATCGTGGCATTTCCCATACTATCTTATGCGGAGTCGAAAAATCCTCGTCATTGGACTTTTGAGCTCCAAGGAGGAGCTTGGCAGCCAACGGATCCTTCTACCAAGACTTATCTAGGAGCTTGCTGCGATCCACTGGGGAAAATTTCCTTAGGATATTTATGGAAGGATAAGTTCGGATTTGAAATCGGACTCGGCTATATCGGGTCTGGGGGCACGGCTGTCGGCGCGACAAGCGGTCTTTCTTCAAATACGCGCTTTAATTTCTCGATGATGCCCATGGAAAGCAGCGTTGCCTTTCGGGGGCGCTTTAAAGACCATCAACTTTTCGTTCCTTATGTGAAGGTGGGGCCTGATTACGTGTTTTTTCGTGAGAATAACCAGGGAAGCGTCGTGAAGGGGTGGAAGTCCGGTTTTCACGGAACGATCGGCATGGGTTTCGACTTGAGCCGCATTGACGAGCTCTCACAAAGCTCTCGCGACGATATGGGCGTGAACGACGTTTATTTCGTCGTCGAAGGACGCTACGGATGGATCAACGGCTTCGGTGGGACAGGCGTTGATCTTTCGGGATTCACTTGGACCGGCGGCTTACTCTTCGAGTTTTAAATTCCCATGCGTACTTTGAAATTAACCATCCATTACGAAGGCTCGGGCTTTTCGGGTTGGCAAATCCAACCCGGAAAGCGGACGGTTCAAGGCGTTATCCAAGATATTTTGAGATGTGTTTTAAATGAGTCTGTGGATCTCATTGGATCGTCTCGAACCGACGCGGGCGTCCATGCTTTGGGTCAAGTGGCTCATATAAAGACCCTCAACACGATGGCGGTTCGGAAACTACATCACGCCTTGAAGCGGATGCTTCCCACCGATGTATCCGTCGTAAAACTCTCCGAAGCGAAGAATGGATTCCATTCCCAAAAAAGCACGAAGAAGAAGACGTACCGTTATTGGATCTGGAACAGTTCGATCGTTCACCCTCAGTTGAACCGCATGAGCTGGCAGATTCCGACGACACTGGACATCAGGCTTATGAAAAAAGCGGCGAAGCATCTGGTCGGCACTCATGACTTCCTCGCGTTTCGGGCGGCTGACGCTTCGACCAAGACGTCCATTAGGACCATTTATCGCATCCGATTCCGTGAGGAGGATTCGTGGCCTCGTTCCTATTTGGGAAAGATTCCCGGCGTTCTTTTTTGCATAGAGTTCACCGGAAGCGGTTTTTTAAAAAATATGGTGAGAAACATTGTCGGAACGCTCGTCGACGTTGGGCGCGAGAAAATAAAGCCGGATGAAATGAAGAAAATCCTTCTTTCAAAAGACCGTCGAAGGGCTGGCATGAAGGTACCCGCTCAGGGCTTATTTTTAACGAATATCGACTATTAAGTTTCGGATCTACCGGTGTTGGAGTTCGATTCAAAATCGGGATGTTGCCAATCTGTTTCGGTATCCGTGAAGGAGGATGAATTTCCGGAGAAGAAACTCAAGAACTCGCTTTCCTTGCTTTGGAAAATTCTCATGGCGCCGCTACTGATCGCGGAGCTACCTCGTTGGATCGCGTTGCGCATATTCGCTAACTGCGTGTTGTAATAAGCAATACTGCTTCTTTCCTCGGGTGTCGGGTGGAGGGGATTCGCCGGTACGGGTCTTGGATTCTCATTCATCCATTGGTCGAGCGCCCTTTGTTGCTCGGCTAAAGTATTATCCTCGAAGTTACTGGTGTTATCAGCACCTGTGCTATTTGTATAATCAAACCCGCCTTCGCCGCCATCCACCCGGATCCGTGTATCCCGCGAATCGACGATGATGACGTCGTTGCCGCGGGAACCTTGGAGATTTTTATTCGAGCTGCCGCGATTGGCGTGTCCGCCGCCGAAAATGAAGTCGTTTCCGTCGCCACCATCGATGGTTAAATCACCCGTCTCGGCCGTGCCGCCTACCAGGAAATCGTTGCCGCTGCCGCCTAGGATCGTTGCGGGGCCGCCGCCCTCTTGTTTAATGTAGTCTCCCGCGTTTCCGGCTTGGGCGCGTCCCTCACGGAAACGGATCATGTTATGGCCACCGTTACCGCCCGTCCAATCGATACGCACCGTGGACGCATCCCAGTACTGACCATTCTCACCACCCTGGAACTTTAGTCTTCCTACCGTCGAGTCGTTATTCGAAATATTTTCCATCATGTTTTTGGCGCCTACGAGACGGTAGGTGACCAAGACATTTCCTCGGGGAGTTGAACGTAATCGCACCAATACATCCCCGGGATGTTGAGGATCTTCGATGACTTCCACGGCGCGTACCGGTTGGCCACGGTAGTTGGAGGGGGCGGTAAACGTACTCGTACCCGTACCGCGGGAATTTCTGTAGACGATTTCGCCGTTTGCATTGGGAGTCGTATCGGCTACCCAACTGGAATCGGAAGGGAAAGGAGGATTCGCCGCTGTGGTGGGATTCGCGGATCTTGCGGAGAAACTGACGCCGCCAATGATTTCGCCATCTCCATCGCGGTTTGGAGCGATGTTTGTTTCGTTCATCGCATGGAAGAAAGTTTGATTCACTTCGCCGCCTCGCAGATAGACGCGACGGACCATTTTTCCGCTTTCGTCGAAAGCATTTTGGATTTCGTAATCTCCGACGAATAGGGAAGACCCATTCCGTCTAAAAGCCACGTCTCCACTGACGTCATTCAGAATAACATCGCCAGTGCCGGTGGATCTGCCGTGTCCGCCGTTCAAAGTTTCGGTGGTGCTTGAAGGGGTTGGAAAGGTGGGTTCCGAACCCACCACATCACCCTGGGGAGCCGGACGTTGGACCATATATCGAAAACGTCCCTGATTATCCATCTCCTCAAGCCATTCTAATTCGCGTCGATCCCGAGCCAACTCCCTTTCAGCCACCCGAATTTGTCTTAAAACCTCTCGGGCGGCAGCTCTTTGTTCCGTAGTGCCATTACGGGCTAATTCATTCAAAGCGTCCAGACGTTCATTCGCGAGATCTACAACGGCTTGAAGGCTATCGACGCGTTCTTCCAACCAGTCATGGCGGGCAACGCCATTGCCGCCCTCAGACATGGGGGGAGGGATATCACCGGTATCGGAGGGATCGGTCTGTGTGGAGATGGGGGAAGTCGTTATGGAAACTTGCTGTTCGGAGCGGATACTCTGATAAAGACGCGTCTCTTGAGTGTTGGACACTTCAGAAGGGGTGTGTTGTGTTCTGACCTCTCTTGAATTGTTTAATCCTTGTATTGACACCGAATCCTCCTAAAGATTCATTCCTTCCGAGTGATATTTGCAAGCAAAGTGCCAAAGGTGAGTGGCGGGCAGATGCTGTAATACGCTGTATTTAAAGGGTATTTCTAATTGAAATAAATTTAAATTCTTTCAAGTGAAGGTTTTTTTCTGAGGTTTTGGGGTGAGGAGGCCCCAGAGCTTTCTTGACAAAGTGCGTTGGAATGATTCAATCGGCCCACCCTAAAATATGAAGGTTCGCTTAACTCTCACTTCTTTGCTTTTTCTCTTTTCCGTTTCCAGCGTTTTAGCCGCAGATACTCCTGCTTCCGTGGCGGAGGTCCAAAGCGTAGACCCATTTACAAAATCCGTCATGACGGAATTCGATAAGCATAATTATAAAAAATTGATTAAGGTGTATGAGGATTACAAAGAAAAAAATCCTCAAAAATACATTCCCTTTAAGACACGATCCGCTTATTGCCAAGCTTTAGCAGAAGTCGGAGACGTGGAAGGCGCTATACGGAATTTAAAAGAATTATTGGAAGACTGGCCGGTACGGCTCGACATCATTAAAAGCCAATACGATTTGGCGAACCTTCTTTTTATGCAGGGATTAAAGGAAGAAGCCAAAGAAGCCTACGAAAAGATCCTGTTACAAGCGGAACAATCGAATCAAATCGTCCAAAAATCCAGGGAAAGGCTTTCTCAGCTGCGTCAACTAGACACGAAAAAGAAAGATCAAACTGCTTTAAAAATTCTGGAAATCGAAACATCCCTGGAGGTAGGCGAGACGTCACGGGAAAGCGTGGATTTTTTGAATAAAGTGATTGTCGAAGAGCCTAATTCCCGAAACGCCGCGCGTGCGCGTCTGGTTCTTAAAAAAACGAATGATTTCCGGTCTCAAAAGGGCAAGGCTTTGCTCGACGAAGCCCGTCGTTTATTTGATGAGGAGAAAAAATACCAAGAAGCCCAAGATATCCTGGATCTTATAGATTCCAATTATCCGGATGTCGTGGAACCTCCATCAGTGGAAGCTCTAAAAAAGGCCATTCGAGAAAAAACACCGAAACAAACTTAAGCCAGTTTCTTCAGCGCATCCGCCTTATCCGTCTTTTCCCATGTGAACTCCGGCTCTTGTCTTCCGAAGTGTCCGTATCCGGCGGTTTTTTTATAGATCGGGCGGAGCAAATCGAGCGCTTTGATGATGCCGGCAGGCTTAAGATCGAAGATTTCCCGGGAGATGTTTTCGATCTTCTCATCGGGGATCGTGCCTGTGCCGAAAGTGTCCACCATGAAGGAGATGGGTTGCGCGTAGCCGATGGCGTAGGCGACTTGAACCTCGCATCTCTGAGCCAAGCCCGAAGCTACGATGTTTTTTGCGATGTAGCGTGCCATGTAACAAGCGGAGCGGTCGACTTTACTCGGATCTTTTCCCGAAAAAGCGCCGCCTCCGTGACGTCCCCAACCCCCATAACTATCGACGATGATCTTGCGGCCGGTTAAACCGCAATCCCCATGGGGACCACCGATGACGAAACGTCCGGTCGGATTAATGAAATATTCGGTTTTGGCATCCAGCATCGAAGCGGGGATCGCTTTTTTAATGACTTCCTCCATCACCGCTTCTTGGATCTGAGAGTGACTCGCTTCAGGCGCATGTTGGGTGGAGATGACGACGGTGTGCACGCGCTTGGGTTTGCCGTTCTCGTACTGAATGGTCACCTGAGATTTAGCGTCGGGACGGAAAAAACTGACCGTTTTATTTTTACGCGCTTCCGCCAACTTTTGCGTCAACTTATGCGAATACAAGATAGGTGTGGGCATCAGTTCTGGATTCTCGTTGATCGCATAACCGAACATCAATCCTTGGTCACCGGCTCCTTGTTCCTTGAAGAGGCCTTCACCTTCCGTGACTCCTTGGGAAATGTCGGGCGATTGTTTGTCGATCGTAAGCATGACGGCGCATGAGTTCGCGTCGATTCCGAAAGAAGGATCGGTGTATCCGATGTCGGCGATGGTCTCTCGGGCGATTTTTTGGAAATCTATTTGGGCTTTGGTGGTGATCTCACCTGCAATAACGCACAAACCGGTCGTCACTAGAGTTTCGCAAGCGACTCGACTCGTCTTATCTTGAGTAAGAATGGCGTCTAAAACGGCATCCGAAACATGGTCGGCGACCTTATCGGGATGTCCTTCGGTCACGGATTCCGAACTGAATAAAAACGATGATGGCATACGATCCTCCTGATTTTTTAATTGAGTGTGTTTCCGGTATAAATCGAAGGTGAATTTCGCAAGCTTTTTCGAGATTGCTTGATTTATTTTCCGGACGAAAGCTATAGGCCGCGCATGAAAATCCTGGTGGTCGGCAACGGTGGACGCGAGCACGCTCTGATCTGGAAAATTTCGCAAAGCAAGCGTGTCGAGAGGATCTACGCGGCTCCTGGCAATGGGGGAACAGGAGCCTTCGCCGAAAATTTAACCATCAAATCCGACGATATCCCCGCGTTACTGGATTTCGCGAAGAAGGAAAAAATCGACCTCACGATCGTTGGCCCCGAGGTCCCATTGACGATGGGAATCGTGGATGAGTTCGAAAAGGAAAATCTCCGTATCTTCGGCCCCAATCGAGCGGCAGCCGTCTTAGAGGGTTCGAAAGCTTGGACAAAGCAGTTCTTGAAGGAAGAAAAAATCCCAACGGCCCATTTTGAAGTCTTCGAGGATTTCGAAAGAGCGGTCGATTTTCTTTCCACCCAAGCGTATCCAATCGTCATCAAGGCCGATGGCTTGGCGGCAGGAAAAGGCGTCATAATCGCACAAGACCGCGCGGAAGCCGTGTCCGCCTTGGAATCCGTATTCAAGAAGAAAATTTTTGGAGAAGCCGGAAGGAAAGTCGTCATTGAAGAATTCTTGATCGGTAAAGAGGCGTCTTTTCAGGTGCTGGTGGACGGCCATAGTTTTCTTCCCCTCGATAGCGCTCAAGACCACAAACGCGTCGGAGAAGGGGATACGGGGCCGAATACCGGAGGGATGGGCGTTTTCAGTCCTTCGGCCCACGTCACGCATGAAATCCGCCATGCCGCGATAGATCAGATTATCATTCCCACGTTAAAGGCCTTAGTGAGGAGAGGCATCCATTTCCGCGGTGTTTTATACGCAGGGCTGATGATTACGCGCGAAGGGCCTAAGCTACTGGAGTACAACGTCCGCTTCGGAGATCCCGAAACTCAGGCCTTAATGATCCGTTTAGAAGACGATCTCGTCGACGTGATCGAAGCGACTTTAAATGGGCGTTTATCCGAGGTGGCTTTGCATTGGAAACCCGGAGCTTCCGTCTGCGTCGTCATGGCCGCTCATGGGTATCCGGACGCGGTCCAGACAGGGGACGTGATCGAAGGATTGGACCGTGCCTCTCTCCCCGACACGGTGGTTTTCCACGCCGGCACGAAACTTTCAGACGGCAAGACCCTCACCTCAGGCGGTCGCGTCCTCGGAGTGACGGCGACGGGCAAGGATATGCGACAGGCGAGGGAAAGAGCGTATGATGTTTGCGAAAAAATCCATTGGAAAGGCGTGCACTACCGAAGGGATATCGGAAAGTAATTTCGTCATCATTTTAATGATGGAGGTGTGAGATGGGCGTTCAAGTAGGGATTCTCATGGGAAGCGATTCAGATGCCGACGTGATGGGGGAGGCGGCGAAAGTTCTCAAGGAATATGGCGTCAAATGCGAGATGGTAGTCGCTTCGGCGCATCGGTCGCCCAAGCGAACGATGCTTTACGCGACGTCGGCAGAAAAAAGAGGGATTAAAGTGTTGATCTGCGGAGCGGGCCATGCGGCCCATTTAGCGGGAGTTGTGGCGGCGCATACCACGTTGCCTGTCATTGGTGTGCCCATCGATTCTTCTTCCCTAAAAGGTCTCGATTCGATCCTTTCGACCGTTCAAATGCCAGGAGGCATTCCCGTAGCGACAATGGCCATCGGTAAGAGTGGCGCGAAAAACGCCGGCATCTTCGCCGCCGAAATTTTGGCTCTCGGCAACGCATCTCTTCGCAAGAAACTCAATGCCAACCGAGAAGAAATGGAAAAGCAAGTCGCCGAAAAGGACAAAAAACTTAAAGAGAAGTACAGTTAACGTGTCGAAAATTATCGAAATCAAAAACATTGAAGAAGGCGTCCGGCTTGATTTGGTGGATGAAGCCATAACCATCATCCAAAAAGGAGGCGTATGTGCCTACCCGACGGAGACTTTCTATGGCCTCGGCGTTGACGTCACCAACGAACAAGCCATCCGCCATCTTTTTGAGATTAAGAGGCGCGATTACGGGAACCCGGTTTCCGTAATCGTCTCGGACCTGCGGATGCTGGAATCCATCGTATCCGAGATCCCCGAAAAGGCGAGGGTCCTCATGGACGTGTATTGGCCCGGCCCTTTGACGATTCTCTTCAAGACCAACGACAAGATCTCCAAGCAATTGACGACGAACACGGGCAAGATCGGCATCCGCATCTCGTCCCACCCGGTAGCGCAGGCCCTCGTGGAGCGCTTAGGCCGTCCCTTGACGACCACGTCCGCGAATCTATCGGGGTTCCCGCCCTCGTCGCGCATCGGCCACATCAAGAGCTACTTCCACGACAAGATCGACGTCATCGTCGACTCGGGGGAGCTCGGCCCCTCGTCCGGATCCACGGTGGTGGACGTGACGGAGGAGAAACTCGCCGTCATCCGCGAAGGCGTCATCCACTCGGATCTGATTTTCCGTTATTTCGAGGAGGAAGAGGAGATTTAGCCTTACTCTTAATCGCTTAAAATTATTCATATAATTCTTTTTTCATCCGTTTTGTCAGAGCCCTAAGCAACTTTCAAATTTTATAGCCGAGAACTCCTGGCGGACTTTAATTTATGGAAATTAGATCCTCTATAAATCCTGGCGGAGTAAGGGAAGTGGCTGTCAAAACACTTCATTATTTTGCACAATATTTCACGGGATGTTTTTTTAGAGGAGATGCGCGCGTTGTGCGGGATAAGTTTGATGAGGTTGGAATCGAAAGAGAATTTCATGCTGATTTGGCTGAACAAATTGCTATCGGGATGAGTTTTGTTTCGCCCCTTGATTTCCATAGAGCCAGGTCTTTCATTTCCAAATTAAAGGCTTGTCAGAATGGTTTCGATCATGATTCCAACCATTTCGGTGAAGGATGTTTGCATTCATCCCTTTTATTTTTTTTGAATCATTGGGCCCAGCTTGATTTTGGGAAGTTCAATAGCGGTATCTATCAGCAGAGAGAAGCTGTATGCCCTCGGGACTTTAGTTACATGATATGTTCTCCAGTAAGGCACTTTAATGATCGGCTAATGACGGCGGAAATTATCAATCAATTGCTTAATGGGAGCAGACTACTGAGTGTCGGTGCCGGTCCCGCTTTTTTAGAAAAAACATTGGTAAAGAGATTTGCAGTCCCTGCGTCAAATGTTGTGCTCGCTGATTTCGTAAAAGAGGTTTTGCCGACAGGAGAATTTCGAACTTACACCTTCAATATGAATATCCTGTGGCCGGATCACATTAAAGAAAGATTTGATTATATCATTTTCCCTCAAGCTATCTTTGTCGGAGGTAGCCGTTATTATGGTTATGAAGAATTTTTGAACCCCTTTGAGCCTAATGATTTGGTTACCATAGGTAGCCGGGATCTATGGGTCGATAATGTGTGCAGACTCATGAGCAGAGCCTTAATGTTTTTAAACCCAAAAGGACAGATTCGTGCTACGGGCATGGAATTAAAACGCGATGATGCTTGGTTAGAGGCTAAGCTTTTAAGGGTCATTCCTGATATTGATGTTTATTTTGAGGGAGAGACTCTTGTAATACAGAAAAACTGATTTTATCGAACTTCTTTTTAAAGCCTCCCGCTTGCTTTTTACATTCGGGCGACATTATGAGCTTCGCTCATTTTAAAGAGGAGATGACCTATGCTACGTCCTGATATTGTTCCATTCAAAGCCCTCCGTTATGATTCTGAAAAAGTGAGTCTTAAAGACGTAGTTTCGCCGCCTTACGACGTCATTTCGCCCGTCCTTCAAGACGAGCTTTACTCTAGGAGCCCGTATAACATGGCGCGCATCGATTATGGGAAGGTCCAGGAGGGAGACCAGAAGGGAAACGACCGCTATGCGCGCTCTCAGCGGTCGTTTAAGGCATGGCAAGACGAACAGGTTTTAATACGCGATCAAGAACCGTCCATTTACCTCTACGAACAAATTTACGAGACCAGGATAGGAGGAGCGAAGAAAACGCTATCCCGCAAAGGTTTTTACGCGGCCAAGAACCTTCAGGAGTTCGGTAAGGGCAACGTCTTGCCTCATGAAAAAACCCTCTCAGGCCCCAAGGAAGACCGCTTTCTTTTAATGCAAGCCACCTCAGCCAACTTAAGTCCGATCTTCTCGCTTTACATGGACCGTGAGAGAAAAGTCGCGGGCCTGCTCGCTCCTTTTTACGAGACGGAGCCCCTTTATGATTTCGAAAATGGGGGCATTCGCGAAAAGCTTTGGAAGGTTTCCGATCCCGAGGTCATCGTGAAAGTGCAAGAAGCCCTCGCCGATAAGAAGTTCTTCATCGCCGACGGCCATCACCGCTACGAGACGGGAATCAATTATCGGAATTCCTTAAAGAGCTGGGAGGATTTCGCGGAAGATTCCAGCGCGAACTACATCCTCATGTTTTTCTCGGAAATGTCGGATCCGGGTTTAATCATCCTCCCGACCCACCGAGTGGTGAAAAATTGGCCTGGGTTCCAGCCGGGCGACTTCGTCGAAAAATTAAAGGCGGCTTTCGATGTCTTGGAAACTGGCCGGGATTTCGTGAAACTGGCGGAACGATTAGAATATCATGGGAAATCCCATCTTGTTCTGGGAGTCGCTTTTAAGGACGAATGGTTTATTTTGACCGCCCACCCCTCATCGGTATCGGAACTGCATCCGACCCTTCAAAAAGTCGATACGGCGATCCTACATCAAGTGGTATTGAAGCGTATTTTAGGGATGAAAGACGAAGAAGAGAAAAATCCCCAACACCTAAGCTTCGTAAAGGACAACGCCTTGACCTTGGAGGCTTTGAAAAACCCGGAGACGAGTTTCGTGGTTATGCTAAACTGCCCCCAAATGGCCGTTCTCGAAGAGGTCGCCGCCGCGGGCTTGATCCTGCCCCCGAAGACGACTTACTTTTACCCGAAGATCCTGACGGGTCTCCTCATTCACCCGATCGATCCGCGCAGGCGCGTCACCGACTGAAACTTCAGGTCCGCCACGTTGATCTGAGGGAAGAGTTTTTTGATCTTTTCGATCAGTTGCGGCTTGAGGAGGTTCAATTCGTTCGCCCAGCTCGAACCTAAAGCTTCCACCCAGAGGGTTTTTTGCTGGATTCGGAAGGGTTGGGTTTTTTTCGCGACCAGCTCTCCTACGATCGTCGCCCATTGGTCGTTGATTTGCCTTAATCCGACTTCATAATGCAATTTTTGGTTTTTCGGGGGGTGATAGACGATGCCCGGGATCAAATCCCCGATGGCGATCAAGGCCTTTTGTTTCGGTCGGTTTTTACGCTGGAACGGAAAGTTCATGGCCGCGTTCCTTAAGGAAATTGCGTTGACAAACACAAGCTCTTTCCACAATATCGGCGGCCTTATGAACAAGAAAGACCTCAAGCATTTTAAGGACATGTTGACCAAAAAGCGGGAAGAAACCCTCAAAAGCGTCGAAGAGACGCGCGAGATCGGCATGGGTCTCTCGCCTGATGATTTGCCCGACGAGGTTGATCTGGCCACTTCCGAATCCGATCAGTCGATGAGCCTGCGTCTCAAGGATCGGGAACGGATTCTGCTCAATAAAATCAATAAAGCCCTGCAACAAATCGAAGAGGGCACTTATGGTGTTTGTGAATCCTGCGGTGAGGAGATTGGGTTGAAGCGTTTGGAAGCCCGCCCCGTCACGGACCTTTGCATCCGCTGCAAAGAAGAGCAGGAAAAGATGGAAAAGACTTTCGCGGAATAATCAGGCCGTTTGTCGTTCCGGAATCTTCGTTAATTTCTTAAGCTCAAGTCCTACCGCCAGGGACGCTACCTGGCCCAACAATGAAGTCATCGTGAACATGTCTTCCTTCGTCCCTTCGCATAAATGGTAGCTTTTCTTGTTGGAGTCGAGCTTGTGGAGGCAGAGGCATTCGAACGACATGCCGGGCGCATTAAGACTTTCGATGTCGTTCTTTTTCTCGTGAATCCTAAAGAAAGTACCTACGGCTTGCCCACCGACGAGGTAAACGACGGGCTCGATAGGTTTCGATCGGTAAAAATCGGCGGTCGGAACACCCTCTTGGAGTAGGTAATCGCTGACTTTGACGCCACCCTTCGCTGAGGCTAACTTATTCCGTAGCTTTCGTCCCATCTCCAATATTTCGTTTCCCGATTGGATATGGGTCAATCCCATCCCGTAAGTGCCAGAACTATTCTTAAGAAATAGGTAAGGTTCCCGATGGATTCCATATTGAAAATACTTTTGCCGGATATTCGACAAAAGGCCATCCGCGGCTTTTTGTAGACGTTTAAGACAAATTTCATCGGTCAAATCAATGCCGCCTTCGGAGCTATGAAGCGTTTTGAGAAGCCAAGGATCGGTATCGAGGAGTTTGCCAAGTTCGGTGATGAGTTCATCGTAAAGATCGAAGTGGGTTCCTTTCTTTCTTTGGTGCCATCCTAAATCCGGTGAAGGGAGAACGGGCTGATGGATTTTATAGAAATACTCGGGAATCCCAGTGGCAAGGTCATTGTTCAACAGGATCACATCCGGGACAAAAGCGCCGGCCCTCAGGATTTGATTTTCCAAATCGATTTTCTCGACGAAAAGATCAGGAGGCGCCGAAGTATTTTCGGAGTCCAGATGAATGGGATAAGGATGGAAAGGAAAGAGAGTGGAGGCCGATCCGATTTTTACATCCATCCCAGCCGCCGTAAGAATACGCTTCAATGCCGCAATGTTTTTCCAATAATAGGTATTTCGGGTATGTTCTTCCGGATAAATCAAAACCTTCCGGGCGGAAGGTGTCCAAGCTTTAAAGTATTCCTTAAATTCAAGAGATGCTTTATCCGCGAACGTCTCGCAGAGATTGTTGAATCCTGCCGGGTAGACGTTGGTATCGACGACGGCCATTTTGTGCCCAGAATTCCGGATATCCACCGAAGTATAGATGGGTGGGGGAACGCCCCCTAGAAGGCCACGTTTTTGACGGATCCATTCCCCCAAAAGCGACCGACGATCTTCGATTTTTTTAGCAATCTCTGATATCATGCGTGTTTTGCATATCTTTTAGAGCACACTGCTGAATCCCATCTCAGGAAGAGATACCTAATACTCTTAAATAGACACTGCGCACGATTTCCCGGGTTGGCAAGTAGGTATCCACTATATTTTTGCCTCCATAGTAGGATTGTTCCACTTGATGCGTCACTTCCGACGGGCTGCGTATCTCGTCGGTCGATTTTTGAAGGGTGATGCGGAAATAAGCTTCAAGCTCCCGATAATAAAGGTAAATACGGGTCAGCTGTTCCGCATCGGCGGTTGCCAAAAATCCGAGACGGCCGAGTTGGGAAAGGGCTTCCAACGTGTTGGTGGTGCGTAGATCGTTCTTATCGCTGTGGAGGAGCTGGAGGTATTGGGTCAGGAATTCGATGTCAATCAGGCCGCCGTAGCCGGTCTTGAGATTGAAGACGTTCTTTTTCTCTCGCGATAGCTCGTTTTGGATCCGGAGCCTCATGGTGTACAGTTCTCTCGCGGTATCGGGAGAATTCTCTATCGGTCGGTAGCGCACCTCATCGAGATGAGAGGACAATTCTTCGTGAAAGCGAGGGTTGGGCTTCGGCTGAGCCAGGATCAAAAGCGGTCGCGCCTTCAGAAGGGCCTGCTTTTCCCAAAGCTGCAAACCTTGCCGCCCATACTCTTTCCAACTCGAGAGGGTCGAGAGTAGCAAGCCCGAGTTTCCTGAAGGCCTGAGCTCCGTGTCGATTTGGTAGGCGTACCCGTCTTGGGTGAGGAGCGACAACGTCGTGATCAAACGCCGGACGAAATAAGCGTAGTATTCGATGTCCTCGGTCTCCTCGTAAAAGAACATCAAATCGAGGTCGGAGTGGAAATTTAATTCGCGTCCCCCCAGCTTGCCCATCGCCACGATGACGAAGCCGCCCTTCGGATCCGGGTATTTGCGCGACACTTCCTCCGAGGTGACGGCGGACGCGCGCTCCAAGGCCATTTCCGCCAAGGACGTATTCTCGCGAAAAAGGGCAATCAGGTTCTTACGGCCGAGGAAATCGTCCAAGATCTCCTTTTGCCTCCGATGGACGAATTCCCGGATCCCGTGGAGGTTTTCCTCGTAGCTGACGGATGTGAAGGGAGCGTTCATGAGGCAAGATTGTTAAAGCATTCCGACACCCACGTCGTGTGCTTGGAGAGGGCGGATAAGAATTCCTCCGGAGATCGGTACTTCATCATTTTCGCGAGGACCGCCACTTCATGCGGGTCTTCGGGGAGGCAATGCGTTTGGCGTTCTTCGCGCGCTTGGATCGAGTTTTCGGCCCGCCGGAGGAACTGGTAGGCTTCTTGAAGGCGCGCGGCATCGGTCTCCGGGATCAGATTCAGTTGTTTAAGGACTTTCAGGACGCGCAGTGTATTGCGTTCCCGGAGAAGAATCTCCCGCCCGCCATAGACGAGTTGGAACGAACCGGCGAAAAACTCGATCTCGCGGATGCCGCCGACGCCGAGCTTGAGGTTGAAGTTCCGGTTCTTGGCGCCCGCCATCTCCAGGTTGATCTTCTCCTTCATCTTTTTGAGGTCCCACACCACCGTCGGATCGACCGTCCGGCGAAAGACGAAAGGTAAGACTCTTTTCACGAAATTCTGTCCTAAAGCGAGGTCTCCCGCGATGGGATGGGCTTTGAGGAGGGCGGATCTTTCCCAAGACGCACCGGAAACCTCATAATAAGTGAGGATGGATTCCAGGGAGTTGACCACGGGTCCGGATTTGCCTTGCGGTCGCAATTCAAGGTCGACACGGAAGACGATGCCGTCGGCCGTCCGGTCTTGGAGGACATGAGTGATGCTTTCGGAAGCGTGGGCATAGGATTCGAAGACCCGCGAGAGCGGCGTTCGCGGCGAGAGGGTTTCGGGGACATCAAAAAGATAAATGACGTCGATGTCGGAGCTGAGGTTCAAGTCCTGTCCGCCGAGCTTTCCCATACCGATCGTCGTGAACGAACAGGGCTCCTCGAACGGCCAAGGATGGAGCCTGAAGTACGCTTCATGGGCCAATTCCACGCAGACCGCGGCCAGGCACGAGAGCTCCTGGCCTACGTCCTCGAAGGGCGCTTGCCCCGAAAAATCACGGATCAAGACGCGCGCCATTTCCGTGTATTTTAGGAGACGTAAGGACTTTTTGAGATCCGGGAGATCCGTTATTTTGGAGAACCGCTCCCGATTCTCCTCGAGCATCCTTTTTTTATCCTTTTTCTGGTTTAAATATTTGGACGTGGCGAGTTCTTGAATGGCTTCCGGGTGCCTTTTGAGGAATTCCACGCAGAACACGCTCCTCCCGAACAGGCTGAGGACGGAACGGTAATCTCCGGCTTTTTTGAAAAGGGGTTCGAAATCTTTCCCGAGCTCCTCCCATTGGCGTTGGGCTAAGTCGGGATCCGGGGAGTTCTTTAAGATCTGCTCAATCTCCAAGGGCTTCATGCAGATAATCCTTCCAGTCTTTATAGGTTCCTTTTTTACTCGATTTCGGCGGGATCAAAGCCATCCCTAGGTAACGGATGGCGCGCGTGAGGGCAACATACAAAAGGCGGCGCGACTCACGGTCTTCCTCTTCGTTTTCTCGCTTCTCGCAGGCCTCGAAGGCGAGACTTTTAGCCAATCGGTGCTTGAGCCCGACGCTTTCCTCAGCGTCGAAATCCCTTAAATGGATATGCCCATTCTGGTCCTTCGCGTAGAGCCGCTGGAAAGACGTCCTTCGCCCCATCAAATCGCACAGGAAGACCGCGTCGAATTCGAGCCCTTTGGACGCATGGATGGTCATCAAAGAGACCGAATCTTCGTGAGGCGTGGGCGGAGGCGACGGGATAATGGCTTCTTCCTCGCGCAGGATCTCCCAGTGGGAGACCAATTCCTCCAACGACCGAGCCCCTAAAAGGACGAGATTGTCGGCCAGGACTTGCAACGCGTCGAGATAGGGCTTCGAAGCTTCGGGGACATGGGCTCCTAGTTTCGAAAAGAAAGAGTCCAAGAAGGTTTGCAGGTCGGTTTTCCTCTCGAAATCGCGGCGGATCTCTTCCCACAATAAAGGATCGATGAGGGTGTACCGGAAAGCCTCCTCGTAAAACGCGTCTTGGGGATGGAGGAGTTTTTTCAGGAGGAACGAAATGCGCAGGGCTTCCGGTCTTTCCAAAAGGGTCTTCTCGTCTTGGGTTTGGTAAGGGATGTTCCTCGCTTTTAAGGCGTCGGCGAACAGGGGGATCGCGCGCCGTGTGCGGAAGAGGAGGGCGATCCGATTCCATGCGATCCCTCCGTGATGCAAGGCCTGGATTTTTTCTGAAAGCCAGGTGGATTCGGAGGCCCGAGTTTCGGCGATTTTGCCGCTTTCCAGGAGGTGGCATTCGACGCAGTCCATAGTTTGTTCGAGGGTTTCTTCGAGAAGCTCCGCGGCGGCTACGAGAGGCGGCATCATCTCATTCTCCGGGTCGCCTTCTTGATTAAAGAGTCGGGCGGAGACTTTATTGACGACGCGGATGATCTCCGCCCGTGACCGGAAGTTCTCGTTCAAATAAAAGACCTGACCCTTTCCGGACTCTTGGATGAGCCGGCTGACTTTAGAGAAGAGATGAGGATCCGCGCCTCGGAAGCGGTAAATCGATTGGCGGGGGTCGCCGACGATGACCAATCGGTTTTCGGGCCCCCAAATCCGGGAAATGATGTCCCATTGGAGGGGACTCGTGTCCTGGAACTCGTCGATGATGATCCAGGAGTAGCGCTTTTGGATGGAGGCGCGCGCCTTGTCGTTCTCGAGAAGCCGTAAGGCTTCGAGTTCCAAATCTTGGAAGTCCAAAAACGCCTGGGCCCTTTTCTTGAGCGTGAATTCGTCGAAAAGGCGCCGCGCGAGGGGTTCGTACTCGAAGGGGGGGATCCGCGGCGTGGAGAGCAGGATTTCCCATAAAAGCTTCACGGCCTTATGAAAATCGTAGCGTTCTATGAGGTGGATCGTTTGGGAATCGCCGCCTTCGGCCCATTCTAAAAGACGGGTGCGTATAAGTTTTAAGAGGTCGATCTTGCTTAAGGCCCCTTCGAGGATTTGGAAATCCCGGGGAAGCTTGAGGAGGTCCGTGTTTTCCTTCAGTAGGTTGGCCGCCAGCCCGTGTAAGGTGTCCGCGTTCAACGCGCGCGATTGGGCGGAGGCCAATCCGAGTCTTTTTTCCAGGCGCTTGCGGATTTCTTCCCCCGCTTTTTTCGTGAAGGTCGAAATGAAGAATCGGTCGAGGGTGACGCCGGACTCGACCAAGGAAGCGATCTTCTCGACCAAGGTGAACGTTTTCCCGGATCCGGCCGCGGCGATGACGGCTGCGTTTCCCGTGAAATCGACCACCGCTTTTTGCGCGGGCGTGAGGCGTGGAGGGCTCATTCGAGCGACCTCAAGCGGCAAATGTCTTGGTAAGGGCAATAATCCTCGCACGGCTCCTTTTTCGAAGGGAAATGGCCTTGACGGATCTCCGCGACGACGTCGGCGACGCGGCTTTCCGTTTCCTCGAAGAAACGGTCCCACACCCCCGCGGGAACGATCGTGCTACTCGACGGGTGCAGGTCGATGAAGTCCGGCAATCGGTCCGCGTGCAGCAAGCCGTCTTTCTGTTCCAGAGTCCCGAGATCGCAGTAAAGGCCCCCGATCGGTTCGTAGTCCGGAAGTAAGAGCCGTTTCACGGCGAGGATATAGAGGGGAAGTTGGAAGGATCGGCCGGAGAGGATTTGGGAGCCGGTCGTCCCGCCGGATGTCTTGTAATCGACGACTAGAAAGGTTTTACTTACGGCATCCACATCGATGCGGTCGATGCGGCCTTTGAAGAGGATAGAACCGCCGCAGAGCTTCAACGGCGGATTCCGGTGCCCGAAACCCCATTCGAAATATTGCGGCAGGAGGCGGCGCCGTTTCGCTTTTTCCTCCCAAAAACCGGAAATGAAATTCTTCAAGGCGCGCTCCATGGATTCCTTTTGTCGGGAAAGGAGAAACGGCGATAAAGAAGGCAACTCGGACTGCTTCTTTTGGATCTCCGTATCTAGATGCTTCGAAGCTTGGCGTTGGAGTATTTCGACTTGAGGCGTTTCCAGGGAAGACTGGGCTGCGAACTCTTGAAAGGTTTTTTCCAGGACGCGGTGAAGCAAGGTGCCTCGGTCGCGGGGGGAAAGCTCGATCGTCCACGAGTCGCGGGGACTCGTTTCGAGGTAATGTTGGGCCCAGAAACGGTAGGGGCAGGCCTGGTAATTCTCTAATTCCGTGGCGCTGAAAACATGGTCCCGGATCCATTCCGCGAATGGCGGTTTGTTACTGCCCATCAGCGTCTCTTTTTGTTTTTTAGGAAAACAGGCAAGAATAAAAATCCGGCGACGAAGCCGCCGATGTGCGCGAAGTAAGCGACGCCCCCGGCCTCCTTGGCCGGGGTTGTTTGGACTTCGATAACCTGCATGGCGATCCAAAAGCCGATCACAAGCCACGCGGGAAAGACGAACTTTCTCAAAAAATAGAAGATCGGGATGAGGACCGCGATCTTCGCTTGGGGGAAGAGCTTGAGGTAGGCGGCTAAAACGCCCGCGATGGCTCCGGAGGCGCCGACCAGGGGGATCGAAGACCCGAAGTTCGTGTAAATCTGGGCGAAGGTCGCCAAGAACCCGCACAGCAGGTAAAAAGCGAGGAATTTGAAATGACCGAGGGCCGCTTCGACGTTCACGCCGAAGATCCAAAGGTAAAGCATGTTCCCGAGGATGTGCAGCCAGCCCCCATGGAGGAACATAGCCGTGAAGACCGTCGCCAAAGGTTCGACGCCAGGGGAGTTCGGGAGGTTCCGTCCCAGCTTGAACTCGAGCGGAATGGCCGCGAAGCGGTAGACGAAAGCGTCGGTCGCGGCCAAGGGCAGGATCAGCATGTAGGTGAAGACGGCGAGGTTGCAGGCGATGAGGAAGAGGGTGACGAGGGGGAATTTTTTGGAAGGCTTCAGGTCGCGGTAGGGGATCATGACTTCGGCTTCAATTGGGAATGAAGGTATTCGATCTGACGTGAAATTCCCCGGAAGATCCGCACTTCGCGGTCCGTTAAGCCGGTGCGCCCAAAAACTCCGCGCAAGATCCGCATCATGTGGAACGTATTATCGGGAAGCAGGAATTGGATGCGGCCGAGGGCGCGCTCCAAATGCTCGTACATGCCTTCGATTTCGTCCACCGAGGCGAGCTCGGCCTTTTTTTTCTTTTGGGGAAGCGGATCGCCTTCCATCCGGGAAATGAAGAAGAGGCGGAGTTGGTAGGTCGTCACGGCGACCGATTGGGCGAGGTTTAAGGAACCGAAGTCGGGGTTGGACGGGATCATGGTGACGAGATGGCAGAGGGCGAGTTCTTTGTTCGTCAATCCGCGTTCCTCGGCTCCGAAGAGGATCCCGATCTTTCGTTTTTCCTCCAGGCGCGTCGAAATTTCCGGAAGGCTGACGAAATCCTGCCGGTTTTTTCCGACGCGGCGGCTCGTGCCGATGATGAATTGAAGTCCCTTGCAGGCTTCCTCCAAGGTATCGAAGACGGAAGCCTGGTGCAGGAGGTCCGCGGCGCCCACCGCCATGCGAAGGCATTCCGGATGCGTCGGGAGGACGGTGGGGCGGACGACCCGAAGCTCGGAAAAACCCATGTTCTTCATGACCCGGGCCGCGGCGCCGATGTTCCCGGGGTAGCGCGGCCGCACCAGAATCATGGATATATCTTGTTCCGTCAGTTTTTTTGCCATAATGAGTCCTTCTTTTTCCGGCTTTTTACGGCCTTGGGAAGAGGCAAAGAAGGGAAGGACGACATGAACTCTTTTATCTGGCAGCCCTATGGTGACTATTTGGAGAAAAGCAACATTTCTCGTTTCATGCGGAAGCATGGGATCGCGGATTACGACCGATTGATCGACCGATGCGCCTCCGACATCGGGTGGTTTTGGGATGCGGCCCTCAAGGATTTGGGAGTCGATTGGTACCGACCTTATGAAAAAGTCCTCGAAGGGGAGATGCCGTGGGCGAAGTGGTTCGTGGGCGGCCGACTTAACCTCGTCCATAACACCCTCGACCGCCACCTGCCGCGTTTAAAGGATAAGCCCGCCTTCATTTGGGAGCCGGACACGGGTCCCGCGAAAAAGGTGACGTATGGAGAGCTTCATCAAAAAGTGAACCGATTGGCCTCGGCTTTGCGCAAGCAAGGTTTCGGGAAGGGCGATCGCATGGGCCTCTACATGCCGATGATCCCCGAAATGGTGATCGCCTTTCTGGCGATCCTGAAAATCGGCGCCGTGGCCATCCCCGTGTTTTCGGGTTTCGGGGCCCAAGCCCTCGCGACGCGCCTACAGGACGCCGAGGCGAAGGTTCTCTTCACCGCGGATGGGTCGTTCCGGCGCGGGAAGGAAGTGAAGATCAAGGAAGCCGCCGACGAAGCCGTCGCCCAATGCCCGTCCTTAAAAATGGTGGTGGTCGCGAAACGAGTTGGGGAATGGGTGCCTTGGAACCCCAAGATCGACGTGGCTTTCTTCGATCTCCTCGCGGAAGGCGATGCGGTTGCCGAAACGGAGGAGACGCAAGCCGAAGACCATTCTCTGATCATCTATACGTCGGGTACGACCGGGAAACCCAAAGGAACCGTCCATACGCACGCGGGTTGCCAAGCCCAAATGGCCAAGGAGCTCGGCTATTATTTCGACGTGAAGGAGGATTCAATTTTCTTTTGGGTCACCGACATCGGTTGGATGATGGGTCCGTGGGAAATTCTAGGCGTCCTGACTTTCGGGGCCACGTTCGTCATTTTCGAAGGCGCTCCCGATTGGCCGCAACCGGATCGGTTGTGGGAAGTCGTCGAAAACCATAAAGTCTCGCACTTAGGGATTTCCCCGACGGCCGTGCGTCTCCTCATCAAATCCGGAACCGATTGGGTCGCGAAGCATGACCTGTCGTCCCTGAAATATTTGGGGTCGACGGGCGAGGCGTGGGATCCCGAATCTTACCTGTGGTTTTTCGAAAACGTCGGCGGCAAGCGGTGCCCGATCATCAACATCTCGGGGGGCACGGAAATCGTCGGCTGCCACCTCGCGCCCTTGCCTATCACGCCGCTGAAGCCCTGCACCCTGCGGGGTCCCGGCTTGGGCATGGCGGTGGACGTGTGGAACGACGAGGGTCAAAGCGTGCGCGGCGAGATCGGTTATTTGGTCTGCAAGAAACCGGCGCCGTCGATGACGAAGGGTTTCCTCAACGACCCGCAGCGTTACCTCGATACCTATTTCTCCAAATGGCCGACGACGTGGAACCACGGCGACTGGGCCTATGTGGACGAAGACGGCTACTGGTTCATCAAAGGACGCTCCGACGACACGATCAAGGTTGCCGGACGCCGCACCGGTCCCGCCGAAATCGAATCCGTCCTCCTGGAGCATCCTTCCGTCTCGGAAGCCGCCGTCATCGGCGTGCCGCATGAAGTGAAGGGGGAGGAAGTGGTCGGTTTCGTCGTCCTTAAACCCGCCTTTCAGCCTTCCGAGGAATTGAGGAAAGAGTTGAAGGACCAAGTCGTGAAGATGATGGGCAAGACCCTGACTCCCAAGGACGTGCGTTTCGTGAAAATGCTTCCGAAGACCCGTTCGGCGAAGATCGTCCGCGGCGTGATCAAGAAGAAATACTTGGGTCAAGCGGTCGGTGATTTGTCTTCCGTGGAAAATTTAGAGGCGGTGGAGGAAATCGCCAGGTCGCTCTAACTCTAAAAGCAGCTTACCGATCGTGCAATGAATATGAAATCAATGATTCCCGGGACGCCGGCTTTGGAGATACCTTAAATTCTCTTCCCCCGCTCGTTGCGCTACATCCGATCCGAGGGAGGTGGCGTAGGATCCCACGATATCCGTTAACGGGAGTGGTCCATTCGTGTGGTTCTTGATTAAGAGAACGACATATTCCGGCCGCTCGCCCGCAGGATGACGGTAATGATCGCCGAAAGTGGTTTCTTGGAAGCCTTGTTGAAGGTAATAGCCATAGCCTCGTGCGGTGCGGTTTGAAACTTCCACCATACAAAAATTCTCTTCGGTCCTGGGGCATGCCGGAAAATCGGAAGGAAGTTGACCCCCAATGGGTCTCTCGGAAGGCGTGTGATAATCCACCACGGTCAGCGTCCTTCCGTCGTTGAGATGGATTTGGTAGGTGGCCGAAACGCCCTCGACGGCTTGGGTGGCCGGGTTCACGAAGACCCTCCAGCGGTAAGTGGCGTCGTATGAGGAGGAACCGGGCGTCATGTAGCCCCGAATGGTGTCCAAATCTTCGATCAATCCGTCGTAAGCCTGTTGGTGTTCACGCTCCGCGGCCATGCGTCCTAAAAATTCATGGGCTCGGGCTAACCAAGGATCGGATCCGGAGGAGATCTCGAGGGTACGGACCGACGAGGCGAGGGAAGGTCGGTGAAGGGGCGGTAGGGAAACGCCATCCGTCGTCCCACCGGAGCCATGCCAAGGATCGTGCAGAACGGAGGCGTCGATTGGGTGTCTTGGCGCGCACGCCGGCATTCCTAAGCCGACGGCTGCCGTTAGCGCTAAATGGGTTAAGGAAAGTGATCTTAAAGGTGTGACCATAGATTTATATAGCGTTCATATAAGCCGGGAGAACGGCATAGGATAGCCCATTGAGCGGCTGTTAATCGGATAAACGGTGTTTTTAGGATGACATCTTCGGACGTCTCCTCGGGATTCTCTGGAGCTGCGGGCAATAAACGTCCTACCGCTTGGATCAACGCCGCTCGAGCGGCGTCTAAAGTCGCGGGATTCGTGGGTAAGGGGGCAGGACCGGGCATAAAACTCCTATGCCTCTTTTTCGCGCGAAGTCCAAAAAAGTTGCGTGAAACTCCCTAAAAAACCGGATTTTTAGAAAAAGGGTTTACTCCGGCTTCGGCTCGTTCGCCTTGAACTTCGCCATGAGGCGGTCGATTTCCTGCATTTGGACCATGAGGACGTCTTTTTTGAGGAAATTGACGAGGACTTCGTGGCCTTGCTGGATCAAGCGTTGACCGAATTGGGTAAGGTACTGGGAGAGGAAGCGGCAGGCCTCCATCTTTCCCTTGAGCGAGAGCATGTCGGCGTCGAAATTGACCGCGTCATGGTGGAAGTAATCCAAAATCGCGCTCTCGAAGACGATGTCGAAGGCGATCGTGATCATGTCGCGCTCGGTCTTGTCTGCCTTGAACGGGTTGATCAAGATCGTCTTCGTGACGAGCTCGGCGGACGCCGTCACGTATTGGGGTGTTACAAGTTCTTTCGAAAGGTCGTTGCGGAAAACCACGAGCGAGGCGACGGGATGCAGCATCTTCTCACGATTGCCCGCGACATAGTCCAGGTAAGTGACGTCGTCGTCCCGAACGACCGAGCTCAGGATATCCGATAACCCCGGCATGAACTTCAGGTCGAAAATGGGCACTTCGCAGAATTCTTGATAGGGCGAATCGACTTTGACGTCGGTAATGGGCTTCTTATTGAAGGGTAAGACTTTTTGCAGAAAGTTCCGGTGCTCCTCCGACGGGATGATGTTCCAGATTCCGGAGACGTTCAAAAGCTTCTTCCGGATCTGCATCTTTACGTCGGGGAGGGTCTGCCAGTAAAAATATTGCCCCACCCAACCTTCCATGAGGCTCAAAAACCTCTGACATTTTTCGGAAAAGTCAGGAGTCTTTTTTTCCCATGAGACGAAGAGCTCGTTCAAGACACGAAGCTCGGAGTCCTCCAAATGAGGGAAGAGTGGATGAGGCATTATACAAACCTTAATCGGCGGTTTTACTTAAGTTAGTAGGTCTTTTAATACATGCGGGGAGGACGACCTCCGCCATAACCGCCACCGTTGCCATAGCCACCTCCGTCGCGACGGGGAGGACGGGAACCGCGGGCTTGTTCCGGGTTGGCTTCATTGATCTTGAGTTTACGTCCGCCGAAATCCGAACCGTTCAAGGCTTGGATGGCTTTTTCGGCGTCGTCTGGTGAGGCCATTTCGACGAATCCGAATCCTTTGGAGCGTCCGCTCATCTTATCGAGGATGACGCTGGCGCTCTCGACGGTTCCGTGGGGCGCAAAAAGCTCACGGAGCTCTTCGTCGCGGGTGGAGTAGGGTAAATTCCCTACGTACAGGCGTTTATTCATACGGGGTTCTCCTTATTAGCGTGATGGATAGGGATAAAAGGTAAGCCGAAAACGTCTTTTGAAATTTTTCTAAAATCACAATCTCTCAACCCAAGCACCCTCATTGAATAATGACTCAATCATGACTAAACTGACGGCAAATTAGCATAGGCTTTCCTACGACCACAAACATTTATTTGATTTGCTTACACTTTTTTAGACTTTGTGCGTCATGCAAGGCCGATGGGTGAGGGGGATCTTATCTGAAATTCAGTTCTGAAAAAAAAGCAGCGAAAGGTCCGCTTCGAGCGAGCCTTTCGCCACTTTTTAAGGCAGATTCTTCGTTTAGTCGCAGTTTCCGTCGCTATCCGCATCCACGCAATACGATCTGAAATTACCTGCTGCTTGACCGATGATATTGTCGAATTCGTCGACCAGATACGTTTGGATATTGGTGCGGCAAGCGATATCAGTGGTTGTGATCGTACTCGTGTCGATACTGACCACAGCACTATCCTGAGCCGTCATATTCAGGGTCGGGTTGTCTTGAAGAGCGGCTAAACAACCCGCAATGTCGCAGTCGGTATCGGATACGAAGTAGTTCTTATCCATTAATTTAGCGCCGCTTCCCCCTAAAGCGCATTGGGACAACGGGCCTTGATTAACAGTGTGTCCTGCATCGGCGCTCACATCACTCAAGAAATCAGTTGTAAATACATGGGAAAGTTCGAAGATAAATTTAATCTTGGTGTTTTCAGGGACTGTGGCGCCGCTTAAAGCTGTCGTCGTAGGGGTTCCCGGCTCCGGAGACCATTTGAATGTCGGCCTAGATACCGGAACTTTACCGATAGCTCCGTTGATTAAAGGAGTAATGTCCCCATCTTCTTCCACCAGACTTATATTAGCCTCTTGGACTTCCCTATGAGGTACGGTCTTGGTCATCGTGGCTATCGATGCGTCGCTGAAGGTTGCAGTTATGGTATAGTCGACATCGCTAGGTAAGTTCACGCAATTGTCGGACGCTATCCTCCAGCGGGAATTATGTCCAGAGGTGCCCATGCTCGTTAATGAAACGTTATTGCCTCCACCAGCTACCGTGACGGCCGTCGTCGTTAAAGAACCCGAGGCGTAGACGTTCACATTGGCTTGCAGGTGTCCTTCAGCGGGACAAGCTCCCGTTGAATCATGATAAATGACGGCATCCGTCACCTGAGAAGTGGGGTCCGTGTCCTCTCCGCTCAGCGTGTTGGCGAATCCGACGACATCGAAACTATCCGTATCGCATGCGGTCGGAAGGAGGGTCTGGGCGAAGGCCAAAGCTTGGTCCACTTCCAATTCCGTCGTAGCGGAAAAGGTCGACGAAGTAAGGTCCCGATCGGCAATGCTTAACACTTGATTGGCCGTGGAAAGTTCCGCGTCTCCCGATAAAGCGGATTCGATGGCGTCCAACATACCATCGATCTCAGTGACGGCGCTATCCGTGGTCGTGTCAGGATCTGAGCCGTTGCTTTCATTATAAGCGGCGACGACTTCATCGATCGTGAGGGTTCCGTCGGAAGTGAAGACTTCCGCCAGTTGTTCCATCGCCGATTCGGGCAATACGAGGGAAGAATTAAAGTTGCAGGCTTGGCGAGTGGCGTGAGCCAGATAAGAAGCTACGGCATCCGAGTCCGTCGATTCTTCTAAAGCCAAGTATTCCCTCTCGGCTTCCACGGATTCCATGGCCGCTTCGATGTCGCCTCCATCGCTGGTGAGTGCCGTTGCGAGGATGTTCACCTGATCATCCTCAGAAAGGTCGGGGATGAGGATGCTCTCCTCCAAAGTCCCGGAGATCTCATCGAGAGCCGCTTCTCTGAGCGTATTGATCACGTCTTCGGCGGGTACGAGATGTTCCGAACCGGAAGCGTCTGTTTCTGAAGCTTCAGTCAACATTCGAGCGGCTAAATGGGTTTCTGGTGAAACATTAACCGTAACATCCGCTTCCGTCGCTAGAGGCGCCGCGACATAACCATCGCCATTTTCCACGCGGACTTCATAATAAAAGTCAGTTGATTCACCCGTGCCCGTTACAGTGGCTGGTACATTAGATAACGTGTAATTGCCTGAGCTATCAGTAGTCGCCGTAACTCCAGAGACGGTTTCTTCAGTGCCGTCCGCATTGATTTGAACGAGGGTAACATCGGCACCAGCCAAAGGCGTATCTCCGATGGTTACGAACTTCGGCTCGAAACCAATGATGGCATTTTTTAGAGCGAGGGCGCTGTAGCGCAAACCGGATACATCTCCGGCTCTGGCGACGGCCTGTCCAGAGAGGGTCAAAGAGCCCGTAGCGTCGCCTCCACCGGAACCTCCACTTGAGGTGCTTTCGCATCCGCCGGCTCCTAACCCTACGCCTAAGATATACGTAGCGACTAGAGTCGATGTCATAAGGCTTACGAGACGAAAGAATGGCTTCTCCATGATTCCCTCCTATAGGAAATGTGTTATGCACGCCTTTACGGAGGTAGGGAGGAATTCTTGAGTTTTTTGATGAGTCCCTTCAGAAATTATCGATTTTTTATCTTTTAATTGTCACGACCTTCGCCCGGCTTCTCCCGAAAATTTCCGGTTCGTAGAATTCTGAAGCCGTCGTCCCAGGCATTAAATACGTCCCTGCCGTAGTGGCTCGAACCGGATAACGAATATGGTATGTACCCGCAGGAAGAAATTCGTGCGACCAAAGGAGGGCATCGTCCCTTACTTCCTGGTGCGAGAAGAAATAATCCATCCCATAGTCTATGGCCGCCGGCGCATCATCGTAAGTAGGAAAAAGAAAGCTTTCGAGGTAAGCGTCGTGATCGGCTTGTGGAGCCCCCGCTTGGCTTGCCAATAGAAGAGCCTTAGAAGTTGTCGCTAAATTCATATCGACAGGTTCGAAACCTGCCGGGAGCTTTTCTTGGATGAAAACGTAGTTAAGATCTTGAGGGGCCACTAGAATAATATGGCCCTTGTAATTTTCTCCCACTCGAAATTCATTTAAAGGCGTCATTTCGCTCAAATCGTCCAAAGCGTAGTAATGACGCGAGACTATCAGTCCTTCCTCCCTCGTTGGCAAATCCTGAATAGGTGCGTAAGTCTTCAAAAGCATGTCGTAGTAAAGGGTGCCTGCTCCGGATTTCTGGATAAGGAGTTCCCCTGAGCTTAAGTTTTTCATGGGAAATCGAGAGGTCTTCTGATCAAAGAGATTCCTCGCATCAAAAGTCCCTTCTATTAAAACCTGACGCTTCTGGTTTTCGATTAAAGAGATATTGGCGGTGAAGTCGGTCTCTGATTCCTTGAAAATTTGGGACGAACGGTAAGCCATCCAAGAGAGAACAAGATCGTCTTGAGTCGTCTGAGCCTGTTTCTTCTTCCTGAAAAAGAGATAGGCCAGACCGCGTGGGACGAGAGGATTTTGAGGGTCGGTTTCCATCAGAGCCGTGACGGCGAGAGCCGTGTTCTTTGCAGCCGAGGACCAGAAAAAGTTCGAAGCCGGCCAGTTCACGTGGCGTGGTTGTTGGACGGCGAGAGTGGCGAGACGCTCCCCTAGGATTTTCACTTCGTTGTTAAATGAAAGGTTTTGATAAGCCATCATTAGATAAGCGACCCCGCTGACCGAGAGAGTGCTTTTTCGGGGTAAGATTTCGTCCGCGACCCACCGAGGCCAATGGACGGCGTTCTTCTCCAGGCTGAGAGTCCACAAAAGGAAAGCCGTCGTGTCGGGGTGTTTCAATCGGTTTTCCCCTTGAATGGTCTTGGAGAGGAAAGTCTCGAGGTTCTGAAACGCGCTTTCATCGACGTCGAATCCTTGTCCTCGGGCGGTCAAAAAGGCCCAAAAAACCTGGGCGCTGGCAAAGACGTCGCTACGGAAGCTCTCCGGCCAATACTTCATGCCACCGTCCGAATTCGCGAAGTCTTCTTGGAGTGTGTCGATAAGGTTTTGGATTTTGAGTTTTCGTTCGACTATTACTTTTTCATCCATCTCGTCGATGGACATCAAGAGTGCCAACATCTTCGCCGATTTCTGCTCCGAACATTCCCAAGGGTAATCGATCAGGAAATCGCGCGAAGCTTTCGTCGCGGATCGGAGAGTGGCTTTTAGCGACAGATCCAGATTTCCGCGATCCTTCAAGACGTTCGTGGGGATCTCCAAGATTTCTTTCTCGGCCCCTTGGGTAATACCGGATGTGCTTGTGACTTCAGGTTCGAAACGGTCGAGCACAGGCCAGGAATTTTCGAGCGCGTCGAAGGTTTCCGAGGCATTCTGAAAGGTCGCGGATAAAGTCAGCCTCTCCCCGGACTCGGAAACGATAAGGGAGGCGGGAAGGGTCTTTTCCTCATGGGCGGCGATGGTTAAGAGAGATTCTTGCACCTTTTGTTTGTTTTCGAACGTCCCCGGGCCTTTGATTTCCAGGCGGATTTTTCCGGACAGCTCTTTTGCGGAGCGATTCGTCGCGACTATGGATCCCTGCACGGCGTCTCCCCAGACGAGGAAGCGGGGGAAAGCCGTCCTTAAGACGGCGGGTTGTGTGGAGAGGATTTGAGCGCGTTGCCCTCCGACGAAGGTCCCGTCGCCCAACTTTAAATCGGAACGTAGAAATTGTCGTTCGGCGTTGAAATCCGCCGTGCTCTTGGATTCGCTCACGCCTAAGGCTTCGATCACCCAGGTCGTCAAGTCATCGGGAAGTTTAAACTGGATATCGGCCTTACCCTGCTCGTCCGTGGACACGGTCTGAAAATGGGCCGTATCCTTGAATATCCGTCTTTTCTTGCCGGCGCCTAAACCGCCGTCGCCCGCTTTGAGCGAAAAGAGGGAAGAGGTGGAGCGGACGTTGTTGTTGCGGTCGTAATAGAATTTTTTGACCAGATCCGGCAGGCGGTAATCGAGGAGCTTCAAGACCGATTCGTCGGCGACGCTGACGACGACTTGGGCTTTTTGGGGACGGCCTTGGGGATCCTTGGTTTCGATATGCAGACGCACCGTCTCTCCAGGCCGGTAGATCGGAGGCCGGTCGCCTTCCGCCGGCTTATCGGGCGTCAGGGCAACAACGAGCCGTTTGCTCTCCGGATCCACATGGAGCTCCGTTTCCCCGTGGAAGAGCAAAGGCGGACGCGCCGCATCCCGTCCCGTGTGCGCGACGACGCTTAGGTAGAAGTTCGGGACCATCCCTTCGACGATCGGCACGTCGATGGTAGGCGCGTTTTTACCGCCTAAATCGATGATCTTGGATTCCAAGACATGGCCCCGCTCGTAGGTCAGGAGGGCTTTGGTCATGGGGACCAAGGATTTAATCAGGATTTTCGCCGTATCTCCGATCTTGTAGGCGTCCTTATCCGGGACGAGTTCGATCGTCTCGGCTTGGTCCAGGCGCCAAGGGACGTAAGAACTTCCCCAAGCGTAGAATTCCGCGGCGGATTGGATGTCGTTGCCGCGGTCGTTCGCTTTTAAAACCACGCGGTAGAAGCCACCGCTCGGGACATCGAAGGTCAGAGTCGCCTTGCCTTCCGCGTCGGTCTTCGCGGAGAGCGTCTTTACGAGTACGTCTTGAGGTTCATAGGTCAGCTCCCAATAACCACGGGCATTCCTCTTTTCGATATATTTGTAGTCGCGTCGAACCAGAGAAGCGGAGAATGACTTTTGAGGAGACTTTTGGGAATGCGTATCCAAGGAAACAATGCTTATGGAAGCCTTTTCCTTTTCGCCGTAGACCCACTGGTTGGGTTTAATCCCCAAATAAAAACTCCCTTTGTGCACGATCACTTCCTCGGAAGAAGAGACTTCCTGGTGGCCGGGATCGGTCACGCTGGCTTCCAAGCTGAGGATTTGACTCGTTGGGTATTTTGCCAAGTCCGTTTTGTATTCGATATTGAGGATGCCTTTATCGCTGAGTCGGGAAGCATTTTGGACCGGATTCCCTTGGGTATCCTTATAAAGGTCGATGGCACGATCGGAGCCATGGGGCCTCACGTCGTCGTAAAAACTGTTATCCTCGGAATATTTCGAGGAGGCGACGACATCGTATTCATAGTCGCTGACGTAATCCGCTTCTCCCTCCGCGTCTTTGCGGATTAAGAGATCCGAATCAATGAATTGGTAATCCGAAAAGCCCTCCGGAGAGAAGACGTATGTCGACGTCATGAGAGTCCAGCGTGCACGCGCTTTCCGCAAAGGAGATCCAAAGTAATAGGCGCCCGTCACATCGGCTTTTAAGGCCTCTCCACTGACGATTTCAGGGTCGGTTTTGATTTCCACCTTAAACGAAGGTTTCCGGTAGCTGGTAACTTGAAAAGCGCGCGTGAAAGTCTGCTTGGAGACTTTCATGGCGATTTCATAGGTGCCGCGAGGAAGGTCTTCCCGGTTTTCGAGGTCGAAGGCCCCGCTCACCAGACCCGAGGTCCCCAAAACGCAATCCGTCTTTTGATAGATTTCGACGCCCGCGGCGTCCGACACGTGCACCTCGCAGGGGGTCTTAGGGTCGGCTCTCAGGTAACGACTCTCACGGACTTCACGCACAAAGGACGAGAAATAAACTTTTTGCCCCGGGCGGTAAATGGGCCGATCGGTATATATATAGGCGAAAAAGTTCATGCCCTGCGTCATAGGGTAACGATAGTCCGGGAAGTTGTGAATGGGATCGCAGCTCAACGAGGCCATGTCGGGAGAGGCGACTTCGACGCAGAGGGTGTCGAGATTCGTGGAGGACGAGGGCAAATTCAGCAAAGCTAATCCCTGGGCGTCCGTCGTGCCGTCTAATAGAAAAGGAGACTCTTCCTTCGTGCCATTTTGGGGCCAAGGTTTTCCTTCGACACGGACGGGGACGGAGACGGGTTGTCCGGACTCTAAATCCGTCGTCCACACCAGAAGACGGTCCGCGTCCCGCTTCGTGGCGATGCCGACGGACGTCAGTTGGATCATCGAGAGGACGCTGACGGGATGCTCTTGATCGGCATTTTGAGGCGTCGCCGCCAATTCCAAGAGATAAAGGCCGAGCGACGGTTTGCCTTCGCGGAATTGGTTCAAGTCCAGGATGAATGGCACCGCTTGATCGATCTCGCCTCCTATAGCCAGATCCTGATGGTAGTCGGCCTTCATTTGGGCTTCATCGATTTCAGTTTCCGCTTCCGTGAGAGGCAAGGTCAGCTTCGTTTTGGAATCGATGGTGATTTCGGAATTCAGATCCCAGTTGCGTACATTCTCCGTGTAATGCTTTTTATCGAGACGGTAGAGCTTCGCCTGGACGGATTTGAGATTTTGGCCGCGGTAATGGAGCTGCATCGGACCTTTCGAGGAGATGATGTTCTTGGTGAGGTTTGAGAATATCCTAGGGCCCGCATGGCCCGTTTTCACGCGGTAAGTTTCCGTGGGCGCTGTGAGATCGGCTCCGGAGAGGGATTCGATCGCATCCGATTTGACGGAGAACGAGTAAGTTTGATTGTGCTTTTCCAAGAAGACGGCGCAGGCTTGCTTATAACCCTCGAGCAACGCCTCCTCGCCGTCGGGCCCCAGCACGGGAAACGAATCGTAATAGGAAAAGTAAAAATAAGGAGCGCTGTTCTCGGCGTGAAACGCCTTTTGGAACGACTTCTTTCGGATGGGCTGGGAAAACTCGTAGCAGACGGAGTCTCCGGCCTGGAGAGTCGCGGTCTGCGAAGGTTTCAAGCCGATCTCGTCTTGCCCGCCGCCTTGCGAAGCGTTCGGCGCCGCCCAGACGCGGTTGATTTTGAGGTTTTTTTCGGGGGTAGCGAAGGTCTGGGAGAATTCCTTTTGGCTACCTAAGGTCCCGCGTTCGCTCAAGAGTCCCGCCGGGAGCTTGACCTTCAGCGTGCTTTTCCACGGGAGCTCTTCGGCGAACGTGACCTGGAGGATATGGTCGCCGTCCGACCATTCGTATTTTCGCTTCGTCTCCAGAGGCTGGCCGTCTTTCTCGAGGGTCAATTTGCCCTCGACATCCGAACGTTTCATGGCGAGATTGAATCTCAAGACGATCTTGCCTTGCTTGGGTAGGAGGGTCGGCGCCACTCCGTTATCCTTGGTTTCGACCCGGGGAAGCACCGTCGTGAACGCCCACTGTTTTTTCTCCTTCAACCGATAACCATCCAAGGAAGGAATTCCGGCAGGCAGGCTCACGGTATAGCGCGTCGCGGGACGTAAGGGATTCTTCGGTCGGAAAATGAAGCCGTGGGTCCCCAGCCAATGGAAAGAGCCGTCGACTCTCGGCGAGATCTCCAAGGGGATGGCGTCTTCGCGCCCTTGATCCAAGGTCGTGAGCGGGACCATCGCCCGGTCGAACATCACGCTGATGCCGTCGATCGCGATCGGCACTTCCTCTTGCGTAGGCCCGTAACTCAGAAGTTTCAGTTCGCCCTTTTGGGCCATGAAACGGGCGAAGAGGGTGTACCGGTGTTTCCAAGTCCATAATCCCGCGGCGGAGGTAAGAAGGAAAACGGCGGCGACAAGTAGGGCTTTTTTCATAAATCTCCCGGGGCATCTCCCTTGAAATCTTCCAAGACGAAGAAAGGGATGGTTTCTTTTTCGTGAGAATCGGAAACGACGGTCAGGACATGGCGGCCGAGTGTGGGGGCGGCGAAAAGCTCATGACGCGATGTCGTCGTTTCCAATAAAACGCCGTCTAAATACCAGGACAACCGCTCGCGGGGATTCCGAGCCTTCGCTTCCAGCTTCAAGCCTTGATGGTCCGTAGGCAAGTAGGCGTGTTCGCGGTAACGCGCGTAGGGAAGCGGCGAGACCACTTTCCAGGAGCGGGAGTCCTCCGCCACGAGCTCCGGTTTTAAGGACGAGGCTTCAAGAGAAGGTTGCGGCCGGGGAAAACGCTCCGGAAACGTGCCGCGTAAAAGCGCTTCCATGATTTTATGCCAAACGGGCGCCGCTCCGGTGGCTCCCGTCGTGAGCTCCAACGGCGTCCCGTCCGCATGCCCCACCCAAACGCCGACGGCGTAGGACGGCGTGTACCCGACCGTCCAATTGTCGCGGTGGTCGTAGCTCGTTCCCGTTTTCACGGCGACGTCGAAGCCTTCCACCGCCAGGTCGTCGTTGAACCCGAAGGATTTTCTCCGGGCTTCCGCATCCGTCAAAATCGACGTGGTGAGGAGGGCTGCCTTCATGGCTTGGGGATGCACGGGAAGAGGGGAGGTCACGGGAACTTCGGGACGCATCCGATAAGGTAAAAAACGTCCTCCCCGGGCGAGGGCGGCGTAAGCGTTCGTCAGTTCCATCAAAGACACTTCTGCCGACCCCAAGGTGATCGCCAAGCCGTAGTAAGTGGGCGAGCGGTTGAGGCTGGTCAGCCCGAAACGACGGAGCGTCTCGTGATAGTAGGAGAGACCGATGTCGTTCAGGGTCACGACGGCCGGGACATTATAGGAGTTCGCCAAGGCTTCGCGGATCGTCACCATCCCGTGGAACCGGCGGTCGAAATTCTGCGGCATATAAGACGCGCTTTCTTCTGTGAGGGCCGGGACATGGAAGCTCGTCGGTTGGTCTTGGATACGGCTCTCCGGCGAAAAACCCTGCGTAAAGGCCGCGAAATACGTGAAAGGCTTCAGGGTCGATCCGGGCTGCCGGAGGGCCATGGCCCCGTTCACTTGCCCGTCGATCGTCTCGTCGAAATAATCTCGCGAACCCACCATCGCCAGCACGTCCCCCGATCGGACGTCGATCACGACGGCCGCTGCGGTGAGCTTGGGATCTTTTTCGGCTCGATCTCGAAGGGCGTCTTGAAGGCCTAGCTCGGTCTTGGTTTGTGTTTCCAAATCTAAAGTCGTGCGTACAACATTAGCGACGCTTCCTTCCTTCGAAAACGACTCCATGAAATGGCGCCCGATAGAAGGCCGAGACATTTTCAGTGAAGAAATGAGGCGCTTGGAGCGCCTCTCCGGAGCTTGAGGTAAAGAGATAAGGATATCGATTTCGCCGTCATCGAGTTCTAGTGAGTTGGGATCCTTGCCGAAATAAAACCGCGACGCCGCCCCGATGCCGTAACAACGATTCCCATAATAGACGGTATTTAAATAACGCTCCAAGATCCAAGACTTGGAATGCTTTAATTCTAAACCTAAGGCCAAAGTCATCTCCCGAATTTTTTGGGTCCAAGTCCTGGCGAGAGGTCGGCAGTCACCCTTTCGGCAGTTTTTATCTTGGATTAAGTTCTTGGCGAGTTGCTGCGTGATCGTGGACCCCCCGCGGCGCGGTCCGCCGGCCCGAAAGAGATTGGCGCCCAAAGCCTTCAAAAGGGCCCAGGGGTTGACACCCCTATGCCAGTAAAAGAGGCGGTCTTCCTTGGAAACGGTCTTCTCCAAGATCGTTTGCGGTATATCGGAAAGGGAAACCCACCGTTGCATCCCGGAAAAGGCGGGATTCAACGTGCCAATGACCTTTCCCCGACGGTCGAGAAACGTCCGTGAAGGAGAGGGGGCATCATAGAGAGAGGCGAAGGTGAATAAAAATAAGGAAAATGTAACGATGTAAAAGGCAGTAACGACGAAAATGATTTTTTTGAATCGCCCCAAAGTCCGAAGGTTGTATCGGAAAAATCCCGGAAGGCAAAAGTTTTATTCTCTACGACTCGTCTTAGATTTTTCGATGGAACCACTCTCTGAAAATCACTTGTCGTAACCAAAATTAAGAATTTCTTTTTGACTAGACTGACATGTCAGTCTATAGCGCGCATTTCCGGCAGAGCCGGAGAATGCGCTAAGTTCGAGAGAGATACCGCTATCCCTCGAGCTCCCATCTGCAAACGAATGTTTTGAGGGAACATACGTATGACGCAAAAAATACTGATTGGGATGGATGTGGGCTCCACGACCGTAAAAGGGTGCGTGGTCGATCCTGAAACGATGCAGATCTTGTGGAGCGATTACCAGCGTCACGAAACCAAACAGCCCGAGAAGGTCATGGAGTTCATGGTCCGGATCGGGAACGAATTCAGTCATATTCCCCAGGAAAACATCCGATTGTTCATAACGGGGTCCGGAGCGGCTCCTTTGTGCGAGCCCCTCGGCGCCAAGTTCGTTCAAGAAGTGAACTCGGTCACATTGGCCGTCGAAAAGTTGCATCCGGATGTCGGCTCGGTCGTCGAGCTCGGCGGCCAGGACGCCAAGATCATTATTTTCAAGCTCAATAAGGAAACGGGCGAAAAGCAAGTCGTCACGTCGATGAACGACAAGTGCGCTTCCGGCACCGGCGCCACCATCGACAAGTGCATGATCAAGGTCGGCGCGGACAACTCCCTCATCAAGCACCTTGTTTACGACGACTCGAAGTTGCATCACGTCGCCGCGAAGTGCGGCGTCTTCGCCGAAACGGACATCGTGAACCTCGTGAAGTCCGGTTTGCCGGCACAGGAAATCCTGAATTCGCTGGCGGACGCCATCGTCATGCAAAACCTCTCCGTGCTGACGCGCGGGAACACGCTGCGGCACCGGGTCCTCCTGCTCGGCGGGCCGAACACCTACCTGCCGTTTCTCCAACAATGCTGGAGAAAGCGCATTCCCGAGACGTGGCAGGAGAGAAATTACGATTACCCGAAGGACGTCCCTATCGAAGAATTGATCTTCGTTCCCGAGAATTCCCAATATTACGCCGCTTACGGGGCCGTGATCTACGGCACTTACGAGTCGGCCGATTCCGGACAGTATAAAGGCCTGAGCGCCCTCAGGGAATTCATCCAGCATGGGCGGAAAGCCCATTTGGGCGAGAAAGCCGGGAAGCCCTTGGTGCAGACGGAAGAGGAATTGGCGGCTTTTAAAGAAGCGTACCGTATCCCCAAGTTCACGCCGAAACCCATGGCGCCGGGAAGCGTCGTGAAGGCCTTCATTGGCTTGGACGGAGGGTCGACTTCCTCGAAGGCCGTGTTGGTCGACGAACAGGGCGATATCATTTTAAAGGCCTATCAATTATCCAAAGGAAACCCGATCCAAGACACCAAAGAACTTCTGAAGCAAATGCACGACCATTATGCGGAGCAGGGGTGTCGTTTATTGGTGTTGGGTTTCGGAGCGACCGGTTACGCCGCGGATGTTTTGGAGGCTTCGCTCAAATCCGACGTGAACATCGTCGAGACGGTCGCCCACATGATGAGCGCCGTGCATTTCTTCAAGGACGCGGACGTCATCTGCGACATCGGCGGCCAGGACATCAAAGTCCTCTTCATGCAGAACGGCGAGATCAAGAATTTCAAGCTCTCCAACCAGTGCTCGGCCGGCAACGGGATGTTGCTCCAGGCCATGGCGGACCAGTTTGGGGTGAAGGTGCAGGATTACGCGGATGTGGCCTTCGGGGCGTCTTTGGCGCCGAAATTTTCCTACGGCTGCGCCGTCTTCTTGGACAGCGACCGCGTGAACTTCCAAAAAGAAGGCTTTTCCAAGGAAGAGCTCTTGGCGGGCTTAGCGCAAGTCCTGCCTAAAAACGTCTGGCAATACGTCGTTCAAATCCCGCGCATGGCCGAACTCGGCAAGACCTTCGTCCTCCAAGGCGGTACGCAGTACAACCTCGCCGCCGTGAAGGCTCAAGTGGATTACATTAAAGACCGGGTGCCGGGAGCGGCCGTGCATGTCCACCCGCATCCAGGAGAAGCGGGCGCCATCGGGGCTGCGATGGAGACGCGTCGCGTGGTGATGCGGCGCGGTTATTCCAGCTTCATCGGTCTCGAGCACGCGATCGGCATCGAATACACGACCAAGAACGACGAATCGACGGTCTGTCATTTCTGCCCCAACAACTGCAGCCGTACCTTCATCGACACGAAGACGCCGGAAGGGGATACGGCCCGGTACATTTCCGGCTTCAGCTGCGAAAAGGGCACGGTCGAATCGGAAGACGAGATGGTCAAGATCGCTAAGCGGCGCCAGGATTTGAAGAAGTCCTACCCGAACCTCGTCGATTACGAATCCCAAGCTCTTTTCAAAATGTACGACAAAGACCCGATGCCCGTGTCGGGGCAGGAGATAGACGATATTTTAGTGAAGAAGACCCTTTTAGGGAACATCAAGCGGGTCCCGTTTCGAAGGAAATTCATCCGTTCGTCGCCGGAGTCTTGGGAGAAGCGAAAAAAAATCCGCATCGCCATCCCTCGCGTTTTGAACATCTATAGCACGGCTCCTCTATGGCGCGCTTATTTCGAAACGCTCGGGATCGAGCCCGCAAACGTCGTTTGGTCCGATTATACCTCGGAGGAAATGTGGCAAGAGGGCGGTAAGTACGGGTCGATCGACCCGTGCTATCCCTCGAAAGTCGCCCAAGCCCATATCCACAATCTCCTCTTCCATAAGCATGGCGACAAGAAGAAGCTGAATTACATCTTTTTTCCGATCCTGACGCACGTCCCGTCCTATTTGACCCATAACGTCGACACCGCCTGCTGTCCCATCGTCTCCGGAACGCCGGAGGTCATGAAGGCGGCTTTCACGAAGGAGAACGATTTCTTCGCGGAGCGCGGCATCCGTTACCTCGATCCCGCGCTGACGATGAACGAACCCCATCTCTTCAAGAAGCAGATGTACAACTTCTTCGGGCCTTTGTTGGACGTCACCGAGGATGAAAGCGATTTCGCGGTCGACCAAGGCTGGAAAGTGATGGATCGCTTCGACGAGGAGGTCCAGGCGAAGGGTCGCGAGGTCTTGAATTGGGCCGAGGCTAACGGAAAAATGACGCTGCTTTTGATCGGACGTCCCTATCATTTGGATCCTGGCCTCAATCATAGCGTCTTGGACGAGTTTCAAGTCTTAGGATACCCCGTCCTTTCCATCCGCTCCTTGCCGCGCGACGAAGCCTCCTTAAAGAAGTACTTTAGGGAGGATATCGAGAGAAACGGTCCGGAAGCGGCCCTTGATATCCGAGACGTATGGCCCGAGAATTACAGCGCAAACAGCTCGCAGAAGGTGTGGGCCTCCAAGTACGCGGCCCGTTTGCCGAACGTCGCCGTCATCGACCTCTCCAGCTTCAAATGCGGCCACGACGCGCCGACTTACGGGATCATCGACAAGGTCATCTCCGAAAGCAAGACGCCGTACTCCGCCCTGCACGACATCGACGCCAATAAGCCGGGAGGGTCGATCAAGATCCGCGTGAAGACTTATGCCTATACCTTGTCGTTCAGGGAAGAGCTTCTATCCGATCTCAAAGCCCGGGAAGACGAGCTGCAAAAGCGTCTCCAGGAAAAGAGGGCCGAAATTTTAAGGCGTCACCACCAATCTTTCGAAAAAGAAAAACCAACCGAGGAGGTTTCCTATGCAAGCGTCAACTGAAGCTTTAAATACGGCATCAACATTTCGATCTGTTGAAGACGAGTTGAAGGACTTTGAAACCCAAGAAAGAAAAAAGCTCGGATTAGAAAATCAAAAGAATCAATGGCAGGAAAAGATCAACCGCGAGTTCTACGCGGATCAGCGAGAGCATACGACCATCCTCGTCTCCGGTTTGACGATGGCCCACGATAAGTTCGTGCAAGCCGGCTTGGAAGGCCTGGGGTACAAGATCAAGGCCCTGGATTGTCCCGATAACGAATCCCTCCAATTCGGAAAAGAGTTCAGCAACCGGGGACAATGCAATCCCACGTACTTCACCGTCGGAAATCTGGTGAAATACCTCTCCAACCTCCGCGATGAGACCGGCATGACGCCCCAGCAGGTGGTCGAGAGGAACGTCTTCCTCACGGCCGGCGCTTGCGGCCCCTGCCGTTTCGGCATGTACGTCACGGAATACCGCAAGGCCCTGCGTGACGCGGGCTTCGACAATTTCCGCGTCATGCTCTTCGATGCGAACGGCGGGATGAACCAGACCTCCGGCAAGGAAGTCGGACTGAAAATGGACAAGGCCTTCTTCGTCACGCTCGCCAAGGCGATTTTCGCGGGCGACGCCTTGAACGCCATCATGTACCGCATCCGCCCGTACGAAATCGTCCCCGGCAGCACGGACAAGGCGATCGAAGCCTGCCGCGAGACGATCATGACGGCCTTGAAGAATAAGAAATCGATCCTCATGGCCTTGAGGCGTTGCCGCAAGATCCTGAACGGCGTCGAGGTGGACCGTACGATGGTGAAGCCCAAAGTCTCCATCATCGGCGAGTTTTGGGCGATGACCACGGAAGGCGACGGTAATTACAAGCTGCAGCGTTTCTTGGAACAGGAGGGCGCCGAGGTCGATATCCAACTCATCGTGAATTGGATCCTCTACAACATTTGGCAGGCCAAGGTGGACACCAAGAGCCGCATGGTCCTGCGAGGGTCGGACGCCCAGGCCCGTAAGGGATTGAAGACAACCCAGACGGCGAAGAAGTTCTTGACGTTGAAAATCGCCGAAATGGCTCTCAAAGGCACTTTCTACACGTTCGCCAAATTCCTGGGGCTCAAGAACTATAAGCTCCCCGACATGGAGGAAAACGCGGCTCTCGCGAGCCAACATTACAACAACGAACTCCGCGGCGGGGAAGGCCACATGGAGGTCGGTAAGCTCATCCAAACCGTCCTCCACAATAAGGCCCACATGGTGATCTCGGTCAAACCCTTCGGCTGCATGCCGTCCTCCGGCGTCTCCGACGGCGTCCAAAGCGTCATCACGGAACGTTACCCCGAAGCCATTTTCCTTCCGATCGAGACCAGCGGCGACGGCGCCGTGAATGTCTACAGCCGCATCCAGATGATGCTCTTCAAGGCTAAACGCAAGGCCGAGCAGGAATACGAAGAGCTTTTAAAGTCCCAGAATCTGACCGTCGAACAGGTGAAGTCCAAGATCGCCAAAGACCGCACCCTCAATAAGACGACCCATTACAGCCCGCACGCGGCGGCGGGAACGGCGGCGAATTTCCTCTTGGAAGCCGTTTAAAAATTAAAGGAAAGAACCGCCGGAAGGCAGAGTTTCGAATGTTTTATCGCAGCTTATGAGCCCTCATCTTGACGGGTGCAGCCGGACTTGCCGTGAGGAGGAGTCTTTGTTTCATGTCCCCACCTGAAGAGGGTTGGACCATCGACAATTCTACGCTTCCGCAAATGGCTGCGAGTACGGTGGGCATTTCTAATCCAGCTAAGACGGCCCCTAAACAAGCACGAGGACCATACCCAAAAGCGAGCACTTGCCTTTTCGCATTCGGATTTTCCACAAATCTTTGGGGATTGAAATGATCGGCGTTATCTCCCCAGACTTCCCGATCTCTCCCCGCTTGAGCCAAGTTAACGACGACGTCGCGGCCGGCTTGTAAAATATAGGATCCCAGCGGGACGTCTTCTAGAGGTCTTCGTGCTACGAAAGGCGCGGTCGGATTCATTCTTAGCGATTCCCAAACAGCCGCTTCCGTGGAACTTAAATTCTGGATATCCTCAGATCCTGGGTGTTCAGGAAGGCTGGCCGCTTCTTGCATTAATTTAGCTCTTAAACCGGAATCTTGCGTGATGGATGTGTACGTATAAGTCAAGGAATGGGCCGTCGTCTCGTGTCCAGCAATGAGAAGGACGATGATTTCTCCGATGAGTTTTTCTTCGGGAAGGCCACTCTCGATGAGTTGTGTCAAAAGATCCGGAGGTTTGGTACCCGATGCGAGCATGTTTCTCCGCTGGGCGATGATTATTTTGACGAAACCCCGAATGACGTCCTGATGCTTTCTTACCGTGGACTTGGAAAACAAGCCTTCTATTTTTTCCATGAAAGGGAACGGCAGATTGACGCGTTTGATCACGATTTCCAAAAGAACCGACAAAGATGTATAAAATGCTTCGGCATCAGCCGAAAGTCGAGGATCCTGAGGATCGACGCCGAAAAGGAATTGAGCCGCAATGCGGAACGTGAGTTTTTGCATCTCACGGTCCATATCGATTTCTTGGCCTTCCTGAAGACTTGTCACCCACTTTTGGGTTTCGGCATAAATCATGGGAACGTAAGCTTTGACTCTATCCCTTACGAAGCAACCCATCATTTGTTGGCGGGTCACGGAGGCCGGTGCACGCGGATCCGTAAAAACATTTTGACCAAATACGTCTGCGAAGATTTGATGGAAGCGGGCGCCTTTATCCATCATAGGATTTTTAAGCAGGTTGCGCACATTGGAGTCGCCAGAGACAAGAGTCATCAGGTGTTTGCCAGCCAAATCGAGGGTAAACACATCTCCATACTGATCGTGGAGACGTGCTGCGACCGTCAGGACGTCCACGCCGATGGCTAAGGCTCCTATAAAAGGAAGCGCATCTCTCAAGGGCAACTTAGGGGGAAATAGGGAAGCTCCCATATCATTCGGCATAATATCTCCTTAAAATTCGATGAAGGGACATCGCCGCAACTCGATAAGAGTTGTGTCATGATATTCACGTGAATCAGCAGATCATTGATTTTTTTAGGAATATTTCGGAAAAAATATTTTCAAAAGACACGCTCTTCGCGTTTTGACCGCCTTTACCGAAACCCTGAATAACCGTTATTTTTTGATGGCAGCCAAGACGAATGCGTAGACTTCGGGCATGAGGATGGAGCGATTGATCTTTTCGGCTCCTAAGAGGTTTTGATAGAGAATTTCTTTAAGCGAACCTAAAAGAGCGATCGACATGATCGTGATATCTCCTTCGCGCACGAAATCCATTTCTTGGCCCTGTTTGAGTCCACGGCGGATGTAGTCGAGGATCTGCGAGTAGAAATTCCGGAGTTGGGTATCGAGCTCCTTATCCAAGCCCATGGCCTCCGCGAAGAGAAGGCGGGCAAGGAGGGGATTGTCTAGCAAGAGGGACGTGATCCGTTCGATATTCCCCAAGAGCTGAGCTGGGATTTGGTCCACCGCGTCGCGCGGCAGGGTTCGGACCTGTGACGCCACCCGTGCGAAGAGTTCCTCCATCAAAGCCGCGAAGATTTCCCGTTTGCCGTTGAAATAAAGGTAAAAAGTCCCGCGCGCGACCTTCGCCTTCTGGATGATGTCGGAGATTTGGGTCTGGTGGTATCCCTTTTTGCCGAAGACTTGCAGGCTCGCGTCCAATAGCTGACGGCGCCTCTCTTCCTTCGCTTGTTCTTTAGGTCCGGACATGGAGGCGGCGAGTAGGGGTTGGGACAGCGCTTGTCAAGAAAGTGCGTTTATTCGAAAAGGCAAATATACTCCGCGATGCCGTTTTCGACTTTGATCTCGAAGGACGAGTTGCCGGGAACGGAAAATTCCGTGCCAGCCGGATAATCAGCCCAAGCGGCATCATCCTTTCGCTTTACGGAGCAATGCCCCGCGGTGATGACCATCTTTTCCGGGGCTCCCGTATTGAAGAGGAAAGTTCCGGGATAGATCAATCCGAGGGTCTTTTTGGCTCCCTTGTCCAGGATCGTATGGCTGACGACCTTGCCGTCGAAATAGATGTTGGCTTTGGCGTCCACACTGACGTTTTCGAAGCGGATAGTCTGCATGAGGTTCCTCCTTAGGGTTAGGAAAAGAAAGCCGACTTAATTGCTGGCGTCAGTAGGATCAACTTTTTCGAGAGGGATTCCGCTAATAATCCGAAAATGAACCAAAAAAGGGCGAAATCCCAGCGTATATGGCCATGCAGGGAATATTTTGAATACCAATAGTCCCATGGGATGTGCCCCGTCGCTTTTTCGATCAGCCAGCCTCCGATGTACTCGATCGTCCAAATAAGGCCGAGATATAAAAGTCCTCTTAAGACTAAGGGCCAACCATCGATGGACGCCGATAGAGGTTCCATGAAGACCAGAGCCATGTAAATGGGTACCATCCATAAAAAGGTATAACCCATGGCTCGCGGATCACGGCTTAAGGAAGAGGGGCGCCGTTTGCTCTTCGGTGTCCTGTGGTCGCCTTTGGCGCTCCATGAATGGATAAAGCCGGGGTGGATCAAATCCCAGATGGCCGTAAAAAGGACTTCAGAGACGATCCCGAAGGCGACGTAAATGGGAATGCGTAACCAAGCATCGGGTGCGAAGGAGGGTAAGGTCATGGGGTCCTTTCATTAAGAAGCGATTTTTGTCTTACAGGAAGCAAGGAAACTAAGGAAAGGAGAAAAGAAACTCCCGCCCAATCCACTTGATACAACACTAACCCCACCACACTGGATGCCAAAGCTAATTTCGGCAGGCATTCACCCCGCACGAAAAGATGGAAGGCCAATAGGATGAAGGCGAAATTCGCGAAAGCTTTATAATGGATAAGCATCCCGAAAAAATCCCGGGCTTGGCAGATGCTTGGACTCTGGTAACGAAGCAAGGCATCCGAACAAACCTGAGCGACACTTTCCGATTCCATCCATAAATAGCGCAGGCAAAAACCCGCCAAATAGGAAAGCATTATGATCACTATGAAGAAGAATTCGCGTTTCGTGCATTCTTCGTAATCACGATGCTTCCATAAGGAAATAAATAGAAGAATATTGTTCAGAATCCAAAGGCTCGATTGCGAATTTAAAAAGCCCTCCTGTAGGAGAATGGCCAAGCTGGATCCCAAAAAGAGCCAGCTCCAAAAAAAATGCCTGATGCTTTGATCGTTTTTTTTCCGATCCATCCAATTTTTATAAGCGAGCAGGAGTGAGGCTGGCAGGAAAACCAGATTGGGAAATTCGCGGTAACGCGGATCAAAGACAAGCCCCAGACTGATCCATAAAGCGGCCGCGTAAAATAATTTTTGGAGTAAACCCGATAGAGTCGTCGTCCGCATTTTGAAAAAGATTCGGAGGCAAAGGGACGCGGCTTGAAACCACCCGATGGAAATCAAAAAAACTCCGACGACTGTTTCCCGCCGGTCTCGACTCGGAAATCCAAATCCTTCGACTTTATGCGATACGTCGAATGCGAGAGAGTTAGGGTTCTCACGGTGCAGCAATCCCCAATACCCGCCGACCGTTCCTTCGTTATAACGCTTCCACGGTTGGTCGAAAGCTTCGATAAGATTGTAATCGTAGTGTTTCTCCTCGGCGAGTATCAGAAAGTCTCGAATGAAACGTTCTTGGTTTTCCACTGATGGGAGCGCTCCTTCGCGCATGCGTCCACGACTGGGCCAGCCGGTTTCGCCGATGAAAATCTTTTTGGAAGGGAAAGCCTTCGCAACCCGTTCGTAAATCTCCTCCACATGCCGGCTGGCTTGATCGACCGGTACGGGATCGTCTTCCCAATAGGGTAGGATGTGAATCGTCACATAGTCCACGGCTGCGGCCACCTTCGGATTCTTGAGCCAAAACTCCCAAACATCCGCGTATGTGACGGGATATTTCGGTAGTAGGGATTTTACTTTATTGAGATAAGAAACGAGGGATTCCGGGCTCACTTCCTTTCTTAAAAGGGCTTCGTTGCCCACAATGACGGCTTGGATCGTGTCCGGATGCGCTTTCGCGACGGCGACCGCTCGCATGATTTCGTCTTGTGTGGCCACCGGATCGCCGTTGATCCATATGCCGAATAATATTTTTAACCCGTGCTTAGATGCCAGATCCGGAAGGAATTCGAGTCCAGTGATCGAGTAAATGCGTAAACATCGAAATTTTGCGGCGATGATTTTCAAATCCTCTTCGACGCGTTGCGGGGATATCTTAAAACCGGGATTTTTTAATTTCCACGGAGCTTCCTCGTTTTGAAAAGCGGCGTAAGAAACGCATTGGAGTTTCGGTGACTCGGCGGATGCGCGAACACCGATAAAAGAGAGGATCAACGCCATGGCGGCTGTTATTCGAAGCGTGAAAAAAGGCATGATCTATCCATTGCATGATCGGAACCTTTTCGCTATCGTCTTCGCAAAATATCGCTTATGAAAAAAATCCTGTCTCATTTTCGCCGCCTTCTTCGTTCAGTTTCCGTTTTCGGGATTATGATGGCTTCCATGCTCTCTTCGGCCGAGGCTCGCACGAATCAATTCCAAGCTTTCGACGCTTGGCCCGTCGTCGGAGAACGTTACTTTTTGGCGAATCCTTCTTCAGAAGGCCTTTATCAAAAGCAGTTTTCCGTCGAGCTTTCGAACCAGTTTCTTTATAAAAGTCTTAGTCTCTTGAACGCTTCCGGCACTGTCATCAATAACTCGGTCGAGAGGTCCCTCATCCACTTTCTATCCGCCGGCGTCGGTCTCACGGATGCGGTCCAAATATCGGTGACTTTCCCTTACGTCAGCTATGCTTTATTCAAAGATCCGACCGTCAGCCCTTTGCCGGCTGCGCAAACCGTTTCCTCTGTGGGAGACATCCGCATTTCTTCCAAATTAGGCCTTGTGAACCATTATCGGCATCGTTTTGGATTCGCTTTGGAGCCTTTCGCTACGATACCGACCAAAGGTCATCAAAAATTCCTCGGAGAAAAAGGCGTCACCGGTGGCTTAAAGGCGATCGGTGATTATCTTTTTTCGAAAAAATTACGGGCGGCTTTTAATCTCGGCCTTCAGTACTACACGGAGCGCGTGACGTTAAATAACATCGACTATCAGATGAGGCTCTTGGCGGGAGCCGGTTTGGCAGGGCGCGTGAGTGACACCGTCACCATTTCCGGTGAGCTTTCCGCCACTTCTTCGCTCAATCATTTCGGGAAAAAGGACATGTCTCCGACTTCTTTCATCGCGGGCGCTCAATGGAACGTACGCGATTCTGGCTTCAAGCTTGGAAGCGGTATCGGCACGTGCCTTGTGTGCGGGGCACGCGGAGCGAAGATTCAAGGTATCGTTAACATGGCCTATACAGGTCCTGAATCGTCGTACCGCATCAAGGATCAGGAAAACTTGCGCATGATGGAAGTGACTTTAGGGATTGTTCCCGAAAACATCGAAGATAGGGTTGTCTTCCTGAAAGGCAAATGTCCTTTGGAAGTTTCCGAATACAACCCGAAAACCGACGATCCGGACTGCGCGATGTTTTTTCAAATCAAAGACGCAGTCGTACAGTTGACCCTTCAAATGACGCCTGAGAAATTCGGAGAAGTGGTTTTAGCTCTCCAACAGAGTTGTCCCGAAGATGCGAAGCTCTTCGATCCCGAAAAGCACAATCCGGATTGTCTTAAGTTCTTCAAAGTCAAGGAAAGGATCGTCCTTTTGACCGGAAATGACACGTCCCATTTCAATGAAGTGCTTTTAGCCATCAAGCAGAATTGTCCCCAATCACGCGTGGACTTCGATCCGGCCGTTCACGATCCCACGTGTCTCCAATATTTCGACTTGAGGCAAGAGGTCCTGCCTTTACTCGCAAAGACCGAATCCGAAAAGCAGGCGTTGAACTTGATAATGAACGGACAGGATACGGATCGGGATGGCCTTCCGGACGCGTTCGACGATTGCCCTCAAGATCCTGAGGATTTAAACGGGATCGCGGATGGGGATGGTTGCCCTGAATCGGGAGTGACGGTCGTCAAGGGAGAGATTCATACGATCGCTCCCGTTCACTTCGAATTCAATAAAACCTCCTTAAGCGCCGAGGCTAAGGAAATCCTCAATCACGTGTCGGATGCCTTGCTCCGGCATCCCGAGATCGGTCGCCTGGAAATCATCGGGCATGCGGACCGACGGGGGACCCGACAAGCCAATGAGAAAATTTCCCTCCAAAGAGCTCAAGTGGTCAGTCAGTATTTGAAGATCAAGGGAGTCCCGGACGATTTACGGATCGTGCCCAAAGGTCTCGGAACCCAATTCCCGGTCTCGCAGGAAGATACCGAGGAAGGTCGCCGGCAAAACCGTCGGGTGGAATTTCATTTCACCGAAAAATAGCCGTACTAACAGCGAGTGATAGAGACGACAGTATGGCCCTGTTTTGCAGTCACTAATAACCGATCTATTTACTCCCCTAAAGCGCGGACGATTATTTTTTGCCGAAGGATGCGGCGATCGTGGTCGTGATCCCGCCCCGCACATTGAAGGCTCCGATCACTTCCATCCAACGAGGCTGTGAGGCTTTGACGAGATCGTTCAAGATCTGATTGGTCACTTTTTCGAAGAAGGCTCCTTCGTTACGGTAGGACCAAAAATAGAGTTTGAGGGATTTCAGCTCGATGCAGAGCTGGTTCGGGATGTAGGCGACGGTGATCGTCGCGAAATCAGGTTGTCCCGTTTTGGGGCAAAGGCTGGTGAATTCCGGGCAAACGGAAGTGATGACGTAGTCGCGGTCCGGTTGAGGGTTCGGAAAAGTGTCGATGGTTTTAGAAGGCTGTGTGGACATGGGGTCTCCTAGGGGTTATCAGGCATGAGGCAGGGCAGGGCTAAATGATCCCGCAAATCCGTGTCAATTTTTCGGTAATGGAAGAACTCGAGCGATCGGCCTTCTTTCAGCCATTTTTCCCCGTAAAATGTCATGGTTTGGATGTCCCACGGGCCGAGTTCGACGAATCGCGCGCTATTTTTTCGGAAGAGTTCTTTGATTTCCGTCAAATATTTTGGATCGTCGTGGGCCACGTAAATTTCCCCTCCGGACTCCAAGATGCGGTACATCATCTCCAAAAAATCCTGACGGAACAAACGATGGGGCGCATGACGTCGTTTGGGCCAAGGATCGGAAAAAAGAACATAGATTTTCCTCACACTCCCATCGGCGATGGGGCAGGGAATGGGTTCTTTGTCGGACAGGACTTTTCGGGCGTCTCCCGCGTAAAGAGTGATGTTCGTAAGTCCCGCTTTTTCGATGCGATGTCTGATTTTTTCCGTACGTTTCGGCTTATATTCGACGGCCGCGAAGGAGTCAGTTGGGTTTTCGCGAGCCAGCGCCAAAAGAAAGTCCCCTCGCCCCGGACCTATTTCTAAATAAAACGGCATAAAAAGAGCTTAGAAAAATAAAAAAAGATAGCAACCTTTTCAAAGCACTGTCGACACTTAAAAAAATCTTAAAGCTTAAAAAAGTCGTGACGCTTGAAGTTCTTCGGAGCTCATTATTTTAACGATCGAGTGATTCCTTTAGTTTGGGCGTCATAGAATTTAGATTCTTTCCATGAATATACAAGACAGCCTCCCTTATCTAAAAACACCGGAACATTTCCGAGATGCCCTTGCTCAATTTTTCGAGCCCCATAACCCACCGACATCGGCAAATTGTCTTGTCGATTTTCTCCATAATGAGGGTGTTTATCTGGTAGGGGGTAATTCTCGATCGCCTGACTTGACGGCCGATCAAGCTATCCGAAAAATTTGCAAAGGGTTCGGAGCGGCTCCACCCTCAAAAAGCCCCGCAGATCTTATCAAACGAATTTCCTACTGGCGATCAGTAGGGTTGCTTAAGCTGGCTTCTCAACAAGGATTAGAGGCAAATGACGACACATGGAATCGCCTATTTCCCTTTTTTAGAGATATCCGTGACGCCGTAGGCGTTGCGCCCATTTTAACCATTGGAGATGTATCGGGAACCATCCGAAGTTTTTTCGAACGCATACAGGAAGAGGGTTTAAGCGTCTATCCGAGCGATCCAAATGTTTTCATCGACCCTATAACGCGTTGTCTTGTGGCGGACGATAGGGGTACCCGTCGTTTAATACCCATAAAAATTACCTCAGAAGACGAAACACACCCTCTTGGAATGGGTGGAAACGGAGTGGTTTATGCGGGATCTCTAATGAAGCCGCGTCATCCCGAGCGAACTGCGGTCGTCGTGAAGCTTGCGAGAGAGGGTTCTTCGGGAACGGTGGCTTCTCTGGAGCGAGAAGCGGACGCTTTACGCCTTTTAAAAGAGTATGGGGAGGTTCCCCGTTTTCATGAGTTCTTTTACACGTCGAGCGGACTCCCGTGTTTGGTGATAGAGCGCATTCAAGGGCTAAATTTTGGCCTATGGATCTCCAGAAAAGCATCGGATGAAGACGTCGGTACGATATGCATAAAAATCGTCTCTGCTTTGGCGGCAATGCACCGGAGTGGTTTTGCCCATTTAGACATCAAACCGGAAAATATTATCATTAAAAAAGGTGACGGTAGGGCCCAGCCCTTTATGATCGACTTTGGGAATTGTTCCAGGCTTTATCCGATAGATGATTCTTCAAGACCTTGTTGGTCTGATAAGCGTCCGATAGAGGGGAATGTTCTCTATTTTCCTCGAGAAATCATAGAAGCGCTATTAAAAAATCCTGATTATCTTTTATCGGACGTCGATAGGGAACAGAAAGTCGCCTGGGATATTTGGTGCGTTGGAATGACCCTCTATGTCGCGCTTTCAGGAGGACCACATCCTTATTTACACACTCTTTTTAATTCTGACCTGACGGACTTAACTAAAGTGTCAGAAGCCTATCGAAATAATCCCTATAAACCCCTGAGATCTATTAATGAAGGGCTCCCTGAGTTTTGGGATGAAATATTAGCTTGTTGTCTCAATTTAGACCCACAAAAGCGATACGCTAGTGCTGACGCCCTTTTAGACCGCTTATCCCATTACCTGATGAATGAAAGGTATGAACTGGATTTCTCCCGAGCCGCCACACTTGATGAGAAAGTGGCTACCTTAAAAAAATGGGATGATGCCCTTTTCTTAAAAGGAGATTTTGAGCGTCAAAAAAATGTTTTCGATCATGCGGTGCGATTATTCGGGGACATTGGCGGGATCGACCAAGCGTGTTTTTATTTTCTTTATGGGCGCTCACTGCATCGCCTCAAAAGACACGCCGATGCTCACATGCACTTAGGCATAGCCAAGGCTTTATTGGTAAATAATGACTCTCTAGAAGCCCCGTACATTGCGATTAGCGTGGCTGCCGAAGAAGCCTTTTTTGAATCCGATCCCGCAAAAGCTCTGCACATTCTAAAACAAGTGGAGTCTCTAATGAGCGCAGGCGTCCCGGGTCTCGTACGAGGACGTTTTTTCATGACCAGATCGGCTGTTTTAAGAAGGCAAGGGACCGAACCATTTTTAGAAAAAGCCCTAGAAAATGCCCTAAACGCCCGCCGGGAATTTTCAGCAATCGACGATGAACAACGAGCTAATGAAGCCCGTTCTAGTGTGGCTAATTGCCTTATTGAATTGGGCAAATATGAAGATGCCATTCTTATCCTGAAAACGGCTTGCAAGGTAGCCGATCAAGTTTTCGGTAATGCTGGACCGACGGTCGATACGCTTTATATCAATCTTGGCGATGCTCTTCGCTTAAATGGAAATTATGAGGAGGCGATTTCCGTACTAACGAAAGCGAGGGATTTATTTCCCAGTTCTTCAAATATGCTGAAACTTCTTGAATATTTGGCGGATGCCTATTCCAAAACAGGTAATAATCAAGAATCCACGAAGATCCGTCGTCAAATAGAGAGAATGAGGCGTATGAAAAGGCCTTCGTAACTTAGTTAATCATTTCCCAAAGGACTCGGATCGACGCCAAGAGGGGAAGGATCCACTCCCAAGGGACTCGGATCGACCCCTAAAGGCGAAGGATCGACGCCCAGGGGAAGTTCGACTTCAACGACTGGACCTTGTGACCCTGAGTCTCCCATTTCCCTCCCCATTTCCATGATAACGAGTCGATGCGTGGCATGATCGATCCCTACCACCCCTGAGACATAGCCGATCACTTCGATATTTCTCTTCTCTTCAGCCTTTAATTCTAGGCCGCACAACAGTATGGCGACATTCATCAATCCGCCCAGGACGAGCATGAGACACGCATAGTTTTTCTTTCTCATAAAATGCCTTTCTTTAATGATGTTTTTTTTCAGGACCTCAATATGACGGATCCCGTCTACCCAGAGCTCAAGAGAGCAACGGACATGCCAAAGTGAAAATGGGTCGAAACCCCGCGAAAAAGATGAAATCTCGCGATTTTTCCCGTGAAGGGTGGTAAAAATGACTTTTTTATGATTTAAGTCCGCTGAGTACTTGGCAAGTGCGATAAAAATCTGGCTCAAAAAGGCCACCAAAGCAGTGTGAAATAGGACAATGATGGACGTCTTTCTTCAATCCTTCTTGGATCATTTAAAAGTCGAAAGAGGCTTATCGAAAAATACGCTCGCTTCCTACGGTACAGATTTAAGCTCTTTTCTAAAAAGCCTGGAGGAAAAGAAGCTTCAAACACCCGGAGACGTGAGTCCGACGGATATAGTCGAGCATTTGATGCGGCTGAACAAAAAGGGGTTGAAGCCAAGGTCTGCGGCCCGTCATCTGGTGGCGATCCGTCGATTTTTTAAATTCTTGAATCAGGAAAAAATTTTAAATCAAGACCCGACCGCTCTCATCGATATCCCGAAGATCGGTCGGAAACTCCCTAACTTTTTGACATTGAATGAAGTCGACCGCCTCCTCGAGGTTTCCCTGGGGAATTCCGGTGGGGCCTCTCTGGAAAATCGCCGCAATCAAGCCATGATACAGGTCCTGTATGCGACGGGCTTACGCGTTTCCGAGCTCGTGAACCTCAATGTGGACGACTTGAATCTCTCCAAAGGTTTCTTAAAAGCCTATGGAAAGGGCTCCAAAGAGAGGATCGTCCCCTTAGGAAAATCCGCCATCATCGCTCTTGAAGACTATTTATCGGATTCGCGCGAATGCCTGAAAAAGGGACATTCGACTCAGGCTCTTTTTTTAACCAGAAGAGGGGGCCCTATGACCCGGCAGATGTTTTGGAACATTATTAAAACCCTCTCCATCAAGGCCGGCATCCGGCGTCCTATTAGCCCTCATGTCTTGAGACATTCTTTCGCGACTCATCTGGTCGAACGAGGCGCCGACCTCAGAAGTGTGCAAGTCATGCTCGGCCATTCAAATATCGCCACTACGGAAATCTACACCCATCTCAATCTGACGCATCTGAAAGGAATCATCTCCAAACACCCGAGGAGCTGAATCTCTTTCAAGTCATGTATCGAGACTAAGCTCTCATCTGTGAATTTCAGAAAAGAACGTCATGTCGGCCATCGCACCCATGAAGCCCAAGCCGAAGGATAAATTAAGAACACGCGTTTTTTTCTGTGAGAGTTCCCGGGAGAGTCTGTCCCACATCATCGGAATGGAAGCTTGAGTCACATTCCCATAGCGGGCGAGAATGCCTCCACCTAATGAGATTTTTTCAGGAGACCAACCTCCGACACAAGCCACTTTTTCAATAATTTTCTGGCTTCCCGTATGAATCAATACTTGATCCCAATCGTGAGACGCGTCTTTGATCAGGTGTCTCATGTATTTTTCGACGATTTCAGGAACTTCTTTTCCCATATGGTATTGCATTCTCTTGTGGAGCACTTCAGGCTGCGCGGCGAGAGCGTCTTTAAAAAAAATAGCCGTAATATCCGCGGAATCGATATTGCTGAGCATGCTGAAGCAGTTAAGCTGCGCATAGCTTTTAGGTTGGAGACGATACTCTTGCCACCAGTCATTTCCCGCCGCCAAATAACAAACGGCGGCGTCTCCGAATAAATAAGCTTGTATGAAAAGATTCGTGGCTTCGATAAGTTTTTGTTTTTCTTCAGAGGGTACGTTCATGGTGGATATTTCCGAAAAGCCATAGAGAGTTTTCCCTCTGAAAAAATCCAGGCTAGGCAAAAAAGCTTGTCCGAAATCTCCCACGCACGCCAGCCATAATTTTTGAGGATGCGCAAGGGTTAGGTCCTTTAGCAGATTCAGTTGTAGTAAGGAGCCTGCGCAGCCCATTCCCGTCAGGTTGTAGTGGGCGATATCTCTTTGAAACGGAAGATCCGCCATCAAGTAAGCGCTCATCCCGGGGGCTTGATAGTCTGGAGTGTTCGTGGAGAATACGATTCCATTTATATGCGAATGATCAAGGCCGATTTCCTTCAGGCCTTTTTGGACCGCTTCTTCATAATAAGAAATTGTCTTTTTAACCGGTTTGCAGCGATCATTTTTAAAATACTCTTCTATATCCAAGCATGAGGCACGTTCATGAATTTTCATTCCTTTAAGCACATCCCTCAATCCATCGGATACCTGGACTTTCGCATGCCGCTGAAACAAAGAAACCCATTCTTCAGAGGAGTATTTCGGCAATGCCGATTTTTGAAAATTGAACAAAAACACGATGAATATTATCGGAATTTTGGACCGAAACGTTGTGTTGGATGGCTAAAAATTTAGCATTTTTAATTTGTAAGGCATGGGAAGTCTTGTAAGTCATGAGAGTCTGTGGGAATTTAAAGCCGAGAAGGGGCCTCACTCGGATTCCAGGCCTTTTTAAAGTATGAGATTAAATTTCCTCGACAAGCCATTCCTCTCCAAGCAAAAGCGTTTTCCTTAATGTTAACAGAGCGCTTAGCCGATTTTTTCATATTTTTTCCCGTTTTTCTTTTCTCTCTGTCGTTTCATGAAGCTTCTCATGCGTGGATGGCGAATCGCCTGGGAGATCCAACCGCAAAAATGCTCGGTCGTCTCAGTTTAAATCCGTTGGCTCATATTGATTGGATTGGGACCGTTCTGTTTCCCTTGTTGATGTTTTTAATGCCGGGCTTGCTGTTGTTTGGCTGGGCGAAACCCGTCCCGGTGAATTCTCGCAATCTCCGTGGAGGTCGGAAAGGAGATATGTGGGTATCGGCTGCGGGTCCCGTATCGAACCTCTGCCTAGCTCTCGCCTTCGCTGGCATCCTCCATGGGATGGCTAGGCTCTCACTCCACGGAGAATTTACGGAACATTTCATCCAAATCTTCGCCACAGGCGTTTACCTGAATCTCATGCTGGCCTTCTTTAATCTCGTGCCGATCCATCCATTGGATGGCGCCCATATTTTTGCCGGCTTTTTGCCGCGCTCTTTGCTGCCGATGCTGGAGTCGATCAATCGCTATGGGTTTCTTATTATGATCGCGGCTCTTTATTTAGGATTCTTCAGATACCTGACGATTCCCGTGTCGATTGTGGCGGATTACTTGCTGCCTCGATAAGAAAAGAGTGAGGCGTCAGGGCAGAACTAGGAAAAGAGGGTTATGAAAACTCGTATTGTTTCGGGGATGAGGCCTACCGGGAAGCTTCATTTAGGACATTATCACGGGGTTTTAAGAAATTGGCTGATGCTGCAAGAAAAAGAGGAATGCTTCTTTTTCGTGGCCGATTGGCATGCGTTGACTACCGAATATGCCGATCCGGAAGTCATCCGCCAGTCGACGCGCGACGTGCTCGCCGATTGGTTAGCCGTTGGATTGAACCCCGATAAGGCAACGATTTTCGTTCAATCGCACGTGAAAGAACACGCCGAGTTACACCTTCTTCTTTCCATGATCACGCCATTGGGTTGGTTGGAACGTGTCCCTTCCTTTAAGGAAATGCAGCAAGAGCTGGCCACGAAGGACCTGTCGACGTACGGTTTTTTGGGTTACCCGTTGCTTCAAGCCGCGGACGTGGCCCTCTACGACGGGAATAAGGTCCCCGTCGGCGTCGACCAGGTGCCTCATATCGAATTGGCCCGCGAAATCGTCCGGAGATTCAACCATCTCTACCAAGGGAGTATCCTCGTCGAAGCCCAACCCCTTTTGACGTCGGCACCAAAGCTTTTAGGTCTCGACCGGCGCAAGATGAGCAAGAGTTATAACAATTCGATCTATTTAAGCGACACGCCGGAAGAGGTCTCAAAGAAAGTCCAAGCCGCCATTACGGATCCGGCGCGCGTCAAGCGCTCCGACCCGGGGAATCCTGACATTTGCATCATCTACGATTATCATAAACTGCATAATACGCCTGAAGAAACCACGAAAGTGGCCCAAGAATGCCGTGCGGCCGTCTTGGGATGTACGGACGACAAGAAGAAAATGGCGGCGCTCCTGAACGATTTCCTTGATCCGATCCGTCGGAAGAGGGAGGAGATCTTGAGGGATCCGGGTTATGTCGACGATGTCGCGCGACGGGGAAGCGAGAAGGCCCGTGCGATCGCCCAGGAAACCTTAAACCGCGTGCAAAAAGCGATGAAATTGACATGACCAACCAAGTTAGCCTCGATATTTTCGAAGGACCCCTCGACCTCTTGCTCTACCTAATCAAAAAAGAGGACTTGGACATCAACGACATTCCGATCTCCAAGCTCTTGGACGAGTATCTCCAATACATCGATCTCGCGAAAGACCTCGATATCGACTTGGCCGGGGAGTTTTTGGAAATGGCGGCGGAGTTGGCTTACATCAAATCCAAGATGCTCTTGCCGGAATCGGCGCCCGAAGAGGACGAAGGGCCGGATCCGCGCCAAGACCTCGTGAACAAATTGCTCGAATACCAAAAGTTCAAATTGGCCGCTGGGGATTTGAACCAACGCCATGTCCTGGGTCGTGATGTTTTCCGACGTCTCCCGACGGAAGTCGAGACGCCTGAAGAGGGCCCCTTGGTGGAAGCGGACATGGAAGCCTTGCTTGTGGCCTTCCAAAACGTCTTGAAGCGTCTGCCGCAGGATAAGGTCCACGAGATCCGCGGGAAAGTCGTTGGCACGGCCGAGAGGCTCGTGCAACTCACGGAATTCCTCAGAGGCAAAACACAGGTCGCCTTCGAAGATCTCTTCGAGGGGGATGCCACCAAACCTCAGGTGGTCGTGACGTTCCTGGCGGTTTTAGAAATGGGAAAGCAGAGCTTCATCCGCATCCTGCAGGATCGGGTCTTCGGGCGCATCGTGATCGTGTCACAGTTGGGCGAGACGGCACCTCAGGAAAATATCGAAGCTAAAGAATCCAATCCGGAAAATACGGAAACCACGGAAGAGGTGGGAGGTTAAAATGGAATTAAAGCGCATTCTTGAAGCATTGATTTTTATTTCCGGAAAACCCTTAAGCATGAACGAGATGATGGAAGTCCTCCTTTCCCATCCCGAGGAGGCTAAGCCGGATCGAGAGGCTGTGGAAAAGGCCTTGGAAGATTTGATGGTCGAGTGGAACGAAAAGGATTCCGCGCTCTCATTGACGAAAGTCGCCCAAGGCTATGAGTTCCGGACGAAGAGCGATTTCGCCTCCTGGATCCATCTGCTGAACAAAGACAAGCCGCAACGCCTCTCCACGTCGGCTTTGGAAGTATTGGCCATCATCGCCTACCGCCAACCACTTACGCGTGCGGAGATCGACGATATAAGGGGCGTCGATAGCGGAGGGGTCTTAAAGAATCTCATGGAACGGCGTATGATCCGCTTAGTCGGCCGGAAGGAAGAGCCGGGCCGGCCGATGCTTTACGGCACCAGCAAGGAATTCTTGGACATCTTCAGCCTGAAGGACCTGAACGAGCTGCCTCCCTTGAGGGATTTCGAGGAAATGGTCCGCCGTCAAGCCGAGGAAGCGCGCGTTGCTCAATCGACATCCGTTGTCTTGGACGATCTTTTATCTTCGACGGAGGAGATTTTGGCCTTGGAAGAAGGGGAGAAGGAACTCTTAGCCGAACTCGACGAAGGCATGAAAAACCTCAAGAGTGTCGAGAAGGAGATCCTTCAACCTTCAAAGCCCGCCGAGGGATCCGAAGCTCTATAAGTCCGGTAAGCCATGAATCCAGCCGTCGCTAAGGAAAAGAGGGCTTGCGAACACGCCAGAAACTGCTTTGTGAATCCCTGCATTCCCTCCTGGAAAGGATGGATGAAATGCAGGATCGGCAGAAAAACAACGGCCGCCGCGAGGAACATCCGCTCTTTTAAAGGGAATTTCACCGCCAATACGTAAAGCGGGATCAGGAATACGGCGAACGCGTAGGGTTTCGTCCGGGGTAAGAAGGGGCACATCACCACCATGACCAAGGAAAAATAGGTGAGGAAGTCGGCGCATCTGCCCCGAGCCCGGTAAAGAAAAAATAAGACGCCGGAGACCACCGACGCGTAAATCCCATAGACCACCGTCAAAGGCCAATCGTGATAATAAAATACATGCCTCAGGAGCAGGAAAAGCGTCGGGTTTTGTTCTCCAGGCCTTAATTCGCTTATAGGCGCGTGTTGTTGGGATTCCCAGAATTGCCGGTAGAACTCGAGGTGGTAAGATGGGGAAATCACCATTCCGATCAGAAATTGGAGAATGAGTCCCGATCCCACGCCGAGAGCTATTTTCCCGACCCTCGCGTCCTTTTCTCGGAAAAATAAAAGGGCCGGAACCACGTAAAATAAGGGTAAAATCTTCACCGAAGCGAAATAACCCAACATGATGCCCGCCGCGAGGAAGCGCTCTCGCGACATGAGGAAAAGAGCGAAGCCCATCCAAAGCGCTTCCAGGAGGCCTATATTCCCGGACTTGAGGTTCCAAGGAACGGCCGCGTAACCCGTGAGTAGAAGGGGTAAGAAAAAGTCCCAGCGTTTCTCGCGTAGCGCCGCGCTCAGGAAAAAACCCGCACCGGCGAGGCAAAGCCCATAGACGAGAAAATAGGATCGGGGGATCGCCGAAATGATCTTTAACCACGGGTATACCCCGGCGGGGTATACGAAAGACAGGTTCCTTCCCGAAAGAGGTCCGATGACTTCGGTGTCATAGGGATTCCGGCCCGACTCGATCGCTTGAACGGCGGCGGCATACGTATCGTGATCCCAGCCGTAATCATCGTCGTGGATCTTATGGAAGTAAGCCCACGCGTGCAACGCCAGGCTCAGCGCCAATAAGAAGGCTCCTAAGAGGTTAAGGGATTTTCGCGTCATAGTCCGTATCCTGTCGGCAAGTGGCGGCGGTTTTCAAAAGGCGCCATCCCTGATCGCCGGCGACTTCTTCTTCCGAGGGCTTAGCGCTCCGTTCCGCGAGGATGTAATTGTAATAAACCTCTTCCCTGGGAAATTTATAGCGGGTGGAATACAGAGGGACGTTTCGATGGAGGTAGCTATAGCCTCCCGTCCATTCCAAGGGAACTTTCTCGACGAGAATACCGCAAAGGTCCGGCCGTTTGCCCGCGGTGATCAAGAGCCGATTGAGGGGACCCTGGTAATCGAAGGCGCTGGTGAATTCCGCCTTTGCCGTCTTCTGCGCCCCTAAATCCTCGAACGTAAGGCTCGGGAAAAAAGCCAGGGAGACTACCGCGATAGCCAGGCCCGCATAAGAAATCCTGCTTTCCTTCATCCGACTGAAAGAAGCCCCGATACTGGCCCCCAAGAGGGGAATGGCGGAAAAAATGAAGCGAAACTCTTTATGGGGAATCGCCGAATGGACCCCTATGAAGGCGAGGGCCATCGCGAGAACGGCGATGGAGTTCCGGTTTCCCGCCTTTTTCCCCAGAAGAGCCGCTGAGGCCAATAAAAGGAGAGTGGAAAGAGGCATGGAAGTCCAGAAAACGTCCGCATAATACCAGAAGGGCGAGGTTCCGAAATTCCGGGACTTGTCTTCCATGATATTGGCTTTCAGATAGGTGAGGGCGGAGTGGAACCATTCTCCCCATCCGCAAAAGTCTAAAAAACCATAGATTATTGCCCATAGGATAAGGATTCCGAGGCTCTGGAGGAGATCTTTCCAACGTCGTTTCCAAGCCAGAAAAACTGCGAAGAGGAGGCCGTAGATCGCGTGGTGGATGCGAATGAAGACGCTGAATGCGATCAAGCTGCTGGCCCAGAGGTTTCGATACCGTGATGGGGACGGCGAGAAGAAATGCGCCAAGGACCACACGACGAAAAAAGCCCCGGCGGTCTCCGCCATGGTCCGCGGTGAGAAAAAGACCACCGGAGGCGCCAGAAAGAAGAAGGCCATCCCTAAGGTGGCCGAAAGATCGTCGGCACCCAGGTTTTTCGCGAGGCGATGGATCCCCAAGGCGGTACCCAAGGAAACGAGGCAGAAGAAAAAGCGCACCGTGAATAGATAATTTTCGGGAGCATTCCCTAAGGAGGTACCGATCCTGAGGAGAGGCGCCATGAGGGCCGGAAATGTCCATGGCCGGGCGCCGACGATGTATTCCCAGCCGACGAGGCCGTAACCGAAGGCCAAACGGTGAGCCTGTTCCAAGCCTTGATAGATTTCATCCGGCCAAAATATCCCGTCGTCGCGGAGCAGGAAAAAAAGACGGACCGCGAATCCCAAGGTTAAAACGGAATAAAAAACGGCGCGAACCGTGCCCGTCGCGCTTTTTTCGAGCCCTTTATCCACGATGGATCTCTCTCTGTGAGAATTCTTGACATGAAAACTACGGGATCAGATGTAAGAATTCATGAGATCGATTATCATGGTTCCCACTTATAATGAAGCGCAAAATATCGTTCCATTGATCGAAGCCATTTTCGCCCTTCCTTTAGATCCTCAGGATACGCTGGAAATCGTCGTCGTCGACGATCGGTCTCCCGATGGCACCGCATCGGAGGTCCGAAAGCTTCAGGAAAAACACCAGGGCAGGCTTCACTTGGTCGAGCGCTCCGAAAAAGGCCGTGGAACCGCGGGGATCGCGGGGTTCCGGTTTTGTCTCGGCCGAGACGTGGACTGCATCTTCGAGATGGACGCCGATTTCTCGCACGATCCCGTGTATATCCCCAATTTCCTCGGACTCATCCGACATTACGACCTCGTCATCGGGTCCCGGTACGTACAGGACGGGAAAGAGGTGAACCGGACCTGGCAGCGCGCTCTGATCAGCTTTTTGGCAAATACCATTTACCGGTTCTTCCTGGGGCTCCGCGTCCGCGACTTGAGCAGCGGATACAAGTGCTACCGGAAGGATTTGATGGAGAAGCTCGCCTTCGACGAGTTCCTGTCCCACGGTTATCCCGTCGGTATGGAAACCGTTTTCCGTTGCCACCGATTGGGCGCCAGGATCATCGAATTACCGGTCAGTTTTCACGACCGCCGTTTCGGCAAGTCCAAGTTTTCGTTCCGGGAGATCGTCGAATCCCTCAAGGTTTCATTCAAACTGTCTCGATTCGCGTGAAAAAGCTCTTCCTCATCGACCGAGACGGAACGATCAACGTCGAAAAAGGGTATGTCCATAGGCCGGAGGACTTGGAGTTCATTGCGGGATCTCTCGAGGCCCTCCGGCGGATCCACGATGCCCAAGGCCTCATCTACATAATCACCAACCAAGCGGGGATCGCCAAGGGGCTTTACGACGAAACGACCTTCCGAAGTTTTAATCGGTATTTCCTGGAGCGATTAGGCGATACCGGCGTGAGCGTCCGGGACGTCCTCTACTGTCCCCACCATCCGGAAGGCGTTGTTCCGGCTTACCGAAAAACATGCGATTGCCGTAAACCCGGAAACCGTCTTTTAAAGGCGGCTTTGGAGAGGGAAGGCCTTCCCGCCAGCCGAGCCGTCATGGTGGGCGACCGCAATACGGACATGGAAGCGGCCCGAAGCCTGGAGATCGAGTCCTATTTAGTCTTGACGGGTTATGGGGCTCGGGAGAAGGAAAATACCCCTGCGGATAGGATCGTGCGCGATTTAAAGGAAGCCGTGGAGCTCATCCTGAACAAAACAAGGAGTGATAATTTATGATCATTTCCAGAACGCCCGTGAGGATCAGCTTTTTCGGTGGCGGTACGGATTATCCCGACTACTATTCCGAGGCGGACGGGGCCATCCTGGGGACCACCATCAACCAATACGTCTTCGTCAGCCTCAACCGGTTGAGCCAGTTCTTCGAATACAAGATCCGTGTCAGCTATTCGAAATCGGAACTCGTCAATACGATCGACGAGATCGTCCATCCGAGCGTGCGCGAGTGCCTGCGCTTTATGAAAGCGGAAGGTTATCTCGACATCCACCACTTCTCCGACCTGCCGGCCAAGACGGGGCTCGGTTCGTCCTCGGCGTTTACCGTCGGCTTCCTTCAATGCCTTTACGCGCTGAAAGGGAAAGTGGTCTCGCGCGAACGCTTGGCCGACGAAGCCCGGCACATCGAGCAATCCCTGATCGCGGAGAACGTGGGTTCGCAAGACCAGTACCATGCGGCTTTCGGCGGGTTGAACGTCATGGAATTTTCCAAAAAAGGGATCCGCGTCCGTCCGCTCGTCATTTCCCCTTCCAAGAAAAAGGCCTTGGAAGCCTCGATGATGGTCTTCTATACCGGCATTTCCCGTTTCGCGAGCGAAGTCGTCAAAGAGCAGGTCGATAACACTAAGGCCAAGATCAAAAATAATACGCTCCAGCGCATGTACCGTATGGTCTTCGAAGCGGAGAAGATCGTCTCGGACCACTCCGAGGAGGCGATGGTGCGGAAGTTGGGGGAACTTTTGGACGAAGGTTGGGAACTTAAAAAGACCCTCTCTACTAAGGTCTCCAATCCTACGATCGACGAAATGTACCGGGCCGCGAAGACTGCGGGGGCTTACGGCGGGAAACTCGCGGGCGCTGGCGGAGGGGGGTTCCTCACTTTCTTCGTCCACCCGAAGGACCAGGAGGCGGTTCGGAAGGCTTTGCAGCCTTTATTGGAAGTCAAATTCCGCTTCGAAGAAAACGGAAGCCAAATCATCTACCTGAAGGCCGAATGAGCCTGAAGCATGAAGCCATCATCCTCGTGGGCGGCCAAGGCACGCGGCTAAGCTCCGTCGTCTCGCACGTGCCTAAGCCTTTGGCCCCCGTGAATGAAGTTCCGTTTTTGGATTATATCCTGAGGCAATTGGATCTTACGGGACGGATCGGAAAGGTCATTCTAGCGACCGGGCACCAGGCTTCTCTCGTTCACGAGAGGTACCTGAGTCATCCTTACGGATTCGACATCATCTTTTCTGAGGAGAAAATCCCTTTGGGAACCGGCGGTGCCGTCCGGCAGGCTTTTGAGAAAATCGATTCGGAATACGCCTTCGTTCTCAATGGGGATTCTTTCGTTGCCATGGATTTCGGGATCTTCATCGATTCTTGCGAATCAAGAAGGAAGAATACCGTGTTGTTGGTTTCCGTACCGGATGCGTCCCGGTTCGGCGCCGTCGTCTTCGGTTCGGATTTCAGGATCCTTTCCTTCGAGGAAAAAGGAAAGGAAGGACCGGGAGACATCAACGCCGGGATCTACTCTCTTTCGAAGAAAGACGTTTCTCGGTGGCCTTTAGGGGACAAGCTTTCGCTGGAGAAGGAGGTGTTTCCGGCCTGGGTCGCCGGCGGGACGTCGTCGGGGCTTTTCGCTTTCCCCACGCGCCATCCCTTCATCGACATCGGGACTCCCGAGTCTTACCGTGAGGTCGCGGATTTCTTTAAAAGGATCGGGAAAAAGATTGGGGATTGAAGGGAAGGGCCTTCGTGTAATGCCAAAGCGAGAAATCACCTTTTCGCGCCACCTCTTCCAAACCGGGGACTTGCCTCAAATAGGCCGCGAAAATTTCGTTCTCACGATGGACGAACCAATAATCGTAATAACGGGCGCTTTCGAAGATCGTCTGGAGGGCGCGTTCCTTCTCCGAGGCGCAATCTTTGGTATCGTACAGGAATCCCGAAGCGCATGAAGCCTCGAGTTTTTGCCTGGGAAAGTCCTCTTCCGTGGCGGGGAAGTAATCGACGGCGTTCATTTTCGGCTTCTTCAGCGGCGTGAAGTCGGGCAGGGCGAAGAGGTACGGGGAAAAGACGACTTTTTCCTCCGGGTAAACCGCCCAAATATGGGCGAGATGCCAATTGATCCTGCCGGCTCCCCTCAGATTGAAATTAATCGGATAGAGCTTCGACACGGGAGGTAAATGGGAGAGGACTTCGCGGGCTTCCGTCTCTTTTCGTTCCAGCCCGTACATTCCGTAGAGATACGATGCCATGACGATGGCGAAAAGGGCGTAGGAAGCCCCTTTTAACACGCGGAGGCACCGCGGGGCGGCCTGAGGCGATAAGGAGGCCGGGATGAAAAAGAAAATGAAGGGGAGAAAGCGTTCGTTCATGTGGGCACTGCCGCCTCCCGAACGGGGGAATAAAAAATAAGCGGCGAGGGGAGCCAGCCAGAGAAGGTTTTTCCTAAAACCCTCTGCGGAAACGTTTTTCACGCATGTGTACCCGAGTAGACAAAGGAACGGGAAGGCGGCCACGAGGGGATAAAGGGTGAAATCCATGAAGTCCAACCCGATGAGGCCGCCCAAGAGGATCGGAAGGGAAGCGAAGGCATAAGGGGTTTTGCCGCCGATGCCGTTACTCATCAAAGGCAGGATGAATTGGAGGGCGAGGTAGAGGATGGAGAGCAGGAAATAAGGCAGGAGTTTCCGAATCCGCGCGTTCCGCCCTTCTTCCAAGACGAAACAAAAGATGCCCAGGGGGAGGATGAAGAAAGAAAAAGGATGCGCCAATTGGCAAAGCCAGCACAGCACGAAGTAGATGGGGAAGAGGCGCCATGAAAATTTTTCCTTCCGGCGCTGCTGGGCGACGACGCCTAAGGCCAATAAGCTGAAAGCGACGGAAGCCATGTAATTATAAAATCCCCTTAGATAAAGGGGATGGAGGAGAAAAGGAAGGGCAAGTACCCAATGGCTTTTAAGATGCGGCGAACGGATGCGAAGGAAGCGACGGAATGACAGCCAAATGAGGGAGAGAAAGATCGCAAAATAAAGACGTTCATACTGCCGTATCGTCATCCGGTTTTTTAGGGGATGGTAACCGGCATGGAAAAGGGTATTCGTCTTCAAAACGCCTAAACCGCTCGAATATGTTTCCGCTTCGATCGGGTTCGCGTTCAAGCGATAAAGGATGGTCGCGGTTTTTCGATGGTTAGGGCCGTCTTGAGTGTAGAAGGGACCCCACAGGACGACGCCTATGATAAGTATGAGGATGAAATAGAATATTTTTCCGCTTATCACGCTACGTGAAGAGTTTCGCTTCCACGAACTCGCAGATCGTGTGGGCGACCAGCATGGTGCCCTCCTGGATGCGCGGGGTACTTGAGGAAGGGATGTGGATGCAGTAGTCGGCTGCCGACGTGATTTTCGCCTGCTTATTTTCCCCGGTGATGCCGACCGTGACGAGGCCGATACGCCGGGCTTCTTCCATGGCCAAGACGACGTTCTTCGAATTCCCGCTCGTCGAAAGCCCGATCAGGATGTCGCCCTTGCGGCCATTCGCCTCGACTTGCCTTTGGAATATCTTCTCATACGAGTAATCGTTTCCGATAGCGGTGATCGAAGCGATGTTGGCGCTGAGGGCCTCCGCGTAAAGCCCCCGCCGCTCGATGAAAAAACGGCTGACCAGTTCGCCCACGATGTGTTGGGCGTCGCAGGCGCTGCCGCCATTGCCGCATACCAGCAGTTTACCGCCCTGGTGGTAGCATTGGATGAGGGCTTCCGTGACGCGCGTCAATTGTTGTTGGAGATGGGAATCCGCCTGGATTTTTTGGATCACTTCCATGTGTTCGGAAAAAGATTTTTGCCAAGGAAACATCGCTCCCCCCTTAAACTAAAAAGCCCAACAGAGCGTTGGGCTTTTGAATGTTGACGTATGTTGCGGGGGCAGGATTTGAACCTGCGACCTCCGGGTTATGAGCCCGGCGAGCTACCGGGCTGCTCCACCCCGCGATAGTCCTTTTCAGGAAGACGCACTGGTATGATGGAATCAAATCGATGTCAATTTTCAATTTTTAATTTACAAAAAAAAGAACTTCATATTAATCCGACGTTTACATGTCGCAATCCCAACTGAAAGAAGTGCCGAAAGCAGATCCCTCTTCGATGGTAATCGAAAGTAAATCTCCCGAAACGAAAATCGAATCGAAAACCTGGAGCATTCAAGATTCCCTCAAACTTTACAATATTGAATCTTGGGGAACGGGTTATTTTTCCGTGAACGACCAAGGGGAAGTGACCTGCGCGCCCGTCCAACAGGACGGCATTAAAATTTCATTGATGTCCGTCATCAACAAGGCCAAGGAGATGGGGCTCTCATTTCCCATCCAGATCCGCTTTCAAGACCTCCTGAGGCACCGCGTCCGCGCCATTAACCTCGCCTTTAAGACAGCGATCGAAGAGCAGCATTACCCGAACGTGTACAAGGGTGTTTTTCCGATCAAAGTCAACCAGCTCCGCGAAGTCGTCGAGGAAATCCTAGACGCCGGTAAGGAATTCAACCACGGGATCGAGGTCGGGAGTAAACCCGAACTCGTGGCGGCCCTCGCCATCAACGATAACGCCGAGAGTCTCATCGTTTGCAACGGTTATAAGGACAATCATTTCATCCGCCTGGCGCTTCTAGCCCAAAAGTTCGGACGCAAGGTCATTCTCGTCATGGAGAAGGTGGACGAGGTCGAGCGCGTCATTCAAGTGGCTAAGCAGGTCGAGGTGGAGCCGATGATCGGTATCCGCATCCGATTGGCCAGCAAAAGCTCCGGTAAATGGGCGGATTCGGGAGGGGAGAATGCGAAGTTCGGTCTGAGCTCGCCGGAGGCCTTAGAGGCTTGGGAAGTCCTTCAAGAGGCGGGTTTAGGCCATTCCCTCAAAATGATCCATTTTCATATCGGTTCGCAAGTACCGGACATCATGAATATTAAGCAGGCGGTGCGGGAGGCGACGCGCTACTACGCGAAGTTCGTCCAATTGGGCGCGAAGCTCGAGTACATGGACGTGGGCGGTGGCTTGGGCATCGACTACGACGGGAGCGGGAGCACCTACAATTCGTCGACGAATTATTCCCTGGAAGAGTACGCGAGCACGATCATTTACAACACCAAAGACGTCTGCGAGCAGGAAAAAGTGCCGCCGCCCACCATCGTTTCGGAGTCCGGCCGCTCCACCGTGGCGCACCATACGGTGCTCGTGGCCCAGGCTTTCGCCAACGTCGAAAAAGCGCACGTTTCGAAGTTGATGGCGATCAACGCGGACGACAAGGAACACAAGATCATCCGCGACATCCTGTCCTTGAAACGGAAGATCCCCAACAAGAAGAACCTTCTCGAAGTCTTCCATGCCTTGCAGCAACTGAAGGAAGAATCCGTGCGTCTGTTCGACGTGGGGCTTTTGGATTTGGTGACCAAGGCGAAGTTCGAAAACCTCTATTGGCAGATCGCGGAACAGATTTTTAACAAGCTCCACCAAAACGGACGTGTCCCTGAGGAAATCGAAGAGTTGGGCAGCAGCTTGAGCGACCAGTACGTCTGTAATTTCTCTATCTTCCAATCCTTGATCGACAATTGGGCGATCGGACAGCTTTTTCCGATCGTTCCGGTCCATCGATTAAACGAGATGCCCGACGACCAAGCCACGCTCGTCGACATTACGTGTGATTCCGAAGGGAAGATAGACGATTTCCCCAGTAGTATTGGGCAACAGGAAGTGAAAAAATACTTACCCGTGCACCAGATCATCAACAACCAGCCTTATTATCTAGGCTTCTTTTTGATCGGCGCTTACCAGGATATCATGGGTGATCAGCACAACCTCTTTGGACGTACGAACGAGATTCATGTCTTCCTAGATCCCGACGAGGAGGGCGGTTTTTACATCGAGGAAGTGATCCCGGGCTCAACTGTCGAACAGGTGCTGCAGAATACCCAATACGACCCCAACGACCTGATCCGCCGCTTCAAGGGGTACATCGATTTAGCCATCAAGGAAGACCGGATCAAGCCGACGATCGGCATGAAGCTCATCGACGAATACCGCAAGGCTCTTAGCGATTATACGTATCTATCGGACGGACAATTTTAAAACTTTCTAACCCCTTTAAGGAGATTCTTTATGCGATTCAAAAAAACAGGAACATTCTTCGTATCTCTAATGACAGTTCTTTCTTTGGCCGCCGCAGCGCAAGCCGCTACGAAGGGCAAAGTCGAAAAGAAGCAGCGTTTCAACAAAGCGCACCATCAAAACCTTTCTTTAAAGTATGACAGGCTTGCGTCGGATCAGGATAAAATCACAGAAGAATATAAAAAGATGCTCGCGACGACCGAAGAGCAGATAAAAAAAGCTGAAAATAAACAATGGAAAAATTATTTAAAGGATGGGCGTAAATACTTTAAAAAAATTATCAAAGACTCAGAAGATCTGGCTAAGGATTACCGTGGTTTAGCGAAGATGCAGAGAGGGGTTGTTGATTAGGCTTTAGACTTTTTTTCAACGGCTTCCAACAGGGGCTCAAGGAGTTGTTCTTCGTCAGAAATGTCGAGACCCACTTCTTGAGCCCCTTTAAGCATGGCGAGACAAAAAATCAGTGTTTGCACGCTTTCTTTATAGTGAGCTTCATCTTCAGTGAGGATAACATGTTTGAGATGGCCCACCATCCGGTAAAAATCCTGTAGGCAAACAACGTCTGGAGTATTTCCCAAAGGGGTTTCTTCAAAAGAAGGTGAGAAGGCAAAACCTGCATGACACAAAATCAGTTCAGTGCCATTTTCAAAAACCAAATTAATATACTCGTCAAAAAACTCAGCATTTTTTCGTATCTGCCATTGAGTCACTTCAGGATATAAAAGGGTCAGCACCTTATGAGTCGCTTTTTCCGTCAAAATGATACCGTTAGTAATCGGTGTGCTTGCAAGCACATCTTGGTGGTCTTTGAGCCAGTGGGTGATAGTGTTTTCTAGGGTGTCCATTACTCTCCCAGGTAAGCGTCGAGAGCTTCATCAACATTTTTAAGAAAAGCAGGAGAGACAACTCCTATCGTATCCATGAGTCGTGTTTTGTTCACTTGGCGAATAGCGGGAATGACCGCAAATGACTCTTTTGATTTTGTCCCTGGCATTATAAATCCTAAACGCAGAGGCCAAATTTCAGGGGACTGACTGGAAATAGGGATGACGACCACGGTGGGAAGTCGAAGATTGTGTTCCGAGTTTGAAATGATAAGAGCCGGCCTGACTTTGCCAAATTCTGGTGGTTGTGTTGGCTCCAAGTTCACCCAATAAATAGATCCTCTTTTCACTTCTTCCTCTTGGAAATTCTAGATTGAGGTGAGGATTGAAGGTCAGAACTTTCCCATTCAGCCAACTCATCTTTTTCTTCAGGATGATTTTGAAGAAAAACCACATAATCATCAGCTGCCTTAAGCATCTTGGCCCTTTTGATTTCTTTCTCCAAAAGGTCCTTAACGAATGAAGTGAGGCTCGTACTTTTGGGTAATATACGTCTAATATTGTCTAATAAAGGACTTTCTATTTTTATAGTAGTTGCTTGCATACTAATATAGTATGTATTCACATTCTAATATGCAATAAGTAATGACCTCAGTTAATTTATATGGTTTTAATACTAGGATTTATACTGTTTTTTGCAGCAAGAGTATTGTCAACGAAGTCAACTAAGAATTCTTTTTCTTCTTCTAGAGTTTTATTTAATAACTCTACGTTGCATTTACTGGTGGATAAAACACCTTTAATAAACCCTATCATTCTTGATATTCGCACTTCTGCCAATAGAAGCTCATCATAAGCGGTTAGCATAATGGTATTAAATTGTAATGATTTTATAGGGCTTAGATTTAAAAAGACAGCCCGAACAAATAAAATGTCGCATAAGATATATTATGTAAAATAATTAATGTCTTCTGATTAATCCCCTAAGTATCTGGATCTCAAAGCCTTCTTTTCGGAATGATGCCTTTTATCGTCTAACATCTTTGCCTTCGCCCTCTGGGACCGCTTTCTCTTTTGACGCCGGATCTTTTCCCTCTCTTGCTCGGCTAGAGATGCCCTTCCTAAAATCCGGGAGGCTACTTTTTCCGTTAAAAGCCGTCTCGCCAGGAATCGGTTCATGGCCTGGCTCCGGCTTTCCTGGCACCGGACGCAAAGACCTGAGGGTTTATGCTTCAGAAAAACGGCGACCGACGTCTTATTGATTTTCTGGCCTCCGGAGCCGCTTCCTTTGACGAAGTCCTCGTCAAGGTCGTCTTCCAGGACTCCAAATCGTTTCATCTTTTCTTCGAGCTGCTTCTGTTTTTCCGGTGACACGGGAAAGATCATAGGCCATGAAAATGGCCAATCGACGCTCGAAAATCAATGCCTAAGCCCGTCTATCATTCGATTCTACTGAAAGTCCCGCAGGAAAAGGCCGAGGAGGTTTACGCCGCTCTTTATGAGCTGGATTGCGCCGGCATCGTCGAAGAGTCATGCGAAGGAAACGGCGAGGTTCTCGCGCATATATTTATCAAAGCTTATTTCGAGAACCATCCGAGACCCGATCTTATTTTGAGCGCCGCGTCACGATGGAGCGTCGAGCCTGTGTCGTTGGTTGAAATCGGGCTTAACAGCAACCATTTCACTCCGGCTCCTTATGAGCCCTTCCCCTTATCGGGCGCGTTTTGGGTCGTGCCGCCCGAGGACTTGCGCCTCGAATCATCTCTGATCCCGGAAGGTGTGACTTCACTCATCATCAAGCCCGGAGCGGCTTTCGGTACAGGCCGCCATGAGACCACGCGGTTATGCGCGTCTCTTTTGGAAAAAATACCGAATACAGGGTCTCTCTTGGACGTGGGTACGGGAAGCGGCATCCTGGCTTTGCTGGCAGCCCGGCTCGGCTTTTCCCCGATCGAAGCGGTGGAGATTTCGCAAGAAGCTAGGGAAAACGCCATGGAGAATTTCCGGCTAAACGAGAATCCTTCGATTTCCCTTCTGCAGGACATCGGACACTGTCAGGACCGGTACGATGCCGTCGTCGCGAATATACTCACGCCTACCATTCTCCATCTGAAGGAAGAGCTCTTGAAACGGCTTAAGCCGGGCGGCTGGCTCATTCTTTCCGGCATCACGCGGGAGGAGTACCCTTCCATTTCGCGGGCTTTTTCCGGGCTCGAACACGCTTCGGAGCTTATGGACGAGGATTGGGTGGGCGTCGCCTACCGCCTAAGAACCTAGAGTCGGCCGCACGGATTCCTGCAAAGGTAAGCGCGCGGCCTCCAGCTCCCTTTCCAATTCGCGGATGCGACGATCCCGGGAACGGACGGCGATCGACCTGAACATCGCCGGGATCGCCTGCAGTAAGGCGAGGAAGATGATACCCAGGCAGAACGACGTGATGACGACGAACCCTAATGGGATGGGTTCCGATCTCAGCGTAAAGAGATACGGGATCGTGAAACGGAAGGCCATCGGGTAGTTAAAGACTTCGTCGTTGAGGTTGCTGTAGAGGAAATTCAGGATGACAAAAATGACGAGGGACAAAAGACACGCTGAAGCGATCTTTTTCATGGCTTACCTCCAGTATTTTTTCATCAAATCGTAGGTCGTCATCAGATGCTGAGGCATCGACTTCGTCTCGGAAACTACGGGCCAAAAATTCGTATCTCCGAACCAGCGAGGGATCAGATGGAAGTGGATGTGATCGTCTATTCCAGCTCCCGCCGCGCGCCCTAGGTTCAGACCTCCGTTAAAACCATGGGGTTTCATTGCCTTCGTCATGACTTTTTCAGCCTTTGCAAGGAATTCAAAAATTTCCTTCGCTTGCGCGCCACTCAATTTGGTGAGACTCGCCACATGTTTATAAGGAACGACCATAAGATGGCCGTTGTTATAAGGGTATTTATTTAAGATGACGAAGCTATGTTTGCCGCGCGCCAGGATCAAGTCCTCGCGGTCGCGTTTGCGCTTGTGGCGAGTACAAAAGACGCAACCCTTCTCTCGTTCACCGAGAATGAATTCCAGACGCCAAGGTGCGAAGCTTGTTTTCATAAGAGGAGCTTACGACAACTTCATCGCTTTCAGTATTTTCTTCAAATCGGGCTTCACATACGTGGGTGGCTTAACGCCTTTGATGGCGGTATCGGGGTCCTTTAAGCCATGGCCGGTCAAGGTACAGACGATCACGTCCCCTCTCTTGAAGAAATTATTTTTCGCTAATTTCAACAGGCCCGCAATCGATGCCGCCGAAGCTGGCTCGCAAAAGTAACCGTCCAAAGACGCGACTAAATGGTAAGCCTTAAGAATCTCTTTGTCCGTCACCTTATCGATCAATCCCTTGGACTCGTCACGGGCCTCAAGGGCGTATTTCCATGAAGCCGGTTTGCCGATGCGGATGGCTGTCGCGATGGTTTCCGGATTCTTCACGGGCTTTCCCAAAACAATTGGCGCGGCCCCGGAGGCTTGGAAGCCCAGCATGCGGGGCAGCCTCTCGATCATGCCTTCCGCATGATATTGCCTATAACCTCTCCAATAGGCCGTGATGTTTCCGGCGTTGCCGACGGGCAAGGCATGGTAAGTGGGCGCCTCACCCAATTGCTCGCAGATCTCGAAGGCTGCCGATTTTTGCCCATCCAAGCGGTAGGGATTGATGGAATTCACTACCGTCGCCAATCCCTGCTCGCCGATTTTACGGACAATTTCCAAAGCTTCGTCGAAATTCCCGTCGATGGATAAGACCTCCGAACCATGGACCAAAGCTTGTGAAAGCTTCCCTAAGGCGATTTTCCCTTTAGGGATCAGAACGTAGGAACGGAGTCCGGCGCGCGCCGCGTAAGCCGCCTGGGCCGCCGAGGTGTTCCCCGTCGACGCGCAGACCACGGCTTGACTCTTCGCCTCGACCGCCTTGGAAATTGCGTACGTCATACCTCGGTCCTTGAACGAACCCGTGGGGTTGAGTCCTTCCAATTTCAGATAGACCTTAACGCCCTCCCCGACCAAAGCGCTGAGGCGGGGCGCGTGCAGAAGGGGTGTATTGCCTTCGTTCAAGCTCACAATGCACCGGGGATCGATGGGAAGGTACTTGGAATATTTAACGATGATGCCTGAATAATTCATTCTCGCTCGCTATTTGTTTAAAAGACGAATCAAAGCCGGCGTATCCAACACCGACTCCATCTTTTCAATCTTTTCCAAAGCTGCTCTCATGTTTTTTTCCGCAGTGCGGTGGGTCAATACTACGATCGGAACTTTCGCGCCTTTAGATTTCGCCGTCTCCGACACTTCCTTTTGATAGACGGAAGCGATGCCGATATCGAAATCCCCGAGACACCCCGCGATCTGGGCGAAAACACCTGGACGGTCGACCACCATGAAACGCAGGTAATATTCCGAATTCAGGTCGTCGATGGGTGCCATCGCGTCGGTTTTGAACGTCGGTGCCACCGGCTTCAACGAACCTCGCAATTGTCCGATCCGGATGATATCCCCAACGACTGCGGAGGCCGTCGGCATCATCCCCGCGCCGCGTCCCAGGAACATCGCCTCCCCCACCGCGTCCCCCTTGAGGAAAACGGCGTTGAAGACGCCGTCCACGCGCGCCAAGGGATGGGCTTGCGGTACCATCGTCGGGTGGACGCGCGCTTCGATGGCGCCCTCTTCCGTCCTGCGGGAAATGGCCAAAAGCTTGATCGCGTAGCCTAACTTTTGGGCGTATTCGATGTCCCACAGCGTGATCTTGTCGATCCCTTCGACGGAAACGCCTTTTTTCTCGAGATGGGGCAAAGTCCCGAACGCGAGCCACGTCAGCAAAGCCAGTTTTTGGGCGGCGTCGATGCCCTTCACGTCGAAATCCGGATTGGCTTCGGCGTAACCCGCCTCTTGGGCTTCCTTAAGGATGGCTTGGAAATCCGATTTACGGGACGTCATTTCCGACAGGATATAATTACACGTCCCGTTGATGATGCCGTACATTTCCTCGATTTGATTCCCCGCGAACCCTTCCTTCAAGGATTGAATAATCGGGATCCCTCCCCCCACGGCGGCCTCGAAGCCGATGTGCGCGGACTTATCAAAGGCTTTTTGGAAAAGCTCTTCGGCTTTCTCGGCGAGCAAGGCTTTATTCGCCGTTACCACGTCTTTCCCCCTTTCGATGGCCTTGAGGAAATAATTTTGGGTCGGTAAAATACCACCCAAAAGCTCGACGATTATATCGATATCCGGATCGTCTAAAATCGCATCCGGATCGGTGGTCAAAAGGGATGCGGGCACGGACACCGGACGCTTTTTACCCAAATCCTTCACGAGCACCTTGCGGATCTCGAACTGAATCCCCGACCGTTCTTCGATGAGGGAAGCGTGGTCCTTCAGGATCTTCCAGACTCCGGCGCCGACGGTTCCCAGGCCTAAGAGACCGATCTTTATCTTTCGGGTCATGATGCGCTCCCTTGAAGGGCTTTTTTGATGCCCGCCACCGCTTGCCGCGTCCTTTTTTCGTTCTCCACGAGGGCGAAACGCACGTAGTCGTCTCCCGCGTCCCCGAAGCCGAGGCCCGGCGATACGGTGACTTGCGCCTCCTTCAAAAGGAATTTGGCGAATTCCAAGGACCTCTTCTCCCGGAAGCGTTCGGGGATCTTGGCCCAGACGAACATCGTCGCCTTAGGTTTCTCCACTTCCCAGCCGATCCGGTTCAAGCCGTCGCACAGGATGTCCCGTCGCTGCTTATAGATCCCGACGATTTCCTTCACGTATTGTTGGGGCCCTTCCAAGGCGACGGTCGCGGCGATTTGGATGGGAGCGAACTGCCCGTAGTCCAGGTAGCTCTTGATCTTCATCAAGGCGGCGACCAACTCGCGGTTTCCCACCATGAAGCCGACGCGCCATCCCGGCATGCTGTAGCTTTTCGAGAGGGAATATATCTCCACCGCCACGTCTTTAGCCCCGGGCACTTGCAGAATGGAGGGGGCTTGGTACCCGTCGAACACCAGATCCGCGTAGGCGAAATCATGGATGACGCGGATATCATGCTCCTTCGCGAGTCGGACGACTTTTTCGAAGAAGGACAAGCCGACGATTTGGGCCGTCGGGTTAGAGGGGAACGAAATGATCAGGAATTTTACGCGTTTTCCGTGTTCCTTCAACAATGTCGTCGTGTCGCTTAAGAACTGTTCTTCGCTTTCGAAACGAATCGGCTTTACGTCGGCACCTGCGATAACGGCCGCATATGTATGGATCGGGTAAGTAGGGTTTGGTACGAGGACCAAATCTCCAGGGCCCGTCGCCGCATACATCAAATGGGAAATGGCTTCCTTAGCCCCTATCGTTGCGATGGCTTCATAGTCGAAATCCAGCTCGACGCCGTAATTCCTTTTGTACCAATGACACATGGCCAAGCGTAGTTTCGGCAAGCCACGGGAGACGGAGTAGCGGTGGTTCTTTTCCTTGGAGGCGGCTTCCTTGAGCTTCGCCACGATGTGGGGCGGCGTCGCGATGTCCGGATTGCCCATTCCCAGGTTGATGATGTCCTTTCCCCTTTTGCGGGCTTCCGTCATCATGGCGACCACCACGCCCAACGTGTAGGGCGGCAATTTTTTTAAGCGTTCGAATTCCAAGGCATTCCTCTCTTAGTATGATGCGATGACTCGTTTAATAAGCGGCCATTTTTTCGGCGTGGTAGGAGCTCCGGACGAAGGGTCCTGAAGCCACCGATTCGAAACCGATTCCGTAAGCGTAACCTTCCAATTCCACAAAGACTTCGGGCCGCATGTATTCCGCGACCGGCAAGTTGCTGGTCGTCGGCTGCAGGTATTGCCCGATCGTCACGATATCGCATCCCGCCGAACGCAAATCACGAAGCGCCTGACGGACTTCCTCCAGAGTCTCTCCGAGGCCCAGCATGATGCCCGATTTCGTCCGGATCCGGGGATCGTACCTTTTAATCCTCTTCAGGAATTCGAGGGAATTGGCGTACGTAGCTCGGTGCCGGACCCGGTTCGTCAGACGGTCGACCGTTTCGAGATTGTGGTTGAAGACGTCCGGATGGGCGTCGCATACCCGTTTCATCGCGTCTTCCTTCATCTGGAAATCGGTCGTCAGCACCTCGATGAGGGTGTTCGGATTGCGGTCTCGGATCGCGCCGATCACTTTTACAAAATGCGTCGCCCCGCAATCCTCCAGATCATCGCGCGCCACGCAGGTGATGACGGCGTGCTTTAAGCCGAGTTTCGAGACGATTTCGGCGGCTTTTCTCGGCTCCTCCTCGTCCACGGGTTCTGGTTTGCCCGCCGTGATCGAGCAAAACCCGCAATGGCGGGTACACACGTCCCCTAAGATCATCAACGTCGCCGTGCCCTGGGACCAGCACTCGCTCATGTTGGGGCACATCGCCTCTTCGCAAACCGTATGGAGGTTGCGCTCGCGGAGATCGCGGCGCAACGCCAAGACGTCGTCCGATATCTTCAACGGCTTCTTGAGCCATTCGGGCAGCCGGCGGCGTTCCGGCTGGGTGGGTAATACGGGCAGTTCAATCATGGTGCGGTTTCAGAATAATCTTGTGAAAAATCCCCTAAAATTTAAAGGGAAGCGGGAAATTATTCAAGAAAATCATCTAAAAGGAGGGTTTTATATGTACGTTTTCATCGGATACGACGGCCCGGAGGCCAAGGAATTACGACCCAAGTTACGCCCGGCGCATCTCGAAAAGCTCAAAAATTTGAGTCAAGCCGGAAAGATCGTCCTCGCCGGCCCTTTCGCCGACGGCTCGGGGAGCCTCATCGTGTTCAACGTCTCGACGAAGGCCGAAGTAGAATTGATCGCCAAAACCGACCCCTACGTCATGGAACGGGTTTTTGAAAGATACGAGATCCGTCCTTTTACCCAGGTCTTGCCTTAAGTTTTAGGAAATAACGGTGCCGACGCCTTTGTCGGTGAAGATTTCGAGGAGAACCGCATGTTGGACGCGGCCGTCGATGATGTGGGCGGATTTCACGCCCTCATTGACCGCTTGAAGGGCGCATTCCACCTTGGGAATCATGCCGCCGGTGATGACGCCATCCTTGATCAAACGCCGGGCTTCCGCTTTTTCGATGGTGGGCAGGAGCTTCTTCTCCGCGTCCTTGATCCCTTCCACGTCGGTCAAGAAAACGACTTTTTCGGCCTTCAAGGCGGCGGCGACGGCGCTCGCGGCAAGGTCAGCATTGATGTTGAGCGACTCCCCCTTTTCATCCACGCCGATCGGGGCGATGACGGGGATAAAGCGCGCCTTATCGAGGGTGTCCAAAAGCGCGGGATCGACGGCTTTGACGTTGCCGACCCGCCCTAAATCCACTTTCTGGGTGGAGTCGCCGCCTTCGACGGTTTCCTTGGGCAGTTTCTTCGCGCGGATGAGCCCCGCGTCCTTTCCGGAGAGGCCGACGGCGCGGCCGCCGTGTTTATTGATCATGCTGACGATCTCCATGTTGAGGTCGCCGGCCAAGACCATTTCCACCACTTCCATCGTCGCCTCGTCGGTGACGCGCATGCCGTTCACGAACTTCGCCTTGATCCCCATCTTATCGAGCACTTTATTGATCTGGGGTCCGCCACCGTGGACGATGACGGGATTAAGTCCGATGTATTCTAATAAGACGATGTCGCGAGCGAAGCTTTCCTTCAGGTGCTCCTCTACCATCGCAGCGCCGCCGTATTTGATGACGATGGTCTTACCGCTGAATTTGCGGATATAAGGCAGGGCCTCCATCAAGACGGAGGCTTTTTCGATCAATTCTTGCATGTCTTCTCCAATTTGAATTTACAGAATATAACGACTCAAATCGACGTCCTTCACGAAGTTCTCCAAACGGCTTTTCACATACTTGGCGTCGATCACGATCTTTTTATCGGTGGCTTCGGGAGCCGTGAAAGAGATGTCTTCGATAACTTTTTCCATGATCGTATGGAGGCGACGGGCACCGATATTCTCCATTTTTTCGTTCACCTTCGCGGCAATGTCCGCGATTTCATCCAAAGCGTCCGGGGAAAACTCTAGCTCGAGTTTCTCCGTTTTCATTAACGCCGTGTATTGCTTAGTTAAAGAATTTTGAGGTTCAATGAGGATCTTCAGGAAATCTTCCTTAGAGAGCGATTGTAGTTCCACGCGGAGTGGGAAACGGCCTTGGAGCTCTGGAATCAGATCCGATGGTTTGGACATGTGAAAAGCCCCGGCCGCGATGAAGAGGATATGATCCGTCTTCACCATGCCATACTTCGTGCTGACCGTGGAGCCTTCGACGATCGGTAGAATATCCCTCTGGACTCCTTGGCGGGACACGTCAGGGCCTGATCCGCCTTCGCGGCCTGCGATCTTATCGATCTCGTCCAAGAAAACGATGCCGCTCTGTTCTACCAAATCAATCGCGTTCTTAGTGACGGCTTCCATGTCGATGATTTTCGAGGCTTCTTCTTGAGTGAGAGCTTTCAAAGCATCCGGAACCTTCACTTTCCGCTTTTTCTTCTGCTTCGGCATCATGTTGGAGAACATTTCCTTCAAATTCGATCCCATCTCCTCCATCCCACCCGAAGAAATGATTTCTACGACCGGAATGACTTGAGGCGATAGTTCCAATTCAATTGTTTTCCCGTCGAGTTCGCCACTGCGCAGTTGGCGCCTTGTTGTCTCACGATCTGCGGCCGGTTCTTCGGGCTTTTCGGCGTTGTCGGCAGGAGGCGTAGTTCCGGGCATCGTAAAGCCACCTAAATTACTGAGTCCCGACATGAGGGTTTCCAGGGGGTTCACTGCTTTTTTCGACGTGGGGTCGGTATCCGGAGTTTTCCCCGTCAAGATATCCAAGAGTCTCTCCTCGGCCAATTCACGCGCTTTGACTTGGACGCGCTCCTGTTCCTGTTCGCGCACCATCTTCACGCCCAGATCCATCAATTCGCGGATCATGCTCTCGACGTCCTTGCCCACGTAACCCACTTCCGTGAATTTCGTCGCCTCCACCTTGATGAAGGGAGCCCCTGAAAGCTTCGCCAAACGGCGCGCGATCTCGGTCTTGCCCACGCCGGTGGGTCCGATCATGATGATATTTTTCGGCGCGATTTCATCCCGCAACTCTTCCGGCACCTGAAGGCGCCTCCAGCGATTACGTAAGGCGATAGCGACGGCTCTTTTGGCCTCTTTTTGGCCGATGATGTACTTGTCGAGTTCCGAAACAGTTTCTCGGGGAGTGAAATTTGACATGCGGCTAACCCAATTCCTTTATCGAAATGTTTTCGTTCGTGAAGACGCAGATCTCGCCGGCGATCTTTAAGGATCTTTCGGCGATTTCTTTGGCGGAAAGTTTCGTCTCATTCATCAAGGCGCGCCCAGCCGCCAAAGCGTAAGAACCACCCGAACCGATCGCACCGACGCCTTCATCATGCTCGATCACGTCTCCCGTGCCGGAAATCGTCATGATCCTTTCCCTATCCCCCACCAGTAAAAGGGCTTCAAGACGACGTAGCATCCGATCCGTCCGCCACTCCTTAGCGAGCTCGACGGCCGCGCGCAGGAGATTGCTGTTGTGGGCCTCCAATTTCGCTTCGAACTTCTCGAAAAGTGTCAACGCGTCCGCAGTCGATCCGGCGAATCCGGCGAGGACCTTCCCATTCTTTGTGATACGAATCTTTGCGGCCGTGCTCTTAATCACGGTGTTACCCATACTGACCTGACCGTCACCGGCGATGGCTAATTTTCCATCGCGGAGCACGGCGATGATCGTGGTGGACCTGATTTTTTCCATCCTGCGCTTAAATAAAGATTGGGAAGCTTTTGCAAGTGTTAAAAACGCCTTCAAGCCTTGGGATGAGACTTGTCGTAAATCTCCATGAGATGTTGGAGGCTCACTTGCGTGTACTTCTGCGTGGTCGAAAGGCTCGAATGCCCCATAAGCTCCTGGATGCCACGGAGATCGGCACCTTCCTCCAATAAATGCGTGGCGAAGCTATGCCGCAAGGTATGGGGCGTCGTCCGCTTCAAAATACCGCAGCGCGCGGATTCGTCTTTCACGAGACGTTGGACGCTCCGGACCGTAAGGCGTTTTTTCGCGTCGTTTAGAAACAGGGCGCCTTTTTCCGCGCCTCGTTGTTCCATGTATACCGCCAGGGTTTCCGCCGCCTTACCCGCCAAAGGGACGACGCGTTCCTTGTTCCCCTTTCCCTTCACCTTGATCCAACCGTCGCCCAGGTCGAAGGATCCGATATCGAGACCGATGAGCTCGCTGACGCGCAAGCCGGTTCCATAGAGCAACTCCAAGATCGCTTGGTTGCGGACGTTGAGTGAAGTTTTTTTTGAGGTCTTCTTCGAGTCCATCAGCGCGACGGCTTCATCTTGGATGAGGAAACGGGGAAGTTTTTTAGGGGCCTTAGGAAGGGAGAGATTTTCAGCCGGCGATTTCGCCACCCATCCTTTTTTTAAGAGAAATCGATAATAAGTCCTGATGGCGGCCATCTTTCGAATCATGGAAGAGGCTTGGAGTTTCCCGAAAAGCGACGAAAGGTAACTTCGAACATGAGCCGAAGTGGCTTGCTCGACGGAAACAGGAGCGATGAAACTGAGAAACTGGCTTAAATCCATCCGATAGGACGAACGCGTATGCGGCGAATAGTTCTTTTCATGCTTAAGATAGTCCAAGAAATCTTGAATTCGGTTTTGCATGAATCGTGAAGTGATGACCTACTTAAAGACACTCTAAGTTATTCGTCCAGTGATTTTAAAGCACCCAGCGCTTCTTTCAAGTCTGGTTTCATTACTAAGGCCTTTTCATAAGCTAGACGTGCTTCTTGGTTTTTTCCGTTAAGTTTTAAGATTCTAGCTATGGCACAGCAGTCTTTCGCTTCCTTAGCCGAACGAATCGCACGCTGGGCATATATCATGGCTTGAGGATCATTTCCCATCTTGAAATAAACATAGGACAAACCCTGGTAAGGTAGTGGATTACTAAGATCATTTGCAGCAGCGTAAAGATAATCACTTACAGCTTCATTATATCTATTTAAACGAGTATAAGCAGATCCACGGCTGATGTAATTATCGGTATGCGGTTCTATCCTGATCGCTTGGGTCAAATCATACAAGGCATCTTCAAAATTTTGCAAATCAACCGAAGCAGCCGCGCGCATTACATAGAACTCAGGATATTCTGGGTTAATCTCGATCGCCTTTGTCAAGAAATGATGAGCGTGTCGTAAATTACTTGCAGACGATCCCGGTTCTTTTGAGGAGTTAAATAAAAAAACTCCAAAATCATAATAGGCTAAAGCGTTAGAGGGATTCATATCTATTCTTTTTCTATAATAAACTTCAGCGGCTTTTAAATCACCCAAGCCATGATAGGCTTGGGCCATATAGAGGCATAAATCACCGTCCTGCGAAATGACCAATTCTGGTAATCGGCCAATGCCGTCAATGATCAGTTTACAAGACATCTGAGCCCTTTGTGATTGACCATCCGCCATTTTTTCTTGGGCGTCGTGGATTAGACTGGCTGCGGTTCTGCATATTTGTTCCACTGCACGCATCTTGTTATCCCTATCACCGGATCGCCAGAGGCATTCTCCATAAGCCATATTCACAATAGGGTCATCAGGTTGATTGCCCATAAAATGTTCGAGATCCAGCATAGCCTCTGTCCATTGACAGATCCCCATATGGGCGCGAGCACGTAAGTAATAGGCCGAAAGGAATTCAGAGTGAGCCTCAATGGATAAACTCGCACTCTGACAAGCCTCTTCATAACGACGCAATTCCAAAAGACATAAAGATCGATTGTGATGAAGTCGGTAGTTTTTAGGAGTGTGCGTTATGGCTTCATCATAGACGGAGATAGCATCCTCATGCCGTCCTACGAACATGAGCCCGTAACCCCATATTTCTAATAAGAGAGAAAAACGTTCGGGACGACTCAGGGCCCTCCATTGAGCCCCATACAAGCGAGGGTTACTTTGCCATCTACAAATAGGGGCGTCTATGATCCCACATTCATTAGCGGCCATTCCATTATTGAGGTCGGTGATCGCATACACGCGTTCCGCCAGATCTTTTGTCGTTTCCTCTGGGTTATTCATCGAGTCTACAAGCTGAGAGAGTTGGTTTTCCATGCTGCCTATTCTCAATGTCTGGATTCGGCTTCGCCAAAAAGAGCCTAGGCGAGGGATGAGCGCGTTTGAATGGAATCCTTGAAAGTTATGAGTAACGGCTTCGTAAGCACTGGGAGGAAAACTGAAACTCGGAACAGGAGGAAAAGTCTGATTGACGATTGAACTCCCCCCTACCCATGGGGTTGAAAAGACGTTCATAAGAATTGCTTTCATGAAGATATCTATCGGCTGCGGGATGAAAAAGTTGCCCCTGTTTCACTTTATTTTAAATCATCCGGAATGGCGGCAGAAGTTGGCTAGTGAGAGGCATTCTCACTCGGATTGAAAGTCGTAGGCGCTTCGCTCTCGTCTCGTTGATAGCCACAGGCTTCCTTAGGGCAGCGGATTTTAGAGCCTGCTTTGGAGATCTTAACTAAAAGGGTCGGGGATTGGCATAGGGGACAATTTTCTTTTAAGGGCTTTTCCCAGGTGGCGAATTTACATTCGGGATATTTGTTGCAGCCATAGAAGTTCCGTCCCGTCTTGGCTCGCCGTTCGACCAACATGCCGGTGGAGCATTCAGGACACGTGACGCCCGTGGTGATGGTTTTCGTGGATTTGCATTCGGGGTATTTGGAGCACGCCAGGAATTTCCCGAAGCGTCCGGTTTTAATGATCATATCCGAACCGCATTTGTCGCATTTTTCACCGGTGGATTCCATCTTGACGAGAGTGATCCTCCCCGTTTCATCCTTGGTGAACTCGCTCGTGAATTTGCACTCCGGGTATTTCGTGCACGCCAAGAATTCGCCACGCTTTCCCCATTTGATGATCGTCGTACTTCCGCATTTTTCGCAAGCGATGTCCGTCGGAATCTCTTGGCGCTTGATATTGCGCATTTGAGTTTTGGCCTTCTCTAAAGTCTCGGAAAAAGGAGTATAGAAATCCTTCAGGGTTTTTTCGTAAGTCTTTTGACCTTCTTCGACGTCGTCGAGTTCGTTTTCCATTTGAGCCGTAAATTCGACGTTGAAGATATTAGGGAAGCTTTCGATCAAAACGTCGCACACGATGAAGCCCAGGTCCGTGGGTTTGTAGACGCGCTGGTCTTTTTGGACGTATTCCTTGTCGACCAAATTGCTCAGGATCGCAGCATACGTGGACGGCCGCCCGATCCCGTTCTCCTCTAATTCCTTAATCAAGGACGCGTCCGAAAAGCGCGGGGGCGGCTCGGTGAAATGCTGTTCGGGCTTCCATTCCTTGACCTTCAGGATATCGCCTTCTTGAAGATCCGGCATTTGACCGGCGCTCTCGTCCTCCTCGTCGCCATCCGAGTCCTTCTTTTTCGCCTTAAGATCTTCTTCAACAGGAGCCTCGTAGACTTTTAAAAAACCCGAGAATTTCATTAAGGACCCGCTCGCCCGGTAGCCGTAGTCGCCGGCTTCCGTGCGCGCGACGATTTCGAAGGATGTCTGATCGTAGACGGCTGACGTCATTTGCGAGGCGATGAAACGCTTCCATATCAACTCGTACAGTCGGAACGAATCGTATTCCAAGAACGGCTTTACGGACTCGGGAGTCCTTAAGGCCGACGTCGGGCGGATCGCTTCGTGGGCGTCTTGGGCGGATTTCTTGGTTTTGAAGGCGTTGGGACTAGTGGGCAAAAAATCTTTGCCCCAATTCTGCGAGATGAGGTCCCTGGCTTCCGCGATGGCGTCGTTCGAGACGCGAACGGAATCCGTCCTCATGTAGGTAATCAAACCCACTAAACCCTCTTCACCCAGCTCGATGCCTTCGTAGAGCTTTTGGGCCAGAGTCATGGTCTTGGAGGCGCTAAACCCTAATTTATGCGAGGCTTCCTGCTGCAATTTGCTGGTGATAAAGGGAGGATACGGATGGCGCCGCCTCTCCTTCTTCGTGACTTTCGTCAGCGTATGGGCCGAGGGTCTCAATGATTCCAAAATTCTTTTGGACTCGTCGGCATTCGAAATTTTGATCTTTTTGCCTTGGAAATGCGTCAGATGGGCCTCGAACGACGGTGGCAAGGATCCTTCCATGATCGCATCGAGGCTCCAGTATTCCTCGGAGACGAAGGCTTTGATCGCCCTCTCTCGCTCGCAAATGATCCGCAAGGCTACGGTCTGCACGCGTCCTGCGGACAGGCCTCGGCGCACCTTATCCCACAAGAGCGGGCTGACCTGATACCCCACCAAGCGATCTAGGACGCGACGGGCTTGTTGGGCGTCGAAGAGATTCCGCCGTAGTTCGATAGGATGCTGGATGGCATCCGTTACGGATTTTTTGGTGATTTCATTAAAGAGGACACGGTGGATCGGCTTCGCGGTCGCGGGTTCGGCTTTTTTCTTCCCTTTCGATTTTCCGGCTTTGGGCAAAATCTCGTCGGCCACGTGCCACGCAATTGCCTCCCCTTCGCGATCCGGATCGGTGGCGATGTAGATGGCTTCCGCCCCTTCGGCGATCTTCCTCAACTCGTCGATGACCTTTTTTTTGGCCTCGATGACTTGATAGGTGGGCTGGAAGTCATTCTCGATGTCGACGCCGATCTTGCTCTTCGGCAAGTCCTTGATGTGGCCGACGGACGCCTTGACCTTAAAATTCTTCCCTAGATATTTTTCGATGGTCTTCGCTTTGGCGGGAGATTCCACGACGACGAGCGACTTACCCATGGGACCCTCCCGAGGCTTCAAAAAGGCTTCCCGGCAAAGTCCTCACGTGCCCGGACATTTCGAGCTCCAACAGGATTTCGCTCAACTGCCCCAGGGGAAATCCGGACTTCGAACTCAACTCGTCGATGTGCGTCGGACGGCGCGAGTGTCCCAGCAAATCGACGACGCGCTTCTGGTCTTTAGGCAGCGGCGGCAAGGAAGCCGACAAGGCTAACGATTGTTGCGCATGTTTTGAGGGAACGGACAGGTTCAAACGCGGAAATTCGGAAACGATATCCTCTACGCAAGTCACGAGCTTCGCGCCTCCTTGGATGAGTTGGTGCGTCCCTTGGGACACCGGGGAAGTCACCGGGCCTGGAACGGCAAAGACATCGCGGCCCTGTTCGGCCGCCAAGCGCGCCGTAATCAGCGAGCCGCTTTTTAAGCCGGCCTCCACCACCACAACTCCCAGGCAAAGTCCACTGATGATTCGATTTCTCCTTGGAAACGACCACGGCGTACCGTGGGCTTGGCTTCCGAATTCGCTCACGCAACACCCATTCTCCTCGATGCGTCGGCGTAGCTCCCTATTGAAGGCGGGAAAGGTTTTTTCGATGCCGGTCCCAAAGACGGCGATCGTTTTCCCTCCGGCCTCTAGAGCTCCTTCATGGGCGGCCGTATCGATGCCTTCGGCCATGCCGCTGACGATGATGAAGCCAAGGGCCGAGAGTTCTTTGGATAAACTTTTCGCGATTTCACGACCGTAAGCCGTCGCTTCCCGGGCCCCGACGACGGCGATGAAAGGATCGCCTCTTTCTAAAACAGACGCGTCGCCGCTCACCCATAAGCACGAGGGTGGGTCATGGATTTCTTTTAAGGCGTTCGGATACCGGGGATGGTCAAGCGGAAGGTTCTGAGCCGTTATTTCCGCCCTCGGGGTTCTTTTTGGCTTTAGGGTGGTTCCAGTCATCGACTAACTCTTTGAGCTCTTTTCCGACTTTAAAGAAAGGAAGTTTTTTAGGTTTTACCTGAATCGACTCTCCGGTACGCGGATTCCGACCTTTATAAGAACCGTAATCTCGCACGACGAAGCTGCCGAAACCCCGGATCTCGATCCGTCCCCCGTTCACCAGAGCGGAAGACATGGAGTCGAAGATGAGATTGACGACTTCTTCAGCGGTTTTGTGTTGGAGTTTCGCCTGTTCGGCGATCATGTTCACGAGGTCTGATTTGTTCATAATAGAACCTATTAATTTTATTAACAAATTACCAGCTTATCCATCCCTGGTCAAATAAATGATAATAAATTATGCTTTTTTTGCTTATTTGACAGCGGAAGCAAAGGCCTCCATATATCCAATTTCCGAAGGATTCGATAAAGGTTCAACTGCAAGGCACCTGAAAAACAACGACTGGGCGTACTTTAGGTACGCCGCAAGGAGAGGTTTTGAGGGCAACGCCGCAGATGGGTCTTTATCGGATCCTGAGCCCCCATAGCACAATGGATAGTGTACGAGCCTCCGAAGCTTGGGATGCAGGTTCGATTCCTGCTGGGGGCATATGAAAATCTCTCTTTTCATTTTCGATCTTGACGGTACTCTTATCGACTCCAAAAAAGACATCGCCGCTTCGGTCAACTATACGATGAAGGTTTTAGGGCTCAAGGAGCTTTCTGAAGACTTAATCTATGAATTCGTCGGGAACGGAGTGACGCCTCTGATACAGCAAGCCGTGCAAAAGGCTGGAGGGTCAATGGCTTTTTCCAGGGCTTTGGACATCTTCAAAGAACACTACGACGCTCACCTTTTAGACACTACCATCCCCTTCCCTGGAGTCATGGAGGTGTTAGAGTATTACAGAGTCCCCAAAGTCGTTTTAACAAATAAATCACAATCTTATTCCGAAAAGATCATCGAAGGCTTGAGGATGAAGCCTTACTTTAAAGGAATTTTTGGGGGCGATACGCAATTTCCAAAAAAGCCGGATCCGCAAGTGATCCATTACTTGATGAAAGCTCACGGTTCTTCCTCTCAAGACACCGTCATCATTGGTGATAGTTCCGTGGATATTCAGGCGGGAAAAAATGCCGGTATTTTGACATGCGGCGTCACTTATGGGTTTCGCCCTCGGCAAGAAATCGAGGAGTCCGGCTGTGATTTTAAGGTCGAAGAAATTTCCCAATTAATTAAAATTTTCCGTTAATTTCAAACGTGCCAATAGCGATTCCTCTAAGGAGCGGTGAAAATCTATTCGTCCCTAGAAGCCGTAAGGCGATACGATAAAGATTTCGGGAAAAAATTAAAAGCATTCGTTGAAAGTGGTGGAAAGCGATGCATTCAATGCCGGAGGCATAATTGGCCTAGGGGGCGGATTGGAAGTGGGATTGCCAATTTCTATTCCCGCATATGGCCTAGAGCAAGATGTTCCAATAAACAAAAAAATAACGATCCAAAAACGCCATCCCATATTTATTCCTTCTCCTCTAAGCGGCAGATTTGGAAGAGTTGTAAATTCACGTGTGCCACCGTTTCCTTTTCCCCCAACCCCTTGCTTTCAAGAAGCGTATGCAATCTCTTGCGGAACTTTCGAATCTCTTGCTTAGCCATTTCAAATCCTCTTCTCGAAACCGCGATCGTCAATGTCGAAAAGTCTCTTGTCTTCTCGCTATCTTCCGAAACCGACATCTTAGCTCTGTCACAATAGTCCCGATAGAAATGGAGCACCGAGTGTGAGTACACTTCATCGGACGTCGTAAGAAAAAAGTTTCGTCTTTTATAGCCGTAAGCTGATTTTTTCAAAAAACCTTTTTGACAAAGCAGGGCCAAGGCATCCCTAACCTGATGCAAAGACACATGGGGACGCAGATATTTTAAAAACCAATGGTCATCTTTTTTTTGTCCTCTGCGCGAAGAGAAGCGCACCAGCTCTAAGATAGGTAGGTAGTACCACTGCGAAAAAAGGAAGTCGTGCTCCGGATCGATGATTTGGATTTGATTCTTATATCGATGTTGAAGGATTTTCTTGAAGTATAAGTCTTTTTCGTCGAACTTCTTCGATTGGTTGAAGCAAACTAAGTCGAAAAAAAAATCAGTTTCGTCATCCGGCAAGTTGAAAGCTCGTGCCACTTTGAGGACGCCGTCTGGAGAAAGGTTGCGTTTGCCGTCCATTACTAATTTCAGGAAGCTAGAAGAACTTATCCCGGCTTTTCGATTAAATGAGCGGTAAGAAAAGCCGCGGCCTTTTCTTTTTTCTGAATTAAAACGATCCCGCAGATACTCGCGGTAGTTCGTGTAGTGGAACGCTGAAATCATAGGTACTTCTTTACATCTAGGGCATTCATTATATGCCCCCGACAGGAATCGAACCTGTATCTAGGGCTTAGGAGTCCCTTGTTCTATCCATTGAACTACGGGGGCATTCATTAAAATTGGATTAGGGAAAAGATTTCCCTACCCTTCAACTTATTCCTTCCTAGGAGGAAATTCAGCTCGACGACGAAAGCGCATTCGACGACTGAACCTCCGCTCTTCTCAACGAGTTGACAGGTAGCTGCGCAGGTGCCGCCTGTAGCCAATAAATCGTCGACGACGAGCACACGGCTTCCGGGGTGGATGGCATCCTCATGAATTTCCAAAGTATCTGTTCCATATTCCAAATCATAGGTGACGGCGGTGGTTTTGTAAGGGAGTTTCCCTTTCTTACGCACCGGAACGAAAGAGGCATCGATCCGATAAGCCAGGGGAGCGCCAAAAATGAACCCTCTCGATTCAATACCGACAATAGTATCGACGGCTTTTTCCGAGTAGCGCTTAGCAAAAAAATCGATGATTTTCTGGAAAGACTTCACATCCGAAAGAAGAGGCGTCAGGTCTTTGAAGACGATCCCCGGTTTCGGAAAATCCGGCACGTCCCGTATTTTACTTTTTAATTCTTCCATGGGCGCTCTCCTTTTTTTTTGAGGGAACCTTCTTTTCGGGCCTCGTCCTTAGCACTTTTTTCTTGGGAAGCACTTTCTTTTTAGCCGTACGGATAATTATTTTCTTCGGCGCTTGGGTTGATTGAGTTTTCTGACTTAGCGGCGCTTTTTCCTGCTCCATATCTGCCGAATCTGGGTCGTCAATATCGGCGTGTTCATCAACGACTTCATTCGGTTTTAAGCCTTCTTTCGAAGGAGTTTCTTCGAAATTAAGCTGCTTCGTATGTTCGTTCTTCGGCAAAAAGAATAAAGGGTTGCGCGCTTTCGTATTTTTTCTCACCTCAAAGTGTAAATGTGGCCCAGTAGCACGTCCCGTTCTTCCAACTTTGGCAATGATCTGTCCTTTCCTGACTTTTTGTCCTAATTTTGCAAGATTAATTGAATTATGGGCATAGACAGTAAAGAAGTCGTCTTCATGCTTCATGAGGACTAGATTACCATACCCTCTCATTCTCTTTGCGAAGACGACTTCTCCGTCAGCGGCTGCGGCAATAGGCGTACCGATTGGGGAACGCACGTCTATGCCGTCATGTCGCCTTCCATGACGCATACCGAAGGGCGATGAAATTTCTCCTTGAATAGGCCAGCTAAACCTCCCTCTCTCCAGGACAATGCCTTCTTCATTAGGACTTCCCTCAGAAGGTGGGGCGGAAATTTTGCCTTTCGACGAGGATGTTGGTTTTTTCTTAGGTGAGGTGCCTGTCTTACGCTTAGGTTTTACGCCTCTCTTGGATTGTTCGATGAGATTTGCCAAACCTCTTGGAGTCATTCCCGGAATGTAAATCGATCGTCCGGGTTTTAACTGTTGGGTATTTTCTATGTTATTCTCTTCGGCGATCTCCTGGGCGCTTACTTTGTATTTCACGGAAATCTTGGCGAGCGTGTCGCCTTTTGAAACCCGGTAATACATTCCCTTACGCGTATAGACGTGTGTACAAGCGCCAATGAAAAAAGTGAGAAAAAAAGAGAGCAAAAATAAAGAGAGGGTCTTCTTCATGTTTCTTGCCATGCATATTGTCCAATGAGTTTAACGAAACGGCACTCCGCCCGCTTTTCGGAATGAAGTCTACCGGAAATTTTGCGGATCAGAAGCAAGTCTTGGGATTCCTCGGGACCCACAGGGATTATTAGCCTACCGCCTTCTGCGAGTTGATGCGTATAGGTTTCAGGGACCTCAGGGGACGCCGCCGTCACGATAATGGCGTCGAAAGGGGCTTCTTCCGGCCAACCGAGTGTGCCGTCACCGATCCTTAACGTGATGTTCAAGAAACCCAAACGGTAAAAAGTCCGGCGCGCTTTATTCGAGAGCGAGGTCAACCTTTCGATGGAAAAGACCTTTTTGGCGAGTTGTGAAAGGACAGCGGTTTGGTAGCCTGAGCCCGTACCGATCTCCAGAACCTTCTCCTCACCTTTTAGCTCCAAAAGCTGAGACATCAAGGCGACGATGTGGGGCTGCGAGATCGTTTGTTTGAGTCCAATATTCAAAGGATGATCTTGATACGCTTGACTAGCCATTCCAGGGTCAACGAATTCATGACGTGGCGTGCGTCCCATGACTTCTAAGACTCGCGTATCCAAAATGCTACGTGCCACCAACTGCTCATTCACCATTTTCTTTCGAGCGATGTGGAAGTCGGCCATCTAAAATTTCCAATCCTGCATCTCAACAAGCTGCCGGTAATGCGTCATATCCGTTTGAAGAGGGCTTACGGAAACCATCTTTTTCTTTATCGTATTCCCATCGGAATCCGGAATATCGTCGAAAGTCCGATCGTCACCACCGATCCAATAATATTTCCTCCCCCTCGGGTCTGTTTTTTCGAAGATCACTTCTCCATAATTCCTCTTCCCTAATTTTGAGAAGGCTAAGCCTTTAATCTCCTTTAAGGGTAAGTTGGGTACATTAACATTGAGACTAACACCGCCTGGCAAACCTTTTTGGATGACTTTTTTCATGATTTTACGCGCATAAAAAGCCGCTGAGGCGAAGATCGGAAGATCCTGTCCCCAAGACACCAATGAAAAAGCCACTGAGGGTACTTTCGACAAAGCTCCTTCGACAGCTGCCGATACGGTTCCCGAGTAATGAACGTCATCGCCGAGATTGGCACCGTGGTTGATGCCAGAGACGACAAAATCAGGCTTCTTCTTAAGAATTTCATGAATCGCCAACGTCACGCAATCCGTCGGCGTTCCATCCACCGAATAAACGGAATCACTGTGTTTATAGACCCGCAAGGGACGGTGAAGGGTCAAAGCGTGACTTGCGGCGCTTTGCTCATTGTCTGGAGCCACAACCATGACCTGTCCGAGCCCTTGCATCGCTTTAGCCAAAGCTTGGATGCCTTCAGAGCGGAAACCGTCGTCATTTGAAACGAGGATAAGAGGTTTTTTCATGTGATTTTTTTGTCGTCAAATAGTGAATCCATGATCATTATTTGATTCTATGATCCAGATTTGATCTAGATTTTATCAGGCGTTCGGTCGGGCACCCCGTCGAATGACGGAGCGCTCCGACCAAATCTTTTTGTCGGGCCGGCGAGATTTGAACTCGCGACCCCTTGCACCCCAAGCAAGTGCGCTACCAGGCTGCGCTACGGCCCGCCACGACAAAAAATAGCGGTCACCTCTGCAATATCTGCACGAGGTCTTCAAGTTCCTTTTTAATGTTTTTTAAAAATTTCGTGTCGGCTTTTGAATGGATACTCTTCGTTTCTTCATGAGGAGAGAAATCTTCATTTCCTGAAAACCCCAAGGTCATCTGTTCCTTATCTTCAACGTCCGGAATCTCTGCTTTAGTGTGGTCCGTATCGGTGCGTAATTCCCGAATACGTTTTCGCGCCCCATCAATGGTGAAACCTTCCGAATAAAGGAGTTTTTTGATCAGCAATACCATATCGATATCCTTTTTTCGATAGAGACGCTGGTTGGATTTCGATTTGATCGGTGTGATTTCCTTGAATTCAGATTCCCAATAACGAAGGACATAAGGTTCAAGCCCCGCCATTTGGGCGACCTCACCTATCTTGTAATAGAGCTTATCCAAGATGATTTAACCGACTCTATTCTTCTTCTTTGAAATTTGCGGGAAGTTCCTCATTGTTGAGGGCAGCTTTTAAAACTTGGCTGGGACGGAAGGTAAGCACACGGCGCGCTGTAATTTCGATGGATTGGCCAGTTTGCGGATTACGCCCCATTCGAGGCCTCTTTTCACGGACGACAAAATTGCCAAAACCGGAGATCTTAATTTTTTCCCCTTTTTCCAAGGTTTTCTTCAGACAATCGAAAATCAACTCGACGATGTCGCTGGACTCTTTCTTCGAGAACCCGATTTTCGTATAGACGTTTTCGACGATTTCCGCTTTCGTCATAATCCCTCCAGTAAAACTTTAAGTGTTAGCGAATCTCAATTCCGAGTGAATTTTTCAAGTAGTTCATCAGCTTCTGCATGACTTGGTTAATTTCTTCTTCCGTCATCGTCTTATTTTCAAAACCTAATTCTAAAGAGTATGCCACACTTTTCTTACCGAGGGGAAGCTTTTCTCCCTCATAAACATCAAAAATTTTAACGCGTTGGATCGTCGGGTCTTGCGCTTTTAAGAGATCGATCAGATCCCCGGCAGGCTGGAAGGCATCCATTAAAAGGGCTAAATCCCGGGAAACAAGAGGCTGGTCCGAGTAAGGACGGTATACCCTATCCAAAGGAGCCAGTTCCATGAGGCCTTCCCAATCCAACTCAAAAAGATAAACGGGCTCTTTGAAATCCATTTTGAGGGCGATTTCCGGGTGGAGCTCGCCTAAAACGCCCAAGTCTAACAGTGTATCTTTTTGATTTTTAAAGAAAATATGGCTTTGTTTGCCCGGGTGTAAGAACGGCACGCTTTCTTTGCCAGGTCTTATAAAGACCGATCGGTTCGTCTTTTTGACGATCTTTTCGATAAGACCCTTCACCTCGAAGAAGTCGACCGAGGGGCTTTTATCCCTCCAATCCCCCTGGGCTTTTGTTCCGGAAAGGACGGTGGCGAGAGCTTTGCGCTCTAAGATCCCGTCCTGTGTCTTTAAGAAACGGTTCCTAAGCTCGAACAAACGCACGCGAGAGATTTTGTGCCGATGGTGGTATTGGAGGGTCTTCAAAAGAGACGGGAGCAAGGAAGGACGCATGACCGAAAATTCGTGACCTAAAGGGTTGTCGATGGAAATAAGTTGACCTTCGCATCCAGGATCCAAAGCCAGGGCTTCTTCCGGAGAGATGAAACTGAAATGAATCGCCTCAAAGAACTCCAAAGCGGTGAGCAACTCCCTTACATCCCGTTCTTGCCGTAACCGCTCGTGCCGATTTCCCGTAAGTGGCGTCGTCGTCATTGGCGGAAAAGTCGCCGGGATCCGATCCAAGCCGCTTAAACGGACGATTTCCTCGAAAAGATCCTCTTCCCGGGAAATATCCCCTCTCCACGAGGGAACGGTGACCATCCACAGGTCCTTTTTCGACTCTTGGACCCGGCAACCTAAACTCACGAATATTTTTCTGAATTCGGCGGGCTTCCAAACTCCTCCGAGAACTTGAGCGACTCGGGAAGGATGAAAAAATATCTTCCCGGGCCGGAAAGGCCGCGGGCAGAAATCGGCGACGCTCCCGGTTAGTTTTCCATGGGAGAGCTCTTGGATCCAATGCACGGCTTCCGAGAATGCGTCCTCTCCGTTGAAATCCACTCCCCGTTCGAAACGATACGAGGAATCGGTCTGCAGTCCCAAGCGCCTCGCTGTTTTTCGAATCCCCGCGGGCTCGAACCAAGCATACTCTAAAGCCACATCCCGCGTCTCGGCGGTGATTTCCGAGCCCTCACCGCCCATAATACCCGCTAAGGCGATGGGCCCTTCCGCATCTGCGATCACGAGATCCGACGGCTCCAAAGAGCGCTCGACGTGATCCAACGTCCGGATTTTTTCTCCGGACTTGGCGGTGCGGACGTCGATCCGGCTTCCCCGGATCTTCCGGGCATCGAAAGCGTGGAGGGGTTGTCCGTACCCCATCAGGATGTAATTGGTGATGTCGACGATGTTGTTGATGGAACGGATCCCCATTTGATCCAGGCGGTGCTTCATCCACTCCGGGCTCGGACCCACTTTCACCCCCTTTAAGAGAGCGACACGATAACGAGCGCACCTTAGGGAAGCTGATAAAGAGACTTGAATACTATCTTGAGAATCCCCCGCTCTTTTTTTGTTTTTAGCGAACCCTAAAGGCCGGGTCTTTTTCTTTAAGGCTTTTTTGCCGCCCAAGACCGCGGACGTTTCGCGGGCAAGTCCCAAGATCGACAAGGCATCGCCCCGGTTCGGGGTGACATTGAGCCCGAGTACGGTCTTGCCATGGGCGTCTTGGGTCGTTTCTTCGACTTCAATCCCCGCATCGGTCAGTTTCTTCGCCAAGACTTCTTCCGAGACTTCGTAATCGATGAATTCTTTGAGCCAGGTCAGGGGGAGTTTCATAACTGTTTTAAAAAGCGTAAATCGTTTTGGTAGAAAAGCCGAATATCCGGTATGCCGCGCTTGAGCATCGTCAGGCGTTCGATGCCGAGGCCGAAAGCGAAGCCCGTGACGGACCGAGGGTCATAGCCGACCTTTTCGAAAACTCCCGGATGGACCATGCCGCAACCCATCACTTCCAGCCATCCCGTGGTCTTGCAGAGACGGCAGGCACCTCCGGAAATCTTCCCCTGACCTTGACAAATCACGCACTGGATGTCCGCCTCGGCCGAGGGTTCCGTGAATGGGAAATAACTGGAACGAAACCGAACCTTGAGAGTCTCGCCGAAAAAGCTTTGCAGGAAATAAGTCAAAGTCCCCTTCAAGTCGGAAAACGTCACGTCTTTATCGACGACCAACCCCTCCACCTGATGGAACATCGGCGTGTGGGATACGTCGAAATCCCGCCGGTACACGGCTCCCGGAGCGATCATCCGGATCGGAGGCTTATGGCTTTTCATCACATGGGCTTGCACCGGCGACGTATGGGTCCGCAAGAGATAGGATGTCTCGGCTTTACCACGAGCTTCCGGCTTAACCAGTGCGGCGCGGCCCGCGCCCCCAATATAAAAGGTATCTTGCATGTCGCGCGCGGGATGATCCTCGGCGATATTGAGGGCTTCGAAATTATAGAATTCCGTTTCGATCTCTGGCCCTTCGAAAATGGAAAAACCGATCTCCTGGAAGATGCGTTGGACTTCGTCGAGAGTCTGCGTCAAAGGGTGCCGCCCGCCTTCAGGCACGCCACGCCCAGGCAGGGTCGTATCGAGACTCTCTTCCAATACCTTCCTCTCTTTTTTTAGATTCAGGATTTGATCGAGAACGATCCGACATTCCTCTTCGATCTTTTTTTTCAGGAGATTAGCGCCCGCCCCGACTTTAGGTCGCTCCTCAGGTGGCATTTGGCCGAGATTCCTGAGGATCTCGGAGATGAAACCTTGTTTTCCTAAGTATTGCGATTTAATGCGATGAAGGGCTTCTTCGGAGGAAACGCTCTGAATGTCGGATAAAAAACGAGATTCGAGTTGAGCCAGGTGAGCGTCCCCTGTCGACATGGAGTCCCCTTTATGCAGCTATTTGACGCTTTCGATGACTTTGGCGAAGGCTTGAGGGTTATGGATCGCGATCTCGGAAAGCATTTTACGGTTTAAGGCGACATTGGCCTTAGTCAACTTCCCGATCAAAGAGGCGTAGGAGATGCCATGTTCCTTGGAAGCGGCGCCGATACGAGCGATCCAAAGCTTACGGAAATCCCGCTTGCGGAGTTTGCGGTGGCGGGTGGCATAGCGCATCGCGCGCTTGACGGCTTCCGTCGCCGTTCGGATCAAGCGCGAACGCCCTCCGACATAGCTTTTAGCACTCTTTAAAACACGGTTGCGACGTTGACGGGTCTTAAAACCACCTTTAGCGCGAGGCATACATAACTCCTTAAAAATTTTTGTCTTTTAGCTGTATGGCAATAATTGCTTCACCGCGAAGGCATCTGAATCATGCACATACGTTCCTTGGCGAAGGCTGCGTTTGCGACCTTTTGGCTTGGAAGTCAAGATATGTCTCAAAAAAGCCTTCTTTCTTTTGATCTTACCGGACTTCATCACTTTAAAGCGCTTTTTAGCGGCTTTGTTCGTTTTTAATTTAGGCATAAACTTCTCCTTCTTTCTTTGGATTAAACGGGCCCGAGCAGCATGAACATGGACTTACCTTCCATGTTCGGCGTCTGTTCGACTTTGGCCTTGTCCTTCACTTCCCCTAAGATTCTCTCCAAAACCGCCTTGCCGCGGTCCTGATACACCATCTCACGGCCCTTGAAGACGACGACGACCTTCACCTTATCGCCCTCCTCCAAGAACCGTTTGATATGGTTCACCTTGAATTCGATGTCATGATCGTCCGTCGCCGGACGCATCTTCACTTCTTTGACTTTAATGACCGTCTGCTTCTTTTTGGCTTCGTGGGCCTTTTTCTTGATGTCGTATTTGTATTTTCCGTAATCAAGAATCTTACAAACAGGAGGGCTCGAGTTGGGTGATATTTCGACCAAGTCCAGGCCGATATCTCGAGCCATCCGGAGGGCATCGAAAGTTGACACTACCCCTTTTTGCTCCCCGCGATCGTCGATCAAACGGACCTGCGGCACTTTAATGCGATTATTGACCCGAACTTCTCGCTCACGTTCCCGATCTTTATAGAAAGCCAAACAACCTCCGTTGGTATTTAGGGGGAGATCCCGCTCTCCCCTAAAACCCCCATCTGAAGGTCGTGTTGGGATCGCTCACTCCGTTTGATGAATCGGATTGAATCCGACTCATCAATACTCGCTCGCTAGGAAGCGAATAGCCTATTCGTTAAACTTTATCCTCTATCTCGGCCACTATAAGTTGGATCATCTCATCCAACGTCATGGCGCCCAGATCGCCTTTTTTCTTACTGCGAACGCTAACTTTACCCTGATCAGCCTCTTTTTGGCCACAAATAATCATATAGGGAATCTTTTGCAGCTCGGCTTCGCGGATCTTCGCGCCTAATTTCTCGCTGCTCGTATCCTTCTCTACCCGCACGCCCTTTTCCTGCAGCTTCTGAAAGAGGGTATCCACGTAGGGAGTCACCTTCTCGGAGACGGCGATCAGACGCACCTGGACCGGGGCCAACCACGTCGGGAATTGACCCGCGTAATGCTCCACCAAGACCCCGAAGAAGCGCTCCAACGATCCCAAGAGGGCTCGGTGCACCATGATGGGTTGTTTACGGCTGCCATCCGAAGCGACGTACTCGAGCTCGAAACGGTTCGGCAGGTTGAAGTCCACTTGGATCGTCGAGCATTGCCACGCGCGCCCGATGACGTCGCGGATCTTCACGTCGATCTTCGGCCCGTAGAAGACCCCTTCCCCGGGATCGATCTCGTATTTAATCTGCCGGGATTCCAAAGCTTGCTTGAGGGCTCCCGTCGCGTGTTCCCAATTCGCGTCCGTGCCGACCGATTTTTCGGGGCGCGTGGACAGGTAGACTTCGAAATCGCTGAACCCGAACGTCTTCATCATGTTGAAGGTGAAGTCCAAGACTTGGGCGACTTCGCCCTCCAATTGATCGTCGCGGCAAAAAATATGAGCGTCGTCCTGGGTGAAGCCGCGTACGCGCAATAAACCGTGCAGGACGCCGGATCGTTCGTAGCGATAGACCGTCCCCAGCTCCGCCCAGCGAAGGGGGAAATCCCGGTAGCTCCTCAACTGTGTCTTGTAGATCTGGATGTGAAAGGGGCAGTTCATGGGCTTGAGCTGGTAATCCTGCCCGTCCAAATCCATGGGGGAATACATCGAGTCTTGGTAGAAATCCAAATGACCTGAGGTCTTCCAAAGGTCCCGGTTCGCGATGTGCGGCGTGTAGACGATTTCGTAACCGCCCTTCACGTGCGACTCCCGCCAAAAATCCTCGATGCCTTTCCGGATGCGCGCGCCCTTGGGATGCCAGAGGATCAAACCGGGGCCCAATTCTTCCAGGGTGCTGAATAGGTCAAGATCCTTGCCGAGTTTCCGGTGGTCTCGCGCCTCGGCCTGACGTCTCTTCTCCAGAAAATCTTCTAAGTCTTTTTGGGACGCGAAGGCCGTGCCGTAGATGCGCTGAAGCCGCTCCCTCTTTTCGTCACCCCTCCAATAGGAAGAAGCGGAAGAAAGCAGTTTGAAGGCTTTGATGTCGCCGGTGCGCGCGGTATGGGGGCCTTTGCAAAGATCCAACCAATCGCCGTGCTGGAAACAGGTGATTGATTCAGAGGCCGGAATATCCTGGATGATCTCGACCTTGAACTTTTCGCCCTTTCCTTGGAAAAGCCGGATGGCCTCGTCGCGAGTCATTTCCTTCTTTTCGATGGGAAGGTCCTTCTTGACGATCTCGGCCATCTTGGCTTCGATCTTCTCCAAATCCTCCGGAGTGAAGGGTTTTTCCGCCGAAAAATCGTAGAAGAAGCCGTCGTCGATGACGGGGCCTATCGTGACTTGCGTGCCTGGGAACAACTCTTGGACGGCGGAGGCGAGGACGTGAGCGCACGAGTGTCGCATCTTCTCCACGGGATCGTTTTCAAAACCGGCTCTACATGCCATAAAGTTCTAATTTCATTGTGGACGCGACAGGATTCGAACCTGTGACCCCTTCCATGTCAAGGAAGTACTCTAACCAACTGAGCTACGCGTCCTTACGAATTAAGGGAAGATACCGCTCTCCCCTTAATAATCCCCATCTGATAACCACTGTTTGATCGTTCGCTCCGCTGAAATAAATGGATTGAATCCATTCATTTCATGCTCACTCACTTTTCAAAAGGTTTGCGTTTTTAGATAGTTGTAGCTCTCTACGTCAAGCTCGAAATGGGGTTTTTAGAAGGTTGTTTTGCCGGTCGTTTTATGGGAAATTTCAAAAATCATGTGGGTTCCCGAGGAAAATGTCGTGGAAATCGCGTTTCGCGCCTTCGCCGTCTATGTGGTGTTGTTGGTCGGCATGCGCTTGACCGGTAAACGGGATGTCGGCCAGATGACGCCTTTCGACATGGCATTGCTTCCAGCGTCGTCAAGAAAGAGGACATGAGACGAAAACGTAGGGTTTAGTTTTTCGCGAAGGGATTTTTGAGAAGGAACTGTTGTTCCCGGTCGGGACCTACGGACACCATGATGATCTTCACGCCGGTCAGCTTTTCGATTTTTTGAAGGTATTTGCGGGCGTTCGCGGGGAGCTTGGCGAACTTCTTGATCGCGGAAATGTCTTCCTTCCATCCTTTGACCGTTTCGTAGACGGGTTCGCACGCGTTCAAGACGTCCACCGAGCTTGGGAACTCCTTCAAAACCCTGCCCTGATAGCGGTATCCGTCGCAAATCTTGAGGTCCTTGAATCCGGACAGGACGTCGAGCTTCGTGACGATCAAGCCCGTCAATCCGTTCACGCGGGCGGCATGCCGCAAGACGACGGTGTCGAGCCAACCGCAGCGTCGCGGACGACCGGTCGTCGCCCCGAATTCGCCGCCGATCTTCCTCAAGCGTTCGCCCGTCTCGTCGAATAACTCCGTTGGAAAGGGCCCGCTGCCCACGCGTGTCGTGTAGGCCTTGGCGATTCCCAAGACACCGTCGATGGCGGTCGGTCCGACGCCGCTCCCCGCACAGGCGTTTCCGGCCACGGTGTTGGAGGAAGTGACGAAGGGGTAAGTCCCGTGATCGACGTCGAGCGAAGTGCCTTGGGCTCCTTCAAAGAGGATGTTCTTCTTCTTTTTGAGGGCTTCGCTCAAGACGATCGAGGTGTTTTGGACGTAAGGCGCCAGCTTTTTTCCCAACTCCACATAGACTTCATAAACCTCGTCAAGGCTGAAGGGTTCGGCGTTTAGGACGGTTTTCAGGAAATAATTTTTTTCCGGAATAATGGCTTCCAGCCTTTTTCTCAGCAATTCTGGGTCGACGAGCTCACCCATCCGGATGCCCATGCGGGCCATCTTGTCTTCGTATGTCGGTCCGATCCCCCGGCCGGTGGTGCCGATCTTGTCACGCCCCGCCTTTTGCTCGCGCAGGTAATCGATCCTCTTATGGTAGGGTAAAATGACGTGCGCCTTGTCACTGATCAATAAGGGGGAATGCACATCCCCTTTTCGCGTCTTCGTCGGAATCAAATAACCCTTCGCCTGCAAGGCTTGGATTTCCTCCAGGAGGATCTCGGGATCGATTACGACGCCGTTGCCGATGATGCAGGTGACACCCGGCGTGAGGGCTCCCGACGGGATGAGGTGGAGGACTGTCTTCTTGCCGTCCACCACCAAGGTATGCCCGGCGTTGTTCCCGCCCTGGAAGCGGACGACGACCTTCACGTGTTCCGTGAAGACGTCGACGATCTTGCCCTTTCCTTCATCCCCCCATTGGGTCCCGACGATGACGATGTTCGGCATATTAAAGGACGACTTTCTTGACGGAAATGATGTTGGGGAGCTTCTCGATTTCCTTCACCAAGGCTTCGGTCACGTCGCCTTCCACGTTGTAGAGGGCGATGGCCTCGTCCTTGTCCTTTTCCAAGCCGAGCTGCATCCGGGAAATATTGATCTTCTTCTCCCCCAAGAACGTACCGATATGACCGACGACTCCCGGCTTGTCGTAATTGTGGATGACGAGGATCGTTCCTTGGGGAACGGCTTCCAGATAGAAGGAACCGATCTGGACGATGCGGGGATTGGTCTTGCCGAAAATGGAGCCGGACACCACGCGCTCTTCCATACCGATTTTCACGATCACCGAAATCAACGTCGCGAAGTCTTGGGCTTCCCGCACCTTGGAATCCACGACGCGGATCCCCTTTTCTTTTGCGACCAAGCTGGCGTTCACGTAATTCACCGACTCCGACTTGATCATCGAACCCAACAAACCCTTCAGCAAAGCCTGTGTCACGGGGGCCGTGTTGTAGTCCGAGATGTCGCCGCGGTATTCGATCAGGATTTCCGTGGGCAGCTTCTCGATCAACTGGCCTTGAAGGGAGCCCAATTTTTCGGCCAAGGCGATGTAGGGCCTGAGGATCTTCGACATCTCGCCCGTCACCGAAGGGAAGTTGACGGAATTCTTGATCGTCCCGTTCGTGAAATAATCCACCACGAGTTCGGCGACTTCCAAGGCGACGTTCTCCTGGGCCTCGTCGGTAGCCGCGCCGAGATGGGGCGTGTAGATGACTTGGTCGGATTTGAGCAACGGATGATCGGCCGGAGGGGGTTCCTGCTCGAACACGTCCAGAGCTGCGCCCTTGACGATGCCTTGCTCGAGGGCCCACACCAAGTCGGCTTCGTTCACGATGCCGCCGCGCGCGCAGTTGATGATGTGCACGCCCTTTTTCATTTTTTGGAAAGCGTCTTTATTGATCAAATTCTTCGTCTTATCGCTCAAGGGTACGTGCGTCGTGATGAAGTCGGCTCTCTTGAAGAGCTCGTCGAGTTCGACCAATTCGATGCCGAGCTTTTCCGCCGCTTCCTTCGAGAGGAACGGATCGAAGCCCAGGACGCGCATCTTAAGGCCCAAAGCGCGGTTGGCGACGATCTTGCCGATGTTCCCGACGCCGACGACGCCCAGGAACTTATTGCAAAGCTCCGCTCCCATGAACTTGTTCTTCTCCCACTTCCCGCCCTTCACGTTGGCGGAAGCCTGGGGGATCTTACGGGCGATGGCGAACATCATCGCGATCGCGTGCTCGGCCGTCGTGACGGCGTTGCCCGACGGCGTGTTCATGACGACCACGCCCTTCTTCGTCGCCGCAGGCAGGTCGACGTTGTCCACGCCGATGCCGGCGCGAGCGATGATCTTGAGGGAGTCCGCCGCTGCGATCAGTTCCGGCGTGCACTTCGTCGCGCTGCGCACGATCCAAGCGTCGTAACCGCCGATGATCTTCTTGATCTCCTCGGGAGGCAGTCCCGTCTTCACGTCCACTTCCAGGTTCTTGGCGGCCTTCAGGATCGCCAAGCCTTGTTCCGACAACTTATCGCTGACTAAAACTTTTGGCATATTCGTTTCCTTATTGTTTGTTCCAAAGCACTTTCATCGCGGCACCGACGCCCTTGCCCATTTCGAACTTATGCCCGAGCTCGGCGAGCGTCCCTTCGATCGCGGCCACCACGGTCACGATGTCGAGGTCGTCGAAATAACCCAGGTGCGCGATCCGGAAGATCTTGCCCTTCGCGGCGTCCTGGCCTCCGGCGATCGTCATGCTGAACTTCCCTTCCATGAGCTTCGTGACCTTGCCGCCGTCGATGCCTTCCGGCACGCACACGGCCGTCAGCGAATTGACGGGAGACTTCGAATAGAGCTTCAAGCCCAACGCCTTCATGGCTTCTTGCGTAGCCTTCGCCAAACGCGCATGGCGGGCGAAGAGATTCTCCAACCCTTCCTTCTTCATGGACTTCAAAGACTCGGCCAGGCCGATCACCAAGGTGATGGCGGGCGTGAAGGCCGTCGTGTTCTGGTCGAGGTTCTTCTTCTCGCGCTTCAAGTCGAAATAGAATTTCTTCGTCTTACAGGTCTCGGCGAATTTCCAAGCCTTATCCGACAAGGCGATGAACGCCAAACCCGGAGGCAAGGCCAAGGCCTTTTGGGAGCCCGCCACCAGGATGTCGATCCCCCACGCGTCGAAGGGCAAATTCACCGCGCCCAGCGCCGAGATCGCATCCACGATCAAGAGGCAATCTTCCCGGCCGCGCGTCAGCTTCGCCAACTCTTCGATGGGATGGTACGTCCCCGTCGAGCTTTCGGAAGCCTGCACGAGCACGGCCTTATAACCGCCTTGGGCGAGCTTCTTTTCCACGTCCTTGGGATCGACGGGATTCCCCCACTCCACCTTCAGGATATCGACTTCGAGACCGTAAGCCTGGGCGATCTTCCACCAGCGCTCGCCGAACTTACCGCCGTCGACGACGATGACTTTATCGCCGGCGTTCAGTGTGTTGGTGATCGCGGCTTCCATAGCCCCCGTCCCGGATGATGCGAGTGTGATTACATCCTTTTGGGTCTGGTAAAGCCACTTTAAGTCTTCCTTCACCTGGGCGACGATAGCTTCAAAAGCTTTGGTCCGATGGTGGATAATGGGTCGTGCCATTTGTAGGGATACTTCTTCCGGGACCGGCACGGGGCCGGGAGCGAATAGACGGTATTTTTGCATAGCTTGAGTCCTCTCGTTAGCGGTCGAATATCGAAAAAGAAACGCGTCTCTACGATAGAAAAAAATATTTGTTCAATCAAAAATTGGGGGAGAACGGAGGAGGTCTAGGGATCGCATGCGCGCAGGTGGGCATCGTTCCACTTCAGGATATCCCGCCATGTCACGATGCCGATGACTTTTCGGGCCTTTCCCCTTTTATCCGTATCGGCGTCCGGTAAAACGATGGGCAGGCAGGAGACCTTATTGACGATGAAAAAACGGTTGGCTTCTTCCAGGGTCAAGTCGGGACCGGCGGTTTTCGGCTGATGGGACATGATCAAATGGGCTTTCCGATCGAGGATGGCCGTATCGCGGTCCCTTTCGGAATACGTGTTCAAAAAAGGGCTCAAGACCTTCAGATAATCCCTGTCCGAAACGATGCCCGCCAAGTTCTGATCCTCGTCCAACACGAGCAGATGATGGAACCCATGCTTCTCGAAGAGCTCGCCGATCCGGCGCACGGTGTCGTTCATCCCCACCGTGATCGGATGGCGGGTCATGATATCGGCGAGTTTCGTGGGCATAAGCGGTCCTCCCCTAACTTTTAGCATACGCTTCCGGGAAGGGAAAGACACGCCTTTTCATGCTTTTATTGTCTTCGTATCCGAACCGTGGGAGGACTTCTCCATGAAATACCTCCACACCATGATCCGCGTCGGGAACTTGGACAAGTCTCTCGACTTTTACGTGAACGCCTTGGGATTCGCCTTAGTGCGGAAAAACGACTACCCCAAAGACCGCTTCACCTTAGCCTTCCTGGCCCCTCCGGGCGGGAATGCCGAAAGCCCTTTATTGGAATTGACCCACAACTGGGACACGCCCTCCTACGACCGCGGCGACGGTTACGGCCATGTCGCCTTTGAAGTCGCTTCCATCGAGGAGATTCAAAGGAAGGTCCAAGCCAAAGGCTACGACCTCAGCTGGGGCCCCGGCGCCACGCCGAGCGGTAACCAACGCATGGCCTTCATCGACGATCCGGACGGGTATGAGATCGAGTTGTTGGAGAAAACCTAAGCGACTTCTTCGACTTTACCAGACATTTCATTTAGTAAATAATTCTTTACTTTCATAATTATTAATTTAAATTATATTTACTAAATGGCGCATCGTAAAACTGGATATTACGGCAAGAACAACGTGGCCGGCGAAATGGTCGAGGCTTTCACACCGCTTCCCTTACCTCCCGACAATCCTCCTCTTGAAATGGATCGATCGATCATCGGCCTTCTGACTCTGGCGGAGCAAAAACTTTCACAACTTGCGGTCGCTGGGAGCATGATCCCTTCCTTGGACTGGTTCATTTACGCCTATGTGCGCAAAGAGGCGGTCACTTCGTCTCAAATCGAAGGAACGCAGGCTACCCTCATGGACCTTTTATCCTTTGAAGCCGATGAAAACGCGAAACAAAGCGATCATCCGGATATCGAAGAAGTCTGCAATTACTTAGAGGCCATTAGATACGCGCGCGGACAATTGGCCAGCGAAAAAGGATTGCCCCTTTCCATGCGCTTACTGAATGAAACCCATAGACGGCTCATGAGAGGCGTGCGCGGAGGGAATAAACAGCCCGGCGACGTGCGCCAAAGCCAAAACTGGATCGGTGGCGCACGACCGGGAAACGCCGTTTTCGTCCCGCCACCGCCTCATGAGTTGCCCAAGCTTCTCTCCAGCTTTGAAGAATATCTGCATTCGGGAGACCATCTTCCTAGCCTGATCCGGATCGCCCTTCTGCATGTGCAATTCGAAACGATCCATCCGTATTTGGATGGGAATGGCCGCATCGGGAGACTTCTCATCACGCTTTTGCTGGAGCATTGGGGACTACTGAAGCAACCCCTCCTCTACCTGAGCCTTTATTTTAAGCGTCATCGCGATGAATATTACCGTCTTCTCGGAAATGTGCGCGTAGAAGGCGATTGGGAATCATGGGTACGATTTTTCCTAAAGGGCGTCGCTGAAATTTCATCCGATGCCGTGGAACTCGCGAAGCACCTTTCCCTGATCATCGCCGAAGACCGCGAGAAGGTGTTGGCGAGCCATTCCGCGACGATTTTTACGATCCGCCTCTTCGAATTATTATCCACACATCCCGTCATCACGATGGCTAAAGCGGTAAAACTCCTGGACACGTCGAAACCCACGGCACTGAAGGCGATTGCCACCCTCGAGTCGCTTGGCATTCTCGCCGAGACGACGGGACGCAAACGGGACCGTTACTTCGAATATAAATGTTACCTTGGAAAATTGAAGTTCGGGACCGAACTCAAGATGTACCGGCTGATTCTGAATTACGATTGGGAAGATTTCGTCGTTAAGGATGGAAAAGCCCATTATGCTTCAAAAGCAACTTATGATGGCTTTTACGAATTTCAGCCGGAGGCCCAAAAATACTACGCATCAATCATGAAAAAGTTGAAGAACCTTCCTTCGCTTCGAAACGCTTCCATTCAACGTTACGATAGCTTTTATGATAAATGGTTCGATGAAGTTCAATTACCTCTCCCTGCCGGAGGCGGAAGAAATCACACGGCAGTACGAAGCCCTCTCTCCGAAGATGATAAGCTAGAGATATTCCAGAAAGTTCTGCAAAAAGCTGGAATTTGAGAGAAGGTAGTGTGGCTTCTAGACAAGCCACAACAATTTTCTTACGAAATATTTATGTCGCTTCTCCAATATCTGATCGAAACCCAATGGCTCGAGGATCATCTGAAAGACCCGGATTTACGCGTCATCGACTGCACCGCCCTCTTGAACGACGGTAACGGCGGTCGTGAAGCATGGATCAAAGGCCATATTCCCGGCAGCGGCTATGTCGACCTTGTCCAAGAGCTTTCGGACCTGAGCAGCGCTTTCCCCTTCATGATGCCACCCACGACCCAATTCGTCGACGTCATGTCCCGTCTGGGAATCGATGACGGCAAGAAGGTCGTCCTCTACGACTCTTGCGAGGACAAATGGGCCCATATTTGGGCGGCGCGCGTCTGGTGGATGCTGCGCGCCCACGGCTTCAAGAATGCCGCCCTCTTAAACGGCGGATTGTATAAATGGAAATTGGAGAAACGCCCCCTCTCGACCGCTCCCTTCCCTCACCCGCCCTCCTCCTTCGTCTCCCGATTTCGCCCCGAACTCATCGCGGATAAACAGGAAGTGTTGGCCGCCACCCAAGACGGACACGCCTGCCTCATCAACGCGCTGACGGAAGAAGAACACGCCGGCAAAAAAGCCCGCTATGGCCGCGCCGGCCACATCCCCACGAGCGTCAACGTGCCGACGGTTTCGTTGATCGATCCGAAGACGCACGCCTATTTTCCGCCGGAAGAATTAAAGCGGAAATTCGAATGGGTCGGCGCGTTTGATCACGATCGCATCATCACTTATTGTGGTGGCGGGATTGCGGCGAGTAGCGATGCTTTTGTGCTGACTCTTTTGGGAAAGAAAAATGTGGCAGTTTATGATGGGTCGTTATTGGAATGGTCGATGGATATGGAGCTTCCTATGAAAGTGACTTATTAAATGTCTCTGCTGATTAGAGTTATTCAAAGTTCTCACTTTTCTTAGCATAAACATTATAAACCAAATTTTTAGGCGGAGAGCCGAGCTGTATGAGATGCTCTGTGAACGGATGATATTCTGATTCAATCGCATAGCCTCTCTTTGAAAGCAGTTCTCCGACTCTCTCTAAAGCCCCATTCATATCTTGAACCTCCACAACCAATTGCCGGATTTTCCCCCAATCGTTTTCCTGGATACCCGCTAAAATATCTTCCTCACTTCCTTCCGCGTCGATTTTCAAGAGGTCGATCCTAGAGATCCCTTGTTCCGAGATCACTTCCGACAGGATTCGAACCTGACACGCGACTCGTTTGGGCTTAAAAAGGTAGGCCGTCACAAAACGCGCCAGGGCCTTTCTTAAAAACATCGGAAGCCGAAGCAGGAAAGCCGCTCGAGAAGCCTTGAGCTTCTTCTCGATTTCTCTCCCCATGAGGAACGACCGCACTCCCTCGCGCATTTCTTCGGAGCCTTCGGGATGAAGGGTCGAAATCGTCGACACGCGGGGGTAATAGGTGAACTCGGCCGTCCGGGATTCACTGCCCAATCCGATCGGCAAGGGAATGATGCGATGGTTCGTTAAATTCGTATTGAGCCGTAAGGTTTCAAAAATATCCGGGATGGGCTCAAAGGCGTAGACGGTAGCATTTCTGCAGGAGTCGGTAACGAAGAGGGTGAACAAGCCGATATTCGCCCCCACGTCCATTACGCAATCGCCGTCTCTGAGGATGATTCCGTGCTTCCTCATACTTTCATCTTCAAAAATTTCCTTGTAAATGAATAAGGTATCGCTGGGACTTAAGCAAAAAACGGATTTTCCGTTGGGAAGAACGGTCGTTTTTGGTGTCATTAATTAAAGTTCGTCTTTTCACGCATGCTTCGTCAATCAACTATTTAAAAGACTAAAGCGTCTTCACTCTAGGCTTACGATCATTCAAAAATGGGTTGAATCTATATATAACTATTATATACACTACTCATGGCGGCGAAAAAGATATCAGGACTCCTTGGATTTGATTGGGATCAGTGGAATCGGGAAAAGAACGAGAAAAGGCATGGGGTCACGACGATGGAATGTGAGCAAGCCTTTTTCAACAAACCATTGATCATCAGTCATGATGAAAAACACTCCCAGGAGGAAATGCGTTATTTTTCACTTGGGAAGACGCACGCTAAGAGGCTACTGACCATCGTCTTCACTTTAAGAAACGGGAAAGTCAGGGTCATTAGCGCCAGACCCATGAGTCGTAAGGAAAGGAAATTATATGAAAAAGAGGAAACTTAAAGTGGTCCCTCAATTTAAAAATGCCGCCGAGGAAACCTTGTTTTGGCAAACTCATGACACGACGGATTACGTGGACTATTCGAAAAACAGGGTGGAAATCGAGTTCGATCCTTCCGTCGAAGAACCTGTAAAGCTTATTTCATTGCGCATTCCGCGGGACATGTTGAACCAGCTCAAAGCCATGGCCGTGAAACGTGATATCCCTTATCAGTCTCTCATTAAAATGATATTGGCCGATCGGTTGGCGACGGCTTAGGTAATTTTCATGTCATCCCCCAACATCTGATCGAAACTCGATGCCTCTAGGATCACAGTGTCAAAAGCTAGCAGTTTGTTGACAAACCCCTCCTAGCCCCTCTGACCCCTCTTTGCCTGCGCCATTGGTATCGTCCTGATGGGTTCTCTTGCGCCGCTATTGCTGCTAGCTCTGTATCCTGGGCTGCATCGCCGTCAAAAGTTAGGATAAACACTCACAAAAGATGCTATGGGCATCACGTCAACGACCGCACGCATTCCTTCGAATCCGAGAATGTGTCCGCCGCCCTCGCCGACCCTGCCGTGCAAATGATAACTTCCGGCTTCATCTGGAGTGCGGGCGATGCCATTCAGGTTTTCCGGAAAACGATAACCGACCATCGTGAAGACCTCATCCACATGATCGAAAAAGGTCTGTGCACGAGAGACCTGGGCAAAGTCGGGATAAGGCTGGCATTGGGCCGGTACGCTCCGGGCTTTCACCGTGTCTGCGGCACCATGAATTTGGACGGCATAGGCGAACTTCAAGTTGCCGAGCTTTCTATCCAACCAAGACCTGAAATCCGCATAATCCCTTAGGGAGCCGGGTGTTTCGAAGGTAAATGACCCTGACTTGCGAAAATGGGTCCAAGCGGCAAAGGGGGTCGTCGTTTTAGGAGGCACTGACCTTGGAATGCCATCCGTCCTAATCTGGTAAATGCCTGTGGCGTCACCTACGATTTCTCCATCCAGATCATGGGCAGTCCCTAAACCGTGATCGCCATGAGGTACCAAGTCCTCAAAAGCCACAGATCCCGCGTAATCGCCGGCGAGGAGCTTCTCCAAGGTGCCTACGAGGGCGACGCACCCGGGCGTCAAACGCTTGGCTTCCACCCATTCGGCGCGTGTGTCGTAGCCAAAACCGATATTCAATGATGTGGAAAGTGCTCTCATGAAGAAGCTTTTCGTCATGACTCAAGTAAAGTTGCTTACTAAATGCGGCGAATACGCATTTATTCACCGCATATTATGCGGTGAATAACCTTGTGTTTTGCGGTGAATACAGTAAACTTTCTCCATGTACATCCATGAACGCCTTCAATGGCCTCATTTCACGTGGGATCGGCGCGCCCTATCGGGTTTGTTGGCCGACCTCAGGCACCGTCAAGGGCGGTTGCTGGGCCGGATGGAAGGTCTAGGCTTCGCGATCCGCGAAGAGGCTTCCTTTAAGGCACTGACCCAAGACGTGGTCAAAACCAGCGAAATCGAGGGAGAAAGCCTCAACATCCAGCAAGTGCGTTCGTCGCTCGCCCGGCGATTGGGGCTGAAGCTCGAAAAACACCAACCCGTGGATCGCCACGTCGAAGGGATCGTGGAGGTCCTGTTGGATGCGACGCGGGGTTACGCCGCGCCTTTAACTCGGAAAAGGCTCTTTGCTTGGCATGCCGCCCTCTTTCCCACGGGAAGAAGCGGATTACGTGCCATCCGGGTCGGTCGTTGGCGAGGGATGTCGAGCGGGCCTATGCAGGTCGTCTCCGGTCCCTATGGGCACGAAAAGGTTCATTACGAAGCCCCGGAGGCGCGTCGCTTGCCGGGAGAAATGAAGGTTTTTCTCCGATGGCTGAATGCGAAGAACGAAACGGATCTGGTCGTCAAGGCGGCGTTGGCCCACTTCTGGTTCGTCACCCTGCATCCCTTCGAGGACGGCAATGGGCGTTTGGCCCGAGCGATCGCCGACATGGGTCTGGCGAGGTCGGAGGGGACTTCCCAACGATTTTACAGCATGTCGTCGCAAATCGAGGCCGAACGGGATGCTTACTATGACGTGCTGGAAAAATGCCAAAAGGGATCCTTAGATATCTCGGAATGGATGGAATGGTTCTTCAAATGCCTCGCGCAAGCCATCGAAAAATCCGGCCAGACCTTGGAAGACGTTTTGGGGAAAGCCCGCTTTTGGAAAGAGCATCCGGAAGCGTCCTTCAACGAACGTCAACGTTCCTTGATCACCCGCCTTATCGGCGGCTTCCAAGGGAAGCTGACGTCCTCCAAATGGGCCAAGATCGCCAAATGTTCGCAAGACACGGCCTTGCGGGATATTAACGATCTGGTGAATCGTAAAGTCTTGAAAAAAGAAGATTCCGGCGGGCGCAGTACGCATTACAGGTTAGTCGGCACATTTCCAGTGTCAGCTGCTCATTGATATTTCTAATTCTTTAAGAGCAAGTCCCTTCGGGATAAAGCTTAAAGTGCTTTGCATGCTTGGGGCGATAAATGCGGAAATCTTTGAGGTCGAGGGTGAAAACTTTTTCGATCTTCATTTCTTCAGCCAAAGCAACCAACGAAGCATCGGCAAAATCCATCGCTAAGTCCTCGTATTTTTCCATCAATTGACTCATGCGAGGCAATAAAAGGGACTCTCCATGGATTTGAACCGCCTCAGAAAGGACAAAGGCCATTAAAAGCTCCTGGGCTTTTCGAGATTCCATGAGGAAATAAAATGCTTCGGTCAAAACGGGCCACGTCGTTACGAGCTTTCCGGAAATATGGGACAAGGTCTTTTTGCATACCGAATGCCTCTCGTCGCCTTTATCAAAAAGAGCCACCAGAGGCCCCGTGTCCATCAGTATCATATCCCGATCCGATTGAAGCTTCATAAGCGTCCTTGCGACTTCTTCTTTCTCAAATAAGTTAAGAACTTCTCTTTTTGAGAGGAGGACCGAGTATTTAATTTCGGGATATCTTCGTAAAAACCATTGTAAATATCATAAGCTTTTTGAGCTGGAGAAGCTTTAAGGGAATGCACAAAAGCCCTTACGCATTCTCGGATAACTTCGCTCTTGGGTTTCTTGAGAGATTTGGTGAGTTTGTGGATTTCATGAGCCAGTTCATCATCCATACGCAACGTTATCGATGTCATATGCCCTCCATGTAAGACAACATCGTCATACATGGATCGATAACTGTCAACAAGAGATGTGGCCTTAACGCAGAGGAGTTGACAATGATTGATGGGCACATCCAACTGCAAGGCGCCGGTGTGTCCATACGGACACTATTAATTCATCTCAATGCAACTTGGTATCTGGTAATAATTACTGCATCTGTCTTGAGGTATAGGATTTCCCAACGCCATTTGGCCCCCTCATCACTAGAGGAAGTCCTGGCTCAAGGAGGCCATCAATAAACCTCAAAAGAACCTGATTCCCGCTTTCCGTACTTCTATCACAATCAGGGATCGTGAATACTCTTCTTCCTCTCCATGAAGGTTTGAGGAAATCTGCCCCTGCACTAATAGTCGGCAATGTGCTCCCCTCACTTTAAACTAAATATCTTTTTAAGACCTTGTCATCTCAGTAACAGACTTGAGATTTACAAGGCCCTGTTCAAAATCAGGACCTACCATTTTTTCGCAATCCATGAAGATGCCAATGAGTTTGCTGAGGAAGTTGTTTTTTCCATACATACTCCAGGTGACAGTTGTGCCCCCTGGAACAGGGGTTAAGGCAAACTCAGAAGTGTTGGTGGCTTTGAAGGGTTTGATAAAATCTAACAGTTTCCTGAAAAACTCAATTTAGGGTGTTATTTTTATTTTGGGAAAGGGG
>CAZKQW010000007.1:0-175477 GCA_964555055.1 uncultured Pseudomonadota bacterium | reverse complement strand
CTAAGTAACCTACTTTACTCCGTTATTTCTCACCCCCAGTAGATGGACGGATCTTTCTTTCTGACGCAACGCAACTTTTTTCCCTTTCCGCCGATACCTCCCGCGGGTAGGAGATCCTTATGGCTTTCATCGATAGAGTGGCGTCTTTTTCAGGTCCTTTACCATCCCAGCCGACGCCTTCCACAGAGCCCATCATTACGCCAAACCGGTACGCCCCGGCGATGCCTCAGCAATTCGCGGTCGTCGAACACAGAAGACTCCCAACCTTACCGACTCTATTCCTCGTTGGCCTTGTCAAGGTCCTGACGAGTTGCGGTTTGAGCCATCCCACCGCCGGGCCAAGGGCCATACCGGACGGTGGGGACGTCATGGATGCGAGCCGTGACGCCCCTCCGGCGGATGCCGATGCGAGTGCCGTCGATGGTCAAACGCCCGTGGACACCGGGGAGCGTCCCGATACCGCGAGAGGAGATGCGACGGATGGCGCGATAGACGGAGCCGATGCCTCCGAGGAAGCTCCCGACATAACCATGGGCCCGGAAGTATTTGTCGACCTTCCCGAGAGAGACAGTCCGGATGCCGCCTTCCCCGATGCAACACGTGATGCGGCACCCGATATGTCTTTCCCAGACGCTCCGGAAACCGCCCTCGATGGCGCGACGGAGGATGTTCCGACTGCCATGGACGGTGGGCTTCCCGATACGGCTTTTGAGGCTGGTTTGGATGTTCCGGAAGAACGTCCCTCTTCGGACGCTGGACTGGATGCCGCTTCCGATATCGGCGAAGACGCAAGCCGTACATTCTCCCGCCCCGGAACCGCTCAATTTTTCGCCCGTATGGATGAGATTTCGGGAAGCATGGTCTTCTCTAGCCATGCCGTACCGCCTCCCGTATTCGCCACATTGACGGGAGGGATGCGCGTCGCCATGGGCTTTAGCGGCAACGGGATCAACTTATCGGCGACTGGAGATAAAATCGTGGCGAATAGTCCCACTTATGGGAGCTTCTCCGGTGATTTCGGAATGGCGGCGTGGATCCAGTTAGGTACCGCGGGCTCAGCGAGAACGATTTTTGCTCGCAGAGCGGCATACGCTTTAAGGATCGATGGGATGACGGGGGAACTTCAATTTAGTTATAATGATGGTTCATGCACCTTATCCTCAGGAGCCACGCGCATTACCGATGCTAATTTCCATCACGTAGCGCTCGCTCGCACGGGTGACCGCATGGATCTTTACGTGGACGGCTTATCCGCGGGAAGCGCCACAGGATGCTCTCGAGCCTTAACCAGCAGCGATATGCTTTTCCTGGGAGCCAGCCAAGCCGGCGGTTCTTCGAACAATCTTCTCCAAGGAACCATCGACCAGGCTTACGCTTGGGAAGGCCGAGCAAGCCAACGGGACGTGCAGGATCTCATATGCGCCGACCAATTGGAGGCGGGAGCTTCATTGGTTTCTTTAGCCGCCTTCTGCCGCTAACCTTGAAACGACCTACAAACGATAGGAAATAAGGGAGCAACCGCTGGAAGCGGCGACAGGGGCACCTCCCGTACCGCCCGTTCCCGAAGAACCACCAGAACCGCTATCTCCCCCGGATCCACTATCGCCTCCGCTTCCCCCGCTTCCCGAGGATCCTCCGGACCCGGAACTCCCCCCGCTGCCTTGGAATTCGAAAGCGCCGATATCGCACGTGCCGACATTGGCGTTCCCATCAATATCCGCCGCGAGGTCGGCATCCCCCACACAGCTTCCATTATTGATGGCCTGGCTCGAACTCGTGAGGGGGCTCGTGGCTAAGGTAATGGTCGTGGCGTCCGCGGTGTAATCCAACCCCGCCGTACCCGCGCTGAAATCGCCGCCGCCGAAGACGCAGTCCGCATCGCTGATGTCGGAGAGATTATTCCCCTGGGTCGTATAGGTGGCGCCCGCGCAGTTATCTGTCCCGCCCGTGAAGGCATCAGCGCTCGCTCCCGACCGGTTCTTTCCATTGATCGCCAGAAAAGTGTTCTTCAAGTTCAGCGTACCGACCGTCGACGTCCCGGTGGAAATACCGCCTGCGGAACTCGTCCCGACCCCTCCCTGATCCCCGTCGTTTCCGATGATGCTGACGCGATTGAGGGTCAAAGAAGTCGCGACACCGATGGGCTGAGCGGCATAAATAGCCCCTCCCCCGTCGGTCGCGCTGTTTTGCAGGAAGAGACTGGTTTTAATCGTGACATTCGTATCCCCATCCGCCGAACCTAGCGCGATGGCGCCGCCACGAGCCCCTGTGGATCGGTTACGTATGAAACGGCTTTTCTTGATGGTGAGCGTCGCGTCTCCTACGAAGATGGCGCCGCCATTAGTGACCGTTTGATTGTCGCGAAAAGTCGAGTTCGTGATGGTCGCCGTCGGTCCATTCACGATCTGAACGGCGCCTCCACCACCCGCTCCCACGTTATCGGTAAAAACACAGTGGTCGATCGTGAGGGAAAGGTTATTATTGGCGAAAATGGCTCCCGCCGCGGCGACGTCCCCATTCGTGATCGTCAGATTTTGGATCGTCACCGAAACCGGCGCGCCGGCGCCGCCATCCAAAGTGAAAGCCCGTATTCCTGTCCCTGCCTGGATGGTAACGTTATTATTGCCGTTGATCGTCAGGTTTTGGCTAATGGTCGGCAGGCTCGATCCAAGAGCGATCGTCCCGCTGAGAGCCCCGAAATCGATCGTATCGCCGGCGCTAGCGGTCGTGATCGCCTGTCTCAAAGTTCCCGCACCGGAATCCGCCAGGCTCGTCACCGTGATCGTCGTGGCTCGCAGATGAGTGGCTATTAATAAAAAAAATACCGAAATTAAGATCCGTTTTTTCATAAATCCTCGGGTATCATCTCTCCTCCCTCGCCTTCAACCGCATATTTGCGCTTTTGTATTCAAGCGGACGCTTCAACTTTTAGATGACAATGGGGGGGAAGTTTTTTAGTCGAATTCCCTATGAAATCGGACCAAATCAAGAAAGTCATCGAGGAAAAGTTGCCCGGGTCCCAGGTCAGCATTCGCGATCTCACGGGCACGGCCGACCATTGGGAAGTGTGGGTCATTTCCGAATCCTTTCAAGGGAAAGGGATGTTGGAGCAACACCGTCTCGTGAAGGGCTTCTTCGAAAAGGACATCGCCTCCGGGGTCCTGCACGCGTTTTCGCTGAAGACCTTCACCCCGGAAGATTGGGCCAAGCGCGGTCCACAGCTCTCCAAATAAACCCCATGTCGTCCTCCTTAAGACAGAAGATACTCCGCAAAACTCGGCATGTCGTCGTGAAGATCGGTTCGAGCGTCCTCGTCGATGCGAAAGGCAAGATTTCGCACAAAGCCTTGATAGGAGTCGCCAAGGACATCGCGTCCATCCAAAGGCGAGGCATCCACGTGACACTCGTCTCTTCGGGAGCCGTCGCTTCCGGGATGCAGTATTTAGGCTTCGACCAAAAACCGTCTAAGATGTCCGAGCTTCAGGCCTGCGCGGCGATCGGGCAACCGCTTCTCATGCACCTCTACCAAAAAGCCCTATCGCGTGAAAAACTCCAAGCCGCCCAAGTGCTCCTCACGCGCGACGACGTCGCCAACAAGAAGCGTTTCCTGAACGCCCGGCATACGTTCCACGAGCTCCTCCGCCACGGCGTCATCCCCATCGTCAACGAAAACGACACCGTCGTCGTCGACGAGATCCGCGTCGGCGACAACGACAATCTCTCCGCCCTGGTCGGCGCCATGATCCAGGCCGATCTCCTCATCCTCCTCACGGACCAAGACGGATTCTACACGGCGGATCCCCGGAAGAATCCCCATGCGGAAAAAATCGATTTGATCACCCGGATCGACAAACACGCTTTTTCGAAGGCCGCCGGTACCAACAATAAAGGCTCCGTCGGCGGGATGAAGACCAAACTCGAAGCGGCGCGGACTGCGGCGAAACATGGAGTCGCTACGATCATCGCCCATGGACAACAAAAAAACGTCCTCCAAAAGATCTTCTCGGGCCGGAGCGTCGGCACCCTTTTTCCGGTGAAGAAATAAAAAGGTAACTATGAGTTCGCTTCTCAAGAAAATCGAAGTCATTTCCCGAAAAGCGCGGCAAGCGGCTCCTATTGTCGCGAAGCTATCGACGGAAACAAAAAACAAAATCCTGCGCGAACTCGCCGACAAACTGGTTTCGCAAGTTCCCGTCATCCAAAAAAACAACCGGAAGGACGTATTAGTCGCCCAAAAGAAAAAGCTGTCTGCCGCCTTGGTCGATCGCTTGACTTTAAACGAGAAGCGGATCGTGGATATGGCCCAAGGTCTTCGGGAGGTTGCCGATTTACCTGATCCTGTCGGCGATGTGACGAAATCGTGGACGCGACCCAACGGCCTTAATGTGCAAAAAGTGAGGATTCCATTAGGCGTGATTGGAATCGTCTATGAATCCCGGCCCAACGTCACCATCGACGCCGCCGGGCTCTGTTTGAAGTCCGGGAACGCCGTCATCCTGCGCGGAGGCTCGGAAGCGATCCATTCGAATATTTTCCTGGGAAAGCTCATCCGGGATGTTTTGAAAAACAACGGAATTTCTCCCGACGTGATCCAAGTCGTCGATACGCCCGATCGGAAGGCGATGGAATATCTCGTAAAACAGACGGCATCCATCGACTTAATCATCCCGCGCGGCGGTGAATCCTTAATGAAGTGGATGGGGGAACATTCCCGCATCCCCGTCATCAAGCACGATAAGGGCGTCTGCCACGTGTACGTCGACGCATCCGCCGACGCGGCGATGGCCGAGAGGATTTGCCTGAACGCTAAAGTCCAACGGCCGGGCGTTTGTAACGCCTTGGAGACCCTGCTCGTCCACGAAAAGGCCGCCGGGACCTTTCTCCCTTCGATGATCCGAAAATTCCTTGAAGCCGGCGTGGAAGTCCGTGGAGACCTCGGCGTCAAGAAAATCGACTCTCGCGTGAAGAAGGCGACCGCGGCCGATTGGGACGCGGAATACTTGGACCTTATCATCGCGGTAAAAATCGTCCCCTCCTTGGAAAAAGCCATCGAACATATCCAAAAACACGGCTCCCTTCATACGGAAGTCATCATTACGGAAGACGCCGCCCATGCGGCCGAATTTTTAAACCGACTCGATTCGTCGATGGTCGCTTGGAACGCCTCAACGCGCTTTAATGACGGTGGACAACTAGGCTTGGGTGCTGAGATAGGCATCAGCACGACGAAAATGCATGCGTTCGGACCCATGGGTTTAGAGGAATTGACGACGACGAAATACGTCGTGAGAGGAACCGGCCAAGTACGAGCTTAGGAACCAATAAGGATTTCATGAAGACATCAAAACCTAAAAAAGCGCCCGCGAAAAAACCGGTGAAAGCCCCTAAGAAAACACCCTCAAAACCAAAACCGCCGGTTAAAACTAAGGATGCTTACCTGACTCTCGCCCTGGAAGCCGCTCAATTGGCTTACGACACGAAGGCCCAGGACATTATGGTGCTCGATCTCACGACACTTCCGAGCTTTACCGATTATTTCGTGATTTGCTCCGGCACCTCCGACCGACAGGTGCAGGCTATTTGCGATCGCGTACACCGCACGCTGAAAGACCGCCAACAATACCCTTTGGGGATCGAAGGCTACGAAAAAGGCCATTGGATCTTGATGGATTACGGTCCCGTCGTCGTGCATGTTTTTTATTCCGAAACGCGCGAGCATTATTCCATCGAGCGCTTCTGGGGCGACGCTCCAAAATTGAAGCTGAAATTGAAATAAGGAATTCCACTATCACCATGAGTCCATTGACCCTCATCATCTTAGACGGCTTCGGCCATAGCGATCGGACGGAAGGGAATTCGATCGCCCTCGCCCGTACGCCGCATTATTCGCGCTTGTTACGAGACTACCCCCATACACTGGTGGAGACGTCCGGGGCCGCCGTCGGCCTGCCCGATGGGGTCATGGGGAATTCCGAGGTCGGCCATCTCACGATCGGGTCCGGGCGCATTCATTATCAGGATTTAACGAAAATAAGCCGATCGATCGCCGATGGCGGCTTTTTCCAAAACCCGGTTCTTCAAGGGGCTTTTTCGAAAGCGGCGGGAGCTACGGTACATTTCATGGGACTTTTATCGGATGCGGGCGTCCATAGTCATACGGACCATCTGTATGCCTTGATTCGAATGGCTAAAGAGGCCGGGGTTTCGGAAGCTATCGTTCACGCTTTCATGGACGGGCGCGATACGCCCCCGAAAAGCGGCGTTGGTTACGTCAAAGACCTCCAAAAAAACCTACAAGGTCTCGGGCGAATCGGAACTCTCGTAGGACGTTATTACGCCATGGACCGCGACCAGCGCTGGGAACGCGTCCAAGTGGCCTATGATGCCCTCGTTTCGGGGGTCGGAGAGATCGCGGAAGATCCCGTCGCCGCCATCGAATCCTCTTACGCGAATCACGTCACGGACGAGTTCATCAAACCGATTCTTATGAAAGGCGCGCCCAGGATCCGTGATAACGACGTCGTCGTCTTTTTCAATTTTCGTCCCGACCGAGCCCGGGAAATCACGCAAAAGCTCACGGAATCCCTAAAACTCGCGGCGTTCGTCTGCATGACGGAATATAATAAGAGCTTTTCCCTTCCGGTCGCCTTTCCGCAAACGCGCCCTACGAACACGCTGGCGGAAATCATCAGTCGTCACGGCATGACCCAGTTCCATACGGCCGAGACGGAAAAATACGCGCACGTGACCTATTTCCTGAATGGAGGCGTCGAAACGCCCTTCTCGGGAGAGGAGCGTTCGTTGATTCCTTCGCCTAAGGAAGTGGCCACTTACGACGAAAAGCCTGAAATGAGCGCCTTTCTAGTTTGCAAAGGCGTCGTGCAAAAAATCCGTGAGGGAACGGATGTGATTTTCGTCAACTTCGCCAATCCCGACATGGTGGGGCACACGGGGAAATTAAACCCTTCCATCCATGCCGTGGAAGCGATCGACCAGTGCTTAGGCGATATCGTAGATGCGGCTCTGGAAAAAAAAGGGACCGTGTTGATCACGGCCGATCATGGAAACTGCGAGCAGATGTTCGATGAAAACGGAGAACCTCACACGCAGCACACGACCAATCCCGTTCCCTTTCTCCTGATCGACGACTCACGAAAAAAAGTCCGTTTGACGCCTGGAGGACTCGCCGACATCGCACCAACGATCCTAAAACTTCTGAATCTTCCGCAACCTCCCGAGATGACGGGACGGTGCCTCTTCTAAGAGCCAAGCTTACTTTGAATTATGCGGAGGGGAAACCAGGCTAATCGGCCATTGAATACCTATCATCATCATCGTTAAGGACCCACCTCCAATGGCTAACGCAGCCGCCGCGACACGCACATCGGTATCTGGGCTACGCTTTGCCGTTTCTATAGCCGCGCTCGTCGCCCCTGCGGCAATCACGACGCACCCATCCACTAACGTAGCATAATCTCGACTTTTGAATTGATCCCCTACCCACTTTCTCAGGTTTCTGGATCCCGTAACATTTCGAATGGTAGCGGCGATTTCCCGCCCATTCGAACCTAACGGAGTATCCTTGAAAAAAATGTCTCCAAAAGATCGAGGGTCAGTCGCCTCATGACCTTTTGTGCCCATATATTGTGGACCATAAGCAATTTCATTCACAGCCTGGCATATTATAGTAACAAGTCTCATATTACCTCCTTGAAACAAGGCTTCGGCGTTTTCTTTTAAAGGTTGCGGATTTTTAGAAAATATCAGCGGTATCGATTTCCCCATTTGACATACCGTGCTTCTTCTTTTTAACCGCACTTATGCCTTCTTTCGACATCGTCTCCGAACTCAACCTACAGGAACTCGACAACGCCGTGAACCAGACCAAAAAGGAAATCATCACGCGTTACGACTTCAAGGGGTCAAAGAGCGATATCACGCTCGATAAAGACGGAATTCATCTCCTCGCCGACGACGATTATAAAATGAAGGCCTTGGCCGACATTTTTCAAAATAAGGCCGTGAAGCGCGGCCTTAATCTCAAATCCTTCGAGATCGGTAAATTCGAACCGGCGGGTGGACAGATGCTGCGATGCCTGGTCAAGCTCGTGAAGGGCATCGAAACCGAAAAAGCCCGCGAACTGGTCAAGACCGTCAAGGGGATGAATCTCAAAGTGCAAGCCGCCATCGAAGGCGAAAAGCTTCGGGTCTCCGGTAAAAACCGGGACGATTTGCAAGCCGTCATCAGCCATCTCAAGGCGAAGGACTTTCCTATTCCCCTCCAATTCAACAATTTTCGGGATTGATTAGAGGTTCCTGCGTCGAATCTCGTAATTCAGGCCAACGGCGATCGCTTTTCTCAAAGGCAGGGTTCCAATAATCAGGGTTAAAGCCACGATTAAAATCATAATGCGGCCGAGAGTGAGATGAGAAGGCGTAAAAAAGATCATCGGCAGAAGGATGAGCCCTGTCAAAAAAGCCGTGGATAAGTAGACAAAACCCCAATTATCTCCCGCCTCCTCTTCATAAATGTAGCCACAGTCACCGCAAGACGTGGCGAGTTCATTCCACGCGCAAAATAAAATGCCCCGTCCGCAGGCGGGGCATTTTTTCCTTAAAACCCTCTTCAGGGTCTCTTTCATTTTTCGGTCTCGCTCGAACCCTTAATTCCTCAAGGGCTTATTGTTCATGAGCATGTACTGGATACGTTCCTGCGTCTTCTGCATGCCGCAGAGTTGCAAGAAGGCCTCGCACTCGAGGTCCAAGATCCGCTGCTCGGTGGCATAGCCGATGTTGGCGATATCGCCGCCCGTGATGATATTCGCGAGCTTCATGGCGATCGCGCCGTCGTGTTCGGAGATCTTCTTTTGCAGGATGAATCCGTCCACCGCACTCTTGAGCGCGAAATAGCCGCCGCGACCCGCCACCCAGATGTCCTCGCGGGGCTTGGGCTGTTGGTAGGTCTTCGCGAGCTCCAGGACCGTCTGCTTGGCTTCCGTCAGATGGTGGTCCCGGGAAAGGGAAATACGGTCGGTCTTCTTCAAGTGGCCGTTTTCGATGGCTTCCTTGGCGGACATGCTGACCTTCGCGAAGGCGATCGCCTCGAAGGCCTGCTGGGTCTTAGGGAAAGGACCGCCGTCGATGCGCGCGGCCCAACGGTTGCTCGCGGGGATCTTCGCGAATTTTTCCGCCATCCTGTCCTGCCAACGGACGAGCATTTCCTTACAACCGCCTCCCGCCGGGATCAAACCGACGCCCACTTCCACGAGCCCCAGGGACAATTCGGCGTGCGCGTGGATCGCGTCGGCTCCCAGGCTCACTTCGCAGCCGCCACCCAAGGCCATCGCGTGCGGCGCGGCCACGACCGGCTTCTTCGAATAACGCAAGCGCATGCAGGCCGCTTGGAAACCACGCACCATATCCTCCAACCCCTTCCAATTCTGCTGCTGGGCTTCCAGGAAAACGAGCATGATGTTCGCGCCCACGGAGAAATTTTGGGCTTCGTTGAAGATCAAAAGGCCTTCGAAGTTCTTCTCTACTTCATCGACCGCATCGTTCATCATCTGACCAATGTCCGCATCGATGGAGTTCATCTTTGTATGGAACTCCAAAACGGCCACGCCGTCTCCGGCGTCCCATAAAGAAGCTCCGTCGTTCTTTTTGACGACCTTCGTGCGTTCCTTGATGTCCTTGAGCAGAACGACGCCGGGACGGGACGAAATCGGCTGGTAGGATTCCGTCTTGAAATCGAAGTAAGAATGCTTCCCGCCTTCGTTCTTGTAGAAACTGCCGCTGCCCTTGCTCAAGACTTTCTCGACAAAAGCGGGGACTTGAAGGCCGTCCGCCTGGATCCGCTCGACGGTTTCCTTCACGCCCAAAGCATCCCAGGTCTCGAAGGGTCCGAGATCCCAATTAAAGCCCCACTTCATGGCGTTGTCGAGGTTGACGATGTCGTCGGTGATTTCGGGGATACGGTTGGCCGCGTAAATCAACACGTCGCGCGTCGCCTTCCACGCGAGCTCGCCGGCGCGGTCTTTCTGAGCCACCATGAACTTCAAGCGCTCGCCCGCGTCTTCGATACCCTTCGCGGCTCCCAAAGAATCGTACTTGATCTTCTCTTGGGCGCGGTATTCGCCCGTCTTCAAATCGAGAACGAGAATCTCTTTCTTCCCTTCGGGGGTCTTCGTCTTCTTGAAGAAACCGCCGCCGGTCTTGTCGCCCAAGAGCTTTTGGTCGATCATTTTTTGGATGATGGCCGGGATCTGGAAAACGTCCCGTTTTTCGTCGTTGGGGCAGGTCTCGTAAGTATTGCGCGCCACGTGGACGAGGGTATCGAGGCCGACCAGGTCGGTCGTGCGGAACATCGCGCTCTTCGGCCGCGCCGTGGCGCTACCCAGGATCTTATCGACTTCCTCGACCTTATAATCGTTCTTCAAGACTTCCTGCATGGCCGCGAACCACCCAAAGACGCCGATGCGGTTGGCGACGAAGTTCGGCGTGTCCTTGGCATAGACGACGCCCTTGCCGAGCTTCTTGTCCAGGAAACCGGCGATGAAGCACGAGACTTCCGGATCGGTCTCCGGACAGGTCACGAGCTCCACCAGCTTCATGTAGCGGACGGGGTTGAAGAAGTGGGTGATGACGAAGTTCTTCTTGAATTGGGCCGAGCGTCCTTCGGACATGTCCTGGAGCTTCAAACCCGACGTGTTGGAGCTCACGATCGTCGTGGGCTTCATGATCTTGTCGACGCGTTCGAAGACTTGGCGCTTGATGTCGAGGCGTTCGACCACGACCTCGATGACCCAATCGCAATCTTTGATCTTGTCGAAATCGTCGTCGAAATTCCCCGGCGTGATCAGCTTCGCGTCGCGCTTGGAGAAGATAAGCGACGGCTTGGATTTCAAGACGTGTTCGATACCGGCTTCGGCCAGTTTGTTGCGGCTTTCGCCCGGCTTCAAATCCTTCGGAACGATATCCAAAAGGAGAACAGGAATCCCGGCTCCCGCTAAGTGAGCGGCGATGCCGCTTCCCATGACGCCAGAACCCAATACGACGGCTTTTTTAATCTCTCGCGACATATAGAATCTCCAAGGAACCCATTAGTTTAATCTTTCGATGATCGTTGCGAGGCCCTGACCGCCGCCCACGCACATCGTCTCGATGCCGATCGTCTTGTTCAAGCGTTGGAGGCCCGTGATCAAGGTGGTCATGATGCGGCCGCCGCTGCATCCCAGGGGATGCCCGATGGCGATCGCGCCGCCGAAGGGATTGACTTTATTCAGGTCGGCCTTGAGTTCGCGCAACACCGCCAACCCTTGGGCGGCGAAGGCTTCGTTCAGCTCGATGATGTCGATGTCGTTGATGCTCATACCGGCGCGCTTTAACGCCTTGGTCACGGCCGGGACGGGGCCCATGCCCATGAATTCAGGGGCGCAGCCCGCCACCGCCATCGCGCGGATCTTGGCCAGGGGTTTGATGCCCAATTCCTTCGCCTTATCGGCGGACATGACCACTACGATAGCGGCTCCGTCCGTCAAAGGGGACGCGTTACCGGCCGTCACGCTACCACCTTCCTTAAAGGCCGGCTTCAACGTGGAGAGTTTTTCAAAGGTCGCGTCCGCGCGGACATTCTCGTCGAAATCCAACGTCACTTTCTTCCCGTCGGGCAGCGTCACTTCCACGGGGATCAGCTCGTTCTTGAAGACGCCTTGCTCCCGGGCCTTGGTGGCCTTTTGATGGGAAGCGACGGCGAACTCGTCCTGATCCTTGCGGCTCACTCCGTATTTGGCGGCGACGTTTTCCGCGGTGATACCCATTGAAATATAAGCTTGGGGCATTCCAGGTTGGAAGAATTTTTCATTTAAAGAGGGATTGAAGCCTCCCATGGGCACGTGGCTCATGGATTCGGCACCACCCGCCAAGTAGACTTCCCCGTTTCCGGCCATGATATGCAGAGCCGCCGTATTGATGGTCTCGAGTCCTGAAGCGCAGAAGCGGTTAGTCGTCACGGCGCCGATAGTTTGGGGGATTCCCGCCAAGAGGCCGACGTTCCGGGCCAGGTTCATCCCCTGTTCGCCCTCGGGCATCGCATTTCCCAACAGAAGATCTTCGATCAACTCGGGGTTGAGTTGCGGGACTCTTTCAAGAGCTGCCTTGACCATCAACGCGGCCAAGTCGTCGATGCGCATGTTGGCTAACAACCCTTTATTGGCCTTGCCCATCGGGCTACGGACGGCGGAAACAATAACGGCTTCTTTCATGGAAACTCCTTATGTTTTAATGTCGCTTTAAAAAATGAATGACCATTCATTTTCACTCAAGGGTTGGAATGTCAATGGATTATTAACCGAAAGTCGCGTTCATGAAATCATCTTTTCTTCGCCACGACCAACCAGTCGCCTTCGCTAGTCTGAGGATATTGGGCGAAGCTCTGATCGACGGTGATATCCGAAAAGCCTGCCTCGCCCAACATTTTCTGGACGGATGATTTCGATGCAAAAGTACAGCGATTCACATGCTGCGCCATCACGGCATGCCCATAAAGACGCTTCAGGTATTTTTCCGGCATGAGGGCCCGGACGGGCCAAAGACCCGCGGCTACCCGATACCGAAAAGTATAATAAGCTTCGGCTTGCCGCGCAATAGGACCCGCTCCCATGACGACGGCGATCAGCAACCCTCCGCTCTTCAGTACGTCGGCCGCCTTTTGAAAAGCGAGCAATCCGCCATATTCCAAAGCTCGTGAAGATAAAACGACATCCACTGATCCTTTTTTGAAAGCATCTGTAAGAGCTCGCATGTCCCCTATTTTTCTATCGAGACGCCCTTCCGGATGAAAATGAGGATCATCGTTTAAGTCGAAGAGAGTCACATGGGTGGAGTCGCGATTTTGCCATATCAAACGACCTAAGGTGCCGACCCCACTACCGACATCGATGACTTGCAGAGGTTTTTCAGGAGAGGGTTGGCGCTTTTTAGGAAGTTTATCCATAAACGCATCTAAGCTTCCCAAGATTTTCTGCGCCAAAGGGTGGTCGGGTTGATACCGCCGCACGACGCAAGCGGCAGGAGGCGCCTTTTCCAAAACCCCTCCTGCTTCAAGTTCCTGCCGCAAAACCCAACCATCCCCATCTAATGGGGCCGATGGAGGATTCCAAAAAAACGAAGCGAGCCGGTTCATCTTCTTGTGTTCGGTGGATGGAATCAGGAGTTGCTAATTTTTTTCTAAACGACGACCACGCACCCCTTCAACCCCCTAAAATCATTATCGAGGGTCACGAGCGGTGCGTCGTTGGCAAGTGCCGTCGCATAGACGACGGCGTCGGCCATCCCCAATTTATGCTGGAGACTGATTTCAGCCGCAAAGAGCGATAAGTCCCCATTCAAGGGAATGACCTTCCCTTTTTGGATCTGGGTCACGGCAAGAAGTGATTCCTGTGGATCTATCTTCTTAATCAAATGTCGATAGACTTCATAAAGAACGAGGGTCGGAACGATCAACTTCGACGGCGCCTCGACGAACTTCTCCAATTTAGAGGCGACGGGTTGATCCGTCAGAAAAGCGATCCACGCCGAAGAATCGACTACCGTCATAAGCGCCGATCCGATTTGTCCCTTAACCCGCTAAGATCCACTCCGCGCCCTTTGAAGAGGCCTCGTAATTTCCTCATCGGCAGATCCGGGATCAGATAAATAACCCCATTCCTCTCATAGACCATGAGTTTTTGGCCGGGCTTAACCTGGGTTTTATTGCGAATCTCCTTCGGGATCACGATTTGGAACTTCGGGCTTACGCTAGTGTACGTCATAATGGATTATCGTATTACCCAATTCATATCGATGTCAAAAACGTTTTACATCATGAGAAAAAATAAGGGAGGGTTCTTCCCCTCCCTTATCTAATGATTTTAAGCCAGCCTGTAAGCCGGGTTCTGTATTTTCACATACTCCCGCTTGCACGAGAGGATCTGGCTTTGCCAGTCCGAACGCGCCCATCGGGGGCTTGGGGGCATCGGGTGAAACCGCGCCCCCATGAAAATGATGGCCATTCCTCTGGGACCGCCATTACTGGCGGCCTCAAGCAACCTACCCATGGATGCGCTTGCTTTAGGCAAGCCTGAAACGGGCCGTTTCGACACCCACCTATTTGGTTTTGCATCTCGTAGGGTTTACCGGATTTCACTACAGCAGTTCTCGCGAACCCTGTACATACTTTCTGTTGCACTTTCCGTCGCCTCGCGGCGCCAGGCCGTTAGCCTGTACGATGCCCTCTACTTCTTATGATGCCCGGACTTTCCTCCCCGCACTTTTTACGGCACGGAGCGACCATCCGGCTGACTTAAAAATCTTCCTTATCGATCGCTAAATTCGAAAGACGGTCCGCGTCCTTATTTTGTTCCCGCCTCACATGGACAACTTTCACCTCGGGAATTTTCCGCATGAGCTGCTTTGCTTCTTCATAAAGTGGAATCAAATTCGGATGCTTCACTCGATACTGGCCGTTGATCTGCTTCACCATGAGTTCCGAGTCCGCCCTGACTTCCACACTGCCCGCCTTGAGCTCGATAAGCCTCTTCAAGCCGAACAATAAGCCCTGATATTCTGCAACGTTGTTCGTGGTTTCGCCTAAATATTCCGCGATCTCCGCGACGACATCGCCACCCGGCGTACAAATATAAGCCCCTGCTCCCGCGGGGCCCGGATTGCCGCGGGCCGCTCCGTCCGTATAAAGGTAATATTGGGGCATAAAGATATCCGTGTGCCTCAGATGGGGTTTTAGGGGAGAGCGGTATCTCCCCTAACTTTCCAGCAACCCGAAGCGGTTCAACAACTTCCTCTCGTCCGTCGGGGAAAGGGAAGAAAGCAAGCTTTTGACATGGGTGGTCAAGCGCTCGTCTTTTTGGAAATCCACCTTGGCGTTGAATTGAAGTTGTTGTTGTTCGGTCTCCTGGCGGACTTGGAGAGCGATTTCCCTTAAAGCGCTTCGCACGTCTTGCACCGTGAAGTCCTCATCGAGAATCACGTCCAAACCCGAGAAGTGTTCGTAATCCGCCAAGTAATCCAAAACTTCCGCCAACAACGTCATAGGTAACGATTTAATCCTCATACGAACCTCCTTTATAAGACCTTTGTGGCCGCAGGGTTGACATCCATGCCCCCACTCCACTCCGGGAGGCATAGAATACGATGACAGGCCGGACATGTAAACAACGATATCGCAGGTGCGTCCGTTTCTGCTGTTTTTTGCATGTCCAAACGCATCTGCGGCGACACTTTCATGTGGCAGCCCTGACAGATCCCTCCGAAGATCGACACGACCGCATCCGCCTTTTGTTTGCGGATCCGTTGGTAGGCCGCTACAAAGCGGGGATTGATTTGGGCCACGAGCCCTTCCTTCTTGGCGACCCAAGAGCCCATCTCGTCGGTGACCTTCACGCGTTCCGCTTCCAACTCCTTTTTACGCGCCTCGAAAGCCACCGTGGATCCATGCAGGTATTCGCCGTCTTCTTGTTTCAACGCGGCCAAGACTTCCAGTTTCTGGATGATCTCCAGGACCTGGTCGTCACGCTGCTTATTGGCCTTTTTGTTCGCGTCGATCTCCTTAATCGCGGCTTGGTACTCCTTGTTCGTCTTGATCTGCGGCAATTTCTGCTGGAACGTAGCCATACGGTCGGTCGTTTCGGCCGTTTCCTTTTCCAAAGTCCTCTTCCGTTCCTCCAAAGTAGCGATTTCCTGCTCGGAGGCGTCAACTTTGGACCGCTTCGCCAGGACATCCAATTCGTCTTCTCGCTGGCGGACGGGGATTTGCTGCAAGTCCTTCTGTAATTCGTCGATCTTCAAGTCGACCTCGTTTAAGGCCGACAAAAAGCGCGACTGATCCTTCAAGCTGGGTTGTGAATTTCCTTGCAAAACGCCTCCTCTAAAACCTAAGTTATTTGTTCGATTTGGGGCCTGTAGCTCAATGGCAGAGCCCCCGGCTCATAACCGGATCGTTGTAGGTTCGACTCCTACCGGGCCCACCGAACGTCAGAAATGTCGTAACTCTTCGTTGCCCTCGCGCACCGGATCCTGCGACGTACATAAGGTACGCCTCGGGTCCGGTACGTCGGGCGCCTCGATTTACGTCATTTCTGACGTTCTTAAATTTTACCAATCCACGAAGCTGCGGAGGCGTTTGGAACGGCTGGGATGGCGAAGCTTGCGCAAGGCTTTGGCCTCGATCTGGCGGATGCGTTCACGGGTGACCGAAAAGTTCTTGCCCACTTCCTCCAACGTGTGATCCGATTTTTCGCCAATGCCGAAGCGCATGCGGAGGACTTTTTCTTCGCGTGGAGTGAGCGTCGTCAAGACACGCTGGGTCTGTTCGGCGAGATTAAGGTTCGTCACCGCTTCGCCGGGCGTGGAAATCGACTTATCTTCGATAAAGTCACCCAAATGGCTGTCTTCTTCCTCACCAATCGGAGTCTCGAGGGAAATCGGTTCCTTCGCGATTCTCAATACCTTACGCACTTTCTCGAGCGGTAACTCCATCTTCTCGGCGATTTCCTCGGGCGTGGGTTCGCGGCCTAGTTCCTGTACCAAGTAGCGCGACGTGCGCACGAGCTTATTGATCGTCTCGATCATATGCACCGGAATGCGGATCGTCCGAGCTTGATCCGCGATCGCCCGCGTGATCGCCTGGCGGATCCACCATGTGGCATATGTACTGAACTTGTACCCGCGCTTGTACTCGAATTTATCCACAGCCTTCATCAAACCAATATTGCCCTCTTGGATCAAATCCAGAAATTGCAACCCACGGTTCGTGTATTTCTTCGCGATGCTGACGACGAGACGGAGGTTGGCTTCCACTAGCTCGTTCTTCGCGCGTTCCGCGTAGGCTTGAGCACGGCGAATTTCCTGCACCGTCTTACGTAGGGCGATCTCCTCACCCCCATAGGACTTCTCGGATTCCTTGATGCGTTTCTGCGACGACTTATACTGTTCGATGATCGCTTCCAGGGCCTCCGGCTCCATATCGAAATCGTCGGAGACCTTTTTCCTTAAATAAGGACTCTTTTTGAAACGATCGATCAAGTCCTCCATCTGTTCCACATCCACCCCTAAACGGCGACGACACCCGGCCATGACCCGGTCCTCGGTGTCGATGGTGTCTAAAGCTCCCGTCAAGCGGGCAACCAGATTATTGATGGTCTTGAAATTAAGGCGGATTTCCTTCAATGCCGTAAGCATCTGCTCGCGCAAGACATTGGCGTCCTTGAGAAAAGCCTCGCGATTTTCTTTTTTCAGCCTCTCATTTTCCGCTTTGGCCAAAAGTTGCTTATACTTGGGGGCCACTTGCTTCACGCGGGTCATCTGCTTCATGACGCGGGAACGGTACTCGGACTCGTCCAAGCCCCCACCCTCTTCGACATCATCGAAATCCTTCACGACTTCGGCCACGCGCATCTTATTCTTGGAGATTTTTTCGCCCATCTCCAGGAATTCCTCGAGGCAGATCGGCGTCTTCAATAAGACCCTCAATACGTCGTCTTCGCCTTGCTCGATCCGCTTGGCGATCTCGACCTCGCCCTCTCGCGAGAGCAAGGCGATGGAGCCCATCTTCCTCAAGTAAAGGCGCACGGGATCGGTGGATTTACCAGCCATGTCGTCCGTCGCTTCAGCCGTCGGGGTCGCTACGGCGACTTCTGCCACGACTTCCTCGCCCGCATCCTCTTCGTCCAAATCAGCCTTGTCGTTCTCTCCGGGTTTAGCGTTCGGATCGTTGGGTTTCTTCTTCAAGACACGGGCGGCGAGTTCTTCTTCCTCGGACACCACGTCGATGTCCATCTGGTCGAACATCGAAAGGACGTCATCGAGCTGCTCCGGCGACACCAGGTCGGTCGGCAAGGCGTCGTTGACCTCTTCGTAGGTGAGGAATCCCTTTTCTTTTCCGGATTGAATAAGTTGTTGTACTTCCTTGAGTTCCTTCTTTTCCATTACGCTCACCTTAAGATTAATGAATCGAGTTCATTTGCTTAATCAAACCGCTTTTTTCCTGCAGCAAACGATTCACCTTAAAACTGTCTTGATCCAACTCGGCCTTCCGTATCTCGACGGACAAGCCCTTCAATTGCGTCTTTAATTTAAACACTCGAAATTGCTTCGCACAATCCTCGGCAGCTTTCCGAGTCTCGTCCATTTCCAGTTCGACCCAGCGGCTGCCGCTGATGGAGAGACCTGAAAGGAGAGAGTAAGCCTCTTCGTCCATGGAACCGGAAGCGGAATTCTCCCCAACGCCCGTAACACGCGTGTTCAACGTCTTTTCAACCCCAAGCGTTCGCATCCAATCCCAAATCCGACCTAACCGTACATCCGAAAAATCCTTCGAAGAAATCTCAGAAAAAACCTCCAAAAACTCAGGCCGATTCATCACTAACTCCACCACCATCTTTTCTATGGGTGGCAAAGCTTGTTTCTTTACATCGGCGGCCTGGATAGAAAAGTTGCTACCTCTTTGGGGAGCACTTTTTCTCACGGGGTTAAAGTAAGTCGTTGGCACGCCATACCTTTGCGCAACTCTTTGTATATATAAGCTTTTTTCTATTTCCCCAGGCACGAGTTCAAGGAGATCGCCAACCTTACGGATGGCTTTCGCTTGAGCTTGCGGACCCTGCCCTGTTTTAGAATCTGATGCAAGTCTTTCCGAGAGAATCTGCTCGATCCAGTAGTCCAAAAGCGTGACCGCGTCCGCGACCCTTGTCTTTAACGAATCGATCCCCTCTTTTTTCACGAAACTATCGGGATCTTCTCCCGTCGGGAGGGTGACGACCTTGGGGAAAAGGCCCAAAGGGAGGAATAATTCCAGGGCCCGCGCGGAGGCTTTTCGACCCGCCGCGTCCCCGTCGAAAATCAGGACGAAGTTTTCGGATAAGCGGCTTAAATAGCGGATCTGCGCGTCGGTCAAGGCCGTCCCCAATGGCGCCACGACCTGCCGCAAACCCTCTTGATGGAGGCGGATCATGTCGAAATTGCCTTCCACCAAAATGATCTGGTCCTCTTCGCGGATCGCCGTCTTTGCGGTCTGCAGGCCCAAAAGCGAATGGCTCTTATGGTAAATGGGCGATTCCGGAGAGTTTAGGTATTTTGGCTGGACGTCATCGGATAGGGCCCGGCCGCTGAAGCCCAACACCTTCCCCTCGGCGCTGATGATGCTGCACATGACGCGGTCGCGGAAGAAGTCGTAGTAATCGCCGCGTTGGCCTTTCCGGATCAAGCCCAACTTCTCGGCCAGAGCTAACGGAACTCTCTTTTCGGTGAAATGCTGAAGAAGACGGTTTCCGGAAGCGGGAGCGAAACCTAGGATCGCTTCACGGATCATTTCCGAGTTGATTTCGCGCTTTGACAGATACTCCATCCCGCGCTGGCCCTCGGGATTCTTCAAACTGTCATAATAGAAACGTGCGGCGAGTTGGTTGATTCTAAAAAGAAGTTCCTTCTCGGACTTGTTCTTAGCCACGCTTTCGGTGTTCTGGCCTTTTTGGGTTAAAGCGATCCCATAGCGATCCGCCAACTGTTCAACCACCTGCGGGAACTCAAGTCCTTCGTACTTCATCAGAAACGAAAAGACGTCGCCACCCACGCCGCAACCGAAGCAATGGAAGATCTGCTTGTCGGGATTCACCATGAAGGAGGGCGTTTTTTCCTGATGGAAAGGACAACAGCCTTTGTGGTTGCGGCCAGCCCTTTTCAAGGGGACTTTTTCGCCGACGATCTGAAGGATATCGGCACGGTGTCGGATTTCTTGGATTTCCTGGTCGGTCGCGAAGGGCATTAGGGAAGTTTCCCTAATAATTTAGGACCCGGACAGCAATTTTTTTACGAGTTCGCTGACGACTTTTCCGTCGGCTTTGCCGGCGAGTGCGGCCAAGGCGGGCTTCATGACCTTGCCCATATCCTGAGGGCCCTTGGCGCCGATGTCGGTGATGGCTTTCCGGACGGCCGCTTCGATTTCCTCGGCGCTGGCTTGGGCGGGGAGCATTTTCTGCAAAATCTCCAACTCGCGCGCCTCTTGGGTCGCCAAGTCGGTGCGGCCGCCTTGGGTATACTGCTCCACGGATTCGCGGCGTTGCTTACATAGGGTTTGAATGACGGAAAAGATCTCGGCCTCGGTGAGTTCGCCTTTTTTGTCGATTTCCTTGTAACGGATGGCAGATTGAACGGCCCGGACGGTATCCAACAACACTTGGTCCCTAGCCTTCGCAGCCTCAACCAACGTCTTCTTCAAATCGTCTCGTATAGCCATAAGTAAAAATGGGGGGGTTCGGGGGAGAAGATCTCCCCCTAACTTCTAATAGAAATCGCGGGAACGGCCCTTCTTCGTGGATCGCTTGCGGGCGGCGATGGATTTCTTCTTCTTCTTCACGGAAGGTTTTTCGTAATGCTCGCGCTTGCGGAGCTCCGACAGGATGCCGGCCTTCTCGCAAAACCTCTTGAAGCGGCGCACGGCGCTTTCGAATGATTCACCTTCACGGAGACGGATAGAAACCATAAATAAAACGATCCTTTCAAAAAAGTTTGTGTTGGCTAGAGAATTTGGATTTTGTTGTCAATTAAGATCTCCGACATTCCGGGGCCAACCAATCCGTTAATAAATATGCAACTTCAATCGATAAGAGTCGATAACCCCGAGACGATGTTGACCATTAATTTAAATCGCGAAGGCATCCGTTATACCACTGCCTACCGGGGCTCAATGCGGGTCAACACGATAACGTCGCCACCAGCCTCACAACGAGACTTTGCATGGCCAAAGTTACCTTGAAACAAAGGAAATGATTCTTTTCTTCTCACGGTGAACCGAGACATCAATCCGCAATGGAGAAAAACCCCTTCACCTTACCGCATCCCCAAAGAACACGGAAAACCGCTTATCCCTGCACAAGATAGACAACTCTGGCGTCAACATTGGATATCTCCGTTTCGATCGACCGACAGGCCTCCGGGACGTCTCATAACGCGACAGCATTAAATGTCCTAATTATTTTGACAATTGTCCTATTAATTGTGACACTAGACACGTGGACTTAAGCTTCCTCATCCCCTCGAAAACGCGTCGCATCGTGTTGGATTATTTCGTCCGAAATCCGGAGGTCCAAGTCGGCGTCCGGGAATTGGCTCGGGAAGTCGGCCTCTCCCCCCAATTGATCCATCGCGAGCTGACGAACCTCGAAAGTTGGGGATTCCTGTTCTCCTCCAAAGCCGGCATGCTCAGGGCGTTTCGGAGGAATAAGAGATTCGTCTTGAGCGGAATCGTCGATCAAATTTTCGAGAAAAACGAGGAGATTCGCGCTCGAAAAGCGGAAGTCATTAAAGTCTACGATTGGAAAAAGCTTCAAAAGGAATATCGCAAAATACCGATTCCTTTAGAATGGATTTCAGGGCTTCAGAGTAAGAGGAAAAGACCACGCTCCTACGATGAGGAAAAGTCGCTACGATCGAAGGGCATGCTATGAAGCCAACGGCTCAACAAGAGTTAAAGGAAATCTCGAAATCCCCAAAGAGTATCCAACCTTTGGCTCTGGCGGGTCTGCTCACTCGCTATTTCGAGAAATATAAAGTCCTATTGACCGTGGTCGGCGGGGCCTCCGTCCAATATTACACCGAAGGCGCTTATGAAACGGGGGATTTGGACGTCATTTTGGAAGACGATACGAAAGAGATCGTGGAATCCGTCATGTCGGAGTTGGGGTTCAAGAGAACTACGAACTACCGTCATTTCGAGCACCTTCTCTTTCCCTTTGTCGTAGAGTTCCCTCCCGAACCCATTGAAGTGGGCGGTAGGCAAATCAACCAGGTCAATCTCTTGACTTTTAACGATCTGAAAGTGCGCGTGATCCGCCTGGAAGACATTATCATGGATAGAATCATCGCCGGGGTAGAATGGAGAGACGAACCGTCTCTATTACAAGCGCGGCTTCTTTACTTAAAAAACATCAAGATCATCGATAAGGATTATCTCGAACAATTCGCCAAGGAAGAAGGGTACACGAAACAACTCCAATCGGTCATTGCCGACGCCCAGGATCAATGGAAGAAGATTTCATCAAACCGTCGATGATCTCCCGATCCGCCTCCGGGAATTGATAGTGGGATAAATCCTCGGCGCGGACCCACTTCACGTCGCGGCAAAAAATCGGCTTGGGTTCTCCGGAGACCAAGCGGCACAACATAAAGTGAATGTGGAATTGTCCATGCGCGTATTCAAAGGCCACATCCTTCACGAGACGGATCGGCTCGACGACGACGTCGATCTCCTCTTGGCACTCCCGGACCGCGCATTGTTCGAGCGTCTCGCCGGGCTCGACCTTTCCTCCGGGGAACTCCCAACAATGCCCGAGGGCGGATTCCTTCAAACGTTGGGAAATCAAGAACTGACCGGCGCGCTCGCCTTCGCCTTGAATGACGGCCGCGACGACTTCGATGGTTTTTGGGGTTTCCACAGCGTCCTCCTTAACGACGCCATTCGATTTCTCAAAACAAAATTTGACATCGTAGGGAGCCCTCCATAGGGGCTGGGGACTTTCGAGTGAGTTCGGGTGTAGGGAAGTGGGTGAGAATCCCACACGGTCCCGCCACTGTAATGGATGATGCGCTCTTTCAAACGTCACTGTCCGATCGACCTAAAGACGGATGGGAAGACGAAAGAGACGTCCTAAGCCAGGAAACCTGCCCGGACTTTATACGTAACGGAAACACTCCCCGAGGAGGGAGATGCCGATGAAGCCGGTTTTTCTTGTCTCCCTATTCTCGTTTTGCATCGCATCCGTCCCGTTTATCTTGGCGGCCCAGGAGACGTCTCTCGGCGAAGTGTCCGTGCGCGCTGAAGGGGACGCGGACTCCCTCCCCGACGCGCCCGTCGCGCGCCATGATTCCGTTTCCTTTTCGAACGTCCTGACCCAAAAAGATTTCGCCGGGCGCAAAACCACGCTGACCGAAGCCCTGCAGGAAGTGGGTGGCGTGCAGACCAAGCGCTACGGTGGCCTGGACGACTTCGCCACGGTCTCCATCCGCGGGTCGACGTCCGAGCAGGTTTCCATCTACGTCGACGGCATCCCGCTCAACCAAGGCGTGGGCGGTGGGGTCAACATCGCGAACATCCCCACCGACCAGATCGAGCGCGTCGAGATCTACAAAGGCGCGGCGCCCGCGTCCTTCGGCACCAGCGCGATCGGGGGCGTCGTCAACATCGTCACGAAAAAGGCCGCTCCTAAATGGGAGACGAAAGTTGCCCAGTCGTACGGCTCTTACGACACGTACGAGGCGGGCTTGAGCCAATCCGGCCATTTCAGTAAATTCTCGCATCAACTGGGCTACCAATTCCAAAAGAGCGACGGCGATTTCCTCTACGCCGACGACAACGGTACAACCTTCAATCCCTCCGACGACCGGACCGCGCGGCGCGCGAATAATCAATTCCAACGGCACAACCTCCTCGCGAAGCTCGCGTACGCGCCGACGCCAAATTGGGACGTGAAATGGAACGACCAATTCTTCACGGAAGACCGGGGCATCCCCGGACTCGCGACGCTCACTTCCGACACGGCCAACTTTTCGACGATCCGGAACGGAACGGGTCTTGAATTCACGAGGAAAAATATTTTCCGCCAGCCCCGCCTCCAAGGACACCTCACGGTGGCTCCCTATTTCCAATTCCTTCAAGAAGACTTTCAGGATCCCGACGGCGAGATCGGCTTAGGCTTCCAAGACAACCGGAACCGCACGCTGCAATACGGCAACGCGTGGGCGCTACATGCATGGATCGGCTCACAGCACCATTTCACGGCCGTCCTGCATTATAAAGGCGAGCAGTTCCTGCCGCGGGACTTGAGACTCGCGGAGCCAGCCCTTCCGAAAAGCGTCCGCAACCAAGCCGCCGCATCGATCGAAGACGAACTCTCGCTCGCGAACGGGAAGATCATCCTGAACCCGTCGCTCCGCACCGAGCACATTTACAACGACTTCAGCGCGTCGGATTCCAGCCACCATCCCGTCAGCGGCAAGATCGGCGTCAAGTACCGCCCCGACGCCGTCTGGACGGCGCGGAGCAACCTCTCCCGTTCCTACCGTCTGCCGAACTTCTCCGAACTCTTCGGCGACCGCGGCGCCATCGTCGGGAACCCCGGACTCCAGCCGGAGTCCGGTTGGAACTGGGATATCGGCCTCGCGGGCCGCTGGAGCCGCGTACGCGTCGAAGCCGGTTATTTCTTGAACCACGTCGACGACTTGATCCAATTCCTGCAGACCTCCCAATTCACCGTCCAGGCCGAGAACCTCTCCAAGGCCCGCATCCAAGGCGTGGAGGTCTCGGTGGCTTACGCGCCGTGGGATTTCCTAGACATCGCGCAAAATTACACCTTCCAAGACGCGCGGAACACGAGCGGTTTGCCCGGGGTTTCCGGCAAATTTTTACCAGGACGGCCGATGCACCAATGGAACGGGAAGACGACGCTCCGCAACGGCTGGGGAAAAGTCTTCGTCGAGACGAGCTTCATGGACGGGAACTACCTCGATAGCCAAAACCTCCTGCGCGTGGAGCGGCGGCTTTTCCTGGCGACGGGAGCGTCGGCGACGTTTTTGAAAAAAATCACGGCGAGCATAGAGACGAAGAATCTTTTCAACGAAAGGGTGGCGGACGTGGTGGGCTTTCCGCTGCCGGGACGGAGTTATTATGGGAAATTGGAACTGCAGATATAGGCGATTCGGCATCGCCCTCTCCCTCGCGTTTTTCGCCACGGGTTGCGGCGGCGTCGCGACGCGCACGACGACGCCACCGCCCACAGACCCGACGCCGGGCTTGAATCTCTCCACCCAACCCATGGCGGTGGTCCTGGGAGCCGATTACGACCGCGGGGCCTCCCAAGTGGGTTCGATCAGCCTATTGGGCATGACGGCGCCGCGCACCGCGGTGAAGAACATCCAGACGACCCATTCAGATGCGATCGTGCGCGTCTTCGACAACAAGATCTACATCGTCAACCGGCTCGGCGGCGACAACCTCCAAGTCGTCGATCCCGCCCAAAACTACCGGGTGACTCTCCAATGCTCCGTGGGTTTGGGGACGAACCCGCAGGACATCGTCGTGGTCTCGGCCACGAAAGCGTTCATCTCCCTTTACCAACCGGCCAACAACCGCTCTTCTTTATCCGTCGACGACATCGTCATCGTCGATCCTTCGGTCACCGATTGCGCGCGCTTCATCACGGGCGCCATCGACCTCCAGCCGTACACGTCGTCCGCGGGCGACCGTTACCCGCGCGCCTCCTCCCTGCTGGCCGTGAACGGAAAAATTCTCGTCGCCGTCCAAGACCTGCCGCGCGACCTTACGCAGGCGCCGAACGTGCCCGGGACCCTGGTGGAAATCGATCCCGCCACCAACCGCGTCTCGCGCGCCGTGACTTTGTCGGGCTACGACCCCATCTCGGTGGATTATTCGGAGCAGACCGGCCTCGTGTACGTGGCCGATTCCAATTTCTTCTCGCTCACCGATAACTTCGGCGGCATCGAAGTCGTGGATCCGGCGACGATGGTCAGCCGCGGCGTCGTGCTATCCGACAACGACCTCGGCGGCGTGCCGGTCAACGTCAAATTTTCCCATGGCAGGCTCTTCATCGCCACGGGTCCCGTCATCCGCGCGGAGGACCGCAGCCAGTACCCGACGAAAGTCCATATGGCCTCCGTCGTTTCCGGCAATCCGATATCACCGACCCTTTTATACAACGGCCGCGCGTACATCCAAGACATCGCGGTCGACCCGACGGGGATCCTGCTGGTGGGGGATCGGGATCCCCTGGTGAACGGCCTCGTGTTGATCGATCCTGCGACCCGCAATGTGGTCGACGGGCCGATCAACACAGGCCCTTTGCCCTCCTCCATCGCCTTCATCAACACGGCGGCCCCCGAAGTCCCGCCGGAGACGACGGTACCGCCCCCCTCGACATCAACGCCGCCACCGCCTCCACCCCCACCGCCTCCCGTTCCAGAAGAGCCAGCCGGTGGCTGCGTGGAAACGGCGCCGCCTTCCGCCCAATCCATTTACCCCGCACGCATCGGCGATTTTTCTCCGGGCACGAACGCCGGTTACGGATCGCAGGACTACGTCTTCGGACCGCCGCGCGGGCTGGGGACGTTCCAAGGCTCGACCCACGTCCTTTCGCTGGGGAAAAACGGGACCATCACCCTGGCCTTCGATGACTACGTCATTTGCGACGGACCCGGAGCCGACTTCACGGTCTTCGAAAATCCCTTCCAAAACGGGGAAGACCCGAGCCTCGTGTACCGCGAGCCCGCCTCCGTTTCCGTGTCGGAGGACGGCGTGATTTTCCACGACTTCCCCTGTGATAAAACGACATCGCCCTACGCCGGCTGCGCGGGAACCCATCCCGTGTACGCCAACGGCACCAGCAACGCCCTCAACCCGAGGGACCCGTCGGTTTCCGGGGGTGACAGCTACGATTTGAACGCCCTGGGCTTACGGACCGCGCGCTTCGTCCGCATCCACGACGAAGGCCTGAGCCCCAACCCCATCGGCCCCGGAAAAGAAGGTTTCGATTTAGACGCCATCGCGATCGTGCATGGCAGGACACGTTAACGCATAAAAAAGGAGATATTATGCTTTCAATCCACCGTACTTTCCAAGCCGCCGCACTGGCCTTCGCCTCCGGATGCGGGACCCCAACCATGACTCCGACGCCCAATGACGCCGGTCACGATATCGGATCGGACCTTGCCACCGATGGTTTCGCGCAGGACGGGAGGTCAGCCGACGCTCTACCGGATGCGGTGGGGCAGGACACACCTTCAGAAGCGTCTTCGGATGCGGCTTTGGACGCTTCCTCGGGTCCCCTAAATTTAAGAACCATGAGCCCTTACCTCAGGTTCTCTTGCGAATTCCCCTCCGATATTTCGGGATCCTTAGTGGTTTGTCCAAGAGCCGGCTCCGCGCTCAACAAGATCTTCACTTACGATCCCACCTCGGCGGCGCGTCCCATCATGGCCACTTTGCGGGAAGATATCATGGACACCATGGCCAGTAACCGTTCGATCGCCAACATTATCGTTCCCATTCCCGATTCCCCTTGGAGCCTCATCACGGCCAGTAATGGGTTTTACGTCATCAACAACAATACGTCCGGCATGAATCATTTCATCCCGTTCCCTTCCGCGGAATACAATACGGCGGGCGGAGCCGCGGTGGTGGGAAGTTTCCTGTATATCGCCACCGCCAACTTAAATGGGACGAATTACAGGCCGGGAAGCATTCTCGTCTATCCCATCACTCCCACAAGCGCCACGGCAAGCGGAGTCGTCGGATCCTTCCTTCGAAGCCTACCGACGCCGCAGGTGAATCCAACGGGCTTAGCCCGATGGAATGACGGGACTCGAAATTATCTGGTCGCCTTGTGCAGTGGAGCCTTCACAGGCCCCGATAGGAGGGCATCGATTTTCATTTATAATACGGGAACGAACTCGGTCTCGAGAACCATCGATTTGGGGACAATCACGGCATCCGTATCCGGTCATTTAGCCATTTCCGGTGATCGGCTTCTCATAGGTACGGCTTCCTTTTCCGCGGGAGACGGGACTTTCTTCGTCGCGAACCTCCGAGACAGTACGGTGCAACGCAACATGGTGAGCGGGGATACGTTCCATTCGAGCAACCAAATCGTGGGCGGGGCAGGGATCCTCGTGGATTTCAACGGCTCGCGCGCCACGGCATTCGATTTTTCAGATACCGGAAGACGCGCCATGGCTTCCTTGGGGATCATGAATCCCGGCCCTTCCTTCCCGCTGGATAATTCCTGCATGGTCGTCGTGGGACAAAACGCCGGCGTCCGCGTGTGCGTCGGGATGTAAGGAATGCGAACGTTCTTCCTCCTCATCGCCTCTCTCCTGCTCTCCGGTTCGAACATAGAAGCCTATTCCCGCATCGTCTCCCTCAAGCCTAGCGCGACCGAAATGATCTTTGCCCTCGGCGCTGGGAATCAGCTGGTCGGCGTGACGACGTATTGCAAGCATCCGGCGGAAGCGCGAAAAATCGCCAAGATCGGCGGGTATTCGAACCCCAACCTCGAAACCATCATCTCGCTCAAGCCCGACTTGGTCGTCCTCATCCCGGATTCCACGTCACCGCGCGTTTTCGAGGCGCTCCAGCGGGCGTCTATCGAAACCCTCGTGCTCAAAGGCAAAACTTGGAACGACGTGTTGGAGGATTTGAGAGCCTTAGGTCGGAAACTAGGGGCTTCCGAAAAGGCCGAAGCCCTCGTCCGCGGCCTCGAAAACGCGGCGGATTCCATCCCCGTCCCGTCGACGAACCCTCCCCGGACCGCTTACCTCGTCGTCCAGCGCACGCCCCTCATGGTCGCCGGACGCGGGACCTTCCTGTCCGACATCCTCGCACGCTCCGGTCTCAAGAACCTTGGCGACGAAGCCGTACTCGCGTACCCTCGGTTAAGCCTGGAGACCCTCCTGCAAAAAAATCCGGACGTGATCCTCGACATGGATCAAACGGGGGAAGACACCGGGAAGGAATTTTGGGGAAAGTTCCCGACGTTGAACGCCGTGAAGAACGGCTATGTCCATTTCCTGGACGCCGACCTCTTCGTCCCGGGCCCGCGCATCGGAGACGCTTTGAAGAGGATCCGCGAGGCCGCCGCTTCGAAAACATCCCGCTGAATGATTTAACGGATTTGTAAAATCGATCGAAATGCCGTAAAAAGAATTTTCTGCCTTCAAAAATGACTTACACAAAGGAAAGGGAAACATGAAAAAAGCGTTTTCATCGTTGTTTTTGACGGTCATCGTCGCTTTGATTCTTTCTTCGGCTCCTAAGATGCCCGCCGCGCAAGCGGCGGAAGCCCTGTCCGCCGAGGACAAGGCGCTGAAGGCCGAGTTGAATAAGGCTTGGAACGAAGCCGCCGCGGCCGTCCACAAGAAGGACTACAAGGCCTTCCTCAAGGCGGTCGACTTTTCGCGGAAGCCCGAGGAGACGATCGGCGAACAGGACTTTCCCCGCTACGCCGCACTCGTCGGGCGCGTTTTGGCCGCCGATCGCCTAAACAACCCTCGCCTCACGCCGGCCGCCCTCCGCAAGAACGAACATTGGGCCGCCTACTATACCTACTCTCTGGACGAAGGCAGTCCCGGCCAATCGATGATGGCCCTCGACATGGCCCTCTTCCGGAAAGAGGATGGCAGGTGGAAACTCAGCCTTCCCCTCTATGGAGATACGTTCGCGAAGAAACCGTCGGAAGCCGACAACCAAAAGGAAGCCCTGCGCCTGATCGAAACGAAACCGGACTTCAAACTCCCTTCCCGGCCGTGAAGGCCGGCATGAAGCTCGAAAAGCACCGCTTCCCCTAAATCCATGCCCCCGCTCACTCCTAAGAAATGGGCTTTCGCCAATCTTCTCCTCTTGGCTTTCGCCGGGATGGTTCTCCTTCTCGCGGCATGCGTCGGCCCGACGTTCTTTTGGCCTTTCGGGCGACTTTCGGAGGAAGCGTCGGCGATTCTTTGGACCACACGGCTGCCGCGCGTCTTATTGGCGGGCTTGGCCGGCTACGCCTTAGGCGTGACGGGAACGAGTTTTCAAGGCCTCTTGCAGAATCCCCTGGCTGACCCCTACATCCTCGGCGTTTCGAGCGGAGCGGCCTTGGGAAGCATCGTCGGTATCGCGTTTGGAATGCCGTTCTCGACGATTCCTTTCGTCTCTTTCGGCGGCGCATTCAGCGCGATGCTCCTCGTTTACGGCGTCGCCGCCACCCGCAAGCAAGTCACGCCCTACGCGTTGCTCCTGACCGGTGTGGTACTGAACGCCTTCCTGTTCGCCTTCATCCTTCTCCTGAACGGCCTCATGAGCTTCGAACAATCCCAAAAAGTCCTCTTGCTCCTAATCGGCAACCTCGAAACCGAAAGCTTCCCCCGGATCGGCTTCGTAGCGGCCCTGGTCGCGATCGGGACGGTGCTCCTCACGCGCGAAGGGTACGTCCTAAACCTCCTCGCCTCGGGGCCCGACGCCGCCGCGTCGCTAGGCATCGACACCGTCAGCCACCGGCGGCACATCTTCGTCGCCGCGTCCCTCATGATCGGGGCCGTCATCCCGCTCACCGGACTCATCGGCTTCGTCGGCCTCTTCGTCCCCCATATCACCCGTTCGTTTTTCGGGAACGATCACCGACTTTCGATCCCGGCTTCCGGAAGCATCGGCGCCATCACGCTCGTCATCTGCGACACGGTCGCGCGCACCGCCTTCGCGGCTACCTCTTTCCAAACCGAGCTTCCCGTCGGGGCCATTACCGCCTTCTTCGGCGCTCCCTTCTTCCTTTACCTCATGAAGAGGAAGGCGTAACGTCCCTCGTCCCATGCAAGCCCACGACGTTTCTTATTCCTATGACGGCGCCGCCCCCGTGCTTCGGGACGTCTCGTGTGCAGTCGCTCCCGGGGAATTCCTCGGTATTTTGGGGCCAAACGGAGCCGGCAAAACGACTCTCTTAAAGATTTTTGCGGGACTGCTGAAGCCTCGAGCGGGCACGGTCACCGATGCTGGAATGGATCTTGGGTCCTTGTCTTTGAAGGAACGTTCGCGGCGCATCGCTTACGTCGCCCAGTCCGAGGAGATTTTCCTCCCGTACACGGTCCGGCAGATCGTGTTGATGGGGCGCGCGCCTTACCTCGGGCTCATGGGATTCGAAGGACCCGACGACCACGCGATCGTGGAAGCGGCGATGGAACGCACCGACGTCGCCCGCTTCGCCACGCGTCCGATCCAGGAACTCTCCGGGGGCGAACGGCAACGCGTCTTTCTCGCGCGCGCCCTCGCCCAACAAACCCGCGTCCTGCTCCTGGACGAACCCACGAGCCACTTGGATCTCTCGCACCAAATCCATTTCTTCAAACTCCTCAAGGTGCTGCAGGGTCAAGGCCTGACGATCCTTGCGACCCTGCACGACTTGAATCTCGCCGCCCTTTTTTGCGACCGCTGTCTTCTTTTAAAGGACGGACGGACCCGGGCTTTTGGAACTCCCCGAGACGTCTTCCGTGAAGACATACTCTCCGACACCTATGGCTGCGCTTTAGCCGTCGACCCATCTCCGACCCTCAGCGTCAGGCCTCTCTTGTGAAAAAATATATCCCCATCCTCCTGTCGCTAACGCTTCACTTGGCTCTCGGGGGTGCTTGGTTTTTTTGGAGAGCCGCGGACCTTCCCTTGGGAGGCGGAGGCGGCGGCACGGGATCCGCGGGACGCGTTTCCGTGGAGATTTTAGGAGCCCCTTCGGCGACTTCCCTGTCGACGCCGGAGATTCAAGCGTCGGAGGCGGGAGACATTCCGATCGCCAAAAAAATACCCTCTCGCAAACCGACCTCACGGCCGCCCGCGTCGGGCGGCGGCCTTCCGGGGCCCGTGGGTCCCGGTTCCGGCGAAGGCCAAGGGATAGGGAGCGGCACGGTGGACGGGAGAAACGCGGTTTTAGCCGAAATCCGCGGCAAGATCGAACGCGCCAAGCGTTACCCCGAACTCGCCCGCACGGCCGGCATCTCGGGGTCCGTCCTCGTCTCCTTCCGGATCGGAGACTCGGGGCGCGCGGAAAACGTCACGGTCAAACAAGGTTCGGGATCGGCCCTTTTGGACGACGAAGCGAAAGCGACTCTTTCTCGGGCGCAACCCTTCCCCGCCTATCCGGAAGGTCTCGAAGTCTGGATCAAGTTCGAACCGGTTTCCGGCAATTTCTAATTGAGGAAGTCCTCTTTTTACCCGATAATAAAGCATGAGAAAAATTCATGTTTTCGCCTTTGCCGCCTTCTTAAGCCCCTTTCTCGCTCAAGCCGCCCCTTACGTCGCGAACCAGACCAAACCCGAGAGGGTCATCGAGGATTTTTCCGACTCCAAGACCGGGGATTTTCCAAAAGACTTCCGCACGTATCCCTTCCAGCACGGCAAAGCCGAACGCGTGTACCGCGTCCAAGAGGAAGCCGGGAACAAGTACCTCAACGGCACGGATAAGGAAGATATCTCGGTGCAAACCTTCAAACGCTTTTATTGGGACACCGATAAATGGCCCTACCTGTCTTGGAAATGGCGGGTGCAGACCTTACCCAAAGGCGCGGACGAGAGGAATTGGCAGACCAACGATAGCGCCTGCGGCATTTACGTCGTCTTCGGCGGGTACACGGGGAACGTGCTCAAATACGTCTGGAGCACGACCGTTCCGGCCGGCACCGTGGTCGAGAAGGAAGCGGGCAAGTTCTACATGATCGTCCTGCAGAGCGGGAAGAGATGGGTCGGGACTTGGAAAGAGGAAAACGTCAACGTCGTCGAGGATTACCAAAAGGTTTTCAAGGAAAAGACTTCACGGTTTCCCTCGGGCTTCGGCCTCTTGACCGACGGCAACGCCGTCCACGCGGCGGCGAGCTGCGACTACGACGACTTCCAGATTTCGGAATCGGCTGCTAAGAAATAAAACTTAAGCCGCTTTTTGGAGCTTCTTTTCGGAATCTAGAATCGGTCCGGTCGGAGCTTCCGAAGAGCCCGAAAACAAGGTGTGTTTCACGGTCTTGAAAAATCCATTCCACGTACTAAACGTATCATCCACGGCCGAGGCTTCGTAACCGCAGTGCACCATGCAATCGGCACATTTCTCGTGCTTGCCCGTTCCGTACTTGTCCCACTCGGTCGTTTCCATCAGTTCCCGGAAGGACTTCGCGTAACCCTCACCCAAGAGATAGCACGGCTTTTGCCACCCGAAGACGTTATAGGTCGGATTGCCCCACGGCGTGCATTGGTACTCCTCCAAACCTTGCAGAAATCTCAGAAACAAAGGTGATTGGTTGAATTGCCAGCCTTTTTTCGGGTTCCTTAGGATTTTCGAGAAGAGTTCGTGCGTGCGTCCGCGTTTCAGGAAGTGCTCCTGGTCCGGAGCTTTTTCGTAGCTGTAGCCCGGCGAAATCATCATCCCTTCGACGCCCAGCTCCGTCAGGAAATCGAAGAACTCGCGCGTGCGCTCGGGATCGACGCCTTCGAAGAGCGTGCTGTTCGTCGTCACGCGGAAACCCTTCGCCTTGGCGTCCTTGATGGCTTTGACCGCGATATCGAAGATCCCGTCGCGGCAGACGGCCTTATCGTGCTCTTCTTTCAACCCATCCAAATGAATGCTGAACGTCAGGTACTTCGACGGCTTGAAGAGGTGGATCTTGCGTTCGAGCATGATGGCGTTCGTGCAAAGATAGACGTACTTCTTACGTTCGACCAAACCCGCGACGATCTGATCGATCTCGGGATGGATCAAAGGTTCGCCGCCCGGAATGCTCACCATCGGAGCCCCACACTCATCGACCGCCTTGAAGCATTCTTCGGGAGAAAGCCGTTTGTTGAGCGTCTCCTCAGGGAACTGGATCTTCCCGCAACCGGCGCATTCAAGATTACAGCGGAAGAGAGGCTCAAGCATAAGCACGAGCGGGTAGCGCTTGTTGCCCAAAAGCTTTTGCTTGAGGACATAAGAAGCGACGGTGACGGCTTGCGACGCGGGGACGGCCATAGGCGGGCGACACTGGACCAGTTTCAGGAGGTGGGCAAGCGGAAATTCAATCGCTTTTTAAACTTCTCATAAAAAAGAAATGCCGAAAATTCTCAAGACAAGACGAAGACCTTGCGGATACCCCCCCGCTATGAAGAGCCAACCTACGGCCACATAGTGAAAAGTAAAAAGTGTGGAAAATAGAGCCACAGATCGAGGCCAAGTCCTCGTGAATTCACGCATTCTCCGCAAGATTCCGACATCCACGCGTGGAGAGCGTTGCCAGAAAACACTCCATCGCTTTTGCAGATAAAGCCCAACGGCATGCCAAAGCCCCCACAAGACACATGCTGGGCTTGCTTCATACCAGAGAGCCACCGATAAAAAGACGGCGAGAAGCGAGATGGCCAAATGGCGTCGCGAGCCTCCGAGCGGGACATAGACCTCTTCCCGAAAAAAGCGCGCGACGGTCATATGCCAGGAACGCCAAAAACCAGTCAGGTTTCTTTTAAAATAGGGATAATCGTAATTCTCATGCAGCCGGTACCCAGCAATCGCGCAACCGGCGATCGTGAAGTCGTTGGCGGCCGATACGAAAAGATAGAACCCGATGGCTTGTGCGTAGAATCCCCAAAGCAAAAAACCGTAGGAGAATGTATCAGGCGGGTTGAAATAAATCTCCCAGTCTAAAGTAAAGAAACGCGCAGCCACCCAACTTTTGAGCGACCCACACGCGATGCGAATCAGCTGCGAGCCCATATCGCGAAGATCCAAAGCTTCCGGATCCTTTAAATTCTCCTTGAACTCGTCGAGCTTTTCGACCGGTCCCTGGAAGAAAGTGGGGAAAAAGAATTGGTACACGAAATAATCCAACGGGTCCGTCGGCAGAGGAAGTCCGCGGCCCACGGAGGAGATGACCGAGAGGAGACGAAAAAGGGCATAGGCGATCCCGAACGCGTGCACCGCCGGCCCCGTCCACGGCGTCCGCAGGAAAGGCGCGTCCTTTAAAAGGAAAAACAGAGCGATCGTCAGGAGGGCCAGGAGACGGCAATAGAGGGTTTTACGCGGACTCCATTGGAGCCAGAACAAGGCATAGTATAGGATTCCCGAATACGCGACGAAGAGGAAGGTGTAGAAAGGCGATGTGGCGAGTTCGATCAGAGCGACGGACGTCAATAGCAACGTCAGTTTCCGCGCGAATTCCGGCAAGAGACGAATGAGCAACAAAAAAAGGACGAAGCCGGCCAACCCGCGGCTCAAAGGCACGTTGGATACGAACGGCGCGGCTAAAAAATCGTTCAAAGGCTCCCACGTCATGCGGAGCCGCGGTAACAAAGAAAACCAAAAAAACGAACAACTTTTTCCGAGAAAGAACAAAGAAGAATGATAGGGAGCAAACCTTAGTAAAAGACATTATCTAATGTAAATTTAACTTTAAAACTCCAAATATATATGTAAAATGGAATCATGTATTCCAGATTACTTATTCCTCAAAAATCGAAAAGTTTCTTTCTTTTTGGCCCTCGAGGCACTGGAAAATCGAGTTGGGCAAAAACTACGTTCCCCAAAGCCCTTTATTTGGACCTTTTGGAGTCGGAGATCCATAATGATTTATTGGCGTCCCCACAACGTCTGGAAAAGCTCATCCCTAAGAACCATCGGGAATGGATCATCATCGACGAAGTCCAAAGGATCCCGGATCTACTCAATGAAATCCATCGCCTGATCGAAAAAAACAAGTTTCGCTTCGTCTTGACGGGCTCGAGCGCCCGTTCATTGAGGAAAAAGGGGACAAACCTCCTCGCGGGAAGAGCGCTGCACCGCCATTTCCATCCCTTAACGGCTATTGAGCTTGGAAAAGATTTCGACCTCCGACATTCTCTCCAATTCGGTCAGCTGCCCTCCGTCTATGTGGATGAAAATCCCAAAGCGTATTTGGAAAGTTACGTCAAAACCTACCTTCGTGAAGAGGTGCAGCAAGAAGGACTCACGCGCAATTTAAGCGCTTTTTCGCGTTTTTTGGAAGCAGCAAGCTTCTCACAAGGATCCGTATTGAATGTGACGGCGATTGCCAGCGAATGTTCCGTTGAAAGAAAAGTCGTCGAAAATTATTTCGGCATCCTCGAAGATCTGCTGCTCTCGCAGAAAATCCCTGTTTTCACCAAACGGGCCAAACGCAGGATGGCATCCCATCCGAAATTTTATTTTTTCGACGTGGGAGTTTATCGGACTCTTCGCCCCAGGGGGCCTTTGGATTTACCGGAAGAGGCGGAAGGGCCCGCCTTTGAAACCTTGGTTTTGCAAAACTTAAGAGCGATCAATGACTCCTTCAATCTCGGCTACGAAATCTTTTACTGGCGCACCTCCAACGATCTCGAAGTCGACTTCATCCTCTATGGCCCTCGAGGCATCAAAGCCATTGAAGTCAAGAGAACGGGTCGGGTGAAAAGCGACATGCTCAAAGGCTTACGATCGTTTTTGAAAGATTATCCGATGGCCGAACCTTTTTTCGTTTATGGAGGGGATCGGCAACTCAATGAAAATGGAGTTCCTGCTGTTCCTATAGAAGTGTTTCTCAAAACGCTTCAGGAGATTCTCTAAATATATATCAGATCGTAGAAAAGAACCGCGAGCACCAGCTTCCCGCGGCGCGTGACGGTGACCTCGCCTTTTTCGGTATGTTTTTTAAAATTATTGGCCTGCCTACCACTCTTTGATTCCTTGCGCGCGTCCTCTCCATTGGTTAGGGGGCGTCACCATGAACAGGAAACGCAAAAACTCCCAGACGCTCTTCAAAAAAGCCCAAAAGGTCATTCCCGGCGGCGTGAACTCCCCGGTGCGGGCGTTTCGAGGCGTCGGCGGCGATCCCGTCTTCATGAAGGCGGCGAAGGGGTCGGTCCTGGTCGACGCGGATGGGAATTCTTACGTCGATTACGTGGGCTCTTGGGGACCCATGATCCTCGGCCACGCGCACCCGCACGTCTTGAAGGCCATCGCCGCGGCGTCCCGGCGCGGCACGAGCTTCGGCGCCCCCACCGAAGCGGAGATCGAACTCGCCTTGGAAGTCATCAAAGCCTACCCCTCGATCGAGAAAGTCCGCTTCGTGAGCAGCGGCACCGAGGCCGTCATGGGAGCGATCCGCGTCGCGCGCGGGTATACGAAGAAGAACAAGATCGTGAAGTTCGACGGCTGCTACCACGGACACGCGGATTCGCTCCTCGTGAAGGCGGGCTCGGGCGCGGCGACCCTCGGAGTGCCCGATAGCGCGGGCGTACCCCGGGAATTCACGGAACACACTCTTGTGGCGACGTTCAACGACATCGACTCCGTTAAAGAGCTTTTTGAAAAATACCCCGACGAGATCGCCGGCGTCCTCTTGGAGCCCGTCGTCGGCAATATGGGCGTCATCGCCCCCCAAGACGATTTCCTCCTGAAGCTCCGCGTCCTCTGCGATGAGGAGGAGGCTCTTTTGATCTTGGACGAAGTCATGACAGGCTTCCGCGTGTCCTACGGCGGCGGCCAAAACTTCTACGGCGTCACGCCGGACCTCACGACCCTCGGTAAGATCATCGGCGGCGGCCTGCCCGTAGGCGCCTATGGAGGCCGGGCGGATATCATGGATTGCGTCGCTCCCGTCGGTCCCGTGTATCAAGCGGGGACCCTTTCGGGAAATCCCGTCGCCATGGCGGCGGGTTTGGCGACGCTCCGCACGCTCAAGAAGAAGTCTCCCTATAAGAAACTCGCCCGGTTGACCCAACGCCTGACCCAAGGGATCGCCGACGCCGCGGCCCGGAAAAACATCGCCGTCTCCGTGCCCCATGTCGGATCGATGTTCACCGTGTTCTTCACTACAGACCCCATCGCGAACGCCGAAGACGCCCGGAAATCCCGTAAAGACCTCTACGCGCGGTTCTTCCACCTCATGCTCGATTCCGGGATCTACTTGGCCCCTTCCCCATTCGAAGCCTGCTTCGTTTCGGCCGCCCACTCCGAAAAACAAATACGGGACACGATCAAAGCCGCGGAAAGGGCCTTTGAAAAAATCTCCGGATAAAGACAAAAAGGAAGACCCTTTCCTCATCGCCTACGGCATCTATGGGGCCGTGGGTTTCCAACTGGCGACGGCCGTCGTGGGCGGCATCCTCGGAGGCCAATGGCTCGATCAGAAATGGGACACGACCCCGTGGTTGACGTTGGCCGGCCTCGTGCTAGGCAGCGTCGGTGGTTTTTATAACCTCATTAAAATCCTGAATTGGAAGAACAACCGCTGAGACCCCGAGAAACTTAGGAACACCCATGCCCCTATCCCTCCTACAAGACCCTTGGATCCAAAAAAGCCTCGCGTTCGGCTTGATCTTCGGCCTCATTAACTTTTGGTTCCTCTCCAATATCCTCTCGGGCTTCATCATCAGCCAGAGCGCCACGGACCCGCAGGTCCAAAAAAGGAGGATGGTCAAAACCGTCCTCCTGCTCGTCGGCAAGATGGCTTTTCTTTTCCTCACAATCGGCTTGCTTCTCTGGAAACGCAGTGTTAGCCCGCTCGCGTTTTTAGGCGGATTCACGGCGAGCCTACTCGTTTCGATTCCCTTAAAACTCCTGAAAAAAGGCGACGAACATGCATGATTTCAACTGGCTGGCTCTCCTGAGCGATAAGATCGACCACCACAATATCCATGTGGTGACCTCCGCCTTCATCATCCTTTTCCTATCGATCGCGGCCTTTAAGGCGTATGGCTCCCTGAAGAACCTTTCGCAAAGAGTGGTTCCCGAAGGAAAAGGGACTCTGGCCAATTATTTCGAAGCCGCCACGGAAGGTGTCTTGGGCCTCATGGAAGGCATCATGGGGGCCGAAGCGCCGAAGTATTTCCCGCTGATCGGCACGATCTTCATCTACATCTTCCTGTGCAACGCCATCGCCCTCGTGCCCGGTTTCCTGCCCCCGACCGACAACTTCAACACTACCCTCGGCTTGGGTTTGATCGTCTTCGTTTATTACAACGCCATGGGCATCAAGGCCCAGGGTTTGGTGGGGCATCTCAAGCATATGTGGGGGCCTATTTTTTGGCTTGGCCCTTTGATTTTCGTGATCGAATTGATCGGCCATTGCGTCCGGCCCGTTTCCCTCGCTCTCCGTCTTTTCGGGAACATCACCGGCGATCACATGGTGTTGGGCATCTTCTCGGACCTCGTTCCGCTGGGAGTGCCGATTATCTTTTTGGCCCTTGGGTTATTTGTTTCTTTTATCCAGGCGTTCGTTTTTAGCCTGTTGTCGACCATCTACATCGGCCTGGCGACGGCGCACGAGCATCATGACGACCATGGCGACCACCATGGGCATCATGAGGAGCATGAAGTTCCTGCCGCTCAAGAACAACACCACTAGATAAGGGAAATAAGAGCGAGCCGTCATCGGCGAGCTTGTCTAGACACCAAAAAAGCCCGAGGAGATTGACGGTATGGGGAATGATTCTAAAATCCCCGACCCGAAGAAAGGGAAGGAAAACACCATGAAAAAACTTATCGCTAAACTCTCGGTCGTGATGGGCTCTTTGTTCGTCACCGCCGTCGCTTTCGCCGAAGGTCCTATGGGCGCCACGTCTTCGGACGGCAGCCTGAAGTCCGTTTTGGCCATCGGTTCCGCCTTGGCCATCGCTATCGCGGCCGCCGCCGGAACGGTCAGCCAGAGCAAGGCCGCCATCGCGGCTTTGGAAGGCATTTCGCGCAACCCCGGCGCCGCCGGAAAAGTGCAGACGCCCATGATCATCGCGTTGGCTCTGATCGAGTCTCTCGTGATCTACGCGTTCGTCATCGCGATCCTGCTGCAAGGCAAGATCTAACCCTATTCGGTTACGAAACGAAAACCCCGCACCTTAAAAGTGCGGGGTTTTTTGTTTCCTTATCCCGGGCCACCAGGACCCATGATTGTCCCGAGTCCTTGTTGACCACGGTTAAAGCGTCGAAGGCGATTCCGTAAGGAGGGATCTTTTGCCCTCCAAATCGTGCGCGAACATCCGGCCTAATTGGTAGCAATCTAACGCGTAATCTCCTCGGATCATGAGTCTTTTATCGCAAGGGGCGGGAAATGGTTTCGGAAAATTTCACGAACAACTGCTTCCTTTTTTTATCCGATAACTTAAGATTATGGTGTTTCCCATAACACAGGGCGTTATAAGCTTTGTATTGCCTACAGCCGTTATAGAAGAGAAGATTCACGCTTCAAGTGCTGCGAGTGCTCCCCCTCCGCCACCTCCAACCCCCTCCACAAGTTTCTCCTCCGCTTATCCGGACCGTCTCCGTTGCAATCCGGAGATTGCCTCCGTCAGGGCCGAGATGCTGGGGTATATTTCCGATAAAAAATTCCAAACCTATTTTGCCGGTTCCGTTTTCCTCCCCTTGGTCGAATGGTGCCGGCGTCACGACCTATCCATTCAAGCCTTCATCGAAATCCTAAAATATCAACCGCAGAATCAAGGCGTATTTCTGATTGGTGCCCTGCTTGAGATGGAGGAGCTTATCCTACGTCTTGGAATGGACGTCCTGGTGAGATTCGCCCAGCGCTACCCGCGTGCATACGAAATCATGCATACCATAAAAGGTGAAGGAATCACCTTTCATGAAGGCCCCAAGGAAAGGACGGAATACCGTCATTCTTTGATGGCGGCTATCCAGGACCCCGAAACTTTCGAGCTCTATGCCGCGCATTTGGACAGCTTCTTGGAAGCCACAGACGGTTTGGAATCGCGGCACTTCTGTTCCGTAGGCGTCTTCGTGGAAAAATACGGGATCGAAAATCTCCCCGCCTTAGGCCGCATCGCCCGTACCCTGGGAGATACGGCTTTCCGGAGAAAATCGGTTTGGGTCCAAGGAAAGGAGGAAATCATGGCGGAAGTCGAGATGTTTTTAGAAGAGAACGCCCGAGCCCTCCTCTACCGTTTCTCCCTCGATGACGTCGCCGACTTAGTGGAAGCCACCAGGGGAAATTTAAAGGGAGTGAACCGCCATATCACCGCCCTTGAAGAAGAGTACCCAGAACCCATCGATAGGCTCGCTGCCGTCAAAACTCTTCATCGTAACTCACATCGGGCCCATCGGGCCCAGCGCGCCCCTCAATCCCGCGAGCCGTCAACTCAAGAAAAGGATTTACCGCTGGGTAGCGAGGATGTCTTCGCATTTATACGACCGGAAGATCCGATTCAGGGGATATTCGGATATGAAGGCAATCGCCGTCTCTTCAGCACGTATGGCGTCGAAGCCATGGCACGCCTGTTGGAATCCCTGGATCGTTTACCAGACCGGGATTTTTTCGCCGCCCTTGCAGCCTTCGCGCCTCTAGCGACTTCAGAGAATGCTCTACAGAGATGGGGACACGCTATAGGAAACACACATCACGTCACGCGCGCCGTCCTTCCTCATTATGTCCATGTGATTCCGGACGAGAACGCGTTGGCCGACTTCGACGCGCGCGTGAGGCGCTTATACGATTTCGACGGGGATGGTCCCTATCTTGAGGCGCGGTTGGAAGAAGCGGCTCCGACAATCGACCGGCTAGAGGGTGTCGATACCGTCGTCTTTAAAGATGAAGCCGTGAAGAACCTCATGCGACGGCATGGCTTTGAGGCTTTCGCCTCGATTGTCCGCCTCATTCCGTACGCCCTTTGCGACCGCAAACCGCGGGACCGCTTCTTACAGCTTATCTCCCGTTTGGATCCGGCTCTGCAAGACGCCGCATCCCTCGCTCAGATTGCTCCCTTAGCGACGGCGATCCGCAACGAGTCCGTGATGCGCGCTCTTGCTTCTCTTTCGATCTACCCCAAAAACGTGGAGGGAATGGAGGAATTGGTCACCGCTTTGAACCGCATCGTGGACGTCTGCCTACAAGAAAAGGATCCAAAAAAAAGAAGGGATCCTAAAGAAGTCTTCAAGGAAATCTTAAGGGCGATCCCCCATTTCACGACCGTCGAGGATGTGGTGCATACCGCGGAAGCGTGGTCCGCTTCCATCGAAGCCAGGCAAAAAATCACCGAGGAGTATGCAGAGAGGGTTTTATTCGGCGAAAGTCCTGAAGAGAGAGTCCGAAACAAAACCTCTAAGGATTATGTTCTTCGGGCTCTATATCAAGCCCCTAAGGGAGTATTCCAATGCATGGATCCGACCCTACGCTTGGACCCGGAAGTTGCCTTAGAGGCCGTCCGCCGATGGGAGGGTCTATTCCCTGAACTCGACCCATCTCTTAGGAACGATCCAGATTTCCAAAGAAGGGCCTTTGAAGCCAACTTCAACGTCTGCAATCGAATCGCCCAGCCTCCTGCGGAAATGAAGGCTCGCTACGACGCTATCGTAGAGTCGTTAAAAAGCTTAAACATTTCATTTCCCACCCGATTCAACACCCGAACCGTCGAAGCCATCCTCGCGAATCGACTTCAAATCGGCGCTTTGGATCCGGCTCGCGTCGCCTTAATGGTATATCCCAAGGACGACCATAACAAAGCCTTTGAGATGAATCTCATTGACTCCCTAATGGACGAAGGGTGGTCAGTGCTTTATTTCGAGATGGGAACGACCGCGGACGGCCAAGCTCTTTTAGCCGACTTGGAAGCATTGGCAGGACGTGAACGGATTCCAGTTTTGGAACTCGGAGCTCACTCATGCATCACCCACATGAGTTTTGGGACCGCCGACCCGGACTTTCCGGATAGAGCACGCGTTAATCCCGACGACGGAAACGTCGAAGACGTGAATGATACCGACAGTACTTTAGACATTTTCCGTCCGACGGAGGGACTCGCGCCCATCGTTTCCGCTTTGCGGTGCTATTTGTCACCCCAACTCATCGGGATCGTCTCCGGTTGCAGCACGGGCGGTGGGGCAGATCAGGTCATGAACGTCGCTAATTTCCTGGCCGCCTTGTTCCCGGGATCCACATGGCTCTCTCCCACCGTACCGACCCGCGAGATGGGGTATGTTTTCGAGAGGAGGAACGGACTGCCCTCGCTCCCGACGGGAGTTCTCTACCCCAACGGATCCCTGTATCGAGCTCACCGGCCTCCGGCGACTTCGGCGTAGGGACTAAAAAACCAATTCTCTTACGGATTCCTTGGCCATCAAGAAGACTTCTGAAGGTTGAAGGCCTAAGTAGAGGACGATGAAGACGCAGACAAAGATACCGATTAAGAGGGAGTAGGACATTTCCGGGAGTGATTCCTCCCGCGCCGCTCCGAAGTACATCTTCACCACAGGGCCTAGGTAGTAATAAGCCGAGACCGCGCTATTTAGGACGCCGATCACAACCAAACTATAGGCACCAGCCTCGATCGCGCTCGAGAAGAGGAAAAACTTCCCGACGAAGCCGGCCGTCAGGGGAAAGCCCGTCATCGAAAAAAGAAAGACGGTCAGGCAAAAAGACATGATGGGATGTCGGCTCGCCAAACCCGTGAGATCGGTGATTTCTTCCGCCTCTTCCCCGCGCCGCCCCAACGCGATGACGACCCCGAAGGCGCCGATCGTCGCCAAGCTGTAAGCCAACAAATAAAAGAGGATACCCGCGATAGGGGAGTCCGTCAGTGAACTCTTTTGCAACGACGCGACGATGCCCACCAAGAGATAGCCGGCGTGCGCGATGGAGGAGTACGCGAGCAGACGCTTGATATTGGTCTGCTTGAGGGCGACGAGATTCCCCACCGTCATCGTCAAGGCCGCGATCCACCAGAGGGCCGTCGTCCATGGGATCTCGGCGATGTGCCCGAACACCAAGACCAGACGGACCAAGAACGCGAACCCGGCGGCCTTGACCACGGACGCCATGAAGGCCGTCACGGACGTCGGAGACCCTTCGTACACGTCCGGGGACCACGCATGGAAAGGCACAGCGCCGATCTTAAAGCAGACACCCACCAGAACACAGGCGATGCCCCCGAAGAGTAAAAGAGGCGACGCCGGCGGGATCGAGACCGTTTGGAGATCAGCGTACGCGGTCGATCCGATCGCTCCATAAAGAAGGGCAATGCCGTACAATAGGAATCCCGATGCGAAAGCGCCTAAGATGAAGTATTTAAGCGACGCCTCGGCCGATCGGATCATTCCCTGCTTCGTTCCGGCCAACACGTACGCCGCGATCGACATCACTTCCAACCCTAAGAAAGCCACAATGAGGTCCGCCCCATGTACTAAGAAGCCGGCACCCGAGATCGCCATTAAAATCAGCGCATAATACTCCCCGGCCGGTATTTTCTCCTGCTCCAAATAATCGTGGGAGAGAAAGAGGCTCAAGATGCCGGCGGTGAAAAAAATCATGTCGAAGGCATAGGACACGCGGTCGAAACCGACGCGCATCAGGACGAAGGGCGGGGCCTGCAGCCAATTCGCCACGGCGAAAATGAAGGCGGCGTTCAGCGAAAGCAGAGCGATCCAAAATCCGATCGTCTTCAAATACGTCCGGTGAAAAGCCGACACGAGGATCAAGATCAAGGCGCCCGCGATAGGGAGCACTAAAGGCAAGCTCAGCTTGAGGAAGAGGTTCCAGTCCGTCTGTAGAATTTTCTCGAAACCTGCCATATTACTTTTTCTCCACCTCTTGGAAGCGCTGGACGAACTTGGTCACTGTCAGCTCCGTCTTCTTGAGCACGAATCCCGGAGCGACGCCAATCGCGAAAATCAGGGCGATTAGGGGCACCATAAGGGCGATTTCCCGTCCGTTCAGGTCCTGGAGGGCTTTGTTCTCCTCCGAGGAAACGGGCCCGAAGAAGACCCGCTTCACCATCCACAACATCGCCACGGCCCCGAAAACCACGCCCGAAGCCGCCACGGCCGTCAGGACGGGTTGGGACTTATAGGAACCCAAGAGAATCAGGAACTCTCCGACGAATCCGTTAGTCGTCGGCAAGGCGATCGACGAGAACGTCACGATCAAGAACAGGAATGCGAACACCGGCATCACACTCGCCAGCCCGCCGTATTCCGCGATGAGGCGCGTATGGCGGCGCTCGTAGATCATTCCCACTAGGAAGAAAAGAGCGCCGGTCGAGATGCCGTGGTTCAGGGACTGGAGGTTGGCGCCCGCGACTCCCTGGTGCGTGAGGGAGCAAAAACCCAAGACGACGAAGCCCAAGTGCGCCACCGAGGTGTACGCGACGAGCTTCTTGATGTCCGGCTGGACCATCGCCACGAGCGACCCGTAAACGACGCCTATCACCGCCAAAAGCTGCAGGAGCGGGATGAAATCCAACGTCGCTTCCGGGAACAACGTGAACGCGAAGCGGACCAGGCCGTAAGTCCCCATTTTAAGCAGGATGCCCGCCAAGATCACGCTGCCGCCCGTGGGCGCTTCGACGTGCGCGTCGGGCAACCACGTGTGGAAGGGGAACAACGGGACCTTGATCGCGAAGGCCAGGGCGAAGGCGAGGAAGAGGAGGTATTGGGTGTTGAGCGGCAGCTTCAGCGTCAATAAGTCCTCGAAGCTCAACGTCTTACCTCCGGCGTAGTAGAGATACATGATGGCCGCGAGCATCAAAAGGCTGCCCGCCATCGTGTACAGCACGAACTTGATCGAGGCGTATAGGCGTCTCTCCCCTCCCCATTTGCCGATGAGGAAATACATCGGGATCAACTGGGCCTCCCAAAAAACGTAGAAGAGGAAGAGATCCAAGGACGCGAACACGCCCATCATCCCCACTTCGAGGAAAACGAACAGGGCCAGATACCCGCGGAGTTGATGGTGCACGCTCGTCCACGAGGACATCACCACCAGGGGCACTAACAACGATGTCAGCACCATCAACGGCATGCTGAAGCCGTCGACGCCCAACCGGTAATAGATCTGGTATCCCTGCAGCCACGGGACGATCTCTTGGAACTCGAAACCGCCTGTGCCATAGAAACGGGCAAAGAGCGTCACGCCGAGACCTAAAGGAATCAAGCTCAAGGCGAGCACGGCACCCTTCATGGTGCGCTCCTGGGAGGACGGAAAAAGGATGAGCGGCAATAAAGCCAAGAGCGGCGAAAAGATCATCCATGTCAACAAGTGGGTTTCGATCATAAAATCATCAGAACACGAAATAAGCGATCAGGGCCAAACCTCCGATCGCGAAAAGTATCGCATACATTTGCACGACACCGGATTGTAAAAGGGATAACGTACGTCCCGCGAGCGATAAAGTCTGCGCCGTCCCTTCGACGAAGAGAGAGTCGATGACTTTTTGATCCGCGAAGCGCCACAAGATTTTTTCTGAGATCCAACCTAAAGGTTTCACGATCAGGGCTTGATAGATTTCATCCACATAGAACTTATTCTCCAAAAGCGAGTGGAGGCGCGGGCATTTCAACGCGAGATTCTTGGCGAGATTGAGTTTTTGGGAATAAATGACGAAGGATACCAGCGCGCAATGAAAGGCCCAGAGGAGCGTCACGAAGGAAAGCGTGAGCTCCGTGCCGTGGCCCGCGTGCTCGATCTTCTCCCAATATTCGGGATAAGGAAAAAGCGGCGCCAACCATTTGAAGAAGAGGTCGTTCCCATGGAGCGATTCAGGGATGCCTACCCAACCACCAGCAACCGCCAAAAGAGCCAAAACAATTAATGCAAATGTCATGGATGGCGGCGACTCGTGGGCGTGTTCATGCAGGTGAAGATCACGGGGTTGACCCAAAAACGTCAGCGCAAAAACGCGCGTCATGTAAAAAGCCGTCAAACCCGCCGTCAGGAAACCCATTCCCCACAACACGCGAGGGCCTAAAACATAGCCGTGAAAGAGGATCGCGTCCTTCGAGAAGAATCCCGCGAACGGGAACATACCCGCGATCGCCAACACGGAAAGCCCGAACGTCCAAGCGGTCACGGGCATCTTGGACTTCAAACCGCCCATTTTCCAAATATTCTGTTCACCATGAAGGCCATGGATGACCGAACCGGATCCTAGGAACAAGCAGGCCTTAAAAAAGGCGTGGGTCATAAGGTGGAAAACGCCGGCCGCGAAAGACCCGACCCCCACCGCGTAGAACATGAATCCCAACTGACTCACCGTCGAATAGGCGAGGACTTTCTTGATGTCGCTCTGGACGATGGCGATCAACGCCGCGAAAAGGGCCGTAGCCATGCCGATCGCCGCGACGAATCCCATGACGGTTGGGGACAACGTATAGAGGAAATTCAAACGAGCGATCATATAGACGCCGGCCGTCACCATGGTGGCTGCGTGAATCAAGGCCGAGACTGGCGTCGGACCCGCCATGGCGTCCGGCAACCACACGTAGAGGGGAATCTGCGCCGATTTCCCCATCGCCCCTACGAAAAGAAGGAGACAGACCGGCGTCGCCACCAGGAACAAATCCCCTCGGTACCTTTCAAGCGTATCGAAGCTTAAGAATCCCAGCCCTGACGTCAGCCCTTTTTGGGAAAGGGTCTGGTACATGAGGAACATCGCGAGCAGGAACCCGAAATCCCCCACGCGGTTCACAATGAAGGCTTTTTTGCCCGCGGCGGCCTTTTGAGGATCGTCAAACCAAAATCCGATCAGAAAATACGAGCACATGCCCACGCCTTCCCAACCCACGAACATCAGGGGGAGGTTGCCTGCAAATACCAAGATCAGCATGGCGAAGAGGAAAAGATTCAAAAAAGTGAAGTAACGCGCGTACCCCGCGTCATGCGACATGTAACCCGTCGAATAGATATGAATGAGGGAACCAACGCCCGTGATCACCAGCCCCATGACGAGGGACAGGCGGTCGACTTTAAAGGAAATACCCGCGACGAAGTCGTCGACCGCGATCCAATTCCACAAAGGAGGCGTCGTAAAACCCGTCGCCGGATCCTTCGCGAAGAAAAAGAGCCATAGGGTCAAGGCAAAGGCCAAGACGGGCATCGTCACCGCCACCAACGTCACCAAGGGCTTCGGGATCGGCGCTTTTCCCGAACGGCACATCAAGGCGACCAAGCCGTTGAAGCACGCGCCCAAGAAAGGCAGGAGCGGGATCAAGAAAACCACAGTGCTGATCGGAATGCCTAAGAGCAGGTTTTGCATAGTCTACGAGTCACCCTTTAAGAAAATTCACCTTCCCCAAATCGATCGTACCCTGCTTCTTGAAGACCGCCATGATGATGCCCAAGCCGACCGCGACTTCGGCCGCGGCCAAGGCCATGACGAAGAACGCGATGGCCTGCCCCTCCATGCCGCCCCGCTCGCGGGCGAAGCCGATGAAGGCCAGATTCGCGGCGTTCAGCATGATTTCCACCGACATGAAAACGACCAAAGTATTGCGCCGACACAATACCCCAATGACACCAATGGAAAATAAAAGAGCGCTGACACCGAGGACGTGTGAGAGCAGAATCATGATTTCCTCGCTAACGTGATGGCCCCGATGATGGCGACCAGCAGGAGGATCGACGTCAATTCGAAAGGGATCAAGTATTCGCCGAAGAGGAGTTGGCCAACACCCTTAACGGTCCCATAATCGCTTCCGACACCAGCGTCTAAGACGGAACCTCTGAGCCCCTGTGATTTCACCAACCATAAAAGGCCTAGACAAGTGCCTACGGCTGTTCCGATGATCCCGAGAAACGACAGCTTGATACGCAACAATTCTTCGCGGCCCAAATTCAACAGCATAATCACGAAAAGGAAAAGCACCATGACAGCGCCCGCATAGACTAAAACCTGCATGGCGGCTAAGAAGTGGGCTTCAAGAAGACCAAAGAGACAGGCCACTCCGAATAAGGAAACGACCAAAGAAACGGCCGCGGAGAGAGTATTTCTGAAAAAAACGACACAGAGGGCTGACAAGACGGAAAGACCTGAAAAGAAATAGAAAAAGGCAATTTGCATGAGCCGCGTCCGTTAACTTTTGGGTAAAGACATTGCAAACTAAAACATCATGCGCGTCGACACGAAAAGAAGATTCGCAAGGGATGCAGGGATCATTCCCTTCCAACCAAAGGACATGAGTTGGTCATAACGGAAACGCGGCAGCGTCCAACGCACCCAAATAAAGAAAAAGCAAAAGAAAATCACCTTCGCGATAAAGGTGATAAATTGCAGCGACGCAGCGAACACGGGCGGCGCCCAGTCGGGCATGTCGTAAATCCCTTGGCTGAAGAAGAAGTAAGCGGCTACGATGCCCGCCCCGACGGCCGGAAGTCCTAACACCAAAACTTCGAAATCCCGCGCGTCTTTATAACGACCAGGACGAAATTGGGCCACTAAGCCTATCCCGAGCAAGGTCGAGACGATGCCGAAGCTCTTACCGAGGACGTTTAAGAAGAAGACGGCATTGTCGATCAAAGCCTGCGTGGAGAGGAAAGGCACTTGCCATCCTCCCAAGAAGAGGGCGGCCAAGACGGACGACGCTACGATGATGGCTGCATATTCCCCCATGAAGAAAAGGGCGAATTTCATGCTGGAATACTCGACATGGTAACCGGCCACGAGCTCGGACTCGCCCTCCGGTAGGTCGAAGGGGTTGCGGTTAGTCTCCGCGAAGGTCGCGATCAAGAAGAGGACGAAGGCCAAGGGTTGTTGGATGATATTCCACGAAAGAGGATCTTCCGATTGGTAACGGATGATATCGTTCAGGCTCGTCGATCCCGCCATCATGAAAAGAGTCACGATCGAGAGTCCCATCGCGATCTCGTAGCTGATCATTTGGGAGGAGGCGCGCAGTCCTCCTAGGAGGGAATATTTGTTGTTGGACGACCAACCCGCCAACATCACGCCGTAAACCGCCAGGGACGCCATCGAAAAGAGGTAGAGGACGCCGACGTTCAGGTCGGCGATCTGGAACGACATCGTGAAGTCCCCGATCCGCAAGACGTCCGCGAAGGGGATGATGGCCGTCGTGATGACGTAGATGAAGAAGACCAGGCCGGGAGCCAAGACGAAGTAAAAGCGGTTCGCGCCAGCGGGAAAGAACTCCTCCTTCGTCAAGAGCTTCACGACGTCGGCGAAATTCAAGATCATCCCTGCCAGCCGCACGCCAAGGATGTTCGCACGGTTTGGCCCGCGACGGTCCTGGATGTAAGCCGAGACCTTGCGCTCCATCCAAATGAGAAGGGGGATGAGGTTTAAGACGACGACGGGAATTAAAATGACTTTAGCGATCGAAATCAACAGAGGCATCAGGTCTTCGGGAAGCGGAAACATGTGAGCCGCACTTGGTACAGAAAGCCGCCATCGGTTTCAAGGAAATCTTCTTTAAAGGGAGAGCGACGCGTACCGACGGTAGGTCTTCAACACGCGTCCCTGATAACCTCCCGTCGGGGCCGGGCGGTTTTTATAGAAGAGGCTGACGGTCGTGGGTCCCGCGTTGTAGGCCATGAGGGCTTTGTTCACGTCACCGTCGAATTTCTTCAAGAGGAACGAGAGATACCGGACGCCCACATAGAGATTGAAGGCCTTATCGTTCAAAAGACGCTGCTGCTCGAAGCTTCCCACGTTCCGCCGCTTTCCCAGTTCGCGTAACACGATCGGCTTGATCTGCATGAGTCCTAAGGCGCCTCGATTCGAAGCGGCGGAGGGCTTGAAACGGCTCTCCACATGGATGACGGATAAGATGAGCAAAGGATCGATGCGGTATTCCTTCCCGAGATGGATCACCACGTCCTTTAGCTCGGATCTCTCTGTGTGGGGCCAGTGCGCCGCTTCTTGGTCGATGATCTGATGCACGCCTCCCGACGGATTATCTATCATATCAGCCGAAGGAAGGGGCGGATGCGTCGTTGTAGAGAAAGCTCCCACCCCGCAAGAGATGAGGAAGAGCCCGATCATTTTAAAAGAACACTTCATCCCCCCCTAGAGAGCAAGGAAGATGCCTAACTATAAATATATGTAATTATTATGATTTATAACCTCTGCTTAAAAAATGGCTAAAAATTCCTGGGGCACTCAGACCTCGATCCGGGACTTAACCTAACCACCTTGCCGTGTGGGATATCCCGCCATTTTCATTGCCATTTTTTGGGATCGGTCTATCCCCATTTCTTCATGGCATCCCACACCAAAACAAAAACACCTCTGAAACACTCTCAAATCCCGATCAACGGCATCCGCCTCCATGTCGTCGAGGCCGGTCCTATGACGGGCCCTCTCCTGATCTTCCTTCATGGCTTCCCGGAATTTTGGTACGGGTGGCACCAACAAATCGACCACTTCGCCAAAGCCGGCTTCCACGTGGTCGTCCCGGACCAGCGCGGGTATAATCTCAGCGAGAAACCTAAGAAAGTTTCCGACTATAATTTGGATTGCTTGGCGGAAGACGCGATTGGCTTGATCGATCATTACAAGGCTAAAAAGGCCATTCTCGTCGGCCATGATTGGGGCGGGGCGGTCGCGTGGTGGGCGGCGCACCGCTTTCCGGAACGCATCGAAAAGCTGGTGATACTCAACGTACCTCACCACCAGGTGATGAGAAAATACCTCTTCACCCACCCTTCCCAGATGTTGCGAAGTTGGTACATGTTCTTTTTCCAGCTCCCTTTCTTGCCGGAGCTTTTCGTCCCTAAGAGCGGACGCAAAGGATTCGAGTCCAGCAGCCGACCGGGGACCTTTTCCTCCGAAGATTTCGCAGCCTATGAAGAGTCTTGGCGACAACCCGGGGCGTTGACAGGCATGATCAACTGGTACCGCGCCGGACTGAGATGCCCTCCCCGCAAAAAAGCGCGTGGTCGGATCCAGCCCCCCACTCTCCTCATTTGGGGGAAGAAAGACGTTTTCCTAAAGCACGAAATGGCCCAGCCCAGCATTGATCTATGCGATGACGGCAAACTCGTCTTCCTCGAGGAAGCCGGCCACTGGCTTGCCCACGAGGAGCCGGAGACGGTCAATCGGCTGATTCAAGAGCACATAAGTTAGAGATTACGCGTTGAGAATGACGCCTTGGCCGTCGATTTTATCGTAGTTCACGCCTCGGAACGCGGGAACGGTTTCGGCAAGGTCGGCCAGTACATGGTCAATACGTTGGTAGGCAGGCCTTTCCCGCTTGCTGGCCTGGGCCAGGAGCGAGACCCAAGCCCACGCGGGCTGGCTTTCGCCGGGAGCCGGAAAAGCCGGGGAGATGCGCTGCACGCGCTTTTGCTTGTTCGTGAACGTCCCGTCCTCCTCAACCCATGTCGGGACGGGCAAGACGATGTCCGCCAATTCGGTGCCGGCCCCGTCGTGGCTGGAGAAAACAACGACGGTGCGTTGGCGGTCGAGCAGGATCTTTTGCAGGCGCGCGGTCGGCAGATCCCCTAAAACGAAGATCAATTGGTAGCGCTTATCCTCCACCAAGGCCTTCAATCCCAAGGCTTCCACGCCGGCGCGGTTCGGGTTCTTGTCGGGGTGGATGAGGTAGTCGTCTTGCGAAGGATTCGAGACTTCCTGGGCATGGTAATAAAAATCCGTCACGCCGGCTTCCTTCAGGAATTTCCAGAAGGCGAAATTATTCTCGTTGGTGAACTGGGCCGACGCAATCCCGAGGATAGATGTGGGAGGCACGCTCGCAAGGATCTTGGCCACCTCCGCGACCGCTTGGTCACGGCGGACGACCTTCAAAGCCCCGTCCGTGCGCACCATCGGGTGGCGCAGGCGGTTCTCCGCGTTAGTGGGCTTGAACGTAAAGCGACCCTCGTCGCACATCCACACTTCGTTCACGGCCTCGTTTTGCCGCGGCAATAGCCGGTATGCGACGCCTTTGTTGTGATTGATCTTCACGTTGCAGCCCGTCGCGCAGCCCGGGCAGACGGAGTCGACTTCCTTGAGGAACCATACCCGCTGCTTAAAACGGAAATCCCTGCTGGTGAGAGCGCCGACCGGACAGATGTCGATCGTGTTCATGGCGTATGGGTTGTCGAGCTTCTGGCCGGGATAGGTGGTGAGTTCGTTGTGGTTGCCCCGCTCGGAGAAGCAGAGCTGGTCTTCTTCGGCCACTTCCTTGCAGAACCGGATGCAGCGCGAGCAGAGGATGCACCGCTCCATGTCGAGCATGACGTTCGGACCCAGGGGAATGGCCTTGTCCTTATGGACCTTCTCCTCCGTCATGCGGGAGGCCTTGAGGTCGTGCTTCATGTAATACTCTTGGAGCTTGCACTCGCCCGCCTGGTCGCACACGGGGCAATCGATGGGATGGTTGACGAGGATGAATTCGAGGACCGATTGGCGCGCCTCGACGACTTTGGGGTTGTTGGTGTGGACCACCATGCCGTCGGTCACCTTCGTATTGCACGCGATCGAGAGCTTCGGCGTCTTTTCGATGTCCACGAGGCAAATGCGGCAGTTCCCCGCGATCGAGAGCTTCTCGTGGTAGCAATAATGCGGAACGGCGCTGCCGGCCTGTTTGGCAGCCTCTATGAGATTGGTCCCCGCAGGGACTTCGATCTCTTTTCCGTCAATGGTCACTTTCGCCAAAGGTGCGCTCATAGTCTCGCTCGTCAATTGCAATCGTCCAATCGTTTCCGGCAGCGGGGGCAATCTTTCTTAGGATGGGCGTGGGCTTCGAACTCGTCCCGGAATTTCCCGATGTAGCTCGCGATCGGCATCGATAGGGAATCCGCCAAAACGCAGATCGTCTTCCCCGCCATCTTCTTGCCGATGTCCAAGACGAGCTCGATGTCCTCCTGGGCGCCTTCGAAACGGGTCAAACGCTGCAAAACCTTATAGGCCCAGCCCGTGCCCTCGCGGCACGGGGAGCATTGGCCGCACGATTCGTGCGAGTAGAAGCGCGCCAAATTCTCCAAAGCCCAGACCATGCACGTGTCCTCGTCGATCACGATCATGCCGCCGGAGCCCAAGAGAGATCCTTTGGACGCAATGGATTCGTAATCGAGATTCACTTCTTCGACTTCCCGCGCCGTCAACACCGGCATCGAGGAGCCTCCGGGCACGACCGCCTTCAGCGTCTTGCCGGGACGCATGCCGCCGCACGTTTCGTTGATGAACTTCCGCATCGGGATCCCCATCTCGACTTCGTACACGCCGGGACGCACGACGGGGCCGCTCACCGAGAAGAGCTTGGTGCCGGTGCTCTTCTCCGTGCCCATTTTTTTGTAAGCATCCGCGCCTTTTTCGACGATGTAAGGGACGGCGGCGATCGTCTCGACGTTGTTCACGACCGTCGGGCTCCCGAAAAGCCCTTCCACCGCCGGAAACGGCGGTTTGATCCGCGGATAGCCTCGGTTGCCTTCCAAGGAGTTCAACAAGGCCGTCTCCTCGCCGCAGATATAGGCTCCCGCACCGCGGTGCAGGTGAAGATCCAAGTCATAGCCCGAGCCCAAGATATTCTTCCCTAAATACCCCTTGTCGTAAGCTTCCTTCAAGGCTTGCTCGATGCGACGGCGCGGCAGGTCGAACTCTCCCCGCATGTAAATATACGACCGATGGGAATTGATCGCGTAGGAGGCGATAATGACCCCTTCGATCAAAAGATGCGGGTCCTTCTCCAAGATATGGCGGTCTTTAAAAGTGCCCGGTTCGCTCTCGTCGGCATTCACGCAGAGGTAAATGGGTTTCGTCCCGTTCTGAGGGATGAATCCCCACTTCATTCCCGCGGGAAATCCGGCGCCCCCGCGTCCCCTCAGGCCCGAGTTCTTGACTTCCGCGGTCACATCGGCCGGCTTCATCGCGAAAGCCTTCTTGAGGGCCGCGTAACCGCCGTTCTTTTCGTACACGGAAATCGTATGCGAATCGGGGGTGTCGAAATTTTTCGTGAGGACTTTCTCCATTATTCCAAACCTTCCAAAATCCGATCGATTTCCGACTCCGTCAAATTTTCGAAGTACTTCTCGTTGATCGCCATGGCGGGGGCCGTACCGCAGGAAGCCAAGCACTCCACCTCGACGAGAGTAAATCGTTTATCGGCCGTCGTCTCCCCAACATCTATCCCCAACTTCTTTTTGATATAAGACGTGATTTTATCGGATCCCATCATGGCGCAGGAAAGGGTGCGGCAGACTTGCAAATGGTACTTCCCGACGGGTTGTCGGTTGTACATCGTGTAAAACGTCACGACGCCATAAACATGCGCCGGCGAGATATCCAGCTCTTGGGCTACCATCTCCATGACTTCCGGAGAAATCCATCCGAATTCCTTTTGGGCGACGTGCAATACAGGCAGCAGGGCCGCTTTCTTCGTCGGGTATCGCGTCAGGATATCCGCGATCTCAGCCTTATTTTCTTTAGTCCATTGGAAGGCCATCGTACTCTTATGACTCAGGGGAAGATACCTCTCTCCCCTGAAACCCTCATCTGATACTCATTAATCGGATCACGTAATTATATTTCATCTATCGAGCTCACCAACGACGATATTCAATCCGCCCAACACCGCGACAGCGTCGGCGATCATGCTGTTTTCCACCATTTTATCGAAGGCGGAAGCGATGGGGAAACATGGAGGACGGCAGTGGATGCGATACGGCCGAGCTCCGCCGTCGCTCACGATGTAAAAGCCCAACTCCCCGTTGGCCGCCTCGGTCGCCGAATAGATCTGGCCTTTAGGCGGCTTAAGACCATCCGTCAAAAGCATGAAATGGTTCATCAAGCCTTCGATCGATCCGTAGACTTCCTTCTTCGGAGGCAGGGCGATGCGCGCGTCGTCTGAAATGACCGGCCCATCGGGAATCCGAGCCAACGCCTGCTCGATGATCTTGGCGCTTTGCCGCATTTCCTCCACCCGGACCATCAAGCGGTCGTAGGCGTCGCCCACCGTCCCCACGGGGATCTCGAAATCGAACTCGTCGTAGTGGTAATAGGGTTCGGCCCGCCTCAAGTCGTGGGGAACGCCCGTGGCGCGGAGACAAGGGCCGGTGAAGCCCCACGCGATGGCGTCTTCCTTCGAGATGACGCCGACGTTTTGCGTCCGGTCCATGAAGATGCGGTTGCGTTCGAGCAGTCCCACCACCTGGGCCACGGCCTTATCCAAATCCTTCAAGACTTTCTTGATGCCGTCCGAAAAACCCGGGCTCAAGTCGCGCATGACGCCGCCGATCCGGGTGTAGTTGGTGGTCAGGCGGGCGCCGCAGAGTTTTTCGGTGAAGTCGTAGATCTGCTCGCGCACGTTGAAGAAATACCAGAAATTCGTCAAAGCCCCCAAGTCGACGGCCGCGGTCCCGACGCAGATCAAATGGTCCATGATGCGCGCGAGCTCGCTCACGATCACGCGGATGTACACGGCCCGTTCGGGAATCGAGATTCCCAACAGCTCCTCGACGGCCTTGCAATAGCCGACGTTGTTCATCAATGAAGAGCAATAATTGAGGCGATCCGTATAGGGAATGACTTGGCTCCACGTGCTGATTTCGCTGTGCTTCTCGAAGGCGCGATGGAGGTAGCCGATCTCGGTGCGGGATTTTTTGATCGTTTCCCCGTCGAGCTCCACGTAAAAACGCAAAGCCCCGTGCGTCGCCGGATGAGCGGGTCCGATATTGAGCTGCATGGGCTCGGCGATAGGCTCGTCCGTAGTGTGGGCGGTGTTTTCGGGCATCACACCTTCTCCAAAGGCACGGGAATGGCCTGTCGTTTATCGACCGGATAATCCTTACGGAGAGGATGTCCCGGGAAGCCTTCGTAAAGCAAAAGATTCTTGGGATTCGGGTGTCCTTCGAAGACGATGCCGAACATCTCGGCTGTCTCTCTCTCGAACCAGTTCGCCGCGGGCCATAAATCCGTCACCGTCTTGAGCTTCATATCCTCTTCGGAGACCGGCACGCGGATCCGGATCCGATGATTCAAACTCATCGAATACAAATGATAGACCACTTCGTAGCGCGGCGTTCTCTTCATTTTTAAAAAATCCACGCCGCAAATATCGATCAACATCTCGCAGGACGCGCGGGGATCTTCTTTTAAGAACTTCAGGATGTCATGAAGGCGGTGTTTGCGGACGACCACGGAAACCTGTTGAAAGCTTCCGTCCACTTCGATGATTTCCGAGGCGAAGGCCTCTTGGAGACTCTGGACCATCATGCGGCTTGTCCCCTGGCTTCTTTCTCGATCTTCTCTTGGATCTTCATCACCGCATGCAGGATGGCCTCGGGACGGGGCGGACAACCGGGGACGTAGACGTCGACCGGTATGAGCTCGTCGATGCCCTGCAGGACGTTATAATTATTGTAAAAACCGCCTGAAGACGCGCAAGCTCCCGCGGAAATCACCCACTTGGGCTCGCACATTTGATCGTAGATCCTCTTGAGGATGGGCGCTTGCTTGTAATTGATCGTCCCTAAAACGATCAGGAGGTCCGCCTGCCGGGGGGAGAAGCGGACCAATTCGGCGCCGAAACGGGCTATATCGAAATACGACGACACCGTCCCCATGAACTCGATCCCGCAGCACGCCGTCGCGTAAGGCATCGGCCAGAGGGAATTCTTACGTCCCCAAGCCACGACTTCCTTTACTTTCGTGGGAATGACCGCCCCCGCAAAGACGTCTGTAAGCGCCATAGTCTCGCGTACTTATGAATAATTTCTTACGAGTGTCAATCGGACTCTAAAATGACTTCTCAATCCTTCTTTTCGTCTTTTTCGATGAACTGAAGAATCATCGGAAGGAAAACGAGGGTGGAAAGAAGGCACGTGCCGAGCCCCATCACCGCGATTAAGCCCATTGAGTACAACCCTTGATGGTGGCAGAAGAGTAGACCAATGAACCCGGAAGCGTTCGTGAGGGAAGCGAGCAGCGACGTGAGTCCCGTCGTCGCCAGGACCTTCGATAACGATCCCCTCCCGAGCTCTTCGTAACGGTGGTAAACGTGGATCGAGTTGTCGATGCTCATCCCCATGATGGCGGGGATGATGACCATATTGTAAAAATTGATGTGGAGCCCCGAAAGGAACATCAAGCCGAAGACCCACACGACGCCCGCTAGAATCGATAACATCACGATCAAACTCTTCTTGAGGTTCCTGAAATCCAAATACACGAAGAAGAAGACGCTCGCCAACGAGCAAAAGACCACCATCTTGGAATCGGCGAACAACGTCCTCAGCAAAGTCCCGAAGATCACCGCGCTGTTCGCCGGGTAGAAGTTCCCGAAGTCCGTGTGGATCCGGCCCACATCCTCCGAGAACCGGATCGCGTTCCTCCCGTCGTCCATCTCGAGATTCGGCTTCGCATTGATGTAAAGGAGCTCGCCGGGTTCGCCCGTATTGCCCCGGAAGATCTCTACGACCGTAGCGGGGATGTCCTTCTCAGTCATAGGATTTGTCTCCGCTAGGGCCTCCTTGAAGCGGTCCAAATCCTTCTTCTGATCGCCTTTGACCAACTTTAGGGTGTGGTCCTGCAACAACTTCTGGATGCGGTGGATGACGGCCATTTTCTCCCCTTGCCGATCCGGCACGAGGTCGTAATAGGAGCGCACATCGTCAATCGTCGTCGTTTCTTTATACTCATCGCGCCGTTTTAGGATTTCGGCCTTGATGGCCTTGGCCTGCTCGGGATCCGTCACCATCAACGCCGCCGGGTTGTTCACGACGGTGTTGACCTTACGGTACTTCTCTTGGGCTACTCGAGCTTCCGGGATCTCGGAGCGCGTCTTCTTTGAATCGTATTCGAAACCCACCTTCGGCGTCACCACTATGGAAAATAGGGTGAAGACGGAAAAGACACCTAGGGCATACCGTACCCACGACGGTTTTAAAGAACCCCGTGAAGCGCTCACAACAGCTTCCACACCCCCGAATTTCAAGACACGGATTTTTTCGAAGAGGACCAAGAGCGCGGGGAAAAAAGTGAAATACACCAGGAAAATCACCCACAAGCCGCAACCCGCAATGAGACCGAACTCGGAGAATCCCCTGAAATCCGCGAAGATCAGGAGGAGGAACGTCACCGCTACGGACGCCACCGACGTCAAGATGGAGGGCCCGCTATGCTCGTAAATATCCAGAAGCGCCGCCTCCCGGCTCTGCCCGGCACGGCGATTTTCCTCGTAACGACTATAAATGTGGATGCCGGACTCCACGCCCAAACCTCCCAGAATGGCGAAGAGGAACGACGTCGAGACGTTGAGCTTTTGGATCCAAAAAGAAACAAGGCCGAAGGAAAGGGCAAGCCCCACCGGAAGTGAGAAAAAAATCAGGAGGACCTTCAAAGGATTTCGAAAGCGGATCAGAAGCGGCAAAAAAAGGAGTACAGCGGAAACGATGCCCGCGATTTGAAGATCCCTTAAAAGGGCCTCGTATTCCCGGACTTGTAAAGCCCCGTGGAAATACATCTTCATCGTCGGATGGTAGGTCGCTAGGGTCAAACCCTGTAAATCGCTCCGGATCGCCTCTTCGAAGGCTTTAACGCCGCTGAGGGAGGTATTGGAATCGGAACCGATCACGTCCAAAAGGAATATTTTCCCATCCGGACTGACGAGTTCAGCGCGTTGATTGCCGTACTTTTCCTTATATTTCTTCTCTATGTCTCCGAACCCCTCTTCCTTACCGTCGGATTCGCCTTCGAAATCGACATAGAATTGCGATAGTTTTTCCCGTTGGATTCGACGGTCCAGGCGGTCGTGGATATCCTGCAAATCTTCCACGCTCAAATACAGCATCTTATATTTGTTGAAGAAGTCCCAACCTCGTTTTTCCGTCACGACGCGCTTGACGGCAGGATTATGGCCCAGCCTTTCGGTGATGTCCTTGACGAGCCTTCGCGTCTGCTGCGGGTCTTCCGACTCCAAGACTACCGTCAACCCATTCTCTGCCTTGAACTTGCTGCGGATCTTCATCAACGCCTTCACTTCGGGATAGTCGGCAGGCAGCAAATCGGCAGTATCGGTGCTGATGTGTTTAAAAAGTTCGATGGTGGGTTTTATGCAAACCGATGTCAACAGGACGGTCATCCCGATGATGAAAGGGTAAATTTTAAGGAGGAGCGACACCCAGCTTCTGAAGAAGCTGTTTGTCATCCTATTCCCACTCGATGGCTTTGCGGCCATAGACATAGACGAGGCCTACGAAAAGGATGGCCATAAATAAAATCATTTCCGCAAAGAAGAAGGAACCCGCACCTGATTGGATGGATTCCTTAAAGAGAATAGCCCAGGGATAGAGAAAGACCACTTCCACGTCGAAAAGAATGAAAAGCATCGCCACGAGGTAGAATTTCACCGAGAAACGGTCGTGGGGATTGCCGGAAGGTTCCAAGCCGCACTCGTACGTCGTATTTTTTTCCTTCGATTTCCTCCGTGGCCCTAAAAGATGGGAAAGGGCGAGGAAAGCTCCCGAGAGGAGCATGCCGAACAGAAAGAGAAGCAAGAGTGGTACGTAAGGATTCATTAAAACAACTTAGCCTGGCTGACGGCGTTTGCCAACCCGTTCCAGAAGATCCCGAAATAAATCGTCAAGAGAGCCAGGGCGCAGACGAGGGACGCGTGGCTCATGAGGGGTGTCGCGAGGTTGCGTCCGTCGGTCGGTTCGTCGAAGAACATCAGCTTAACGACACGGATGTAATAATAAAGTGACACGACGCTGTTCAACATGCCGATCACCGCCAACATATAATGCCCCGATTTGATCACCGAACCGAAGAGATAGAATTTTCCGATAAAACCCGCCATCGGCGGGATGCCTGTCAGGGAAAACATAAAGACGGTCATGATAATGGACAAAAGGACGGCGAACGGCCCGCGCTTCGAGAGGCCCTGAAAGACCGACACATCTTCCGACCCTAATTGGTCGGCGACGATGATCAACACCAAGAAAGCTCCAAGGTTCATTAAAAGATAGACGATCAGGTAGAAAATGACCCCCGAAATCGCCTCCGCGTTCAACGCCACGAGTGCGAGAAGCATATAACCCGCATGAGCAATCGAAGAATAGGCCAACAAACGTTTCATACTCTTTTGCTGTAGAGCGGCTAAATTTCCTAAAGTCATCGTCGCCACGGCAAGCCCCCCCAATAAAGCGGGGATGCCGATGGTCTTGATCGGAGCGAAACCTCCGTCCACCGTTTGCGACATGGCGCCGAAGAAGAAACGAAGGAGAACCGCGAAACCCGCCGCCTTGGGTCCGACGGATAGAAAAGCGGTGAACGGCGTCGGAGCGCCTTCGTAGACGTCCGGCGACCACATATGGAACGGGACCGCGGCGACCTTGAAGCCGAAGCCCGCCATGATCATAAGGACAGACGTGTAGAGGAACGTCTTGGAGACGGCGTTCATTTGAAGATATTGGGCGATGCCTGAGAGGGTCATGGAACCGGTCAATCCATACAAAAGCGAGATTCCGTAGGCCATGATCCCGGACGCAACGCCCCCGTAGATGACATATTTAAGGGAAGCCTCAGAGGAACGCTTGGAAGCCGGTAGACTTCCCGTCAGAATGTAGGACAGTAGACTCACCATCTCCAATGAAAGGTAGATCATGAGAAGATGGTGGGCGTTCGCGAGCAACATCATCCCTAGGACGAGGGCGGTCAAAAGCGTGTAGTAGTTGGCCTTATCGACCTTTTCCATCTCATGGGAACCGTTGGCAATGACGATCGCCAGAAGACCTGAAAGTCCGAAGACGTATTTGAAGAGAGTCGAAGTCCGGTCAAACACCATCATATCCGAGAAGAAATAGGCGGGAACCATGTTGGCCGTTGATTTATTCGCCAACATCATCGCAGCAATACCTGCGAAGGCTATGACGGGGAAAATGCGCCTTTTTTGGCTCTTCTCCCCTTTGCCGACCAGGCAATCCATTAGGAAGAGGAAAAGCACCGTCATGGAAACGATGAGTTCAGGCAGAAAATAAGTCAGATCCTGTTTCATGAAAATCCTTTATAAACCCGCCACCGGCAACGTTCCCATCGCTTGGCTCAAGGCCGTCATGGTCGCGTTGAAGAGATCGAGCACGATCTTCGGGTAAACACCGGCCACCAACACGATGATCATGAAAGGCACCAGCGTCACCACTTCCCTCAGGTTGATGTCGTCGAAGCCCTTGTACTTCTCGTTCACGGCGCCCAAGAAGACGCGTTGGAAGGCCCACAGCATATAAGCCGCCGTCAAGACCACGCCCGAAACGGAGATGATGGTGTACGTCCGGAAATGCTTGAAACCTCCCATGAAGCACAGGACTTCGCTCACGAATCCGGACAAGCCCGGCAATCCCAGGGCCGCGAAGAAAGCGAAGGTGGTGATCGCCGCGTAACGGGGCATGATGGTCGCCATGCCTCCGAAACCGTTGATCTCACGGTGATGGGCGCGATCATAAACGACGCCGACCAGCAAGAACAGCATCGCCGTGATCGTCCCGTGGTTGAACATCTGGAGGACGGTCCCGTTGAAGCCTTCCGGCGTCATCGAAGACATGCCCAAAAGACAGAAACCCATATGGCTGACGGAGGAGTAAGCGATCAATTTCTTGAAATCCTTCTGGGCCATCGCGCACAAGGCTCCGTAGACGATGTTGATCATGCCTAAGGCCGCGATCATGTTCGCGAAGTAGAGTGACGCGTCCGGGAACAACGGGAAGCAAATTCTCATGATGCCGTACGTTCCCATTTTCAAAAGGACGGCCGCGAGGATGACGGAAATCGCCGTCGGCGCTTCGACGTGGGCGTCCGGCAACCACGTGTGGAAAGGGAACACGGGCACCTTGATGGCGAAGCAGATGAACAAGCCCATCCAGCAGGCGTTCCGGAAAGTCGCCGAAGCGAAGGGTCCCAGCTGCTTAGTCTGATCGGCTAAAAGGAGCAGGTTGAAGGTATGACCTTCGCTATAGAAGTAGAAGGCCAGCATGACTAATAGCATAAGGACCGACCCCAACAACGTATAAAGGAAGAACTTGATCGCGGCATACTCGCGGCGAGGACCGCCCCAAATACCGATGAGGAAGTACATTGGAAGGAGCATGACTTCCCAGAAGACGTAGAAGAGGAAGAAGTCCAAGGCCGAGAAGACGCCGAACATTCCGGAGAACAGGAGCAGAAGCAGCGCGAAGTAGGATTTGACCGACTTTTCGATTCCCCAGGAGGCTAGGACGGCGACGGTGGAGACGAGGGCCGTCAACAGAACCATCGAGACGGAAAGTCCGTCGATGCCCATGAAATATTCGATGTTGAAATGCTGGATCCACGGATACGGCCCTTCCACGAACTGCATCGTCGAGGCACCGCGATCGAACAGGCAGAAGATCTTGATGGCGGCCACGAGAAGGGGCAGCGTGGTGAGCAATGCAATCCAACGCACCAGGTTGTCCTTGCCCTTGGGCGTCAGCGCGATCAACAGAGCGCCCGCCAGCGGGAAGAAAGTCATGAACGATAAATATGGAAACATAGTTAATCCCTTCGTTGCTTAGCCAAACCGGTAAAAAATGATGATTAAAACGGCGCCCAAAGCCAGATAGAGGTACGTCTGGATACGGCCCGTCTGGAATCTTTTCGCGATGATGCCCCCGAACGAAGTGACGCTCGCGGTCAAATTGACCAAGCCGTCCACGAACGTGCGGTCGAACCAACCCGAGACGTACGCCCCGATCTTCGTCACATAGGCGGCCCCGTTCACCACGCCATCGATCACCTTCTGGTCGAAGAGGGCCAGGAAGTTGTTGAGGCGCAGGAGATTATCGACGAACACCGCCTTGTAAAACTCGTCGACAAAATACTTATTGTAAACGAATCGGTAGATCTTAGGGTGCTCGCTCGCGAGACGCTCCGGAATGTCGCGGCGTTTCGTATAAAGGAGGTAACCCACGACGCACCCGAAGACGGCGATGCCCAAAGAGAAGAACATGAGGAGGTACTCCACGAGATGGGACGCCATATGCGTCTCTTCTTTGGGGAAAACGAGGGCAGGCTCCAACCAATGCTCGAGAAGATTGCTCTCGTGCCATCCGAAGAGATGTCCGATCGACTCGGGAATGCCCAAGAAGCCTCCGGTGACCGCCAAAAAAGCTAACACCATCAAGGGAAGCGTCATGCTCAAGGGCGACTCGTGCAAATGATGCATGGCTTCCTCGGAGACACGGGATTCCCCGTAAAAGGTCAGGGTCACCATGCGCAGCATGTAAACGGCCGTTCCCGCCGCGGCGCAGACGCCGATCAGCCACAAAAGCTTGGACTGGTTGAAGGCGTGCCAGAGGATTTCGTCCTTCGAAAAGAAACCCGAAAAGGGGAAAATACCGGCGATCGCCAAAGTCGACAAAAAGAAGGTCGCGTGGGTGACGGGGAGATGCTTCCGCAACGCCCCCATTTTTTGGATGTCCTGCTCCCCACTCATCGCGTGGATCACGGATCCAGAGCCCAAGAAGAGGCAGGCCTTGAAGAAAGCATGAGTCAGAAGGTGGAACACACCCGCTGTGTAAGCGGCCACACCCATCGCTCCAAACATGTAACCCAATTGGGAAACGGTGGAATAAGCCAGGACTTTTTTGATGTCGTTTTGGGTGAAGCCGATGATGGCGGCGAATAAGGCCGTCACGAAACCCACCGTCGCGATGATGTTTAAAGCGACCGGCGACATCGAAAACAGATAGCTCATGCGCCCGATCATGTAGACACCAGCGGTCACCATAGTCGCGGCGTGGATCAAGGCCGAGACAGGCGTCGGACCCGCCATGGCGTCCGGCAGCCAGACGTACAAGGGGATTTGGGCTGATTTACCCGTTGCTCCGATAAACATCAGTACACAGATCAAGGTCACGGCGGAGATACCACCGATCATGACACCGTTAAGGTGATCCACGGCGCTCCTAAGCTCCACGAATTGGACGGTCGCATGGCCTTTCGACTGCAACGTCCAATATAGGATCAGGAAGCCGACGATGAAGGCGAAGTCGCCGACGCGGTTCACCACGAAAGCCTTCATGCCGGCCGCCGCCTTCGCGGGATCCGTGAACCAAAAGCCGATCAAGAGATACGAGCACAAGCCGACCCCTTCCCACCCGATGAACATCATGGGGGCGTTCGAGCCCATGACGAGGATCAACATCGCGAAGCAGAAGAGGTTCAAGTATGTGAAGAAGCGCGCGTAGCTGGGTTCGTGGGACATGTAACCCACGGAATAAAGGTGGATCAGCGAGCCGATCCCCGTGATCACCAGCATCAAAGTCAAAGAAAGGGGATCGATCAAGAATTCGACGTTGGCCTTAAAGGAACCGACATCGATCCAGGGAAAAAGCGTCACGATGATTTGACGGCTTTCGTGCGGTAAACTCGTCACGTGGAAGAAAGCGCCTAAAGTGATCAAAAAAGGAATGAAGATGGCGGTCAACGCTACTGTATGGACGAAAGGGCGCACCAAGCGGACACCGCTAAAGGCATAAGCTCCGTTAATGGCCGCCCCCAGTAAAGGCAGAAGAGGAACAAGATATACTAGTGAGAAAAGTTTTTCAGCCATGGGCTATCCCTTTAAGTGCGTTGCCTCTTCGACGTCGATCGATCCGAACTGACGGTAGATGGAGACGACGATCGCCAGCGCCACGGCCGCCTCGGCGGCCGCCAAAACGATGAGAAAAAGCGCGAAGATCCCGCCTCCGACTTGGTTGCCGTTGAAGTGGGCGAAGGCGACCATATTCAAGGAGGCCGCGTTGAGGATCAACTCCACACCCATCAAAATGCCCACGGCATTGCTGCGGGTGATTACATTGTAAAGCCCTAAACAAAACAGCAGGATCGTGACGAATACGTAGGAGTTCAAAGAGATCATTTCACTTCCCTCTTCAAAATGACGATGGAACCGATCAAAGCGCATAAAAGTACGATGGAGACCACTTCGAACGGCAATAAAAACTCCTTCAAGAGCGCGTTCCCAATGAAGGTGACGGAAGACTGATAGGCCGCTTTATCCACCACCTTCCAAATCCCTTCATCCAAGGATCCGACGAGAAAACAAGCGAGACCCACTATAATCGGAACAGCCACCTTCCAATTCACGGACCGATTGGTGACGGCCACGTCGCCGATCTTGCTCGTGAGCATGATGGCGAAAAGAATGAGAATCAAAACGCCCCCAACATAAATGAGCAATTGGGTGGCCGCGATGAAGTCGTTGGACAACAACACGTACAAACCCGCGACGCCGAACAAAGCTCCCAGGAGGAAAAACCCGGAATAAATAATTTTCTTGGAGAACGCCACTCCTGCGGCCGAAACCAACGTAAAGAAGGCCAACACGAGAAAAGCGACGTCTTTTAAATCGATCATGGGCATACGGAGATTCCTTTTAGCCTTCTCAGCTCTCGGCCGACCCTTCGGTTTCCGCCGCGGCGCCCGAGGTTTCTTTCTTTGGCTGCTTAAAAGGGACAATCGTCGTCCCCTCGGGCACGAACTTATAAACCAAATTATGGATACTATCCGTGGCCCTCTCGAATTCGCGCGTAAAATGAATGGCTCCGGTTGGACACGGCTCCGTGCACAAACCGCAGTACATGCATTTCGCTTCATCGATGTCGAATCGGGTCAGAACCCTCTCTTTCGCCGCCGAATTCTCGTCCTTCTTCGTCTCAATTTTGATACAATCGATAGGGCAATCGTTCATGCACGCCAGACATGCCGTGCAAATATCCATATCGACCTTCAAAAATCCACGGAAACGATCCGGCAACGTCTCCTTCAGGGGACGCGGAATACGGTCGGGATACTGAATCGTTACCGGCTTCCTAAAGAGATGGGAAAACGTGATCGTCATCCCCTCGAAAACCGTATTCGCCGTATCCATGATGTTCGAAAAATAACCCATAATTCACCTATACGAACGGACTCAACTCGATCGGAGCGCGGCTATAAGACAAATGGTAGTACACACGGTAGAAGAAATAGACCAATACTAACGCGGCCGCCCCGACCATCACGTAGCTCACCAAGGCCAACCCCTGTGGAAAAAAGACACTCCAGGTCGCCACGCCCAACGCCACAACGAACCCAATGGGTGTGAGGTATTTCCAGCAAAGGGCCATGAGTTGATCGACACGCACGCGAGGCAACGTCCAGCGCAATTGAATGATGATGAAGACGATCACCATCGCCTTCACAAAAAAGATCAAGAATTGGAGCAAGTGCAATAAAATGACACCCTTAGTGGCGGCCCATGCGTCCACAGCCGGAGGCAAGTTCCATCCGCCCAAGAATAACGATGTACTCACGGCGGCGATCAAATAGAGGTTTGCCCATTCCTCGAAATAGAAGAACACAAAGCGCATACCGCTGTATTCAGTCGAATAACCGGAGACCAATTCGCTTTCGGCCTCGGGAATATCAAAGGGAGTCCGGTTTCCTTCCGCAAGCGATGCGATAAACAACGAAACGAAGGCGACGGGCATCAACGGGTTCTGAAACAGGAACCACTGCCACGGATAAGCGCCCTGAGCCTTAATAATCCCCTGAATGGAAAGAGAACCCGACAGGATGACGACAGCCAAGATGGAAAGGCCGGCAGGAATTTCGTATGAAACGATCTGAGCGGCCGATCTCATCCCCCCTAAGAGGGAATACTTGTTGTTGGAAGCCCAACCACTCATCATAATGCCGACCACGACGATGGAAGTGACGGCAATCAGGTAGAAAATACCGATATTCAGATCCGCGGCGATCAAACCGCTCGAAAAAGGAACCACCACGAAAGCCGCGAACATGCCGACGAAGACCAAATAAGGGGCCAACCGAAACAAAACCGAATCCGCCTGGGCCGGGACGATATCCTCCTTCAACAACGACTTCACGCCGTCGGCCAACCACTGGAGGATCCCCTGGGGACCGACGCGGTTGGGACCGATGCGGTCCATGATGCGCGCGGCGATGCGGCGTTCGACGAAGGAAATGATGCCGGCGAACGGAGCCACGAACAGCATCAATACCAACAACCCGACAACGACCTGAAGGGCCAAATAAATAAAATCTTCAGGAAGGTGCTGAAGCTTTTCGCAGTGAGCCACGAGATAAGAGACGATTTTTTCCATAAATTTAACTACCGGTCGATTTCCGGCGCCACCACATCCAAACTCGCGATGAAGGCGATCAAATCCGCCACCATCATGCCCCGACTGATCTTCTCGATGATACTCATCGCCGTAAAAGAACCCGTCCGAAACTTCACGCGGTACGGCTTATCGGAACCGTCGCTGGCTAAATAAACCCCTAAATCGCCGCGGGTGCTTTCCGTACGCACATAAACATCCCCGACGGGAGGACGTATCTTCTTAGGCACCTTCACCTGATACTCCTCACCTTTGGGGATTTGCTGGAAGCATTGCCGGAGGATCTTACACGACTCCCGCATCTCGGCGATGCGCACGACGAAGCGGTCGAAACAATCGCCGACAACCCCACCCTCTCCACTACCTACCGGAACCTCGAAATCCAATTCCGGATAGACGGAATAGGGCGCATCCTTACGCAAATCGTATTTAATACCCGAGGCCCGGAGATTGGGACCCACCAAATTGTAATCGATGGCGTCTTCCAACGAAATCACAGCAACGCCCGCGAGGCGAGCCCTCAAAATCTTATTACTCGTCAAGAGACGATCAAACTCGACCAACTGAGGTTCTAAATTCTCCAGAAAATCCAAAACCTTTTTGTCCCAGTTAGGCGTCATATCGTAAATGACGCCGCCAATGCGGGCGTAATTATAAGTGAGCCTTTGTCCGCACAACTCTTCGATGAGGTCGTTGGCCTTTTCGCGCTCGCGCAAACAATGGATGAACGGCGTATACGCTCCGACGTCCATCCCCAACGAACCCACGGACAAAAGATGGGACACGATGCGATTCAACTCCATCGCGATGACGCGGAGATACTCCCCGCGGCGCGTCGGCTGGATTCCCGCCAACTTCTCGACCGCCATCGCGTAGGCAACGTTGCAATTCATCGCCGCCAAATAATCCACGCGGTCGGTCCACGGCATGAAACCATTGTAGGTCGCCTTTTCCGCGATCTTCTCAATAGAACGATGGAGGTAACCGACGTCCGGAATGGCGACATTCATCACTTCGCCGTCCGTCTTCACCACGAAACGGATGACCCCATGAGTACTCGGATGCTGAGGACCCATATTCAACAACATCTCTTCTGTTCTCAACTCGCCCATAATCTCGCTTTTTAATTCCCTAGTTCAAAAGGGAGGGTCTCGTCGTGGAGATCCCATGGTAATCACCCTGCTCCTTATAGTCCTTGAGGAGCGGATGCCCAATCCAATCGTCCGGTAGCATAATGCGTCTTAAATCACTGTGCCCTTCGAAGCGGATCCCGAAGAGATCGAACACTTCCCTCTCCAACCAATTCGCACATCCCCATACCGACTCCACCGACGGAAGAGATACCCCCTCGTCCGCGGTAGCAGGACGCGCTAAACGCACCCTCAAAATCAGAGAATGACGATGCTTGTAGGAAAACAAATGATAAACGACTTCGAAACGATCTTTCCAATCCACGGCCGTCAAATTCGATAGACAATCAAAGGAGAACTGTTCGATCTGCTTCAACTTCTCACACACATCTTTAATCTTTTCTGCGGGGATGGATAGACCCGCATCCCCCACCTGATTTCCTTGGGCATTTTTCGCACCTTCCATCAACTCGATGGTGGATCCCTGAAAGAATTCGGAAAGTTTTTTCTGGATATCCTGCAAATTCATGCCTTCACACACCCCTTTAAGCAACTAACGATTGTGAACGACGGAGGAACTTCTCCTTCCGCATCTTCTCTTGAATCTTCAACAACCCTTCGGTCAAAGCTTCGGGACGTGGCGGACACCCTGGCACATAGATATCCACCGGGATAATCTTATCGACACCCTTAACGACGGAATAGGCCGGTTGGAATAAGCCTCCACAGGTGGCACAACTCCCCATCGAGATCACATACTTGGGCTCTGGCATTTGATCGTAGAGCACCTTCGTGCGAAGAGCCATCTTGTAGGTCAACGTGCCGGCGACGATCATCAGATCCGACTGCCGCGGCGAGGCGCGCGGCACGCTCCCGAAACGGTCCAGATCTGCACGAGGGCCACCCGTCTGCATGAGCTCGATTCCACAGCAAGCCAAACCGAAGAGCATATACCAAAGGGAAGAGGCGCGACCCCAATTCAAGAATTGATCGACCTTCGAAGTCACGACGTTTTCAGGCAGTTGGTTTTTAAGCGTAATCATATAAATTACCCGACCTTACTGGCTCCGGGAACGATATCTTTACCGCTGATCTTATCTTTGAACTCCATCTTCATCACCCATTCCAGGTCGCCCTTTACCCATGCGTACGCCAAACCTAAGAGCAGAATCAATACGAAGACCGCAATTTCAGCTAAAATCAGCATTCCCGAACCGGAAGCCACCCACTCCTTAAATACGACGCCGATGGGGAACATGAACGCGATCTCCACGTCGAAAATGATGAAAAGGAGAGCCACGATGTAAAAACGGATATTGAAGTTCGTCCACGCTCCTTCCGTGGGGATCTCACCGCATTCATAAGGAGCCAACTTTTCAGCGGTGGGAACTTTGGGACGCAACAACGAACTCATCAGAAGGGAAATGAAAACGAAGCCCCCGCCGACTAAGAAGAACACCAGAACATTTCCGAACTGGAAGAGCATTCAAGACTCCAAAAAATTGAAAAATTACCGGAAAAATTTCGGCTTCTATGAGCGAGGATGTTTCAGGTGTCAAGAGTTTCTTGACTTAAGTCATCGACACGCTTGATAAAATCGCGATGAGGAAAAAATTTTTCGTTTTTCCGATTTTTTGTCTCTGGATTTTTTCTTTTTTCGGGAGTGCTCGGGCTCAAGAGGCGAGAAAATCGGTGAAATTCGTCCTGGCCGGAGTCGTCCAGTACAAGGACTACGCCGACATTAAAAAGGCCCTCTTTAAAATGGAAGGTTTGGACCTGGCCTATGAGACGTCGACCCAGAAGCTGCAGGTTTTCAAGGGAACGTACGTGGGGGAGATCCCTACGCTCTTAAGCAATCTAGGCACGGACCTGCCGCCCCGGTTCACGACGCGGCAAAAGACGCTGCCCTCCCAAGCGACCGAGATTACGATCCTGCCGCAGTGACGCGACCTCGGCCGTGCCGGATGTCCCGGCCTTCGACCATAAAGATGACTTCTTCGGCGATGTTGGTGGCGTGATCGGCGATGCGTTCCAAATGGCGGGCGATCAAGATCAATCGGATCGAACGCATGACCGTTTCCGAATCCTTCTGCATGACTTGGGTCAATTCCTTAAAGATGAAATCCTTCAAATCATCGACTTCGTCGTCCAACTCGCAGACCAAGTTCGCCTTTTCGGCATCCCGATTCACGAAAGAATCCAAGGCCTTCTTCACCATGACTTGGGTCTTCTCTGCCATTTGAGGCAGGGTCACGTAAGGCTTCAACTGGGGTTCTTTATTCAAATGTTCCGCTTGTTGGGCGATGTCGACGGCCAAATCACCGATGCGTTCCAGATCCTTCGAGATCTTCAGGCCGATGATGATGAAGCGAAGATCGGAGGCAGCCGGTTGGCGCAGCGCCAAAAGCTTCAAGCATTGGTCGTCGATGGACATCTCGAGTTCGTTAGCTTCATGATCCTTCTTCATGACTTGCTTCGCGACATGATTGTCGCGCTCGACCAACGATTTCATTGCCATCGCGAGCATGTCCTCCGCGACGCTCCCCATCTTCAAGATGTCTTCCTTGAGTTCCTGCAGGTCTTCTTCGAAAAATTTGTCCGTATGGCTCGTCATGCCGATCCACCCTCCTCTATTATCAATGAGATATGTAATCCAAGATTTTACCGATTTTTCTAAAGAATGAAAGGGGTTATGTTACTTTTTAGAAAAAATCACCCAAAACGGCCCGTAATATACTCTTCCGTCTTCTTTTGGCGCGGTGTCGTGAATAAAGTCTTGGTTTCCCCGTATTCGACGAGTTCTCCCATATAAAGGAAGGCTGTGTAATCCGAAACGCGGGCGGCCTGCTGCATATTGTGGGTGACGATGAGGATAGTCACGTCCTTTTTGATTTCGTTCACTAATTCTTCGATGCGCGCGGTCGCAATCGGATCCAAGGCGGAGGTCGGTTCGTCGAAAAGGAGCAGTTCGGGATCGGGCGCCAAAGCGCGTGCGATGCATAGGCGTTGCTGCTGGCCTCCCGAGAGATTGAAGGCGAGTTGGTGAAGACGGTCTTTGACTTCTTCCCAGAGGGCCGCTCCCCGCAACGCTTTCTCGACCTTTTCGTCGATGACTTTCTTGGACGACTCCCCCCGCACGCGCAAGCCGTAGGCGACGTTTTCGTAGATGGACTTGGGGAAGGGATTCGGCTTTTGGAACACCATGCTGATCCGCATGCGGATCTCGATAGGATCGACGTCCTTGCCGATGAGGTTCACTTGGTCCGGGAAAAGGGTGATTTCTCCCTCATAACGATGCCCCGGGTAGAGATCATGCATGCGATTGAAGCAACGCAGGTAAGTCGACTTGCCGCAACCTGAGGGCCCGATCAACGCCGTTACCTTACGCTCCAAGACGGGCAAGTTGATGTTCTTTAAGGCCTGCCGTTCGCCATAATAGAAATTCAGTCCTTTGACCTCTGCTTTGAGAGACGCCATGGCTCACCACTTCACTTTCTTGCGAAACTTGTATCGGATCCAAATCGCGATACCATTCATCGACAAAGTCATCACCAATAAAATCAAACCAGCGGCGGCAGCGTTCAAATGGAACTCGGCTTGGGGACGGGAGACCCAATTGAACATCTGGATCGGGATGACCGTGAACGGCGACATCAACCATTCGAAGGAAAGGTAAGGGAAATCCGCCTGGACCGGCGATGGCGGGAGGAAGGCGATGAACGTGAGCGCTCCGATCGTGATCAGAGGGGAACTTTCCCCGATGGCCCTCGAGAGGGCGATGATGATGCCCGTGGAAATCCCGCCCGTCGAATACGGGAGGATGTGGTCTTTCACCATTTGCCATCGCGTCGCCCCCAAGGCGAACGCGGCTTCGCGGATCCCGACGGGCACCGCGCGGATCGCTTCGCGCGTCGCCGTAATGACGATGGGTAGGACCAGAAGCCCCAAGGTCAGGCCCGCCGTCAGGATGCTTTGGCCCAAATGGAGCTTGTAGACGAAAAGGCCCAAGGCCATCAAACCGTAGACGATCGACGGGACGCCGGCTAAATTGGTGATGTTAATCTCGATGATGTCCGTGAGCTTATTCTTCGCCGCGAATTCCTCCAAATAAATCGCGGCTCCGACACCGACCGGGATCGAAATCACGGCCGTCGTGAACATGACCAGAGTCGAACCCACCCAAGACGAGAGGATGCCCGCTTTTTCCGGGAATCGCGACGGGAAAGATGTCATGAAGGGCATCGAGAGGCGAGAAACCCCGTCCAGGGAGAGATCGAGGATCAAGGCGCATAGCGTCAGCAGCCCCACCAAGAGCGAAAGAAGCCCTAAGATGATGAAGAGCTTATCCACGCGCTTATGATGGGCGATGACTCGAGAGAGGGATTTCATGATCAGTAAACCTCCCGGAACCGCTTCCTGAAATAATGCCCCACGATATTAAAGAAAAGAGTCATCAAGAGGAGGGTGAAGCCCGCCGCGAAAATCGTCTGGTAACCGATGCTCCCATGGGGAAGATCCCCGAGGCTGACTTGCACGATATAAGCCGTGATCGTGGAGGCGGGTTCGGTGGGATTCCACGTCAAGTTCGGCTGCAAGCCGGCCGCGATCGCCACGATCATCGTCTCACCCACAGCGCGGGAAAAACCGAGGATATAGGCCGAGGTGATGCCCGAAAGCGCCGAGGGGAAGATCACCTTCACCGCTGTCTGAAAGCGCGTCGCCCCCATGGCGTAAGACCCTTCCCGGATATGCATCGGAACCGCCCTCATCGCGTCCTCGCTTAGAGAACTCACGTAAGGAATGATCATCACGCCCATGATCATGCCGGCACTCAGCATGTTGAATCCCGGGAGTTCCGGCATGATTTTCTGCAAGAGGGGCGTCAGAAAAAGCAGAGCGAAATACCCGTACACGACGGTCGGCACGGCGCTTAAAAGTTCAAGGGCGGGTTTGACAATTTCGCGTAAACGATGGGGGGCGTATTCGCTCAAGTAAATCGCGATGATAGTCCCTAACGGGATCGCCACGATGACGGCAACCAGAGTCGTCACGAACGTTCCGGAAACCAACGGCAGGATACCGTAATGAGCGTCCTCGAAGAGCGGGGTCCACTGCGTGTCCGTCAAAAAGTCGAGGAGCGACACATGGCTAAAAAACGAAAAGGATTCGTAGAGAAGCACCCAGACGATGCCAACCGTGACCATAACGGACGAAAAGGCCATCAGGAATAGAACGATCCTAACGGCCTTTTCGGAAAACTCTCTTCGGTCGGTTTTAGAGTTTCGGTTCACGTTTCAACAAGTCCGATACCTTGAGACCCACTTCGGATTTTCCTCCGAAACCGGTCCCCACCTTCTTCTCCGTCAATCTCTTAACACCTTCGACATAGTCTTCCGCCGGAAGCGCCACATACTTCACTTGAGGCACGAGCTTTTGCGCATTCTGGAGATAAAAATCCACAAATTCCTTAACTTCAGGCTTAGCCTCATAGGACTTGGCGCTCACATAAATGAAAATCGGGCGGGAGAGCGGTACATACGTACCGTCCTTTACGGTCTGCTCCGAAGGCAGGACGCCTCCCTTGCCATTATCGATCGCCAGGGCCTTTAACTTCGCTTTATTTTCCTCGTAATAAGCCATCCCGAAATAACCGAGGGAGTTTTTATCATTCGCCACTCCTTGGACGAGGACGTTATCGTCCTCGCTCGCCGTATAATCGCCGCGGCTGGACTTGGCCTTACCCACGATGGCCTCGGTAAAATAATCGAAGGTGCCGGAATCCGAGCCAGCGCCGAAAAGCTTCACCGACTCGGCCGACCAAGCCGGGTTCACCTGGTTCCACGTTTTAATCTTACCCTGAGCTTCAGGAGCCCATAGGGTCTTGAGCTCGGAAACCTTGATCGATGAGAGAGGGCTGCTGGGATTTACGATGACAGTCAAAGCGTCATAGGCGATAGGTAGCTCGTAATACTTAATGCCGGCTAGGAAGCAGTCGTCCATCTCCTTCTTTTGAATGGGCCGCGAGGCGTTGGAGATATCCGTATCTCCCCGGCAGAATTTCTTGAAACCTCCTCCCGTCCCCGAGATACCGACGGTGGCTTTCATTACGCCCTTTTTCGCGATTTGAAATTCTTCGGCGACGGCTTCCGTGATTGGATACACCGTGCTCGAACCGTCGATCTTGATCACATTCCCGGCGGATGCGGTTTTCGCCGCCATCATCCCCATAGCGAAAGCTGCTGTCATCAAACCGTGAACTATTCTTCTTTTATCCATAACAAACCTCTTCTGTTTGAGAGGGTCGACTTATGCGGACCCTGTGTGACGTTTTTGTGACGAAATCGTTACGTTTTCATTTTCCTAGAAAATCAGGTTCATGGCGGCATTCACGCGGTGCCCCTGCACGTTCAAACTGCCTCCGTTATTATCCAAGAAGGTGTAGTTCACTTGGAATTTCACCCCATGCCCTTTCTGCCAGGGGAAATAGTTCATACCGAGGGCGTATTCGTATTGGTTGTTGGGATTGGCGGCCGCATTCGAAAAGACGGTCCCTCCTTGGCGGACGGCCAACTCGAAAGTCTTGGGGATGAAGAAATAACCCGCCTGGACGTTATAACCCCAGTTGGTGAGCTTCGTCCCTTCCATGGCGCGCGTCAGCATTAAGGCTCCTTGGAGGGAGAGCCCCTTATGTTTGTAACCAAGATCGAAGGTCCCATGGCTTGCCCGTGTATAACGGGCGATTGAGCTGTTTTGGATCGCGGCGTTCCCGTTATCATTGAACGCATAGGCCAAGCCGAAGCCGAGATTGTGGTCCTCGGAATTCCCCACGTCCGTCTCCGAATATTCGTAGGTTCCCAGAATCGGCACATCGAAGCGTACGCCCGCCATCAAGTGCTGGCTGTTGATGTTGACGCTGTTGGGGCCCTCACCGTTCATTAAAAAGGCCGCGTAATTGAGCTTTCCATCCAACACGCCGCCATGGGCATTTACCCCCACGTCGCGCGTCAGATCGAAGAAACCGGTCGTGAGCGAACGGTCGATGAATTGTTGCTTCGTGGATGAAGTAAGCTGCTGGATCAGAAACGGCACCTTGAACTGGCCGAATTGGAGACCAAACTCCTTTGTCGGCACCCAATCAATATAATAGTCGTTTAGGGAGGCCAGGCCATTGTTGCCTGTGGAGGTGAGTACCGTTGCGGTGGTGGTACAAGGATCGTTAGTACACGCCGTAGCTGTGCTCTTCGTACCCGTCGTCGCGAAATTGAACTCCAAGCCGTACTTCAACTTCTTACCTAACACGAAACCATCAACGCGGAACTCGCCGCGGTTGATACTGAACCCGTCCGTCGTCGGCGCCCCTTCGACCTTAGTCAAGGTAAAGCGCGGCTGCACGCGTCCTTGAAAGTGGATGAGGTTATCTCCACCGTCCCCGATGCTGAGCCCGTCCCCGATTTTATAGACGGCCCGGATGTCGTCCGCATGGGCGGTATTATCGGCACCGAAGCTTCCGAGACAGGCCGCGACCCCATAAACCGCGATTAACGTTCTTTTTAATTTCATAATTTTCTCCTTTTGCTTTTTAAAGATTTTCGCGGCGGACAATGAAGTCCCTGCATGGCGGCTTGATGAGTCCGGTGTGAATTTTGTGTGACAAAATTTCGTGAAAGTCGGAGTCTCCCCCACAACTTTTTTAAGGTTCGAGCGATAACCCATCACTATGTCACGCCCTGTTTTATGGCCTCTGATCACAGGCCTATCGCAGCATTATTTTCACCTGGCGCCTCCGTACCATAGGGCTAATGGTCCGGCTACCCACCTCAGCACGGAAATAAAGCTTCCGCCCTACACTTCTTCTAACGAAATACGCAGGCTCGTTTTCCCAGTATTTTCTCCTGACCGCTTTGCATCCGCTCATCCCGTCGCTCTCCCCTTTTACCGAACGCTCGTGAAATTAGGTTGTGCCCCGCATGTGATGCGGGAGCAATGGGGACGACACGAGCCCTACGTCCTCCCGAGCTTGGTATTCGGATTGACTCTTTTAGGTTTAGCCCTCCTAAAGGGATCGTCCCCTTCACAGGATCTATTTTGCGATCGGGCGGCTCTGTTCTCGACGGCCTCGCTCTTGCTATGTTTTTGGGTACTTTCACCGAAGGAATCCTTACAACAGGCTCAGGCTTTGGCTGAAGATATCTCCAGGCTGGATGCATGCAAGGATCCTGCGCACGTCGATTCTACTTTGAGGAATTTAAAGGACATCGGCCATCATGGCTTGCGAGAGGTCGAAATCGTCTTAGAGGCTTCATCGCGTTTTTTAATAAGGACTGAGGTACGCGGACCCGATTATGTGCGGTTAAGATTAGAAGTCCTGAAGGCTTCCTTTTACATTCTCTCAAATATCCCTTGGGGGGCGACCGGAGACCTTTCCGACGCTTTTTACCGATACGTCGAACGGCTCGACCAAAAAGGATGTCTTTACCCGCGTGAAATATGCGCGCTCACCCGAGAAGTCACCGAGTGCGGGGATACTTCAAATCCCGCCTTAAGACTTCTGACCGCCAGGATTTACGCCCTCCTCAAAAAAAAGTGGGGGCCTGATCCCGTGGTGAGAGAGCCCGTTTCTCCGCACGTTGAAGGGGCTCACCAATTACCTGGGAGTATAAAGGATTTAAATAATGCGATCCTCAATGTCCTCACCGAATTATTCACTTTTAATCAGGTGAGAATGATAAAAATAGGAATGCAAATAGCCCTCAATTTCTTAAATGTTGTACCTCTTCTCCAGAAAGATGACTCCATCCGAGAGCAGATACTCGCGTTAGTCGTAAATATGATCGCTCGCAAAAGCGTGGAGATCCCTCAGGAAGATTTAGAAGAAATAATGGAACTGATTGGAAATTATTTTCGCCATGCCCGTAATGCGATCGTCAGAGAAGATCTCGCGTATATGATTCTCCTTATGCGACCTTACATCCTTGATCCGCATCCCGCCAAGCGGCTGGCCTTCGCCAAGCTTTATTACAAGATGCACCATGATGATTCGGATATCCAAATCGGGCAGTTCGAAGACGGATAATCCCTTCACACAAAATTCACGGAAACGTCGCGAAACCTTCCCTCCGATTCGGCGATGATTCGCCTATCATGCAACTCTTTAGACTCTCTTCCGGCGCCCTTCCATTATTGGGAGCCTTGGCCTCGACTCCAGATGCGGAGGCCCAAACCGCGGCGCCACAAACCCCCAATACGCTCACCGCGCTTTTCCGCTACACGTCCGCGGCCATCGATCCGCCGCGGGGTTTCAACGGCGGCATGGTCGATGCCTTTGGATTCCAAATCAATTACGATCGAACCCTTTCCAGACTTTGGACGATCCAAATCGAAAATAACAGGATGTTCGGGGATCCAGGAGGGCCGGTGAACGTACGGACCTCGGATTTGCCGGCGGTACCCGGCTATCAAATCAGTGCGGCGCGCGTCCCTAACACCGATCGAGCGACGCGGTCGAATCAAACCGACCTATCGATTCAAGGGTTGGTCAACGTCTTCTGCCTTTGGAACATCGGGGAATCTTGGAAAGCCGGACTTCTCCTCGCCGCTGGGGTCAACTACGCGGAAACCACCACGCGTTACGTACGCCACGACATAGGCTCTCCCGCCCGTCCCGGGGACACCGTAGGAATCCCGGCAAGCGACCGGATGTACGCCGTTTCGGCCTATCGTTTGGAAATGCAGATCCGAGCGGGGTTGCAGCTCCGCTTCAGCGACGGCATTTTTTCCGGACGGCTGGAATCCTTCTACCACATCAACCCGCGCCTTGAAGGCTCGGGGCCCGACGAAGGCAACGTTTGGATCAACCGCCTTTCCGTCTCCGTCACGCCTCGGTTGGGCGACTTCCAGTTCCCCTTCGACGCGAGGATCTCCTTAGCGGCCCAAAGGGATATGGATCATACCTATTTCTTGAATCCGACGTTGGAATTCCGAGTGGGGACTCGAATCGTATTTTAAAAATCACACGGTCTCCATCTTCCGTACACAAAAGGGCATTACCTTTTCCCTCATGGAGAAACGCCTTATGAAAGAGACAAAACCTAAAAAAGTCCTCATCATCGACGACGATCCGGATATCATCGAATGGACGTCCTATAACCTCGCCCGCAGAGGCTACGAGATCTCGACCGCGTTTTCGGGGCCTCAAGCCCTCTGGGAAGTGGTGGATCAAAAGAAGCCAGACGTCATCCTGCTCGACATCATGATGCCGTCCCCGAACGGTTACGAGATTTGTGAATTTATCAAGACTTCCGACGAATACCGAAACATCCCCGTCATCATGATTTCCGCAAAGACGACCGAAGAAGACCGCCGGCGAGGTTTTCTCTGCGGCGCGGACGCCTACCTGCCCAAGCCGTTCTCGATCGAAAAGCTCGCGAGCTTCGTCGACCAGTTCGCTCGTTGATTTTTAGGAATGCCTTTTCAATTTTATATTTCCTTCCACGAAACTACTTTGAATCCTTTAAACTCGAAGGAAGAGTCCCCTCCGTAAATACAAGCTCCCGACTCGCCTTGAGTAAGGGAACTCTCTTGGAGAGCATTCAAATAATTCACATCTTTTAAAAAATCGGCGTGAAACGTAGCGCCGGATTTGATCTCTACGGGATAGAGATACGTGCTCCGGTCTTCGATCAGATCGACTTCGTGGCCTTTGTGGTCTCTCCAATAATAATAGGCCGGCTCCACGCCATGATGGTAAGCTTGCTTCAGTTTTTCCGCGACGACCCAGTTTTCGAAAATATTTCCCCTCAGTGGGTGATTCTGCAGGATATCCTTCGTCCTGATTTGCAAAAGGTAACAGACGAGACCGGTATCATAAAAATAAAGCTTGGGATTCTTAATGAGGCGTTTGTTGAAGTTCCGAAAATGAGGCTGCAGCGTAAAACAAATGAAGCTCGCCTTGAGCACCGAAAGCCATGACGCCGCCGTAGGCACCGAAATCCCGCAATCCCTCGACAAGGAAGAGGCTTCCCATATTTGACCGACTCTCCCCGCGCATAAACGGACGAACCGATCGAAGAGATCCAGATCGGTAATGTTCAAAATCTGTCGGACGTCCCTTTCGACATAAGTCTGATAATATTGCGAGAGCCATTCGTTAGGCGGGATATTCTTGTCGTAAATACGGGGGTAACCTCCGGAAAAAAGATAATCATCGACGTCGGAAAAGCGTGAAGATTCCTTTTGCAGTAGTTCTTGATGCGAAAAGGGAAGAAGTTTTGCGATATACGTACGACCCGCCAAGGTTTGAGCCACTTTTTCCATCAGGAGCAGTTGATGGGATCCGGTCAAAACAAAGGAACGACCCGTGCCGGGTTCATCGACAAGAGTTTGCAAATAGGAAAGCAGATCGGGCGCACGCTGTATCTCATCGATAATAAGGGGGGATGGGTATTTTTTAAAAAATCCCCTCGGGTCTTGCTGGGCTAAACTGCGGGTATCCCCATCTTCCAAAGTCACATAGATATAATCGGGAAAAACGGACCGACATAAAGTCGACTTTCCCGCTTGGCGAGGGCCGATAAGAGTTAAAATGGGGTATTGAGAGGCCTTTTCCCGTAAAAAAGGAACCCAATCTCTTTTATACATTATTGATATAATTGAATAATATATAAAACGGTGTCAAATTAAAATTTGATTTTAAAATAGCACCTATTTACTTCCGCTTCCTTCCGAGTCTCTGCATTTGACCAGGCGTCAAGAGCCAGAGCAGCGTCCCTCGCCCGATATCGACGGCATCCTTGAACTCCACGCAGGCTAAGCCCGCCTTCTTCATTTGGACATGGCCATACTCGCTCCCGAAAACGTAATTCGACACGTGGCGCGACATGGCGGGCTCGTGCCCGACCAACAAGAGGGAACGCAGGGGCAAAAGGGTTTGGAGGAATCGGTTGAGGTCTTCCGTGGATTTCTGCGGGATAAGGGACTCGTCTTCCCTCAGTAGATGCATTAGATTGAAGTGCTGAGCCACGATTTGCGCCGTCTCTTTCGCCCTTAAATAGGGGCTCGTGACGATCAAATCCCAATCGGGCTCCAGGTAGCGCATGCCTTCGCAGGCCAATTGCAATTTCCTCTCTCCCATGTCGGTCAACGGACGCAGGGAATCGTCATCGTAACCCGGAGTTCCGCGTTGGACGGCAATGGCATGCCTGAGAAAGTAGATCTTCATAGGATCCTTAAGAACCCGATTTCTCCGAGGAACGGCTTACCTTTACCAAATGGGGCTCGATTTTGGCACGCAATTGGTGCTGAATTTCCTCGACCGAAGCCCGCGCGTCGATTTTTTCAAAATGGTATTCTTCCGACATCGCGTCGAACTCCCGGATCATGCGGCTTTGGTATTTTCGGAAATTGTCGTACAAGTCCTCCCCCAAATGGAGGTCGGCGCCGGATTCCCAATAGTCCATCCCGCCCGATTCGATCACGCGGGGGATCAACGTGTCGATGTCGGCGCTGAGGTAGCAGACCAAGTCCGGCACGATCGCGAAACCGAAGACGTCGACGATCCATTTCCGGTCTCCTTCCCGCATCCAATCGCGGGCGAAGGCCGTATAGATGTAACGGTCGGCCAAGACGATGAATCCCGCCTCCAGAGCCGGCATGATTTGGTTCTCCAGGCGGTCCGCGAAATCCGTCGCGTACAGCAAGCTGAACGTCAGCCGATCGACCGTATTCCCCATCTTGGCGGATTGGATGGCGCGCGACATGAGATTCGAGCGCGTCCAGCCGGTCTCGAGGACGGCGTGGCCCTTCAGCTCGATCCAGTCCTTCAAAAGCTCGATCTGCGTCGTGCGCCCGACGCCGTCCGTGCCTTCGATGGCGATGAGCTTCCCCTTCAAATTACCGAGCGGGCGGTACGGTAATCCCTCGGCGAGGTACTTTTTGCCTGCGGGCATGGACCCTCCTTTTGATGCTGTAGCCTTCCAAGGCTTTTTCCACGATGGCGCGGACGATCTCCTGTTGTTCGTCGATGTCCAAGGTCGCGTCGACGACGCGCAGGTCGTATTCCTTCACCAGGGCGTCGTATTCCCTCAAAATCTTTCCTTGGAAGAGGCGGAAACTCTCGACGATGTTAGTCGATAAGCCCACGTCCATCCCGGCCTCGTAGTACTTGATCTTCGAACGCGCCCTCAAGATCCGGTCGATCGCGGTGTCGAGCGGCACGCGGAAATAAAAAGCCACGTCGGGACGGACCGCGAAGTTGTAGAGTTTCCGCACCCACTGAGGATGGACGCCGCGGACCACGTCGCGGGCGAAGGCCGTGTAGACGTAGCGGTCGGCCAGCACGATCATCCCGGCCTTGAGCGGCGGTACGATGTAATTGTACAGCCGGCTCGACAGATCGGAAGCATGCAAGAGACTGAACGTCGTTGGCGTCAGAATCTTCTTTTTCTTCCCTTCCTTGGTGGTCTCCTTGACGAGTTCTGAGGAGTTCCACTCGGTGAAGAAGACACTGAACCCCCGCGACTCGAGCCATTTTTTCAGAAGCTGAATCTGGGTACTCTTCCCCGACCCGTCGATGCCTTCAACGATGAAGAGTTTCCCCGGGTATTTATGCGGCTCGAGAAAGTGGTGCATGCGGTTTCCTCTTCTTCTGCTTTTCTTGGCGTTTTTCCGGGCGTTTTTCCGAGCGTTTTGCCTGGCGTTTCTTCTGGTCCGGAATGCGAATCACGATGTCTCTTCCGAAGACGGCCTCCAAGGAGGCCTTTTCCTTCTGGGCCGTCCACATCTCGAGCTCGGAATCTCCCTGAACCTTAACGTTAATTGTGAGTTTTGTTGCGAGTTTTGAATCGCGCTTGCCAGGAACCTCCACGCGCACGTCCCGCACCACGCCGAAACGTGTCCGGTCCAAGGCGTCCGCCAATCGCAGCAAGGCCGAACACGCGCGCACGGTCTCTTGCTCCGTCTTCGAGAGCCGGAGCCAATTTTCATGGGTCTTCTTGGGCTTCGACTTCGTGTGGTAGCGGACGATGTTCGCGATCAGCTCGATCTCCCTCTCCTCGAAGCCGTTCATGTCAGAATTCTTGATGATGTAATAGGCGTGCCGGTAATGCTTTTTATAATTAATGTGAGCTCCGATGTCATGAAGCAGCCCGGCGAATTCGAATAACTCCCTTTCGCGCGCGCCCATCTTATGGATGAACTTCGTCTGGTCGAAGAGAGATAGGGCCAAAGCGGTCACGTGCTGGACGTGCTTTTCGCGGGAATCGCACTTGCGGGCGAGCTGGAGAACGTTGCGGCGCCGCAAGTCCGGCACGAGACTCTCCATCTCGATCTTCGCTTTGTTCCGATCTAAGTAATCATAGATGATCCCTTCGCGGATCGCCTCGTCGCAGAGCAGGACGTCCTGGATGTCCAGCTTCCTCAAGAAGGCCGTGAAGACGAGGCTTCCGGGCACGATCAAGTCGACGCGCTGGTCGTCCAAGCCTCGCAAACGCGCCCGCGTCCGACGGTCGGCGCGGATCAATTGTTCGTTTTGGTCCTTAATTTTCTGCGCGTCGATGCGGTAGTGGTTCCTCATCTCGATGGGTCTATTGTAATGGGCCCAATGAGCCATGGAGACGAGGTTCAAGATGGTCCCCGAGGTCCCGACGACCGTCGAAATCCCCAGGCCTTTGATCTTCGTGACGACGGGGTGCAGGGTTTTGAGGATGTGGCTTTGTAATTTTTCCAGTTCCTTCTCGGATGGGGGGTCCTTGCGCAAAAAATCCCCCCGGAGGCGCAAAGTACCGAGCTTCAGGCTCCAAGCGTGCAGGACGCCCTTTTCGCTCGCGACGATCGCCTCCACGCTGCCGCCGCCGATGTCGATGATGAGGTAGGGATCCTTCGTGAAGGCGATGGAATGCTTGGCGGCCAAATAAATGAGACGCGCCTCCTCATCGCCGCTGATGACGCTGACTTTGATCCCCGTCTCGCGGCGGATGATTTCCAAAAAGTCGCCGCCGTTCTTGGCTTCGCGCACCGCGCTCGTGGCCACGGCCTTGATTTTTTGGACGCCGTGGATCGTCGCGAGCTTCTTGAACTTGCGCACGGCCGAGAGGCCGCGTTCGATGGCCTGGTCCGACAATATCCCGTTTTGGAAACTCGTATCCCCCAACTGCGTGAATTCCTTGGCGCGATCGATGACTTCGATGCGGAAGTCCTTCGAGATCTCGACTAGGATCATGTGGACCGAGTTGGTGCCGATGTCGATGATGCCTAATTTCATGAAGCGGCCCTCGTAGCCCTTTTAAAATAAGGCCAGCAAGGATTTTAAGGTTTCTTTGGTGTGACATCAATGTGTCATTTCAAACACTTAGGACGCTAAAATGTCACCGAAATGTCCCGAAACGTTGACGCGCATCGGACGATAAGTCCCGCGTCATGGATATCCCTTCTTTTCGCGCCGTCGCCTTTTCCTTCGGAGCTTTCGTGTCCGGATGCGGGAGTATCGCCTCACCTCCCTCCCCAGAGGAGAACCAGCCGGAGTCCGCCTGGATCGCCGCGCATGCGTGCGCCGAAGGATTCGATACCGCCTCCGGAGACCGGATCGTCGTCAACGGATCACGCGTCGAAAACCGTCCTGGAAACCGGTTACGAATCGGCGACGACCTGCCCAATCGACAAGACCTCTCGGAATGGCAAAGAGTTCAGCGAGGGAATCTGTCTTTTTGCATCGATGCGACCCAGCCTCACAGCGGTCTTTTTACGGCCTATTCCTTCCGAACGCAGGACCTTCAGAGCCGCTCGCGCGCCCTGGACCCTCGAATTCCCGAGGGGATGAGGCTCATCCCCGTCGACGAATACGAAACCCTCCAAAAAGAGAGAAACAAACCCAATCACAATCTCTGGATCGGAGCCGCCACGGTTTTCGTGGGTTTCTTGTTCGGATTGGGACGCGTCGTGGAAGCCCGCAGACGCAACATGATCGAAATGGCGAAGGCCGGCGAGTTCCACCTGGAGGACTGGGAGAGCTCCCTCCGGTGGGTCTTTCCGGATCGATTTTACCGGAGCCTAGTCTCGATGAACGGAAAATTCCATGCCGCTTTGGGCCACGACCAAGACGGCGACGACGGACACTAAACCTATGAAGAAAATACTAACCTCATCCTCCCTACTTCTCGTCGGCGCCTTCCTTATCGCTTCGTCCAACCCCCCCGTGACGAGCTACGAGCACTGCAGCGTCTCCTCGACGGCGGACGCCGTCAATGCAATCGGGCTTTCCACCAGCGGCGGAAGCCTCCGCCAAAAGATCGATGCCTATAACCAGAACCGCCCCGCTTCCTTAGGCGGACGCTGCACCTTCAACATCTTCTTCGAATTCTCCCGCGGTACGATCGTCCTGTCCCGCCCGCTTTTCTTGGCCAAACACCTCCATGACGACCTTCCGGAAGCTTCCAGGGAACATTTACGGGGAGTCTTCATCGACGGCTACGGTACGGGAGGCGAATCCGAACTCCTCGACGTCACCATCGACGCGCGTCACGTCACGGAGACGCCGGGTCAGTGCGCCTTCATGATCGAAGACGGCTTTACGGCGAAACACAAGATCAAAGGCCTGACCCTACTGGTTCAGAACGAGGACCAGGCGATTTGCGATGACGAAGGCGTCGATCTCTATCATGCGATGTCTCCGAATTGCGACGGAGGACGCGCAGGCCAGGCGTTCGAAGACGGGTGCGACTTCCCCGACGTCACCCTCCTCACGCCGCCACCGCCTCTGGCACCTCCGTCCCCTTCCGATAGCGACCATGACGGCGTGGAAGACAGCCAAGACCGGTGCCCCCGCACGTCCCGTAAGTTTTCCGTGAACGCACGCGGATGCCCCGACCCCGACGGAGACGGGATCGATGAGGCGGATGATGCGTGTCCTCAAGAGAGGGGTCCCGCAAAACGCCGCGGGTGTCCGACGCCGGCGCCCCTTCCTCCTCCCATGATGGACGCGTCCGGAATGGCCAGCGGTGGCCACAGTGGAAGCGGCGGCCTGATGGCCTCAGGCGGATCGGGAGGTTTACCGGGCTCTGGCGGGATGGGGGGTTCCGGGGGAAACGGTTCTGGAGGTCAACTTGGTTCTGGTGGGATGGGTGGCCGGCCGACCTCGGGGGGATCTAGTGGCATCTCAGGATCCGGAGGCAGCGCCGGCAGCGCGGGGTCGAGCCCGAGCCGCAATGACCGCGTTCCCGATCCCTTCGGGTGTCAGTTGGTCCTCCCCTCATTCTAAAAGATCTTTAAGAAGCGAGTCCTTGGATGAGGATCTCGGCCGATGCCAAGTTCGTCGCCAACGGAATATTGTGCACGTCCGCCAGGCGCAGGAGCATGAAGATATCGGGCTCGTGGGGATGGAGCCCCAAAGGATCGCGCAGGAAAATAACCCCCGCGATCTTATCCTCGGCGATCAGAGCCGCGATTTGGGCGTCGCCGCCTTGAGGCCCGCTCTTCATCTTCTTCACCTTGAGGCCGGCTTGTTCGACGTAACGACCCGTCGTGCCCGTCGCCACCAGGTTGAACTTCCGTATCAAAGTCAGATTGTCCTTCACAAAAGAGACCATCTCGGCCTTTTTTCCGTCGTGCGCTATGAGTGCGATCGTTTTCATTCAATCTGACTACTTCAAAACGAAACTTTTCATCAAATAATTCCCCAAAACTTCGATTTCATCGACTCAAACACCCTGTTAAAATCTTAAATCATCTCTCGTGGCCAGAAGGGACACTTGAAAGGTGACCGGGCTTTGGTGGTCTTCTCCCGAACTGTTCCTGGAATTCCAGGAATCCCTGGATGGCCTCGAAACCCCTTGCTTAGCCAAAAAATCGTCCAAGCTTTGGTAAGCCACTTCCACAAAACCCTCTTGTCGCGCCGCTTCTTGTACCAGTTGGAAATCGACGAGTGTGCTCAAATCTCGAATCCAACGAAGGCCTGTCTTGCTGAAAACATAATCCCAGGCTTTAGCCCCACCCTCTAGCGGAAAAAGCTCATCCTTTAAGGAAAGACGGAAAGAAATGACGTTCGGGTTGCGATCATCGGTGATCCCGATCAAGGATCGATGAGGACAAGACATCAGCTCATCGCGCCGCCCCCCGTAATCGCACGTCCAAACATAGCCTCTCTTCAGTTTTTTCTTTAAATGTGAAAGCCAAGGCGGGATGCCTAGATGCGCGGCATAGTCTTTACCAACTTCCCAATGCACCTCATATTGCTCCAAAAATCGACGCGTTCGAGATTTTAAAGGCACGTATTTTTCTTGGATAATTCCTCCCCGCTCGATGACCACGCTTTCGCGCATCTCCTTCTGATCGTATCGGACGAGAGTCGGCGGGAACATATCCAAGAGCTCCACGGAAATGATCATGCCCGCGTCTATATCTGGAAAATCGGCGTCCAATGCCGAACCCAAGGTAAAATGGACCCGATCCCCGAAGGCCGCTAGATTTTCCCTCTGTTTTTCTTGGAAAGCACGGTTAATCTCCACGATATGGTAAGTCGTGGCGGCTTCTAATCCTTTCCATTCCCCTCCATGGTGACGAGCGGCGGACTGAATGTTTTCTAAAAGATTGGCGGCTAATGTGCCTTTGCCAGCCCCCATTTCACAGAGAGTCCATCGATTCGGTCGACCCAACTTCTGCCAAGCTTTCATGGCGAACGCCGCGAGGCCGTTCCCAAGGGAGCGATCTTCGGAGGGCGTTTTGAAAAACGGGCCTGTCACTTTTTCATTCGGATCTCCCGTCAATTGCCTCCACGCGTCATCCTGCGTTCTACCTTTGAAATCATGAGGAGCGATTAAGTGATCGCTCGCGGGGCCATTATAAACGGAATACTCCGACAGACACATGACGTGGGGAAAAAAATCCGCGAACCTAAGCTCTCCTCCGTTTTCCCTGACCATAGCCACGACTTCCCTCTCTAAGGGAGGTGCCTGCTCGACATAGTCACGTGCCAGGCTATCCAGCTTCAGGCCCATCTGAGCCGCTTTTCTTTCGATCACGGCTACGTACAAGCTAGCTTGTTCCCTGCCGTGAAGCGCCATTTCCAAGAGATGACCCATGAAAATAGAATCTTTAGTGTTTCCACTGACCTGTTTTTGACTCCCTGGATTCCTAAAAAAAACACCGATTTTTTCCTTAGGGAAAATAGCATCGGCTTTTTTCAGGAAAGATAAGAAAGCAGAGTTGAATCCGACGATTTTAAAGACAAGATGGGCCAATTCGAAAGGCGATAGGTTTAACATTAATGCCGTGAGTAAAAAGACTTGAGCGATAAATTCCCGGTCTTCCCTATAAGGGAAATTAATCACGAGACTAACGGCGGAACGCCACAGGAGCTTGTCCCGAATCACTCGCCACGGATCTTCCGGATCTATGGGTTGAAAATGCACTTGTGCCCTTAGATTTTCCCTACGGTCTAAATGACCCGTGAAGAAAAGGGATGGAGAGTCGATTTGACCTCTCCCCGTTGCTAAAGCTCCGGTAGTTCTCTCTTTTTCAACATATTCCTCTCCAGGCTCCTCCGTGACAAGAACGGCGATTTTTTCATCATCTCTTAAATCCAATGGGGGTAAAGAAAGAGTCTCGGTGGGCGGTAAAACGTAACTATAAGGGAAAATGTACGCATAGGTTTCTCTCGAACGGAAAAGATGCTGCTGCCATAACCGCAAGGAAACTGACACTTTTGAATCTCCATTCGCATCCTCTAAGAATGCCGGCTCGAAAAGAACGGGCAGGCCACGCTGTATCAATATTTCATATAAGTCCAATCTCCATGGTACAGTTTCGAAGCCGAACCCGTCATCCTCCCCTTCCACAATGACGAAATAAAAAAGTCCGCCTTTTAGACGGGGCACTAACCGAAAACCTCCGATGATGGGCTCGAAAACATGATCCTGATTGGAATAACCCTTAGGAAATCCTTTCAAATCAATCGTGTCACCACCGGCACCCGAGGGCTTAAAAAGACTTGGAAAATGATAATCATCCACACCTCCATGCTCGTATAACTCTTCCCATGTGTTTTCCTCACACGTGATCTCGGTTTTCGCCGGATAACGTTTCTTGACCAATGCGGCCGTCACTTGAATAAAAGCTCTCCAAGGAATTTGCGTAACGCCTGGGATCCGCTTCGCTTTTTCCATTAAGGGCAAGAGCCGGTATCTTATCCCATCGATCCTATCACCGGGTAATAATTTCCACTCTGGGACGCGGATTTTTCGCTCTTGTAATCTTTCATCCTCGCGCAGAAGGCGGGTGGTTTCCCCTTCGTGTTGCAGATTTGAAAGTCTTCTCTGAAGACGAGATAAGACCCTTGCGATCCACGGAACATCCTCTTCGTTGAAAAAACGAGTATCCTCTTGCGGCACGAGGTCCAGGCGAACACATTTTTGATCATGAGAAATTAAGATGTAAGGGGGGACTATCTTCGTTTCCAAATAATAGAAAATGTCCACACTGTGGCCTCCCCGATGATCGACGCCGATGTAATCCACGCGATATTCATTTCGACCCACCGGCTGAAAATGCGACAATAAGCCGTAAAGAGTGATTGCCGCCTCGCGCATCCATTTCTTTCTATAGTCGACGCTTGCATCAGCCTTAAACTTAAAGACACTCGAACCCAGCGGCGGGATTGGGCGATCTCCCGTAGGTCTGCTCAAAAGGAAGCGACCTTTTGCGACTTCACTCAATGAAAGAAAGTACTGACTCACAGAAGGCGGAATGGTTAAGCGCGGTGCGTATGATGGCTTTATCTCCATAGCCATTAGGTTATCTAACGCGCAGGTAAAAAGTTGTGTGGAACGTCGTCTTTTTTAAACGACGACCGGAATGGTGAAATAAAAAATAGACCCTTTGCCTGATTCGCTCTTCATCCCCACGTCACCCCCATGCGCTTGGACCAGGTGCTTGACGATCGAAAGGCCTAGGCCCGTTCCTCCCGTGGGCCGTGAGCGGGCCTTATCAACACGATAGAAGCGCTCAAAAACGAAAGGCTGGTCCGCCTCCGGGATGCCGATACCCGTATCCTCCACCTCCACCTTCATACGATCTCTTTCTTTAAAGGTGCGGACGTCGATACGTCCTTTTTCAGGAGTGTACTTGATGGCATTTTCTAGGAGATTGTTGAAAATTTGTTTAATCGCCTTTTCATCGGCTCGCAGGGGACCGGACGACGCGGTTTGAAATCCCACTTGGAGTTGCTTATCGGCGATTTGAAGCTGGTGCTGCTCGATCAGGTCGCCAATCAACTCGCTTAAGGAAAATTCGCTAAAATGCAGCTCAAAGCGACCCGATTCGATTTCAGAAATACTTAAAATATCCTCCACCAATTCCTGGAGATGGATCGCATTTCGTTCGATCTTCTCCAGAAAACGGCCAGCGGCTTCCTTATCGTCCTGGGCTCCGCCTCGGAGCGTTTCGGCGTAACCTCGGATATTGGTCAATGGCGTCTTAAGCTCGTGGCTGACGTTCGCCACGAAGTCCCGACGCGTCCTTTCGAGCTGTCGAAGGCGCGTCACATCGTTAAAGACGGAAACTGATCCCATCTCTCCGGATTCCGTCCGGTAAGGACTGCTCCGCACCATGATATGTTTTTCGTCTTCGACGGAATGCAGGACGATTTCGAGCTCTTCGGTCGTGTTTTCCGTCAATACCTTCTTAATCATCTCGTCCAAACCCTTGTGGCGGATACATTCAATGACGCGCTTTCCCTGACAGGAGGCGGGGATCGAAAAAATATCGGAGAGAGAAGGATTGTTCAGGAGGATCTGGCCTTGAGCGTTGGTCACCAATACCCCCTCAACCATACTGTCTAAAATCAATTGAAGCTGATTTTTCTCGTCCGACAATTCAGCGATTTTTTTTCGGAGAGTTTTCTCGATTTCTTCGTTTTTTTTTTGCCGGTCTCGGTGGAAGAAGGCCATGGTTAAGCTTTTTCTTTAAAGCGGTAGCCGATGCCGCGGATGGTTTCGATGTAATCGCCGGCTTTTCCCATCTTTTCCCGAAGTCTCTTAATATGCGTATCGACTGTTCGCGTGGTCAGTGCGGCATCGTAGCCCCACACCCGGTCGAGGAGCATGTCGCGGGTCGCCACGCGGCCTTTGTTGGCCATGAGGAACTGGACGAGCTTGAATTCGATCGCGGTGAGGCGCACTTCCTCCGTCCCCACCTTCACTAAGAACCGGCTAGGATCCACGTAGAGGACGCCGAACGTCGTCGCCTCGCCTTTCTTATCCCACTCTTTTTCCTTCAGGCGGCGGAGGATGGCTTTGACCCGCAGCACGAGTTCGCGCGGGCTGAACGGCTTCGTGATGTAGTCGTCCGCCCCCATCTCGAAACCCAGCACCCGGTCGATCTCCTCGCCCTTGGCCGTCATGATGAGGACGGGAACGCTCTTCGTGCGCTCGTCCGACTTCAGCGAACGGCAGACTTCCAATCCGCCCATGTCAGGCAGCATGAGGTCGAGGAGGATCAAATCCGGGTTCGCTTTGCGCGCCCGGGAAAGCCCATCCGCCCCGTTGCGCGACACCTCGCACGAATACTTTTCCTGCTTGAGGTTGTACTCTACCAGTTCGGCGATATCCCGGTCGTCTTCGATGATCAATACTTTAGCCATGCCCATAGGTCAGCATACGAGTGTTACAGGAAAGTGACATGAAGGTAAATTGATTGAAAGAAAAGTCTTTATCACATCACGCCTTCTAAGACACGATACCCACTCTATCTTCTTTAAATCTCATAGTTATATGATTGACTTTTAAAAAGTCATTTATTAAAATAAATCTATTAATTATAATAACTTATAATTATTATGCTTTTAGAAAAATTAGCCAAATTCGGGGTCCTTCCACGAGATGCCGTTAAGAATGATAGAGCGGCATTACGAGTCTTTCTCCATAAGAAATTCGCCGTGAAAGTTCCCAAAAAAGGCCGTGTCTTTTACGAACTCACCGAAAGAGCCCTTCCTCTCTTGGAAGAGTACCGTCATATCTTGCTTCATAAAGCTCAGTTGCAAGCGCGTTTAGCGCCGAATTCGAAATTTCACCGGGCTCTTTTAGGCGAGCTTCGCTTCCTCGACGATCAACATTCGCAGGCCCCTGAGTACCGTCTCCTGGGAGACTGGCAAATTCGAAGGCCGGTCGTCGCCGGTCAACTGCTCCTCTCTCAGCGGCGTTATTATCAAGACGCAGGGCTCGCATGAGCCAGGGAAAGGCAGAGTATCCCCACGAATGGGATAAGCCAACGATTCAAAAGATATTCGAGAACTTAGACTCCTATTTTTCGTCTCGGAAAGAGAGTTTGGAAATCGTAGTGATCGGCGGTGTTTCCGTCGTCTATCAGGGGTTTCAGAATCGGTCCACCAACGACATCGATGTGGCTCCGGTCGCCGATGCTGACAAGTTTTTAAAAGCCTGCCTAGAACTAGGAATCGACGCTCAAAGTATTTCCATCTCCACGACCGTGGACTTCCATGCAGTTTCCAAGATCTTACTCTTCCAGGGATCCTCTTTGACCGTTTTTTCCGCGAGCCCGAAAGAACTCATTTGCCTCAAACTGGAACGTTTCCGAAAACAAGACCCCGAGGATATCTATTCGATTATCCAAAAAGAAAACATCCCCTATGATGATTTTGTAAATCTAGTCCAAGACGCGGTTTCTTCTTTCGTAGGACGGGTCGAAACTTATCGGATCGCAGCCCAAATCGTCGTCGAAACCATGTACCCGGATCAGGCGGAAAATTTTCAAAAAGACATCATCAAAAAAGGCTGACCCTTAATAAGGGTCAGCCTTTTCCGAAATGCGCTCAGTACATGGAATTAGGGTGAGTTACGCTGATTTTGAATTCCTTCATACTGCAATCCCTTCCCCAGCCTCTTCGTAGCCGTGGTCGCGTCCGGGGCCGAGAAGGCGCCGCGCACTTCGGCTTCTTGGGGTTTGAGGGCCTCCAGCTTTTGCTTCATACCCGGCGTGGGGGCGGCCTCATAGGCTTGCTGCAGACGGTCGCGGTAGTTATGGATGCTCTCGATCGCGCCGGCTTGGTCACCCGCGCCCACTTTGGCGGCGTTTTCCCTGAGGTAGTGGCCGTAGTTATTCTCCGTCCAAGCCTTTTCGTAAACCTTCTTATCCATGGAGCTTAAGACTTCCTGTTTTTTTTCGGCGGGGAGGCAGGCGATCGTGACCTCAGGACTCACGAGATTCACCCGGTAAGGTTGGTCGCCCTTTTCCAAGGTTCGAAAAACTACATCCACCGTTCCCAAAGGTCTCATGAAAGGCGTATGGGTCGGAACCTGTATCGTGATGAAGAAAGATTTCTTCTGGCCTCCGTAAAGGTGGCCTGGCTCGACCGTCAGGCGTCTTCCCTCTTGGCGGTAGGGATACCCCGAAGCGTCCGTCATAGTTATGCCGTCGCCGAGTTCGAGCTCGACGCGGACATCGCTCGCGGCGATCTGACTGGCCCGGTGGAACTCATCCGCCAGGACCTTGTCCAGCTGCGCGAGTTTCTCCAAATAATAATAGTTCCCGTGGCCATAGTCCGCCACGCCTGCCATGAGATGTTCGTTGAAATCGATGCCGACACCGATGGTCGAAATGGAAAAAGTATTGTTGGAAGAGTCTTTAGACGCCGCATTTCCAGCGATGCGCCTGAGCTCCGTTTCGTCGGTAATCCCTTCATTCGCAAGACCGTCGGAAATCAGAATCATACGTTGGGCTCGATTCATAGGGTCTCTTGCAAAATTCACGGCCGACTGGATCTGGGCGATCCCTTGCAGGAGACCGCCTCCTAGGTTGGTCCCGCCGCGCGCGCCGATCCCCCTGACGATCTGGCGGAAACGGGACTTATTACCGTAAGACGCGTGCGTCAGTGTGATCGGCGTCTCGATCTCGCTGTCGAAAGCGACGAGGCCGAAGCGGTCGGTCGGCTGGAGTTGATTGATGAGGGAATCAATGGCGCGGTGAGCGTAGTCCATCTTCCTCTCGTCGGCCATACTGCCGCTCCGGTCGAGGACGATGACGAAATCCGTCGGTTTCCTCAAGGAGGACACGTCCCACCTCTTTTCAGGAGCATCCATGTCGACCTGCAGGTAGATCAAGCCGTCCGAACCTTGCAGGACTTTGGTTTGCGAAAGCGATCCTTTGACGCGGACACCTCCGGCCGTTTGGCCCGTCGGCTGTGGTTTTTCGATGGCGACGCAGGCGGCGCTTTGGACCAATGCGACGGCCGCGGTGAGGGATGCGATGAGTTTTTTCATACGGTTCTCCTTTTTCGGAGAACAGAATAAGACGGAACCGCCGGTAGTAGTAGGCTCTAGAGTGTAAAAGATGGCCCGCGATTTTTTACAAATGTTTTACTGGTGAAATCGCGAGGCACTGGCCATAATAGGATCGTCATGGCCGCGAAACCCTCCATCCTCCTTATCGAAGACGAAGAGCCCATCGCCAAAGGCCTTTGCGACGTCCTCGTTTTCAACGGTTATCAGGTCGACTGGATCCAGAACGGCCCGGAAGGCCTGAAAAAAGCCCTCACGGGGACCTATCATCTTGTCCTTTTGGATGTGATGCTCCCGGGCCTTGATGGATTCTCCGTCTGCAACGAGATCCGGAAGAAAGACCGCAGCCAGCCCATTATCCTGATAACGGCGAAGGGTGACGAGGAGGACATCCTCAAAGGCTTGAAGCTCGGCGCGGACGATTACGTGCCCAAGCCTTTTTCCGTCCGCGAACTGGTGGCGCGCGTCGAAGCCGTCCTGCGCCGTAGTCAAAAGCTCCAATATGAAAAAGAACGTATTATCTGGGATAAACTAGAGATAGATCCCGTAAATCTTTGTGCTTGGTTTCATGTTTTTTCGATTGAGGGGGAGGCTCCACCGGCAAAGCCTGTGGAGAGGACAGCGCAAGCCCCTATAATAGAACTTACCCGGCGCGAAGTAGAGATCCTCCGCTACCTGATCGCGCAATCGCACCGCCCCGTCGGTCGGCCCGAGCTTTTAAAGGAAGTCTGGGGTTACGGAAACGCCCAGATGGACACACGCACCGTGGACATCCACATCACAAAGCTGCGCCGCAAGATCGAGACGGATCCGGAACATCCGCGGTGGATTCTCACTGTCCGAGGGGAAGGCTATAAAATGGGTTCGCCATCGCCATGAAAAAGACGGACAAAAAATTTTGGATAGCGATCGCTCTTACCCTCAACATCGGACTGATTGCCTTCTTTTTTTATTTTTACCGTCAATTCGAAAGCGGCGAAAAACTCCCCCCATCCTCTCATCATCAAAGCCTCCCTGGTGTTGTGCTTACACCCGTTCAAACTGAGAGTCCTAAAAAAGCCGAGCCCGTCCTTAGAGATGAAAAATCGAAAAAAAAGGAATCTCGAGTCGAAGCGAAAGGGGGGTTCGGAGATAGCTCCGGGCCAAAGTCTCAGGCTACCTCTCGAAGCGCAATTCCACATCCTCTACTGGTGCCGTCATCGCCACCGTCACCCCCAGAAGATAAACCCTCGTCTCCTTCTTTTGAAAATTTAGCGGAAGCGCCCCGTATGGAAATTCCAGAGGAAGAAGCGTCCGCGAGGATCATCTCACGGTTTCCTCTTTTTGTGGCTTTAACGCTCGTGACATCTCTTCTGCTCAACTTTGCTCTCCTTCTCTTATACCGTTCCTACGCCGCCCAGGCCCTCTTGGCCCAGAAACGCCAGGACTTCGTCTCCGCCGTCACGCACGAACTCCGCACGCCCCTGACGTCGATTCAAATGTTCGGCGAGCTTTTAGAGGAAGGGATGGCGGGCACCGAGGAGAAAAAGCGGGAATACTACGGCCTCATCAACCAAGAGTCGAACCGCCTTTCCCGTTTGATCGACAACATCCTCCGGCTCGCGAGCCTGGAGAAGAAGAGCTACCGTCCCCAGCTCGTGACCGACTCCCTCGCCTCCGAACTGAACGCCTTCCTCCCGTCGTTGAGGTTCTTGGCGGAAAAATCGGGTTTTACCCTGGAAGCCGACATCGATGCGAATCTCTCCGACACGACGTTTGACCGGGAAGCCGTCCGGCAAATCCTCTTCATCCTCCTCGAAAACAGCCTCAAGTTTTGCGCCGCGGCCGAAAATAAGAAACTGACGCTCTCTTTAAAGGACGAAGGCGGAAAACCGGTTCTCCGCTGGCGCGATCACGGTCCCGGCGTCCCGGAAAAGGAGCTGTCACGGATTTTCGATCCTTTTTACCGCGTCGAAAACGAACTCACGCGCCGGACCAAAGGCACAGGCATCGGCCTGGCCATGGCGAAGATGCTGGCGGACGCGATGAATACCGACTTAAAAGCGGAAAACGAAGCCCAGGGCTTTAAGCTCAGCCTCTCGTTCCGGCGGGAGTAGCAGACACCGAAATCACGCAACTTATTTATGGCGTTTACGAAATCTCCTCCATCTTAAATAAGAGAGAGGTTTTCCATGAAACTCCCGGTCGCCAATTCCCCTTATCCAGGATTCACGCGCCTCAACGCGTCCACGATCCAAATGCCTCTCGCCGTCACGACGCCGCAGGCGTCTCACTCGATCGCCGTGTCTTGCCCACCCCCTTGGGCTCGGAATCGCGGCACGATGGCGAACGCCTTCACATTCCTCAGCCTGTCGAACGGCACGGGTGGCGTCTTTCTCACGAAAAAACCGAGGACGCTGGTCGGGCTCTCATGCGCCGGACCTATTCAAACGGGTCAAACGGGCGGGAAGGGCGGCGACTCCCTATGGAGTGCTTTGGAGGGAACTTTAGAGGGTGAGGTGAAAAAGAAGTTTCACACGGAAGGCTTTGGTATACGTGAGAGGGAGACATCGCGACTTAGCTCCTTGAGCGGACGGGCACGGTCGAACGTGGAAGTGAAGGTCGGCGAAACCGTCATCCTCGTCCAAGGCGGTTGCGACGTGGAGTATAACTTCTCCCCATCCGGGGAATTGAACGGACTCTTCGGGACATTGGCGCGGGAATGTCCCGTCAACACCGAAGAAGGCACCTTCGTCCTAGCCGCCGGCCAACGGGTCCGTTTCTCCGCCCATGGATTGCCGTTCTCCAATGGCGTCCTGGCGAGGGCCGTCGAAGTCGGGCTGGATTCCGGGGATCTCCGTTTGGAACCGGGAGATGAAGTGGGTTTCGAAATAAGCGTTGGACGGCTCTCTTCGGTCGTTTTAGCGACCGACCGGGACTTTTCTTTTCATGGACGCGATCTACGTTGCCGCGGGGGAGAGGAAAATCGTGTCCAATTGAAGGATAAGAAGCTCGTCGAGTTCACGTTAGCGAAGCCGGCGCCCTTCGCCGTCTTCTCTTCTGCCGCCATGACGATCGATGCGGAGGCCGGAGACATCCTGACGTGCAACGCGCAAGGAGGGATGACCGCAATAAGACGCGCTTCCTCCAGCGACTGGCCGAATCGATGGAATTTTTCATTCGGAGGACAGCGCTGCGTCGTGAGCAGCATCGCCTGTTTTTCGGAGGTGGTTCTTCTTATCCTTGGGGAACCGATTCTTTTATCCCTCGGGGGGCTCGCATTGGACCTGAAGCCGAATGATACGCTTTCCCTGCATTATGACGGGAATTTAAACTACCTGGCCACTTCCCATCAACAGTCCATGACGATTCGAGGCCGGAAAGGATTAAAGTGGGTGGTTGGTTTCAGGGCAAACTACTTAACAGAAAGGGCATCGGTTTCTTTCAGAAAGGTCGATTCCCGATCACGGCCCCAATATGGCGTCTTGTTGGAGCCTTTTGAAATCAGCGATGAACAAATCTTTTTTCCGAAGGGCACCCCGATTGAGTTTTTTGAAAGCGGCGGTTATCAGCTCAACCCGGAAAAGGGAAGCGGAGCCAAGATTTACGGCGAGGATTTCCACGGCCACGCGACCTTCAACGCCGATCACGAGCTGGTTGAGAGTTTTTGACAGCTTCCACGTTTCTTTTCCAATCTAGGAACTTCACGCGGTCCATGGCGTTACCGCGGGTTAACGCCGCGAATTCATCTTCCGATAACGTGCGCATCCGCTCTAAGGTTAAGCTTCTGATCTCGGGCCTCGCTTGGAAGCCAGGTTCCCGCGTCCCCGAAATCCGGTCATTGTACGGACACACCGTCTGGCAGATGTCGCAGCCGTAGACGTGGCCGCCGACCATCGCCGCTTGCTCTTCCGAAAAATCGCCCCGGTATTCGATAGTGAGGTAAGAGATGCAGCGGCGCGCGTCCATCACGTAAGGCGCGACGAAGGCCTCGGTGGGACACGCGTCCAGGCATTTCGTGCACGTGCCGCACTGGTCGAGGGCGGGAAGGCCGTAGTCTTCCGCCGGGAACTCCTGCGTCGTTAGGATTTCTCCGATGAAGAAAAAGGACCCCACGCCGTCGTTGATCAGGCACGTGTTCTTGCCGATCCACCCCAGCCCCGCCCGCGCCGCGTAACCACGCTCCAAAATCGCGCCCGTATCGACATAGCTTTTCGTCTTCGCCGTGGGATCGAGCGCGCGGAGAAAATCTTCAAGAAGCCGAAGCTTCGCGCCCATCACGTCGTGATAATCCCGACCGAGGGCGTATTGGGCGATCTGAGGGTGGGGGTCGCTTTGGTGGTAATTCATCCCGACGCAAATCAAGGTTTTGACGCCCGGCAAGATCCGATCAGGGTTGGCGCGCTTCTCGGCGCCCCGACCGAGGTAGGTCATCGTCCCGGCGTATCCTTGGTCGAGCCAAGAGCGAAAGGCGTCGAAGTCCGGCACCGGATAGGCCGGGACGAGACCGCAGAGTTCGAAGCCAAGCTTCAAAGCGTGGTCCAGGATGCGTTCCTTTAATGACATAGGGCCCTCTTCATCAGCATTCGGGCAAAGGATAAAGTGAATATTTCATTTCGCTTGAAACTCCGACTCAATTAGTCCTATAGGCCCGCGAATGCCTTTGGAACCCATTGAAACGACATTGGAAAAGATATTCGTGCTGACCCCCACGGTGAAGACGTTTCGCTTCCGTTTTCCCGCAGGCAAATGGGTATCCTTTCAAGCCGGCCAGTTTTGCATGGTTCACGTGCCGGCCGATCCCAAGCCCGTCAAAAAAGCGTATTCCATCGCTTCCGCCCCTTTCGAAGAGGGATATCTCGATCTTTGCATCAAAAAGGTCGAAGGCGGTTTCGCGACGACATGGTTTTGGACCCTCGAAGAAGGCGCGAAAGTCACGCTCACCCTCCCTTACGGAGGCTTCGTCCTGAAACCGTCGGAGCCCGAGATCGTCTTCATCGGCACGGGCACGGGCCTCGCCCCTCTCCGCAGCATGATCCAGACGCTTTTCCACCAAGGCTGCGCCCAAAAAATCCATCTCATCTTTGGGGTGCGCCATGAAGAGGAAATGCTGTACACGGAGGAATGGTTGAACTTGGAAAAGAAGCACGCGAATTTTAAATTTTACCCGACGATTTCTCGTCCCAAGAATACGCTGACGCCTTGGAAGGGCGATGTGGGGTACGTCCAGGAAGCCCTAAAGAAATATTTTCCCGACCCGAAGGGAAAGCAAATTTACGTTTGCGGTTTGGTGCCGATGATCGAAGGCGTGCAAAAGGCCGCGAGCGAATTGGGTTATACCCAAAAGCAAGTGCATTTCGAGAAGTACGTTTAATATTTTAACGTTTCATAAATTTAGGAGGCACCAATGTACGCACCTGATGTCTTGCAGGCGCTCTTCCGATGGTTCCACATCATCGCCGGTATCCTGTGGATCGGTCATCTTTACTTCTTCAATTTCGTCAACGGACCCATGGCCGCCGTGCTGGACGGCGACACTAAGAAGAAGGTCGTCCCGGAGCTCATGCCGCGGGCGTTGTTTTGGTTCCGCTGGGGCGCCGCCTTCACGTGGGTGACGGGTGTTCTGCTCTTGGCTCTCGTTTTCTACCATGGCGCTTTGGCCCTCGAAGATCAGACGAAAGGTTGGACGGGTGGAGCGCTCCTCATGATGCTGCTTACCATCGCCGCACCCCTCTTCTACGAGCTCGCCCAGAAATGCCCGATCACTAAGCCCTGCGAAAAGCCCTACGGCGCCGCCATCAGCGGCTTCATCCTCTCTACGGCCTTCGTCGCCTTGATGTACTATGTGGGCGGCTTCAGCTACCGCGGGATGAGCATCCACTTGGGTGCGGCCTATGGCACCATCATGGCCTTCAACGTGTGGTTCCGCATCTGGCCTTCGCAACAGAAGATCATCACCGCCGTGAAGAACGGTGAGGCGCCCGACGCCGCGATCGTGAAGCTCGCCGGCACCCGCTCTAAGCACAATACCTACATGTCCGTGCCCCTCTTGTGGTTCATGATCAACGCCCACACGACTTTCGCCGCCGTCCACTGGATTACGATCCCGATCTTCGTCCTTTTCGGCTGGCATGGCGTGCAGCACTTGTACAAAAAAGCCGCGAACGTGAAGGGATTCTAGAAAAATTCCCATACATGAAAAAAGGGGTGGGCTTAAATGCCCGCCCCTTTTTTATTCGTTATAGGTCATCGTCTAAGAATTGCGGGGCCGCCTCGCTAAGCGACTTGCGGGTAATGACGGTATTGCGTCTCGAAAACCGATTGGGTGATCTCTTGCATCAATTGCGTGTATTTTTCCTGGTCCCGCGCAAAGGGCTGACCGGATTGGAGATAAGCGATGAGGCGGTCGATATAGGCTTGTCGCTCCGGTAGGGAAGGATGAAGAGCGCATAGACGGCCCAAGACGACGAAAAGGGTTTGATTCGGATCCTTCTCCGCGCGCTCACTCACAAAGGCCGCTATGTCCGGAAGACCTTTTTGATTTCCCCAAGCACCCAAGCGCCTTAAAAGATAACCTCTCATGTCCTTCGTTTCATCTAAGAAGCTCTTTTTGAGCTTCCTCCCGTATTGGGACATCGCTATTTTTTCATTAAAGTTTTCTTCTGCCGTAGGGGCTACGATAATGGGTTTTGAGAATTTGTAGACGATGTTACGATCGATTCGATTTGGATTGATCCAAGGAAACGACTTGGAGAGGTTGGGGTTGACGAATTCGATCCCGTTTGAGCGTCCCATGACGAGATGGACCTTCTCACCGGTGGCTTTCATCAGCTTAATCGCATTCGTGACAGCTCCCCCGAATTTAATATATTCCCAATAATCTTTTTTATTCGGCGCCGCGGCGTAGTCGATCGAAGTGCCTTGGGTACCGTTGTCCTCCCAATTGGTCGGCGAACGCGTTCCCGTCCCGAACCATGCGGAGCGGATTTTATACTTTCTCGCCATTTCCACCATACGATCCATCAGAATGAGATTTCGATGTTCCGCATCAGTCCTTAGCTCCCGGGAAATCGTGGGATGGGCCACGATCTCCGCAAGCCATTTCACTCCCAACCGACGTACGGAAAAAAGCGAGTCGTCCCCTTCCTCTCCATCGTGGAAATTTTTGGCGCAAGCTACATACCGGATGCATCGATCCCACAAGTTCCATTTAAAATCGTCCAAGAGGGAGACGTGGTTCAAGACATAGATGGCATGTGTTCCGGCCGGTGGGATATTTTCTCGGCCCTCCACTGTGACTCTCGTACCGCTCATTGCGTTCGTCTGCCGTGCCCAATCCACACTCTTCCGTCCGAACGCCTCGACGCATTCGGGATCTTCCAGCAGGACCGGTGAAGCGACGTTTCCATCCGCATCGACTGTAACGGCGGGAGAAAAGACAGTGGCGTCATATTGTCTCATTGCCTCCTCTAAACCAATGCGACCCACGTAATCTTTCATAAGGCCGAAAGCATAAACGGCGGCGGCTCCGAGCGTCATGACATTATAGATTTTATGGTAAGATCCGAAGCAGCCTTTTAAAAAACTTCGAAACAAAGGAGCCCGAGTCACCCGCGCCAAGAGCGACGGGTTGTGTTGGTCAAACGATAGCGCGTCATCGGCCGCCGCAGGATCTGCATAATGATCGATTGGACCTGTCGTATTTTTTGAAGCGCGATCGGCTTCCAAAGTCCCTGCGGGCGGGGGGAAGGGCAGAATATGATGGGACCAATCCTTTACGGTTTTTACCAAATCACTAAAATCCATATGCGAAAACCTTTCCTGAGGGTTTTCGCCGTCTTCGTCTAAAAGTTGCCTAAAAAGCTTCTTTTTTTGGTAATAAAAGCCTCGTTATAACCTGCTCTGAGACCATCCTGACATCTATGAATAAGACTATTTAAGCGACACCGATCAATTGCGCCGTCATGAGATTGCGAAAAGTGGCATTGGGGATGAGATTGAAGTTCTGGACTTGCTGTTGTTGGCGCTGGGCATGCTGGTAGGCGCGTTCGATGATGGCCGCGCGCGTGACCGAAGAATGATACTTGTGGGTTTCCTTCGCGTACTTGGGCTTGGAGAGAAAACGGATGAGCCCTTCCGTCCGGTAACGCATGAGGTAAAGCATGCGCCCTGCGTAGGCGTCGGCATTACATTCTTCGCTCTTGCGGAGGGCGAAAATCTCTTCCCAGGTCAACTCGTCGGGATTGATGCCGTGGGGGAATTCCGACGTCAGGTGCCCCCATTCATGGGCGAGGACGCCGGCGATGGTCTCTTCTTCGGATTGGTACTCCTGGGCGAAATCCACGCCGACGAAAACGAGGTCTTCGTTTTCCGTCTCGTCGCAGGCCGAGAGAGCGCAAGCGACCGTCCCCTTGGCCGGTACGATCCGCCCTTTTTTGCGGGAGAGCATCCGTAGCTTCCGCTCTAAACGCCCCAACATCCCCATCTGGCTGAAAAGGGCCCGCAGCTCGGCATTGTGGTGGATATCCGCGATCTTCGGGATCGGCTCCCCGAAACTCTTATGAAAAACCTCTGACGCACCGCTCCCACCACCGGGCACACGCCCGATCAAAAGCTGGTTGGAGAGACCGCCGGAATTGAGCTGAATAGGGTCCACGGGCATAAGCTTATTAAAGGTTTATCGCGATTTTGTGGGGTCGAGTTGCTTAAGGAATTAAAAATTTTTCAAATAACCAATTAAGTCCTGCGGTGGTATAAAAGACTCTTCGATGGGAAGCCTCTCGGAATTTTCATAAGCCAATGCTAAAACTCTTTCTGGATGTGGGTTTAACAAGGATAGCTGCCATTGGTCAGCTTTTAAATCCGCTAAATCGCTTTCAAAATACCACATGCCGGTTTCTCTCTTTAGCATCGAGGTATTCCGAAAGACTTCTGTAATATCCCCCTGATGAGCTTTATACAAAGCCTCCTTGAGAGCCCAGCGTTGGGCGTACCAAAACGCTTTTAATTTATCAGGCACATCGTCGAAGAGACCTTGTTCCTTCTGAGAAAAATAATTCCTCAGTGCATCCATGTAGAGTAAATCTTTTTGAATCGTTTGCTCTATATCTACCCCTATACGCACAGAAGACGTCGCTACGGCGACGAATCCCTGACGGTGGCTAATGCTTAAGTAAATCTTTCCGAGCTCGGGTAAATCCTTAACTCGAGGAAGAGTGAATTTCTCCCATAAGAGTTCGATTTTCTTCGGATGGAGGTTGCTTTTTTTCGCTAGTTGAAAACGCGCTAAAGCGTGGCCCAGGAGAAACTCATAGCGTTTCTCCTGGGCCTGCATGGCTCGCAGAGAAGAAGATTCCGAGCTACCTAAGAAAGAGACTAATAAAGCTTCCTCGTCTTTTTTTAAGCTCAAAGGTAGGGGAAGCACAGCAAGCGAAATCAAAGTCATCCACCTCGCCGACGATTCCCAGATCTATACCACCGCCCCCGCAGATCACTTCCAACAAGAGAGCTTACCGGTCTCTCGCCACGAAGGGTAGCGCCCGCGTATGCTCTTTCTTGTTGGATCGTAAGCGAACCGGGTCGATGGCCATCTCCACTCCTCGCCATGAAATTAGTTCTCATCGGTTGAGGCGGTGGGGCTGCTGAAAGTAATTCGAACGATAATCGGCTTCTGAGCGTCTCGAAGGAACTTCCCATTGAGGCTTGCAAAAAAGCCATCGTGCGGGCCACGACATTTCTATCGTCGGCGGTTGCATTTCGCGCCGCTTCAATAGCTCCTCGAATGCCTTTCGCCATGGCCTCGTCATGGACCGCGTAATTAGCTGTCAGGACGCCGACCACTTCTCCATGCGCGTTGACCACTTGTACCGTGATGGGGAAAACCTCTTCGCTTCTTTCAACAACCTGGGTGAGGATGAATAATCGCTCGCCCGGACGAGGCTCCCGCACGGGGTGGTAGATATTGTTCCCGGTGAAGCCCCACTTACCGCAGCTTCTCACACCGCACCACGCAGCCATATCGTCCGCGGCCAACAAGACCGCCGGAAGAATATTTCGAGACTCTTGTATCCCATCGAGAACACCCCAAATCACGTTTTGATTGTTATCAAAGGCATACTTAAACTTAAGTCCCGTATCGTGTCGGTGACCCGCGGCAACACAATGAGGCAAACATGTGAACGTACGGTCCCCTTTCAGTTGAGTGAGTTTCAGATCCGTTCTTCTTGGCTGCTCGTGGGTTACCTCTGTTCCATCCACCCCTATATACGTAAACCGGATTGTGTTCTTATCCGAAGAGACGCGCTTGAGACTACGGAAATGCGCTTCGGCATACAAAGTGTTGCTACCTCCACGCTCCCTTAACATCATCCTCCACCCACTCGCCGTGCGCTTAAGGCGCACTTCTACTTCCGTATTAGGAGGCGTATTGGCTCTATAGGTAATTTCACGTCGGTAACTACCCGCTGGGAGATGTAGCGTTTGTTGTAGCTTCTCGAAAGCGGCTTCGAAAATACCGTCCACCATGCCGCCATGCGTGACTCCGCTGTAACCGGTATAACTTTCGGGAATATCGAACGATATCCCTAAGACAGTAGCACCGGCATCGTGAGTTCTCTGGATTTCACCGTCCATTCTCGGAGCTTCGAATGAAGAGTTCACGGCACTAGCACCGCCAAGCATTTCGATATCACCCATTTCCAGCTTCTGCGCTAGTTTCCAATCATCGGGAATATGAGCGGCTAAGACGTCCAAGTAACGTTCTGGAACAAGATTTCCCAACATATCCCGAACTATGGAAGCGGGAATATATCTCCTCTTCTCGTTATCAGGGTCCTGAATCAGTTGATCCGCATGATCGCGAACGAATGCTTCCGCTTTCGCCTTGATGATTTCGTAACGGCTTGAGATCTCATCGAGCACGGCGGCCTCATGGGAATCGGCGTCTACGTGATAATCGTTAGGATTAGCCCGCTGCGCCTCCGTCCTCGACAGCAATCCGATCAAGGCATTAGCCGCCAGATCGTGCATCTCAATGCAACCCGTCTTCTCCTCCAGGACTTTTTGTCCGATGAGGCCGAAAAGCCATCCGCCCGGTATTTGCCCGAGGGCAAAGGACATGAAGGCCGGATAATCCAAATTAACGCTATCCCCCCATTCAGGGTGTTCGATACGCGTTTGATGGATCTCTTCGTCAGCGAAATCTTTAGCGATACCTAGTAGGGCTCCTTGTTGATAGTAAATGCCGCCCATGACTTTGCCGTTTTTACCGTTTCTCCAATTCGCGTGGGTACGGATGGAACGCGGCCCGAACCAACCTCGAGCTCCCATGGCTTTATCCCAAGCCCCATGATTGAGTCCCATCTTGTCGATAGTGGCGTTATAATCCTCCTTCACCGAACCCATGACCATGATGTCTTCGACGAACATTTGTCCCGCGGCGTTGATGGAAACCGCTTGGCCTGGTTTGCTTCCCGACGCTCTCGCCGGTTTTCCGAAGGCTATCGTATCGATCCAGTTGAGGTCCTTCACTTCACAACGCTCCCGCATGGCTTCGACATACGTCACCACTTCTTCGGGCAATGCCTCGACCGCGAGAGTCCGGTTGCCGTCCGCGTCGAATTTGGAAGAAGCGATGATCGCATTCACGTCGAAAACTTTTAAACGCACCCCTTTACTAGCAGCGTAAGCTTCGAGGGCTTTCACGTTCCATGTCTGAGTCTGTTGCTCCGGAGTTTCTCCCATCTCTTTAAAGATACCGCAGACTTCTTTTACGGCGCCCGCTTCGATGAGTTCGATTAACGTATTGAACCCCATTCCTTGGGACATTCCATTGAAGAGTAGGGGTTGTTTCGCCGTTTCCCTGCGGGCGGCTTCCTGTCGTATGCGCTCTATCTTCGCAGGGTCCACTTTGGCCGCGACCTCATAGACGCGGTCGAAAGCGCGATCTATATGGGAAGGTTCGCTACCCGCATCTCTGGGCAACGCGTACACCCACCTGTCTGCATGGTCGAAATCGAAAGTTTGGCCGTCCCTGAGCAGCCTTTCCACGATCGCGCGCGCGCGTGAATGCAGCGCCCTTAAATCCTCGTACTCGGAAACGGGAATGAGCTTGAATTGATTGATGTACTGCACCAAAGGACGCTTTCCTTCGCGAATGGCCCGTAATTGGGCGCGGCCGAGCAGATACTGCTTGAATCTCTCCGTCTCCCCTTCGATGGCCTCCTCTAGGCTGCCATAATCGCGCTTCACTTCGACTTCGATGACGGCCGTATTCTTCTCGTTGAAACCCGCGGACATGGTCAAAACGGCGATAGGCTTGTTGCCATGGACGAGGTCCAAATCGATGGACTGGTTGCTGAAGACGCAATGATTTTCCTGGTACGACTTCACTTTAAACTTCGCTCTCGCCTTTCGCGTGATTACCCCGTCCTGTACGACTTCCTCGCGCACGTCTTCTATCGTGAGTTCGCCGTCCAGCTGGGTTAGATCACAATTCATACCCACGGGGTATACGGATCGGACCCCGCCTTCTTCGATGATATCGACGTCGAGCTCCATTTCAGCATATTGATCATATGCAAGCTGGTCCAAGGTGGAATGCCCCACGACGACCCGATGGGCGATCGAATGGGGACGCGTCCCGGAGTCGAAACCGCTGGCGCCTCCCAAGCCATGTCCATTGTATTCCTTCGAAGTCTCTAAGTAGACGGGCGTCCCTGGGTGCAAGCCGTAGCGCTTTTCCAAATAGGCGGTGACGATCTTAAGGACGGCCATTTCATACTTATCGCCCAGAGGAGTCGACGTGCCGTGCTTTTTAATGACCCATACGACGTCATTGGGATCCCGAATGGATCCTCTCGGATTATGGACGGGATCGTACATGGCTTCATCGATCGTTTTCAGGGCCGTTCGCAATAAGCCTTGTCCATAAGCCTCTCGGGCGCCGCTTTGCTCGCCGTCCGCACCGAAATTAGCCGCGATGATCGCCGAATTAAAGTTCCATCCCGCCGCTTTCGAAGCGTCATATGAATTATGAATCTCACCGCCACCGGTCACGCCTGGCACGAAACCAGAACGTGTGGGAGTGTCTGGACGTGACCGTTGGTCCTTAGGTAAGCCTAGAGCTTCAGCAACGGCATCAGGGATCAAAGCGTCACATGCGATGAAGCCCATCAGCATTGCGTCAGTGGCTGCGAAGTCAGCGGAGCCGGAATACATAATGCGTAAGAGGGCCTGCGCGAGAGTCGTACGCCCTCCGATGACGTCCGCCATTAACTGGTGGGCCATTTTCACCGCGACATAAATGTTGGCGCTACCTGTCGAGCAAGCCGCCACCACGGCTAGCGCCACTAAAAGTCCACCCCATAACTCCCGGTTGATTTGCCCCGCGCTCTGATCCTCCAAGCTGGCTGCCATGTCGGTCTTTCTTGGAGCTCCTGCGACATTACGCCGCGAGTGATTCATTCTTTCGGTTGGAATGGCGTCGGGGTAGGCGTTCGAGACGTTCACGCCCATATTTTCAGAGCCGTGATAAGCTTGCACCATTTGAGGAGAAGCTCCCATCTGCGCTAAGGCTCCACTGAAAGTCATCTTACTCATATGACCAGCCATAGCCCCCGAGTCCGCGTCTAAGTTACTAGTCAAACCATGAGCATGTACGTCAAAATCTCTACCGGCGGGTAGATTTCCCCAAACGGTCACTTCCAAAGGGGCCTTGACATTGATCCTGATTTCTTGGCCCTTTTTGACACTCGCGTAGGTTTTATTCCCTCTCGTATCATACTCGATCGTATACCCACTATCCTGATAAAACATGAGCATATCTTTGGAAATTTGAAATGGGGGGAGATCGCTGGGCGCTTTAATGGCTACTCGGGTTTCAAAACCGAGGCCGTCCTCACTGGTTTGGAAACCCGTTTTATCCCGAATCACGGATCCAAACTCCCTCCACATGTCTTCCGCCGACATCTTAGAAATGTCTAACTTCTTCTCTGAAACCGTTTTTGCGATCACTTTTCCGAGACCTCTGACCAAAGTCCATACGTCCTTTTGAAAGAGCCACTCTTTGTCTTTGCCAATGGTTCCGTGACCACTTTCTGCCAACATCCAACGGAGGTTCGCCAAGCCGCCGGCTCCAGCCACACCGATACTGTCGCCGCCCAACACCACTTGCGTATCCGGGTGCAAGAGCACCTCATGTCCCGTTTCGGCTAAAACTCCTTCGCGTGCGCCACGGATAAAAACATGGTCTCGCAGGCGGTTCGGATTGAACAAAGACCCGTCATTTGGGATGTGAACAGGGTCCGTCCTAGTAGCCACTTTCCGACGGCGAGCCTCATCATGCTTCTTAGTTTCGTCTCTACGCACTTGGTCCAAAAACTCCGTCAAACGGCCATCCTGCGGGTCCGCGTGGGCCCCGGGCTTCCTATGTCTATTAGCGACGGCAACGCCCAGCCTATCCATTCCGAAGTCATTTTTATATTCGGTCAAGCGATTGACGGGTTGCCCCTCTTTTCTTGCCCTTAAAACACGGACCACGCTTCCCCATGTTATCGTGGCTTGCTCGTCTCCGTTAGTCATACGTACTTTAATCCCATATTCGGATAGAGCTCTGCTCTCGGCAGAGTCGGAAATGGTCTGATTATCCTCCATGATCTTCTGAGATGCACCGGTCTGCTCCACCGTGTCTTTATTGGTCCAAGTCGTGACGCTTGCAACTTCCACGACGATGGGATCGTCATTATCGTAACGGAGGCCGTCGTTAAAAATTTGGTTGGGAATCAGTCCTGGATGTACCCATGCCTTTGAGTTCCCGTATTTGTTGCTGAACGCGATCTTATTGTCCGGGTTGATGGTCGGGTAATTGACGAAGACGATCTGCTTTCTCTTGTAGGTCGCGTCGCCTTTTTTAGCCTCCGCCTCCTTTTGATAGTGACGCGCAAACTTCGTGAGGAACTGTTGCGTTCCAACCCCATAAACCGCGGACATTTCATAGGGCTCACCGAAACTATCAATAGGGCCATAATGCCCTAAAGCCGCCGCATTAATGAAAACTTGCGGATTATAACCCTTCGAAATCATCTCCTGAGCGAGAGCCTCGTTGTCCGTGTCGTTTCCGAGTTTGAAATTAGGTTCGATCACCAATTGCAGCTCTGGATTAATGGCCCATTTGCGAGCCAATTCCATATAGTAGGCGCTGGCATATCGCCCATCCCTCAGGCGGGCATTGCGGCCCTTGTAGTCTAGAACGATCACGCGCGCACCCAGCTGCAAAGCTTTGATGATATCGGGCTCGCCGATGGCGCCGGCTCCAGCAACGACGACGTCAATACCTCTCATGTCATAACCTTGAGTGGTGAGATAGCGTGCGTCTTCTATGGATTTAGGATCGGCCAGCCCAGCCCAATCCTCGATGGTTTGCTGCGTGTTACGGCCCCGACTCACCGCCCGGGTGGGTATATCTTCACCATAGACGGCTTCATGCCTTACCGCGTTGATTGAAACGACATTATCGAACTGGGGCCCCTCTTTTTCGACTTTCCTCGCTCTTTCGAGTAAGGGGCGGATGACACGTAATTTATCTTCGTTTCTCTCCGTCTCCAGGAAAAAGACGAGTCTCTCGATCAATTTTTTGCTTTGACCTATCTGGTTGGCCAAATGGTTGACTCTACGGGTCAAGGTATCGGGGTCTTTTGGTAAATTCCCAGCATTCAAATCCGCCATCAAATTATGCAAAGATTGCTCCCCGCCCAATTGGTCCGCTTGGCCGAAGCCATAGGCAAAGGCCGGGTTATAGGTGGGTTGCATTTGTCGGACAAAACCTTCACCTGCATTTCTTTCAACGTTCGCGAGCGCCCGTTGAGATACATTATCGACCCGGGTGTCTAAACCTACCATCTTACCGTCGACAGTGACTCTCACCTTCTTCATGTGCGACAATTCACCACCTAAGGCGAGGACCATCCTTTCAGCTTGCTCTTGCAAGGCAGCCTCTGCTTTTTCTTGGGCAGCTTTGAGCCAATCCTCTTTCAGCGCTTGCTTTTCCTCATCCGTCATTCCCGGAGCGCCATTTCCCGCTTGCTCGCGAGTTCGCGCGGCCTCCTCCGCCTTTCTCTTGGCTTCCGCAAATATTTCCGAAACGCGTTGCTCAACTTGTAACTTCAACGCCATCAGATTTTTATATTGGGGGTTTTTGATGTTGACTTTGTCTGGATTGGTTAAACGCTTTAACACGTTCTCCACTAAATCATTCATCGTTTTTATTTTCTTCAAGTCATCCATGATACTGACTTCGAAAATAACAGGTATATGGGGAGATGCCTTCTCCGCGAAGGAATTACTATCGATACCGATATCCTCGAAAACGACAGCATCTCCTAACTGACCGATATCCCTATTGAAAGCGAAAGCAATGAGCTCTTTACACCTACTGAGGATATCCTCGCGCGTCCATAAAGGAGAGGCCACGACAGGACTCTCTTCTTCCACTACTCCCTTTAAAAATGCAATGTGGGCCTCCAGCGCCTCTAAAGCGCCTGGAGTTAGAGGTTTATAGGTCTGCTCGATGATGCGAGCCACTAAAATAGCGTAGGCCTCCTCTTCGATATTTACAGTCTTACCCTTTTTGACGAGCTCTTCGAAAAGGGTGTAAGTGGCACCCGTCAAATCATTCAAATCCTTCTGACCTACAAGTGTTGTCGCCATGGCACGAGCGGTCTCCCTAAGATCTTTGACAGTGATTGATTTCCAGTTGGCTCGTGGATCTTGTGCGCTTTGACGACGCACTTGCCGGACTTCGACTTCTTCAACATCGACTTCATGCAGTTCTGGCGCGGACAATTCTTGCCTCGTCACTGGAACCTGATTTTGTTTCGAAACTTTCTTTGACGCCCTCACTGCGGGAGCCGCGTCAAAGGTGGCCGCCGCCCAATCATCGGGAGCGCATTCTTCGTTCATGTCCAAAATTTCGATTTCCTCTAAGGGGATGCCCAAAGAATCCGCGATACGAGTGACGAAGGTGGTAAGGGTGCCTCTTTGAGAAGGACCCAGTGTTACGAACCGACGGTATCCCTCTACGAGGGCTTTCTTAATCGTTCCATTGAAATCAATGGCTTCTTTGATTTGTCTCGCCATCAATTCTGCAATAACGGCCGGGTCATCAGGCAAGTAATCCGCGATCGTGTCCATAAACACCGGATTATTACCCGAACCGAACAATTTCTCCTCCAGCAAAAAGTCTCTCATCTCATCCGCAGCGGGGTGCATAATACTGGTATGGAATCCTGTACGAACCGGAACCTGGGTTAAAGAAAGATTGTCAGGTTGGACCTGCTTAATTTTCTCCTTAAACCGACTCAAGGCACTTACATGACCGGAAACGACGGTCTGGAGATTGCTATTAACGTTGGCGACCTCCGTGATTGAGATCAATTCCCCTTCGGTGGAATTAAGTGCGTAGATAGAAACTTCTCTCGCTAACGCTTTCAACTCACCCAGCGTGCCCTGCCAGTTTGTGACGGCCATCATGGACTGAGGATTATCAGGGTCGATGCATTGACTCATGATGTTGCCGCGTTTCGACAGGAACTTAAGAAGACCTACCCTCGTCAGAAGTCCGGCGGCATATAAGGCCAAACCCATACCCACGCTATGTCCCGTGAAAGCCGCATCACGAGGAACGAGACCTTTCGCTCTATAATCAGCTATATAAGCGGCCCCATAAGTACCATACATCGGCTGAGTTTCACGCGTGTCGCTGGACCCTCGTTTGAGAGCATCTTCCAGATCCACGTCGGATCCGATAGCTCGCATGATTTCTATGTCCGACCGCAAAAGCGCGGCCCGGTATTCGCTTTTTTTAATCTCCACATCCATACCCGGATGCTGGTCTCCCTGTCCCGAAAACATGAATAATGTTTTAGGGCCATTGGCATATAGAGTGTAGGCCATCACAGGACGGCCCGAACTACTGGTAACAGTCACTTCATACTGATGCACGCCCTCCGCATTGCAAATACGGCGGACTTGAGGCTGGAGCTTTTCACCGGGCTTTACAAAACCCATAAACACGAGATTTTGAACTCCCAAATAACGGTCGAAGTCCCCTTTCGTCACTGTACCAACTATGGCTTCATTCACGCGGGCGAAAACGTTCTGCCCTTGCATGAAACGACCTTCGTTATTATTGGACAGTTGCGCTGAAGCATCGCTGATATGATTCCGATTTTGATCAATCGGATAAATATCGGCTGCATTCTCTGGAATCGCGATTTCCGATACTTCGACGAACGCATCGTCCTTATTTTTATAAACAATACGCCCCGAGAGGAAATCGTGCTTTACCGGCTTTTCACTATCTTTAACTTCATAGAGTACTTGAGTCTCGCCGGCTTTTAGCTCGGCAAGCCCTCGAGAGACAGCGGAAGAATAAGCTTCCGAAACTTTATTACCTTCCCTATCATACTCAATGGAGTGGCGGATCATTCGGCGGCCGGACAAGCCCTTACCGTCGTTGAAATCCTCGACCCGAATCACCTTCGCCACGACGCGCGTTTCCAACTGCGGGTTCCACGGCTTATGTTGAGTGACGTCCAACGACTCATCGATGACGGTGGTCATGTCGAAATCAAACTCATCCAAAAAGAGAGGGGACATGAGGGCATCCCAATGCCTTTTAACCGAATAGTTGGGATGTCCTTGCTGGCCCAAGGAGTGGTCGTTTTCTACAAGACGAGGATGGCTAGCTCCAACGGATTGGTTATAGTCGAAAGCATCTCCAGCACCACCCGTGTTTGTGGACGTAAACTCAGACTTCGCCGTTTTTCCTTCCGCCGACATTCCCCAGTCTTTGGCATAAGCTTCGCGGGATTCTTTTCTGAACTTTTTAGGATCGGTCACGTTATTGACGATGTGAGAGCCGTCGGATTGAGGAATAAAAGCGTACTGGCGGTTTAATTGTGTCTCATCACCGTGAGGGTATGTATACTCCGTCACTGCCACACCTTGCGCCCCATCTGATAAAAGGCTGACCCTCATACCGACGGCGACCCTATCCCTCTCGAGGATGTTAAATTGAGAGACGCCCTTGGCTTCATCCAGATGAATTTCTAGCGTACGGTTGAGAAGGGGTTTACCCAGAAGGGTGAGACGATTTAATTTACCGCCGATCTTATTGGATTGCAGTAAGGTGGGGATAAAGCCATCACCAAGCGCTTCGATAGCGGCTTCAAAGGACTTTTCTTGCTGGACCTGTAAAGATTCCCCCTTCGGACCCGTCACGCTCTCGACAACCACCCTGACCACCGACTTACCATCCCTGGACTCCACAATAGCCGAAATCCCAGGAATAGCAGCAAATTGCTTCGCGACTTCCGTCGCCGCGTCCTCTTTATGGACGGCGATGACCTTGGGTTTCTCAGCACGCACTTCCCTGTACTCGCTCGGTACACGCGTCTCCAAAACCAACCTATCTTCCTGATTATCTATGCCCAAAACAGGAATCTTATTTTGGTTTTTTCGCGTAAAATTAGCCGCAGGATCTCCAGGCCCTAAGGTAACGACGCTCGTCGCTCCGGACTCCAAGAGCTCTTGAGCAATGTACGGCATCAAGACGGGCTTAGTAAAAATCTCATCCACTAATTCCGTAAAAATTTCCTTTGGATCGCGGGAAATATCGAAACTTCCTTTACGGGAATTACAAGCCACCGGAATCCGAAGAGAGGCTAAACACGATAAAAGCCCTGAGGACTCTACGTTTCTTAAAAACTCGTCCTTTACCGGGCCTAAACGGTTAGGATCATGCGGAGAAATCGAAAGACCAAGGGTTCTAGATACTTTGGGCTCACCCACAGCCTCTTTGTTCTCTTGAATATATCCCCAGACTTCGTTGAAAAGCTCTCTGTCTTCTTCGAACCCTATCGGCCACTTTCCGTCACGTGCCTTTAAAATAAATTGATTCAAATCCTCGAGGGCGTCTTGCGTTCCGTGCATTACAACCCAATATAAAGGCTTCCCCGACTCCTGATCCACCAAGGTATTAACGACACCGACCCCCACATAACCCGCTTTTCCAGTCTTTTTTTCGCCCTTTTTCCACAACCTTTCCCTTCTAACATTAATGGCGGCGGATAAACGGCCGAGTATTGAAGCGTCAGGGTTTTCGATCGAGTAAGGAATGCCTATGGGCTGCACCGCATTCTGCGTCTTCGGACCCGCCGCAGGAGTGCCCTTGTGCTGAAACTTTCCCATGCGACACATAATGCGCACCTGAACTTCAATAGATTCTAAAGTCCTAAAGCCACTGATGCGATCAGGCACCAACAAAGGTGTTTTTGGAGAGCCAAAAAGACCTGCGGAAGCGGCTGCGGACATACTGCCCTGCGATTCGCCGGCCACGATTTTATAATCGTTCACGATGTCAACACCGCCACTGGCCAAGACCCTCTCTTGAAGCACTTGAGCTACCGTGATCAAACCAAAGCTGTTATGGGCTCCATTGATGCGCATCCAGCTTTGATCCGAAGACTGGATATCCATACCTCTGAGCACTTCTAGATCTTCCCCCAATTCTTCCTGAACCCAACGACGCACATGGGAATACAAAACCCGAACTCCGTCGTCCGCTTCATAAAGACGGTTAATTTGATCTTGCCATTTTCCACCCTGACCGTCCCACAAACCAGCCGGCCTTTCACGACCATCTCTTTGAGCTAAAGAGCTCTGACGCATGGGCGCCATTTGCCGTTGGGCGAGAAATGCTTGAGCCGCGCTGAAAGCCTGCCGACACACCACATTCGTGGTCACTTGATCGATCTCCTGCCCATTCCTTTCAGAATCCACTCTAGCCAGGGACTCCCACACTAACGCCGCTTGAGCCTCTGCAGACGCAAGACCCAACTCTTCCCAAGTCTTTGCCGTCAAGTGGTGCAGGACAAATAGATACCCCTCGAGCCGCCCTTTCGCCGTACACATTTGCACCGCTACCTGATCGTTCCCCAACAAGACATTCGCTTGATCGATTAACCGGTTATTGAAGATTAATGGGATCAAACACAATGAGCTATCCACACGCTGAAAACGGAATTCGGAAGCCGTAACCGCTTCTTCTTTATGGTCCGCGGCGACACCGACATGGCTTGGAAAAAACTCCTCGGTGCTCTGGGGATTACTTTTGATCCAATCACTGAACGTAACCAATGTTCTAGCTAAACGCCCGTCGGCGGCTCCGTTCTGCACTAAGTCTGTGAACGCGTTGACTTGGTGTTCATTCACGCCTCGGACGACCCTACTAAGAGCTTCTCTTAAACCCTCAGGAGACATCGACTTTAATTCATTAAGAGACCCTTGAAAGGTCTTATGTGAACCGGGCAACCCCATTCTTCCGATTAAAGCATCCAACGGATGCGCTTGCGGCATCGGAACGGCAAATCGAGCGGAAGCGTTGATGGCGGCTTGACTGGGTGCTGTCATAAAATCTCCGTTAATTGAGTCTTTAGAATCATCATTATTTCCTTAAATCCCTACATTACAAATACGAACGCCTTGACTCTAAACCCGAGACTTAAGGATCCCGTTTTTCATGTTTCGAATCGAGGCGGGTGGGGAAAGGTTGCGGAAAAAAGAAAGGGAGACGAAAATTATTGAGAAAGTCAGGAAAGGAAGGCTTTGAGGATTTTTTGATTCATCGATGAGGTGGGCAAATCGCTCAGCCGGGAGGGGGCGATCCATCGGTGCTCGCGCGCCACTTCAAACCTCTTAGGAGCGCACGTGTAAACGCTTACCGTAAGTCGGCGGTTAAGTATGGAGTGTTTAATAAGTTTTAATGGCTGCAAGGGTTCCGTGAGACCGAAGCTCCGCCTTAACCGCTCCACATCGCCCTCCACCATCGGGAACTCCCATAACTTTTTCAAAAGACCCCGATCCGCGCGCCGGACGAGTAGGATCTGACCGTCCTTTTCCCTTTTTATGACGGCGGCCGAGAAGGCCACCGGCACTGTCGCAGCTCTCGGGGGGAGTTTCGGGTATTCAGCCGCCACTCCGCCCTGAAAAGCGGAGCAATTTTCAAAAATGGGACAGCCGGCGCAGAGAGGTTTGGAGGGCCGACACACGGTAGCGCCTAGCTCCATCAGCGCTTGGTTGAAATTCCCGTAAGGGGGCGTCAGCGCCTCTTCCGCCTTTTTCCAAAACACTTTTTGGCCCACCGCGCTTTTCGGGTCCTCGCCGATCCGGTAAAGACGCGATAGCACGCGCACGACGTTCCCGTCCAAAATCGGCGCCGGCCGGTTAAAGGCGATCGAAGCGACGGCGCCGGCTGTGTAGCGTCCGACACCGGGAAGTTTCATCAATTCCTCGACCGTGGATGGCAAAGCCTCGACTTGCTTCGCGGCTTTTTGGAGGTTCCGCGCCCGGGAGTAATAGCCCAAGCCCGACCACATCTTGAGGACCTCCTCCTCCGGCGCCTCGGCTAGCGACCGAATCGTCGGAAACCGCGCCAAAAACCTCTCATAATAAGGGATCACCGTCTCGACGGTCGTCTGCTGGAGCATGATCTCCGAAAGCCAAACGCGATAGGGGTCTTTGAAATGAGGGTCACGCCGCCAGGGAAGATCGCGTTTGTGTTTTCGGTACCAGTCAAGTAATTGGCTCTGCCACATAGACTAAGGAGTGTTTATGCAAGCAGCCGTCCTAGGAGCAACCGGATTCATCGGCGGCCATGTCGTGCGCGCCCTCAACAACGCTAAAATCGACGTCCGTGTCGTGCGTCGGAGCCGCGGCCCCGCGCTGGCCCTAAAGGACTTGGCGTTCGAGGATTTTCACGGGGATCTGGACGATGTGGCCTCGTTAAAAAACGCCTTGGAAGGGATCGACGTCGTTTTCAACACGGCGGGTTATTACCCCATCTATTCTTCCGAAAAGGAACGTCAAAAAAGCGTCGCCCTAGCGCAAATCCGAAATTTCATCCAAGCCGTCGCAGACTGCAAAATCTCAAAGGTCGTCTACACGAGCGCCATGAGCACGATGGGTTATGATCCGCAACATCCGGATGTCCCTTCGGACGAAGAGACGCCTTATGATCCCCGACATTTCCGCGGCGCTTATTACGAAATCAAGTACGCGGTCGAACAGGAGTTATTGAAGGCCGCGCAGGACGGCCTTCCCATCGTCATTGTCAACCCCACCGGCGTTTTCGGCGATCACGACGTTAAACCCAGCTCCGGCCAGGTCATCGTCGCCATAGCCAAAAAGCAATTTCCTGCCGTGATCCAGGCCAAGGCTAACGTCATCGACGTGCGGGACGTCGCCAAAGCGCAAGTCGCCGCCCTCCACCATGGACAGGTCGGGGAACGCTACATCCTGGGTAGCCACAATACCGACGCCGTCGCCATGGCGCAGCTCATCGCCAAGATCGCGAAGGTCGATCCGCCGAAGTTCCGAATCCCGCTCCCTTTGGCGGAAGTCGCGGCCCGTTTGTCGGAGTTGTCCGGAAAGCTGTTACGCCAGGAAAAGCCGCTTTTGCCGCTCGTGGGCATCCATTTCTTGAAATACGGGATGCATTATAACACCCAAAAAGCGGTGCGCGTCCTAGGCCTGACCCATACGCCGATGGAGGAGACTTTCGACCGAGCTCTGAGATGGTTCGGGAAGAACGGGTATCTTTAATTTAGGATTCTTGAGGCTTCTTCGACTTGGACACGAGGCCTTTGATTTTACGGCCCTGGGCGGCGATGAAGTCCCAATGGTCGTAGATTAAAAAGGGCGCCGGCATACCCATCATGAGGATCAATAAGACGGCGGCTGCGAGGCGTTGGATTCTTTCGGAGCGTTCCACCGCGAAGGACTGCATGGCCCGGAAATCGTAGCCAATGGAAATACTCCCGAAAGGTTCTCCCTGGATGACGACCGGCGACTTCAGTAAATAGTATCCCTGTCGTCCTTTTTCCGTCTTCAAAAGCTTTTCGATCTTCGCCCAATTCTTATCCTCCCATTCTCCCAAAACGTCTCCTTGCCTGTCTTCGAAGCGGATCATCTTAATGCCCCAATCATGGCTCAAAGCCTGATCGATGAAACCCTCCAACCCGCTCTTATCCTCCAAGACGATCTGGTCGAGAGTCATGGCGCTTAGGAAATTAAAATTGGACTTGGCCAACAGCTCGAAAGCCGGCGACGACATGCTTCCTTCGATGTTTTGGTAACCCTTCCAGCCGTAATAGGAACCGGCGAAGAAAAAAACGAACGACATCATGTAAGGAACCCATCTATTTTTCATGATTCACTCCCGGCAGCTCGACCTTGGGTTCATTCCCGGATTCGTTTCCTTTTCTTAACTTTCCCAAGCCTTCCGACAGCAACGCCTCTTCTACGATGCTTGCTTGGGCCGCTTCCTCGAAATCCTCCAACGCTCCTCGGACAAAGCCGCTTCTTCCGATCTTCTCGAGTCCGGGAGTGCGTCGCATCTGAAAGAGATCGCCTTCCAAAGCCCTTCTCAGCTTAGGATGGAAGTCGGACCTCACCATCCAAGCCTCTAACACTCCCGAATACTGCATGAGCACCCTCATTTTTTCTTTTTCGGGTGAGTTTTCGAAGAAGTCTTTGGTGAAGAGCGATGCATCCGCTTTTCCTTCCAAAAGAGACGCCATCCTTTGAGCCTCAGGGCCGGTATAGGAAACCGACTTTAAGTGGTCCGGCAAAACTAAGTTTCGCAATAAAACCCATTTAGGAAGTTTTTCCCCGTCCAAGCTTCCCTCTTCGCCGAAAAGAAACGATTTGCCGTCCATTTGACTCAAATCCGTGACTCCTGAAGCCAAGCTCGAAACGATGACGAAAGGGTTATCCTTGGAAACCGTCTTGGTCTCGATGGCCAAAACATCGACGTTCTTGCTTCTCAGATAAGTACCAATCACCGCTTCCGGATTGACGCGGGCCACATCGATCTTTCCCTCCGATAAGCGGTGGGATAGAGACTCCGCGTCGCGAAACACCTTCGTTTCGATCACCACCTCTTCACCCATCATGCGCGAAAGATCTTGCTGAAGGTCGTTTAAGAGAGGTCGGATGGTTTCCACCGTTTTATAGGCTCGACCTTTGACTTGAATGCCGAAGAAAATTTTTTGCTGCGCGCGCGCGGGAAGAGCGGAGATCCATACGATCCCAAGAAAGAGAAAAGCCGCTTTTCGAGAAAAATTTCCCACGATTTAGGGGAAATTTTAACGATTCCAGGACCGGTAAGCAACCATTAACTATTTGATTTTCCTTTTGGTTTTAAGAGGCCTTGCAGCTCATCCATAAACTGGTTCAAGTCTTTGAAGTCCCGGTAGACGGAAGCAAAGCGCACGTAGGCGACGTGATCGAGCTTGTGGAGCTGCTTCATGATCCGTTCGCCGATTTCCTTCGAGCTCACTTCCTTCACGCCCAGCTCTTGAAGTTCTCGTTCGATCTGATCGACGACTTCATCGATCTTTTCGCGCGAAATCGGTCTTTTTTCGCAGGCTTTTTGGACGCCGGATAAGACTTTCAAACGATCGAAGGGCTCGCGGCGGTCGTCTTTCTTCACGATGACCGGCAATAACTCTTCCACCCTCTCGTAGGTCGTGAAGCGTTTCCGGCATTTTTCGCACTCGCGACGGCGGCGGATCGTCTCGTTGGAAACGCGCGAGTCGATGACGCTGCTTTCTTCATGGGTGCAAAAAGGACATTTCATGGAAAATTCCTCGCAACTTCCTAAAACAAAAAGCGACACATACGCCAAGGAACATTTTATGATGCCCATTCAAGCGACACCTCCCATCACAACGGGTGCCACGATCCCTATAGGATCTTTAGATCGTCCGATCCGCGATGCGGCGGGATTTGACGCCACTCTCCCTTCTATTTCAAAAGCCAAAATTTTATTCGTGGTCCTGGGCGGTGGGGCTCCCGGTGCCATTGCCGTGGATACGTTAAGGAAGACTTACGGAGGTGAACCGGGGACCTTAATCTTGTGGATCCAAGGCAAAGATCCCTTCCGAGAAGGGTCTCAAAAATTAGAAGAAGGTTGCACCATCCGACGCGTAGCTTTGACCATGATTGCGGACTCTTTGAGTAAAGACAGGGTCGCCCCTCTTACTTCTCAGAACCTCTTCGAAAAGCTTGGAGGGGATACCGCCGCGTTCACTTCCCTTTCCATGGGGAAAACATCCATCAACCGCCACGGAACATTAGCTCGGCTTGAGCGAGAAATCGTATCAGGTGAAGTCACGACTTATATTGGAGTCTCTACGCGACATGGAAGGCTCAATCGTATCCTATCGGATGAGGTCGGAAGTCCGGCCAATGTCCTACGCATTCAGGCGGACGCGGCAACACCCGATGGCTCGCAGTTACAAGTGACCTTTCCAGACGGCAGTCTTCGCGTCTTGTCTCCAGGCTCTTCCTGTCGCTTCATCCTGAACACGATTCCAAATCCCGTAGCTCTGACTCCTCGAGCCCAACAGGACGCGCTCCGAAAGCTCCTCTTAGGGAGCCCATCCCATTATATCGTCGCGGCCCAAGGGGTTTTTAGCGTTCCCGTGGGACTAAGCCCAATTCGCACCGCTAGAGTCGTACGCTTCCGAGGAAATGGCCTCGCAGGCCGACATCATCTTGTGGAGTCCCTAGTGGCTCCTTTCCGGGACCCGGATATAGTCGGCGCAAAAGGACAGACTGCGGAGCTTTACGGTGTCACGGCGTTACGGTTTCCTAGGCGGCAAGTAGAGGAGTATGGGGCTCGAGTATTACAGGAGGAAGCTTTAAGGTATTTGAATCTCGTGGCAAACGCCGGCCATTATTCGCTAAGTCCCTTTTCGCACACCGTATTTACCGCATCTGTTCCGGAACACGACAGGGGACTCCAGGCGATTCAGGAAGGCTTAGATTCCCTCGGTATTGGGCTCAATATTTTCGCCTTCAATGGACCGACGGGTTCGGAAGCCCATCAAGTGACCGGTGTCGTGTTAAAAGTCGCGCGCGCGGTAGCGGCTATGCGCGTCTTCCAAGAGGAAATTTTTAGAAACCCTCTGGATGTCCCGCAGGCCTTGAAGGCTGGACAAAAAGCCGGAGATGCCGCCATCGCCTCTGCTCTTTTAGAGCTGAGAGCGATCACTGCCCTTAAATACAATCCCCATCTTTTCGGGCTTGGCGCTTTATGGCTTCCTTTCGCTTCTCAAGGGGTTTTTGATCAAATGATGCATCGGTTCGCCGAGAAGATCTGACGGCCTTTAAGCATAGAGAGGGAAACGTCGGCAGAGTTCGAAGATGTTCTTTTCGATCTCTTTTTGCTTCTTTTCGTTCTTAATATCCGAAACGACGTCATGGATCCAGTCGCCGATGGTCTTCATCTCGGCCTCCTTCATGCCTCGGGTCGTGAGGGCGGGGGTGCCGATACGGATGCCGCTGGTCACCAGCGGGCTCTCGGTATCGAAGGGGACGGAGTTCTTATTGGTCGTCATGCCCGCGTGCTCGAGGGCTTCCTGCGCGTCCTTCCCCGTCACTCCCTTGTTCCTCAAATCGACGAGCATGAGGTGGTTGTCCGTGCCTCCGGAGATGATTTGGAAGCCATGGCCGGTCAACGTCTCGGCCAAGGTCTTGGCGTTGCGGATGACCTGCTTCGCGTACGCCTCGAAGCCGGGTTGCAGCGCTTCTTGGAAGGCCACGGCTTTCGCCGCGATGATATGCATGAGAGGTCCGCCTTGGATCCCGGGGATGACCATCGCGTCCAGGAGCTCGCTCATCTTCTTCGTGCGGCCGGACTTGGGCGCGACGTGGCCGAAGGGATTGTCGAATTCCTTCCCCATCAGGATCAAACCGCCGCGGGGGCCGCGCAGGGTCTTGTGCGTCGTGGACGTCACGACGTGGCAGTGCGGAATCGGGTCGTTGAGCTGCTTCTTTGCGATCAAACCGGCCGGGTGGGCGATGTCGGCAAAGAGGAAAGCCCCGACGGAATCCGCAATCTCTCGGAACTTCTTGTAATCGATGTTGCGCGAATAAGCCGACGCGCCCACGGTGATCATCTTCGGCTTTTCCTTCTTCGCCAGGTCCGCGCATTGGTTATAATCAATGAAACCCGTCTTGGGATCCACGCCGTACGCGACGAAATTATAGAGCTGGCCGGAGAAATTCACGCTCGCCCCGTGCGTGAGGTGGCCGCCGTGGGAGAGGTTCATTCCCATCACCTTGTCGCCCGGCTTCAGGAAGGTGAAGTACACGGCCATGTTGGCGCCGGAGCCGCAATGGGGTTGGACATTCGCGTATTCCGCCCCGAAGAGCTTCTTGACCCGGTCCCGGGCCAATTCCTCCGCGACGTCGACGAATTCGCACCCGCCGTAATAGCGTTTGCCCGGATACCCTTCGGCGTACTTGTTCGTCATCACGCTGCCGGCGGCCTCTAACACCGCTTTGGATACGAAGTTTTCGGACGCGATCATCTCCAACTTATGTTCCTGACGGTCCAGCTCGCCTTGGATGGCCTTCGCGATTTCCGGGTCTTGGTTCTCTAAACTCATGGCGGTCTCCTTATTTCTTATGTTCCAAATATTTTTGAATCCTCTTCAATCCTTCTTGGATGTTCTCCATCGACGTCGCGTACGAGAAACGGATGTAGCCCTCGCCGCCCGAACCGAAATCGATTCCGGGAGTGACGCCGACTCCGGTCTTTTCCAACAAATCCAAAGCGAAGCGGTGGGAGTTTTTGGTGAACTTCTTGGCGTTCGCGAAAATATAAAAAGCCCCGGTCGGCTCGACGGGAACGCCGAAACCCAAATCCTTCACGCCTTGGAGCATTACCTGGCGGCGTTCGTCGAAACTCCTCCTGACTCTTTCGAGGTAGTCGTCCCCGCTGCGGAGGGCGGCGATCCCGGCCTTTTGCACGAAGGAGTTGGCCGAGATGAAGAAATTCTGATGCAGGATCTGGAGCGTGCGGACGAAAGCCTTGGGCGCGATCAAATAACCCAAACGGTAGCCCGTCATCGCGTACGCCTTGGAGAAACCGTTGATCACGAAGGCGCGGTGCGTGAACTCCAAGATCGAACGCTCGCGCCCCTTGTAGGTCAACCCGTGGTAGATCTCGTCCGAGATCACCCAACGCTTGCTGGAAGTGAGATCCGCGATTTTTTTTAGCGTCTCTTCCGAGATCGTCGTCCCCGTGGGGTTGGAGGGCGAACACACGAGGATGCCCTTCGTGCGCGAGCTCATTTTTTTGCGGATCATATCGGGGCAATACTGAAACCCATCCTCCTCCCGCGTCTTCACATAACCCGGCTTGCCCTTCAGGTATTCGACGAAGGCGGGGTAGCAGGGGTAATGAGGGTTGGAGAGGAGGATCTCGTCTCCGGGCGCGATCAAAACGGAAAAAGCGAGGAGAAAGGCCGGCGAGCTCCCGCCTGTCACGATGATTTGGTCCGGCTCGACTTTGACCTTGTACTTCCTCCAATAGTTCTTGGCGATTTCCTCGCGGAGTTCCGGGAGGCCCTGGCTGTGCGTGTACTTGGTAAAATCCTCTTCCAAAGCGGCGATGCAGGCTTGGCGGACGCCTTCCGGCGGGGAGACGTCGGGTTCGCCCAACGAAAAGGAAATGACGGATTCGCCCTGGGCCTTTTTCTTTTGAAGGGCCTCGAGGATCTCCATCGCCAAGAACGATTTGATTTTTCGAATGTGCTTCGGGATCATGGAAAGGCGTGTCGTCTAGTGAACTTGACAGGAAACGATCAATGATTATTTAAAAAACCGCGAAAATAGTCCATTGTGAGGAGCCCTTATGCCCATTTACGAATATGTCTGCGGCGGCTGTGGAAAAAAGCACGAAGCCATGCAGAAAATCAGCGACAAACCTCTGCGGAAATGTCCCGTTTGCGGCGCGAATAAATTAAAGAAAGCCTTGTCGCTCTCGGGGTTCCAGCTCAAGGGAGGCGGTTGGTACAAGGACGGCTATTCGTCGGCGGCGGCGAAAGAGCCGAAATCGACGGCGGCGGATTCGGGGTCGGCTTCGAAAGCCGACTCGGGCAAAGCGGAAAAACCCGCGAAGGAAACCAAAAAAGAATCGAAATCGACGGCGTCTTCGACCTAATTCTTGACGCTTTCCGACGTATCCCTTAATTTAACCCGACTTTTCACCATTCTACAGGAGGAGGTTGCTATGCCCTATGTGATTAATCAGGAATGTCTCGGTGAACGCTACGCCGATTGCGTCGACGTCTGTCCCGTCAATTGCATCTATCCTGGCGACTATAAAGGCGAAGTCTTCATGGTCATCGATCCCGACATCTGCATCGATTGCGGCGCTTGCCTCCCGGAATGTCCCATCGAAGCCATCGTCGCTTCCGTGGATGATTCGCCGGAATGGGCGAAAGTGAACGCCCAATTGGCCCCGACCTACAAGAACAATCCCGCCGTCACGCCCCGCAGCCCCCAAGATCCGCCCAAGAAGACGCACCCGAACCCCGGCCTCAAGCCCTAAGCGATCCTATCTGGTCATGAGTCACTTCTGGCCTTACACGATCGACATCGAAGGCCGCTTTTGGAACGCAGACGGATTACAGTTCGACGATCCGGAGACCCTTCTTTTTTTCTTAAAACAGCTTGAGCCCATGACGAATGCACCCGGCTTTAATGATCACGGGCCTTTCCGCGCGGTTTGCCAGGGCGAGGAATGCCGCTTCACGGCCGAAGACGTTCCTTACGTGGTCATTGGGTTGGAGATGACGCCGGATCAGATCACCCTCGTTTTTCCCGGGAACTACCGAGAGACGTTGGATCCCGACACGCTCTTCGTCGGGTCTCTCAACGTTCTTTATTGCCGCGTGCGCGGAGGGAAACTCACGGCGCGCTTCAACCGCAAGACGTACATGGAGATCGTGCGGAAAATACAGTTTGATCCCCAGACGAAATCTTATTACCTGCCGTTAGCCGGTAAGAACCACCCGATCCGAGGCGTCCAAGGAGAATTCGATGGCCACGACCCCCAACCGTATTGAAAAGAACTGGAACGCCGTCGTTCCCTTCCTGAAGCGCACCTGGCCGAAACTCACGGATTACGATATCGAACAGGTCGAAGGACGCTACGATCGGTTGATCTATACCATTAAGAATATTTACGGCGGCAACGCTCCAATCATGCAAGAGGCGCATATCAAGCAAACTCTCCAGACCTTCCTGAACGATCTCGAAAAAGTGAACAGCTAGGCCTTCTTGAGGATTTTCTTAACCCACCATTGAAGCCCCACGAAAAGGTAGGCGGGGTTGCTGAAAAAAGCGGGCATTTTTCCTTCGAAAATGTGCCCGGTGAACTGAAGAATCCACCCTAAAATAAACAGCCCTAAACCCACTTTCCAATCGAAAATCATGACCCCGAGGGAGACAACCAGCATCGGAATCCCTATCGTATGGAGGAGGCGGTTCATGGGGTGTTGGTGTTTTTCTCGATAAACCTCTAAAAAGCTTTTGTTTTGATTGGAGATTTCGCTCATAATCCCTCCGTTATTATAAAAATAAGATTTTTTTCTCGATAGAGCAACCGGAGAACAGGGGCTAACCGATAATTTCCTTAAGCCTCGGTACGTTTAAACCATTTAAACAATGTTTGGACTCGAACACATACCCGATCGCGCCTCTTCCGCCATGAGCAGTCTCATGGACCGCGTCCGTGCGGCCCTGCCTCATGTCGAAGTCCACCCCCTGGAAGCAAGGGCTGAAGTTTCGATCGGCGAGACCCGCTGGGATTTCGACGGGTCCCATGCCGTCCGGTATGTCGCCGGCAATGCCCGTGCCCTTTTCAACCGCATCGCCGGTCGGGAAGAACGGCGCCCACCGTCTCCAGAAGTGTGCCTCCTCCCGACGGCCGAAAATTTAGAGCGCATCGAGGCCCAAGCCAATAGTGCCGATCCTACTGCCCGCCGGGAAGGCCAAGCCAATCTCCGACACATCATCCGGACGCAGCCTCATCTGATCGCCCAACGGCGCGCTCAGCTCGAGCAGCAAGCGACAGATCCGCAAACCCGAGCGGCGGCCCAAGACCAACTCGCCCAACACGACCGGGCCGTCACGACATGCTCCAGGACTTTAATCGCCCAAGACAATCCGGCGCGCGGTCAGACCGGCGGACGTGCCGCCGTGCAGCGTCTGGCCTGCGCGACGACGCATGCACCGACGCGGACGACCCTGGTCCAAATGTGCCGGATGGCGAACCCTCAACCGTCCCGCAGCGCCGCTTCGACGGTTCCGACATTAGGCCGCGTTGCCATAGCCTCCCGCGAGGAGATCGGCCCTTGTCCGAGTCTCTTTCGGGTTTATCGACCCGGTCCCGAGGACGGCTATACTCCCCGGAGTTTGAATCCTAATGGGCACAATGATTTCGAGGATTCGACCCTTTCCGAAGGGATGTCTCCGGAGACTATGGGGTCCGGAGAGGTCTTAGGGCCCCTTCCCACTCTTTTTTATTCTTCCAGAACGGCGCGGTCCGACTCGGGTTTACCGACACCACCCGCATTCCCGTTCGCATCGGGCGAACCCTTTTTGGTTCCCCCCTCCGCTTTCGGCTCGGCTCCCTCGACTCCCTCGACTCCTATGATCGCCGTCATGACCCCTCGAGGGATCGTCTATATGCCGGCCGCGGAAGATCCGACCCCGCAGGGGAGACAGACAGGTAGAGGCCCTACCATCCCCCCTCAAGTCGCGCGTTTCGAACCGACTTCCGTCTCTTCCGATCCTAGATCCGATCGGCCTCGGGGAGATTTTACTTTCGTTTCGGCAGCGAACGATAACACCGTCGCTTTTTCTCCGGCGTTTTCCCCGAGAACCGTCGAACCGCAAAGATCCCGAAGGGACGACTCCCCCTTAAGCTTCGTCGATTCCCTAGGTTTGACTTCGCGACCCCGCACCTCAACGGCCGCGTCGATAACTCCCAACGGAACCACGGCTTTCGCCGCTTTATTCGGCGAAGCCGCCGCTAACGACGGGAGCCATCCGGTAAGTCCAGCCCAGGTGGGCTTCGTCGTTCCGGAGGCGCCTGTTTTTCCTTCTGCTCAAGGCGCTCCTCTTCCCTCCTTTCTAGGCGGCGCCAACCCCCGTGTCGCGATGCGGGGCGAACCCCATGAAGGGGGTGGCCAGGGAAGCGGCGGTCATTCCGGAAGCGATCAAGAGAACGGTGAAGGGAGAGGGCACCAACGTCAACGACACCGTGATGAAGAGTCGGCGCAAAAAGAAGCCGCGGCCTAACTCCCTTAATTTCACCAGGATGTTCAAAAAGGTCTGTTAGCAAACATTTGACATCGTTCTTTGCGGCCCATTAGACGCCGTCCTTCAACCATTTTCATAAAGGAAAAACTATGTCCCAACCCGTCAGTAAGAACATCTTTTGGCACCATGGAAAATTGGACGCCAAGACCCGCGAGGAGAAATTGGAGCAAAAAGGCGCCGTCGTCTGGCTCACCGGCCTCTCCGCGTCGGGGAAATCCACCGTCGCCCGCGAAGTCGAGCTTGCGTTGGTTTCCAACGGCATTAACGCCTACGTCCTGGACGGCGATAACATCCGCCACGGCTTGAACAACAACCTCGGCTTCTCCCCCGCCGACCGCACGGAGAACATCCGCCGCATCGGCGAAGTGTCGAAACTCTTCTGCGAAGCCAACGTCGTCGCCATCACCGCTTTCATCTCGCCCTATAAAGCCGATCGCGATCTCGTCCGGAAACTCATCCCCGAGGGACGCTTCTTCGAGATCCTCTGCGACACGCCGGTCGACATTTGCGAACAACGCGATCCCAAGGGACTCTACAAGAAGGCCAAGGCCGGAGAGATTAAGGAGTTCACCGGCGTCTCGGCTCCCTACGAAGCCCCCGAAAAACCCGAAATGGTCTTAAAGACCGGCACGGAGACGTTGGAAGAAAGCACGCGCCGCGTGCTCAGCCTTCTTTCGGAAAAAGGGATCATTTAAGTGTCCCAAATCAACCCTAATCTGGTCCTCGAGTTAGAAAAAATTCAGGATCCTCAAGAGCTCATCGGCCACCTTTACCGAACGTTCGGGAATCGATGCGCCATCGGCACCAGCGGCCAATTGACCGGTGCGGTCATGATCGATCAAGCGATCCAGGCGGGCATCACCAAACCCCGCGTCTTTACGATCGATACGCTGCGCCTCTTCCCTGAGACCTACCAACTTTTCGAGGCCCTCGAGGAAAAATACCGGATCCACATCGAACGCCTGGAGCCGGACTCGCAAAAGCTGAACGAGATGATCAAGACGCACGGCGAGTTCCTGTTTTTCGACTCCAAAGAAAAGCAGGAACTTTGCTGCGGATTGAGGAAGGTCGAGCCCAACGAGCGCGCGCTGGAAACTCTCGACGTCTGGATCACGGGACTGAGAACCGATCAATCCCAAGCGCGCTCCGGAAAATCGCGGTTTGAAATCGTGGCGGATAAGAAGAACCGGCCTATTTTAAAAGTAGCCCCTTTGCTTTTTTGGTCTGAAAAACAAGCCCGGGATTATTGCGCCGTGCACCAAGTACCGATCCATAAGCTTCTCAACGTCAATAACAACGGCTGGTATTACGAATCGTTGGGATGCGTCATCTGCACGACGCCCATCGGCCCCGATGAACCGCGCCGCGCGGGACGCTGGCGCTGGTTCAAGGACGATCCGAACAAGGAATGCGGCCTTCATCCCGTGAAAAAAGACGAATGAGCGATGCTTTCCTGAAAACCGCCCTCGCCTTGGGCCATCGGGCCGCCGCCCTGGTGATGGATTACCTGCACAAACCCATCAAAAAATCGCAAAAAGCCGATAGCTCTTGGCTGACCGACGCCGATCTCGCGTCAGACGCGATCATCCGCGAAGGGTTGCTGGAGAACTTCCCGGATCATGCCATCGTCACCGAAGAAACGGGGCTTTTAGGGAATCGAAATTCCGAATGGACTTGGTTGATCGACCCTCTCGATGGGACGAAGGCTTACGCCAAGGGGATTCCCGGTTTCGCGGTCATGATCGGCCTTTTGCACAGGGAGACGCCGTACTTGGGTGTGGTCATCGATCCTCTTCGAGACGTCGTCTACGAAGCCATCCGAGGCCAGGGGGCTTTCCTCACGACCGCGTCCGGGCGCTCGCGGCTTCAAGTCTCCCTCCGGAGCCTTTTTACGGAAATGCCCCTCGTGCATTCACCCGGCATTCCCGAAGAGACATTGAAGGCCGTCCTCGAAGGATTAAAATGCCCCGTCATTGAACCCATCAACAGCGTCGGCATCAAAGTCGGCCATCTTGTCCGCCAAGAAGCCGATATTTACCTCAACCACCACAGCTGCCACTATTGGGATACGGCCGCGCCGCAGATCATCCTCGAGGAAGCGGGAGGGATTTTTACGAAGATGAATGGCGATCCGCTCGCCTATCGCATCGCTAAAGGTGATTACGACCACCATTCTCCGACCCTGGCTTCAAACAACACCCGCCACGCTTCTCTTGTAGAAATCTTGAAAAAAACAAAGTGAGGGAACCTCTGAAGTTCCCTCACTTTTCTCTCGTTTCTACCGGTCGAGATTACCGCCGAGCGAACTACCGTGAAAGTACGCTCTTTATTATTCCGCTATGGTGCGGCCTTCATGAATGAGTTGATAACAATCAATATGGCTGTGGTTCATTTCCAGAGTGGAGCAGGCGGCAAAAACGTTGTCCACACCTGCCGCTTCATTGACATCGGCAAGGGCGATGGAGGCCTCTGCGGCTGCAGTGCAATCCATTTGTTCCGCAGTTTCGAATTCAAACACAGCGGCCTCCTGGGCTTCCAGAGTGATTGACGAGACATCGGTATAGAAAGCGGAATCGACAGGGTCTTCCAAAGCGGCAATGGTATCGCCGAGCCAAGCTTCAATCTGAGGTGTTGAATCGCCATAAGAAACTCCACCAAAGGTTCCAAAGTGCCTTTGAGTAGCCGCACCATCCCCTAATGCCAAGAGACCGATGTCATAATCTTCTCCGTCTGTATTGCCATCCAGCAATTGCATGGAGGAGAAGAGCACATTGGTGAATGTGGTTTCCGTATCACCAAACATATGAGACCCGCTCATGGTTCCGTCCAGTGTGGCATGATCGGAGTATTGATGGAAATCGAACGATCCATAAAAATCTTCCGAATCATCGTCAGTCGAATTATTAAACCTCATGTAAATTCGCTTTGGTGTGGCTTCACCATCCGCGGAGTCCACGAACTGGCCGTCTTCGTTTAAAGTGCCTTCCACAATGACGTGCTGCTGGTGCGTACGGTTAACACCTTCTCCAAAGGCCCGGGTGCTCGACTCTTTAACAACCATGTTAAAATCGGTGCCATCAATCGTCTGAAGGAGATACATGTTCTGAGTGCCATCCTGACAGGCGAACATCTCAAACGAGGTGATATTGCCGTCCGCATCTTTCTCGACTTTCATTTTGATCTTGTCAGGGCCACCTCCGCCTTCGCCCTCACCCTCGGACAGGGCTCCCGTGAAATCGAGAGACAAGACATGATATTCACCATCATAAAGATCGCTATCGAGAAGGTCATGTTCCACTGCCGGCGCGACCATGTTTGCCACATAACACTGGATCAAGTCGCCCTGGACGCTGGATGAAATCGCGTGCTTAGTCATATTATACATTTCGCAAGCGGCTACACTCGAGCCTTCATCAAAATCCGAGCTTGTCAAAGTCCCCAAAGGCATTCCTGTCGTGGCAAGATGTCTGGTCCCATTTATAATCAAAGCCGCCGCTGCAGACCCATCTTCCACAGGACTCGTCGCCTGCGGTAACGCATCAACGCTGGTAATCGCCGCGACATCCGCACTTCCACCTCCCGCAGCCCCCGTCGACGTCCCCGAACATCCATAAGACATAAAAGCCATGGCGGCTGCGAAGGCTAAAGCCTGGCTTTTCTTGGATAATTGACTCTTCATATCCCCCCCTTATATGGAACTCCTACGTCCCACGTGAATTGATAAAAAATGTGCCTGTGGCACAACCTTATCGACCTAAACGGAGACGGCATGAAAAACTTAAGAAAAATATCGGGCTTTTAAAAATAGGTTGGAAGCTCTTGATTATTCTGGCTAAAGTCGCCCTCTTGTGACTTCCGAAACTTTCCTCTCAGCCCCTCCTCAGATCGCATTAGCGGGCCTCATTCAAGAGCCTTTCAACCTCGGGATCGCTGCCGCCAGGACGTGTTATTCATCTAAAGGCATCATCACACGGGAAGATGTTTCGAAGGACGAAAAGGCCCGAGATCTACGAGATCGGATCGCTGAGTCCACCTTGAAAGCGGGTCATTTAACCACGCGCCAACATGCCCATTTCGTCTTCGCGATGGACCGCGTGTCCCGCCAATTCATCTGGTCTTTTTTGCACAGCCATCCGTATTATAATTCCGAACAAGTGAGTCAGCGTTACGTGCGCGTGGCGCCGGGGCATTTCACCATTCCCAACCTTCCCGAGAAGCAAGCACGACGCTATCAAGATGTGGTCGACCTTCAGATGAACCGGTACAACCACTTGATCGAACTCTTGATGCCGGAGATCCGCAAGCGCTTCTACGCTCTCTTCCCACAGCGTGAAAAGAACGCTGGTAAATATGAAGCATCTCTCAAGAAGCGGGCTTATGAAGTGGCTCGTTATCTCCTCCCCGTCGCGACGCACGCTTATCTTTATCATACCGTCAGCGCTTTGACATTGATGCGCTACCATCGCCTCCGCGAAATGTACGACGCACCCTTCGAACAACGGTACGTGGTTCAAAAAATGATCGATGCCGTGACGTCTGTGGACCCGGATTTCACGAAGGAGCTCAAGGATCCGATACCGCTGGAGGACACGCCCGAATACCGGATACTGTCCCAAAGGGTGGCTTCAGGAAAATCAGCCGGCGTGACGGCGGTCTTTCTCGCTGAATTCGACGCTTCTTTGGAAGGACGTTCGTCGAGACTCGTGGATTATAAAGTGAATGCGGAAAAGATTTTGGCGGCGTCGGTCCGAAACGTCCTCGGCGTGACCGCAAACGAATTACCCGACGATACCGCCATCGAAAAGCTGATGCATCCTTCGGAGAACTCTTATTTCGCCGATACGTTCAACGTGAATACGCTTTCCAAACTCACGCGCGCCATGCACCACCCGCACTATACGTTTCGCAAAAAAATCTCGCATACGGCGGATTCTCAAGACCAACGCCATCGCATGACGCCCGGATCGCGCCCGGTCCTTTTCACTCATTATGCGGGTCAGGCGGATTACATCGTACCGATGCTCGTGAAGGAAAGCGGAGTCGTCCGGGAAATTTACGAAAAGACGATGGAAGAGACGTTTCAAGGCATCAACGACCTTTTAGATGATGGGGTCGACATCGAAAAAGCGCTTTATCTCTTGCCTAACGCCTTTCCCATCCGCTTCGAGGAGTCAGGCGATCTTTTGAATCTCCACCATAAGTGGCGCACGCGCGCCTGTTATACGGCCCAGGAGGAAATCTTTTTTGCGACGATCGAAGAGATCCAGCAAGTTAAGGACGTGCACCCCCGCATCGCCCGCCACATTCTGGCCCCCTGCTATTTAAGGATGAAGGCCGGGGAAACGCCCTACTGCCCCGAAGGCGACCGTTACTGCGGCGTGCCTGTTTGGAAAAAAGCGATCGAAGATTACCACCGCGTTCTTTAAAAGCAGGACAAGCATCTCATGACCCTTCGAAATAAAAACGTCTTGATCACCGGAGCCGGCCGCGGCATCGGGGCCGCCGCAGCGAAGCTTTTGGCGGCTTCCGGCGCTCGTGTGGCTTTAATAAGCCGAACCGCCTCCGAGATCCGAGGCGTGGCACGGGATATCACTACTAAACACGGGAAAGCGCTAGCCTGCGTCGGCGATGTTTCTCAAGAAACCGACGTAAAAGAAGCGTTCGAAACGGTTCGAAAAACATGGGGACCGGTCGACATCCTCGTCAATAACGCCGGTATTCTCGTGAAAAGTCCTTTGACGGACCACACGGCCGCCGATTGGGATCGTGTCTTAAGCGTCAACCTGAAAGGAGCCTTTCTCTGCAGCCGTGAAGCATTTCGCCACATGAAGCGATCCAAAAAAGGGGGAACTATTATTAATGTCAGCTCCCTTTCCGGAATCCGAGGGGTGGAAAAATTTCCGGGCATGACGAGCTATATCGCCAGCAAACATGGTCTCATTGGATTGACTGAGGGTCTAGCGGTCGAGGGAAAACCCTTCGGAATACGTGTGAATGCGATCGCTCCTGGAGCCGTAAATACCCGCATGCTGCGCGAGAATGCGCCCGGTCTCAAGGCATGTGCGACTGCGAAAGACATTGCCGACGTCATCCTTTTTTTATGCGAGAGCTACCGATTTTCGGGGAGTGTGCTGGAAATCCTAAGTAACGATGGAACCCCCAAGTGAATCCCTAAGATGTGGAGCTACTTCTAAGATCGCCCGCCTTAAAAAATCCCTTTGGAACACTTCGGGCGCTTGAATGTGTTCGTCCCACACCAAGATATCCAAATCCAGTGCCACGACCTGGGACGTCCGATCACGTCCGGCCTCTGCTTCGATGCTCCTTAGGTATTCCTTAAAACTTTTTTCATCTAGGGAAGTTTCGATCTCCCATACACCATTTAAGAAGAGAGCATCACCGAAGGTCTGTACGGGCTTTGTCCAGCCAAACGTCGACTCTTTCCGAAGACCCGCCACCTGGAGACGCGCTCGAGAAATCCGCTCTTCCGCATTTTCATTCGACCCCACTCCAACTAAAACACGGTGTATGACTTCAGGCATGCAGGCGTCATAGAGATTATTCCGTTCATTTTCCAGGGATTTTCCCATTGTCTTCTCTAAACTCCGGATCTAGCGGCAGAGAGAGGAAACTCAATGAATCTCGAAGGGAAAACCGTTTTAGTCACTGGTGCTGCAAAACGCGTCGGAGCCTCCATCGCACGCGCTTTTGCACGCGAAAAAGCGAACGTATTAGTCCACTATCACCGTTCTCTCACGGAAGCGGGTCAACTCGTCTGTGAGCTTCGAAAACTCGGCGTAGACGCCAAAGCTTATCGTGCCGATTTGAGGAAGACGGACCATATCGAACGGCTCTGCGAAAAGATTTGGCGCGACGTCGGAGGGCTGGACGTCGTGGTCCACAGCGCCTCCATTTTTTATCCAGTGGAGTTCGAACGGGTTTCCACGGACGATTGGGACGCTTTTCTGGAAATCCACGTCAAAGCCCCGTTTTTACTCGCCCAAAAACTGGCTCCTTTAATGAAAAAATCCATGAAAAAACCGGCTCGCGCGAGCGGGACCCCGGAAACACCTGCCTTCATTTTCGTAGGCGATCGCATGCCTGCGCGGACCGGGGGTCGATTCATCCCTTACGAAGTCTCGAAATCCGCGCTCGTCTCTCTCAGCGCTAAATTGGCCGTTCATTTAGCCCCCAGTATCCGAGTCAATTGCGTCCATCCTGGGTTGATCCTGGCGCCTGACCGGATCAGCGCCGCAGCACGGAAAAGATTGGCTCGGGAGAACCTTTTGAAAACTTGGGGAAACCAGGAAGATGTTGCCAGAGCCATCGTCTTTCTGGCAAAGCAGCCATTTGTCACCGGAGTCGACTTAAATATAGACGGAGGACATTCGCTTGTATCACGTGTTTAAAGCATTCGATTTTTGTTACGGACATCGCTTGATGGATTACGATGGTCCTTGCATGCATCCCCACGGGCATAACGCTAAGGTGGAAGTCCTGGTCAAGGGCGCCAAACTCGACAAACGCCACATCCTTTTCGAATTCGGTGAACTTGAGGAAAAAGTTAAGGGTTGGATCGACAAGAACCTCGACCATCGGATGCTGCTCCGCAAGGACGATCCATTGATTAAACCGCTGCGGGAATTAGGCGAGCCCGTCTTCGTCTTCGAAACGAGCCCCACTGCCGAAGCGATCGCCAAAGTCATTTTTGACAATTGCATGGCCGAGAAACTCCCCGTGGATGAAATCCGTATTTGGGAAACCGAATCCTCTTACGCCGCCTATCGAAAGGATTGATTATGCCGAAACTGCTCGTCATTCAACATTCACCTTTGGAAGGTCTTGGACTCTTCGAAGAGGAGATCAAAAAAATCAACCTCACTTATGATACGATCATGGCGGGAGACGACGTCGTATGGCCTTCCGGCGTAAAATTGGAAGAGTATGTCGGCCTCATCGTTTTAGGCGGACCGATGTCGGCCTACGAAGAAGCGAGATTTCCTTGGATCAAAAAAGAGCTCCTCGTCATCGGCGAAGCGCTACGTCAGAAAAAACCGATTTTAGGCATTTGTCTCGGCGCACAAATGTTGGCTAAAGCCGCCGGCGCTAAAGTCCATCCCGGTCATACCAAGGAGATCGGGTGGGCTCCCATCCGGTTGGATGATTGGTTTTATAAGCGCAATCCCGTTTTCTTCCAATTGGATCCCAAAAAAGAACACAAAGTTTTTCACTGGCACAGCGACACGTTCGACATTCCCACGCAGGGCTACCGGCTCGCCTGGAACGACACTTATCCAAATCAAGCTTTCTGTATTCAAGGAAACGCCATCGGAATTCAGTTTCATCCCGAAATGACCCTAGAAATGGTGAAGTCCTGGTGCGAAAGCACGGCCGGCCAAATGGATGCAACCTCCAGCGGCTACGATACGCAAAAAATCCTGGCGGAATCGGCGACTCATTTGCCTGAGTTGAAAGAAATCGCGCACAAGATCTTCTACGGCTTCGCGGCCTTCCTCCGTGAAAACACCCGACGGGCAGCTTAGTATCCCATGAAACTGAAGATTTTTGACATCCCCGAAGAGGGATTGGATTTTGATTTTCAAGCTTCCCAAGAGCCGTGGCTCGACCGTCTCTTCCAGGAAGTGTACCAGGAAGACTATAGCCCGGCGGACTCCGCGAAGGCTGGCGGCCATGTCGAACTCAACATCCTCAAAACATGCCAAAACATTTCGATCGTTGGTAAAACCAATGTATCGTTGGAATCCACATGCGACCGTTGTTTGGACAAATTTTCCAAGAGAGTCGTCTCGCCGATCCAACTCACCCTTCTTCCCCACAAATCCATGAGCTTTGACGACGTGGGGCCCGGCGACGATCCAGGGGACGATGACGACAGCATTTCTTATTATAAAAGCGATGAAATCGATTTGGATGCGATCCTAAAAGAGTCGCTTTATTTGAACATCCCGATACGCGATCTTTGCAAGGAGGATTGCAAGGGACTATGCCCGCAGTGCGGACAGAATTTAAATCTGTCTGCCTGCAACTGTCGGGGAAAAGGTCTGGATCCTCGTCTCGCTGTCTTAAAAGATTTCGCCGTAAACCCAAAAAAGGCGCCCCGCTGAACAGGGCGCCTTTTCTGGGTTGATTTTATTCCTGCACTTCTCCCGCAACCACCGCAGCCGCCCCGGTGACTGAAGGTCTCGCTCCCATACCGTGAGCCGTATATGCCACTGTCGGTGCGTCAACGCTGGTTGTCAACATGCCTGAACACGCGGCTGAATCCAATGACTGCATGCTTTGCTCGACTGTCGTTGCACGCACATAGTAAGTGTCTTCTCCGCACGTCACTGGCGTTCCATCAGGAAGACGAATGGAAGGTACCCATCGTGTATATCCCGTCTCTTCGTTTTCCAACTCCTCCCAAGGAATACCGAATAAAAGCCCAGGGCCTTGGTAATTGAGCAAATAAGTCCCTTCGTCTTCACTCTCATAAAGACAAGAAAGGGGCGCGTCAAAAGCCAGAGCATCACCCTCGCTATCGAGCAAAGCTGTTGTATGACTATAATCATTATCTCCCGTCTCATACGAATACGAGATTACCTGGGAATAAACCTCAGACATGTCTGTAATATCGGTCGTCGAGGGGATCAAGTTCGAGACCACAAGACCCCAGCTATAAAATGATGATGACAGATCAAGCCCGGCTACTGAAACAGGGTGACCATCCTGCGTCAACTCCAGGGTCTCACTGTCCAAGACATATAAGTGGGGACTATCCACATCGGGGGCATCCGCTAAGTAAAAGTCATTGTCGTCGACTTGTTCCTGCGTCAATCCACCTCGGATACAGTTGTTATAACACTTGAAAGTCAAATCACCCGAAGCCAACAACTCATCCCCGGGTAAGATCGTTTCCTGGACGAAATAGGGGACTTCTGTGCTGTTGGAAAGGCTCCCATCTACATAGATGTTGAGATTCCCCAATCCGTCTTTATAGAGATAGAGAGTATCTCCATCCGACAGACTCAAGGTCTCCGGTGATTCAAGATCCGTAAACTGACAACCACCGTCACCGCAGCTCATTTCCCTAATTTTTTGGAAAACCGTGCCTGTCCATTGAATTTGATAATTTGAAAAAGTCTCTGGATCGTACCATTCAAAAACGTCGTCCTCGAAATCATTCAACGTCAAAGTGTGCCGAGTCCATCGTGAGAACCGACCGGCCCCTTCAAAGTAGGTATAGGAGGTTTCTCCATCATCCGAGGTGACTGTGTCGCCATTTTCTAAGCCAGCAGCCGAATCTGCATACACCCCGTAAGAGCCCGCCCAGATATGATAATCTCCAAACCGAGCTGGCATGCCGGAATTTAACTCCGTACGACTTCCGTCTTCTCCATAAAGATTGTAACTCCATACTACTTCATCGAAGTTTTGACGATCGAGGCAACGTTCTCCCGAAGCATCACTTGAGGCATAATGTTCTTCATTAAAAGCGATTTGCGTCACGGCGCTCGGATCGACATCGTGTTTTATGACCAATCCCGCACCACCCCCACCCGATGAGACTTCGCCTCCACTATGCTGACTATAAACGTAAGCTTGTCCTGTTGTTCCATCGGGAGTGATAATCGCATGGATTTGTTGATCCATGGAACCGTCTTCCGTGCCAATGACCATTTGAAGGACGGTATTCCCTTCGTCGTTGACGGAAGCCTGGAGAGCCCCGTTTCCTATTTCTTCACCATCCGTCAGCATTTGAAAAGCCATATAAAAAATTCCGAAAGGATAAACAGAACTCGCCCCTTCGGTAATCGTCATTTGGACACGAATTTCATCAGCGGGATCGCCCGAGCTGGCATCTTGTGGCACCCAGGCACGTACGATTTGCTCGCTGGTGGAGCTGGCTCTGGAGGAATTGACAATCCATTCCTCAAAACTCCTTTGATTTTCAGCCGCATCTGACTGACTGCCTGCAGCTGCGGATTGATCTTGTCCTGCCTTGCAGAGAGAGCTATCCACCATGGCCAAATAGTTCCCCTCATTGACCATTTCCTCGTACCGAGTCTGGCTGAAGTAACACAGAATCTCATTGACCATATCCAAAGCACTCATCGATTCGTCATAAACATACGTGGTCACTGGATCTGCGATATAATCTCCCGTCGTGGGGACTATCCATCGAGACCGAAAAACATGACTTAAGGCACTCACGCTAGCGGACGCACCATCATCGCTAGCCGTAACAAGCGACATTTGATCGGCTACGGCCAAACCGGGGACGGTCGTATCACCCCCTCCAGCACCTGAGGACCCTGTGCTGCTACCGCAACCCGTGAGTCCCGATAGAAACAAGACACTCGCTACTCCGAAACCTAAATAGGACGGATGATTTTTCTTCTTTTTCTTCTTCATGTCACGCCCCTCCCCCGGGCAAAGATTAGAGTTTTCGTTAACTCCCGGTAACGGCGTGTGTGAAAATAACTTGAATGTTTTTTATTTTTTTTACGATTTGGAGAATTCCGCCATGACTTCCTTCAATTCTTCCGCATGCTTATGGCTTTCGAAGCGCCCTAAGAGACTATAGACGCAAGGGACGACAAAAAGAGTCAGGAAAGTCGAGACCGACACGCCGCCGATCACCGTCAAGGCCATCGGGATGCGCGTCTCCGCTCCCGGCCCAAATCCCATGGCCGCGGGTAAGGCTCCCGCGATGGTCGCGAAAGACGTCATGAGGATGGGACGCAATCTCAAAGGACAGGCTTCCAAGAGGGATTCCGTCAAACCTAAACCTTCGCGACGCTTTTCATTGGTGAAATCTACCAGAAGAATCGAATTCTTCTTCACGATCCCCATCAAGAGCACTATCCCGATCATGCTGTACATATTGAGCGACTGGCCCCCGATCAAGAGCCCGATGAACGCCCCCGTGACGCTGAAAGGCAAGGCCATGAGCACCGTAAGAGGGTGGATAAAGCTATTAAACTGAGATCCTAAAACCATATAGGCGACTAAAAGCCCCAACACCAAAGTCAGGATCAAACTCCGAAAGGATTCCTTGAAAGTTTCGGCGCTGCCCGAGAGGTAGACGCGGTATCCATCTGGCATCATTTCCTTTCCGATCTTATTCACGCGGGCAATCGCGTCCGACTGGGATTTTCCCGGAGCCACGTTGGCGAAAATACTGATTGCACGCTCACGGTTCTTGCGGGAAATCGAAAATAAAGATGGCTTCTGGTTGAGCGTCACCACATCGGACAAACGAATCAACTCGCCTCGGTTGTTGCGCACCCAGATTTTATTGATGTCCTCCGGACTGGTACGATCCGCGTCCACCAAACGCGCCCGGATGTCGTAGCGCTTTCCCCCTTGGGTGTACTTACCGACACGGACCCCTCCGATCATCGCGTTGATCGTTTGACCGATTTCCGAAACATTCACGCCGCGTGCGGTCGCTTTCTCCCGATCCGGAACGACCCTCACTTCCGGCATCCCCAACTGATAATCCGTGTCGATATCCACCATCAAGCCAGATTCTTTCAGCTTCTCCATGTAGGTGTGGCTTAAATCGGCCAACGTATCCCAATCAGGACCGCGGATCGTGAACTCGATCGGGTACCCGCGGTCCGCGGCGAAACCGGAAAGGGACAAATCCTGGAGAGCCGCGCGCGTCACGCCGGGTATTTTATTGAATTCGTCTCGAAGGATGTTCATGATTTCCTGCTGCGTCAGCGTGCGCTTGGAGGGAGCCACGACGGGACGCTTCTTGAAAGGGTGCAACGTCACGAACATCATCGCCGTGTTGATTTCACCGCCTCCGAACCCTCCGATAGCCACGTAATAATGGGCGATATCCGGACGCGTTTTCATGAAGGCCTCGGCTCTTTTCACGACCTCATCGGTATGCTGGATCGAAGAGCCGATGGGGGTTTGCAAACGCACTAGGAAGTTACCCTGATCCTGAGGCGGAACGAATTCCTTCTTTAAAAAGGCCACCAGCGAAAGCGACAACACGAAGAACCCCAAAGCTCCGGCGACGACCTTCCAACGATTCCTCAAAGACCAGGAGAGACTGGAGCGGTATAGCGAAACCCACTTCGCCAAGGTTTCATCCACTTTTTTGGTGATAGGGTTGGAATGAGCCACCTGCAGGTATTGCGAGCAACGCATCGGAGCCAACGTAAGCGCCTCCAACAACGACAACATGACGGCCACCGACATCGTCACGCCGAATTGGAAGAAAAATTTACCGATGATTCCCTGCATGAAGACGACCGGGATGAAAATCGCCAGAATCGCCACGCTGGCCGCCATGGCCGCGAAAGAAATTTCACGGGCACCCACCAACGCCGCTTTCACACGGTTCATGCCCTTTTCGTGATAACGCACGATGTTTTCGAGTACCATAATGGCATCGTCCACCACGATGCCGATGGCGAGTGACAGGCCTAAAAGAGTGAAGGTGTTAAGGGTGAATCCCATGAAATAAAGGATAGTGAATGCCCCTATGATGGACGTGGGAATGGCTAAAAGCACGTTGAGAGTCGAGCTCCACGAGCCCAAAAAAAGCCAACACACCAGGGAGGTCAAGAGAGCCGATAGGACTAATGTAAAGTTAAGCTCATGGGTGGATTCCTCGATGTAAGTAGTGCCGTCAAAGACCACATCCAGATGCAATCCTTGAGGCAGTTTCGATTGAAGTTGTTCCACCTTCTTCTTAACGGACTTGGCGACGGCGACGGCGTTCACGCCTTTTTGCTTTTTAATGCCCAAGCCGACGGCGGGAATGCCTGTAAACCGCGAAACCCGCCGGATCTCATCCAGTCCGTCCTCCACATCCGCCACATCGCCTATGCGGATTTCTTGCCAAATAGGGGACCCGCTGCGCCCGGGAATGGAGATTTTCTTGAACTCCTCTACGGTGTTCGCCTCGCCCATCACGCGCACGTTAAGCTCCTGGTTGCCAGTATCGATGTAACCCGCCGGCACTTCGGCGTGCTGCAATGCGATCGCTTGGCTCACGTCCGATACCGTCAATTCCCTCTTTTCCATCTCGTCTGCCTTGAGCCAAATGCGCAGGTTGGGATCGATATACCCTCCCAGGATCACCTCGCCTACGCCCGATATGGTGGTGAACTGATTTTTGAGGAAATCATGGGTATAAGCCATGATATCACGGGTCCCTTTATCACCATAGAGAGACAGCCAAAGGATGGGATGATCCTCGGAGTTGGCCTTGATGATCACTGGAGGATCCAGATCTCGCGGTAAATTATTTTGGGCCTGGGCCAGCTTCGTCTGCACTTCCTGCAAAGCCGTGTCGATATTACGATCTAACTCGAGCTCCACCTTTATGATGGAAACGCCCTGGCGTGAGGTCGAGGAGACTTCCTTAACCCCTTCCACGGTCATGATGGCGTCCTCCATAGGATCGGTCACTTCGGTCTCCATGACCTCGGGAGCCGCGCCTTCCCACGTGGTCGTGATGGTCAAAACCGGAAAATCCACGTCCGGCATGAGGCTCATGCCCATGCGATTGAACCCGATCCAGCCGAAGACGATCAAACCAATCATCAGCATCCAAGCGAAAACCGGGTTTTTAATGGAAAGATCGGAGAGTGTCATAGAAGCCTCATTGGCTTAAGGTTTGACCAACAAGTCCTCCACGACGGGCAGATGCCCTTCGGTGACCTTGAGGTTCAAAAAATTAAGCTTGGTTTGGTAATGCGCTAAATTCGCCTGCAGTCTCAACTGCTGCCAGTCCTTCAGGGACTGGAGGACTTCCAAATTATTGACGAGGCCCAGACGGTATTCGTCCACTTGGGCACGATAATTGTTTCCGGATTTGGACGCCGCCTGATTCAGGAGAATTTCCCTTTTTTGTGACGACTCCAAAGTCGCGAAAGCCTGCCGGATCTCTTTTTCGGCCGTCCGCCTTTGTTGGGAATTAGAAAGTTCGGATTGCTTGAGAAGCGCCTTCGCTTCCTTCACCCGACCCGCCGTCGCCCCACCCGAAAAAATGGGAAGACGCGCCGTGAAGAGCATGTCCCACTTGATGTCTTCCTGGAACCCGACACGGTAGGGGTAGTAATTCGCCCCGAACCTCACGTCCGGCAGATGACCTCCACGCTCATAACCCAAGCGGCCCTTCGCCAGACGGACGGCCTCGTTTTGAGCCTGAAGATCCGACCGATTTTGAGCGCGTTCTAACGAATTCTGAACGTCGGGAAGGCGTTCGGGCACCGTGAATTCATCCACCAGTTCCTCGTCATCGCCCACGGGTTCGCCGATGAAAAACGCCAAGAGTTCCCGAGCCACTGTCAATTGGGATTCCGATTGCTGGATGTCCGCGAGGAGGCTCGCCTGTTGGGAATCGGCGACGAAGACTTCGCTCTCACGGGATTTCCCGAGTCGAATACGCTCCGAAATCTCCTTTACCCTTTTTTGAGTCGCATCGAGGAGAGACCGTAGGATCTCGTGTTCCTTTTCCAACTCGATGACCGCATAATAGGCTTTCGTCACGTCCGAAAAGAGGAGTTCTTGGGCACGGCGCTTAAGGAGGATGTTTTTTTTCTTTTCCGCTCCCGACGTGCTCAGGGCATAGTATTCTCTCAAGCCTTGAAAGATCGGCTGATCGAGAGTGATGGCGACTTCGGGTTTACTCCGCCGTGTGAACGTGTCCGAGATGGAACTTCCGCTTCCACTATTGCTGGTGTCCTGTATGAATTCCGTCCCCCTTACTCCAATATGCGGGAGGACTTCTCCCCAAGCCTGCAAATAATGGCCTTCGGCGATACGGATGTCTTCGCCCTTGATCGCAACCGCTTCGCTTTTCTTAAGAGCTTTTTCAAAGGCCCTGCGTAGCGTAAGCTTGCTTTTACCGGACTCTTTTACCTGAGCGACTACCGGATGTCCCAGAGACAAAATCAAAACGCACGAGATGAGCGAAGTGGCTTTCATGAGGAGATTCCTTTCAGAAAGATGCGGGTATATTCTTTTAAACTCTTATGGAGAGGTCGTTCAACAGTATCGGGAACTTTAAAAAGCAAATAAGCGTTTAGAAACCCGAAAATCATGTCCAAAAAAGCCGATGCCGCCGTCTTCGGGTCTTCGATGCGGTAGATTCCCTTTCTTTTTCCGTATGAAAAATGATTTTTCAGGAATTCCATCAGGGGCAAATGAGGTCTCCCGAAAAAAAGCTCGGAGAGCGCATGTCCCTCCAAAGCCGAGAAAAGAAGAAGCCGGAGGAAAGTCGGGTCTTCGCGATTTTCTTCGCAGATTTTATAAGCCACCGCGTAGAGTAAATCAGCCGGATCCGCATCCACGGAAAACGCCCCCACGATGGGCTCGCACCGCTCTTCGATCTTCACCCTCAAGATCTCTTCGTAGAGGCTTTCCTTATCGGGAAAATGGCGAAACAAGAGCGCTTCGCTGATGCCGGCCCTTTGAGCCAATTCCTTGGTGGTCGTCCGCCCGAAACCCTTCTTGGAAAAGAGCTCGATGGCGGCCTTTACGATATCCGTTTTTCTCTCTTTTGCGGAAAGGCGCGTCATAAGTGAGTGTTCACTTACTTCCGCCCAAGAAGATTTTTCAAATAAAATTCAATTGTGAAGGCCGTTTCCGTGAAAACGGGTGCCGATTACGCGGCTTTTTTAAAAAATATTTTTCTTAATTTTTCATCGACTTTTGTGGCTTGGCCCCACCGAGCTACAATATCAACCTCATCGACGTCGACCCTTTTAAGTCTTTCCGATAGGGTGTCGTAAGGTTCCTGAAACAACTGACCGATCCAGAACGAAGGGGGTAATTGCCAACTGACGATTTTTAACTGGCGCTTCCAACGGGCTCTCGTGGCCAAAAGCTTATCGTGTATTTCTCTTCTTATACCGTACGAAATGGTATTCACCCGTAAAAACAACCTTTCATGGGTCAACATCAAACCCGCGTCGATGACCCCTCCGATTCTAATCAAATTCCAAAACCGATCCTCCGCGCCTTCCGACGCGAAGTCTTCCTTCATGAAGTCGTTTAATATTTTCGCTACCGTTTCCGCTTGCGCGAGTAGACCGGCGGCGGTCGTGGAAGCGTACATTTCATAGGCGTTATGGAATGCTTGTTGCGTGAGCGTCAGCAACCCATAAGTTCGGATCACATCCACTAAGAGATGGATTTCCTTAATGGCTTTCCCGGCAAAAGGCGCCTTCATTAGGATGTCGTCGGCACTCCTCTGATCATTCGCACGGATCCTGGCGTATTCCGAACCGCTGTCTTTAACCGCAACCGCCGTCACGTAAGGGCCAAAAAGAGGATCCTGTGCGAATTGTCTCCATAGAGATCTAAGACTCATCTCCATCGCGTGCCACCAGCTCATCCAAGCTTCTAAACTCTCGCGACCAAATCGAGGCTTCACGATTGCCTCATCCCAATTTCGGTCAGCGGACTCCAAGCGTCTTTTCATATGCTTCAAAACCGCGATTTTAGGCTCTTCTCCTTCGCTATTAATGAATGCGGCCTGGCTCCTCAAAAGTCCCGCTTGATGGAACCGTCCAAATCTTTCCAAGAAGCGTGCATAATCCCTCATGCCCTCCCAGAGTTGCGTCCGGGAAGCTCGAGGCTGGGCGGCCTCCATACGGTATTCATCCGTTAAAATGGCCCATCGATGTAGGGATTGGGAATATTGAAAACTCCCTTCAGTAGCCAGAAAATGAGCGAAACCGCTGAGGATCCGGTGCTCCTGAAGAGCGGCTATCTGCTCCAGCAGCGCTTCGGCGCCCGGTTTCATTCCTGCGATTTCTCGACGACCCATTTGTCTTGTCACCTGAGGGTGATCGAAAAGAGACCCCACGGTGGATCCTCGACGGTCAATCATCACTTGAACCCCTACCCAGAGGACTTTATCCGCAGATAATACAGGATCCGGGATGATCATGGGGTAAAGAAATTGGGTGAGACCCGGGCTTACTCGCAGATGTTCCATGAACGATTGAATGCCTCGATTCAATTGTCCGGCGTGGGATGAATCGAGGAGAGCTCGTGTGCTTCTTAGGTCGTCGGTAGGACGGGGAATCCCCGTATCGTTGGCGCCACGCATTCCAAGAAGCGTAGATTCTAAAAAGGGGTCCGAACGATTCGCCGTCACATAACGGTCGATGCATTCTCTAAGTATAGGGACCACGCGCGCTGTGGATCCTTCTCCCGCAGAAGCCTCTTTTTCACGACAATGCGCTCCCGTAACGGTGCGGGCCAAGTCCGTCAGAGATACCGAAAATCCATGAAAATCATATAAAGTCATACTTGTCTTAAAAATGAAGTTTCGCTTTGTTCTATGCTGTTTTTATCGGCTTCTTATGCCGTGAGTTGTGGAATAAAGGGAGCGAGGACAAAATATTATCCTGATGGGAATACTGGCTTCTCGAAGCCGGCCGTGGTCCTCCTTTGAAACTCTTCGGCGACATGGATCATGCGGGCTTTGTGGGCTGGTTTTGTGGGTTGACAATTTTTCGGCAACCAGTGTAGCCGACGCGGACTATGCCCGTACCACGTAAAAAGAAATCCCGCGCCCGCCGCAATAACAGGCGCTCCCACCAACACCTTTCGGCTTTGCAGGTCCAGAAGTGTCCCCGTTGCAGTTCGGCCCGTCTCGCCCATCGCGTTTGCCCCTCGTGCGGTTTTTACGGAGACACCGAAGTCGTTCGCTTAGCCGCGGAATAAGGTCGTCTCTCCATGGCCTCCGCCGTCGATCGCAGGATACGTCAAATCATCGCCGAACAGTTGGGTCTTAGTGAGAATGAATTGTCCCTCAACTCCTCCTTTGTGGATGATTTGGGGGCCGACTCCCTGGATATCGTGGAACTCATCATGGCCCTCGAAGACGAGTTCGAAATGGAAGTGCCCGACGAGGATGTGGAACATCTCCTCACCGTCAAGGATGTGATCGATTATGTCCGTAAGTGCGTCCAATAAGGTTTCCAAAATCTTCATCGCAGCCGACCATGCCGGCTATGCCCTCAAGAACGAGATCGCGAATCATCTGCGGTCGCGGCAAATCGACGTCGTGGATTTAGGGACGCAGACGGCGGATTCCGTCGACTATCCCGATTACGCCGTGGAGGTTTCCCAAAAAGTCTTGGGTGAAAACGCACTCGGCATCCTAGTCTGCGGCACCGGCATCGGAATGTGCATCGCCGCCAACAAACACGAGGGCATCCGCGCGGCGGTCGTCAGCGAGCCTTTCTCAGCTCAAATGTCCCGTGAACACAACGACGCCAACATCCTCTGCCTCGGCGCCCGCGTCGTGGATTTCCCAAAAGCTCAGGAAATCGTCGACGCTTGGCTCAACGCCTCCTTCCAAGGAGGGCGCCATGAAAGCCGGCTTAAAAAAATCAAAAATATAGAGCTGGTAAGAAAAAATTAGATATCCCGGCAAAAGCCTTAGACGAGATTTTTACTAACAGGGCAGTCCGTAGTTCACCAAGACAACTCAGTTGAACTTCCATCTCCGGACGGTTAACGGGTGCGGATGCTTAAACACACCCTCTTATTTTTCCTTTTTCCGCTTTTTTTCGCCTCGAACCTTCAGGCCCATCAGCCTTACTTTTTAGCCGGAGACGGAAAAATCTCGCTGACGAATCCTAAAACCCGCCAGACGCTCTCGGTCACCTACTTCGACGGTTCTTATTCGGAAAAGGCCCTGTCGCAGATCAACGGTATTTTCGGCATCAAACCCTCTACACAAGATGAATGGGTCTCCCGACGGTTGATCGCCCTTTTAGACCACCTGCAGGACCATTTTTCGAACGGGATGATCACGATCGTTTCCGGGTATCGCAGCTCTGAGTACAACGAAGGCTTGAGGAAAAAAGGACGGCAAGCGGCGATGACGAGCCTTCACATAGAGGGCATGGCGGCCGACGTCGACATCGGCAACGTGAACGGAGAGGACTTGTGGCACTATGTGCGCGATATGGGATGCTGCGGGGCCGGATATTACCAAGGTAAAGGCATCCACATCGATACGGGGCCGGTCCGTTTTTGGGATCAAACTTCGACGAAAGTGAAGGAAAAGCTCGGCGCGCGCAATAAACTCATCATCGCCGACACGGAAAAGGATTTTTACCGTCCCGGCGAGGCCGGCGCTTTGATCTTGGCGCGCATCACCGACTATCCGATCTCCCTCCGTATAAAAGGCGCCGTCAAACAAGATAAGAAGGACCTAGGCGACGTTTTCCTCGGTCAAGAGGACGCATCCGCCGGATGTCTAGTCGTCAAAAGCCGCCATCAAGCCCGCCGTCTTACGTTTCGCCTTTCGGAAAACGTGAAGAGAGCGGATAAAGCCCGTCTCGAATTTTCTTTTTGCGAAAAAGCGTTCCCGGAAATGAAAGACGCCGTCACGTCGAATACGATCACGATCGAAAAGTAAAAAATAAATAAGGAGCGGTTATGTCATTCCGTATCGAAAGCGATTCCATGGGAGAGGTCAAGATCCCCGAGGAATTCCTCTACGGCGCATCCACACAACGAGCCGTGGAAAATTTTCAAATCTCCAACCGTCATTTCGACCGGCGATTCATCGAGGCCTTAGGCTTGATCAAATGGGCCGCGGCCCTGGCTAATCAAGAGCTGGGAAAATTGGAACCGCGATTGGCCAGCGTCATCGCGGAAAAAGCCCTCGAAGTCGCGGAAGCCCGTCATGACGAACATTTCATCCTGGATATTTATCAAACCGGTTCCGGCACTTCGACCAACATGAACGCCAACGAAGTCATCGCGAACCTTGCGAACCCCGCCCTCGGAAGCACGATCGGCTCGAAGTCCCCCGTCCACCCGAACGACCACGTAAATATGGGCCAGTCCTCCAACGACGTCATTCCCACGGCCATCCACGTGGGCGCGGCTTTGGGTTTAGCGAAGGACTTGATCCCGGCTCTGCGGGAGCTGCAGGAGGTGTTCGCGAAAAAATCACAGGAGTTTGCTTCGATCGTGAAGATCGGCCGGACTCATCTCCAGGACGCCACGCCCGTCACGCTGGGCCAGGAGTTCTCCGGATTCGCCGCGCAGATCGCGCATGCCGTCACGCGCTTGGACATCGCCCTCGAAGGTTTGGAAGAATTGGCGATCGGCGGCACGGCCGTCGGTACGGGGCTTAACACGCATCCGGAGTTCGCGGGGAAGGTCTGCGAGCTTTTATCCAAGAGAACGCACCTGAATTTCTTCGAGGCGAAGAACCATTTCGAGGCCCAGGCCGCCAAGGACGCGTGCGTCTTCGCGAGCGGGGCCTTGAAGACGCTGGCGGTGGCCTTGATGAAGATCGCCAACGACATCCGTTGGCTCGCCTCGGGTCCGCGCTGCGGTATCGGCGAGATCTTCCTCCCCGAGCTCCAGCCCGGTTCGTCGATCATGCCGGGCAAGGTGAACCCGGTCGTCCCCGAATCCGTCATGCAGATCGCGGCCCAAGTCCAGGGCAACGATCTCACGATCCAGATCGGCGGCCAGCACGGGAATTTCGAGCTGAACGTGATGATGCCCGTGATCGCGGGCAATCTCTTCGAATCGATCGAACTGCTCGCTCATGGATGCCGGATGCTGACCGAAAAATGCGTGAGGGGGATTCGAGCGAATGAAGGCCGGTGCGAGGAACTCGTCGAAAAAAGCCTCATGCTCGTGACGAACCTCAACGCCGTCATCGGCTACGACAAGGCGGCGTACGTGGCGAAAAAAGCCTTCCAGGAAAATAAATCGCTGCGCGACGTGCTGCTCGCCGAGAATTTGATCACGGAGGACCAGGCCGACGAGCTTCTGGACCCGACGACGATGTTGCGGCCGAAGTGACGATAAATATCCTACTTAGACGTGACAGACGCTTCTTCGGGCTCAGGACTAATGGTCAAAACATCATCAGCTCTATCATCAGTTGGAGGGAGCGCTGGGTTCGGCGTTCCGGCGGTTTTAGAATCTGCTTTTTTATTCAACGGTTGCGACATTCTACTTAAAAAATCATCCCACCTTTTTCTCCGATCAGAGATCACTAAATCTGGGACAAATCGGTAGGCATTCATTATATCTGCGTAAAAACCTCTCATGGATTGTCTCACCGCATTTGGATTTTCAGGTTGATAATCTACGTGGAAATCGTCCTCGTCGCCCGTTGCTTCACTTTTTGCCTCGCTGTCATCGAGATAAGCGGCGCATTCTATTCTGTAATGATTTCTTCTACCATCTAAATACGCCTTACGAGAGGGGTCCAGTGTAACTCCGTAAGCCTTTAAAACGGATTCCAAAGCCTCAATAAAAGAGTCCATGGCGTCGTACAGCAGACTCGCACCGTTTTTATTTTCGACGTCGTGACTCTTCATGATTTCAACACATTCGCTAATATCTTTCAGGGCATTCATAAACACTCTCTGTTCCACCGGCGTGGTCTCAGGAGAATTCACACGGAGCTCCGCCTCTGGAGTCAGAGCGTAATTTTGTTCTTTTAAGCGAACAAGCGATCTGAATTTGTCTTGAATCTCCTCAGGTGTGGCGCCTACTGGTGGGAGCAATTTTTTCCCAGGAAACTCTCCACCCAACCGATTAATTCTGGAGGTAGGAACTAGAACACCGTCGGCGGTTCTGCTTGAAACTAGATTAGATACAACGACCTCCTCTTCCTCATCGAAGCCATGCATTCCTACTGTTGGCTCGATCGGTTGAGAAGCGGTAAGGCTTCCCCTTGCCGAAGCGAGAAGAGCCTCACAAAAGTCTTTACGAACGCTTTCAATAAATTTTGTTTGTGTAACCCCGTCAAGATCTTGCCACACCACTTGAAGCCAATTCTCTAAAGCCATGACTATTAAACTCATTCTTCCAGGGTTATTGGTAATTGCGGTATCTATTATACCTTCCGCTAAGCATAAGGACGCGCCTGCATAGATTAAGAAAGCCTTACTTTCAGCCTTCCTTACCGGATCTTCGTCAAACAAAGCCGTGACTATGTGGTTCTGATAAAATTCTATACCGTTCAGTGTCGTTGGGATGAGGCCAAATACCTGTAAAGCCATCGCTAATCTTTCCATCTCTTCTATAAGAGAGGCTTCATCTCTAACATTCTCTCGCTTCCCAGACTCTACTCCAGACCCTAATGAAGAGAGCAGTTGGTCCATACTCTCTATTAAGAACGGTCCATGTGTAACATCACAAACAAGCTCTGGAGCTATCTTCCTTGCAATATCCAAAGCTCCTCGAAAAAGATTTCTCACATCCGGAAGTCGTTTCTCTGGACTATTACGTTGATCAAAAGCGATTTTCACATGACGGTTGAGAGATGGGTCTAAGGCTTCTGGCTCCTGACCCGCCGTTAAACTTCCCATAAGCTCATGTCCTAAAGTGAGAGTTGTCGCCGTAAAAGCGTATAATTTTTCGAATTGAGCGCGTGAGATATCCATGCCGATTCCTTCCTCATTAGATGAGGGCCTTATCGGATCATATCGGATTTTGTTTCTTATTTTTTATAGAAATCTGTCAGGCGGCAGGGACAATCCCTCTATTACCTTCATCGGAAAACACTTCCTGGACTTGGGCTAGTGATGGACGATTTTGAGGTTCACGACTCAACATTCTCTGAAGGATATCATTAATTCCAGCCGAAACTCCATTAATGCTTGGCACGCGCGCCACATATTGACCGTCGGCAGGTCTCATCGTCTTTCCGCTATAGAGATAATATAATAAAACCCCTAGAGCGAAGACCTCCTGATGTACTAAGTAGGCTTCCTCTTGGGCGCCTGAACCTCCATACATTTCAGGCGCCATATAACCTTCTGTGGCTCCGGATCGGATCCCTTTTCCGTCCTCCGGGTTATCCAAATCCAGGGAAGAGCCGAGATCGAGAATAAAGATACTTCCTTTGTCATCGACCATAAATTGGGGAGGCTTCAAGTCTCGGTGCAAAATACGCGCTTTCCTATAAAGATCAGCGACAATAGCTATGACTTTGGAGGCTAACGATTTTTTAGGAAACTTAAATTTCAACCTAGACTCGGAACTTAAACGGTTTAAATTCCAACCGAAAATTTCATTCATGACTAAGCAGGCATTCTCATCACGCTCAGAACTAATGGCATGAATTCTCGGAATGTTGGTTATCCCTGCTTTTTGTGCTTTTTCGTGGCGACGAGACTCCATCTCCACTCGCTTTTGCAAAAGCTCCTTACTTTGAGAGGCTGAAGGATGATATACTTTAACGATGACCCATTGTTGAGACGTTGGATCCCAAGCTCGATAGACTGTAGAAAGTCCCCCTTTAGTCGGCGGTGAAATGACATCCCCAAGGAAAAAAGGCATCCCTCCTATATGTACAAGACGAGGGTGTTCCACTAATGCAGGGCTTCCTGCTGCCATAGAATGCACACTCGCTACTGGATATGCTCCTGAGATGGGAGGTTGCGTACCCATTCCTATTTCATGGAGAGCCGCTTGAGCCTCACACCCATCCACTGGAGGACTTACGGGTGTAGGCGCGTGTGGCTCTATTGCTGCAGCCTGGATAGCTGCAGCCGCTAAGGGGTAAGCACTCACATAGTTTAATAGTAACGCCATAAGATAGTCCGGTTGTGGATAAGTCCTTTAAGGAAGCTGGGTCAACGGCTTTGTGTAAAAATTCTCATTACTTTTCATACAGATATGACACTTTGCGTCGTTGTGACTTTTTGGATATTTTTGTTGTGGGGCTCTGATTTTTTTCATACATGCGACCTTCCTCGTGAATAAAATATTTCCGCGAAATAAAGCCCAACTTGCTTGGATCATTACGCTTTTCTCTCTCATGGCGGCCTTCATTTTTTCGGGATTTTTGGAAGCTAAAAGGAAAAAGGAAAGCCTGATCCCGGCCGTCGTTTCCCAATCCAAAGACGACGAAAGGAGAAAAAGCGCGGGTTGTCTGACGTGTCATGCCGGCATCGAGCCCATGCACACTTCCAAAAACGTTCGGTTAGGTTGCATGGATTGCCATGGAGGGAATCCTCAGGTTTTTTTATCTCAGGGCATTCGGAAAGACTCGAAAGAATACCAAGACCTCAAAAATCAAGCCCACCCTCACCCCAAATATCCCGAAAAATGGAAGAGTTCGGCCAATCCGGAACGCCCTTACACCTTAACTTTGAAAGAAAATTTGGAATGGGTGCGGTTCGTGAATCCCGGCGACTTTCGCGTCACCCATTTAACCTGCGGCCAATGCCATGCGGCGGAGACGTACGATTCCCAGCGGAGCGTCATGACCACGACACCGTTACTTTGGGGATCGGCCGCCTATAATAACGGCATCGTCTCCGCGAAAAACTACCTTCTGGGCGAGAGTTACGACGAGAAGGGCAAGGCCCGCGTCCTCACGACGGATCCGAAGCCGACCCCGGAAGACCTGAAAAAAGGCGTGATCCCCGCCATCGTCCCCATGCCCCGCTGGAACATCACCCAACCCGCCGAACGCCATATCCGAGCCTTTGAAAGAGGCGGCCGCGTCAATCGCATCAACCCCAGTGAAATCGCCAACCCCAACCTCACCCAACCCGAGGAAAGCGGAAAACCCGACATGAAGCTCTCCGACCGCGGCCTCGGGACACAGCTCTTGATCAGTTCGCCCGTCTTAAACGTCCACAAGACGCGGCTTAACGATCCCCATCTTTCCCTCATGGGAACCAACGATCATCCCGGCGACTTCCGCTCCAGTGGCTGCACGTCCTGCCATGTGGTGTACGGCAACGACCGCGATCCCGAACATTCGGGCCCGTACGCCAAATACGGCCATGACGGTTTTAGTTTTTCCAAAGACAAAACCATTCCCAAAAACGAACCCGGCCACCCCATCCGCCACCAACTCACGCGCGCCATTCCCTCGAGCCAATGCATGGTCTGCCACATGCATCAGCCGAACGCCTTCGAGAACACTTACTACGGCTACCAAATGTGGGACTACGAATCCGACGGGGAAGGCTTTTACCCCAAGAAGCAACAAAAACTCTCCCCCGAAAAACGGAAGGAAGTCTTGGAAGCCAATCCCGAAGGGGCCGTCGAACGCGGGCTCTGGTTTGACAAGATCTTCCTGAAGAAAGTCTGGGAGAAAAATCCGGAGTACGAGCGGACGCAGTTCGCCGACTACCACGGCCACGGGTGGAACTTCCGCGCGGTCTTCAAAAAGGACCGCAGGGGAAATCTGCTGGACAAGGACGACCGTAAAGTCGCCGACAAGGATCCCGAGAAATGGAAGAAGGCCGTGCACTTGAAGGACATCCACCTGGAAAAAGGCATGCACTGCATCGACTGCCATTTCGAGAACGACGTGCACGGCAACGGCAAGCTCTACGGGGCTTATCAAGACGCGATCGCCGTCTCGTGCGTCGACTGCCACGGTTCCGTGAAAGAAAGGGCGCATCTCGCCGCGACGGGTCCGGCCGGCGGGTTTTCCTTAGAGGATTCGGTCACCCCTTTCGGGAAGAAACGCTTCACGTGGCGGGGGAACCAGCTCTACCAGCGTTCGGCGCTGCACGAAGATAAAGAATGGAATGTCCCTCAAGTCATCGATACGATCACGCCGGGATCCGCGCAATTCAACCCTAAAGCACGGCGAGCGAAACTAGTGATGAATCTCCACGGCAAAATCGCCCATGATGACGAGGCGATGTCCTGTTACGCTTGTCACACCAGCTGGGTCACGAACTGCTTCGGGTGTCATCTCCCTCAAAAGGCCAATGAAGAACGGGTGATGAAACACTATGAAGGGGAAGTTTCCCGCAATTGGACCTCGTACAATCCCCAAGTCCTGCGCGACGAAGGCTACATGTTGGGCAAATGGGGTCCGAGCAAAGGCGGCAAAATCGCACCCGTTCGTTCTTCCAGCGCCCTCATGATCAGCTCGATGAACGCCAACCGCGAGCAAATTTATTTTGAACAAGCACCCATCTCGACACCCGGTTATTCTTCCCAAGCCTTTAATCCCCACTACCCCCATGCGGTAAGAAAAACGGAGACCAAGTCGTGCACCGACTGCCATGTTTCGGTTAAAAACGATAACAATGCCTGGCTCGCGCAGGTCCTTCTCTTGGGTACCAACACCGTCAACTTCATGGGGCGCTTCGCGTACGTAGGCACCGAGAGTGGGTTTGAAGCGGTAAAAGTGACGGAGACCGACGAGCCACAAGCGGTCATTGGAAGCTACCTTCAATCTTTGGCGTATGCCGATAACTATAAAAACCATGTGAAGAATAAGCGTCGACTCACCGAAGCACACCATCATCATGGAGGCGAAGTAGGCTGCCTGCAGCTACGAGGTGAGTATCTGTATGCGGCTGAAGGCGAAGAGGGTTTCCGCGCGTATGACGTGGCCAACGTCGACAATAAAGGTTTTTCGGAGCGATTAGTCACCGCTCCGATTTCCCCTCTGGGCCAGCGCACCAGGGTCAAAACCAAAAACGCCACTTGTGTCGCGCTTCCCACCAACATGCCCATTGATCCCACGCGCAAAGTGATTCCAGAAAACCAGGAACAACCCTGGCATCCTCTTTATCATTACGCTTTCGTCTCGGATGCCGTGGATGGCTTGATCGTGGTGAACGTGGATACGCTTTCCGACGGTAATCCACGCAACAACAAACTCAAACGCACCCTCACTTACAATCCGGAAGAGATTCTTACCGGGGCTCGCTACATTACCATTGGGGGCAACTATCTCTATATCACCGCGGACGCCGGGCTGGTGATCGTCAACATCGACGACCCTCTTAAACCCAGAATCGTCACGACCATCGCTTCTTTTAAGAAGCCCTACTTGGTCGCCGTGCAATTTCGATATGCCTTCGTGACGGACGAAGAGGGTCTCAAAGTGGTGGATATCACAGACCCTGAAAATCCGACCTTGGTCAAAAAAGCCTTCGTGCCCCAGCGCGACATTCACGATATCTACGTCGCGCGCACGTATGCCTATCTCGCCGCCGGAAAGTCTGGTTTGGTGATCGTGGATGTCACCGTTCCCACATCTCCGAGAGTGGAACAGCGCTACACCGCCAATCAAGCGATCAACGACGCCCGCGCCGTCCGCGTCGCCGCCACCAACGCGAGCTTCTTCGCTTACGTTGCCGACGGCAAGAACGGCCTGCGCGTGATCCAACTGACGTCGCCTAAGACCCAAGACTACTACGGCTTCTCGCCCGTCCCGCGACCCGAACTCATCGCGACCTACAAAACCAAAAACCCAGCCTTAAGCCTCTCGAAAGGCATGGACCGCGACCGCGCCGTCGACGAAAGCGGAAACCAAGTTAGCGTCTTCGGCCGCTTAGGATCGCGACCGTTTACATTGGAGGAGATGAAGCGGATGTATTTGCGGAAGGGGAAAATTTATAAGGTAAAAGATTAAATCATCTTCCATAGCTAGCAAATTTCATACTGTACATAAAAGATCAAAATATGATACTTTTTATACATTATGAAAAAGATTTCATTTTCCTTCATTTTGCTTACCCTCCAAAGGTTAGCCGCCCAACAAGGGGGGGTGTTCTCCTATTCCGACCTCTTTCATCTCATCGGAGCGGATTCAGAACTAAAGAATAAAAGGATCATCCAAAAATTGACCCGGGAGAAGATGCTATTCAAAGTCTATCGAGGTTTTTATGTGACGCCAAACCCCGATCTTTGGATCTTGGCCTCCCGGCTTAAAAAAAACGTCTGCATTTCCATGGATTCCGTGCTCGCGAAAAATGGCCTGATCGGCACCGTTCCCGCTTCGGTTTCCGCCGTCTGCCTAGGAGCCCGAAAGGAAACCGTGACGACGCCTTTCGGGGACGTACGCTTCTTCTCGATCCAAAAGGATCTTTTCTTCGGGTTCGCGGAAACCTCCCGCGTCTTGGAGACCGATAATGAAAAGGCCTTTTTGGACTTGTTGTATTATCGGGCGAAGGGCGCGAAATTCGCCATCGATCCCCTTCAAGAAGTGGATCTCGGGAAATTCGATCTCGCGAAACTCGCCCGTTATCTGAAGCGTTATAAAAACCCGAAATTCGTTTCCTTCGTGAAAGGAATTTATGAATCCCGAGATTGAACGCTTATTGGCCCGCGTGTTGGGCGTCCTGGCCGGAAAATTCAAGAACCGATTGGTCTTGAAAGGAGGCATGCAGCTTCGCCTCCTGAATAGCCCTCGTTCGACCCAGGACATCGACTTCATCCTCGTCTCGAAGGAATCCAAAAAGGTATTAGCCCGATCGTGCCGTGACGCCATCGAAAGCTTGGGCAACGTGTCGATCGTGAAAGAAAACCTCAATTCCAGGGGGATTTTCCTCGAGATTGCGGGAAATGAAGCGAGAGCCTTGGTGGAAATCAGCGTCTTACCGGCGACCCATTTACCACCCGAACCCATTTCGACCTTCCTCTTATCCAGTCGTTACCAACTCGCCGGGCAAGTCATTAGCGCCTTGGCCATTCCCGAAGCTTTCTCCCATAAGATCGCCGCATCTATCGAACGGGAGGTCATGCGCGACCTGTACGACATCACACTCTTCGAACCTATGGGCCCGTTCGACGTCGGGACTCTCCAAGAACGCCTTTCGCGTATCTGCATCAAACGCGAGAAACCAAGGTCCATCGCCTTCCACGAAGCGGCGGATCTCCTCAGGAAACGCGTGGAAGGATTGACGGAAAATAAATTAAGGGAGGAGCTTTACCCTCTTGTACCTAATGAAAACCGAGTCGGTCTCTTGCGTCTTATCCAAGCTTCGGTTGGGCGGGTCGTTCAAAGGCTGGAAATTTCAAATGGACAGAAAGGGACAGAAAAATGACTTTTCCGTCTAATTGAATACGGGAAGATCTCCCGCTAAGCCAATTTTTTCGCCTCCTCTATCCTAGTTTTGAATATGTGGTTAATTAGCTTGCGATCGTGTTGGCCGATATCCAAAAACTTTATCTTCCTTATGATTTCTTGAGGGTCTTTTTCCCCCCTTTTAATCAGTAAACCGAACGCTTCATCAAAAAAGGATATGGACCCGATCACGTCCACACCTAATTTAATCTCGAGCTTGTCCTCACCCCAGTGCGCCAGGAGATAATCCCGCACCTTCTTTCCGGCATCCCTGGAAATAATGTCATCGCCGCAAATGTCGCTTATGGAAATTACCATTAAAAGTACTCCTCCGTCGTTTCGAATAAAGCCCTTTGCTTCTCGCTTTTGTTCAAATGGAATTGGAAATCCACACACGTGCCGTAAAAATACTGCTGTGCTTTTTTATGCTCAAATTCCCCACGATCGTAACGGTGGTAATTTTTCGACCTCCCCGAGAACACATGGAGGCGCCCCTTATTATTCCTTAAAATCTCCTGGATATACTGATATCCCCTGCCCCCCTCCTGATAGACACGGGTCGTCAAACCCTTCTCTAAAAGATCCTTTAAAATAAGATCATCGTCGGCCTCTCCGTATTGCGAAAAGCGGGTCCTTATTTTATTGGGGATTCCTAATCCAAAATCCAAGAACGTCACATGGAACTCCTGGGAACGTCCCCATCGCCCGATGCAGAGATAACAGGATTTTTCCCCACTATGATCGCTCACATTCGTCAGAAGCTCGGTAAGAATGGTCAAAAGCCACTCAAAATCGATCTGCATCATCTTTAAGTTCGGCGCTAGTACGGCTAATATCTCTTTGATGATCGATTGGTTATTCCCCATAATTTTTCTTACCTGGCAAAAAGAATCAGCCGCATAAATTTTATCGGGCGGGTTGGAAATGATGTCCCGTATCAATCGAGCCGCTTTTTTATTTTTCGGTAAAAGGACGGAAACTTCGTTTTTTTGAGCCTGCAATAAGTCCACAAGACCCGCGATAAAGCAAATGGCTAAGCTCGTCACTTGCATCGTGTTCGAAAGGTCAAGTGAAACGTCCTTATTTTGGCAGGACCTAGCTTCACGGACATATTTCAAAAATGTGTCGATGTAGGTCAGGGTTGCTTGTTTCGGAAAAGCGATTTTCAAATTATTCCTCAACCCATCCATAATGACGGGTTTTTAATCATAACTAATTGATATTTAATATATTTTAAAATTATAATTGGCAATTCATTATTTTTAATAAAACTAAACATATGATTATATTAATTATTTTTAATTATTAAATTCCCGTCATTTGATCGTTTCTGGCCAAGAATGACGTGGGTACCTACGAGACAGCTCCTTCCGCATCTCAGGGTACGTATTCTTCCAAAAACTCGCGAGGTCTTTGGTGACCTGGACGGGACGTTGGTTGGGCGCCAGGAGATGGAGGGTGAGCGGGAGTTTTCCGTTGAGAATCTTAGGGGCGTCCTTGAGACCGAAAAAATCTTGGAGGCGCGAGGCAATCCATGGGTCTTGGCCCCAAGCGTAATGGACTTTGGTCTTGCGTTGGTTGGGAAGTTGGAATGACGTCGGCAAAAGGCGGTCGAGCTCGGAGACGTCGTTCAGGAATTCCATTTTTATCTTGGTGGGAAGGTCGTTGTTTTGGAGGTCCTTCAAAGAACGGCAACCCGTGACGAGCTTCGTCGCTAAGGCCCTTAAAAAATCGCTTTTCCATTCGAAGGCTTTTTCCTGCGAAGCGCGATGCCGTTGCCAAAGATCCAAGCGGGTCATGAGGGATTCCAAGGCTTCGACATCGACGATTTTCCCGAAAAGTCGGATCCATACGTGGATGTCGAACTCGCCTTCCTTCGGAAAGCCCAAGCCTTCCGTTAAAAGGCATCTCGCCTCCTCTTCTCCATTTTCGGAAGCGGTCTCTTCCTCATCCAAGATCAACTGACCGTACTTCATGAAACGCTTGGAGACGACGCGGTTGCGGGCCCACACGACCTCTTTTTCTTCGTGAAAGAGGGGATTCATTTCATCGATCAGCCATTCCGGCTCGAGGGCGACCAAAGAGCGGGCGAAAACCTTGTCCGTTTCCTGGACATCTAAAACTAAAAAGTACTCGGAAGCGTGAAGCAGGGGATCGTGCGCGGCTTCGCGCCGTAACGCCGCCGAACCGCCCAGGCACAGGACCAGTTCGACGCCTTGCGGACGGACGCTCTGACGCGCCACGCGGTCGGGAAAGGCGGCCAGGAGGCTTAAGCTCAAATTTTTCGACGGAATCCCGGGAGAGATTCTCGCCGATTCCTCCTCCGGAAAAAAAGACCCCAAGGATTGGATCAACCTCTTCGTCTCGTAGCCGGCCTCGGCCTTCGCAATATCCTCGAGGGCGTCCAAGCGCGAAAGCTCGCCTTCGCTTAAAAGCGCGGCCAAACGGATCGCTTCAGGCAAGCAGCGCCGCTTGCGGGCTTCCAAAAGGAGACGGGACAAGCGCGGATGCAACGGCAAGGACGCCATTTTCCGTCCGGAATCCGTCAAGGCGCCGGCGGCGCTCGGAGAGGCGAAGGCGCCTAATTCGTATAAAAGGTCGAAAGCCGCCTGGGAAGTCTCCGGCGGCGGGTTTTCAAACCAATCGAGGGGCAAGCGGTTCAATCCCTTCAACTCCAAAAAGGCTTGGCTCAAATCCGTCCTTAAGATCTCCGCCTTTTCAAAGGCAGGCCGGCTATCGTAATCCGATCGCGTGTACAGTCGGAAACACACTCCCGGCCCCGTACGCGCCGCGCGCCCGGCCCGTTGGATCGCCGACGCCTGGCTGATCGGTCGGGTTTTCAGCGCCGGAATGCCGCTCCAATGGGAAAACCGCGCTTGGCGGTGCCGTCCGCCGTCGACGACGATCGCGACACCGGGTATCGTGAGCGAGCTCTCGGCGATGTTGGTCGAGAGGATGATTTTTCTCTCGGGCGTCGGTCGGAAAATCAGATCCTGCTCTTCCTTCGAAAGGTCCCCATAGAGGGTCAGGATTTTCGCGTTCGAAAACTTTCCCGAAAGGGCCTTTTCGCAACGCCGGATATCCGCGATACCGGGCAGGAAAACGAGGACGTCGCCGGCCATTTTCTTTTGATGGATGGTTTGCAAGGATTGGAAAACCAAATCCTCCAAACGCGCCTGCGGGACTTGCGGGAGATACGAGATTTCCAAGGGATGAACCGGCGATTCCAGCGTCAGCGCCTTCGAAGAAGGCAGATACCGCGAGAGACTCTCCGCTTCGATGGTCGCCGACATGACCACGATCCTCAAATCGGGCCGCGATTCCGATTGGATCTCCTTCAGCAGCGCCAAAGCCACGTCGGTGTGGAGGTGCCGTTCGTGGAACTCGTCCACGACGACGGCTCCGACTTTTTCGAGCGTCGGGTCTTGGCGCAACAGTTTCGGGAACAAGCCTTCCGTCAAAAACCGGATCCGTGTCTTCGCGGATACCACCTTCTCGAAGCGGAACTGGTATCCGACGGTCTCGCCGACTTTTTCCCCGAGCTCTTCGGCGACCCGTCGGGCCGCCGCCTTTGCGGCCAGACGACGCGGCACCAAGACCCAAATCTCCTGGCCTTCGGGAACAACTCTGAGAAGCACCGGGGGTACGCGGGTGGTTTTACCAGAACCAGGCGAGGCTTGGAGGATGAGGTTTTGATGTTTCGATAGGACCTCTAAAACGCTGGGGAGCAGATCTTCGATAGGAAGGGAGGTTTTATGGAACACGGTATTTCTTAGATGATTTTAGGCAAAATCGTCTCTAAAAATTCTTGCCATGGGATTACTGTCATATCGTCTTTTTCATAAGCTCTCTCAATGCAAGCCACGAGATACAGGGGGACCCTCTTATGTTCGATCATGTCATCCCGAAACGATTTAAGCCCATTGAAATCATGCCCGCCCACGCTACGTGAAGACTTGAATTCGAAAGCCCCGACGATTTTACCATGCTTTTCGACGATCAAATCTACTTCCGTCCCGATATTGGTCCTCCAATAAAAAAGTCGTGCTTCGCTCATCCTATATGAGATCATGCGATGAGACTCCAGGACAAGCCATTGTTCAAACAATCGCCCCCTCAAGACGGGATCTACCGAAGCCGTCAGCCTACGATTGACGCCATTCACCACACCCGTATCGAAAAAATAGAACTTAGGATGCACAGACAGGCGTTTTCGAACGCTTTTCATCCATGGGTTCAAAGTAATGCCTATCAATGTGTCTTCTAAAATTTCGTAAAAGGATTGAATACTTTTCGTGTTCACCTGCGCTTCTCGGCCGACGTTGGAGTAGTTTAAGATCTCCCCAGATTCGGCAGCGGCGATGTCTAAAAACCGCGAAAATCCGCCTAAGTTTCTTACAATCCCTTCCGACTGGATTTCCTCCCTAAGGTAAGTCTCCGCATAGGTTTTTATCACATCGATCGCCTCCTCTTCCGATTTTCCATAGATAGCCGGTAAAGAACCTAAGCGTAATGTCCTTTCCAAATCGAATTCGTCGGCGATTTCGGCGTAGGTTAACGGATGAAGGTATCTTTGGACGGCACGACCGGCTAAAAGATTGGCTCCGCCTTTCTTTAGCTTCCGAGCGCTGGAACCCGTCAGAATAAATCGGATATCATGTGTCCTCATGAGCGATTGCACTTCGTCGAGCAAAGCGGGGATCTTTTGAACCTCATCGATGACGATAGTCTTGACTCCTTTTTTTTCGATTTGGTGAATGGCCTCTCGAGCGAATCGGGCAGGGTCTTTCGAATAAGGGAGGAAAAATTGATTCAGCAAGAGATCGACGGTCCAAACGTTCTTGGTGAAGGTCGCTTCAATCAAGCTTGTTTTTCCCGTCTGTCGCGGGCCAAAAAGGAAAAACGACTTATGCTTAGGAAGGGCACATTGTCTGGCAATCATGATTCAAGAATGTATTACATTTTTGAATCAAAGTAAACATAGTTCAGTAGTCTGTTCCTATAAGGCCACAAAGGATTGAATGAGAATATCGCGCCTCATAGCGAATTCTTTTGATCAAACTATCGAACCGTCAAACCCAAAAATCTTTATGGATGGGTCTTTCCCCACCAGCCCTTTGGGTTCACGATCTTCTTTTCGGGGATCAAGGAAGGCTCGAGAGCTTCCCTGCTTAACAGGGTCTTCAAATCCTCCAGGCTTTTCTGGAAGGCTTGCGGGTCGTAACGCGAAGGATCCTGGATATCCAGGGTATCGCCCATCGCCTTCACTGCCTTGCGTAGGGACGCCACGGCGACGCCTTCTTTTTGTAAAGCCAAAGATAAGGTATCCAAAGCCATGAAGGCTTGCTCGGCCACGTGATAACCCTGGGTCGCGATGCCCGAATCCTGGGCGATGGACCGGATGAGGTTCGTCACCATCGTTGGGCCCCACGGCCGACCCGCGACTCGCGGTGCGATTTCATCCAATCGGGATGCGATCTCGCGCGCGGCTTCGATGATTTCCCCGGGCTTCGAAGTACCGGCCGAGAAGGCTTGTTCTAGAAAAGCGATCTTCGGCGCGATGATCGAGTGGTGATCGGGAAAAGCTACCTTTAGGAAATCGAGGAGGATCATGTCGCGCGCGTGGTTCCAGGCGGCTTTTCCGGAGGCTTGGTCGTTCAACGACCATTTCACGTCGTAGATGTTATGATGACACGCGAAGCAATTCTTAAAACCTTCATCGAAGGGACGGCCTTCTTGAGCTAACTTTTCGAGCTGTTTTAAATGTTGTCTTAAGGCCAAGATCTGGCCGAAAGCCCAAGACTTCGCTCCCGACCACGCCGACTTTTCCTCCCAATGCTTGGGCATCATTGCGCTAAAAGTATCGAGCTCGAAGACTATGTCCGGATGGCCCGCCGACAACAACCGGTGGTCGATCGTCCCATGACAACGCAAACAGGTCTCTGCACGGATACGAGGATCCTTCAGGTCGGTTAGGCCCAGGTTCACGGATTGCGCGTGCGTCCACCCTTTTTGCGCGTGCGGTTCAAGCCACTTCTCAGACCCTCCGTGGCATGCCTCACAACTCACGCCTTCTTGGAGATCGTAGCGGGGACCACGCGCGGCACTCGCCTTCACCGCATGGCAGCTCAAACAAAAATCGTCTTCGTATGCCTTTTGCTTCAGACCCAAGATCGTGGCCATTTTTTGCGAGCGAGGGTCGAACAAGACGCCGTAGGCCTTGCGGTGCTTGTCCTGAGTCGACCAGATCGTGAATTCGTTTTTCTTTTTTGAGGTGCCGCCGTGGCAGGCGGCCGCGCTACACGTCGCCGAGCCTAACATTTTATCTTCCGCGCCCTTCACCGACGGCGATAACGCCAAAAATAAAATGACAAAAACAAAAATTAAATTCATAAGTTAATCTTCATTAACAAAATAAAAAAATCAGAGAAAGAAAGTTTTTAAGCTCTTCGATTCCCGTGGCGCGATGAAACTCACCGACAGTGCCGAAAACAAGCTCGAAGGCGAAAGCATCTCCAGCTCAGAGCTGTTGAAGATATCGATTTTCGAAGGCGTTCCGCCCGCCCTTTTGGATAAAAACCGAGGCGCCGTCGTCCGCCGCCGTTTTCGCAAGGGCGACGTCATCTGCCGCGAAGGCGAATACGGATCCACCGCCTTCTATATCCTGAACGGCAAGGCGAAGGTCTTCATCAACACGCCTTTTTCGCACGTGGCAACCGCGGTCCAAAAACAATCCCGGTTCGGCCTCTCCGGATGGGTCGGCCGCATGAAGAGCTTTCTCAGTACGAAAAAAGCGCCGGACGCCGCCGAAAACGTCAAGTTCATCCCCATCGACGCCCCCGTCGACCTCGCCTACGCCTCGCCCATGGCGATGCTGAACGCGGGGGACCTCTTCGGCGAGATGACCTGCCTCTCGCGCTACCCTCGCTCCGCCACCGTCGTCGCCGAGGGCGATTGCGAGATGCTGGAGATGCTGCAGAACATGCTGCAAGTCTGCCAACGCAATCCCGCCTTCAAGAAACGCCTGGACGACACCTACCGGGAGCGCGCCCTGGCCAACCACCTCAAGGCCGTACCCATACTGAGCCAGGTCAGCGACGAGTTCATCGAATACCTGCGCCAACGCGTCGAGCTCGTCAGCGTCGAACCCGGCACCGTGATCTTCAAGGAAGGCGACGGCGGCGACGCCTTTTACATCGTCCGCATCGGTTTCGTGAAGGTCAGTAAGAAATTCCCCGGCGGCGACATGGTCTTGAGCTACCTGCCGCGCAGTTCCTTCTTCGGAGAAATGTCCCTCCTGAGCAATGCCGCCCGCGGCGCGACGTGCGAAGCGATCGACCACGTGGAATTGGTCAAGATCAAGGCCGAGGACTTCCACTTGCTCCTGCAGCGCTTCCCGGACGTCGCCAAAAAAATCCAAGAGACGGCCACCCAGCGCGACACGTCGAACCGTTACCTCTTACAGGTCCCGCGCCAGACGAACCTGGACGACTTCCTCGACCAAGGCTTGATCCAGGCGCAGACCCTCCTCATTTTGGATCTGAAGAAATGCACGCGCTGCGACGCCTGCGTAGACGCCTGCGCCGACACGCACGACGGCGTCACGCGCCTGATCCGCGACGGTCTCCGCTACGAAAATTACCTGGTCGCCACCTCCTGCCGCCAGTGCATGGACCCTCTCTGCATGGTGGGCTGTCCCGTGGGTTCGATCCGGCGGAAGGATTCGCTGGAGATCATCATCGAGGATTGGTGCATCGGCTGCAACCTCTGCGCGAAGAATTGCCCGTACGGAAACATCAACATGCACCCCTTCGAAGTGATGGAAGAAGATCACAAGAATCCGGGCGTGATGAAGGCCGTCACCAAGAAAAAAGCCACCACCTGCGACCTCTGCACCGACCTCGCGGAACCCTCCTGTACCTACGCCTGCCCCCACGACGCGGCTCACCGGATCAATCCGAAGGAATTCTTCGATTTCGAAAAACAACACAAAGGCGAGGATTTGCTCCTTTCGCTCCTGGAAAAATCTTCGGCGGAAAAATCCCCCGAAAAACCCCTCATGGAGAAATCCTCCTAATGCTCATCGACAAAGACACATGGCCGCAGCACCGACCGTGGGTCCAGTGGGTCCTCCTGCTGACCTTCCTCCTGACGGGATCGTATCTCGCCTACGATTGGCTTTACTCCGGCCGCGTGGACGGAGGCACGGTCCCCGGATTGATCTACGGGAGTCTTGCCTTGGCCATCATGGTGATGGACGCTCTTTTGGGCGCGCGGCGCAAAGTCCCGGCATGGAAGATCGGGCGGGCGAAGACCTGGCTTCGGGCCCATGTGTGGGTGTCCCTTCTCCTATTTCCCCTCGTCCTCTTCCACAGCGCCTTTAGGATAGGCGGCACGATGACGCTGGTCCTGTGGGTCCTCTTCGTCTTCGTGATGGGAAGCGGCATCGTCGGCGTCGTCATCCAAAGCACGTTGCCCCAAATCATGACCGATCACGTAGCGATGGAAACCATCTACGACCAGATCGACCACATCACGCGCCAGCTCCGCTACGACGCGGACGTCAAGATCCTGCAAGCGGCGGGGAAGGTCGACTTCGAGGTCAGTGTCCCCGAGGGTGTGACACCGGTGAAAGTCAAAGACGTGCCCGAAGCCCCCGGCATGGCGGAATTAAAAGCCGCCTACGCGAAATCGATCCGGCCCTTGTTCGATCCCCACTTGAAGATCCGAAAAGTCTTAAGGACCCGCGAGGACATTACGGAGGTCTTAGATACGCTCAAGCCAACAATCCCGGCGGCATTCCATCCGGTGCTGGAGGGAATGGCGCCTTTGATCGAAGAAAAAAGGCAGCTTGAAGTCCAAAAAACGCTTCACCATTGGATGCATGGGTGGCTCTTTGTGCATGTACCGCTTTCATTAGCCTTGTTGTTATTAACCCTAGCACACGCTGTCACGGCATTATGGTATTGAGATAGTGAACGAGTAAAAGAGAAATGGATTGATTCCATTTCTCTTGACGGAGGGAACGATTCCTCCATGAAACCCAGATGGGGGTCTAGGGGGAGAGCGGTATCTCCCCCTACTCAATATGACAAAAAGAACGACAAAAGCGATCGCGTCTCGGATCCAGATGGATTACCTCCATCGCTTCCAGCCGCTGAAGTATTGGAAGCGCCTGACGATCCTCGGTTTCGTGGCGGGCGCCGTCCTTTGGGCTTTTTTCGAGCTCTCGCCGGGACGCAAACACGTTTACGCCCCGGGTCCGATTTCACAAGGCCACAAACTTTTCGAAAAGCGCTGTTCCGAATGCCATACCCAAGCCTTCGAAAAGGTGCCTAACGACGCCTGTCTCAAGTGCCATAACGATTTGGGTCACCATACCGATACCGCCGTCTCCGCCCCATCTGGCCAAGCGGCGCCGCGCTGCGCGGAATGCCATACCGAACACCGCGGCCAACCCCTGGTAGCCACCGTCACGTCCGCGAACTGCGCGACCTGTCACGCGGATCTCCGGCGCAAAGACGGCCAAGAGCCGCGCTACGCGAAATCCATCGAGACCCTAGCCGCCGGGCATCCTGAATTCCGTTTCCGGGACGCCGCCCATCCCGACGCCCGGTGGGTAGACGCCGCCCTCAAGCTCAATCACAAGGTCCATCTGAAGCCCGACCTGGAAAGAGAAGACGGTTCGCGCGTGACGCTACAATGCCGGGACTGCCACGCTGTCGATCCAAAGACCGACCCGCAAGGCCGTTTCCGGAACGCCGCCTTCAACTACGAGACCCAATGCCGGAGCTGCCACGCCTTGGGCTTCGACCCCCAGTTTCCCTCGATCGCAGCGCCCCACGAGAAACCGGAAATCGTGCGGGAGTTTTTGCAAAATTTTTATCGGGAACACCTGGCCGAAAATCCCGACATTTATCGGGCCTCCTTAAGAGAGGACGCGAGGACGCGGCCGGGCCCGAAAGCGCGCAAGGAAATCTTCGCCTCGGGCGACGATTGGGCAAAGACAAAGGCCGCCGCGGCGGAGAAGGACCTTTTTAACCGGTCGTGCCTAGAGTGCCACTCATGGAAATACCAGGAAGGCGAGCTCTCGGAAGTCGCTCCCGTTGTCCTTCCCAAAACCGCCTTGAAACTGGGTCGTTTTGACCACGCCGCCCACCGTGGGATGGATTGCCTCCAATGCCACGCCGCGGCCCTGACGAGCGAGAAGACGTCCGATTCACTCATCCCCGGCGTCCAAAACTGCCTCCAATGCCACACGGACGCGGGTCCGGGGCGCAGTAGCTGTTACGAATGCCACCGTTACCATGGAGAAGGGTCTTTCAAGAAGTTTTACTGACAAGTCGTCGGTGTAGGCTACCCATGCGACTTGTCTGCACAACAGGGCCGCGGTGAAAGGCCTCTCGGCCTGTCGTCTAAACTACGGCCCTGTTAGTAACGGGAATCAACACGCCCACGTAGAAATAATTCATTCCCGGCTTTCTCGGCGGCTCTAGAAAATCCGGAGGCCTGACTTCCAAAAAATCGCCTTGGGGATACTGCGCGTCCGCCGATACGGGCGGGATGAGGCGCACCCTCAAAATCATGGGTTGGGGGTCCATCTGGTGAGGGTCTTGGGCTTGTCGGGCGTTCGTCACGAGTTGGGTGAGGACGTCCTGGAAAAAAGATTCGTCGACCGCGACATCCAGCGGACGATGCTCGTGCGGGATATCGAAGACTAACCTCCCGAGGGATATCCGTTGTAGGAGCTCTTCTAACTTCGTAAATTCCATCCAATAGGAAATGTCATGCTTGACTATTTTATCCCCCACCTTACGAAGATGAGCCGTGGCGTATGCCGCCCAGCCTAGAACCATCCCGACATCTTGCATGCTTTGGGCGTCCGCCAAAACCTCTTCAGGAGCCTCTATTCTCTTTAATCCTTCTAAAATAGCGCAGGCTCTATCTTTTAAATCAAGATTCTGGCCTTTAAAAGAGTGCCATTCAAAAGCATTATAGCAAAGGATCTCCTCCCTTTGGGGCCTAGGTTGAACCAATATTTTGCCTAAATTCTTGATGAGCTTGGCCTTGCGCTCCGAATCCGGAAGCGTGTCCACGTACGACCGGATTCCCCTGACCAGGACGTGCACCTGGTTCATGACCGAGAAATGCAAATCGATGAAATGATTGATCGCCGTCGCCATGACGGCAAGGCGCCGGGTGTCGCGGGCCCACGCCTCGTCGCTTGCGCTTTCCACGCGGACCAACTCCTTGAAATGAAGGACGCGCTCTCCGATAAGGCCCAAGGGGACCACCGGCTTACGGCATAAGAACTCCAAGCGGCGACGTAATTTTTCGGGAAAATCATCGTGGTCCTTCTTCAAGTAAACCAGCGGTACGGGAATCGCCTCGAAATCCTCGCCTGAAAGGTCCTCTAGCAGGGCGGCGACTTGGCGGTTCCCCTGGGATCCCGAAAGGACGAGCGTACGCACGAATCGGCCCCGCGCGAGCATGTCGTTCAGGAGGTCGACTCCCGTCACCCGAGGCATCACCAAGTCCGTCATCAATAAATCATAATATCCCGGTGGATTCTCCCTTAAACGCCTTAGCGCCTCCTCGGAATCCGTCGTCGCTTCCACGGCCAGGCCCCACTCTTCCAAAAGAGGGGTAACCACTTCAAGGATGCACGCCTGGTCGTCGACCACGAGGATCCTCCTTCCGACGAGGGGACTCGCTCCCCGTGACTCGAGAAAGCCGCGCGCGGAGGCGACAGCCACGGGCGTGGGTGGCATAGAGGCGACGACCGCCACGGCGGTCGTATCCCGGGGAGATTCCGGAAAATCCGTTGGAGCGGTAGTTGCTTTGAATGAGGCCGCTCCGGCGGAAACAATGGCGTAGGGGACCGGACGATAGGAAGTTATGGAAGTCATAGGAAACTCGTTAAGCGGTCTTCGCTCGGCGGAGGAAAAAGTTGCGTAATCGTTGGCCGGCCGCTTGACTATGCCATGCATCGCGGGATGGATTTCCTCCAATGCCACACGCCCCGATGGCGCTGGAACGGCTACCACGGGGAAGGGTCGTTCAAGAAATTTAAGAGTTATCGATACAAACTAAGAGACAAACTAAGAGTCGTTGCTAACGCACTACGGCAAGTCTTTTCGCTAGAAATTAAGGGCAAACGGATCACGAACATTTCGATAGCCTCTTTACAGAGAAGTTTTAATAGCTAATCCCACGCTCCATCGGCTAATAATAAGCCAATTATGACCGTTCTTCTCAAAAAAATTTCCCGTTATCTTAAACCTCTCAAACATCTTTCGGCAGCCTATTTGTTTGGATCACTAGCGACGGGGAAAAATCATTCGGAGAGCGACGTCGACATCGCCCTTTTGTTTCATCCTAAGAAAACGCCCTCAGTCGTCGAGATCCAGGATATGCAGGTTGAATTAGAGGGAATCCTGAAACGCCCTGTGGATTTGATTCTCTTAAACCAGGCCAATCCCATCCTTGCCCATCAGGTGTTGAAGAAAGGACAACGCATCCTATTGAACGATAAAAGCCATTTTTCCGAATTTTTCGCGCGGCACATCACGGATTACGATGACCTTAAGAAAGTCCGTTCCATCATCGAAAAGCGTTGGATTGCAGGAGCGGTCCATGGTTGACCACGATGTCGCCCTCGAGAAAATAAAACAAATCAAGCGGTGCCTGAGGCGCATTGCGACCAAGACTAAGAATGACCCCAAGACCTTGGATAACCTCGATATCCAGGATATCTTCGTCATCAACATCCAAAGAGCTGTTCAAAGTGCCATCGACCTTGCGGCCCATATCATTAGCGATGATGATTTGGGGATGCCTAGCGACTTGAAGGAGAATTTCGTCTTGTTGGAACAAAATGAACTGATCTCCCCGAAACTCTCAAAAGAACTTCAAGCCATGGTCGGATTCCGCAATCTATGCGTCCATGATTATTCTTCCATCAATGTGAATGTGCTCAAATCGATCCTGACGGACCATTTGAACGACTTGAAGGAATATATCAAAGCCGTCCTCAAATACATTGCCGCGAAAAAATAGTCTGTAGTAGCCGCCGACTCATGATCAAACTCTACCAATACGAAGTCTGTCCGTACTGCTGTAAGGTGAAGGCGGTGTTGGACTACAAGAAGATCCCCTACGAGAAGATCGAAGTGAACCCGATGACCCATGAGGAGCTTGCAGGTGTGCCGGGAGCGATGGAACACGATAAAGTGCCCGTTTTAGTGGATGGCGGGAAGGTCGTGCTCGAATCCAACGACATCATCAAGTACTTGGACGAAAAGTATCCGGATAAACCCATCTTCGCCAAATCAGGAGCGCAACAAAAAGAGCAGGAAAAATGGATGGAATACGCGGACGAGGATCTCGTGCAGATCCTGCCGGCGAACATCTACCGCACCCTGCCCGAAGCCCTGCATTCCTTCAAATACATCACGAAAGTCGGGAAGTTCCCGGTTTGGAAACGCTACTTTCTCGCCATGGGAGGCGCGGTGGCGATGAACATCGTCGCGAACAAAGGCATGAAAAAGAAGGGTATCAAGGACCCCCCGCAAAGCCTTGGAAGAGAGTCTCGGTAGATGGTCGTCGGGTTTGGGAAAGAAAAAATTCATGGGAGGAGCTCAGCCGGATGTTTCGGACTTGGTCGTGGCAGGCATCCTCTCCGCCGTGAAAGAAATGAAGGTATGGGAATTCATCCAAGGGCAAAAGCCCGTAGCCGAGTGGTACGATCGCGTCCGCGCCTCTTAAGTCCACTTCCCATCATTTTAAAAGCAACTTTTCCATAGATGGAACGATAGTTTCCGAAAGGAGTTCCATATATGTCTTTAGTTTCCATCCATCTTCCTGGAATAGGCCTCATCGAAACAAGGTCCGCGCTGACACCATCCCCCGTTCAGCTCATCCAGACGCATAGGCTGCAACCTTTGCTGAGTGGAACCGTCATTCAAGACGGATATCCACATTGGAAGTTGAGACAACTCGATGGCAATGGCATTCCTGTAGGTCTAGGAGCCGTTGGGCATCGGCTATCCCGCGGCGAAATGGTCCGTGTCGGAGGGGCCATCGTCACGTTCCGCACTCCACTGTCACCTGTTTTTTTGGAACGTCCCTCGGTGGCTACGACCGGACCTACCCTCTCCCATCCTCGCGTGGATCCCAAAGATGAAGTTATTTTTTCGGCGACGGCTCATATCAATCCGATGCACGCGGGAGCTCAACTCTTAGTGGGAAATGATTTGGAGGGTGTGACCCACCTTGTGAAGAAGCTAGGGTCTTGTGTGTTTGTGATTCAAGGGGTGTTTCAAACTTTATCCGTACAATGTGTCCAAGAGGTATCTGCAGACCATCACCCTTTTTCAAAGGCTTCTTTCGTAAGACACACATTCACGGACGTCGTCGCCACCGTCGTCGCTCTGTACCTTCCAGATGTAGATCCCGACGTAAATGTCGTAGGCCCTCATGCTCATGCCATGGTCCATGCCGGGGGCGAAAAATCCGTCGCGGAAGCCATAGCGGCCATTTCCTTTTCCGCTTCTGGTATTATAGGCGGAGGTCATGTGAATGATTTAAGGGTAGGAGGAGGTTCTCTTTGGTATCACCCTATAGAAGGTATCCGTGTTTTAAATACTCCCCCGTCGTCAGTATAGTCTACAAATGCGACTGGCCTGCAAAAAAAGACCGCATAGAAAGCGCTCTTAGTAAGGCGGATTGACCATTCCTCGTGCATCCCATCGATTGATATATCCCTTAGTCTCACGCCCTAAAATAGATGCGTGAAAAAAGAAAAAATTTCTGTAGGCTCCGTTTCAATTTACGAATATTATTTCCCCGCGAATCATGGACCTCTCGCAAGAATTACAGCAAAGGGTTTTGCAGGCCATAGGCCGCGCCTCATGGATGGAAGCCGCCATCTTAGTCCCCTACTTCCAAGAAGGGAACCAGAAACATCTTCTTTTCACCAAGCGTACCGAAGCCGTGGAACACCATAAAGGCCAAATCTGCTTCCCGGGCGGCGTGAAGGACCCGGGAGAATCCCTGTGGGAAACCGCGCTCCGCGAATGTGAGGAGGAGATCGGGTTGGCCCGGCAGTGCGTTTCCCTCGTCAAGGAACTCAAACCCCAAATCACGCCGACCGGTTTTTTGGTCACCCCCTTCGTCGCCCAGATCCAGAAGCCCGAGACGTGGGTGTCGAGCCCCTCCGAAATCGCCGAGATCTTCTCCGTTCCCGTCCTCCACCTGAAAGACCCGCAAAATAGCCGCTTCCTCACCCGCACATGGGAGGGCGTCGAGTTCCTCGAGCCCCACTTTTCCTACCTCCATCACGATATCTGGGGCATGACGGGCCGGGTCGTGTGCGATTTTTTGGAGATGGTAACCCTTTAATTTTCGCAACCTATCTATCTTTCGATCGAATGCCTTCCATCAGGAGACACTCATGGTACACGCCCTTATTACCGGTGGCGGAGGCCTCGTCGGCCGCGCCCTTTGCAAAACCCTATTAGACGCCGATTGGCAGGTGACGTCTTTTTCCCGCCGTCCTTCCGAAACTTTAAGGGAAATGGGCGTCGGCTCCATCCTAGGAAGCATTACGGACCCTGCAGCGGTTCAGGAAGCCGTCTCCGGGAAAAGCGTCGTCTTCCATATGGCGGCGGAAACTTCGGATAGGGCTTCGTTTCAAGCCGTTAACGTCGTGGGAACCCAGAATGTCGTCCAAGCATGCCGCGATCATCAAGTCGGGCACTTGGTTTACACAAGCACGACGGCCGCGCTAGACGCGGAGGGGTTTCTCCATGATGGAGTCAATGAACAGGCCGTGAGAGAACGATTACATGCCATTGACGGTTCTCATAAAGGCCTCTCGCCTTATGGAGCCTCAAAGGCCATGGGGCAATACATCGTCTCTAGTGCCCGCTCCCAGGATTTGCGGGCCGTTTGCCTTGTCGTACCTCAGGTCGTCTCGCCCGATAATAAACGTTTAACCGACTTTTTAGGAAAAACCGCCGGCAGCATCGTTCCCGAGCCGGGGGACCATAAGTTCGATTGGATAGGCGTCCACGACGTGGCGGAAGCCCATTTCCGCGCGGCCGGAGCCCTCTTGGCGGGGCAGGCCACGGAAGATTTCTATATCGTCACTTCCGCACGCCCGCAACCTTACATCGGGTTCATAAACGGTTTGTTGGCCGCCCTTGGATTGCCGCCGATGGTTTTGACGTCCGAAGAAGACGCTTCTCGGCGATTAAGCCCGGGGGTCTTAAAAAAAATGAAGGAACCCCGCTGGTATGACACAAATGCTTCCCGGCGGGATTTAAAATGCACCCCACGCCAAACCTTCGAGGGGGTTTGCGGTGAGTTCAAAGACTATTTTTTTGCTTCGACTTCGAGACGCGATCCTCCGTGACGAGGATCAAAGCCGTTTTGCCAGACATCCCACTTTTCTCGGCATGACGGTCGACACAGTCGCGAACGATGTTGTAGGGCTTTTTCCGCATGAACCAGGTGCTGCTCTTCCCCGAAGACTATACGGCTGTCAACGAAGCGACTCTATGGGCCCATAGCGAAGACCCGCGCGCGACCCATATCCATGAGATCCTTAAGGCGGTGCCGGGTCAAAAGATCAAAGTCGGGCTTTTGAACACGGGCCAGGGTCTCGCTACCATCGTCTCCTGCGATCGGAAGAAGACGGTGCTGGAAGTGTCCACTCTTTCAAAGCCGAAACCCTCGCCCTTCCAAGGCGTCACTCTCCTGGTCGCCTTGCCGCGGCCTCAAACCTTGAAAAAAGTTCTAGAGACGGCGGCGACCTTCGGCGTGGGCGAAATCCTCTTCGTCAAGACGGCACGCGTCGAAAAGAGCTTCTTCCAATCCACACTCCTGAAAGACGAAGCGTACCGGCCATACGTCTACTTTGGACTCCAACAAGGCGGTTACGTGACGCCGCCCAAGATTTCGTTTTTTTTAGACCGGACGTTTTGGGAAACCGTCGCGTCCCACCCTCATAAATACATCGCGCATCCCTCGGCATCCGCGGGGATTTTCACGAACCCCCTGAAGACGCCGCTCCTTCTCGCCATCGGGCCTGAGGGAGGTTGGTTGGATGAAGAAGTGAGTCTCTTCGTCTCACGGGGATTTCAGGAAGTCTCCTTAGGACGGACGCTCCACCGCGTGGAAAACGCGGTCTGCGCGGCCTTGGCCCAAATCGAACTCCTGAAAGGACAAACATGAACGCCTTCTTTTGGACCTTCCTCGCCTTCTTTTGCCTGAGCGAAACCTGGGAAATTTTTTTGGAAATCCTGAACTTCCGCCACATCCGGAAGCACCGGGACCATGTCCCCACGCTCTTCCAGGACACGATCACCCCGGAGACTTACCGGAAAAGCATCGCCTACACGCTGGAAAAAACCCGTTTCTCCTTGATCAGCCGCTTTTACGGCATCGCTTTTCTTTGGATTTTCCTTTTGGGCGGTTACTTCGAAAAAGTGGATCGCGTCTTACAAGCCTCCTTTTCCGGCTTAACCCTTTCCGCCGCCTATGTGTTACTGATCGGTTTGATTTTCGCGATCCTCAAACTCCCCTTTACCGTTTACTCCCAGTTTGTAATCGAAGAGAAGTACGGGTTTAATAAAATGTCCGCCGGGCTTTTCGTCGCTGATCTCCTCAAAGCCTTGGTTTTGAGTCTCGCGCTCGGATTGCCGCTCCTTTACTTGATTTTCTGGCTCTACGAAATCACGGGGACGTACTGGTGGGTCTGGGCGTTCGGGGCCTTTTTTGGATTCCAATTCCTGATCGCGGCCGTCTACCCGACCCTCTTGGCCCCGCTTTTCAATAAATTCACCCCGCTTGCCGACGGACCTCTCAAGGAAAAGATCGTCGGTCTCGCCCGAAAAATAAACTTCAAGATGTCCGGGATCTACACGATCGACGGATCGAAGCGGTCGGCCCATTCGAACGCCTACTTCGCCGGCATGGGCAAGATGCGCCGCATCGTCCTTTTCGACACTCTCACCGAACAGCTCGACGAAACGGAAATCCTCGCCGTGTTAGGCCACGAGATGGGGCATAATAAGCTAAAACACGTCCAGAAGCAGATGATCTTGTCCTTCTTCGTGTCTTTCCTAGGTTTTTGGGCTTTAGCCGAGCTCATGGCCTGGGCGCCGTTCTACGAGGCTTTCCGCGCGGGCGCGCCCGCTCCCCATAAAGCGCTGGTGCTCTTCAGCCTCTTTTCGGGCGTCTTCACCTTTTGGCTCACGCCGCTCTTCAATGGATTGTCGCGGAAATACGAATACGAAGCCGACCGCTTTTCCAAGGAAGTTTTGGGGGACGCGACGCCTCTGGCCACGGGTTTGGTCAAAATGTGCCAGGAAAACCTCTCCAACCTGACGCCGCATCCGTGGTATAGCTTCTACCACCACTCCCACCCCACGACCGTGGAACGCATCGCAGCTCTGAAGCTTTTAAAGACCCCGTTTTCCCTCTAAAAAACATTTTTTTGATTTTTTTTGTGAAAACTATAGGATTTATATCAATATTGGTAGCGTAAGATTTTATGTGTCCAACGATTTACAACCCGGAGGAGGGGTGCAATATGTTGGGCATGGGAATCATAAAAATAGAAGTGAACTTAG
>CAZKQW010000006.1:0-206329 GCA_964555055.1 uncultured Pseudomonadota bacterium | reverse complement strand
GATTTTCATCCCGACTGCATAGCATATGGTTGGATATTTATGAACTGATTAGTAAGATCGTTAGAGTTTGTGCTCGTACCAGCAGTGCTGAGTAGTTTAATGTGAGTTTTTTAAAAAGTAAGGAAAAAGACCTGACTCTTGTCAGGTCTTTTTTTATAGGTACGCTTTTCCAAACTCCCTCAAAAGAAAAAGATGAAAGATAGGATCGGTGACCACGTAGCCGTCGTTCGTAATGTCGAACAAGCCTTGATCCGCCAGGCGCAGCATCGCGACTTTGGTGGCGGTGGCGCTCACGTGGGTTTCGCGGAGGAATGACGCCGCGGTGGGAGATGCCACTGGTTCGTGGCGTGCGACGGCGATGACCACTTTCTTCTCCTTGACCGAAAGTCCGCCTAGTTTTTCGACATAACGGCTGGATTTGTTTTCGATCAGATGGGCCAGATGCTGTTGGATGGTTTTAGCATCAAGATGGCCTGTCCAACCGCTTAAGGTGATCCATTGACAGAGTTCCTGGATGGAATTGGGGACGTCCCGCATCAGTCGGCAAATCTCATCCACGCCTTCCCGGTCCAGTGTGATTTTGTGGGGAGAGAACCTTTCTTTCATATAAGGCAGCCAATACTCGCGGGCTATGGCTTTGATCTCAAGATCCATTCCGAATCCGTAAAAAGGCTTAGACTCGTCGTGGAATATCTTTTGAAGAATATGTTTCTTGGATCCCAGGAGAATGACGGACGTATTGTGGAGAGTCTGAATTTCCGAACGCAGCCGCGGTTCCAGTCCGTCCACGTATTGAATATCCTGAAACTCATCGAATACGAGCAAGATCTTATAATCCTTAGAGAGCTCGCGAAGGGCTTCGAAAAGATCGGCAAGCGACTTTTCATCCTTCTTGTATTGGCCGGCCAATGAAACGGAAGGAGCCCCCGACAGGGGATCGGCTGTCATCTCGACGCGAAAATGCTTGAGATAGCTCTTCAGGCCTTCGAAGAAAGTCTTGAGCTTAGCACGTTTGCTAAGGGCCCGCTCCAATCCTGTCCGAAAGCGGGAGGCCATGTCTTCCAGCGAATCCAGTTGGAAAAGATCCGCATAAATGGCCAACGACTTCTTTTCCTTCTCAACGAATTCATCCATGACGGCGCTTTTGACGAGAGACGTCTTTCCGAAACGCCTGGAGCCGTAAATGACGGCCCGCCCGTTCGATTTGATGATTTTACGGAGGAAGGAGACTTCCTCCTGACGGTCGCAAATGTCTTCTTTCTCCAAAAGCTGACCGAATTTAAAACCGGATTCTAAGGGCATAGCCCCACTGTCTTATTTTAACTATTTTTTAGCAACTAAAAAATAGTTACTAAAAAATAGTTGTTTTGAAATTATAAAGTGAAGTCGAAGGAGATCGCGTCGTGGTCGGAAGCTTCGATACCGTTATGGACGAGGTTGCCGACGACTTGGTATCTCACACTGGGTCCCTTGCGCGAGCTTATAAGTTCGTCTTGAGCCAGGACTTTCAATTTTTTTTGAGCGAACCAATCGAGTTTCAGGGAGCATTTGCCCCCATGATCTTTGAGACCCCATTCCAGAAAGCGGAAGCACCAATTTGGGATCCATTCGTTGAGATTTTTGAACTGTTTGATGTTCTTGACGTAATAGTGGTTGGTGCAGGCGCCAAGCTCATTGCATCCCTTATAGTCGAAACCATTCTTCTCAATCATCTTGAAGAGGGCCCTTTCAAAAAAGCGATCCGGGTGAGGGTAGTGGTTTCTCATGACATAACCCACTCCCATTGAGACGCGGATCCAGAACCCGACGATGGCGGAAGCTGCGCTGTGCGAGTCGTAGGTGCTCGTGTTCCAATCGCCGCCGATGATAGCTGGATGGTCGCCTTCTTCCACGAGAGCCTGTACGACGCGCTCGACCTCTTCTTTGCGCTGCTTTTGCGTGGATCGGACGTTCACGTGCATGCAAGCGACGCGGAGGGGCTTACCCCCCAAATCGACCGTCGCGATCAATGCCCGCTGTTGGCCGAGCCTTTTTTCTCGGCCTTTCATTTTATCGTGCGGATTCGGAGCCGAAACGATCCGGGGCTTGTGAAGGGGGTAGCGCGAAAGGATAGCGTTCCCGTGGATGCCGATCGTGTTCTCTCCCTCCAACTCGTTTTCGATGCCGCAACCCTTCGCTAGGTTCAGGTAAGAAGGGGCGAAGAAATAATTCATTCCCAGGGTCTTCGCGATCTCGCGGGCGACGTTACGGTTATCGGAGCGCGCCATGCCCAGATCCGTCTCCGTCAAAAGAAGGATGTCGGCTTTCGACATCACCGGATGGTTCCGCAGGAAATAGAGGATCTCGTTCCAGCACATACCTCGTTCGATGTTCCAAGCGACGGCACGGTAGTAAGGCTCGGCTTCTGCCGCGGGCGCGTAGCTTCCCATCTCATAACTGTGGAGGAGCTTATAGATCTGGGGTTTGATTTCCTGGTAAAGGGAGGATTGCTCGAGCGAGGGTGTCGAGTGGAAGAGGTTCAGGCTCGGAAAATGTTCGTGGAGGCTATGCTCGATCTTCTCGGTGAGTTCAAACATGGCAGAGGCCCATAAAAGCGAGGGGGCGGCGTGTCCAGTCAAAAGGCGCTATGGGAGCTGGGAAGACCCCATCAGGAAACGGTCGCACTCGCGGGCGGCCTCCCGGCCTTCGTTGATGGCCCAGACGACCAAGCTTTGGCCGCGGCGCATGTCGCCGGCGGCGAAGACGCCTTTCACGTTCGTGGCGTATTTGCCGTATTCCGCCTTCGCGTTCGAGCGTTCGTCGCGTTCGACCCCCAGTTGGCTCAAGACCGTGTCCTCGGGCCCCAAGAAGCCCATCGCCAAAAGCACGAGATCCGCGGGCCAGACTTTTTCCGTGCCTGCGATCTCCTGCGGACCGAAGCGGCCCTGGGAGTCTTTTTTCCACTCGATCTCGACGGTATGCACTTCCTTCACTTCGCCTTTGTCATTGCCGACGAATTTCTTGGTCACGATGCAATAGGTGCGCGGATCCTTCCCGTAAACGGCAGCGGCCTCTTCTTGGCCGTAATCCATCTTGTAGACTTTGGGCCATTGGGGCCAGGGGTTATCCGCCGCGCGCGACGCGGGAGGTTGGGGAAGAATCTCGAACTGGACTAAACTTTTACAGCCATGGCGCAGGGACGTCCCGACGCAGTCGGTGCCGGTATCGCCGCCGCCGATGACGATGACATGCTTGCCTTTCGCCGAAACGGCTTTTCCATCCTTGAGTTCGCTATCGAGCAAAGACTTCGTGTTGGCGTGCAAGAATTCCATCGCGAAGTGGATGCCCTTAAGCTGGCGTCCTTCGGCGGGGAGGTCTCGCGGTTTGGTGGCGCCGCCGCAAAGGACCGAAGCGTCGAAATTCTTCGTCAAATCGCTCGCCGGGATCGTCTTGCCGATCTCCGTACTCGTGACGAACTTCACGCCTTCCTGTTTGAGGAGGTCGACGCGCCGCTCGACGATCTTCTTGTCGAGCTTCATGTTCGGGATCCCGTACATCAACAGGCCGCCGACGCGGTCGGCGCGCTCGTACACGGTGACCTCATGGCCCGCCTTGTTCAATTGGGCCGCGCACGCGAGGCCGGCGGGACCGGATCCGACCACGGCGACTTTCTTGCCCGTGCGCTTCTGGGGCGGCTCGGCCTTGACCCATCCCGATTCGAAAGCCTTTTCGGCGATGGAATATTCCAAGTTCTTGATCGTGACGGGCGGTTCGCTGATGCCCAACACGCACGAACCTTCGCAGGGGGCGGGACAGACGCGTCCGGTGAATTCGGGGAAATTATTCGTCTTATGGAGGCGATCGATGGCCTCGTGCCAGAGGCCTTTGAAGACTAAGTCGTTCCATTCGGGGATCAGATTGTTGATCGGGCAGCCTTGGGCCATGCCGTTCAAGAGCGTGCCGCTATGGCAGAACGGGATGCCGCAGTCCATGCAGCGGGCTCCCTGCTGGCGGAGCTTGTCCTCCGTCATGTGGTCGTGGAATTCGCCCCAATGCGCGATTCTTTCTTTCGGGCTTTGGTCCGCAGGAAGCTCTCTCTTAAATTCGATGAATCCGGTTGGCTTTCCCATAACTAATTCCCACCTACTCGTGATAAGTCTCGTTTGTTTTCCTCGAAGGCGGCCATGATGGCTTCGTCGCCGCTCAGTCCCTGTTCGGTCACCCGCTTCAGGGCGTTCAATACGCGTTTGTAGTCCTTCGGGATCACGCGCACGAATTTCGATTGGTAATGGGCCCATGAAGAAAGGATTTTTCGCGCCAACTCGCTCTTCGTGTATTCCGCATGGCGTTCGATGAGGCCTTTGAGTTCGGCGGCGTCCTCGTTCCCGACGGGCTCCAGATCGACCATTTCGTGGTTGCAGCGGTCCTTGAAGGATCCCGCTTCGTCCAGGACCCAGGCGACGCCTCCGGACATGCCGGCTGCGAAATTCCTGCCTGTCGGTCCGAGCACCACGACGCGTCCACCCGTCATGTATTCGCAACCATGGTCTCCCACGGCTTCGACGACCGTCTTGACGCCGCTATTGCGCACGCAGAAGCGTTCCCCGGCCATGCCGCGGATGTAGGCCTCTCCGCCGGTCGCCCCGTAGAAGGCGACGTTTCCGATGATGATGTTCTCCTCCGGCACGAAAGAAACGCCTTCCGGGGGGTAAACGATCAATTTACCGCCCGACAATCCCTTGCCGAGATAGTCGTTGGCGTCCCCTTCCAGGATCATGGACATGCCTTTCGGGACGAAGGCGCCGAAACTCTGTCCGGCCGAACCCTTGAAGTGGAGGCGGATGGTATCCTCCGGGAGGCCTTCCAGACCGAAGCGACGGGTCACTTCGCTGCCTAAGATCGTTCCGGCCACGCGATTGACGTTCTTGATGGGAATGATCGCGGTGACTTTTTCCTTTTTGTCGAGAGCTGGCTTGGCGATCTTAAGAAGGACTTGCGTGTCCAAAGCCTGATCGATGCCGTGGTCCTGGTCCATTTGACGGTAACGTCCCACGTCGTCGCTGACTTGGGGGCGATGCAGAAGGGCGGACAGATCGACGCCCTTGGCTTTCCAATGCGCGATGGCTTTGCGGGGTTCGAGCAAGTCTGTGCGACCGACCATTTCATTCACTGTGCGGAAGCCAAGCTCAGCCATGATTTCGCGTAATTCTTGGGCGACGAATTTCATGAAGTTGACGGCGTGCGCGGGATCCCCGGTGAACTTCTTGCGGAGTTCCGGATTCTGCGTCGCCACGCCGACCGGGCACGTGTCTAGATGGCACACGCGCATCATGATGCAGCCCAGGGAGACCAACGGCGCGGTGGCGAAGCCGAATTCCTCGGCGCCCAAAAGGGCGGCGATGGCCACGTCGCGGCCGGTCTTCAGTTGGCCGTCCGTCTCGACGGCGATGCGGCTGCGGAGGTTATTGAGCAGGAGAGTCTGATGGGTTTCCGCCAAACCCAATTCCCACGGAAGACCCGCGTGCTTGATGCTGGTCTGGGGCGAGGCGCCCGTGCCCCCGTCGTAGCCGCTGATCAGGACGACGTCGGCGTGCGCCTTCGCGACGCCGGCGGCGATCGTGCCGACGCCGACCTCGGAGACGAGCTTCACGCTGATGCGCGCTCGGGTGTTCGCGTTCTTCAGGTCATGAATGAGTTCCGCCAAATCCTCGATGGAATAAATGTCATGATGGGGCGGCGGCGAGATCAATCCCACGCCCGGAGTGGACATGCGGACCTTCGCGATCCACGGGTACACCTTCCCGCCGGGTAATTGGCCGCCTTCGCCGGGCTTGGCGCCCTGGGCCATCTTGATTTGGATTTCCTGGGCTTGGGTGAGGTAATAGCTGGTGACGCCGAACCGACCCGAGGCCACTTGCTTGATGGCGCTGTTGCGCGAGTCGCCGTTGGCGTCCGGCGTATAGCGGGCGGGGTCCTCGCCGCCTTCGCCCGTGTTGCTCTTGCCGCCGATGCGGTTCATAGCGATCGCCAACGACTCGTGGGCTTCCTTGCTGATGGAGCCGTACGACATGGCGCCGGTCTTGAAGCGCCTGCAGATGGATTCCACCGATTCCACGTCCTCGATGGGGATTGATTTCGTCTTCTTGAGTTCCAAAAGTCCCCGGAGGGTCGCGATCTTCTTCGTTTGGTCGTCGACGGCGCGGCTGTAGACTTTAAACGCCGCGTAATTTCCCGTGCGACAGGCCAATTGCAGGTTGTGGACGGTTTGGGGGTTGAAGAGATGGTATTCGCCTTCCTTCCGCCACTGATAATCCCCGCCCACGTCCAACGTATGGTCGTCGGTGACGCGGTCGGTGAAGGCTTTTTCGTGACGGATGCGCACTTCCTCAGCGACCTCGTCGAGGCCGATGCCGCCGATCCGGGACGGCGTGGAGGTGAAGTACTTCTCGACGAAGGCTTCGTTTAAGCCGACGGCTTCAAAAATCTGGGCGCCGCGGTAGCTCTGCACCGAAGAGATGCCCATCTTGGACATGACCTTGATCACGCCTTTCATGGCGGATTTAAGGAAGTTCTTCACGGCCGTCTTATGGTCGATATCGACGAGCAGCTTCTGTCCGATCATGTCGTCCAAGGTCTCGAAGGCCAGGTACGGATTGATCGCCCCCGCGCCGTAGCCGATCAGGAGGCAGAAGTGGTGCACTTCGCGGGGTTCTCCCGATTCAAGGAGAATGCCGACGCGGTTTCTCTTCCCGTTACGGACGAGATGGTGGTGCAGTCCCGCCACGGCCAACAGCGAGGGGATGGGGGCATGGTCTTTGTCCACGCCGCGGTCCGAAAGGATCAGGAGATTCGCTCCGTCGTCGACGGCCCGATCGGCCGCCGCGAAAAGATCGTCGAGGGCCTTCTCCAACACCGGACCCAAACCCTTGTCGGATTTCTTGTTGATGTCGAAAAGGATGGGAAGGTCAAAGGACTTAAATCCGTCCTTCTTTAAATGACGGAGCTTGGCCATTTCTTCGTTCGAGAGAATGGCCGATTCCAGACGGATTTGCCGGCAATTTTCGGGACCGACTTTCAGCAAATTGCCTTCCGGGCCTAGATTCGTCTCGGAAGCGGTGACGATCTCCTCGCGGATCGCGTCGATCGGCGGGTTCGTCACCTGGGCGAAGAGCTGCTTGAAGTAATTGAAGAGAAGCTGGGGCTTATCCGAGAGCACGGCCAGGGGCGTGTCGTTACCCATCGAGCCCGTGGCTTCGACGCCGTTCTTGGCCATGGGGGCCATGATCGTCCTCAATTGCTCGAACGTGTACCCGAAAGCCTTTTGCCGGTGGTAGACCGTATCGTGATCCGTCGTGTAGACGTGGCCGGCTTCCGGAAGCGTTTTGAGGTTGGTGAGGTTGTTCAGCCAGACTTCATAAGGATGCTCTTGGCAGAGTTTCCCCTTGAGTTCGCTATCGGAAATGATGCGTTTCTCGTTCGTGTCGACCAAGAACATCTTCCCGGGTTGCAACCGACCCTTTTGCTCGATGCGCGAGGGGGCGATGTCGAGGACGCCCACTTCAGAGGCCATGACCACGAGGCCGTCCTTCGTGACGTAGTAGCGCGACGGGCGCAGGCCGTTACGGTCCAGGATGGCGCCGATTTTGTGGCCGTCGGTGAAGGCGATGGACGCCGGGCCGTCCCAGGGTTCCATGAGGGCGCTGTGGTATTCGTAGAAAGCCTTCAGTTTCGGGTCCATCTTGGCGTTCTTGGACCACGGCTCGGGGATCATCATCATGACCGCGTGGGGGAGCGATCGTCCGGAGAGCACGAGGAATTCTAAGGCATTATCGAAAATCTGAGAATCACTACCGTCCTGTTGAACGATGGGAAAAAGTTTTTTGAGGTCGTCCTTGAAGAGGTCGGATTCCAGCATCGCTTCGCGGGCCTTCATCCAATTGATGTTGCCGCGCAGGGTGTTGATTTCGCCGTTGTGGGCGATGAAACGGTAGGGGTGGGCGCGCTCCCAGCTGGGGAACGTGTTGGTGCTGAACCGCGAATGGACCAAGGCGATGGCGGACTCCACCGATTCGTCCTTCAGGTCGGGGAAAAATTCGCCGACCTGCTCGGACATGAGCATTCCCTTATAGACAATGGTTCGCGACGAGAGGCTGGAGACGTAGAAAAAGTCGCCGCCGGGAGTGCCCGCGTAACGGATCAAGTTTTCGGCGCGCTTGCGGATGACGTAGAGTTTTCGTTCGAAAGCGTCTTCATCTTTAATATCGTTGGAGCGGGCGATGAAAGCCTGGCGGACGACGGGTTCGGAAGCCTTCGCGGTATTGCCTAAAGTGCCGTCGTCGGTCGGCACCGTCCTCCAGCCGATGAATTTCTGGCCTTCCTGGCCGACGATTTCTTCGAATTTCTTCTCGCAGTTTTTACGTTCGGTCTCTTTGGGGGAGAGGTAGATCATGCCCACGGCGTAATCACCGAGAGCCGGGATTTCCAAGCCGGCTTGGGAGCCGGCTTTCTTCAAGTAAGTATGCGGAATCTGTATCAAAATGCCCGCGCCGTCGCCCGTATTGATTTCACAGCCGCAAGCGCCTCGGTGGCGGAGATTGTTTAAAATGGTCAAGCCTTGATGGACGAGCTCATGGGACTTCTGGCCGTTCTTATTGACGACGAAACCGACGCCGCAGGCATCGTGCTCGAATCGGGGATCGTACAGCCCTTGTTTAGGGGGTAAGCCTAATTTTGACATAAGGCGTTGGGACTAAACCGGCTTTGAAAAACGGATCAAGGCAATTTTTCCAAGCGGACGATTTTTATGCAGCAAAACACGATGATAAGCCCGCCCGCTAGGGACCAGGGGCTCGGAAGGGCGTTCCAGAAGATCATGTCGGTGATGAAGCAGAGGACGACGCCGATGTAGGAGAGGGGCGCCAGGCGGGTCGTCTTATGGAGGCCGTAGCCGCGCGTCATCAGGACTTGACCGACGGTGCCGCAGACGCCGCTGTTGAGAAGATGAAACCATTCCATGCCTCGTGGCGTTCGCCACTCCAAGAGGGAGAGGGGCAGAGAGACGAGGGCGCAGGTGAGCATGAAGTAGAAGGCGATGCGGAAGGCCGGTTCGGTCTTGGAGGATTGGTGGATGGCGATGACGACCAGGGCCGAGAAGAATCCGGCCATCAGGGCGACGAAACCCGCGTAATTCAAGAAGTTGAACTGGGGCTTGAGCAGGATCGCGATGCCGACCAAAGCGAGAAGAATGTAAGCCGCCAGGGTCCGGGAGGGCTTCTCGTCGAAGAAAATGTACGCTAAGACGGCGACGAAAATGGGGAATGTATTGGTGAGGACCGCCGTATCCCCGAGGGAGAGGGTGCGCAAGGCGTAGAAGCCTCCGACCATCCCGAAGAGCCCCGAGACGGAGCGGGCGGCCAGCAGCGGGAAATTTCGGGCCCGGAAAGGGACCTTTTGGTGGAGCATCAAAAGGGCGATGATGGCGACCGAAACGGCGCTTCGGAAAAAGACGACTTCGGACAGGGGAAAGGCGGCTCCCAGGAATTTCACCGAAGTGGACATGCCGGTGTAAAAGAAGGCCGCGATCGGTATGAGGAAATGGCCGTCGTTATAAAGTCTTTTCAGCACTCGAGCTTTCCGTATCTCGTTTCCTGGCCTTCAAAGTCACAAGCAGAACCCCCGTAACGAGGAGGCCGAAGCCGCCGCCGGCGAGCAGGATCTTCTGATAAGCCCCCAAGCCCCATAGGACGGCGGCCTTGCAGGAGACGCCCATGGCGGCGGGGGGATCGAAGTACCAGGAAATCACCGAGGGCGAGACGAACCCCGCGACCGTGGCGCCGAAGAGAAATCCGAAGAGGAGAATGAGGGAGATTTTTTTCATGAGAATCCTTTCATCGTGCGATGATTTGTTCCGGGAAGCGCGTTATTGCAAGAATGGATTGCGTTTTTTTTCTCTGCCAATAGTCGTATTTGGCCCATGTCCCGGGACGACGATCGTTTCGTCGGGAAGGGTCAGGTATTTCTTCTTAATGGAGGCGATTTCTTGGTCGTAATCGCCCTTCCACAGGTCCGTACGGCCGATGCTGCCGGCGAAAAGGGTGTCGCCGGGAAAAAGGATTCCGGCTTCTTCCAGCTTAGGGAAGTGGAAACCGCAGGACCCCGGCGTATGCCCGGGAGTGTGCAGGACATTGCCGGAGAGGTTGCCGGCCTTAATCTCCTGGCCATCGAGCAAAAATTCGTCCGGAGGGACGGGCTCGACCGTGTGGGACCGCATCCGGAGGTACGCCGCCTGCATGTCCATTTTTTCGTAGAGGAAGAGATCTTCCTTGTGCATCGCCACTTTCCCGTGCGTCTCCTTCTGAAGATCCGTCGTGCCTCCGATGTGATCGATGTGCGTGTGCGTGTGGAGGATCCATTTCACGGTCAAGCCGTGGAGATGGATGCGCGACATGATCTTTTCGATCTGATCGCCCGGATCGATGACGATGGCTTCTTTGGTCTGAGGGTCCCCTAAAATGATGCAATTGCACTGGAAGGAGCCGACGGGGATGACGTCTAAAATCGTTTGAGCGGTCGTTTGCATCCGGGAACCATGATGCGTCTCTCGCTTGAGGACAATATTTTTTTAACGACAGGTCTCTCGGTAGGCATCGAGATTTTGATTTTTTCCGATCGCTTGGATGCCCAGGGCGCGCGCCTCGTCGCAGACTGCGGAAAGAGGTAAGTCGTATTCGAGCGTGTAGACAGTCTTACCCGCTTGGACGAACGGCGTCAGGAGGCCGCATTCGTCGTAGTCGAAGCAGCTCTCGTTCAGCATCCAATCGTAATGGCCGACGAGGTCCAGGATTTGACCGAGGTCATTCTTAAGGCCGATGGAAAGGCCGCGCGCGTGGGCAGCCTGCGAAAGGAATAAATTGTAGGCCAACTGATCCTGGTAAGTAAGCGGGAATCCCGTATCATTCGTGTACCCGTCGATATTGTCCGTTTCGATGCCGTCGAAGCCTTTGGAGCGGCATAGATCCATGCGCGCTTCCATCAAAGGACCGAGGACGTGGATCTGACGGATGTCGAGCCATTTTTCCCCGGGCCACCCGTTGCCGCGCCCTTTCATCCCGGCCGGAAACGATGCCTGATCGGGCCTCCAATCTTCCCAAGTGCCGGTATTGATGTAGCAGATGGCTTTTCTGCCGGAGGCGTGGAGCGCGTCGATCAAGCCCGTCGGCGTATCGAAGAGATCGAGTTCGTAAATGTCCGCAGGGATGCTCGTGTCGATGTCCCCGGTGAATTGGATTTGGAAGGAGTCATTCATCTCCGGCCTCCATCGCGAAGCCTCGTCCGGAAGCTCCTGGGCTTCGGGCACGGTGAAGACGAGCGCCTCGAAATCGATGTCCGCGTCGTCCGCGGCGTTGTTGGACGTCAGTTGGATTTTTAGGTTCCGGGCCGCGTTGATGTAGTTCGGCAAAACGCCGCCGATGGGAAAGCGTAGCATCCCCCATTGCCATCCGGAAGCACCCGCGTTCGTGCCGAGGAACGTCCATCGGCGGTTTTTCCAATCGTAAATTTTCCATGTCCACGTTTGGAAAGACTTCAAAGGACCCTTGTAATGGACGTCGAACCGCAGGGCCGTGATCCCCCGTGGGTCGATGGCGCCAGGTAAAATCCATGTGCGCGTTCCTTGATAGGCGACGCCGGGAGTGTTGAACTCGACGTAACGATTCCAGTCGTCGTCCGTCCCTGATTGATCTTGCAAGGAGAGGGCCGCGGCACTCTGTCCACCGTCGCTGCCGCGAACCGTCGCATAAGAAAGGGGTGAGAGGGAGAGCTCTCGGGCATCGGCGCTCGAAAACCCTCCTGTCACGGAAGAAGACAAGAATCCTAGCATGAGAATGATTCTTTTCATGGTCACCCTCTTAAAGAAGAGAAGCGATTTCAAGTTCGGAGCCAATTGCAGTGCTCGGAAAATTTTCATGAATCTTAATTTAACATTTATTTACCGGGGGTTTATTGGAGCGTCCTTGTCTTACGACCTGGGCGAGGGTATTCTAGGAAGCGGCATTTCCAAAAAGATGCGGGTTTTAGCGCAGTAAAAACAGGCTAGACAATTCGGGAGAAACTCCCTTACTACGGGACTCCCAATAAAGGATACTTATGGAAGAGACCCCCAACGCCCCCGCCGCGCCCTCGGAAGCCACGCCACCCGCTCCGGCGAAAGCCGCGAAGCCGAAATTGAAGGCTTTAGTCGAGCGCGACTCGTGCACCGGCTGCGAATACTGCGTCCACTGGTGTCCCGTTCCGGCCTGTCTCGAATTGCGGGGAGGGGAAAAAGCCGAAGGCGTCCTGCAGATCGTCCATATCAATATGGAAACATGCATCGGCTGCAAGCAGTGCGAGCAGTACTGCCCTTACGATGCCATCCACATCCATAAACTGACCGCGGAGGAAATCGAAAAAGCCACGCCCCTCCATGGCATCATTCCAGAGCCTTATTCGGAAGGCGTTTTGTCGTAAAAAATCCCATACAAACTTCGCTTCGTTTCTTTTAAAGAAAATTTAATTCTTCTCCGAATTCAGAATAAAAAACTCCTCTTATTTCTCCTGCATTACTTTATCTCTATAAAATTAAACCCCTGATTCTTAAGAAAAATATCAACTTATCCACAGGGGGTATGGGATGCGTATTTTCTCTATAATTTTCACATAATTACCCATACTTTTTATTGACAGTTTTTGTTTGAATCCCATATCATCCCATGAATTCCCATAAAGCTCCAAGATGAAGGGGTGAGAGCGTGTTTAGAGGACGATACGAACATACTATCGATAGCAAAGGAAGGCTCTCTATCCCTTCGAAATTTCGAGAGATTTTGCTTGCTCACTCCGATGAACGTCTCATTGTGACAAACTTTGACGGCTGTCTTTGGGCGTATCCCTTTTGGGAATGGAAAGCCGTCGAAGAAAAAGTCGCGGCTCTGCCTCAATTCAAGCCGGAAGTGAAAGACCTGCAACGCTTCTTTATTTCCGCGGCTTCCGAGTCTCCCCTGGATCCGAACGGGCGTATCGTTATCCCGCCCACGCTCCGCAAATACGCGGAGCTCAATCAAGATGTCATCATCGTGGGCATGACGAAGAGGATCGAGATTTGGGCGGCCGAGAAGTGGCAAAAAGTCTTCGAAAAAGCCGAAAGCGACTTGTCGCACGATGGCGGGGCGAAACTGGCCGATTTAGGCCTTTAACAAGGAGGTTCCATGCAGATGGAACAAGTGTCGGTCGTGAATTTGGAAGGGGAAGTCGATCAGTTGGCGGGGGAAGAGCTGTTGAAGAATATCGTCAGCCTCTCCCAGGCGGACACCCACGGCATCATCCTGGATTTCAGCCACGTGGAGCATATCCATTACCGGGTCCTCTCCGAGCTCGTGACGGTGGCGAAGGCCTGCGACCTTAGACCCGGCGACATCAAGCTCGTGAACCTCAGTCCGTACACGCGGGAAATCGTGAGGGCGAGCGGGACGGATTCGTATTTCGAGACGTACGCGTCGGTCGAGGACGCGGTCATGAGCATCGCGCGCCTGGCGGATGGTTCGGCGTGGTTGCACTAGAGGAAAAGACCGTCCATCGGCCCGTGATGTTGCGGGAAGCGTTGGAGTGGTTGGTCGTGAAGCCGGGATGTTATTTGGACGGCACCTTAGGGGCCGGAGGGCATTCGGAGAAGATTTTAGAAAGGTTGCAAGGGTTCGGGTCCGGTTTTCTGGTGGGGGTGGATCGGGATGAAGCCATTCTTTCCGTTGCCCGCGAGCGATTAAAGCGATTCTCCGGGATGTCGGCTTTACGTCAAGGATCGTACGAGGATCTGGAGGCGTGGTCCGAAGCGGCCGGAGGGAAAAAGTTCCAAGGCCTATTGTTGGACCTCGGAGTGTCGTCGCTGCAGCTGGATGAGGCGGAAAGAGGCTTTTCTTTTTCCAAGGAGGCCCCTCTGGACATGCGGATGGGGTTCGACGCCGAAACGACGGCGGCCGACATCGTGAACGGGTGGCGGCAAGACGCGCTCGAGGATGTTTTTAGGAAGTGGGGCGAGGAGAGGTTTCCCGGACGGATCGCCCGGGTTATCGTGGAAAGCCGGAGGAAGCGCCGGATCGAAACCACGACCGAGCTTGCCGACTTAGTGAAATCGGCGGTTCCGGGCGGTTACCGGAAGATGAAGATCCATCCTGCTACCCGCGTCTTTCAAGCTTTGAGGATCGCCGTGAACCGGGAGTTGGAGCGGTTGGAAAATTTTCTGAGGAAAGCCCCCGAGTTCTTAGGGCCCGGAGGCAGGCTGGCGGTGATTTCCTATCATTCTTTGGAGGATCGTATCGTGAAGCAAGCGATTCAAGGATACGAAAGGGACGAGATCATGAAGAAACTGACGAAGAAACCCCTCGTTCCCAAAGATGACGAAGTGGAAGCGAATCCCCGGTCCCGTTCCGCCAAGATGCGCGTCGCCGAGAAAATCGATCCGGAGAGTCTATGAGAAGAAGTGGAGTCATCGCCGGACAATATTATTGGCCTCAAACCAAGATACGGAAACGCGGGATGCGCGGGTACCAGAACATCCGCATGCGCCAGTTCCTGAAGTCGATCGCCCTTTATGTCGCGCTAATCTTCGTCTTCGTTTTGGGTTACGTGTGGTTGCGGGCGAAGGTCACGGAGATGGGATATCGCATCCGCCATTTGGAAGAGTTCCAAGAGGACCTGAAGGCACGGAACCATTCGCTCATGGTGGAGGCGGCCACGTTGAAGTCCCCCCAGAGGCTGGAATCGCTGGCCGCCCAGATGGGCTTTAAGAAACCGGAGGAATCGCAGGTTTATTTCGTGAAGCCGGGGGGTAAAAAGGCTCCGTGAAAAAACGCTCCTTTCAGAAAGACGCGGGGCGCCGGCAACGGCGCCAGAAAATGGCCCTTTTAGGGGCTTTTTTCGTCTTGTCCTTCGTCGCGGTGGGTTATCGATGCGTTTTCCTACATTTGGCGGACGATCCGAAACTGGCCCGCCGCGCGCAAACCCAATACATCGCCAAAATCGAAGAGCCGCCTCCGCGCGGGAATATCTTCGACGCCGATAATGAAGAACTGGCCGTCAGCGTCCCGAGTTATTCGGTCGCAGTTCGTCCCCGCCGTATCCAAGACAAGCAGAAGTTTCTGAGCACCATCTCGCCCCTTTTGAATATGTCCGTGCATGACGTTTCGGAGAAATTGGATCTCGAGAAGAAATACGTCTGGCTCAAACGCTACGTAGGGCGTGATGAGAAGGAAAAGATCGCCCAAGTCGATCCTAAGGCCATTGAGATGGTGAAGACCTCCAAGCGTTACTATCCGAACCGTGAAGTCGCCAGTCAGATCCTGGGCGCCGTCGGGCCGGAGAATAACGGGCTAAGCGGCTTGGAATTATTCTACGATAAGTACCTCAAGGGAGGGAAGGGCAAGTCGGAGGCGTTCCGCGACGCGCGCGGGAAAGCGTACGAGACCGAGGAGACCTTGGAAGCAGAGAACGTGAAAGAAGTGAATCACGTTTATTTGACCACTCGGAAGAACATTCAATACGTGACGGAAAAGGAATTGAACGACGTCTGCACCGCCCATCGGGCCAAGTCATGTTCGGCCATCGTCATCGAGCCTAAGACCGGCGCCGTGTTAGCCATGTCCACTTACCCCAATTTCAATCCGAACGAATACCAGAACTACAGCTTGAATACGTGGAGGAACCTCGCGGTGACCGACACCTTTGAGCCGGGATCAACGTTCAAGACGATCATGGCGGCTGCGGCCTTGGAGACGGGAGCCGTGAAGCCCTCGGAAAAATTCTTTTGCGAAAATGGGGCTTTAAAAGTCGGGAAGCATACCATTCATGACCACGAAAAATACGGCATGATGGATTTGCGGGAGATCCTCAAGGTCTCCTCGAACATCGGCATCTACAAAGTCGGAAAGCGGGTCGGGAAAAAGGCGTTCGGCGAAATCGTCAGTCTCTTTGGCTTCGGAAAGAAGACCGGAATCGATTATCCCGGCGAATCCTCAGGCTTCATGAGGCCGCCATCATCCTGGCAAGACATCGAATTTGCCAATGTCTCATTTGGCCAGGGTTTGCGCGTCACACCTCTGCAAATGGCGTCTAGCTTCGCTACGATCGCCAACGGAGGCGTGAGGATGCGACCGTATTTCGTCCGAAAAATCATCGATGCTTCGGGTGCCGTGATTTTGGAGAACCAACCGCAAACAGTCTCACGCGTCCTTTCCAAGAAAGTCGCCGACCAGGTCATCGATATGATGACCGAAGTGACGAAGGAGGGCGGTACGGCGACGAAGGCGGCCTTGCCCGGCTACAGCGTGGCGGGAAAGACGGGTACGGCGCAAAAATTCGTGAACGGGGCCTACTCGCACACGAAATTCATGAGCTCTTTCATCGGCATGGTGCCCGCCGAGAACCCGCGCTTCGTCATCGCCGTCAATATCGACGAGCCCCAAGGCGTCATCTATGGCGGTTTGGTGGCGGCTCCCGTGTTCAAGAAGATCGCCTGGGAGGCCCTCCGCGATTTAGGCGTCGGCCCGACGCAGGAGTTCGAGAAACCCAAGGTCGAGTACGCGAAGCGCGACGAAAAAGCCCCGCAGAAGGTCCTTCCGAAAATCGAAGCCCCGACCCCGATGCCCGAGGCGGCACTTCAATTCTCGAAAAATCAGATACCGGATTTTCGCGGCTTGTCGAAAAGAAGCGTCATCGCGCTTTTGGATCGTGCGGGCTTGCAGGGGGAAATCGTCGGTAATGGCGTGGCCGTCTCCCAGGAACCTACGGCCGGAGCCGTCCTGAGCGAAACCAAGAAAGAAAAGATAAGGATCATCTTCAGAGCACAATGACGATCAACGATATTTTACGGGGCCTTCCCGTGGAACAACTAACCGTTTCGCAATCCGCCGCCCTCGACGCCGAAGTCGCGGGCGTCACCCAAGACTCGCGCTTGGTGAAAAGCGGGTTCGTCTTCGTCGCCATCGCCGGCACCGCGCAGGATGGGCATGATTACTTGGCGCAAGCGTTGAAGCAAGGCGCCGTCGCGGTCGTCCATTCGAAGGAATTCGCGGGGGAGGCCGGCGTCAAAATCCGAGTCGAGGATGCGCGCAAGACCCTCGCTCGTTTAGCCGCCCGTTTTTACGGGGATCCATCGCGGTCCATGCGCGTCGTCGGCATCACGGGGACCAACGGCAAGACCACGACGTCCTACCTCGTGGAGTCAATCTTAAAAGCCGACGGCCGTTCGGTGGGGGTTTTGGGCACGGTGAACTACCGTTACGCGGGGGTCCGCTTCCCCGCCGAGAACACGACGCCGGAATCGGTCGACGTCCAAAGGATGCTGGCCGCGATGAAGGCGGCCGGGGTCACGGACGTCGTCATGGAGGTATCTTCCCACGCGCTCACGATGGAGCGCGTCGCGGCCGTCGACTTCGACGTCGCGGCCTTCACCAACTTGACGCAGGATCATTTGGATTACCATGCGTCCTTGGAGGCCTATTTCAACGCCAAGAAAACGCTGTTCCACACGTTTTTGCCCCAAGGTTCGAAAAAGAAATACGCGGTTTTAAACACGGCTTCCGATTGGTCCCGCCGGATCGACGTGCCTTCGTCCGTCACGACCGTTTCGGTCGGCGGGGAAGGTTCCGACATCGCCTGCGAAAGCGTCCGCATGGACGCGGCGGGGATGACGATGACCTTGAAGGCGAAGGGGGAAGGAAGGCCCGTGGAAGTCCAATCGCCGCTGCTGGGCCGCTTTAACCTGGAAAATATCCTGGTCGCCATCGGCGTCGCTCGGGCTTTGGGCGTGCCCTGGGAATCCGTCAAAAACGGCATCCGACGGTCCCCTCAGATCCCAGGACGCTTGGAGCGCATCGAAAACGCGCGGGGCGTTCATGTGTTCGTCGACTTCGCCCACACGCCCGACGCCTTGGCGCGTGTCGGCGAGGAGTTGAGGCGCCTCGCGTCGCGGCGGATCATCACCGTCTTCGGATGCGGCGGCGACCGCGACCGGACGAAGCGTCCCTTGATGGCGGCCGAGGCGGAAAAGTTCAGCGACGTCGTCATCGTGACGTCCGATAACCCGAGGACCGAGGATCCCGAGGCCATCCTCGACGACGTCATGAAGGGGTTTAGGGAAAATAAAGCCTTGAGGGTCGCCGATCGCCGGGAGGCTTTGCGCCAAGCGGTCGGCCTCGCGCGCAAGGACGACATGATCCTGGTCGCGGGCAAGGGACACGAGGATTACCAGATCGTCGGGAAAACGAAAAACCATTTCAGCGACCAGGAAGTGTTGAAGGAATTCTTGAAGGAAGCGGCATGAAGATGAGCGTGAAGGACGTCGCTCGGGCGGCGCGGGGGAAGATGATTCCATATTCGTTGAAAAACGCGAAGGCCGTGGTCACCGGCGTTTCCACGGACACGCGCACGTTGAAGCGCGGCGACTTGTTCGTTGCCCTCCGCGGCGAACGCCATGACGGCCACGATCACGTGGCTCAGGCCTTCGAAAAAGGCGCCGTGGCGGCCGTCGTCGAGAAAGAAGCCGGATCCGCGGCGCCGCTCGTCGTCGTGAAGGATTCCTTGAAGGCTTTGGGATGGATCGCCCGGGATTGGCGCAATCGTTTTGATGTTCCGGTGGTCGCCGTGACCGGTTCGAACGGAAAAACGACGACGAAGGACATGATCGCTGCGGTCCTGAACTTGAAAGGCCCCGTCCTGAAGACGGAAGGGAACTTCAATAACTGGATCGGCCTACCCCAGACTTTATTTAAGCTGGAGGCGCGCTTCAAGAAAGTGGTGTTGGAGATGGGGATGAACCACGCGCGCGAGATCGACTGGCTCGCGCGGATCGCGTCGCCGGAAGTGGGCGTCGTGACGCATATCGGCCGCGCCCACATCGAGAACTTTAAGAACCCGTTCGGCATCGCGCGCGCCAAGGGAGAACTATTGCGCCGCTTGCCCAAGAAGGGTTTGGCCGTCCTGAACGCCGACGATCCGTACTTCGACAGTTTAAGGAAAATGACCTCCGCCCGCGTCGTGAGTTTCGGCTTTTCCCCCCGGGCGACGGCCCGATTGCTGTCGGTCGAAGCGGCAGGCTTGTCCAAGACGATCTTCCGCGTGAAGATCGCTGGCAAGACGACGTCCTTCGAAATCCCCTTGGGGGGAGCCCATAACGCGCACAACGCGGCCGCTGCGATTCTTGTCGGGCGCCATTACCGCGTAGGCCTCGAGACGATGCGGGACGCCCTGAAGCGTTACCGTCCCGAAAAGAAGCGGATGGAGATCCTCCGCCTCGCGCGCGGCATCGACGTCATCAACGACTCCTACAACGCGAACCCGGATTCGATGAAGGCGGCGATCGATTACTTGAAGCGTTTTGAGGGACGGCGTCGGGTTTTAGTCCTGGGCGACATGTTCGAACTGGGAAAGAACGCGGCGGATTACCACCGGGAAGTCGGCGAATACGCGGGAGAGTCGGGCGTGGACGTGTTGTGGGCGGTGGGCGACAGAGCTGCGGACGTCCGAGAGGGCGCCCTCGGGTCGGGCATGGAGCCCGGGCGCATTTTTCACGCCAAGGACGTGGACTCGGCTCTGGGCGGATTCCTAGCGGCGATCCGCGATGGAGACTTAGTCTTGGTGAAGGGATCGAGGGGGATGAAGATGGAACGAATCACGGAGGCGCTGGTGAAGGAAGGGGCCCACTAATGCTTTATTACTTCCTCTACCCATTGGCGGAGCATTTCATCCCCTTCAACGTCTTCAAGTACATCACCTTTCGGACTTTCGGCGCCTTGATGACGGCGATGGTCCTTTATTTCCTCCTCGGCAATTGGCAGATCCGCTTCCTCCAAAGGTGGCAAGTGAAGCAGAGTATCCGCACGGACGGGCCTCAATCCCACCTCGGCAAAAAAGGGACGCCCACCATGGGGGGCCTCCTCATTCTTTTTTGTACGATAGTATCTGTGCTCCTGTGGATGGATTTCTCCAACGTCGCCGTGTGGGAGATCTTATGCCTGTATTTGGGGTTCGGGGTGATCGGCTTCTACGATGATTACCGCAAGGTGAAGTTCTCCAATTCGAAGGGGCTGTCCGGCAGGTTGAAACTCCTTTTCCAATTTTCCCTCGCCGGATTCATCTCCTATTTCCTCATGACCCATTTCCTCCCGAACACGAAACTGTCGATTCCCTTTTTGAAGATGGTCCAGCCGGATCTGGGATGGTGGTACGTCCCCTTTTCCATGCTGGTCATCGTCGGTGCCTCCAACGCCGTCAACCTGACGGACGGTTTGGACGGGCTCGCGACAGTGCCTTCCGTACTATCGTTTATCACGTACGCGATTTTGGCGTACGTGGGAGGACACGTCGTCATCGCCGGCTATCTTCAGATCCCGCATGTGCCGGGAGCGGGGGAGGTCGCGATCTTTTGCGGGGCCATCGTCGGGGCCCTCGTGGGTTTCCTGTGGTTCAACACGCACCCGGCGCAGATCTTCATGGGGGACGTGGGTTCGCTTTCGATCGGCGGAGCCTTGGGTACGGTCGCGGTCGCGACGCGCAACGAGATCCTCTTGGTCTTGATCGGTGGCATCTTCGTGTTGGAAGCCGTGTCGGTCATGGCTCAGGTGGCGTCGTTCAAACTGACTGGGAAGCGCGTCTTTCGGATGGCTCCTATCCACCATCATTTCGAATTGAAGGGATGGGCTGAGCCCAAAGTCATCGTCCGATTTTGGATACTTTCGTTCATCCTCTCTTTGTTGGCGTTATCCACGTTGAAATTAAGGTGACCATGATCTTGAAGGGGAAGAAAATTTTGGTGGTCGGTTACGGAGTCTCGGGCGAGGCCTTGGTCCGCTTTCTTCTGGAAGAGAAGGCCATCGTCTCGTTGAACGATCAGGTGGAGAAAGCGTTGCCAGCGGCTTGGGCCAAGTTGGTTAAGGCTCATTGGGGGAATCTCACCGCCGAGACCGTCGCCGGGCAGGACCTCATCGTCATCTCCCCGGGGGTGCCGACCCGCCATCCCGCCCTGGAAACCGCGAGGAAAAAGAAAACCACGATTTTAGGGGAGATGGGTTTAGCCTGTCTTTATTTGAAGGCGCCCCTCATCGCCGTGACCGGCACGAACGGGAAGTCGACCGTGGCGACGCTTTTGTACGAATTATTGAAGAAGGAAGGGTTCCGGACGGACCTGGCGGGCAATATCGGGAAGCCGCTGATCGAAGTCGTGCGGGAAGGGAAGAAGCTGGATTGGGTCGTCGTCGAAGTCTCGAGCTACCAATTGGAGACGATGGCGACCTTCCGACCCCGCATCAGCCTGATCCTCAACATCACCGAAGACCATTTGGACCGCTACGCGTCCCTTCAGGAATATGCCCAGGCGAAGTTCCGCGTCTTTGAGGAACAAAAAGGGACGGATACCGTCATCTACAACGACGAGGACGCTCTGGCGCGCAAGGGAGTCCAGAAAGCCAAGGCCAAAAAAGTTTCGTTTTCCGTCCGAAAATCAAAAGGCGTCGCGGTTTGGTGCGATCGTCCAGATGCCCACGGCACGATTTTCTACGGCAAGGAAAAATACCCTCTGGTCAAGGCATCCCTGCGGGGCGTGCACAACGTGGAGAACATGATGGCTTCCATCGTCGCCGCGCGCGAGGCGGGCTGCTCGATAAAGACTATCCTCAAGGTGTTGGAGTGCTTCGTGGGATTGCCCCATCGGGTTCAGTTCGTGAAGAAAGTCAACGACGTTCCTTATTTCGACGACTCGAAAGCCACTAACGTGGACGCCGTCGTGCGCGCCCTCGAGGGGTTCGACGACGGACAGGTCTTCCTGATCGCCGGCGGCCGCGACAAGGAAGGCAGTTACGAGCCTTTGGCAAAAATCTCCCGCAAGAAGGCTAAAGCCGTCATCGTGATTGGCGAGGCGAAGGATAAAATAGCCAATGCCTTATCGGGTTACACGGTGGTTTTGAAGAGTGACACCTTGCGGGACGCCGTCGCCTTGGCTCATCAACGGGCGACGTCCGGCGATGTGGTCCTCCTGTCCCCGGCCTGCTCCAGTTTCGATCAATTCAAGGATTATAAGGACCGTGGAGATACATTTCAGAGGATCGTGAGGAGTTTGTAAAGATGGTGAAAGAGTACGTGAAAAAACATTTCGACTACACACTCCTCCTCACCACAGTGTTGCTGGTGGGTTTGGGATTGACGATGGTCTATTCGGCGACGGCCATTTTGGCGCGCGAGCGCTACCACGACAGCCTTTTCTTCCTGAAGAAGGAATTCATCGCCTTGATCCTAGGTTGCGGAGCCCTTTTCGTCGGGTGGAAGCTCCCTTTGGAAAGATGGCGCCAGCTCGTTTATCCGGTTTTCGCGGTTTCGCTTCTTCTTCTCGTTTTGGTGCTTGTGCCGGGCCTCGGGGTCAAGGCTTTGGGCGCCCAGCGTTGGTTGAAGCTGGGGCCGTTGACGTTCCAACCCACCGAGCTGGGGAAATTCGCCGTCGTCCTTTTCTTGGCGCACGTCCTGAGCAAGAAGCAGGAGAAGATCAAAATCTTCCTCGTGGGGTTCGCGCCGCCCATGGTGATTTCGGGACTCATGATCCTGCTCATCCTCGCGGGGAAGGACCTGGGGAACGCCGTCGTCCTCGGGGCGACCGTCTTCATGCTGATGTTCGTCGGTGGCGCCAAGCCTTCCTATCTGATTTCCGAAATCCTCCTGGCCATGCCCGCCTTTTATTACCTAGTGGCGGGCGTCGCCTACCGGCGCCAACGCATCATGGCCTTTTTAGACCCGTGGCGATACGAAAAAGGCGCGGGCTTCCAGATCATCCAATCCTTCCTGGCCTTCCATAGCGGAGGTCTTTTCGGCCAAGGCTTGGGCGAGGGGAAGCAAAAGCTTTTTTACCTGCCGGAAGCGCATACGGACTTCATCTTCTCCGTCGTCGGAGAGGAATTGGGTTTGTTCGGCACGATGATCGTCATCGTTCTTTTCGCGGTTTGGGTGTTCCGGGCTTTCGCGATCGCTTGGAAAGCCCCGGACGCGTTCTCCCAATACCTCGCCATCGGCATCGGATTCATGTTCGGCCTGCAGGCGGTCTTCAACATCAGCGTCGTGATGGGTTTGTTGCCGACGAAGGGCTTGGCCTTGCCTTTCCTAAGTTACGGGGGGACTTCGTTGATCATCGCTTTGCTCGGGGTGGGTTTATTATTGAACGTATCGTCGCGAACGGAATTATGAAGAGAGACCTATGAGACTCTTGATAGCGGCCGGAGGCACCGGCGGACATTTATTCCCAGGGATCGCGTTGGCGCAGCTCGCGCAGGCGTCCGGCTGGGACGTGTCCTTCGTGGGGTCCAAGAGGGGATTGGAGCGCGAGATCATCCAACGCTACGGATTCCCCCACACCGGCCTGTCGGTGGGTCGCCTTAAGGGAGAGAGCGTCTTCGCGAAATTGAAGACGGTCGCCGGCTTGCCCCTTTCCTTTTGGGAGGCGATGAAGATCCTGAAGGCCGCGCGGCCGGACGTCATTTTCGGGATCGGCGGCTATAGTTCCGGCCCCATGCTCGTGGCGGCGACGGCCTTGAGCATTCCCCGATTGATCCTGGAGCCCAACAGCATTCCCGGACTCACGAACAAATGGTTGGGTTTCTTCGCCAACCGCGTGTGCGTGATGTTCCCCGAGACCGAGCGTTTTTTCCCGAAGGAGAAGGTCATCGTGACCGGCACTCCTGTGCGCGAGGAAATCTCCCGGCTCGAGAGGAAAAAGCCCTCGTCTGAGGGACGTTTCACGATTGCCGTGATCGGGGGTAGCCAGGGGGCACGCGGTTTGAACGAAGCGGTGGTGGACGCCCTGCCCGCTTTAGAAAAGGTGGGTCTCTTCCACGTCATTCACCAGACGGGAGCGAGCGATTACGAGAACGTGAGAAAAAGCTACGAAGGATTGAAGAATGTCACCTCCGAAGTGAAGGCTTTCGTCCAGGACATGCTCGGCTTATACCGGCAAGTCGATTTGGTGATCAGCCGGAGTGGGGCCTCGACCGTGGCCGAGCTCATCGAAGCCCGCATCCCGTCGATTCTTGTGCCTTATCCCTTCGCCGCCGACGACCACCAGCGTTGGAACGCCCAATCGGTGGTGAGAATGGAGGGGGCCGAGATGATCTTGAACGCAGAACTTAAGGGGAAGCTTGTCGAACGCATCCTCTTTTACCGTGACCACCGCGAGGCGTTGCAGCGCATGAGCGATTGTTTGGCGAAAATGAGGGCCAAGCCCGCGACGGAAACCGTTTTCGACGAAGTGAAGAGGGCCGCTTAATGTACCCGACCTTAAAAGACATCCATTTCGTAGGCATCGGAGGCATCGGCATGAGCGGCATCGCCGAGATCCTCCTGACGCTCGGGTGTCGGGTCAGCGGCTCGGACGTGAAGAGCTCTCCCGTTACCAACCGTCTCAAAAGGCGCGGGGCCAAGGTCTACATCGGCCACCGCAGCGATAACTTGAAGAAGGCCCAGGTGGTGGTGACGTCGTCGGCCGTCTCCAAGGCGAACCCGGAAGTGTTGCGGGCCCAGAAGGAAGGCATCCCCGTCATCGCGCGCGCCGAGATGCTGGCCGAGCTCATGCGCTTGAAGTACGGGATCGCCGTCGCGGGGAGCCACGGGAAGACCACGACGACGTCGCTGGTCGCGAGCCTCCTGGACGCGGGCGGCTTGGACCCGACCATGGTGGTGGGCGGACGCGTCCGGAATTTCCGCACCAACGCCCGTTTGGGCAAGGGCGATTACCTCGTCGCGGAAGCCGACGAGTCGGACGGTTCCTTCCTGCACTTGAACCCGACGATCGCGGTCGTGACCAACATCGACCGCGAGCACATGGACCATTACCGGGATTTCGAGTCCCTGAAGAGGACGTTCGAGGAGTTCGCCGGCAAGATCCCGTTCTTCGGTTTGGCGGTTTTTTGCGCCGACCATCCAGAGACCGCCCGCATGGCCGAGCATTTTACGAAGCGGAAAGTGACTTACGCCATCCACCAAAAAGCGGATTACCAGGCGAAGAAGATCCATCTCAAGGGATGGGGCAGCGAATTCGAAGTCACGCATGGCGAACACGTCTTGGGAAAGGTCCATCTCAACCTCCCGGGCATGCACAATATCCTGAACAGCTTGGCCGCCATCGCGGTGGGTTGCGAATTGGGCGTCAAGTTCTCGGACATCCGCAAGGCCTTGAAGGAATTCCGCGGGATCGGCCGCCGTTTGGAACTCGTTTACCCAAAACCTGAAGCGAAGCTAAGCCGAAAATCCGGCTCGGCCGGTTTGAGGCGCGGGGGGCCGGGTGAAACCCAGACCCCCGTCATCATTGACGATTACGGACACCATCCGGAGGAAATTAAGGCGACGCTCGCAGCCCTCCGGCAAGCCATCGGAAAGAAAAGACTCTGGGTCTTGTTCCAACCGCACCGTTACACGCGGACCAAGGACCTGATGGAGGATTTTCCGGCGGCTTTCATGGAGGCCGATCAGGTGATCGTCACCGATATCTACGCGGCGAGCGAAGAGCCGATCCAAGGCGTGAGCGGAAAGATCTTGGCCGAGACCATCCAGGCCCAGTTGCCCGGTCAGGCGGTCCAGCACGTGCCGTTGGTCTCCGAGATCGCGGACGCCGTGTTTCCCCGCCTCCAAGCGGGGGACTACGTCCTGACCTTGGGCGCGGGGGATATTTATAAGGCGGGGAAGGCTTTGGCCGAGAAGTGCGCGGGACATTTATGAACGAAGAGACTAAGGAAAAAATCAGAACGCTGTGCGGGCACGTCCTTTTCGACGAACCGATGTCGAAATACACGTCCATCCGCGTGGGAGGGCCCGCGGACGCCCTCGCGTACCCGAGGACGATCGATGAGGTGCAAAAATTGCTCGCTTGGACCAAGGCCGAACGTCTTCCACTGACCGTTCTGGGCGCGGGAAGCAATTTGCTGGTCCACGACAAGGGGATTCGCGGCGTTACGATGAATCTATCGCAAGGCTTCAACCAAATCCGTGTCGAAAACGAAACGAAGGACGCCGCGGACGTGTACGTCGAGGCGGGCGTCGGGCTCCCGCGTTTGGTCGAGTTCTGCGCGGAAAAAGGCCTCGGCGGCGCGGAGGTGCTGGCGGGCATCCCGGGAAACGTCGGAGGCGCCCTCATCATGAACGCTGGCACCAAGGACGGAGACATCTCCGGGATTTTAAAGAGCGTGACCTTCGTCGATAAAGACGGAAGGATCCAAACGAAGCCGAAAGAATTTTTTTCTTACGCGTATCGCGAAAGTCATTTCCCAAAAAATTCCGTTGTGCTATCGGCCGTCGTCCAATTGAAACCGCTATCGACAGAAATCGCCGATTCCATCTGGGTCAAAATCCAAAAATACAGATCCTATCGCCTGGAGACTCAGCCCCTGAACGTGCCGAGTCTCGGTTCCGTTTTCCGCAATCCGCAAAGCCCTCAAGGCAAGTCGGGCGGCAAACGCGTCTTCGCCGGCCAGTTGATCGAGGAGGCTGGACTCAAGAACATTCGTGTCGGCGGCGCTCGCATTTCGCCCAAACACGCCAACTGGATAGTGAACGAAGGATGCGGATCTTCTTCCGGAACAACGGCGAAGGATGTCTTGGTGTTGATTGGTTTGGTGAAGGATAAGGTGAAGGAAAAGTTCGGCGTGCGCCTGGAAACCGAAGTGCGCATCGTTGGAGAAGAATAATCGGAGAAGAGTAAGGGAAGCTAGGAGAAGCGTTGGATCTTACCGGAAAGAAAATCGGTGTTTTATTGGGCGGCGTCTCCAAGGAGCGCGAAGTCTCCTTGCGCAGCGGTGCGGCCGTCGCAAAGGCCTTGAGGAAAAAAGGCTATGAAGTAGTGGAGATAGACGTGAAGGTCGGCACCGCCGGCGTCCAGGATATCTTGGCGGCCAATATGGACTTGGCCTTCATCGCGCTCCACGGGCGTCTCGGGGAGGATGGAGCCATCCAAGGGCTTTTGGAGACTTTGAGGATCCCCTATACGGGAAGCGGCGTTTTGTCGTCCTCGCTGGCGATGGACAAGGATTTTACGAAACAGATCGTCCGGACGGTCGGCGTCCGTACGCCTCTCTGGTCGGTCGTTACTGCGGGGAACAGGGAAAAATCCCTTCAAGAGATCCAATCCTTTCCTGTCATCGTCAAGCCGGCCCAGGAAGGGTCGACCATCGGCATGAGCATCGTCAAAAACGGCGAGGAACTCCGGGATGCCCTTCAAAATTCCTTTCAATACGACGACAAGGTCCTCGTGGAACAGTATATCCAAGGCGGGGAGATCACCGTCAGCGTGCTCGCGGGCAAAGTGCTTCCGATCATTCAGGTCGTGCCGAAGAGCGGTTTTTACGATTTCACCTCCAAGTACACCAAAGGGATGACGGAGTACATCGTCCCGGCGCCCATCTCGGAAGCGCTCAGGGAAAGGGTTTCGCGGCTTTCCGAAAAAATTTTCGCGGTGATGTCGTTGGAAGGCTGTGCGCGATTGGATTTCATGATAGAAAAACCGGCGAACGGAGAGGAACAGGAGTATTTCCTGGAAGTGAACACCCTGCCGGGAATGACCGAGACGAGTTTGGTTCCGAAGGCGGCCGCAGCCGCCGGGATGTCGTTCGAGGATTTATGCGAGGCGATCTTAAAGACGGCTTCGTTGAAGGAAAGGATCTCGGAACAAAAGGCGCCATGATCATGGAGAAGACGAAAAAGAAGCGCAAAAAGAACATCGCGAATCCCTTAGGGCGGATCGAGAAAAAACACTGGATCTCGTTTGCTGTGATCTCGCTGATAGTTGCTATAGGCTCTGGTGCTGTCTTGACCAAACCGCCTTCTTTTTTGCGCGTGAATGAAATCGTTGTTCCCAAACCGACGGCTCACTTAAAAGAACTGGACGTTGTAAAGCTTTCGGGGGTGAAAAAAGGCGATCCCTTGTTGACGCTTTCCTTGGTAAAAGTGCGCGAAAATATTTTGCGTTATCCCTGGGTCAAAGAAGTGTCCTTGTCCAAGCACATCCCTGGGCGTCTCTTGATTGAAGTCGAAGAAAGAATGCCGGTGGCCCTTTTAGAGATATCCTCATCGAGCGCGAAGGAGTCTGGCCTGTATCTGCTCGATGGCGGCGGGAAAATCTTTAAGAGATTGGAAGCGGAAGATTCGAAGGATCTGCCGCTTTTAACGGGGTTGAACAAAGATGAAATTCAAGACCATCTTAGAGACTATGTCCGGGTGCTGAGCTGGTTTGATGGGGAAGCTTTTGGCGTCTCTGAATTGAATTGGCGAGAAGGGGAGTTGACCCTCTTCACTCAGGACCCGTGCATCCAGATCTCGTTTGGTAAAGACGAGACGAAGGAGCTAAGCATCTGGTCCGCGCGCAAGATAAGGCTCTTGCAAGCCTGGCCAACCATCAAAACGGCGTCCCAGACGCCTCGATCCATCGATTTGACTTTGGAAAGGCGCATCGTCGTCAAACAAAAGGTATAGGATCCATCGTAAGTCACATAAGGAGAATGCCAATGGGTAAGAGAGAGAACATCGTAGTGGGACTGGATATCGGAACGACAAAGATTTCCGCCATCGTCGGAGAAATCGTCGATGACGGCATCGATATCGTCGGCGTAGGCACGGCTCCTTCGAAGGGCTTAAGAAAAGGGGTCGTGATCAATATCGAAAGCACGGTCGAGTCGATCCGAAAGGCGATCGAGGAGGCCGAAGTGATCAGCGGACAGAAGATTACCTCCGTCTACACGGGCATCGCGGGCGGCCATATCCGGGGCATCAACAGCCACGGCATTTGCGCCCTCAAGGACAACGAAGTCCGTTCGATCGATCTCGAAAAGGCGATCGACGCGGCCCAAGCCGTGGCGATTCCCTTGGATCGGGAAGTCATCCATGTCATTCCGCAGGAGTTCGTCGTCGACGGTCAAGACGGCATCAAAGATCCCGTCGGCATGTCGGGTGTGCGCTTAGAGGCCAAGGTCCACATCGTGACGGCCGCCGTGACTTCGGCCCAAAACATCGTCAAATGCTGCAACCGCGCGGGTTTGAACGTGAACGACATCATTCTGGAACAGCTGGCGGCGTCGGAAGCGACTCTCTCTCAGGAAGAGAAAGATTTGGGAGTGGCGATCATCGACATCGGCGGCGGCACCACGGATTTAGCCGTGTTCTCCGAAGGCAGTTTAGTTCACACATCAGTTCTTTCAATCGGCGGGAATCATATTACGAATGATATCGCGGTGGGATTACGCACGGCTGTGGTGGAGGCCGAGAAGATTAAAACACGTCATGGGTGTGCGCTTTCCTCGATGGTAGGACGTGAGGAGAGGATCGAGGTTCCGTCCGTGGGTGGCGGGCCAGATCGTGTTTTCTCCCGGCAAATCCTCTCGGAAATCATCGAGCCACGCGTCGAAGAACTCTTCACATTGATCAAGCAGGAGATCACCAAGTCGGGGTATGAGGACCTGCTTGCCTCGGGAATTGTGATTAGCGGTGGCAGCACATTGTTAGAGGGCATGCCGGAATTGGCTGAACAAGTTTTTAATCTTCCGGTGCGTCGCGGTATTCCGAAGGGAATCGGTGGCTTAGTGGATGTCGTGAAGAGTCCCTTGCACGCGACGGGCGTCGGCCTCGTCCTTTACGGAAGCCGTCATCAGGGCGCCCGGTTGTTCCGCAATCGCGAGGAGAATGTGTACCAACGTGTGAAAGAGCGCATGAGAGAATGGATCGAGGAAATATTTTAAGAGTGAACGAGTATTGACCGGATCGGATTCATTCCGTCCGGTCAAACGGAGTGAATGGTCAGTTCCAGGATACCAGATGGGAGTTTCAGAGGGAGAGCGGTATCTCCCTCTGATATAAAAGGAGGGGATGTATGTTCGAACTCATCGAAGATAAGGTGGCTAGCGGGGCTCGGATCAAAGTCATCGGGGCCGGTGGGGCGGGGGGGAATGCCCTCAATACGATGATGGAAATTTGGGGGATGCAGCCGGGGTATGGACTCACGGGAGTCGATTTTATCGCTGCCAACACGGACATGCAGGCCCTCAAGATCAACAAAGCCCCGATTAAGGTCCAGCTGGGCGTCGAATTGACGAAGGGCTTGGGCGCCGGAGCGAATCCCGAGATTGGGCGCAAAGCCGCGATAGAAAGCGAAGCCGAGATCACGAAGCTTCTGGAGGGCGCCGACATGGTCTTCATCACGGCCGGCATGGGCGGCGGTACCGGCACGGGAGCCGCACCCGTCATCGCGCGTATCGCGAAAGACTTGGGCGCGTTGACGATCGGTGTCGTCAGCAAGCCCTTCCATTTCGAAGGAAAAAGGCGAGGACGCTTTGCCGATGAAGGCTTAAATGAATTGGAAGAGTCCGTCGATAGCCTGATTTGCATCCCCAACGAACGCCTTTTGACGGTAGCCGGCAAGGACATGTCGATGGTACAGGCGTTCAAGATGGCCGATGAAGTCTTGCTTCATGCGGTCCGGGGCATCTCGGATTTGATCCTGGTCGAGGGACTCATCAATCTCGACTTCGCGGACATCCGAGCGGTCATGGGTGAGCGCGGCGTGACTTTGATGGGCAGCGGCGTCGCGTCCGGGGAGCACCGGGCTATCGAAGCCGCCACGCGTGCGATCTCCTCGCCTCTTTTGGAAAATGTCTCTATTCAAGGCGCCACCGGCATCCTCTTGAACGTCACTGGCGGCAGGGATCTCACCCTTTTTGAAGTCAATGAAGCCGCGAAGCTCGTTCAAGAAGAGGCTCACGAAGAGGCTAATATCATCTTTGGCGCCGTAATCGACGATCAATTGACCGCCGGAGATATCCGCGTGACGGTCATCGCAACGGGATTTAATAAAACACAAAAAACGGCAACTCCCTTTGTCCCGCAAAAAAATACGGTTTCTACTGGTACGGGAGCCCGAGCCGAGAATATTATTCCTTTCAATAGTATATCGCATTCCTCCCAGCCATCCTTGGCGGCGCGGGAAGAGAGAGAGACGACGATTTCGTACATGCCGCCGCGGCCTTCTTTTTCGGAGACTTCCATGGGCGCTGAAGCTGATCCCCCGCGGAATCGCATTCCCGTTCAAGCGGACTTGAAGCGTGTTATTGCGAGCCTTCGTGGAGACTCCTCCGGATCGTCATTCATGAGCGAAAGCTTAGGTGACGATGAGTATGACACTCCGACCTTTCTTAGAAAACACGCAGACTAATCCCTTCGCTTTATGTCGCCCCGCGTCGAGCTAAAACGACGATTCCGGGGAAACGTTTTGACTTCACTTTAATAAGTAAGTCATAATCCTAAATTACTATTATGTTTTTCCAAAATGTATTAAAAGAAGCATGGAAGCGACGGGGAGATGCGTTGCGATACGGGATCCTCGTCGGTTTTTGTGCCGGGGTATTTACCGGTTGCGCAAAATCAACCCAAACAGCCTCCCGTTCCAATCATTCCGACCGGAATCCCGGAAGTGCTCTTTCCATTTCGGGTGATTCTCATAAACCCAGCATCCCTCTCGTAATGAACGAGCGCGTCCAGGACTGGATGGATTATTTCCAGGGTCGTGGCCGCGAGCATTTCGCGCGCTATTTGCGGCGTTCCGGCAAGTATATTCCCATGATGAAAAAAATTCTCCATCAAGAGGGATTGCCGGAAGATCTCATTTACTTGGCCATGATCGAAAGCGGCTTTAATCCGCATGCTTATTCACGCGCGAAAGCCACGGGAGCTTGGCAGTTTATCGCATCTACCGGAAGGCGGTACGGCTTAGACGCGGACCAGTGGCATGATGAAAGGCGAGATCCCGAAAAGGCGACTGTCGCTGCCTCTAAATATTTGAAGGACCTCTATGCCCGTTACAACGACTGGTATTTAGCCGCTGCCGGTTATAATGCGGGAGAGGGGAAGATCGATCGTGCCATCCGTAAATATTCTACGGATGACTTTTGGGAGTTAACGGAAGGTCGTTATCTTAAACCGGAGACTAAAGATTACGTACCGAAGCTGATTGCCGCGGCCATGATCGCCAAAAATCCAAAAAAATACGGTTTCGACAATATTGAATACGAGGAGCCGGTTGAAACGGTGGAAGTCACTTTGAATAAACCCATCGATCTGCGTGTGGCTGCTAAATGTGCTGATGTGAGTTACGAGAACTTGCGGAGTCTTAATCCTGAACTGATTCGTTGGGTCACTCCCGTCAATCGGGAAGAGTATAAATTAAAGATACCGAGTGCCTCCAAAGACCGGTTCGAAGAGAATTACGCCGCCTTGCAACCGGATAATCATTTAGGTGAGGATAAGTTTCGAGTAACGAAGGCCCAATCCTTGGATCATGTGGCGAAAAAGCAAGGCGTGCCCACGATCCTTTTAGCCGCCGCTAATAATATGGGAATGAGGGAAATGGTGAGGCCGGGCATGGAACTCATCATTCCATTTACTCCACCGGAAGGCGAGCGCTTCACAGATGCTTCGGAAGGAAACTCTAAAAAGTGCCGTAAAAAACGTGGATGCGTCGATGAGAGAAGTTCTGGTCGTAAAAATCGTAAGCTCGTGAGGGCTGCGAAAGGACGCGAGATTGGAAGCGTCTCGGGCGAAACCCGGCGCAGCAAGAAGCTCGCGATGGTGGAGAAGTCGGAAGCTAGAAAATCCCGCGGTACTCATCGGGTACGTCATGGAGAGTCCATCCATTCGATCGCTAAAAAGTATAAAATATCCCCTACGCAGTTAAAAGACCTCAACAAGCTATCCAACGGGAAAAAACTCAAAAAGGGTCAGTCTCTTAAAATTCCTTCTAAGCAAACAGCTTCCTTAGATTAATTTTGGCCGAAATTCTCTTATATCTTATTCCTTATAATTTGTTCGACAACGCCTGGATCCGCTAGCGTCGTGGTATCGCCTAGGTTTTCAGTATCTCCTTCCGCGATTTTCCTCAAAATGCGCCGCATGATTTTCCCGGACCGCGTTTTAGGTAACGCAGGAGTAAACTGGATTTTATCTGGAACAGCGATGGGTCCTATTTCATTCCTAACATGACTTTGAAGCGCTTTAACGTCGAGAGGTAAATCTTTTTTAGTGGTGACGAAGGCGTAAATCCCCTGTCCTTTGATGTCATGAGAAAAACCAACGACCGCGGCTTCGGCCACGTGGGGATGGGATACGAGGGCGCTCTCGACTTCCGCCGTGCCGATGCGGTGACCCGAGACGTTAAGGACGTCATCGACCCGACCCATCAGCCAAAAAAGACCGTCTTCGTCCCGACGAGCTCCATCGCCCGTAAAATAAGAACCCGGAAATTTCGAAAAATATGTTTCTTGGAAACGGGCGTGATGGCCATAGACGGTCCTCATAATGCCAGGCCATGGCTGCTTTATGATCAAATAACCTCCCTCGTTCGTTTCGCAGGAGGAGCCATTTTCCCGGACGATTTCCGGCATGATACCAAAAAAAGGCACGCCCGCCGACCCCGGCTTTATAGTCGTCGCTCCTGGAAACGGGGTGATGAGAATTCCTCCCGTTTCGGTTTGCCACCAGGTGTCCACGATGGGGCAATTTTCATGACCGATGTTTTTATGATACCACATCCAGGCTTCCGGATTTATGGGCTCGCCGACAGATCCTAAAAGGCGCAAGGAAGACAAATCGTGCTTTGCGGGCCAATCTTCCCCTTCTCGCATCAAAGATCGGATGGCGGTGGGGGCGGTGTAAAAAATGGAGACTTTGCGGCGTTCGATGATTTCCCAGAAACGGTCGGGATTTGGGTGATTAGGAAGTCCTTCGTAGAGGATTGAGGTCGCGCCGTTACAGAGAGGGCCATAGACCAAGTAGCTATGTCCCGTAACCCACCCAATATCGGCCGTGCAAAAAAACACATCTTCTGGCCGATAATCGAAGACATGCTTAAAAGTCGTAGCTGCATAAACCATATACCCAGCGGTCGTATGCAAGACGCCTTTGGGTTTTCCCGTAGATCCGGACGTATAGAGGATGAAAAGCGGATCCTCGGCATCAATCCTTTCGGGCTCACAGATGGCATCCATATCTTTCGAAAAATCATCCCAAAAAATGTCCCGTTCGGGGGTAAGGGGAATGAGTTTATGAGTACGCCGAACGACCAAGCATTGCCGCACTCGATGATCCAAAGAAGTACAGAGATCCATGGCTTGATCAGCGATCGCTTTTAATGGAATGACTTTAGACCCGCGGAAACCTCCGTCAGCGGTGATGAGAACTTCACTTTGAGCGTCTACAAGTCGTTCTTTGAGGGCCTCTGCCGAAAAACCGCCGAAGACTACAGAATGGATGGCTCCAATACGCGCACAAGCCAGTAGGAAAATAGGCAATTCCGGGATCATCGGGAGGTAAATGGTGACGCGATCGCCCTTTTTTACGCCGATTTTTTTTAAGGAGTTTGCCGCCCGGCATACCTCGTCGTGGAGTTCCCGGTATGTGATCTGCTTTTCTTCATGGGGTTCGTTACCCACCCATATATAAGCGATCCGATCCCCGTTATTTTCTAAATGCCGATCCAAAGCGTTCACGGTGATATTCGTTTGGGCGCCGTCAAACCATCGTACATCAATGTTTTGACTCCAGTCATATTTTAAAACTCGGTCCCACGGGCGGTACCACGAGAAATTCTGTGCGATCCGACCCCAGAATACCTCAGGGTCATTAAGAGATTCTTCATAGAGTTTCCGGTATTCTTCTGCAGTAGGTATCCAAGCTTTTTTTCGGAAGTCCTCCGGAGGCGGAAAACGACGGTTTTCTTGGTTGAACGAATCAATGGATGAAGATGCTTTTTTCATAGAAGCTCCTGCAGCTCCCTATAGGGTATTTTTGTTTGTCAATAAACCTCAAATAAGTGAAATAACGTACATGAAGATAATTCGAAAAATCTCGTTAACACTTCTTTTGATCACCCCGTTGATTTTCCAATCGGAAACCTCCTCAAGCTCCTCTAGCGACCCTTTTTCAGACCGAGAGAATCTACAACAAAGACTATCACGGGGGGAAATTTTCACGGACGGAGGGTTCGAAGGAAAATCCGTATGGGGTAAGATGGAGGCGGTGATTGATGTTCCTCCCGAGGTGGTGTGGAGGCTCTTCATTAAGACGAATGATTGGAAATATTATAAAATGCCGACGTTATCCGATAGCCATACGGTGACCGAAAACCTTTTGAAGCAAGTCGGAGAAGCGACAAAAGTGAGTGTTTTTTACGATATCTTGGGTTCTCAAAGGATCGATCCATTCGAATTCCAGAAAAAAGACCAGAAGTGGACCGGATTTTTTTTTCAGTACTTCGACTTACCATGGCCCGTCTCTAACCGGTGGATGATCGTAAAGGCGGATTATGATGAGACGAGGGGCGGCGAGTCCTTCTATCGCTGCGATTGGATCAAGAAAGCCGGGAATATCCGATCTTCTGAAGGGAGTTTTAAGATTGGACGTTATCAAGGTGATCGTTACCGCACTCTTTTTGTGTATGATGTGAAGGCTGACACGGGTTCCAATGTGCCTAAATTTCTTCTGAAATGGGGTCTGAAGAGCACGATGCCAGGCATCGTGCAAGCGATCCGTAAAGTCGCACTAAAGGAATACGGAACGCCTCCTCCAATGCTCCACACTCAATAATCAGAATCTCGCTTCGGAACCCAAACGGAAATTGATGCCGGGCGCTGGAAGCCCGAATTTTTCCTGATATTGGTCATCGAGAAGGTTTTCGATGACGCCGAAAAATTTCCAGTCGCTCAAACCCCATTGATTTTTGGCGATCATGTAAGAGACTGAGAGATCTAGCTTTGCATAGCCCGCTAGCTTCCGGCCTTCTTCCGTGGTGGAGTTGGTTAATGTGCCTCCGGACGGGTTTCCGTCCGCGTCGACGATGATAAGATTAAAGTCGCCGGAGGCCGTCGACAAGGTATTGGGAATCAATCGATGACCGATGATATTGAGATCGGTACGGACCTGAAATCTCTCCCAAGGCGTTGCCTGAACGAAAAAGTGGAAGCGGTCCTGAGGGCGGTTGGAGAGACGGTTATTATTGTCTTCATTAATCGACTTCATAAACGTGTAAGCCCCACCGACTTGAAGGTTGTCCCAAGGCGAAGCGATGACGGAAGTTTCAACTCCGGTGGTATAGGCATCATGGATGAACTGCAATTCATCGAAAAGTTGATCGTAATCCACGTAAAAGAATGTCGATCCGATCTTCACGCGCCCGAATAAATCCTGTTCGACCCCCGCTTCATAACTCTGGGAGCGTTCGGCTTCGAGTCGCACCGCCTGAAAGGCTGGGTTTCCCAAATCCCGAAGGAGGGTCTGCGTGTAGAATTCCAGGATAGTGGGGCCATGGAAACCTTCACTGTAGTTCGCCCGGAAGGTAGTGCCTGTTTGAGAATGGCGATAGAGAAGCGATCCTCGTGGGCTCCATTCTGATCCGAAAGTGGAGTTGTGATCAAAACGAGCCCCTCCCGATAAAATCAAGCGGTCTTCAAAGAGGTTGAATGTTTGCAGGAAGTAAGGAGCTTCGTTTTGTCGATCTCCTTCTTGTCCTGAAGCAGGGAATTCGCTGCCGATGTCGGTGAAACCGACACGCTCATCTTCGAATTCAAAGCCCAATGTCGACGCCGTCTTCATCCATCGTAAAGCCGGCCAATCGAGGTTATTGCGAAAATCAACGTGATGCCTGTAGCCGTGCCCGTCGAAGTCTTGGTTGCCTGCCGTGTATCCAGTCGGAACGGTATCGCCTGTAGAGCTATTAAAACCACGGTCCCAATCTCCGAAGAAGCCGTATTGTAGCGTGCTCTTCCACCAAGAAAAAGGTTGGGTCTCCCATGTATTATGAGCCTCTAAGAGATCGCGTGCTAAGGTGCGATTATTGTCGCGATCCAATTGGATCACGAGGCTCGATGTCCCCGCATCGAAACGCGTCAGAACTTCGTAAAAAATCTCTTGATTGGAATGCGCATAGTTTACCCCTGCCTCTGTCTTCAATTGAGGAAACAGTTGGTAGGAAAAATTTGCCGAAGTCATTTGACCGCGAAACCGATCTCGATCGAAGCGGCCTTTTTGATCTTTGTCGGAGGCCGTAAAATTCCAGAGAGCCTTGCCGGCGCTTCCGGAAATGCCTGCCTTTTTGTCGAAAAGGCCGAGATTGCCCGCCGTGAAACCGAAAATGGGTGTGATACGCGCGCTCCCTTTTCGGGTGATGATATTGATAACGCCGCCGACGGCATCTGAGCCGTATAAAACACTTTGTGATCCTTTGACGACCTCAATCCGTTCGACGTTGTCCACAGTAAGATTGCCTAGGAAGAGGGTTCGATGTTCACGCACACTATTGATGGGAATGCCGTCCATGAGGATAAGCACCTCATCCCGGTCCGCGCCTCGAAGGCGGATATCGACATCGTCTCCAGGTGAACCAAGGGCAACCACGTCAAGACCGGGTACATTTCTGAGGATCGCAGGGACGGAGTTGGCGGCCTGTTTCTCGATATCTTGTCGTGTGATGACATATGTCGTGGCGGGAGTTATAGAAAGTGTGGTTTGATTCTTGTCGGGAGTGACGACGACGTCCGGCAGGATCGTGTTGGATTCTTGAGCTGAAAGTCCCTGCGAAAGAAGGGACGCCATGAGAAGGACAAGCTTAATCGTCGTCCTTTGTTTTTTCTGAGTGTATGACATCTTCCATCCCTAGCCTTTTGATTTTATACTCCAACGTTTTTCTATGGATGCCGAGCTTTATGGAAGCACGGGTTTGATTCCAACCAGAATCTTTAAGCACACGGAAAATAAAACTCCTCTCGAAGGCGTCGAGACTTTTTTGGAGTTTGTCTTCTCCGGCGATGGGTTCCGACTGGTCGAGTTGGTAGAGGTAATATTCTAAAGGAATATCCTCCTTCTCGATGATGTCGTTTGTCGAGATGGCGACGATTCTTTCGACGAAATTCTCTAATTCCCGAATGTTTCCCGGCCAATTATGAGTGGAGAGAAGTTTGATGACGTCGGGATGGAAGCCTTTAACATGGCGATTGAACTTCTTATTGTAGCGATCCAGGAAAAAATCTAAAAGTTGCGGAAGATCCTCGATGCGTTCACGAAGAGCCGGAAGATGCATCGGAACAACGTTCAAGCGGTAGTAAAGATCACCACGAAATTCCTTTAGCTTGATCTTCTCCAAAAGATTGACGTTGGTCGCTGAAATCAAGCGAACCCGTATCGGGATGACTTTATTGCCGCCGATACGCTCGATCTCGCTCTCTTGCAGGACTCTTAAAAGTTTGGCCTGTAGGTCGTAGCGAAGCTCCCCGATTTCATCGAGGAAAAGGGTGCCGCCGTTTGCAAGCTCGAATTTTCCGTAATGTAATCGGTGAGCGCCGGTAAACGCGCCCTTTTCATGTCCAAACAATATAGATTCCATGAGCTCCGAGGGAATGGCGGCTAAATTAATCGTCACGAAAGGCTTGTCGTGCAGATGGCTTTTTCTATGGATATAGCGGGCCATCAGCTCTTTTCCGGTGCCTGTCTCTCCCGTGATCAACACCGTTGTTTGGAGACCCGCGGCACGATCCGCCATATCGCGCATCTTTTGAAGTGCCGGACTTCGTCCAAAATAAAAGTCGTCAGGGTGCTGCTGTTTGATTTCTTCTTGTAAGTATAAAATTTCTCGCGCCGCTTTTTGCTTTTCGATCGCGCGATGAATCATCGCTTCAAGATCTTCGTCGTCGAAGTTTTTATTAATGAAGTCAAAAGCTCCGACTTTAATCGCTTGAACCGCGGTCTTGATGTCTTTAAGGACGGTGATGACGATGACTTCGATTTGATCGTTCATTTCCTTTATATCAGGGAGGAACGCGAGGCCATCTTCGGAGCCAAGTCTGACATCGAGTAACACGACTTGAACATCGATGCGCTGTAGGATCTCTCTGGCTTCGGAGGTGTTTTGGGCTAGGTGTACATTGAATTTTTTCCTGAGTATGGAAGCCAGGATTTCCCTCATGCTTTGATCATCATCAACGACCAAGATAGCGGGCTTGATTTCAGGAAGTGCTTTTGTCTCGACCATTCTCTTTATCCGGATTTTTTAAGTGAAAGCTTAGTAGAACAGTTATTGAAAATAACGCAAGAACCTATTGAAAAATGAGAGATTTTTAAGGAAAAAACTTATCCGTTTTCGCAGAAAAATCCTTATCCTGAACCGCCTGATTTCAAAATAAAAAAAGAGAGACCGGATTTGCCTCATGATAAAATATTTTTTGCTCAATCTGAAAATGGAGATGTGAAATCGATGCGAGAAGGGCGTGATAATCTAGAAAGTCAGATAAGAAATATTATAAAGAAAGCGAAAATGCGGTGAAACTCCCTGAGTTCTTCAAAGTGTCGTATATCATGAATTTATTAAGACGGCTTTAGATCGAGGTAGGCTCAATTTTATCCGCGGCATTGCCTAAAAAATTATCCAACTTTTTTAGCGGGAGTGGATTCACTCTCAAAATTATTTTTTAAGGATATATGAGATTGAGTTGATTCTCGCAGCCCACAAAGCATTCTGAAAAATTATCGCCTCCCTTCAGTCCTGGCTTTTGCCGAAAAAAATCTTTGGCGCATTTGTTGCACCTAAAGCGTACAAATTTTCAGAGAGAGTTTGTTTCAGACTTTGCAACGCTTGATTCACCTTGGGGGTTGAATGAAGCCATCGAAGTTTAACATCATCTCCGGTTCGGAAGAATCTGATAAGATTCTTTTGTATAACACTCTCCACGATCATCGTATCCTTTTCGACGATCCCGAAATAAATCCTCTGAAACTATTCGAAAAACTGAAAAATCAATCTTCTCTGTCGCATAAAGAATCTGGTGTCATTCCTCAGTTAAAAGAAATGGGGATCATCCTCGATGACGAGGTCGATGAGCAAAGCTTGTTCGACTCTTGGTATCACGAGAAGATCCGTGAGCGCTCCGATGTGATGCAGGTCACCATCTTGCCAACTATGAATTGCAATCTGGCTTGCGACTACTGTTTCGAGAACGACGTGCGCGAGAACGGTATCATGAAGCCCGAGATGGTTTCGCTTACGATCGATTGGCTGACTAAGAGATTAAGCGCCATACGGCCTCGAGAGCTGCATTTAACTTTTTTCGGAGGAGAACCTCTCTTACATCCGAAGGCCATTCGCGAGATTTCGAAGAGTCTTTGGGAGGTCTGCGCATCCCTCCAAGTCAGCATGGCTTTTGGAATGGTCACCAATGGTGTTCTTTTAACATCCGCTTTTGTGGATGAACTTATTCCCTTCGGATTTCGTTGGATGAAAATAACTTTTGATGGAGACCGAGACGCCCATAATCGCAAACGTATCAAGCATAATCGCGAAGGTACTTTCGACATCATCTACGACAACCTCTGTCAAATCGCGGGAAAGCTCAAATTGTCCATCGGTGGTAATTTTGACAACGATAATTACGCGAGCATGTTCCAATTGGTCGACCGGATCCGCCAAAGTCCATTCGCCGAAGATATCGTTTCGGCTCGTTTTAAGCCTATCATGAAGATTAATCCGGACATTGTTGCTGGCCGAGATGGCAAGGTCACTTCATTTTGTGAAGTGTGCTCTTTTAACGATCCGCAGATTAATGGAATCCTCGCTCTCCAAGAAAAAACGCGTTCCGTGGGCCTTCCCGTTCAAAAGCGCCCGGAAATAGGGCCTTGTGAATATCATGCGCGCCACTCTTTAACGATAGGACCTGATGGTAGCATTTATAAATGTCCGGCCTTCGTTGGCGTATCCCACCTGGCTGCGGGTCATGTGTCTCAAGAAGGCTATAATTCACAAGGTGAGATACAACTTTCGATGCCCAAGTGGGATGAGGATTGTGAATCCTGTGCGTATTTACCTAATTGCTGCGGTGGTTGCCGGATGAATTCCGTCAATAAGACCGGGAGTCTGGAAGTCAAATCATGCGAAGGAAATTATCTTTCTAAATCCATCGAAGATTTCATGCAGCAGGAAATTAAGCGCCTTTCCGAATAGCGAGCAAACATAGTTCGTAAGAAAGGAGGTGATACGCATGAAGGTAATCAAAGGAACTAAGTCCGTGCAACCGAAGCCGGCGAATTGCATGCCCGTCATCTACTAGTTAACGAGCAAGGCAAAAGAGTAGGTGGGTCTCTACTCTTTTGCCTTGCTTGATCTTTCGCGAATAGGCATCTCACGCACACTCGTGCCGCGCTCCCCTAAAAAAAAGATCTTCACGTGCCTTTTTCTGTTCGTCCTCCTTTTTTCCTGCCACCCCAAGAAGAAAATCGATTATATCGAGCTTAGAATCGGAGTCGACCATAACCCGTCCGAGATCAATCCTCTGACGACGGATACGACTTTTTCCGCGAATTTGATCAATCTTCTCTTTGATTCCCTTTTGACGTACGCTGCAAATGGCGATTTGGCGCCGAATTTGGCGGAAAGATGGGAAACGTCTTCGGATGGTTTGACGTGGACATTTTTCATCCGACCGGGAATCCGTTTCCACGACGGGCATCCTCTAACGTCTCAAGACGTCAAATTCACTTTTGATTTCATGAAAGGTCAGGAAAAATGTGGTTACACTCATTTTTTAAGATCCGTAAGGGAAATCCGGGCTGAAGGGGAGCTTAAGGTCGTTGTCGTTCTGGAGAAATACGATAATAAACTTCCCGTTCTCTTTACCGAGATTGGTATCGCTCCCCGACATCTACTGAATCAGGGTGATCCCGCTTCTTTTGATTCTTTTAACCAAAAGCCAATCGGCAGCGGCCCTTACCGCTTCGAGGGGAGAGACCATCAAAAGATTTCCTTGATCCGGTTCCAAGATTATTATTCCCCAGGGTTTTTGGTGCCTAGGATTTCAATCGTAAATTATCCCGACCAGAGAGCCGTCTTAAGCCATCTCATTTCTGAACAGATCGATATGGTGTTTCTCACCAATCCCGAGGATTACGGGGCTTTGGAGAGAATAGGCTCCATCAAGGTTCATGATGTTTGGTCTCCCATACTTTATTCGATCATCTTTAACTCAAAAAGGGAGCCATTTAAGGAAACGAGGGTGAGGCAGGCTCTTTCTCAAATCATCGACAAAACGCAAATCATCGAAAAGACGCTAAAGGGAAAAGTCATCCCGGCTAAGGGTACCATATCCCCCGACTCTTCTTATTATGCCTCTTATAGGTCGCGTAACCTTTATGACCCTCAAAAGGCAGTGGAGATCTTGGCGCAACAAGGTTGGAAGGATGCTGACGGTGACCATATTTTGGAGAAAAAAGGTAAAAAGTTTCAATTCAAGGCTTATGCGTTCGAGGGCGAAACCGTCGCCCAAAGCGTCTTGAGGACTGTGCAGAAGCAGTTGCTCGACGTAGGGATACGGATGGATATTCATGTAATTTCCTTCCAGGACTATATCCTCAAAATATTTAAAGAGCATGATTTCGAAGCGAATATCGTCTGCAATGTCATGCGATCCATCTATGACAATGATTTCTTGTTCTGGCATTCGAGCCAAATAAAGAGTGGATTGAACTTTTCGAACTACCGGAATTCAAAGGTGGATCGTTTGTTGGAGGAAATGAGGACCGAGCGGCATGAGACCGAAAGACATAAGCTATTTTTAGATTTTCAAGATGAATTGGGTGTTGACCCTCCGGGGATTTTTCTCTTTTGGCGAAAAATGCCCATAGCGATTAATGCTCGGTTTAAAGGTTTCCCAACTTCGAAAGTTCAAAGTTTAAGGGATTTCACTCAGATGTATGTTGAAAATTGAAGCCTCGAGGGCATAAGGGCATCCACCGTTGAAAACGAAGATCAGCGTAAAACTAAGTCTCTTCCTCGCGGCGGCATCATTAACGCCCCTTTTGTTCTTCGGCATCCTTTCTGTCGATCAGGCGCGCCGGGCAACGATGCAGTCCGTGAGGGAAGGCCATCAGAATGTCAGCCAAAGGGCCGCGGAACAAATCGAACAATATGTGAAAAACGCGGTTTCAATCGTACAAGCCACCGCCGAAAACATCAATCATGCCGGTCTCCAGGTATGGCAAGAAGAGAGGATTTTGGAGAACTATGCCAATCGTTTCGAAGAGTTTAACGAGCTCACCCTTTACGATGTCTCTAGAAAAGTCCTGGCGACGACTCGATTAGGCAAGAATAATGATACTTCATTTCAAGACGAAGCCCTGGAAAAAGGGATGTCGAACCTTTCCTATTTATCGCCAGTGTATATCAAGGAAGACCTCTCTCCAGCCATGAAGGTGGCGTTTCCCGTCAAGAAGCTGGCGCAAGTTACGGGTGTTCTTGTGGGCGAGATTAATCTGATGCAGATGTGGTATTTAGTCGACGGGATCCGGGTAGGAGAGCATGGTTACCTAAACGTCATTGATAGCGATCAAAAACTGATAGCCTCCGGAAACGGCAGCCGCAAAAAAGAAGTATTTTCCAAAAGCGCTTTTGATGGTCCTTGGCGGCAGTCTCTGCATCCGGGAGGCGTCGTCTATAGCGCCTCGTACGGAGAGGACGTGCTGGCGATCGGTTTTCAGACGAAAGAACCTCTTTCTTGGGCTGTTATCGTGGAACAACCCGTATCGGAAGCTTATGGTCTAGCCAAGCAGATGACGGTTCTTTTAATCGCCGTTATGGTGTCCTTCATCTTGCTAGCCATGGGCGTTGGTGTTTATGCGGGTAAAAGTCAGGTCTTGAGACCAATCCGACAACTCATGGCGGCAACGAGGCAATTTTCGCTCGGTAATTTAGACTATCACGTTTCTCTAACGACGGGGGATGAGTTCGAGGTGTTGGCAGGCGCATTCAACGAGATGTCTGTGAGGCTCAAGGATATCCAGAAAAAGTTACTCGTGGAGGAAAGACATGCTTTGTTTGGGCGTGTGGCTTCGGGTCTAGCCCACGATTTGAAGCATCCCATTCAAGCCGTGGAGACGACTAGTCGGTTGATGGAGAAAATGTATGGCGATGAGGAATTCCGAAAAACCTTTCGTCGTACGGTCGAGAGAGAGTTTAATAAAATTAACCAATTCTTAAATGACCTTCATAATCTTGTTCATGAAACTCCGTTTCACCCTGGCCCTCTTCAGATTAACGAAGTGGTCCGAGACGCTTTGGCGACTTTTGAGGCGGAAGCCCAAAAGCGAAATGTGGAGCTCCATTGGAGCGCGGATGCGGCGGACCCTACGATTTCAGGAGTTGGATCCGACTTAAATCGTGTTTTCTCAAATATGGTTTCAAATGCCATTCAGGCGATGCCTCAGGGCGGAAGCTTAAATGTGGAGGCCCGATCGGATGGATTTTATTGTTTTATCTCTTTTCGAGATACGGGAGTCGGCATCCCGGAAGACCGTCTCAAAACGCTTTTTGATGATTTCGTGACGACGAAATCCAGAGGCTTAGGTTTGGGTCTCGCTATTACGAAAAAAATTATATCGGCTCATCAAGGTAAAATCGAAGTCTCCAGCGAGTTAAAAAAAGGAACTTGCTTCAAAATTGCCTTGCCTCTCTATAAAGGCGATAAAAATATCCTGCCGTGAGATAATAATTATCCTACTTAAGGATTTGTGGGGTGTGAAAAATCAAGAAAATCAATTAAATTCAAAAAAGTACCTTTTGGCACTTGTATTGAATGTTAAGCTTGTATGGGTTGTGTCATCGAAGAATCAAAAATTGGAAACTGCTGTGTATCCTTCGAGGAAAGTGTTGATTCAAGAGGTAAACCTTATTTCAGTGCTCATATTATTCACGCCCTTCAGGGGCAATTCATCATCGATGATCGTGATTTAGAGCAGCTTAAGCGAAGGATCCTCTCAGAAATCATTCCTTTGTTAGAAGTTCGCAGCGCTTCGTAAACCCTTTATTTCCATCGAGTTTTCACATTGCTCTTTTAAGAAAAGATTGGCATTTCTAATAGTCTCCTAAAATTTTAGGCCCGGGGAGTAGCTCAGCCTGGTAGAGCGCCAGTTTTGGGAACTGGATGTCGCAGGTTCAAATCCTGTCTCCCCGATTATTATGACGGATATTAAAGTGCTTCCCGCACGAATGGTTCCAGCCAATGAAGGTAGGGCGATCTCGGTGGGTGATCGTTCTATTGCTATTTTTCATGTGAAAAACTCTTTCTACGCTATCGAAAACTTATGTCCGCATCGCGGAGCTCCCTTAGTGGACGGGGAAGTCGAAGGAACGATCGTCATGTGCCCTTGGCATCGTTGGGAGTTTGACTTGAAAACGGGTCAGTCCCCCGCAAACCCTGCCGCTTGCGTTAAAACCTATCCATGTCGCGTCAACGGCGACGATGTCGTCGTGACTATGGACGCGCCGTGAACTTCATCGTTTTAGGCGGTGGTGGTTTTGGAAGTTTTTACACACGGCAACTACTCCGTGGTCAAAAGCAAATATCATTCCAAAAGATCCATATTGTGGACTTGAAGGCGGACTGTCAAACCTTTGAGGAACAAGGCGATGGCGGCGGTAAAATTGTCTATCATATACAAGATTGGAAGGATTTTTTCCTTCCTTATTTTCAAGAAAAGCTCGCGGAAGGGCGGTCTGGCGGTTCTTTAGACGACCAATATGTGCCCCCCACCTTCGCTCCCCATATACTGATGGATGTCTTTATAGAATGTTTCAAAAAAAAATTTCCGCAAGCCATGGTCGAAACGGAATCGGCGGAATCCCTCTTAGGGACTCCCATGGAAATGACGCTAGCTAACAAGACGCGCGCCTTGAGTTTCGCCACTTGGATGTGCCCGGCGAGCTGTATCGAGCCTCCGACGTGTCCGCATACGAGAGGCCCCAAGGATTGGGACATGAAAGATTATTTGGAAACACACCCTAGAATCGACGTTAAGTCCTTATTTCTTTTTCGATGTCGTCATTTTGCGATGGGAGTGGGAACGATCCCTATGAGAGAAATCGTCGAAGAATACCTATCTTTTGAGAAAGCCGCTTCACAACCAGGGGCGCATCATTTCATGATGGCCTCGATCTCGTCATGCCATGCTCTAATCGGCCAAGTAAAAGTGAGGAACGCATGAGCTCGACCCCTTTTACGATTTGTCTTTCGACCATCGACGCTGCTAAACGCGCCGAGCGGTTGGCGGAGTTATTAGTGGGAAAAAAGCTCGTAGCTTGCGTGACAATTCTTCCTCGTGCGGTTTCAGTCTATCGGTGGAAGGGAAAGATCGAGAAAAACCGGGAATGGGTATTGCTAATGAAGACGCGAGCGGCTTTATTGAAGAGGCTGGAGAAGGAGATTCTGGCTGCGCATCCTTATGAGACGCCTGAATTCGTGGTGCTTCCCCTTTCAGCGGGGAACGGCCGTTATTTGAAGTGGTTGGCCGACGTTACAGCGTGAGGTGTTTGGCCGTAATCAAGACTAAGAATAATCCGATCAAAAGAACGATTCCATTGAAGACCACCGAGATTTTATGGACCCGGTCGAATTCCTGCTTCAAATGCGATGCTTCCGTCTCGTCGGATGCGATCTTAATCTCTTCTTTCAGCGCTCGGGCGCGCGGGTGGATGTTGAGTCCCGCGAAAAGCGTCATGCCGACCATAATGACGACAAGAATCATCTTGAGTGGCGACCATACGCCCGTCTTAACCGCATTCATTACTAGAGAGATCAAAGCTAAGAATCCTGAGGCGTAACCTGCGGCATAATATTTCGGGAATATCGCCGATACGGCTTGTCCGGCGACTTCCATGGGGAGGTTTTTAAAGAGGGTGGGTGCCGTGAAGAAAGAAAAGAAAATGATACTGCCGATCCAAATGATGAGTGAAAGAAGGTAGATGAAATTGAGCGTCATGGCGGCCTCGTGGCCGCTTCGCTAAGGCGGATATCTCTGCCGAGTCAATCCCTTTGACGCTTCTCAATTGACATTTCTTTGACAGGAAGGGGCGAGTGCCCTACGGAGTCGCGTTCATGAGAATCATCGCTTCCGTCATGTCCGTTCTGAGCTTTATTTGTCTGATGTTCACCATGCACGCCGGTCTGAAGGCCGGCCATGGGCAGGAGTTCTTCGTTTCCCACCTCACATGGGCCTTTATCTCGATCGCGGTGTTGGCGCTGACCCTCACGCTCTGCCTTCTTTTCGTCTTCAAGATGCACGGCATCATCCATGATCTCGTCAAGCAGCTGGATGCGAAAGGGGGACTTCAATAATGTCCCACGAACTCTTGCGATGGCTACATCTGATGGGTGTCGTCCTCAGTTTGGGCGGCGCGGTTCTATTTGCTTTCGGCGTAACTCCAGCCTTGCAATTGATCGAAGACCGGGCGCAACGCATGAAGGTCTTCGCGAAGGTGATCCAATTTTTTCACCCCATCTTCCTCTTCGGGATTTGCCTCACGTTCATGACGGGCGCCATACGGTTGACGGACCTCAAAATAGGGTTCGGGACCCAATACTACCAGTCATTAGGCACGCTTTTGATGACGAAGTTCGCGTTGACGACGCTTATCTTCCTTATTGGCTCGGGCCAATGCTTCGGGATGGGTCTGAAAGTGACCCGTATGGCCAACGGCGTGATGGAAGGCCCGATCGAAAAACAGGAAAAGCTCGCGGGGTTGATCCGTAAAATGACAATTTATAACGTCATCCTCATGGCCGTCACCATCTATATCGGTCTTAAAATCATCCCCATGATCTATGGCGTACCTACGGCAAATTGAAGTCGGTCTGATGCAAAATTTTAATTACCTCGTGGGGGACGCCACCACGAAGGAATGCGCTTACATCGACCCCGCCTGGGAAGTGGATCGCGTCTTGAAAATCGCGGAGACCGACGGCTACCGCGTCACGAAGATCCTATTGACCCACCATCATTTCGACCATGTCGAGGGCGTCCAAGCCGTCGTCGAGAGGACGAACGCCGAGATCTACGTGCATGCCGATGACCGACCGGAAGTCGATACGGGCGCCGCTCGCGTCCACGTTGTGAGAGAAGGGGATTCGTTTTTCCTAGGGAAGCTTCAAGTAAAGGTCATTCACACCCCAGGCCACACGCCGGGGTCGGTCTGTTATTGGTTTTTCTCGGACGAAGACCCGATCGGCCACCTCTTCACGGGTGACACGCTTTTCCAGGGCAATTGCGGCCGCAGCGACCTGCCCGGCGGCAGTCCTAAGACGCTCTACCAGAGTTTGCAGCGTCTCAAAGGATTAGAACCGACTCTAAAAGTCTACCCAGGCCATGACTACGGGGTAAAACCCGTCTCGACGATCGCCTACGAAAAGTCCCATAATCCGACGTTGAAAGCCTCGACTTTCCAAGAGTTCGACGCGTTACCGTAAAAAAATAGGGGCGGCTTTCGAGCCGCCCCTACCGTAATCCTTATCCTAAACTTATTATTTCACGGTCGCAAAATACTCCTTCGACTTCACCGGGTCGGCCTTCATGGTCTTTTCGCCGGGTTTCCAGTTGGCGGGGCAGACTTCGCCGGTCTGCTTGACCGTCTGGATGGCTTGGATCACGCGGAGGGTTTCCTCGGTGGACCGGCCGAAGTTCAAGAAGTTGACCGTTTGGTACTGGAGGATCCCGTCGGGATCGATCACGAAAAGGCCGCGGAGCGCGATTCCCGCAGGAGGGGGCATGAGCACGCCGTAGTCCTGGGCGATCGTCTTGTTCACGTCCGCGAGCAGGGGGTATTTCAGGCCTTGGATGCCGCCTTCCTTGCGGGGCATCTTCATCCAAGAGTTGTGCGAGAACTGGCTGTCGATCGAGACGCCCAAGACTTCGGCACCGATCTTCTTGAACTTATCGATCTCGTCGGAAAACGCGTTGATCTCCGTGGGGCAGACGAACGTGAAGTCCAAAGGGTAAAAGAACAGGACGAGCCACTTGCCTTTGTAATCGGCGAGGGAGAGTTCTTTGAACTCGTCGTTGCCGAGGGCCGCGGTCGCCTTGAAATCAGGGGCTTTTTGTCCTACTTGCATAATTCCTCCTTAAGTTAGCCTTCCAGTTAGTGTTTGTTCGGGTTGCTGCAAAACCACTCGTAATCGATCAGGTCTTGGATCGTCGGTTTGTCGCCGCACACCGGGCACTTCGGGTCCCGGCGGATCTTCATCTCGCGGAAGCGCTCCCCTAAGGCATCATACATGAGGAGTCGGCCGACAAGCGGTTCGCCTTTGCCTAAGATGACTTTGATCGTTTCGACGGCCTCAATGGAACCTATGATCCCGGGCAAGACGCCTAAAACGCCACCCTCGGCGCAGGAAGGCGCCATTTCAGGGGGTGGGGGCTCAGGATAGAGGCAGCGGTAACAAGGCCCACCTTTGGCCGTGTCGAAGATCGTCACTTGGCCTTCGAAGCGGAAAATACTGCCGTCGACCAGCGGTTTTTTCATGAAGACGCAGACGTCGTTGATCAGGTAGCGCGTGGGGAAATTGTCGCAGCCGTTCACGACGATGTCATAGTCGGCGACGATCTTCTTGACGTTATCCCGCGAGAGTTTTTCGCGGATGGGAACGATCTTGATGTCCGAATTCAGGCTGTTCAAGCGGCGTTGGGCGGACTCCACCTTGGGATTTCCGACTTCGGATTCGCTGTGGAGGATTTGGCGTTGGAGGTTGGACAGATCTACCGCGTCGTAGTCGATCATCCCGATCGTGCCGACGCCCGCTGCCGCCAAATACAGGCCGGTCGGGCATCCGAGGCCGCCGGCCCCGATCAAAAGGACCTTCGCGTCGAGGAGCTTCAATTGGCCTTCCTCGCCGACTTCCGGGAGGAGGGTATGGCGCGAGTAACGGACGTTTTGTTCCTTCGTGAGGGTCCGCTTATGAAAAATGGGCAAGCCCGCGTCCTTCCAGCCGTTAAAACCTCCCGCCATCGAGTAGACGGTTTGATAGCCCATGTCCTGCAGGGTTTTCGCGGCCAAGGCGGATCGCGTGCCGCCCGCGCAGTAAGCGATGATCGGCGTATTCTTGTCGGTGACGGAGTCTTCGATGTCGAGCTCGAGGAAGCCGCGTTGGATCGTGAGCGCCCCGGGGGCGATGCCGCCTTCCCATTCGTCGGCCTCACGCACGTCGACCATTACGATGGCGGGGTTTTGCTGGGTCATTTTCCGGGCTTCGTTCGGCTGGACCTCTCGGATCTCGGATTTTACCTTTTTAATGATGTCCTGAAATGTCGGCATAGGCATTCTTTAAAGAACAGCCGCCCCGCGCTGTCAAGCAGGGTATTCATTTGACACGCGCCAGACCTGTATTAGAAAGCGTCCGAAGAAAGAGGTATCGAGTATGTCGCGCCCCGAAACATCGCCTACCGTCCAACCTGCTATCCAAAAGGAAATCCAATCCTACGAGGAAAACGTCCATAAGTTCCTGGGAGGCCAGATCACTCCCGAGACCTTCCAACGCATCCGTCTCCAACACGGGGTTTACGGACAGCGCCAGGACGGCGTCCAGATGATCCGGATCAAGATCCCGATGGGCATTATTAACGCGGCCCAGATCGAATGCATCGCCGAATTGGCCGAGACGATCGCGCACAACAACGCGCACATCACGACGCGCCAGGACCTGCAGATTCATTACGTGGACGTGAAAAACACGCCGGACCTCATCCGCAAGCTCGAGGCCGTCGGCCTCACGACGCGCGAAGCCTGCGGCAATACGGTGCGGAACGTCACCGCTTCGCCCAGCGCCGGCGTCGACCCTCAGGAAGCCTTCGACGTGACGCCCTACGCGCACGCGATGGCGTGGCACTTGATCCGCAACCCGATCTGTCAAAACCTCCCGCGGAAATTCAAGATCGCCTTCGACGGCGGCGGCGTCATGACGGCGTACCCGATGCTGCATGATTTAGGTCTCGTGGCGAAAATCCAGAATGGTAAACGCGGCTTCGAAGTCTTCGTCGGCGGCGGTCTCGGTTCGAGCCCGCGCATCGCGAAGCTCTTGGACCCGTTCATGGCGGCGGAGGAGTTGATCCCGTGGGCCCAGGCCGTGATCCGCGTCTTCGACCGCTTGGGCGAGCGGAAGATCCGCTCCAAGGCCCGGATGAAGTTCGTCATCGACAAGGTCGGGTTCGAGGAATTCAAACGCTTAGTGAGCCAGGAGAGAAGCGAGCTGGAAGTCGATCCCTCATGGAACGATTATTTAAAGACGATTTCCTCTTACGAAGAAAAAGCCCCGCAAGTGACGGCGGCGATTCCCGCCGCTCCGGAAAGCCCCGATTATCTGCAATGGAAAAAGACGAACGTCTGGGAGCAGAAGCAAAAGGGCTACTCGATGGTCGAAGTACGTTTGACCACCGGCGACATGAAGCCTTCCCAAATGAGGAGGTTGGCGGATATTTCCCGTCGCTATTGCGGCGAGAACATCCGTCTAATGGTGCACCAGAATCTCCTGATCCGCTGGGTGCGTAACCAAGACTTACCGGCCATCTACCAAGACCTGAAGGCGATCGATTTCGTCAAAAAGGACGCGCAGACGATCTACGACGTGACCTCTTGTCCGGGGACGGACACGTGCCGCTTGGGTATCGCGTCGTCGATGGGCTTGGCGCGCACGCTCGAAGCGCATTTGTACCAGGCGAACGGGAAAATCTCGCAAGTCGCGAAGGACCTGCGCATCAAGATCAGCGGCTGCCCGAATAGCTGCGGCCAGCACTACATCGCGAATATCGGCCTCTACGGCGGCGCGATCCCCGTGGAGGGCCACACGGTGCCGGCGTTCCAAGTCGTGCTCGGGGGCCATTTCGGCCGCGACATGGCGGTGGGACAGCTGATCACGCACATTCCGTCCAAGAACGTGCCGGATGCGGTCGTCGCCCTCGTCTCGAACTACGTGGACGGCCGCCAGCAGGAAGAAAGCTTCAACCAATTCTACGGGCGCGTCGGCAAGGAAGGCGCGTTGAAGGTCCTTGAATCCTTCAAGAAGATCCCCGCCTATGAAGAAAACCCGTCTTTCTTCGTGGATTGGGAAGGCACGGAGGAGTTCGGACTGCAAAAAGGCGTCATCGGCGAATGCGCCGGCGCCGCGGTGGAGTCACGGCCTCCGATGGTGAAGGACGGCGATCCGCTCCTGCAAAACGCCGAAGCTCTCTTAAGTCACGGCGAATTCGAATCCGCCGCCTACAAGGCGTACGAAGCGATCGTCAAAGCGGCCGACGGCCTGCTTTTTTATCGGTACGTCCCGACGTTCAACGACATCGAAACCACGCATGAATTCGAAAACCACTTCGTCAAGACGAACCTCTTCCCCGAGTACCCGAAGTTCCACAAGGAGATCCAGGCTCTGAGGCGACAGAAGGTCGACGAGGCCCTAGCGAAGGATTGGGTCGGCTGGGCCAGGACTTTCCTGAAGCTCGCCCACGACCGCGAACCCGAGGTGATCAAAGCCTCCCCGCGTAAGCCCGTGGCCCTTCAGCCGGATAATTTGGCGATTTAAAACTGGTCTTTAAGGCGACCTGAGATTTCCCAAATCTGGCACCATTTCTTTATGTATTCCCTGTCTAGATCAGGATAGATTTGTAAAATCCATTCGATATCTTGCCTGTCATTGGGTCGATCAGCCAGTAATTTTAAGATAAATAGATCCTCGGGAGAGGCGACATGAAGTGGCCGGGACTACGGATCTGTCGAGAAGCTCTCGTTGATAATCGATATTGGCCACCAGGAAATCGATGGGGATCTCATCCCAAAAAATCCTGATGAAGTCCGGTATATGGGGAATGGAGACGAATGAAGTCGTATGGATGCGGCAATGAGGATTGGCCTGAAGATCTTTGAGGAATTTTTTTGAAAGTTCTTCGTTCTCGAGCCAGATCGTAAAATCGATGTCTTTGGTAAACCGTTCGCGTACGGTAAGGCTGATGGCGATGCCACCGATGAGAGAGTGTTTTATCGCATGTTTTTCGAGGACATCGAGAATTTGAAACGTGATATCCTTAAAATTAAGCATGGTTTTTGTTTCGAATAAGCTTCCAGGTCTTATACAAGTTGATGGCTTCCGACGCCGATGTGTCCACTTTGCCCTTGATATCCACTACAAACTGATAAGCAGCGTCTAAAAAGTCGAACACGTGAGCGGTATTCGGCTTCTCTTTAGACAGGCTTTTATTGATATCAGAGATGCCTTGCCAATACTTCATATCCTGGGACGTCATTTTAATCTCCAACGAATTAAGAGTATCAACCTTCAGCTGCCTCGGTCAAAGGGAATGTCCTAGCGCTCCTGGTGAAGGATGATGACTCGCCCCTTCAGGCGACAGAAGGTCGACGAGGTGGTGGCGAAGGATTGGGTCGGCTGGGCCAGGACTTTCCTGAAGCTCGCCCACGACCGCGAACCCGAGGTCATCAAAGCCTCCCCGCGTAAGCCGGTGGTGCTCCAGCCGGATAATTTGGTGATTTAATAATTGTCGAGAATCGATGGGGACTTCGTCTTAAACAATACTTTCCCAAGGGAAAATTTGGATGCCATCAATCATTTCGGGTTTGGCAATGGGAGCCAGGGCCATCGCTTGAACCTTAGACCCGTTTTTAGCTTTTTCCTGAAAAGCCTTCAGGATCATCAGATCCCTTAAATCAATCCTCTCACGTGAAATGATTTTCAGGGCTGCACAAAACCTCGTGGTTTCACAGATGAGATCCAGGATCCCCGCTCGCGCACTTCGATAATAGAAAAGCCGTGATACCCGGTCATCGCGATAACTACGCTGGGAGAGCTGTTCCTGAAGCATCCAAGTCTGCAACTGCCTTTCCAAAGACGCGCCGAGATGAGTCGCTAATCCAGCATCTAAAAGAAAATAGAGGGGTTTCCCGGTGCTAAGCCGGTGAGGAAGAATTTTATGCAGGACAAAAAGCTGCTCTAGGATCATCAAATGTTTTTGAATTTTTTTCGGATTCTCTCGGAGATGCCGTGAGAGGTGGGTGGAATCGGGTACGTCAAGTTTTGGAATGGCTCGAATTATGGCATCAGCAAGATCAGGATCAGGATTCAATCTCACGAAAAGAAGCAAATCCCGGCTGGTGACAAGCGATATCCAATCCTCAAAAAAACTTTCCCGATCCGAATGATTCCTCAAAGCAAAGACTCCCGGCATTCCGCTTGATTTGAAATGACGCAGTAAATCGGCTCTCTGGCAGCGGGCCTTCTGATTGGTAAGTAGGGGAGCTTTGCTGGGATTTGCGGGAATCTGCAGAGCTTCGGCGAGATTAAAAGGATAAAGCCTTATGCGACTCATTCTGCCGGTCAAAGATTCACGTATTCTGACTTCCCTGGAAAATTCAGACGAACCCAAAAGAATATAGCGTCCCGGAGTCGGGTGAAGATCCACTTGATGTTTCACAGCATCGAATATCTCGGGCACTTTCTGGGCTTCATCTATGATCAAAGGATGAAACTCCGCGTTTTTTTCGAGGAACGTATCGGGGTTCCCTTGAGCAAAACGTTTGGTGACCGCGCGATCGAAGGTTTCAAAGGAAACCCGTGGAAGCAGGCAAGGAAGCAGATCTCTAGCCAAAACGCTCTTCCCCGTCTGGCGAGCGCCCTGCAAAGTCAGTACTCGGCTGCTTTTGAGTCTCTTCAAGATAAGAGTTTCAGAATGTCTTTTTCTTAGGTGCGGCAAAATATGTCCTCTTCTTGAGTCTTGGATGAAAATAACCCGTTGAATAATGTATAATCAATGGAAAAAATACGACGGGTCTAATCCGTGAGATTTGGATGATTCAGGTCAAGCAGGGGACTTCGTTTGTCCGAAATAGGAAGTTTAGTTCGACACAACCCTCGATTGAAATGGGGGATGAGGCATTAGTAAAAGATTGGGTCGGCTGGGCCAGGACTTTCCTGAAGCTCGCCCACGACCGCGAACCCGAGGTCATCAAAGCCTCCCCGCGTAAGCCGGTGGTGCTCCAGCCGGATAATTTGGCGATTTAATACCCTGTAATCCCTTGTGAGGTTTATGGGGAATCAGGCCGCATGTTTCATGTATTGCTTGGCTTCATAGAGATCGTAGGTCGTCTGGAGATTCATCCAAAACTCGGGTGAGGTTTTGAGGATTTTCGCCAAGAGGAGGGCCGTTTCCGCGGTGACTCCCCGTTTGCCGCTGATGAGAGTGTTGATCCTCTGGATAGGAACTTTCATTTTCTTAGCCAACTCCACTTGGGTCATCTTTAGCGGCTCTAAGAACTCATAATACAAGATATCTCCGGGATGGGTAGGCCTTCTATTTTCAGGAATCATAAATTTTCTCCTTTTAATGATAATCTAACACTTGGACTTCATTCGCAGAACCGTCTTTGAAGCCGAAGACGATCCGGTATTGATCGTTCACCCGAATACTGTATTTGCCGGAGAGCTTTCCGGTCAGCTTTTCCAGGCGGTTGCCCGCCGGCACCCTCAAGTCATGGACGACGAAAGCGGCGTTCAAGGCGTCAAGCTTCCTAGCGATGAGCTTCCAAAGTTGTTTGGGGACGCTACGGGATTCTCTCGTATTATGCCCATGATAGATATCGGAGGTGATTTTGTCCTTGAACCCTTGGATCATGCTAAATGATACTTTATTAACGGTATATGTTCAATAGGTTTTGTTCGATTTGAAGGGATTGCTCAAAGGGAATGTCTTGAGTTCTCGATTTGAGTGGCAGGCGAGATTTTGGCCAAGGACTAGGTCGCCTGCAAGTCAGAGTTGATCAAGGCCTCCCCGCGTAAGCCGGTGGTGCTCCAGTCGGATAATTTGGTGATTTAAGTAAATTTTAGCGATGAAGCTAGCCGCGAGAGGCGTTGCGCTGGAGCCAGCCTGACACATATTGCGCGAACTCACGGGTGGATTCGGTGGAGCCTAAGGCATTCTTAAGCGAATCCATCGCCTCCTGGGCGCTTTCCTGCGCTAGGCGCTGTGCTGTATTCGCGTCCGTCATGGCGGCATTATTTCGCGATTGGGCTGCGGCATCCGTGGAATGATTTCGATATAATCCGGACGTTCTCTTAGAAGCTTCGAGTTGGTTTTGTTTCGCCGCATGGATATTCTTGACGGCGGTCGACGCGAGTTTCGAGGCTATGGTATTGCCTTGGCGCGCGAGGACGGCAGCCATTTGAGGGAGCACGTTTTCAATGGGAACCCCGGCCTGTAATTCCGCTAAGATCCGTGCCAGTTCCCTTTCGATTCTACGAAGGCGGTCATCTACTTCACGGGAGTCCCGACGATTTAAGATGTCGAGAGCCGGGTCGTTGGGATTTAAGGTGTCATTGGCGGCTTGAACCGCTGCATCTTGGCCATCCGGCATTCTGAATAATTCAGAAACAACGGCATTCGAGCGATCGCGCTGCGTGACCGTAGGATTAGAGGCGACATCGTGTAAAACCTCATATCCTGGGACGCGGTTCCTGCCATCTCGTCCATTGATGGCCTCCACTAAAGCTCTACGTTCGGCGTCATTATCTCCTATGCGTCCACTATGATCCGTATCTTGTATATCCATAGTATAAGAGCGCACTCGACCCTGTCTAAAAAGCGGATGATCCCTTCGAATTTGGTCGGGATGTGCGATCAAATGCGCATGCTGAGCATACTGTTGAGGGGTGGCCGAGACAAAGGTGACGCGCACAGGTCTAAAGTCGGCTGAAGGCTCTACGCGATCGGGAAGTTCGTCAAACTGAACGGGCACTTCCCGAATATCATGCTCGGGATGCGGCCCGGCTGCGGCCCCTGTGCCTCCTCCGCCTCCAGAACTCATATTTACGCTACCCGCATCTTGGTTCAAGGTATAGCGGGCGTCATGACGGCTCTTAGATCTTTCGAAACCCCATAATTGCATAAATACCTCTTATCGTCTTGCTGGTGGTACTTGATAAGCTTCTACTAAAGCATTCCTTACATAAATAAGAGCCGCGACGTTTTCCCGGGCACGGTTTACCGGCCAGGGTCTTAAATTCAGTTGGAGCTGCCCATCGGTACGACTGAATAAAGCGGATGGCGGTTCCAGGCCAAATAAAGAAACATATTGCGCGATAGCATCTAGTTCCCCTTGATTAACTTGTATATCCGATGGAGGCACTCCATTCACATTGGCAGTTGACTCAAAACGCGACCAGTCCGCCTCGACGAGACCCAATCCATTGGGGGCCGAACATCGTAAAAAAGTATTGAAATGGCGCCGTCGTTCGCTCCTTTGTTCATTATCGTTTTTTACCGTATCGCATACGGGGGTGCGAAAACGAAAAACCATATCCCTTACACGCAACCTGCCGGATGGAGATTGGACCAATTGAAGTAAAATTCTGAAATTATGAAAAGCCACCGCAAAGCGCGAGTGCAAGACCGCACCTACAGGGCGGGGAGTGACGGAGTCAGGCACCCTCAACCACGTATGTAAAGAAGGATCTTCCACTGTCCAAATCTTTTCGGCTTGAGTACCCGGTCGATGAGGGACTCTATCCAAAAGTCGTTCGATCGCCAAGAGCTCGGAGTCCTGAGCTCCCACCAGGTAAAGAGGATCCTGTCCTCCCATGCAAAATCGGACGATGGGATTATTAGCTGCATCGGACCAATGTTGATCCCTCAATCTTAAATACTCGAATAAAAAACGATAATGCGATCTATTGGGATGGATACCGGGGTCATATTGATCTGTGAGCGCCATCACCCTTTCGAAAAGACCAATCTGCTCGGGTGGAGGAGCTCCTCCATCCGCTGGTGGTTGCCTTTGTTCGGGTGTCCGCAGGTCGACAAAAGTCGTAGAAGCCAATAAAGAATCGAGCACATGAGCCATGACGGGATGAGACGTCCGAATAGCGTCGATATCTTGAGGCGTAAGATCTCCGGGAGCCGTCACGAGAGAGGCTAAATCTCTGGGGGAAGAGGTTGGCGCAGCAGCTGGTTGATTTGGAGTGTTTGGGCTTGTTGAGACTTGTGAAGGTCTTGATAATAAACGCTGGATCGTATTATAAAATGCGTCATTAGTACCAAGGCGTTGGGTGAAGCGATCGTCACACCTAAAAACCCAACAACGCGGTTCTCGGTAATTTAAATTTAAGGTTAGTGTGGGGGGTAAACTACGGCCTGCATAACGGTCGGGATGGTTGTCAAAATCACGACGAATAGCTTCTTCAGCCCGGGTCAGAATGAGACTCTCGTCATCTTGCGGACCCGGATCGAACTCGACATGTACCGTTTCGGTCTGACCCCCGTGATCGAGTGTGAAAGCAACATCTCCCATAAAATATGACCCTCTTTGTTATTATCGTCATACTTTCGAGGTGTAGTTGCTAAAGAAATCTATATAAAAGAAGGTGGGTATGCAAGACCCCACCCCTTTTAGGGGATTTCCTATGAGGGGCATCGCGCTGTCGTCTCTATTAGGGGCCGTTTTAATAGGTCTATTGGGGCAAATTTCATTTGGAAGGTAAGGCTCTTTTGACTCAATGGGCTAAATGATATCGGGATCCAAAGAGGTTGGACACGCCAGCACTTAAACGATCTCCGATGTGTTGGGCGGCTTGTACCCCTTCAAACATGGCATCCCCTAATCTATCACTTAATGAAGTCCCCGTGAGGCTCTCGGTCGCACGATTTATGGTGGATCCAATGCCGAGAGAAACCGCTTCCGCGGTTAAATGAGCTCCTCCTAAGATTTCACTACCCGAGTCACGCCGAGTTTGATCAGCCGCATCCGCTATACCATCACTTAAAGACCGTCCCGCAGCCTCCTGCACGGCTTCATTTAAGGAAGCTCCAATCCCCAAAGAGACGGCTTCCGCGGCTAAATGAGCCCCTCCTAGGATTTCACTGCCGGATTCTCTTCGAGTCCTATCCGCAGTGTCCGCCATACGAGAGCTTTGTCTCACTCCTGAAACGGCTTCAGAGCCATGGTTTAAAGCCGTTCCGATGGCTAATCCCGTAAGAGCGGCCATAATCACCCCTCCTGTACCGAATAAAGCTTCAGTCGTGATGAATCCCGCAGCTCCTTTGGTAGCCGTAGCCGCTCCTTCCGCTGCCACGGTTGTTGCCATCGCTCGAAGACCAAAGGCTTGGAGCCATGAGGCTCCTAATGAGGGGTGAAATCGAGGGCATACTCTTCCGAATCCCCAGAGCGTCAAGGCCAGCAATCCAGCTGACACAGAATTATCTGCTATAAAACGGGAGACAAACTCAAAGGGTGTGCTAGCTTCCCATTTATTAATCCTAGCTTCTGGAAGTTTTTCACGCAAAGAATCTCGTGTTCTATCCCGCACAGTTGTCGACAAACCCGTGCCATCTCTGGTAAGACTGACGAGAAGGGGATACGCTATTTCATAGTTTGTCCCACCTGTTTGAATACAGCCACGACCCGGTCTGTCTGCATGGATATTCATTCTAAAAAGATGAGCGGCAGGCCGGGATTCCAATCTGCGGTATATGTCACGGGCATCAGAGAGGGTGAATTCTGCTCCGCTTAAAGTCAAATAAGCGGGGCTTGCGGCTTCACAAGGGCCCACTTCGACGGCATCCGGATCGTCAGCCCCTGACGGTGCACGAGTGGGATCGTTAGGGTAGATCAATTGATTCGTTGAGACATGATACCCTGCATAAGGGCCTGAAGTAATGGAGCAAAAGGTTTGATCGTTTTCCGTTCTCGCTTCTGCGAAAGGAGGACATTGAAGACGGGGGGCAGGTGTTGCTGCAGTCTCGGTGTGTGGTGTGTTTTCAGAATCATCGTCCCCGACCATAGCTGGTTTTGTGGGGGCAGCCGTTTGTACCTGTTGCTGATTTAAACCGTAGAAAGATTCTTTTTGATTGCGTTGAAAGCGACTCTCAAAACCCCATGAATTCATCATATGAATGTCTCCTTCTATTTAAAGTTTTCGGCTTCTAGGGAGGGGAGAGTTGCTTCATTAAAAGGATATCTCGACTTAAATCCTTCCCCGAGTGAAGTCCCTCATTTCCTCGAGAATTCTGGAGGGTTCCCTGACTTCAGGTCGTGAGGTAGTGTTTCTAGAGGATTGTTGGACGAAGTCTTCCACGACACGATCTAACATGTCTCGAGCGGTTTCGGTTAAGGCCGCGTTTCCTGGAGTCATGATAGGTATGCCGTCCATAGCGGCTTTAGCTTGAAGATGGTCGACCATTTCATGGATGAGAGTGTCTCGGGAATTATCCCTCCATGTGAGGTCGGGATAGAGTGCTTCCAGGCTTTGGAGGACATGTTCCCGGATCAAGTTTCGTGAGGGATCGATAGGAGCCGTGGGTCGGGCATTAGGGACGGTAGGTGGAGGTGTAGGGTTGACAGTTGGGGTGCGTGGAAGCTGGGCCGGAGCCCGGTAGGCGCTACCTCTTGATCTTATAACTGTCTGAGCGTGGTATTCGACGACTTGTTGAACATCAATAGTGATAGATTCACCATCTCTAGCCGTACGGGTTCGCTCATCCATGATGTCTTCCAACATATTAATGGCTTGATAGGGGTTATGATCTGACAATTCGACTGTAAACGCCTTATTGATAGCTTCTTCGGGTATAGAAACGGTGATGCGGCGTCGCGCTAGATCTGCATTGGTTCTTTGGATGGAAGCTGAGAATGCCCTCCTAAGCGCAAGACCCGTGCGTTCGGCGCTTTCACGGTACATAGTTTCTAAGCGTTGCCATCGGTTGGCAGAGGTCTGAAGAGTCGGATCGCTTCCAGCCCTTAAGTCTTGTAAGACACCTGTCAGAGCTTCCCTTAAAACATCTTCCGTAGGAACCCCATTAGGTCCCACGAGATTGCCATGACTTCTTTGGGCGCGTGCTATAGTTTCACATTTGGCCAATACTCTTTCGGCCAATACCGGGATATTTTCCCCAGGAGGGTGATTTCGATTCAGCCGCCGACGCAAGCGTCCCACCAGAAAAGTTCTTTCTTCAAGAAAAGTCGCTTCGGAATACCTAGACGTCAGGTAGGAGATGAGAGTCTCCCTGGTAATGGGAGAGGTATTAGGTAAAACCCACCTATTATTGTTGCCGCTAAGACCAATTGCGCCAGGATCTATTCTCTCCACATCGACGTGCCGAAACGGCGTATTCTGATAATAAGCATCTACAAGTTCCGCTTGGTACTGAGTTCTTCCGTTCGGAGTCCGACGTCTAGCGATCAGCTGGTGCACGGCCTCGATACCTTCTTCCACTGTAGGTTGAGTGCCGTCGGCCCTACGAGCCGTCAATTCAGGGTGCTGCTGTAAGTATGCCCTGATGATATGATCTGTGGTGATGGTAACCTGTCTATGGCCTTCTCCTCGATAGAGGCGAGTCTCTTCCGCGATGCGGTCCGCGATGGTCCGTGTTAAGAGATCCAGCGACGTTCCTGGGGGAGCGCCTGGTTTTGAGCGGCTGCCTTCGGCGAGGTAAGCGAGAGTTTCATAGACGTCTTCATCGATGATAGCGCGTTTGTAATTTCGAACCGTATCATTATCCTCAACGGAAGCTTGGTTGAGACAAGTCATAGCCCTAACAAAAGGGCCGATATGATCGATGAGAGGAGCCGTGTATTCGATGAGGGTGATGCGTCGGCGCAAGTCCCTTGAGCCAGGGTCCGTCAGAACGGTGATCATTTTACTGGAATCCAAAGCAATATTGATCCGTGCGTAGGCACGGCTTGCCCGATTGGCGACAGTCAAAAAAGCCGAGAGAAGATTTGCTGGAGAATTACCTTCTCCGAATTTCACAAGATCGCTGGATTCTTCCAAATGCATTAGCGTGTTGCCTCGTCCCCAACGTGAAGACATGCCATCGATCAACATGGCGATGATGGTTGGACCGCCGCTGCTCCAAGATTTGGCTTCCAGGTTAATCCTATTTTTATCGATACTAATCACGCGATGGCCGAGAAAAAGGTCGGGAATAAAACGTCCGAACATTCGATTGAGACTGGGAGGTAGGCTATTCATGACGAAGGGTTGAACGGTTTCGGCTACGAACCGGTCCCAACGACGTACCCAATTGGGGAGAGCGGGTCCGACGCTTCCATTGACATAAGCGGAGAAAATCGGAGGTAAAGTGATTCCTTTTCCACTACCCGAAGCGGCGGAGACTCCAATATGGGGAGCTCGAAAATCTCGAAGACCCGAAACTGCTTGATCATAAATATTCCTGGAATATGGATTTCCTTCCATAGCTTCTGCATAAGCAGCTCGGTTCCGGATCAACTGTCCCGTCATGTCTTCATAGGTATTCCGAATCCTAAACATATCGCGGCCGGCACGAGCCGCAAAAATAGACGAGCCCACTAAACCCACGACCGTCATCCAGGCGGAAAAACTAAACATGTCGTGGCTGTTGTATTGCGAACCTAAGAAAAGCTGAAGACCTGTGGCGTAACTATAAGCCCGAGGGTCCCCCATGCCTAAGCGGAATCCTCGATGGGCAAATCCCGGAAAGTAAAAAGACATGGCATAAGCGCCATTAGTGGAGTAGCCGCCTTCCGCTTCCAAATATTCGGAAAGGGGTAAGAGGTAGTCCATCGAATGGCCGGCATCCCCCAGGACACCCATGCGGCGGCGGCCTGTTTGAGGGTCGGGCATGGTAAGACAATAGCGACTTTCTAAGGTAGTGCCGTTCGCATCTGGCATGCGTCTTCCTAAAGCCCGATTTACCCATGAGTCTGGGAGAGATTCTCTCCGTAAGCGGTTCATAATGGGAGGAAAGGTGACGGCATCCTGTAGGGTCAAAGCATCGAACCCCTGAGGCATTTGATACGAGGAGCTCGCGGGAAAAGTGGGATTGCAGAGATTCAATAAAATCGGATGGTTGCCATAGGCGTAAATGGCCGTCTGACCGTTGGATTCCCGGCGTCTGTAGAGGCCCCAAGGCCGGATCGGAGATTGTGGGTTCGTAGGTTGTAAATAGCTGAAATTATGGGTGGTCTGAAGGGCACGTCTCCACGTTGCTTGGGTAAAATTATGAAGGTTTTGGTCTTGAAAATCTCGTTCGTCACTCGCGAAGCAAATTTGACTGTCATCCTCTGAAACTCCTACGTGATAGACCGCGGAATATTCTGTGGAATCCCCACCAAACTCTTGGGCAACGCCCTCTACTTCTTCAGGGTGTGCCGGTCTCGGAAAGCTATCGAAGTTAGGATCGGATCCATTATCCGGAGGAAGAGGGAAACAATGACGAGTGTGGACGTCGTTTGGTCCTGGGCCTGTGGGTGGGGGTGTCTGCTGTAATAGTCCATAAAATCCAGAGACGTTCCCTTTTATCGCTTTTTCGTATCCCCATAGGCTCATAGTCGATTTCATGAAACTCTCCTTTCTGAATTATCGTTTTCCTGAGGTCGGTAAGTTTCGGGTGGGGAAAGAAAATAACTAGGTCTCGAGTCTCCAGATCTATAAAAGGAGCCTAAATAGGATGGCGCAATGCATCAGGGCTGCCAAAGGGAGAATGCTGTACTAAATGACTACTTAAAGGCTCTCCCGTAGCTTCCTGCGACGGCTTAAATCCTTCCCCGAGTGAAGTCCCTCATTTCCTCGAGAATTCTGGAGGGTTCCCTGACTTCAGGTCGTGAGGTAGTGTTTCTAGAGGATTGTTGGACGAAGTCTTCCACGACACGATCTAACATGTCTCGAGCGGTTTCGGTTAAGGCCGCGTTTCCTGGAGTCATGATAGGTATGCCGTCCATAGCGGCTTTAGCTTGAAGATGGTCGACCATTTCATGGATGAGAGTGTCTCGGGAATTATCCCTCCATGTGAGGTCGGGATAGAGTGCTTCCAGGCTTTGGAGGACATGTTCCCGGATCAAGTTTCGTGAGGGATCGATAGGAGCCGTGGGTCGGGCATTAGGGACGGTAGGTGGAGGTGTAGGGTTGACAGTTGGGGGGGGGGAGGCGTTCTATAAGCAGAGCTTCCTGTGCTTACTAACGTGCGGGCATGATACTCTACGATATCTTGTTCCGTAATGGAAACGTCATTTCCTTGGATATGCCTCAATGTTTTTTGGGAAATGACGTCTTCTAGGAGGTTCAGTGCGTTATAGGGATCTAAATCGGAAATATCAGGTTCGAAAGCCCTCCCGATCACCCTATCTTCGACTAAAAGACGAATCCCTCGCTTTGAAAGACGCTCCCTGTATGAGGTGATCAAACGTGTTGCTTCTTCCCGAATATGTTGGGTCTCTAAATCTCTTTGATGTCGATAATGACTTTCTAATTGCGTCCACCTTTGGGCTGAGGATCGGACGGAGGTATCGGAGGCTAAATGCTGCAATGAACGGTCAATGAGACCACGAAGGGTGTCTTCTTGAGGAAGGCCGCCTGGACCTTGGCGGGGCCCCGTATACTCAGCCATGATACGTGCCGCTAGGGCGTCTATTTGATCCAGGACTGGATCGGTCTGCGAACGCTTTCTAACCCAACCATGGACAGCGCGGACGCGTCTTTGAACATTTTGCCGTCCCTCTTGAAGCCAATGGGGGATTCTCAGGTCGTAACGCCACCAATCGACAGGAGGGGTCATGTCATACGCAGTGTACCTCTCCACCAGAAGTTGGCGAATACGTTCTTGTGTGATTGCCATGGGTACTTCTGGATTCCAGCGTCTTGTCGTTAATGCTTGAACGATCTGACGCGGGTCCACGGGATTGCCATTATTGAGAATAGGCACGAAAGGTTCTTTGTTATTGGTGTAAAATGCGCGGTTGAGAAGCTCTTGATAGGCTCCGGGATGTGTCTGGCGTTCTCGGATGACGTTTTCGACGGCGGCTCTCGTCTCTTCACTCGTGACATCGGATCCGTCTGCATGAGGAGCGACTAGATCCGAATGTTGGGAGAAATAATAATCCAGAACATGCTCTCGAGAGATGATGACATGCCCATTCGCTTGACGTCCGCGAGTCCTAGTGGATTCCCCTGAAACTCGGCTGGATATAATCTCGTTGAGCATGTCCAACGCCGTTCCGGGAGGTGCCGAAGAAGCACCTTGTCGTCCTTCGGCCAGCCACGAAAGAGCTTCATAAACGTCCGCATTCACAAGCGCGCGGTTATAATCCGATCGAATCCGCGGATCCGAGCTGGCACGATTGAGGATGACCACTTGGCGCACTAAAACAGCAATGTCTTCACGCATAGGGGGAATGTATTCGACGATTTGAACGCGCCTTCTTAAATCACGGGAGCCCGGATGATTGAAAATGACATGAGGCTGGCTCGTGTCCAAGATGAAAATGATCCGGTTGTAGCCCCTATTGGCTCTATTAGCGACCATCAAGAGTTGAGACAGAAGGTTGACGGGGTGATTTCCATCTCCGACGGCCACGAACTGTTGAGCTTCTTCTAAATGTATAATGGTAAAGCCACTTCTATTGGCCGAGGATTCTATGATTTTTGAAAAAATAGTGGAGACCGCATTCTGCATAGGCCCACCTACCCTCGTAATGGCGTTAGCGGCCATCCTGATATAGCGAGTTCCAAGATAAAGATCCGGGAGGAAGATGAGTTTCTTGGGATTCGGAATGAAAAAGTACCTCTGCGAGGCACCTTCCCAAAAATTATAAATAGGACGGATGGTGTTGGCGACGAACCGATCCCAGCGGTTCGCTTGTATGCCCAGATTTCCCGACACAGCCAAGGCCCCCACCGACTGTAGGCAAAATCCTTTGAGGGCTCCCGAAGCTCCGGAAAAAAGCTGGTGCGGGTATCGTGAGTTTGCGAAGGCGGCCCGGGTGAGGTCGACAACCCTTTGGTGGTAAGGGTTATTCGTGACGTCAATGAGTGGATCGGCCATGGCATGGAGCATACCCGTGTCGTCCGTGAAGGCGGAGTTGACATCGAACATGCTTTGCATTTGTTGGCGGGCGAAAAGACTTCCGGCAATAATACCGAGCATCGTCATCGCACCCGAGATCGTCATCATGTCTCGGGTGACGATTTGAGGACCTAAGAAATCATGCAAGCCCTCTGCGTACTCATAAGCCCTCGGATCATCGATACCCGCATGGACATCAAAGTGGGTAAATCCAGGAATCAAAAAACTAAAATCATAAGCACCTGATGTCGAAAATCCATTCGGGTCTTCAATGTATTCGAGAAGAGATAAGAGGCGGGTGATGGATTCTCCTTGGGCTCCCGGAAAGGCCATGGTGCGCAGGCCTGTATGAGGATCGGGTAGAGTGAGACAATAGTTCGTACTATTCGTGACACGAGCTGTCGCCTGAGGCCGGCTTAAGAGACGGCTTGTCCATCTATTCAGGCTCGATCCGCGCGGCCTTAAACCAATGTGATTGGCAAAATCGATGACATCACTTTGCGGCATGCGGTCGAATCCAGGCACGGGGTGGAATGCGGAACTCGCCGGAAAATCAGGGCTACAAAGATTTAGGAGAATAGGGTGTCGTTGATAAACATAGACGCCACTTTCGTCTGATCCTCCCGAGCAGCGTCGGTGCCGGTAAAGGCCCCAAGGTCGTATGGGCGTCTGCGGCGTGTTAGGGGAAGCGTAGGTGAAATTATGAGTGGATTGAAGAGCTCTTCTCCAGGTGGCTTGATGAAAATCCTGTAAATGCATGGAGCGGAACGCATGATCTTCAACAAAACATAATTGGCTGTCATCTTCAGAAACACCCACGCGGTAGACCCCGTGATATTCCGTAGAATCCCCTCCAAACTCTTGAGCGATATCTTCGAGAGAATTAGGATCTTCGCTTCTCGCGAATAATTCAGAACTGGGATCTGAATGATTATCGGGAGGTAACGGAAAACAGTCGCGATCCCTCAATTCTTGAGGGCCCGGTCCACTTAATCCCGACTGGCCAGCATGTTGGCTTAAAGCATAATAGGTATTTTTAAAGTAAAGGGAAAAAGTAAACCCAAAGCCCTGTATCATACGCTCTCCTCAGTTTCCCCATGATGAAATTATCGGCCGGGGGAGTCAGGAGGGTTTCGTGAAAGCGTGCAGGACCAGTCGCATTTTGCTTATAGGTTTTAAAAGCGTTCCAGTAAAATTCTAAAAAATTGAACGATTTTTTGGGGAAGCCAGAGCGCTCCTCGCACGAACCAATGAGGTTCCTTTGAATCGGGTATGGCTATATCATTCGGGTAATCCGGCTCCACGAATACGGGCTTTCGTCTCGTCGGTTGAATGGCTTGCGGTGCTCTATGGTCCGAATCATCGCGGGGTTTAATTCCCAGATTCGTCCTAACGGGTGCGATAGTTGTATTTTGGCCTAAGTCGTATGTGGTTCTGGCGGAGCTTTGAAATCTATGCGGCAGATCCGTATTTTGAGCGGGACGGAATCTCAACAGGTGTGTCGCGGGATCTGCCTCGACGACAAATAAGTAAACATTATCGATATTTCCTTCGGGACTAACGGCGACCAAAGACCCGGGACGGAGAGAACGATCTCCTGGCTGTATGACGACTTCATCTTCCGTGCTCACGTCCCAAGCTTGTAATTTTTGATCCGTGTATCGCTTCATGAAGATGATCTTTGGTGCGTCACGAGTGCCATACACTTGAAAAAAAGGTGTGCCATGGATGGTGACTTCATCGCCATATTCGACGGAGACCATAGGGATTTGATTTTGTTCATGAGCGTAAAAAATATAGTTCATTTGACCCGACCGAGAGACTCTTACCGGTAAATCTTCAAACCTATAGCGGCAATATTGGGGAACTCCTTCTGGCGTCGTATCATAAAAACTTATGGACATAGAATCCTCTCCCAGCTTCTGCCATCGAGATCCGGGAAAGCGAACCCAAGACTGAGCTGTCGGAGCGCTGCAAATTTTAAAGCCATCTCTATCGCGGGAAACAGTAATCTGATGATTCGCTAAGCCTCTTTGACTTAATCCAATAAGGGTGACATTGGGAGGAGTGCAGTGATTAAATGCAAGGCCGACGCATGCTTTTTGCCCTATGGCCATCTCTGTAAGATTGAAGAATTCTATGGGGCGTGCGCTTGCTAGTAACTCCACCCGTTCATTGTACGCTTCTCTCACAGCTTCTGTATCCCTTTTTCTAAGAAAGGTGAAGATTGGTTTAGTAGTAAGAGGTTCTATTTCTACCAGAAAATTAAATGTACCGTCGGGAGAACTGAGTTCGACATAGCTTCCAGGCTGAATAGAAATCGAAATGTCAGGGCGTAACCTCTCTGTGGTGGGCCTTCCGTCTTTATCAATCATTGCGGTGACAGTGAAACCCCCTGGGTTTTCATTGGATAGAGAGACATATATCTTGTTTGGGGGCCAAAACGAACATCGGACGAGGACTTTTTCATTAAATTTTATGTAAGACCCGCATTCGGAGATGGAAAGATCTGAGGAGACTTCGGAGGGAACAACGCGTTCTCCTCTCAGTGTTGAGGTTTCAGGAGCCAGTCTGGGCGAGACGGTTGGTGATACAGATTGTGAATGACCGGTGCCGATCGGTGCGTAAGACGACGCTGAACTTGTATCCAGTCCCGAGCCGCCTCTGTCATGAGGGGCCTCTACGACTCCAATCCCTAAGCCTTGATTCGTTCGATATGCGGAAATAAACATAAAATCTCCTTCTAAAAAGTCAGAATCGTTATCGTAAGACTTCGTAAAAAGTTGCTTGTTTTAAATGATTTCAAGCGGTTTTTAAGATGGGCATTCAGGAGCTAAGTCACACGTAATATTTATTTCTTCTCCTGCATCATCCATGTCTTGGATCATAATACACTCTATTTCGTGTTCAATTGCTTGAAGCATTCTCATGGCATTTGGATACCTCTCCGACGAATTTTTAGAGGCGGCGGTTAGCAGGATGGTTTGTATGGAATTAGGAAGCCTGGAAAGAGCCGCCTGGCTCATTTCAATTTGAGGGTAAGCTTGTACCGTTTCTTTTAACATCTGTGCGACTCGCAATGTATCCGGACCCTTCAACGCAGGAGAGGAACATTCACTTAAGAAGTTTTGTATGGCTGTTTTGCAAAAACCGCGACGGGTCGGTATACCCGTCAACAGGTGATAAAACGTATAAGCAGCCGCGAAGACATCTGTGGTGAAATTGGGATAATAGTGGGTGTCTAATGCCGCTTCTCCAGGCACGAATGTCCCTCCCCTATTATCGGTAGTGTGGTTGTTTGAAAGGTGAATGGCTTCTTGAGCGGGATACGTAGCGGAGTCCAAATCGATCGCTTTTACGGTGCGATGACCATTGTCATCAGCGACGAGAACAAAGTTTTTCGGTTTCACATCCCCATGGACGATACCTGCCGTATGCAGTGCTGCCAGTGGCTTTAAGATCGCAGCCATTGATTTTAAAGCCTCTAAGGCATATTCGCTATCATCAGAAGGGTTAATGGTTTTTAAAACCGACTCCAAGTCTCCTGGTAAAGCATCTTCCAGATAAAGAACGAACTCCCCCTGACGCGTCATATGAGCGCCTAATAAGCGCATGGTATGTTCTTGAATTTTTTCATTCTTACCAAAGCGGAGCGTATTGGCAAATCCATTGAAAAGAATGCCGCCCTTCATGGCTATCGAGTCATCGTTGCTGTAGACTTTTTTAATGAAACTTCTTTGGATGTTTTTTTCGTCTCGATAATGGACGCGGTAAACGGTGTTATTCGCGGCATCTAAGGGCTTAGAGATGATTTCCTCTCTCACATATCTGTGGATGGGAGGGGTGGAAGGTAAAGATTCAAGGACTTTCAGGCCTTCTTTATATTGCTCTATAAGTCGCACCTGACTTTTAGGATCAAGCGCTGTATAGCGACCGATGAAACTATCTAGCGCCGGACTTATTTTTTTTTAACTGCAGCCGGGGTGCCGGTCGGAGCTGTATTTTTCACCGGGCGTGTGGCAGCGCGGGGTGCTGAAGGAAACCACATGACCCTTAAGCGGGTCATCACAGCTTCTGTATTTCGATCGATGGACATCGGTTGATTCCAGTCGGAACCATAGGCGTTTTGAATGGCTAAGCTGATCGAGTCTCTATGAGCTTCGTCGGTAAAATAATATTTTAACGCTTTTTCATGCATGGCCTCAAACGCATCTGTGGATGCAAGGTAATCATTACCCCGGGCTCTCAAAAATTGATTAGTCAATGAGATGGCGGCGCTCACGCGTAAACCGTCTCCATCATTCGATGCGGGCAGGAGGGCGCCGAGATTTTCCATGATAAAACTGACGATATACTTTTGTGCGCTATTATACGCTTGTATGGGCTCATTTTTCGATAGAGCATGGTAGGTGGCCAGGAAATGCAGCCGAGGGGTTTCCTGTTGAAGTAGGGCAAGTTCCGCAGAGAGTGCTTCTTGAATTTTCTCACCCCTGTCTCTTTCCGCTTGAGCCCGCGCGAATTCCTCTTCAAGTTGTTTTATCCTCTGACCACTAACGTGCTCTAGTTGGTGGTGAGCTTCCTCAGACTGCGCCTTTTGCCCAACCAATTGAGCATGTCTTGTGCGAAGATCCGCTAGTTCTTCAAGTTTTTTTGAAGCTCTTCTTTCGGCGGCAACGAGTTTTTGACCTTGCTCATTTAAGGCTTGTGAAATCTCATTGAATCTTGCTTCCCATGCTGAGTTTAAGTCGGCAAGAGCAGCAGCCCTCAGGGCTGCTGCAGCCTCAGCGCCCTGTTGTATCCCACGTTCCAATAGAATAAAGTCAGCTCTTTCATCTCTGTCTACGCATTGAGCTGCGTACCCTCTTCTATATCCCTCATTTTCAGCCCCTTGCGTCGCATAACGTTTTCCTTCGTTGAGCCCTTCTCGATAACCGATGTTGAGCCCTTCTTGATAACCGATATGGTGGCCCTCTTTTTGTGCGGTTTTCAGAGCTTCTTCTTCTCTCTGAAGAGTTCCATTTTCTAAGCCTGCTTGGTAGGCTGTTTCAAATACTTGATCGAGGCGATCGGTAACGGCTGCTTTTAATTGATTTTGATACTCTTCCTCATTCCGTGCGGCCTCTCCATCCTTGACTCCTCTTGCATAGGCTGCTGTCATATTTCTTTGATGGTTTACGCCAATCTGATGCAGGGTATTGGCTTGTAGAAGCAGTCGGGCCATAGAAGCAGAATCAACCGTAACTGCCTGTACCGGGACCGGGGTGAGGAGGTCGCGATCATGGATCCTTTCTTCCGAATTAGCTTCAGCATCAACTAATGCCTTTTGGATGCATTCAAACCCTGTGCCTAGTTTTGGGAGGATCTCTTTAAAAACGTCATTAATAATATGAATAGGGATGGCACCCCCGACTATACTCAGGTGTGCACGACGAGATTCACACACATTGAAAACTTGCGAGCAAATTTTGTTGAATGTCGCAGGGTAAGTTCTTTTGAATTCAGGCCAACGCTCACTCAAGTGCTCATCGACTTCTTGAAGAGTTAGGGAGCCTCCATAGAGGGTCACGACACATCGCCGGATTTCAGCCGCATAAAGGTTTGCGATGCTCGTGTTTCGATCGGAGACATAAGCCATTAAACCTAAATACGGCCGGATATTCGGAATATCATAGGGAGAGGTGGTATCTATGCCATTTTTTACTTGAATCACAGTTGCGTGAACTTCTCTTAATTCATTGAGAAGGACTGTGTGCCCGGTAAAAGCTGCCTCTAATCGCTGAAAGGCGTGTATATTGACGGAAACAGCCAGATGCCTTGCCGTGATATCCGGAGGTGCGGTGAGTCCAAATCGATCGGAGCTCGGGTCGGTCGCCGTATTCTCCGTCAGCGTAAGTAGACGCGAGTTCATGGGTGAGGGCCGAGCCACACTGTAAGCGTTAAAGACCTTCTCCAATGAGGTTTCGTGAGAAGCATTTGCCGTGACCACGTTAAAAATAGCGGGCCTCAGGATAGAGGATAGAGGCTCCTTGGGGGAGGTCACCGGAAAAGCCTGAGTAACGACGGATGTCATGAGAGTCTCTCCGCCGCTCTTCGATCGATATCTGAAATGATTACAGGAGGAACGGTTGGTTTTAAAATATTATTGAGGTCGTCTCTTACAACAGTGACTAACTCAGAAACCGTCGTTCCAAGAGGAAGCTCGCTTAAAATGCGAGGTTCCGAGATACGTTCGGCGTTTATAACGTCATCGACTATATATTGAAATCCCTTGCTTCCCAGACTTGCAGAAATGAAAGCGGTAAGTTCCTCGATATCTGTGACCGGAGGCTCACCATAGGGAGAGAGTTTCGACTTATTTTCGATGCAGATTTCCATGAGTTTTACAGCAAAGGCTGGTAAAAATTTAGCATGATCCGTTGCGACCTGTGGCCATCGATATTCAAGGTGTCTTAAGAGGAGACTTTTTTCAGGGACCCGAGCCGCATGCTGAATTGCCGTCAGAGCACTCTCTAAGATTTGTAAACGAGGATCCACGACTTGGGGCGCTCCTGACACGAAGAGCATGAGTCCGTGATAAGCGCGTAGGTATACTTCCTGATGGGAAACGATGGTATGAGTCCCGTTTAAAATATCCCCCACATACTTATGAAGTGTATGAAGCCCCTGACTAAATAGAAAAGCGGGATCTGTATGAGCGCTAAAAACGGCATTCAATCGCGCGTATGCATGGGAATTACGGTAAATAGCTAACTCACTCGTCGTGATAGGGGAAGAAGCGAGTGTTGTTTCTCCGGCTTGAGTTTGACTCAAAACGCAAGCCTCTCCGAGAGAGACGCCAGGCAGTGCCAAACGCCTCACTTCATTCCAGACTCGTGGTATGAGATCGATCGACATATTCTATGTTATCGGCAGTTCGCTGCGGAAGTTTCCCTAAAAAAGAAATTTTTAGGGAATATTTTTAGCCACTGATTTTGACGCGTGCCGCCGTATGAGACGGTAATTGCCGAGCGATGGTTTGGATGTGTTCTAACATGGCTCTGGCATCCGGGTAGTGACGAGCCATAGGATTGTCCCTCACGGCATTTTCTATGACGGGTCTTAAAGGGTGTCCTTTTGCAATATGGTTGAGGTCAACCTCTCGGGTGCCCTTATAACGGCCGGATCTAAATATGGGAGGAACTCTTTTTAAAATCATCGAATAGAGCGAAACTCCAGCCGCATAAACATCCGTCGTAAAATTCGGTACGTATTCCTTTTCTAGAGCTTCTAGCGGCACGAAGGTCCCTGTGCGAAAGGGTAAGGATCGATGATGTGGGGCTTCACGCTCGCGGAGGCTAATGTCCGAATCGGTTAAAACGCAGGTGATATTTCGGAGAGAATTAGCGTCATGCACCAGCACATTGAAGGGTTTGAAATCTTGAAAAATGATTTTACGTCTATGGGCTTCAGCAAGAGGTGTCAGGAGAGCTATTGCCATCCAAACACTCACCTCTTCGGGCTTACATGAGCTAAAAGTGTTGTTGTTATTCAAATCCCAAACATCTCCTAAAGCTTCATATCTGAGATATGCGACCCAGCGCCCATCATTATCTAAATCCACTCCTAGGAGCTCCGCTGAGTGGGTACCTAAGGCTTCCGAAAAACGCATGGTATTGGCTAATCCAGAACAAAAAACGCCCCGATCGGTTAAATCGCGGGTCATGTAGGTTTTGCGGACGATTTGCCTCCCGAGTGGGTCCTCCATGAGATCAACCAAATTGACCTGATCGGGATCGGAAATCATGACACCGCTTTGATTCGAAGGTGATAGCCGCCGGACAGGTGTGAGATTTCTGAAGGCTAAACCTTGCATTGAGAGTTTTGGCATTAGCCGCACGGCTTCTTCGAATTGACCCCTAATGGCAGGGGACAAAGGAGCGCGACTCGTGGCTGCAAAACGTTTACACATTTGAGTCGCATGAAAAAGTTTAGGATCTGTGGCTTGATGGAGGATCGTCGCTTCACAAGAGTCTTCCGCCTTTCGCAAGGCATCCATGATATGACCGCAGCCTTGTTGGAGTAGCACACTCCCGACTTCATCGAGAAAAGATCGGATCACCCCAAGTGGAAGCGTCCCATTTGCGGAGAAGCTGATGTCTTTTTCGTCAAGAGTCCTTAAAAGCCGATTCGCTAAAGGGCCTATGAACTTTGGATACTCCCGCGCAATACCAGGCCACCTCTTCTCGAGAAAATTAACGACTTGAGGCTCTCTTGGCGAAATCCGGGGAATCTGAGCGCGAGCCACGACCCTGATGAGCATGTTGAGCCGATCGTCAAGGCTAGTATCATCTTGGGAGACGAACCACATGAGGCCTAGATAAGCTTGGACGTCTGCCATAGCCTCTGAGATGGGAGTGAGATGCTCAAATTGATACTCTACGAATGCATGGAGGTGACGAAATTCGCCGAGTAATGCGACATCCCTGCGAAATATAGAACTCAGTCTATCGGTGGCAGCCTGATTTCTACAAATAGCTATTTTTTGAAAATCAATGAATGAGGCGTCGTATTCAGTGGATAGGACGCGAGAGCCCTCTAAGGCTCTTGAAGTTTCTTCAGGACGTAAGAAGCCCGGCTGCCGGCTGAGCTCATTATAGATAGATAAAAGAGAAGACATAAAGAGCTTTCAATCATTAATGAATAGCGGGATAGCTAAGAGTACTTTTGCCTCATTTAGTGGTAGTGGTGCTAGAAGCTGCCAAAGCTGTGGCTGCTGCTGCCTCTATATCATCCAGGAGCTTGCTAGAGAGTCTGCCTGCCGGAGTAGCGGAATGGGCTTTTATGAATGCACGGATCAGTTTATTGAGTGTTTCAGAATTTAAATCCATTCCGTCTGTGACCTGATGGGGTCCTTTTGAGAGGGCAAAAGTCGAGAGCTTTTCCAAGAGCTCTTCTAAGGAGAGGCCGCCTTTCGATGGATCTTTTTCATCCACATTCCCTAAAGCTCCATAAGTGGGTTCTAAATGGTCATTTAAAGCTTTCGAGATTTTGTCTTTTAAATCTTTAGACTTATCATCAGGTGGGTTTCCTCCGCCTCCAGAATTATGAAATCGTGTCAGCAAATTGTCTAAATAAGCTTGAAAGAAAATATGTATATTAATCTTGCCGCTATCCTTAAGCTTCTTCAAAAAGAGTAAAAGCCCTAGCTCCGTAAGCTTTCCATCGACGATATAAGGAGGTGACTTTATATCTATTAGAGTTCCATCCGTTAATCCGTCTTCAATCATTTCAATGATCAGTCTCGCATCTCCTTCTTGATCATTATCACTACGTTTTTTTACGCTTGCTAACAGTACTGCTACATCGCTTTCCTTTAAAGTGAGTTTAGTTGCGACAGGTGCTGGGAGTGACAAACCTGTTGTAACCGCTCCTCTGTTTACGGGAGGCTGCCCTTGACTCTTATTTGTTGGATTATGGTTCAGATAAGCATTGGCAAGAGCTCTTAGTGGGGTATTTTGACTGACTTTGGCAATGGTAGTCACGTAACCGCCGATCGCAGCCTCCGTAAGTTTATCTCCGTCTAAGAGATCCCCCATTTGCAACGGTGAAATTCCATTACTTCCTTTTCCTCTCGCCTCCCTTTCCCATTCGGAAATAATCGCATTTGCTAAGGCCTTCGCGGCTTTCTTTGAGGCCCACCAACCACTATGTCGCGGGTACTTTTCTAGCTGGTCAGCGCCGCCCAGGCTTCTGAACTCCGTGCGTAGAGTTTCGCGGAGATTTGTGCGGATGTTGTTCATCCGTATGCTCTCATGAGTTGTAGGTGGTCGCCGCTTGGTAAGTAAGGTGATAACTAGGGCCAAACTCTCCACCCCTATGATCGTATCCCTTACATATGTCGTCTGGGGCGGTGGTGCAGATTCTTGAAGTGCTGTGTTACAGGCCGTTTGTCGGGTTGTTACCGGTTGACTCATGTCACGACAGGTGACGGCGGCAGGAGTTCTTAAACTCTCTGGTAAAAGACTAGCGATACCATCTATTCTAGCTTTATTTCGTTCCTGTTGTGCGGCGGTAGCGCAATTTTCACTCCGAGCTTCTAAAGTAGCAGACTCATTACGGCAAACGCCAGCTTCTTGGGTGCTCAATTGATCCGATACTAAGCCTCTTAATGCGGTCAGAGTCTGTTGTTGAGCGGTTCGTTGGGCCTTTGCCGCGAGAGCTTCGGGGTAGGTTGTATAAGAATTGCAGCTTGCATCGCTCGTGAGTGCACATTGCTCTATTAATCCCTCTACACCAAGTGCTCTTAAATCATTTAAAAATGCAACTTCATATCCGGTCGTATTAATAGGGGCAGATGGATCATCCGAATTTGCTTGAATATTCGCGAGGGTGATGTGCTGATAATTTCCAGCATGTACCGTTAATGCAGCTCCCTGGATTAAATTTGCGCGAATAGTAGCCCCTAAGCCAGTGCCTGGTGATCTATGGGCAATATCTGCAGCTGTAAGTGATGTGCTGACCCCTGTAAACCCCGCTTTTGTCAGCAAGGAGACACCTGCTTGAGTCCAATGTCCATCTGTTTGTAATACTGCACTTAAATCAGCATTTGCTGTGCTTTGAAAAAAAACAGTAGGAGGCTGAATGGAGTCTGACAGGCCTGGTATAGGGATAACTCCATGGGAGATAGCCGCCTGGGTCATATTAGTGGAGCCTGTTAGCATTTCAGAATTGATGGGTGGGGTCATAAAGTCCTCTTAATATGGTTAGTGAAATCTTTTAGCGCGCCGCCGCTGCTCTTCTACGAGGGGTTGTATCTACAGATCCAGCCCTACCACTTGTGCCCACGATAATCGTACCTCCCTGGCTTTGGCGGGCCGGGTGGTCGAGGTTTCTCCATTGAAGGTTCGGGGTTTGGTCGGATTCTCCCGGGCGCAGTACCGCCCATTGGACGCGGGCTTCGCGCGGGGCTCCGATGACGATCGATCCGGCTTCTCCGCGTGCCCGGTCGCGCTGCGACGTGCGGCCCGCGGTGAGTTGAACGATCGGGCGCTCTCCTGCGAGCGTTATCGTGGAGACGATATTACCCGAACTGAAACCCGACGGGTGTTGGAGAACTTGTCCGTCGTTGGCGTTGACCAACCTCAAAGCGACTCGGGTGCCGGCCGGGAATCCTCCGGCGGGGGCGTCGAATTGGACCCGGATCGCGTCGTTCGCATAGGTATAAGCGTCCGCCGGACGTCGGACCGTCGTCGCATGGAGGAAGGTCGGATTGACAAAGGGCCGATTCATCGCGTTGATGGGAAGATCGATGGCACGGGATTGCTTATCTGCATTCATCGCGATGATGCGCAACCGATAGCTGCCCGGGGTCAAGGTCACACGGGCCGTCGTCAATTGGGCCGCGGTGACCTCGAGGGGAATCGCCATGTTCGCTTGATTCGCCGTAGCTAAAGGGATTCGATCTCCCACGGGACTTCCATTCGCTCCGATGAATTGGAGAGAATATGTTTGATTACCCTGAGAGGATTGGATTTCTCCCACGCGGTTCGTTCCGCTTGGATCGTTCAAGATGAAGTTCGCCGGGTTATTGGCGCGTACGATATACGTCGCTCCGTTGCCGCCGTTGATCGCGGAATCGTTGGTAACTTCCGCCGGGCGGGTAAAGACCATCATGTGGGCCGGCTGGCTCGTCGGGGTGCGGGAAACGCGCACGGTCCAAGGGCCATTCCCCGTGAAGAAGGCGCCCGGGATGGTGATGCGTCGCGACGCGGGGTCCAAAGTGGCGCCGGCGATCACGTTGCCGCTGCCGTCGTACACGTGGAAACCCCTAAGATCGCTTACAGAACCCGGAATGGTACCCTCGAAATTCGTATCGGAGGCTGGAGCCGTTTCCGGAGTGGCATCGACGACCCATGTCTGCTGGATAGGACGGTTATTGCGCACGACACGGAATCCATGCGTCGCTCCGTCGATGCGGTTCGCCGGGATCGTGAAGCTCCCATTGGTAGGGTTAATACCGGCAATCTCCTGACTAGCGATAGGCGCACCGTTCGCATCCAACTGCTGGATGACGTCACCTACCAGAAAAGTGGCGCCACCTAAAGAGGGGAGAACCACGTCGCTACCTGGCAACCGTGGGATTTCTCCATGGAAACGTTGGGCGATGGCCTCATTAACGGTAAAAGCGACAACGCGGCCGCCACGAGCGGCGTGGATTTCTTCGCCCACCGCTAAACTGTCTTTTGTTAAAGGAAAGGTGGTGACATTCGCTGAGGTTGTTTCAAAATCCTCAATCGCCGATGACTGCTCATGCCGGTCCATCGCATGGACATAAGAAGCCTTCAGCTCTCCTTCACCCGTAGGTAAAAGGTCCTGACCGGCTCTCAGGCCTAAGCTTCCATCGGGTAATACGGTAATTTGATTTGCGGTGATAGTGCGCGTGGTGCGGACGCCTTCGGCGCCTGCCGCCGGTAAGATGCTGGTTCCCGGCGTGAGGGACAGCGTTGCCATCGCTGTGGCGTTAAAATAACTGACGTCTCGATCCCCGTCGGATGTATTCGCAAGTCTTCCATAACCCCCTATTTGCACATCCCCCCAACCGGTTCGCACAACGGCAACGTCTACTTCCGCCGTAGCTCCAGCCGTAATGAGGGTCCCTCCGTTGACCGGAGTCACCTCCGGATGGCCGGCATTATTGTTAAGGGATCCTGTCGCGGGGGATGTCGAGCCGCAGTGGGGGTCTCCTCCCACGCAACTCCCCGCAGGGATCGTGCCTTGCCCGGAGGAATAGCTCACACCCTCGACCGTGGCTCCAGCCGCCACAGTGACAGGCCCTGTCACAAGGGCCACACCCACGTCACCGCCAGCGCCTAGACCCGTCTGCTGTGATGTCGCCGTTTGTCCGTTCGGCAGCTGGACCTGGGCTTCGCGAGGAGCGTAGACTCCATGAGCTCCGACTCGGACAGACACAGGACCCGCTGCATGGATATCTACACTGCCGCCGAGATGAGTTTCAGTTCCGCTATGTCCATCGGGTCCGAATCCATTCGTATAACCAAAGCGCGCTATGGCACGGCCTCTGATAGTGGGTCGTGTATTAGAGTCTCCCTCTGAGGTCCCACCCGTGACGACTCTTCGAAAAGCAGCTTGCTCATCTGCGTTAAACTGCGAAAAGCTCATCCAGCGTCCGCTTTCTTCGCGCACCTGAATACGTCCCGAGACAAAAGCTCTTAAAGCCTGTTCTGGCATCGAAGACGCGGCCAGCTCCGTGGCATCCACACGATGAGCATCGGCATCGCTACCCGGGATGTCGGCTGTATCCGCCCCGACACCTTCTGCATCAGTGTCGTTTTCGAGAGCACCTTCCTCCTCATTCTCTGTCTCTGTGGAACGGCTGTCGGACGGTCTTTGGCGGTATTCTAAGTGACGAACGCTCATGGCTCCTCCCAATCATGGTTAAAATCACTCAATCATTTTTTAATATTCGAAATGCTCGTGTGAGTTATCGGCAGGGTTCTTAAATTTGTTGTGTGAAAATTGCATTTTTTTGTTTTTTTCGAAGGTGCGTCAAATGACGCAAGTCATTGAAGTCGTCGGGGAAGTCATTAAAAGAATGCGATAAGAATGCGATTAAGAATTCGTCGAAATTTTTCATCCTAGGCACAATTAGATACGAAGCCCTTCCGATAACAAAAAAAGCAAGAAACTTTTTTCAATCTGTGCCGATAACAGACTTTGATAACAGTCTTCACGGACTTCCATAGACTTACCCAGACTTCGAAAGCCGTCCGAGGAAGTCTCAGAAAGTCTCAGACCGTCAAGCCATTATGTGATGACGTTACCCAGTGGGAAACGGGTTAAGAGGGGTGCTTTATGAAAAAACGCATAATTTTTACCCTATTGTTTTTATTGGTTATTTATAGCTTTCATGGGGTTCGGCCCGCCAGTGCCACCTACAACCTAATCGACTGTGATTTATTTGAGGATAGTCCGGGGCGAATGGGAGGGAGTGGGTCAAGCGTTTTAGATACCACATTGACCAACTATCTGACGGAAGATCCGATCCGCCTCACGCGTCGAGGCTGCCAAGACCGTATTACGCTCATGCCCTCTACGACGCAGGCGGTGGTGTCCACGACGTCTCCTGTGGTGTACCGACTCAGCCGTGCGGTAACTCTAGGAGTAAGACCGGCTCGTGTCGGTGTGGCTTCTCAAAATACCTATGGTGTGACGATCCAACGATGCCACCCTCAACAGACGCGCGTGGTGGATAGCATGAGTAGCAGGAGAGAGATGGATTTTTGTCCGATGGGAAGTGCTGAGATGGTGCCGGTAGTGCCGGTAGTGATAGATGCGAGTGGTTTAGGTCCGTGTCCGATCAAGGTACATGAGGGTGCGCGTTTGAGTATTCAGAATCTGACGATATACGCGGATGATCCGAGTCGAGTGATATGTAAGGACACGAGGAATGAGATGGGAGTGTATGAGTCTTTACCGTCGAATGTTCTTCTTCCTGGGATCGACCGGATGTCGTGGTATGTGCCGGGCAATTATATGCCGATGCAGACGGCGAGTACGGCGACATCTCCGAACGAATACGCTTGGATTTACCGTGTGAATTATACGCGCAATCCCGCGATGATGGGGATGGCTGGCATGAGCGGCATGGATGGAATGGCCGGGATGGCGGGAAATCCTGCAAATCCCGAAGAGACCACGTGTACTCTAACCCGTAGCGACGCGCAAATGGATGGTTCCTACCGTTTGACATGGGCCTTTACTAACGGGTCTCTGGCTTCGGTTTCTTCCTTGGAAGACGGGGAATTGACCCTTATGGAGGGAGCGACCTCCGTGGATGTGCGGCCTCCTCAAGCCACTCTTTATATTTTAAGGGTGACGGGTCATCCTCATTGTACGGCTTCCGTCGTCGTGCCCGGGACGGCGCCTCATTATGACGATCCTTTAATCTGCGAGGACATGAGCCTGTCGGCCAACGGGGCGACTCTGGAAGCGCGGGTGAGTGGTTTGCCGGTAAGCCCGAACGAGGCCATGGGAGCGATCTATAATCCCAGGGCGCGGAATTTGATCCAGATTTTTAGGGGCGAGTGCGGTACGGGCGAGGACCTTTCTGGTACTCTCCGTTACACGCGATCCAGGACTGCTTTGACGGGACGCTTGGAATTTATGCCTCCGATCGATCGAACCATGGACATTTCCTTTTGCCTGGTGGCGCGACGCGATGACACGGTGGCCTGCCGCATCCCTTACAGCGTAAGAACGCAACAAGAAAGCGCTTCGAACCAGCCGACGGGTTCGTTTACTTTCCAATATGACGACACCAATCGAAACCGTGTGACCCTCCAATGGACGGCTGCCAATGGTCGGGCTTATTTGAGTGGCGGAGGACTTAACGGCGCTCAGCAGATCAACGGGACGTCTAATATGGGAAGCGTGACCGATACGATTTACGTGCCGACGCATTATGTCCTGACCGTGCGCGGGATGGATGGACGGGATTATATTTACGAAGCGACGACACGTGACCCTCAAACCTCCACCCCCACGATTGATTTCAGCTACGCGTCCAATAGTGCGGGGCCGGGATTCAGTCTCCGATGGACGATCCAAAACGCCACTTCACGGACGTTAGCGGGACCCAGTATTTCCGCTCCTGAATCGATCGAAGCGGTCTCGATCAGTCGTGTGGTGACGGAAGAAGGGCTTTATACGATCACCGCGACGGGCATCTTAAGTACGGTGAGAAGGACCTTGAATGTGTCCCGCAATGCCTTGCCGGGAGGGGAAGTCGCTCCCGCTCCCGAGTGCCGCTTGACGCGAACGGAAACGGCAGGAGGCGCTTCCTTCACCTGGACGACTTCGAATGCCACGGCTGTCGCCTTCAAAAAAGACGGCGATGCCGCGAACCTCAGCGCCAATGCGAATCAGACCGAAGCCATCGTGATCCGCAATCCGGTGAGCGGCATGAGCTCGTACACTCTGTCCGCGACTGGGGGAAATGGCCAGTCTTGTAGCGTCACGGCCATGCTGGTCGCACGGCGGTTGGTGGCTACGCGTGAAAATCCGGATCCGGATGGGGATCATATCTGTAACATCCGTTTGGATCCGGCTCCAGCCACCAGTGTTTGCCGCTACGGCCCTAACGGCGCGATCGATAATTGCAATGATGCGCCCAATGAGGATCAGGCGAATGCGGACGGGGACTTCGCCGGTGATGCGTGCGAGACGAGCGCTAACGCGACGGTTTTTAACCATCCTAATGCTTTGGATGCGGCTTCCGGTGGCTGTTCTTGCCAATTAAACGATGCGTCATCGGGGACGTTTGCGGATACGCTGCCTCTATTTTGGCTGGTGCTTTCAGGAGTCTTTTTAAGGACTCTCCGGTCTTTCGGAAAACGATTAGCAACAAAGTCAGGTGAATAGACGATAATGATCTCAGGGATCCATTTATGAGCGCTTATTTAGAAAGATTTTTAAAGTACGGTTTCCTCGTTTGGGTGGTTTTGTTGGCTTTTCCCTCTCCGGTAAAAGCCACTTACAACCTAATCGACTGTGATCTATTTGAGGACAGTCCGGGGCGATTGGGAGGGAGTGGGTCAAGCCTTTTGGATGCCACATTGACCAACTATCTGACGGAAGATCAGATCCTCCTCACGCGTCGAGGCTGCCGAGACCGTATTACGCTCATGCCCTCTACAACGCAGGCGGTGGTGTCCACGACGTCTCCTGTGGTGTACCGACTCAGCCGTGCGGTAACTCTAGGAGTAAGACCGGCTCGTGTCGGTGTGGCTTCTCAAAATACCTATGGTGTGACGATCCAACGATGCCACCCTCAACAGACGCGCGTGGTGGATAGCATGAGTAGCAGGAGAGAGATGGATTTTTGTCCGATGGGAAGTGCTGAGATGGTGCCGGTAGTGCCGGTAGTGATAGATGCGAGTGGTTTAGGTCCGTGTCCGATCAAGGTACATGAGGGTGCGCGTTTGAGTATTCAGAATCTGACGATATACGCGGATGATCCGAGTCGAGTGATATGTAAGGACACGAGGAATGAGATGGGAGTGTATGAGTCTTTACCGTCGAATGTTCTTCTTCCTGGGATCGACCGGATGTCGTGGTATGTGCCGGGCAATTATATGCCGATGCAGACGGCGAGTACGGCGACATCTCCGAACGAATACGCTTGGATTTACCGTGTGAATTATACGCGCAATCCCGCGATGATGGGGATGGCTGGCATGAGCGGCATGGATGGAATGGCCGGGATGGCGGGAAATCCTGCAAATCCCGGAGAGACCACGTGTACGCTAAACTATGAAATTAATGCAGATGCGAGTGGGTATATTCTTCGTCCTTCTTCCTCAGGTTCATTAGTAGGGATTAGAGCTTCAGGAAGAGTGAGTGGGACAAGTCAGCCCATTTGCGGAGAAGGTGCGGTACGTCATTTCATGGGCATCCCTGTCCTTATTTCATGTTCCAATCGTTCGGTCCAGCCGGTAGAACGCACGACATACTCGCTCACGTGTAGTTTTGAGAGGGCAAAATCACGGACGGTTCAGGTGACTTTGGACCCTTTGCCGACTGTTCCCATGCGTCAGGCATTGACGTGTTCTCCCGCGACCTCGTCGGTGACCCGCGAGGGCAATAACTATCGCCTATCGATGACCGTCGGGGGGTATTCTTCCGGGACTCTTTCATGTTCGGGTACTCCCAGTGGTATGACGTCTCCGACGGCTGCGGGTAATCGCTGTGAATGGGTCGTAACTCCTGCCGCCGGGATGACTCATTATGCGGTAACGGCTTCCGTGTCGGGTTATGATAGCTGCACGGTGCCTTTTGACCTTGATCTCGAGTCCAATATGGGTGGATCCGGTGGAGGGACTGCAGGTACGGGAGGCTCCTCCTTCGGCATGCCGGACTGCCACATGGATGTCTATCGCACGGAATCCGGGTACCGGCTTTCTTGGACTTTAGCGAATGCCTCCAGCGCGCGCGTCACGATGAATGGAACGCCTGTGGAAATTCCCATGGGGCAGCAGTATGTGGACGTTCGGCAAGCGGATATCACCAGTACGAGGACCTATCAATTGACCCTTCTTAATAGCATGGGGATGTCGGCGTGTATGGCAGCCATCGAACCCGTGGTTTTATCCCCTTCCCCGACCTGTAGTTTTCCGACCGCGACACGCAATGCCAATGGAACTTATGAGGTCACTTATACGGCGACGAATGCCTCTTCCATGCGTTTTACCGAAGGTCCCGGCGCTCCTACCAATCTCATGCCGGCCATGGGTGGCGGCGAGACGCGGGGTTCCTTCACGACTCCGATGATCGCAGCCGCGACGAACTACGCCATGACGGTGCAAGGGAATGGAGCGATTCCATCCACATATATTTGTACATTGAACTTAAACCCCGCCCGTAATGACGGAGAAGATGTGGCGCCGCGTTGTCGCGATGTCGCGATCGATGCGGTCCGCGCGAACGGATCTTGGCAGCTGACCTTGAGCGTTCCTGACGATGCGACCGTGAATCAATTGCAAATCGGCACCGCATCCCCCCAATCCCTGGATTTTAGCGGAGTCACCGCTACGGGAGGAGTGAAGCGTCTCAACCGGACGGAAACGGTGACATCCCCGACACGATACGTCCTGACCGCGCGTAAGCGAGCTGGCGGTCCCTTTTGTTCCGTGGAAAGGACTCTCATGGCGATTGTTCCCGACGATGCGGATGATCCGGATCTGGACCATGACGGTATTTGTAACCGCCGCGTCGATCCGTTGCCCAGCTCCTGCCACTATGGTCCCAATGACGGATTGGATAATTGCCCGCTTGTCTATAATCCCGATCAAGCGGATGATAATTTCGATGGTGTGGGTGATGTGTGCTTGAATCCCGACACGAGTCCGTTGGAGCGGGCTTATGCGGAAGGCGGTGGTCTCGGCTGCGAGATGACGAAAGCCTCTTCCAAATCCTTAGAAACACTGATCCCGTTCTTGGTGATCGTGATCGGATTCGGGTTTCTCAGGATTGGGTTCGGGAAGAACTCCCGATCATCGAAATTCTGATTGACTCATGTAGTCACCCTCCATCATAGTGACTACATGACGACTGTAGGTATCCGGGAGTTTAAAGCCCGTCTTAGCCATTATATGCAGCTCGTGCAGGCCGGTGAAGAGATCGCCATCACTTTGCGAGATCAAGTGATCGGTTATCTTTCGAAAAAATCCCATCGAAAAGAAGAAAAAAAAGAAGATAAGCAAAAGAGAGAGGACGTCGAAAAAATTTTAGACGAAATGGAAAGGAATGAAAAACTGGTCAGGGGAAGAGGAAAATACCGTCCCTCTAAGCCTGTTAAACTAAGGCCAGGAGCTCCTCTCATGCAAGACTTAGTCCGTCAAATGAGAGACGAAGAATGGTAGTTTATTATTGGGATACATCGGCGTTATTAAAAAAATACATTAACGAGGTCGCCTCCTCTCGTGTAAGAGAAGTTCTCTTCAAAGCTCAAAATATGATGCTGACTTCCAAATTTACGGAGCTTGAAATATATTCAGCACTGGAACGCCTAAAAAAAATGAAACAACTTCAGTCTCCTGATTATAGACAGATATTCCACGATATTGAAAAAGACTTCTTTAAAGGTGTTTGGTCTATTGTTTCTATTTGTAATGAGCATATCGAGAAATCTAAAAAAATATTACGACAAAGATCGTTAAGGGTTGGGGATTCTCTTCAGCTCTCTGCAGCTTTAATTTCCTCTAAACAATTTCAAAATTTTACTTTCTGTAGTGCGGACCATAAATTATTGGAAGCCGCTCGCCTCGAAGGGCTTAAATGTATGGATTTTTCAAATGATTGAGGGAGCTCATGTCTAAGATTCGCAAAGCGGTCATTCCAGCAGCGGGCTACGGGACCCGGTTTTTACCCATTACGAAAATTATTCCCAAGGAACTCCTTCCTATTGGGAATAAACCCGCCATCCAATACGTCGTCGAAGAAGCGGTCGAGGCCGGCATCGAAGAGATCATTCTCGTCTGCAATCCCCACAAAATCCCCATCGCCGATTTCTTCCGACCTGACCGCTATCTCAATCGCTTCCTAGAAGGAAAGGGTAAGGAAAAAGAGGTCGTCGAGCTCAAACGCATCGAATCCATGGCGCGCATCACCGTCGTTTACCAGGAGGAGGCTTTGGGCTTGGGCCATTCCATCCTCTGCGCGGAAGACGCGGTGGAAGGGGAGTCCTTCCTCGTCATGCTACCGGACGTCTTGATTTTGCCGTCGCATACGGGGGCCAAGCAATTGGTCGAGGATTGCGCGAAGAAAATGTCTTGGGGCGTTCTGCTTGAGAAAGTCCCGAAGGAGAAGCTTTCTTCCTACGGCATCGTCAAATCCGTGATCAACCCGCAGGGGGATTTCGTCATCCATGGGGCCGTGGAAAAACCCCGCGTCGAAGACGCCCCCAGCGACTTGTCGTTGCTGGGCCGGTACCTTCTACCCGCCGAGATTTTCAAACACATCAACGACCAGAAAAAAGGCGCGAAGGGCGAAGTCCAACTGACGGATGCGATCGACGCCGTCGCCCAAAGGGCGCCGGCGTTGGGTATTCTGAATTCAGGGAAGATCTTCGACGTCGGCACGCCCGAAGGGCTTTCGGAAATCTACTTCCATCTTAAGGCGTGATTCATTTCCTGCCATAAACGTCTTCGAAGCGTTCGATGTCGTCCTCGCCGACATACGAGCCCGTTTGGACTTCTATAATAGAGAGAGGCGAGGTGCCGGGATTCTCGAGGCGGTGTTTCAGCCCCGGGGAGATGTAGGTCGATTCATTGGCGGTCAGCGTATATTGTTTCCCTCCACAAGTGACCTGCGCAGTGCCTTCGACGACGACCCAGTGTTCCGCCCGATGCCGGTGGCGTTGGAGGCTGAGTCTTTGTCCTGGATCCACCGTAATTTTCTTAATTTTAAAACATGGACCTTCTTCTAAAACCGTAAATGTACCCCACGGCCGCCTTACTGTGGGATGATAGTCAATAACCGGATTCTTCCTATCTTTCAAAAGTTCGACGATCTTCTTCACGTCCTGGGATCGCTCCTTGGGACAGACTAAGACCGCGTCATCCGTCTGGGCGACGACCATATCCTTCAACCCGATGGTGGCTAGCGTCCCCTTTTTGGAGATCAGCAGAGAGGATCGGGTGTCGTAAGAAACCACGTCGCCCTGGACGGCGTTTTGGTTTTCGTCTTTGGGGAGGATATCGAAGACGGACGACCATCCGCCCAAATCGCTCCATTCGAAGCTCGCGGGCACCATGGCCACGCGTTCCGCCTTTTCCATGAGGCCGTAATCGATGGAAAGGTTTTTGAGGCGCGCGTATTCTTCCTTCGCGGTTTGAGCGTCGTTGCCGGACGCTATGATAGCTTGGATGGATCGGTGGATTTCCGGTTCCCTCTTCTTTAGCTCCGATTGGAAGGCTTGAACGCTAAAAACGAAGATGCCGGAGTTCCAGTAATAGTCCCCGGACGAAAGATAGGTTTTCGCTTTTTCCAAGCTCGGTTTTTCCGAAAACCCCGCGACGGAAAATCCCGACTTCAGTTTTTCCCCGATCCGCAGGTAGCCATAGCCCGTCTCTGGGTGTCGAGGGCGTATGCCCAGGGTCACTAGGAAGCTGTCTTGGGCGATTTCGAACGCTTTCTCGAGGTCGGATTTCAGGTTCGGGACGTTCTCGATGTGGTGATCGGAGGGAAAAACCGCGACCAGAGCGTTCGGATCTTCAGCCTCCACTTGAGCCACCGACCAGGCGATGGCCGGGAGCGTGTTCTTCCTCTCGGGCTCCGCTAAGACGCGTTGGTTCTCCGCGGGAACGATAGGGGCGAGTTGCCGTGACACTTCGAAGATGTTTTCGTGGTGGGTCACCGCGAAGATCTTTGTCGAGGGTCCCGGAAAGATCTCCCGGAGCCTGGCCGCGGTCTCTTGAATCAGCGTTTTTTCCAATTTGAATCCGATGAATTGCTTCGGGGCGAAGGAGCGCGAGAAGGGCCAGAGGCGCGTGCCGGATCCTCCGACGAGGAGGATGAAGTGCTTGTGGGGATTCATGAAGGCTGGATCAAATAGTTAAAATCCTCGCGTGTCAATCGGGATGTCGCTCCTTCCAGATCCTTCAAGCTCTCGAAATCGAAATGGCTCCTTTGCGTCGTCCCGAAAAGCGCCTCGAAACGGGCTTTTTTTCGTTCCTTGAGGATTTCGATCTTTTCCTCCACGGAGTCCTTCATGAGGTAGCGGAAAATCTGGACCTTGCGCGTCTGTCCCAGACGGTGGGCGCGGTCGCTCGCTTGGTTTTCGACGGCGGGATTCCACCAGGGTTCGATGTGGAAGACGTAGCTGGCCTTCGTGAGGTTGAGTCCCACGCCCCCCGATTTCAACGTCATCAACATCACCGCCCCTCCGGAATGGGCGTCGAACGCTTGGAGGTTCTTCTGCCGCGCTTCGCGGGTCGTCGTTCCGTTGAGGGAAAATACGGGGATTTTCCTCTCGGTGAGCATCTTAAGGATGCGGTGGTAAGTGGAAAGGAATTGCGTGAAGACGAGGGCGCTCTCGCCGGACTCGGTCACTTCCTCGAGCGAGTCGATCAGGGTCGCGATTTTCGGGGGCACCGCGTCGTATTTGACCTTTGGCAGCGAAGCGGGATCCGAACAGGTTTGCCGCAGCCGGAGCAAGGCCGTCAGCATCATCATCTGGGACTTCGCTTCGCCGTATTGCTCTATCGAATCCTTGACCCGCTCGTTCCAGCTCACGGCGATGTCGCGGTAGATCTTCTTTTGCTTCTCCTCGAATATCAGCTCGATGGAGCTTTCCGTCTTTTCGGGAAGTTCCTTGAGGATCTCCGCTTTGGTGCGCCGGAGGATCAAGGGCTTCGTTTTTTGGCGGAGCTTCGTGATTTCTTCATGGGGAATGGAAGGGGGGTTGATGAAAATTTTCCGGAAATCCTCGTAGCCGCCCAGGGCCCCGGGGACAACGAGGTCCATCAGAGAATAAAATTCCCCGAGATGGTTTTCCAGGGGAGTACCGGTCAGGCAGAGCTTGAAGCGGGCGGGGATGGCGCGGCAGGCATTCGTGCGTGCGGCGGTGATGTTCTTGAGATTTTGGGCTTCATCGTAGAGTTGGATGTTCCAAACGATGGTTTTGAAGTACTCGGCATGTTCGACGAAAAGCCCGTAAGAAACGATCATGAGTCCTTGGGGGTTTTCCCGCAAAAATCGGGAAGCCTCCGTTTTATTTTTTGAGGAAAAAATATGGACGGGAAGCTCGGGAGTGAACTTACGGCATTCCGAGAACCAATTATACGTCAGAGAGGTCGGCACGATGACTAAAGCATGGGAAAGGGTCTTTTGAAGCCGTAGGATCTCAAAAAAAGCCAATGATTGGAGTGTCTTCCCAAGACCCATATCGTCGGCTAAGATGCCGCCGAGGCCGAGCTCGTAGAGATCGTAGAGCCACCGGACTCCGATATGTTGGTAGGGTTTTAACGTCGCGTGCAGGGAGGGTGGGAGAGGGATTGAGGTATCGGTAGAGGAATTGTCGTAAAGCTCGCAGATTTTCCTCCAGACGTCGTTTCCGTGGATCGTCACGCCTTGCGATCGCAGCCAAAGCAGCTCGAGGGTTTGGTTTTTCGCCAAAGGATAGATGGAGTCGGAGATCTTGCGCCGCTTTTTGTCGTCTTGGCCGCTGCGGAGTTTGTTCCAAAACTTTTCTAGATATTGGATGGAGGGGAGTTCTTTATCTTCGACGAGATAGAGTTTGCCTTGCCAACGCAAGACGCCTTTCTCGTTCATGTCGCGGACGAGGTCTTCGGGGATCTCTTCCCCGTTGAGGAAGAACTTAGGGTGGAGTTCGAACCAATTCAAATCCCGGGTCGAGTTCTGCAGGTCTTGTCCTTCCGGAGACGCGGCCGGGGTCTGCAGGGAAAATTCGGCTTTAAAATTCCTCTCATTGAGAGCCTCGAGGGGCTGGCCGTTTTGATAAAGAGCGCAGGAAGGAAGAGCGCGTTTTACCCGAAATAAAGCAAGGCAAATCTCCTCGGCGGAAAGCCCGGCAAATCGCAGCCCTTCCACGGGCGGGTTATAGTCGTTTCCTTCGGAAGTCAGGATTTCCTGCGTGCCCTGGGATTCTAGTTGCAAGAGAGGGGTGGTTTTCTTCTCGAAGCAGGCGGCTTTCGTCTTACGGATGGGAATCTCCATCAGTTCGAAGACCAAGCGGGCCCAGAAGGGCGGCATTTCGAGGAGGACGTTCTTGTCCCGAAGGTAGAGCGGAAGATCCGAGCTCTCGAAGGTTTGCTGGAGCGTTTCGATAAAGTTTTCGAAGAAGGAAACAATAGTGCCGTTGCAGACATCTCTAAGCTCGATGCGGGTTTCTTGCCTGAGAAAACGCCCGGGATTGAGTTTCCGATCGATAAGCATCGCCAAATCGCCCGAGATTTTCTTGTGGAAAACGGAAGTGGGAAGCGGATCGGAAGAGAGGAAATGCTTCAAGAACTGATGGACGACGTAGCCGTAATAACCCCGGTGGGAAAAGAAGAGAAGCTCGTATTTTCGCCTCTTCGTCTTCGATACGCCGTGATGGATGTTGCCGAAGAAGTACCCCAGGCCCTCGGAGAAGCCTTTGAGGATGTTCTCTATTTTCTTCGGGAACCAATAAACCTGGAAGGAGGGCGCTTCCCAAAAACACCGAAGTTGGCCTTCGGCTTCCACATGCAAACGGGGACGGTAACTCTCGGGAGGTAGGAGTTCAAAATCCTCTGATCGCACCGGCAGAAGCGGCGTCAATTTACGGACCAGACGATCGATGGAGCGGTGGCCGTGTAAAACGGCGGGACCTTCCTTAAAAGAGCTCCAAGACGTTCCGCTATCGTAGGGGAGAAGGTCTTCGATCGTTTTTTGGACTGTGTTGAGCTTAGAAGAATCGGGGGAAAACCCCAATGTCTTGGACGCGCGATGGTAGAAGAGGTGGGTATCGATGAAATCCCATGCGCTGTCTTCGCCAGGGCCGTAAACGGTTTTCAGTTCGAGCCGACGCGAGCCGCGTTGCCAGGTGTCGGATTCTTCGGGAGCCGGCGAGACTTCGAGGGTGTAACGAAAGGACGGGTCGTCCCCTGAAAACACGATCTGTTCGACAGGCAAGGCCTCGCGAACTTGAGCAGTCGATTTCCCGTGGCAAAGGTACCAGGAGATTTTCCTCTTTGGAGCGGTCGCACTCTGGGCCTTTTGAATTTTCTGACCCCTCTGAATCAACGCGATCTCGAGATCCTCTCCCCGATGCGAAAACCGGGCGTTCCGGTATTTCTCGGCTTGGGAGATGCCGGTTTGGTTCAAAAGGAGCCACTCTGCGTCGATAAGACGATGGAAAGGATGCCGCAATAATTGGCGGTAATTTAAGATGGTCCCATCGGAGAAAAGGTATTGGATTTGGACCCCTTCGGGGTTCGGGAGGGGAATGAGATGGGATATTTTCTGAGCCCAAGGGGGCGGAGAGGAATTTCCCTGGGTGTGGGTGGAGTATGGGGGAATGATTTCCTTGGAAACGCCTTGATAGGATTGGAAAAAACGCTCCGAAAACTCTCCGCAGATCAAGATGGATTTTAAAGAAACAGCAGGTGACTTTCCCGAAATCTTCTTCGAATTCGAAACCATCGACAAGACTTAAAAACGCGGGGGATGGATGTCAATGGAAGTATGGCAAGCACGTGCGCAGACGCTTTGACACCCTACTCAGGTTTTAAGGCCCCAATTTGGGTTGGGTGAATTCCCTCGCCTTCCAGGCGATCACTTCAGTAAGTAGTGAGGAGTGACGAATGAGTACCGGAAATCATCGCATAGTATGTTCAGTCTTCAGGTCCACGTGGCGTGGATCACGAAGTATAGGTACAAGGTATTGAGGGGATTGATAGGAGAAAGGGCAAAGGGGCTCATACGACGGATCTGTACGGAAGAGAATGTGGAGATACTGTCAGGGTCAGTGAGTCCAGACCATGTTCATATGTTGGTATCGATGGATCCGTCGACGTCAGTAAGTAAATTGGTAAAGTACCTGAAGGGAAAGACTTCGAGGAAATTGCAGATGGAGTTTCCGGAGTTGAGGAAGAGGTATTGGGGCCAGCATTTGTGGGCGAGAGGCTACTTTGCGGTAAGTGTGGGGAATGTAACAGCGGAGATGGTGAAGGAGTACATAGAGCATCATTTTGAAGGGAAGGAAGGGGAAGACAGCTTCAGGCTAATGGAACCCTGACTTCAGTCATTGACTGAGTCTGTCGACTTCTAGTCGACAGTGGTTTAAATATTCCAGGAGAAATGCGTAGAAAACACCTATTAGAATCGAGATGATGAAAGAAATGACGACGATTTTAGCTCTATGAGGTTTAAATTTTCTTTCAGGCACCCTTGCCCAGTCTATTACGCTAAAATCGATATTATCCTTGGCTTCGTTGATCTTTGCCATTTCATACTGTTGAGCCAACAAGGAATTGATTTGTCCTAAAACCTCTCTTTGAAGGGTCAGATATTGTAAATACACTTGTTGAGGTATCTTCTTGACTGTTTTGGCTTGAATGATTTTGGATTTTAGATCCTCCGATTTTTTTTGGAGAGGGCCGATTTCCCCCAAGTCGCTCCTGAGAATGTCCTCGTCGTTGCTACCATCATGGGGGCCTTGAGGTATTTCCACATCCAGGGTAGAATCGATATTCGAAATTTTGTTGCTGGTGTAGAAACTATTTATTTCCCTTCCAGATTCTAAAAGCTCGGTTTTATTCCTCTCGAGTTGGCGTTCGATGAAAATACGGTTTTTCTTGGAGCTTGTGAAGGTGTTCTCGTTGATGAAGATTTCGAGTTCCTCTATGTATTTATTCACCAAGTCGGCGGCTATCTTCGGGTCTAGGGAAATTACGGAAAAGACTATGGTTTGGTTTTTTTTGTTCTCCTCAAAGCTGATCATGCCCTTTACATTCTTGATGATGTCTTCCATGAGAGGAGCGCTTGCTTGGCCAGTTTCGGGGCTGGTTGGATAAAGGAGTTTTGCTAAGTCGTATTTATTGATCATGCGCTCTGTTAAAGTTCTGCTGGAGAGTATGGCCATGATTTGGCCGGATTTACCTAAGTCGGGACCAGTGATGGCGATAGGGAGGCTTCCAAACCCCTTATCCTTAGATGTCGAAAGGAGTATGGTCGCTTCAGCTTTGTAAACTTTCTTCAGCGTCAAACTATACAGGAGAGAGAGCGTGGTGATGAGGAACGCCACCGTCAAGATAGCTTTCCTCCTTTTGATGATTACCTTTAAGATATCAATAAAAGTGATTTCCTCTTTCATAGCTATTTCTTCAAAGTAATGATCGCGGTGGTGATCCCGATAATGGACGCGGAAACGCTCAACACGAGAGTAATGAAACTCTCGGGCGCTAGATACCTTTCGGGTACGATAATCGTATCGCCGGGATTGACTTTGGTAGTATTAGAGGCTCTTTTGGTCATGCCATCGGAGTTGATGATCTTGATTTTACGGAGTTTCGCAAGTCGGGTGGTGCCCCCCGCTAAAGTCAAATACTGCCTCACTTCATAATAAGGCGAAAAAGGATAAGGCCCTGATTTATTGACGGCTCCCAAGACAGAAACGCTATCATCGTAAGAAGGGTAGAAAAGGACATTATCTCCTGGGAGTTTAGCGAGATTATAATCGAACTTTTTATCCTTGGTGAGAATGTGGGGGAAGATGATGACGTCGCCGTTCTCGAGAAGAAAGCTTTTTCGAGCTTGAATGCTATTCTCCACCTCAATAATTTTTCTTTTCCCCTCTTCATTAAACCTAATGACCTTCAATGGAGCTTTTGCCTCGAATCCTGGAGTCCCACCCCCGACGAGTTTAAAAAGGTCTTCGATATTTCTCTCATTTTTTAGTTCATAAGTACCTGGTCGCCGTATAGAACCTTCGACCTGCACGATATTGTTTCTTAAAGGCACAAAGATGACATCATTATCGAGAAGATAGGGATTGCTATCTAGATTCCCACCTTCACGGAAGGATAAAAGGTCAACTAGCCGGTCACCACTTTCTCTTTTGAGCTGAATTTTCCTTATGGAACCTCTCTCGAGAGCTCCTCCGGCCCTATCCAGAGCCTCTGAGAGGCGAGTAGAGGCTGGCATGCGGTAAGTTCCAGGTTTCACCACTTCACCCAGAATATGCACTTGATAGGTGATGCCTCCCGCGACTTGATCTGGAACAACTGTAGGTATGCCAGGTTGTGTAGAAGAGGGCATTGGGGCGATCGGTTTCTCGATGCTATCTAGGGCTGAGCTCCTGCCTAAACTAGTTTGGACAGGAGGGGTTTGGGCCATGGCAGGGCCAATTGAATTTAAAAAAATTAAAAAAGATAAAGCCACTGAAATGGCTCTGAAAACCCTAGAATTCATAATAAGTGTTTTAAAACAAGAGAGTAGTGGGTTAAACACCCGCACTGCGTATTGTCAAATGAATCTAAAAAGGAGATCCGCTCGCTCGCGGGTACCAGTAATTTGCTTGCCTGATTTATGACTCTGTACGATAGAAGTTAATTTTAAATAATTTAGATAAAGGCTTTAAAACCTAATAAACTTTCATCGTATGATAGATCGGTGGGGGAAAGCTCCATTCCTGGCTTAACATTTCTCCAAGGGTGACGTGAAGAACAGAGACTTAACTTCCGGTATGTTCGAACTCTTAGGGCAGCTATTCCACTATGTGAATCGCCGTCGGAGAGCGCAGCTGTTGGTGTTGCTGTGCTTAACATTCTTGAGTTCCATTTCGGAAGTCGTCAGTCTCAGCGCTATTATGCCGTTTATCGGCGTCATTACCGAGCCCGAGAAGGCTTTCGTCTCCCCCAAAATCTTCAGAGCTGCAAAGTTTCTGGGCATTTCCTCGGCGCAAGACTTGATTCTCCCCATCGTCTTGAGTTTTGCTGTGGCTGCGATCATTGCCGCTGCGATGCGGTTAGCGTTGGCCTGGTTTAGTATCAGACTGACCAACGGCATCGGCTCTGATTTAAGCCTTAACGTCTATCGGCGCACGCTTTACCAGCCGTATCAAGTTCACGTGTCACGTAGTAGTAGCGAGATCATCAGTGGAATATCGCAAAAAGTCGCGACGGTAACCAGCCTACTCATGTCTATCTGCAATGTCGTGACGTCTTCGGTGTTGTTTGTCGCCATCCTCATTGCTCTCATGGTTATCGATCCCGCAATTGCGTTTATTTCTTTCGTCAGTTTCGGGCTTAGCTACGCACTGGTCGCCTTAATTTCCAGGCGCCGATTGAAAAGAAATAGCCAGTGCATAGCGAGTGAGCAAACCCAAGTCGTGAAAGCCCTTCAGGAGGGATTGGGAGCTATTAGGGACGTGCTGTTGGACGGTACTCAGGACGTGTATTGTAAGATCTACAGCAAGGCGATTCATCAGCTCCAAAAAGCGAATGGGGAAAATAGTTATATTAACATCGCTCCGCGTTATGCGATGGAAGGCTTGGGAATGGTTTTGATCGCCTTTCTAGCCCTCTTCCTGAGTAGGCGGTCCGGGGACATTAGCGCTTTGCTTCCTACTTTGGGAGCGCTTGCCTTGGGTGCCCAACGCCTCCTTCCCATTTTGCAGCAATTGTACGCAAACTGGTCATCTATTGTCGGTAGTCAAGCGGCTCTGATTAATGTCCTGGAGCTTTTAGAGCAACCTTTGCCTGATCATGCTCTCGATACACTTCCTGCGCTCACGTTTGAAAAAAGTATTTGTTTTGAAGATGTGGGTTTCCGATATCATGCCGGTGGCCCTTGGGTATTGAGGAATATTAATCTTACGATTCCTTCTGGGGCGAGAGTTGGCTTTGTCGGAAGCACAGGGAGTGGCAAAAGCACTACGTTGGATATTTTAATGGCGTTATTGCAGCCGGTTGAGGGGAGGGTCCTGATAGATGGAAAAGCTATCACTTCCGAACTCCAACGTTCCTGGCAGCGCAACATCGCCCATGTTCCCCAGAGTATTTACCTGGCGGATACTTCCGTTGCGGAGAATATCGCTTTTGGAGTGTCTCCCGATGAGATCGATATGCGACGTGTAGAGAGAGCTGCCGTACAAGCTCAAATATCTGAATTCATCAAGAGTTGTCCGGAAGGGTATGGGACTTTTGTGGGCGAAAGAGGAATTCGCCTGAGTGGTGGGCAGAGACAGCGTATTGGAATCGCCAGGGCTCTTTATAAGGAGGCGAAGGTGCTCGTGCTCGATGAGGCTACGAGTTCTTTGGATGGTTTTACCGAAAAAGACGTAATGAAGGCAATCGAAGGCTTAAACAGAAATCTTACGATTTTGATTATCGCACATCGACTTAGCACATTAAAAGAGTGTGATGTTATCGTCCAGCTTGAAGGTGGAAGGATCGTGGCCAAGGATTCTTATAGTTATTTCGCCAATCAAGAGAATGATTATGGTAAAGAAGGAAGGTCGTCTAGTGGTTAAGGAGTTTCCGAACAAAGAAAGCATTCATACGGTTGTCTTCGATTTCGACGGGGTATTTACCGATAATAAGGTGTGGGTCGATCAAGAAGGCCGTGAAAGCGTTCGATGTGATAGGAGCGATGGCTTGGCTTTTGACTTCCTGAGATATTTCAAGAAGCGGGGCTTGGGCATTGATTTTTTCATTCTTTCAAAAGAGACTAATCCCGTGGTCCTGAATAGGGCCCGTAAACTCAAGGTCGATTGCCATCATGGCGTTAATGATAAGCTGTCTTTCATGCAGGATTATTTGGCGGCAAAATTCCCTTTACTCGGCGATGTATTCGAAGGATTGGTGTACCTCGGGAATGATTTAAACGATATGCCCGTGATGCTCAAAGCGGGTTACTCGATCTCTCCCGCGGACGCTCATCCGATGGTTTTGGAAGTTGCGGATTTAGTGATGCCTCAGAAGGGCGGGGAAGGTTTTGTCCGAGCTTTTGTGGAGCGTTTATTAGGCATTCATAATTTATCAAAGGAGAAGGTTTATGAGCTTATATCTAATTGCTGAAATTGGCATCAACCACAATGGAGACATGAAGATTGCCAAGCAGCTGATTGATGCAGCCGCGGATGCGGGCTTTGACGCGGTTAAGTTTCAGAAGCGCACCATCGATAAGGTATACACGAAGGAAATGCTGGATGGACCGCGTGAAAGCCCTTGGGGGAAAACGCAACGCGATCAAAAGATGGGCCTAGAGTTTTCTCGTGAGCAGTATCAGGAGATAGACGGCTATTGTAAGGAGAAGAAAGTGGCTTGGTCGGCTTCCGCTTGGGACGTCGATTCTCAAAAGTTCATTCGCGATTTTAAGGTGAGCTTTAATAAGGTGGCTTCGGCCATGCTTGGCCATAAACCTCTATTGAGGGAAATCGCCTCCGAGCGGAAAAAAACATACATATCTACGGGAATGGCGACTTTAGAAGAGCTGGATGAGGTCGTGAATCTTTTCCGTAAGGCGGATTGTTCTTTTGAGCTCATGCATTGCAATAGTACCTACCCGATGCTTGAGGAAAACGCCAACCTCAGGTGCATTCCCATGCTGAAGTCCCGCTATAATTGTGAAGTGGGCTATTCGGGACATGAGAGCTCATTGTTAAAGGTATGTACGACGGCCGTTGCCTTGGGCGCCACATCCCTAGAAAGGCACATCACTTTAGACCGCGCCATGTATGGCTCCGATCAAGCGGCCTCCATCGAGACTCACGCGTTGAGGAATTTCGTGGAGACGGTGCGTATGGTCCCGTTGCTCTTGGGAACGGGGGAAAAAATGATTACCCCGGCAGAATTGGCGGTGCGTAAGAAGCTAAGAGTCGAAGTCGCTGGATAGTAAAGACCATGTCGAAGCGAGTCGTCCTCATCTTGCAAGCCCGAATGGGCTCGACGCGTTTGCCCGGAAAGTCGATGATGGATTTGACCGGAGCGCCCCTATTAAGCAGGATTTTAGAGCGTGTGACTCGTTGTCAAAAATTGGATGAAATCGTTTTGGCGATTCCTGATACCCCACAAGATAGGGTTTTGGCGGAAGTCGGTAAGGGGCATGCTGTAAGTGTTTTTGTGGGTTCCGAAAATGATTTGGTCGAGCGCTACTATCAGGCGGCCATTCGGAGTAAAGCGGATATCGTTGGTAGATTGCCCGCTGATAACGCCACACCGGAGCCCCAAGAGATAGATCGCATTGTTGAACATCATCTATCTCTTGGAAGGCGCGGGTTTTCATCCAATCTTTCAGTGATAGGTGGTTCTGGTTATCCCGACGGGATCGGCGCCGAAGTCTTCGACTTTTCTCTTTTACAAGAGGCGCGAGAGCGCCATCAAGATCCTCGTCAGCGGGAGCATGTGCATCTTAATTTTTTTGATTACGGTAAGCAGCAAGCCGTGAACGAAGACTGGTGTCCGATCAGCACGATACGATGCCCTGAGGCATTTAGGCGGCCTGATCTCGTGTTGGATGTGAATACTCGATCTCAATATGAATTCATCAAAGCTCTTTATGAATACCTTTATCCCAGAAACCCGAAATTCCATATCTCGGATATTATTCGCTGGTATGACGAAGTGTATAAGAGTCAACGATAGGAGTCTGAAAAAATGAAAAAATCAGGCCGTGTTGTCTATTTCAACGGAGAGCTCGTTCCCGAGACGGAGGCCAAGATCTCGATTTATGATTCTGCGCTCATGTTCGGGGATATGGTATTTGAGATGACCCGCTCCTTTGGCAAGAAACAGTTCAAGCTCAGGGAACACATCAATCGTCTTTATGCCGGCGTTAAAATCCTTCGTATTCCCCTGTCCATGGCCGAAGAGGAGATGGAGAAAGCTTGTTATCAAACCATCGAGGCAAACGACGGTCTTTTTGAAGCGGACGACGAGCACCGCCTCATGATCGATGTGTCCCGAGGTTTATTGGGCATCTACCAAGGCATCGAAGGATTGAATAAGGGCCCAAACGTCATCATCGCGGATTTCCCCTTAAGATGGACGGTCGCCGGAATGGGGAAGTTGTTTGAAAAGGGCATCAACGCCGTCATCACCTCACAGCGCGCCATCCCCGCTACCCTGCTCGACCCGAAAATTAAAAACCGAAGCCGCATCCATTATCTCATGGCGAATATCGAAGCGTCCCAAATTGAAGGGGATAATAATTGGGCCTTACTGTTGGATCCGGATGGATTCATCGCCGAAGGCACGGGAGACAATTTCTTCATTGTTAAAAACGGCCGCGTGATTACCCCTGAGGGTAGAAACATCCTGCGCGGTGTTTCCAGAGCCTACGTTATGGAAGAACTCTGTTTCGAGTTGGGGATGGAGGTCATAGAGAAGAACATAGAGGCTTACGACGTGCATACCGCGGATGAGGCTTTCATGACGGGGACCCCTTTTTGCATGCTTCCCGTGACTTCTCTTAATGGAAATCCGATAGGCTCTGGAAAAGTGGGGGATGTCTTCGCGAAATTAATTGGCTTATGGGGCCAAAAGACCGGCGTTGATATTATCGGCCAGATTAAAAAATGGGACGCTACGAGAGAAAATATCGGCCATGATGCCCCGACGCCTTATCGCTTTAAATCTAAATGATGATGATTGGCTTCATGCAGGGTCGCCTTTCTCCTTTGGTTGACGGTCGAATCCAAGCCTTTCCTTGGGGGCATTGGCGGGAAGAGTTTGCTCTCGCTCAAGAACACGGTTTTAAGTTGATGGAATGGACTTTGGATCAGGAGCGACTCCATGAGAATCCACTCTTAGCGCCTGGAGGGCATGACGAGATAAAAAGTTTGTGCCAAAGATATGAAGTGAAGATCCAATCCCTGACAGGGGACTGTTTTATGCAGGCACCATTTTGGAAGGAGTCTGGAAAGAGCAATAGTCAGCTGAAACGGGACTTTTTAGCCGTAGTCGAGGCCTGCTCTCGCATGGGAATTTCAATCATCGTCGTCCCTTTGGTGGATAATGGAAGCCTTGAAAACGCCCGGCAGGAAGATGATTTGGTCGATTTTTTGAGATCACAAAGTTTATTCTTTATGGGGCATCGCGTGCGAATCGCCTTCGAGTCTGAATATGAGCCGAAAGAACTGGCGCGTTTCATCGATCGGTTGGATCCGGAAATTTTTGGAATTAACTATGACATAGGGAACAGCGCTGCCCTCGGTTTTTCGCCCGAAGAAGAGTTCAATTATTACGGCGCGCGCATTATGAATGTGCACGTGAAAGACCGTCCTTTGAAAAGTTCAACGGTTCCATTGGGTGACGGCCAGGCGGATTTTAAAACAGTCTTTCGCGGACTGAAGAAGTTGGGTTATAAAGGCAATTACATATTGCAAACGGCGCGCGCGAATGGCTTAGATCATGCAGGCGTGCTTTGCCGGTATCGCGACATAACGGTCGATTGGCTGAAAACATATGGAGCTTAATCTTTCAGGGAAAAAAGCCCTCGTAACGGGATCCTCTTCGGGGATAGGTTTTTCCATTGCGGAAACTCTGCATCGAGAAGGGTGTGTTCTATTCTTGAACGGTCGCGATGATGAGAAGTTGAAGTATGCCTCAAGTAAACTGAAGGGAAGCCATCCGATTGCCGCGGATGTCTCGAGTCCGCAGGAATCGCGCCGCCTCGTTTCAGAGGTGGTGGGAAAGTTGGGCGGCCTTGATGTTTTGATCTGCAATGTCGGGAGCGGATCTTCCGTTGCCCCTGGTAAAGAAACTTTTGAGGAATGGCAGCGCGTATTCTCCCTTAACTTATGGAGTGCAACCAATGTCATTGAAGCCGCCCAAAGCGCCCTCATCGAATCAAAGGGGGTCGTCGTTTGCATTTCTTCGATATGCGGGATGGAGGTGGTTCCCGGCGCGCCTTTGACGTATTCCGCGGCTAAAGCGGCTTTGAATTCTTATGTGAAAGGACTTGCGAGACCGTTAGGGAAAAAAGGGATCCGCATTAATGCCGTTGCGCCTGGTAATATCCTCTTTGAATCATCATCGTGGTCGAAAAAACTTACGGAAGATAAAGAAGCCGTGAATCAAATGATCAAAAAAGAAGTGTCTCTTTCAAAATTCGGGAAACCGCAGGATGTTGCTAATCTCGTGGCCTATCTCGCCTCTTCGCAAGCGGAATATGCTACTGGCGGTATTTGGACGCTCGACGGGGGGCAGATCCGTTCATGATGAAAGCATTCAAAAAATTCGACTTAACGGGAAAGACGGCGCTGGTCACCGGAGCGGGAGGGGTGTTGGGAAAAGAGCATGCGACTGCCTTGTTGGAAGTCGGAGCCAATGTCGTCATTACCGATGTCAATAAAAGCGGCCTCGACGACGTGAAGCGGGCTTTGGATTCCATTCAAAGCCCCGGCCGAGTTTTTTCTTTTATAATGGACGTCACGGATCGCGATTCCGTGAAAAAAGTGGCCGATGAATTGAGGGAGAATGGGCATCGGGTCGATATCCTCATCAATAATGCCGCGATAGACCCTAAAGTAAAATCCGATGAGGGTATCGTTGAGACTTCCCGTTTGGAGACCTTTCCCACGGAGCAATGGAACCTACAAATGGCCGTAGGTCTTACAGGCGCGTTCCTTTGTAGCCAAATTTTTGGAAGTGCTATGGCGGCAGATGGGAAAGGGGGGGTGATTTTAAATATCTCTTCGGATCTTTCCGTATTTGCTCCCGATCAAAGGCTGTATCGCAAAGAAGGATTGCCGGATAACATGCAGCCCGTAAAACCCGTGACTTATTCAGTCATCAAAACGGGTCTTATCGGCCTCACTCGCTACCTCTCCACTTATTGGGCGGATAAAGGCGTGAGAGCAAATGCCCTTTCACCTGGGGGAATATTCAACGGTCAAGACGAGGAGTTCGTGAAACGATTGACATCGTTGATTCCTCTCGGCCGCATGGCCGCAGTGGATGAATATCGTTCGGCGGTACAATTCCTGTGTTCCGACGCGTCCTCCTATTTGAATGGTCAGAACATCGTGATGGATGGTGGGCGTTCCTCCTTATGAGTTTCACCAGAAAGCTGTGGAATCGTTTCCGTCGGGTTTTTGCGTGGCTGAGGACGGTTAGGTTTGAGCGGGAAGATTCTTCGAAGGTAGACGTCGTTATTTTTGATCTGACAAATATAGACTATTTGATCCCTCTGTGCGGCGATTTTAAGTTTTTCCCGTTGGATGTATCGGGAAAAGTCATCCCTATTTCCCTAGGGATAATAAAAAGAATGGCCCAACTCCTGCTGAAAGGATCCAACATAGAGACGGCCTATTATCTGGCGCTAGTTCAAAGGCTACAACCCTTCATCGTGATGACTTTCATTGATAACTCCGCCTTGTTTCATAATATGGCGAAGTATGGCCATAGAGCCTGTCGTTTTCTGGCCATTCAAAACGCCTCGCGATTCGATGTTTTAGAATTAACCTCTAAAAGAGCTAAGAACATCTATATCCCTGAATTTGCGTGTTTCGGTGAGCACGAGAAGGATATGTATACCCAGAAGGGAATTCGGGTCGATAAATTCTACCCTGTCGGCTCTTTGAGGGAAAGTTATTATCGTCGTTATCGGGACGCTCACTATAAAGAGCGTCAAAACGGGTATGATTTCGATATTTGTGTCGTCGCAGAAGCGTCTCCTGGATGGGATAAGTCATACCCCGGTTTTGAGGATGCGATCGGTAAGATCGCCCAATATGCGGTGCGTTTGGCGCGCGAAAAAGGTTTAAGGCTTGTTATCGCAGGGAAGAGAGATGTGCTTCCACATCAAGAGAGAGAGAGCGTTCATTCTGTTGATGCGGAAAATGTTTGGTACCAAAAATACATAGGAACCGAAACTCCGATCACGCCTCGGATTAGGGATAAATTTTCTACTTTTGACCTTACGTTTCGCAGCCGGATTTCCCTTGCGATGGTTTCTACTTGTTTAAGCGAGGCTGCTAGCCGCGGCAATCGCATACTTTTCTGCAACTTTTCTGGTAATCCTTTGTGGAACTTCTGCGTTGATGGGATATGGAGCTTAAAAGAAGACGGTTATGAGGTCTTTTCAGAAAGAGTCATGGAGATTTTAGCTTTAAGCGATGAGGAATATAAGAATAAATCCAGTAAGATGGCGCATTATGTCATGAATAATAGCGATCAAGCGCCCACATACGCTTTTCTCGAAAAACTCATTGCCGAAGGGATCATGACAGGTAAGTCGGGGATATTGCCCCTATAAACTAATAGCAGGAGATATTATGTTCGATAACGCGACGATCATGATCACGGGAGGAACGGGATCTTTTGGGAAGCAATATGTCAAGACATTGCTGGGCAGGTATAAGCCAAGGAAAATCATTATTTTCTCAAGAGACGAGCTGAAGCAGTACGAAATGCACCATGAGTTTCCCCAAGACTGCATGCGGTTTTTTATCGGCGATGTACGCGATGTGGAACGGCTTCGCATGGCGATGCGCGGGGTGGATTATGTGATCCATGCGGCGGCTTTAAAACAGGTGCCCACTGCGGAATATAATCCGATGGAATGCATCAAGACTAACGTTCATGGGGCGGAAAACATCATTACAGCCTCATTGGAATGCAGAGTGAAGAAGGTCATCGCTCTTTCCACCGACAAGGCGGCAAACCCCATTAATCTGTATGGAGCCACAAAACTCTGTTCGGATAAGCTTTTTGTGGCGGCCAATAATCTTGTGGGCGATTTACCTACCCGTTTCAGCGTCGTGCGTTACGGCAACGTCGTCGGCTCGAGGGGCTCCGTGGTCCCCTTCTTCAAAGGCTTGATCGACAGAAAGGCGGAATATCTTCCCATTACGCATGCGGAAATGACGAGATTTTGGATTAGTCTGCAGCAGGGCGTTGACTTCGTCTTGAAGAATTTTCAACGCATGCGGGGCGGGGAAGTGTTCGTGCCGAAAATTCCTTCCATCAGGATCATGGATCTCGCCCAAGCTATGGCTCCTAACATGCCGACACGCATGATTGGGGTTCGTCCCGGGGAAAAGTTGCATGAAGTGATGTGCCCTCAAGATGATTCTCATCTAACGATCGAATTCGACGATCATTACGTCATCCAACCGACGATCAAGTTTTGGGGTGGGGGCGGCATTGCCTATGAAAAGAATGCGCTTAATGAGGCGGGCAAGCCTGTTAAACAAGGTTTTGAATATAATTCGGGAACTAATCCGCACTTTCTCACTCCCCAAGAAATTAAAGAGTTTAATCATCTATCGGGCATTCAATGATTCCTTACGGTCGCCAACATTTGACACAAGAAGACATCCGTGCCGTCGTTGACGTCCTCAATTCCGATTTCCTGACCCAGGGTCCTATGGTCCCTCGCTTTGAGCGAGTCGTCGCGGACTATGCCAAGGTTCGTCATGCGGTCGCGGTGAATAGCGCTACATCTGCCTTGCATATTGCGTGTTTATCCCTTGGATTGGGGCCTGGAGATGCGTTGTGGACTGTCCCCAACACGTTTGTCGCTTCGGCTAATTGCGCTCGCTATTGTGGGGCAAACGTAGATTTTGTCGATATCGATTCCACGACTTGGAACCTTAGCGTTTCGCAGCTTCGACAAAAATTAATCGAGGCAGAATCAAAAAACAAGCTTCCCAAGGTTATCGTTTCAGTGCATTTTGCGGGACAACCTACGGAACAAGAAGAGATTCATTCTCTCAGCCGGAAGTTTGGTTTTAAAATTATTGAAGATGCCTCCCACTCGATCGGGGCTTCCCGAAATGGTGAAAAAGTAGGAAGTTGTCGTTGGTCTGATATTACGGTTTTCAGTTTTCACCCCGTCAAGATCATCACTGCGGGAGAAGGCGGTATGGCCCTGACAAATGACGATGTGCTTGCCTCAAGGATGCAGCTTTTACGGAGTCATGGAATTACGCGCGATCCTCAGTCGATGAGGCTTCCCTCTGATGACCCGAGCTATTATGAACAATTGATCTTAGGCTATAATTTCCGTATGACGGACATCCAAGCGGCTTTGGGACTGAGTCAGATGAAACAATTAGATATATTCGTCGAAAAACGTAATCATCTTGCCCAGCGTTATACACAATATCTTTCGGAACTTCCCGTGCGGACACCGATCATTCAGTCGGCCAATCGGTCCACTTATCATCTTTATGTCGTGCGTCTTTCGCCTGAGATCCTTGCGAAGAAGAACCGTAAGTCAATTCTGCAATCGTTAAGAAAAGCAGGTGTTGGCGCTAACCTGCACTATATTCCCGTGCATCTTCAACCCTACTATCAAGATTTGGGCTTTACCCCCGGCATGTACAAAGAAGCGGAATCTTATGCCCAAGAGGCGTTGACTCTCCCACTTTACCCGACACTCGAGGAAAGCCAACAAGAGGAAATCGTTGGAGCGCTTGTCTCGATTCTCTCATGAAGATATTTAAGAGATTAGGACTTGGAACCGTGCAGTGGGGAATGGCCTATGGCATTGCCAATCAAGTAGGCCAACCATCGTCGTCAACGATTCTAGAGATGCTTCATCGTACCAGAGAAGTAGGCATTAGTTGCCTGGATACAGCCTATACCTACGGCAATGCGGAGAATGTCATTGGGTCGTTTCATTTCGAAGTTCTAGGTTTTCAAATCATCACTAAGACGAAGCACATCCATGGTGCCGTAGATGAGGCGAGTATTAACGCCGTTGTTGAGGCTTTTCATGAATCACTCACTAGATTAGCTCGTGCCAAAGTTTACGGTCTTCTCATTCAGCGGGCTGAAGTTTTGCTCTGTGACGGTGGAAAATCATTGTGGAAAGCCTTGGAAAAACTGAAAGCCGATGGGAAAGTCCAAAAAATTGGTGTTTCGGTCTATTCTCCTCGGCAACTTTTGGATATCCTGATTCACTATCCCGTTGATATAGTGCAATTGCCTTTCAATATCTACGATCAACGCTTCAAACAATGTGGGCTTTTTGATCTAATGAAAAAGAATGGCGTCGAAATCCATGCTCGTAGTTTATTCCTGCAAGGCTTGCTTCTTATGCCTCCGGATAGTCTGCCAAATTACTTTAATGGTTTAAGGGCGATCCACTCGGAACTCCACCAGGAATTTGACGTGAAAGGGATGAGCTCATTAGAGGGTTGTCTCAGCTATGGGCTCGATGATCCGCATATTGATAAGTTAATCCTTGGTTGTGAAACGCTTGCACAGCTAAATGGCATTCTTGAAGCCGCCCGAAACATAAGCGTGAAAAAACTCTCTATTTCTGGAGAGTATGCGATCACTGAAGAGCGTTTTATAAACCCGTCTCATTGGCCCCATGGATAAGCGTTTTTTTTCATTTGAAAATCAGGAGGACTTTTCCCGGTTGTCCGGGGATTGGAATCCTCTACATATCGATCCCACTTATGCCAGGCGTTCGTTGAACGGGGAGATCGTCGTGCATGGCATTCATGCGCTCTTATGGGTTATGGACAGGTGGACAGCTAAGAGAGGCCATCCTATTCAGATCCTCTCTCTCAGGGCTGATTTCTTGCGCCCCATTGCCCTTAATGCCGAAATCCATGTTCAAGAGAGGAATGAGCCCGGCAATGTTGCGGTTTTTAAGTTGTATGTTTCGGGTTCTGAGGTGAGTACCGTGGAGTTGCAATGGGCTGCGGTGGATCGACCATCTCGCTTGCCCCACATGCCCATTTCGAACACCGAAAAAAGTGCGCCTATCGATCTTCCGGTTAAAGAGATGGAGGCCGCCAAAGGGGATCTTGCTCTAGGCTTCAATAGGGAGCTTCAAAATAAGTTGTTCCCCGCCCTCTCACAATTCCTATCAGATCAGGAATTAGCGACCATCCTCAGTACGAGCCGTTTGGTTGGAATGGAGTGCCCAGGACTCAACTCTATCTTTTCTAGTCTACGATTATCCCGTTCAGAACAGGCAAACCATGGCGGTATAGAGTATCAGGTGGAAAGGTTGGATGGCCGCTTCAATTTAGTCACTATGGCTATTTCAGCGCCAAATTTCCATGGGAAAGTGAAGGCTTTCGTACGTCCGGAGCCCTATCGGCAGATCGATTATCGAACCGTTTCGTCAAAAGTCCCATCGAGGGAATTTTCCGATCAAAAAGCTCTGATTCTTGGTGGGTCGAGGGGGTTGGGTGAAATTAGCGCCAAGATTTTGGCCGCTGGGGGGGCTGAGGTGGTGTTGACTTATTCTAAAGGAAGAGAAGACGCGGAAAAAATTACCAGGGATATTGTAGCGGGCGGTGGGAAAGCCACTTATCTCCACTTCGACATAGAAAATATCGATTCAAACCAGAATTATTCACAGCAAAAGATCACACACTTGTATTATTTCGCGACTCCCTTCATTTTTTCAGGGAAAAAAGCCCTTTTTTCTCGAGATCTATTCGATAAATTTTGCTTTTATTATGTTTCTGGGTTTTCAAAGACGGTAAATGTTTTCAAAGGGTCTTTAAAAGCAATTTTCTACCCCTCTTCCGTAGCCCTTGATCAGTTTCCCCTCGATATGGTTGAGTATGCCGCGGCAAAAGCGGCAGGTGAAGCCTTGTGTTCAAGTTTGGAAAACGCTTCTCAAACGCTGAGGGTCTTCAAACCTCGACTTCCGAGAACAGCGACAGACCAGACAATGAGCGTGCTTCCCACCCATAATGAGGATGGTTTCGAGGTCATGTTAAACTTACTAAGGCAATTCAATAGGATTTCATGACAGTGCATTTTCCCTCTCTTCCCGAGATAGAGTCCCAGCTTGAAGATCCAAGGCTTCAAGATATGCCGCCTTTGAAGATCGCAGTTTTGCGTAATGTGACGATGGAGCCTATAGAGCCATATTTGAGATATGTCGCTTACCAAAATAAATGGAACGCGAAGATTAAATTCGGCGATTTTGATAACCTCATTCAGGAGGCGCTCGGCGATACTCCATTGCTTTTCTGTAAAGCACTCGATGTCGTTTTGGTTTTTTCGCTTTTGGAGCAACTGTCGACCCATATTTCTTCCTGCTTTACATCGTTAAGCGCGGAAGGATTGGAAAAGGAAGTCGGACGGATCTCCGAGTACTTTCAAGCCGCGATTCAAGGCATTCGTCGTCAAACGGATGCGATGATCCTCTGGCATGGAATTGAAACTCCCCTTTATCCCGCTTTCGGGATTTACGATCCCCAGATGAGGAGAGGGCAGACCGAGACCGTTGCGGGATTGAACAGTATTTTGCGCGAAACCCTTTCAAAAGTCCCCAACGCCTATTTTGTCGATATGGACAACTGTCGTGCCAGGATTGGCGGTAGTGAATTTTATGATTCCAGATTTTGGCATATCGCTCGCATCCCGTACTCGCGTAAATCTTTCGCTAATATCGCCGCGGAGGACTTTCAGTTCATCAAGGCGTTAAAAGGTCGAATGAAGAAGTGCTTGGTCTTGGATTGCGACAATACCTTGTGGGGGGGGGTTGTCGGTGAGGATGGGCTTAACGGCATCAAACTAGGCCATAATTACCCTGGTTCCGCTTTTTTGGATTTCCAAAGAGAGGTGGTTTCATTATTCCATCGAGGTGTGATCATAGCCTTGTGCAGTAAAAATAACGAGGAAGACGTGTGGGAAGTTTTCGAAAAGCATCCGGACATGCTTTTAAAGAGAGAGCATATTGCGGCTGCCCGTATTAATTGGAATGATAAATCGTCAAACCTTAAGGAACTCAGCACAGAGCTCAACATTGGGATCGATAGTTTCGTCTTCGCAGATGATAGCGATTTTGAAGTTGGCTTGATTCGCGATAGACTTCCCGAGTTGGGGTTTATCCATCTCAATAAAGAGAAGCCGCTTGAATATAAGCAGCAGCTGCTCCAGTGCGGATTTTTTGACGCCATTTCCTTTACAGAAGAAGATCGAAACCGCGGAAAAGCGTATTTTAGCGAAGCCTCTCGCCGTCAAATGCGGAACAACGCCGAAGATTTAGAGGGGTATTATTCTTCGCTTCAAATGAAGCTGGAAATCGGACGCGCGGATGAATTCACCATTCCGCGTATCGCCCAGCTGTGCCAAAAGACAAACCAATTTAATCTCACCACCCGAAGATACACGGAAGCCGATATCCATCAATTTTCAATGTCCCCCAAATGCGATGTGTTTTGGATTCGGGTGAGCGATAAGTTTGGCGACCTCGGAATCGTGGGCGCCTGTATCCTTAGGTATGGAGAACGGCAGGTGCTTGTGGACACGCTCCTGTTATCCTGTAGAACCCTGGGGCGTGGGATCGAAAAAAAGTTTTTAGAGGAAGCTTTGAATGCCGCCCATCTTAAAGGTGCTAAACTCGCGGTTGGAGAATACGTGAAAACTCAAAAAAACTCGCAGACCGCCGGTTTTTACCTGGATCAGGGTTTTCACGAGACGTTGGGCGAAAATGATGGGGATAGAAAAACCTTTCAAAAAGATATTTCTGCCTTTCCGACGCCGCAGCAGGGGTATTTCGCCGAGATTGACAGATCGAGATTAAACGCCAATATCAACGCATAAAATAAAGGTTAGAGGTTCCCTTGGATAAGAGTCAGGTCAATAAAATCATTTCCCGAATTATGGGGGTTTCCTCCTCGGAGGTTACGGAAGAAACTTCTCCGGACAATCTGCCTCAATGGGATTCCTTAAAGCACATACACCTTATTCTTGCGATAGAGGAGGAGTTTGGTGTCCAATTTACGGATCAAGAAATCGTATCCATCAAAGGCGTAAAAAGCATTGTTCTGCTTTTGACTAAGAAGTTAGGAGGTTAGATGTATAATCCTTATGCGGTAGGGGAGCGTATTTACCTTAGAGCGCCTACGCTGGAAGACGCGGAAGGGAAATGGCATGAATGGCTCAGTGACGAGGAGACTACGCGCGGCTTGGTTCAACGTTACTGGCCTAACACTGTCCAGCAGCAGCGTGAGTTTTATGAATCCTCGCAGAAGAGCCGGGATCGACTTGTGCTTTCCATCGTGGATAAGGCCACCGACCAGCATATCGGTGTGGGGAGCTTAAGCGGGATTGATTGGCTTCATCGTTATGCCGATATCGCCATTATTATTGGGGATAAGTCTTTCCGCCACGGCCCCTACGTCTTGGAGGGGATGTCGTTGATGCTCAGCATCGCCTTTCTTCGTTTGAATATGAGGATAGTGAAGAGCGTTTATTCAGCGAGTAATGAAGCCTCTCAGAAAATGCATGATATATTCCATTTTAAACAAGTAGGCCGCATTCCCTCTCTCTATTGGGATAGGGGGCAATATACCGATAGCGTGATATCGATATTGAATGGTGAGGATTGGATGGCTAGAAACGCAAAGAAACCGTCCGCATGAGAAATTTGGCGTTGCTTCAAGCCAGAGTGGATTCATCCAGGCTTCCGGGAAAAGTGTTGATGCCAATCCTCGACAAGCCGATGATTCTCCATCAGATAGAGCGCATACGAAATTGCCAGAAAATCGATAAGTTGATTGTGGCCACGAGTTCTGAAGCCTCGGATGACGGCTTGGCTAAAACGTGTCGAGGCGCTGGAATCGAGTGCTATCGGGGCAGTTTGAAGGATGTCCTCAACAGGTTCGTTCAAGCCGCTTTGCCTCATCGACCCGAAGCGGTTATCCGTTTAACGGGAGATTGTCCCTTAGCGGATCCTGTCGTGATAGATCAGGTCATCGCCTTTTTTGAAGAAGGGGGATATGATTACGCTTCGAACTGTGTTCCCCCTACTTTTCCTGATGGCTTGGACGTTGAAGTGATGCGGTTCGAATGCTTGCAGGAAGCCGATCGCGAGGCTTCATTGCCTTCGCAAAGAGAACACGTTACCCCATTCTTACGCCAGAACCCGGAGCGTTATCGACAAGGGACCTACATCGCTGCCCGTGATTTATCCCATCTACGTTGGACGGTAGACGAACCAGAAGACTTCGAGTTTGTCCGTAGGGTTTATGAAGGTCTGTATCCGAAAAACCCTCGTTTTACGACTCATGATATTCTTGAGCTCCTGCAAGAAGAGCCGGGTTTGGTAACGATAAATTCGAAATTTAAGAGGAACGAAGGGACGAAGAAGTCGTTAGAAGAGGATGTTCGGCGCTTGAAGGAAAAATAATGTCGAAACGATATAAAAAATCCGAAGAGCTTTTGTCCCGCGCCTTACGGGTCATACCCTTGGGTTCCCAGACATTCAGCAAGAGTAAAACCTCTTTGCCTTATGGGGTGTCTCCCTATTTTGTGGATCATGCCAAAGGAAGTCTCCTGTGGGATATTGATGGGAACGAATATGTCGATTTCGTGAATGCCTTGGCTTGCGTGACGTTGGGCTATTGCGATCGTGACGTGGACGCCGCCGTCAAAAAACAAATGGAAAAGGGCGTGACGTTCTCATTGTCTCACCCATTGGAAATCGAAGTCGCCGAGCTCATCATCGATCTGGTGCCTTGCGCCGAAAAGGTTCGTTTCGCCAAAAATGGGACGGACGCCACTTCCGGCGCCGTTCGCGTCGCTCGCGCCTGTACGGGTAAAAAGCGCGTTGCCGTTTGTGGCTATCATGGATGGCAAGACTGGTACATCGGGAGCACTCTCCGAGATCTAGGTGTTCCCGCAGAAGTGAAGTCTCTTACCCATACGTTTAAATACAACGATATTGAGTCCCTCCAATCTCTATTCGATAAATATCCCGGGGAATTCGCCGCAGTGATCTTGGAGCCCATGAATTCGACTTTTCCCAGAGATGATTTCTTGAATCGGGTCAAGGCGTTGACGCACCAGAATAAGGCCCTGTTGATATTCGACGAGACCATTACGGGGTTTCGCTATAATACCGGAGGCGCGCAAAAGGAGTTCAATATCATGCCCGACCTCGCCACTTTTGGAAAAGGTCTTGCGAACGGCTATCCTCTTTCAGCATTGGTCGGAAGGTCCGAGTACATGGATATCGTCGATAAAATCTTCTTCTCGGGCACTTTCGGCGGCGAAACGCTCTCCCTCGCGGCAGCGAAAGCCGTGCTCACCAAGCTCCAAGAAGAGCCCGTGATTGAAACTCTGAAGGAAAGAGGCCAAAAAATCATCAATGGTGTGGAAAAAATGCTGACGGTGAAAGGTCTTTTAGCGTTCATCAGCATTAGCGGCCACCCCACTTGGTCTTTCCTGCAATTTAAAGACTTTGCCGGGTTCACGAGCTGGGAAATCAAGACCTTCTTCATCCAAGAGGTGTTCAAACGCGGAATCTACACTTTAGGGACGCACAATTTAAGCTACGCGCATAGCCCAGAAGATATCGATCGATTGCTGGCTTGTTACGAGGACGTGTTTGATCTCATTCATCATGCCGTGAAAACCGGATCGCTGAAAGAAAAACTGGAATGCGATCCCTTAGTGCCTTTATTTCAACTGCGCTAATCATGAAAATCGCCATCAGGACGGACGCATCACTATTAACAGGTACCGGCCACGCGGCGCGGTGCAAGACGATCGCGGATGAACTCAAAAAACGAGGCGCGGAAGTGCGCTTCATTTCTCGTGACTACCCCGAAAAAATGACATCTTTTCTCTCTGAAGCCGGGCATGAAGTCGTTTATCTTCCCGCCGTTGATTCGCCCTTAATGAAAAATCCCGAGTCCCATTATCGGCATTGGCTGGGGGTTTCCGCTGAGGATGACGCATCCCAAAGCATTAAAGCCCTCGGAAATTTTAAGCCCGATTGGCTCATCGTCGATCACTATGCCATCGATTGGTCATGGGAAAAGCAGTTACGTGCCCACGTCGGAAAGATCATCGTCTTCGATGATCTCGCCAATCGCAAGCATGATTGTGATATGATCTTGGACCCGAACGGGTTCGGCATAGAAGGCGAAGAAAAATACGACGCGTTTGTTCCGCCTTCATGCCAGAAGCTCTTAGGTCCGCGTTATGCGCTTTTGCAGCCCATTTTCCACAAGCTGAGATCCGAGCGGTCGGCTCATGCGGGTAAGATAAAAAAAATCTTGATTTTCTTTGGCGGAGTCGATTCCAAGAATCAAACCATTCAAGCATTAAAAGCCCTATGCGACCCTCTCTTTGACTCGTTCTCGGTGAATGTTGTGATAGGCTCCGGGAATCAGCATCAAAAGGAAATCATGGAATTGGCGGTGAAACGCCCGGATACCATGATCCATCAACGCCTTCCCACGATCGCTAATGTCATCGCAGACTCGGATTTAATGTTGGGAGCGGGTGGAAGTACGACATGGGAAAGGTGCTGTTTGGGTGTTCCGGCTATCGTCGGCGTGACCTCGGAAAATCAGGAGAAGATAACCGAAAATCTCGCAAAAAAGGGAGTTCATCTTAGTTTAGGAAATGCATCGTCGCTTCAAAGCGATGATTGGAAGAGTGCCATTAGAGAGTTTATCGAATTCCCTGAACGTCTTATCTCTTTCTCCAAAAATTCGTTGGGAATCACCGACGGGCTCGGCGCTCTTCGCTTGGCGGCTCTCATGGATACCCAGCCCATGATCATAACCTCGAGGACCGTTCAAGCCTCCGACGAGGCCCTTCTTTTGGAATGGGCAAACGACCCGGCCGTGAGGGAAAACTCCTTTTCCCCCTCTGAAATCAATGCTAAAGCCCATCATGAGTGGTTCGGTAAAAAAATGGTGGATCCGAATTGCATCATGTTACTATGGGAAGACAAGCACGGGATACCTATAGGCCAAGTCCGATTCGATGCGGACCCTCAAGCAAGAGAGGCGGTCATTGATATCAGCGTGGATAAGGCGTTTCGCGGCCGGGCTTTGGGAGAAAAAATTCTCCGCCAAAGCATCGAGCAGTATCGAAAGAAAAAACAGGTTGGAATGTTGAAGGCCGAAGTGCTTTTTTCCAACCGGGTCAGCAGCAAAATGTTTGAGAAAGTGGGATTTCAGTTGGTAAATCCTGCTTCCGCTTACTCGCACAGCTATTCATTAAAGATTGAAGGGTTCCTATGAATAAAAGTTCAGTCCTTATCGTAGCGGCTCACCCCGATGATGAAGTCTTGGGATGCGGCGGGACCATAGCGCGTCACGTGCAGAAAGGAGATGCGGTTTCCGTCCTTATCTTGGCCGATGGAGTGGGTGCTCGTTCTCCTCAAGAATCGAAATTAAAAGAAATACTTTCGGAACGCCGTCAATCCGCCGAAAAGGCCTGCGAGATTTTAGGCGTTACCAACTTAGATCTTTTGGGTTACCCCGATAACGCGATGGACACGGTGCCTCTCCTCCATATTGTTAAAGACATCGAAAAAGCAATCGAGCGCCATCGCCCCAACATCGTCTATACTCACCATTCTTCGGACGTAAATATCGACCATCGCATCGCGCACGACGCTATTTTGGCGGCTTGCCGACCCCAACAGGAAAATCCTGTGCGGCAAATCATGTTTTTTGAAACTCCCTCCAGCACCGAATGGCGTACTCCCCAGTCGACTCCGATTTTCTCGGCGAATTGGTTCGTGGACGTTTCCGACACGTTAAAGATAAAGATCGAAGCCTTGAAGGCGTACTCCCGAGAATTGCGTGATTTTCCCCATCCGCGCTCGCTGGAAGCCATCGAACACCTCGCGAGATGGCGCGGAGCAACCGCGGGGCTTAAGGCCGCCGAGGCGTTCGAGCTCGGCCGCCTCATCGTATAATGGCTTGATAGATTCGCGGTGCAAAAGGGATGTGACCAATGAACAAGTGTCTCGATTTAACCCATTCTGAGTTTAATTTTGAAGTCGGTCGGTTTCGGATCGGACCGGGAGAACCCGTCTTTATCATCGCGGAAGTGGGGATCAATCATCATGGAGACGTTTCATTATGCGCTCGCATGATCCAGGAAGCCGCTGCATCGGGGGCGAATGCGGTGAAACTGCAGACCATAAATCCGGATGAAAGCTATGTGGTGGGAACGGCGTCGTATTCAGAGTTTCAGGGTAAAGAGTTGGGCGATCGAGACATGCGGGAGATGATGTCGTTATCGGAGCGTTTAGGAATGGTGTTGTTTTCAACGCCCGGAGACTTTTCGAGCTTGGATCTGATGACTCGGCTTAAAATGCCCGCCGTAAAAATATCCTCGGGTTTGATGACGAACATTCCCCTCATTGCCGAAGCGGCGAGACGAAAATTCCCCGTCATTATTTCTACGGGAATGGGATATGAAAACGAGATAGCCCAGGCCGTTGAAGTGGCGAAAAAGAACGGTTCTCCGGGTATTGCGCTATTAAAATGCACGGCACTCTATCCCTCTCCGGATGACACTATCAATTTAAACGGAATCACATCTCTGAAGAACCGGTTTGATGTCCCTATCGGGTACTCTGACCATACTTTGGATGAGTTGGCCTGCCTTTCCGCTGTCGCATTGGGGGCGACCGTCATTGAGAAGCATTTTACTTTAGATAAAAAGCGTCCTGGAGCCGATCATCGCATTTCCATGGAACCCCTGGAGTTCTCCCACATGGTCGCGCAAATCCGCCGTTTGGAAAAAATGCACGGCACTGGCCGTCTCCTTCCTTCGCGCGCGGAGGAAGCCGTGCGCAGCGAGAGGCATAGATGCCTAGTGGCCCGTGCGCACATTTCCGCTGGAGACGTTTTTTCGAAGGAGAATACCGCCCTAAAACGTCCCTTGAAAGGGCAGGTGGGTTTGCCTCCCGCAAGTTACGAGGATTTATTAGGTCGCGTGGCAGGCCGGAGTATCAATCAAGATGAGCCTATTACGAAAGATGCGGTGTCTGGAGGCATGGAGTCATGAGGGTGTTGATCACATGCGTTGGCGGGGCTGTCATGCCGGATCTTCTCATCCGGCTCAAGCAAGACCCCGTCATTCGCCCTTATATTATAGGAGTCGATGCTTCCAGAGAGGCTTACGGACGCCATTTCACCGATAAGTTTTATACAGTTCCCCCGGGAGGGCACGATCGCTACGTGGAGAGGGTTTCTGAAATCGTCGCGCTGGAGAAAATCGATCTCGTCGTTCCTTATTCAGATCAAGAGGCAATCCAGCTCTCTCAGCATATAGAGACGGTAAAACAGGCGGGTGCAGTGCTCCTGACGAGCTCTTACCGCGCATTAGAGCTCATGAGAGACAAAGCGGCTACTTACCGCACGTTAGAAAGATCCGGTTTAAGCGTCCCATGCTATGCATTAGCCCATAATCTTCAAGAGTTGATCCATGCTTTGGCAGACTATGGGCATCCAGATAAGAACGTGATCGTGAAACCCGTCAATGGGCGTGGCGGAAGGGGAATGAGATTACTCGTCGGCAAGAGGGAAAAGGCTGCGGAATGGATAGGATTGGGTGCCAGGGAAAATCGTCATGAAACCCCGCCCTCCCTAGAGAATATGGAGAGTTGGTTTCCGGGTACGTTAATGGTCATGCCCCTCCTGAATGCCCCTGCGTATGACGCTGATGTCTTGAGATTGAATGCAGGAGCTCAATGCGTCATCGTCCGGAGGAGAAACAATCCGGCGGGAATCCCCTTTACGGGCAATCACATTGTTTTTAACCTTGATTTATCTAATTATTGCCTGAAAATCGCGGCGGCTTTGGAGTTGGACTCACTGCATGATATGGATTTCATGACAGATAACGAAGGAAATCCCTGCCTTCTCGAAGTAAATCCAAGACCAAGCGGTAGCCTCGTTGCCGCGCATGCGGCCGGATATCCTATTTTGGCCGCCGCTATTTCAGAAAAGTTAGGTCAGCCTTATCCCTTGAAAGCTCCGAAGCAGGGCGTCGAAGTCTCTCTCATTCCCCGAGCGGTTGTATTGCCCTCATGACCGGTAAGTTCCTCATCACGACAGCGGACGAAAGAACCTGGAAGAAAGACGCCCCCATTTTGTTCTTGGGGGATTGGTGTCGGTTATTCTCAAACTCCAGTTCCTGGAAAGATTTAGGGGGGGATATCGTCCCTTATCATTGGGATGATAGGGACTTGTATTATAGAGATTATCATTATCTGCAGAAAACCTACGAGAAAGTTCTAGAGGCGACAGCGAAGGCTCTCAACGATTTCCATCGTGAAAAAAGGTCCTTGAGATATTGGCGTATTTTAATCGGACCCTGGTTGTATCTTTTTACCCATACGCTTTTTGACCGCTGGATGATGGTAAAAAAGGCGGGTGATTGTTATGAGATTGAAGGAACGGTGATTTTAGATTTGCCGATTGAAAGAATGATCCTTCAAGATTTGCGGTCGATTGAGCCTGATAATATCGAATGGAACCACTATCTTTTCGGAAAAGCCATACAATGGCAAGGCGTCATCCCATGGACTTTTATGGAGGCGTTTTCGAAGCCGGGGCCGTTTTTCCCTCCGAAAAAGAAGCGGGGGCTGGTTTCCATTTGCCATTCCAAAGTCTCTTCATTTTTGGGTTGGTTTACAAAGTCCGACGAATTTTTTGTCATTCAAAGTTATATGTCTCGCCTCTCGGAAATGAAGCTTCAGTTAGCTTTAGGGCAGGTGCCGAAGCTATGGAAAATCCCCGATTTAGGGTTTTGTGAACCCTCTTTGCAAAAACGGCAGCGTTTGAAAATCAAGTCTGATTGCGATGATGGAGACGATTTCTACGCTTTCTTGGAGTCGATGATTCCCGAACAAATACCGATAGTATATCTGGAAGGTTACGATAACTTGCAGGAAGTCGTGAAAGGTCTTCCATGGCCTGATAATCCCCAAGCCATGCTGACTTCGAATTTATTTCAAAATTGCGAAGTGTTTCAATCCTGGGCCGCGGATAAAGTCGAAAAGGGAAGTCGGCTTATTATTGGTCAACACGGGGGCTTTTATGGTGTGAGCAAGTGGCATTGCGGGGAGGATCATCAAGTAAAAGTCGCGGATTGCTTTCTTACATGGGGCTGGGTCGACGAAAGGCCGTCCGTGCGTCGGGGCTTTGTCTTCACAAATGTCGATAAGAAGGCGAATGTTTCTAAACGGGATGGGAATTTATTGATGGTGACGACACCCGTGAGGCTTATGGGTTATAAGAGCATCTGTTGGCCTGTTGGTCCCAACCAATCCAAGTCTTACTTTCGGGATCAGACAAGGTTTGTCGAGGGCTTAGACAGGGCCATCCAGAAAAAGACCATCATCAGGATACACAAAGGTCAGGATCGTAAAATGCACGCGCATTTTTTCGATCAATTGGCGCAAAGGTTTCCGGAAGCGGTGTTAGACGACAGCAGCCGTCCTATCGAAGAGCAAATCAGGAAATGCCGCATTTTCCTCTACACCTACAACTCAACCGGCTTTTTAGAGACTTTATCCAGGAACATTCCCACGGTCATTTTCTGGTCCCCCGACAATTTTGAGCTGAGGCCGAATGCTCAACCTCATTTCGACAGTTTGGAGAAGGCGGGAATATTTCATAAATCACCCGAATCCGCAGCCTCACACATTAACGCCGTATGGGAAGATGTGTCCGATTGGTGGAATCGGGTTGAGGTGCAAAAGGTCAGGCAAGAGTTTTGTAAGCAATACGCTAACGTATCCAGTCGGCCCATTAGCGAGTTAAAAGCCATTCTCAAGCAATGAGTCTCGAGCTGGGCGCTCTCAGGCAGTTTTGGACTTGACTCACTTTACTCTTTTGAAGAGTACGGCTTACCTTCAATATGCCTAATGTGATTTGGATAACCGGATTGTCTGCTGCAGGTAAGACGACATTAGCGACGGCATTCACCAATCATTTAAGGAATTCCGGCGAGCCTGTGGTTTTTCTTGATGGAGATGAGTTGAGGGAGGCGCTGGGCGTAACGACGGCGCATAATCGTGAGGAGAGACTGACGCTAGCCTTTAAATACGCTCGATTAGCGCGTATGATAGCTAGCCAGGGCGTCACGGTTGTGGTGGGTACCGTGGCTCTTTTTAAGGAAATCCATGCCTGGAACCGGGAAAACCAGCCGGGCTATTTTGAAGTTTACCTAAAGGTGCCTCCTGAGGAGTTGCGCCGGAGAGATCCTAAGGGAATCTATAAGCGATTTGATGCGGGTGAAATAAAAAACGTTGCGGGGATGGATTTGGCTGTTGACGAGCCTAAAAGGCCTCACTTGCTCATTAATTACCATCCCGGATTGACCATAGATGTTGAGTTGTCCTTACTTCTGTCGAAATTTGCAGAGTACCGTTCTAGCCCTAACTGTGGCCTTTAGACTCGGGCCGATAACATGAGAAGGTTTTGATGCAACAGTCATTCTGGGACAGACATTATCAGGGGTTTAAGCTACAGGAACCCTCCGGATTTTCTCGCTACTGTCTTGACCGCTATCTGCAAGAAACGGATGTGGTCGTTGAGTTAGGGTGCGGCAATGGCCGTGATGGGCTCGCTTTAGCCACCCGTGTGGGGCATTACGTCGGGACGGACGCATGCAGCGTGGCTTTGGATAATTTTTCCGAGTCGGCTAAAGAGCACTCCAAGAACCTCAAAAGACAGCCTACGCTTTTAAAAGCCGACTTTACTGCACTTGATTTTAATGAATTCAAGCAAGGAAGCGCGCGCCTTGTCGTTTATAGCCGATTTTCCATGCACTCTATCACCGTCGCCGAACAGGATAAGTTGATGGAAAACATAGGGAATATCGAGGGGGTGGACTGGCTATTGATGCTGGAGGCGAGGACGATTTACGACGAACTATACGGCGTCGGGAAAAATATCGGTCCCCACGAATATGAGACCGACCATTATAGGCGTTTTATCGACCCGAATGAATTCCTGCGGAAAAAACCACCGCATTTTCATCTCGCCTACTTCGAGGTCTCGAAAGGATTCGCGGCTTATAAAAAAGAAGACCCGGTCGTCATGAGAGCCGTGATGAAAAGGAAGCCATAAGTATCCGTGATTGTATACCCTCAAAAAAAAGAGACATTCTCTCAACCTCAATATGAACAATGGATGAAGCATCTCCTGGGCCTTCCCGTCTATGCCTTGGTGACGACGGGACGCACCGGCTCTGATTTTCTGCAGAGCTTGTTGGATTCGCACCCTCAAATCCTCACGTTTAACGGGCATTTCGCCGTTTATTCGGAGTTTTTCTCCCAATCCCTTGTGTTTAACGCCGCTGGCGGCCGAGCAGTCGACGCGGCTGACGAGTTTATAGGCAAATACCTCTATAAGCTGGTTTCACGTTACGACATTCAAGAGGCGAAGGACCGTTTAGGGGAAAACTCCGACCAATCGTTTTCAATCGATAGCGTTGTTTTTAGGCAGCATCTTGTCGGTTTAATGGATGGCTACGTTTTAAATTCAAAAAACTTTCTTTTGGCGATTTACGGGGCTTATGCCCTTTGTCTAGGCCAAGACATTTTAAAGTCGAGGATCCTCTTCCATCATCCCCATTTGGATCATGAACTCCGGTTGTTCCTCAAGGACTTCCCGGGGCCGCGATTGGTTTTCAGCACGCGTGATCCGAGGGCGAATTTTTGTTCGCACGTTGAGCATTTCCGGCAGTACTACGTCACCCATGACAACCAGCAGCATTTGTTCAACTGCTTGAAGATGATGTTGGAAGACTCTACTTTAGCGGTGGATCTCGGAATGGATTACACGGCCATTCGTTTGGAAGATTTGCCCCGGGAAGATGTCATGCGGAAATTCGCCGATTGGTTGGGGGTGGATTTCTCAGAATACATGCTGCGATCTACTTGGGCGGCCTTAGATTGGCATGGAGATCGTATTTCCAAGAAAAAATTTTCGGCGGTGGGTTGGTCCGAGAAACGTACGGAGAATGGGTGGCAAAATCGTTTGGGTTGGTGCGAACAGCGCGTATTCAACTACATAATGCACTCCCGTCTGAAGCATTATGGCTATGCCTTCAAACCAATCGGAGTGATCGACTCGGTTCTCGTCTTTTTCCTCATACCCTTGCCATTTAAATATGAGCGCCGGTTTTGGTCTATCAAGAGGGCAATATCTGTTTTTAGGCAAAATAATAAGGTTTTAACGCTCCAACTTATCTTAACCCCTATTTTCTATTGGCGTCGTGTAGGGCTATGCTATAAATATTATTTTTTAACCCTCAACCAACGACAGTTTGACGGTAAATGGCTGCGAGTCAGCTGGCCATAACTATAAATTTAAAGAGCATAAGAATCGTGAAATTTTTAAGATCGATAATAAAGAGGTCGCTACCCCCCAAGTTTTTTGAGTTGCGGTCTCGCTTTTCCGAGATCGTTAAGCATAAAAAATACAGCCAGTTATCAGTGGATCGCGTATTCGCTCAAATATACCGGAACAAGGAATGGGGGAATGACGGGGAGTTTTATTCGGGGACCGGCTCGCATGACTTAAACATCATCACTCCCTACATCAGGGAAATAGGGGAGTTCCTAAGGTCTTTTGAAAAAAAACCGACCATAGTTGACCTGGGTGCCGGCGATTTTAATGTGGGGAAGCATTTCGTGGATTTCGCCGGGCATTATTATGCCTGCGATATAGTTCCAGAGCTTCAGCAGCATAATAAGCGAAGATTCTCGTTCCCGAATGTCGACTTTCTTTGTTTGAACGCCGTCGAGGATGAGTTGCCGGATGGCGAAGTGGTCTTTATACGTCAGGTGCTTCAGCACCTTTCGAACATGAATATAAAAAAGATAATAGATAAGTGCTCTAAGTATAGGTGGTGGGTGATTACCGAACACCTTCCCATGGATCCAAATTTTTCGCCCAATAAAGACATCACAAACGGGTGCGGGATTAGAATGCTTTTGAATTCGGGCGTCATTCTGACGGAAAAACCCTTTAATGTAAGCGGCTATTCTTCCCGCACGATCTGCGAAGCGGATGAGTATGGCGGCGTTATAAGGACCACTCTCTTCGAGAGGCAATTAATCTGAATTATTTATGAAAGTATTGATCTACTGGGAACAGGAATCTTGGGGAGGGGTTGACACGCATTTGCTCGAATTATTATCGAATTGGCCTTGTTTAGACGACGAAATCGTTTTGATGGTCAATGAGGGCAATGCGGGTTTTAAAAGGCTGGGTCGCGAGTTTGAAATGCTCCCGCATGTTCGTTGCGTATCGGTCCCGTCTTATGCGCACAATGAGGTGAATAGAAGATTTCGGCTACGCCCGCTCCTGCGGCGCTTCTCTAAGTTCCTGTATTTTTTCCAACCCATCACTTATGCGTATTGCGTCAAGAGAATGCGCCTTTATTTTAAAAAAGAGGGGGCGTTCGACGTTTTGCTCTCGAATAATGGCGGCTATCCCGCTGCTTGGGGGACGATATGCGCATTGGAGGCCGCGGTTAAAGTCGGCATTAAAACGCGTATTTTAATCGTCCATCATGCGGCCATGAAGCCACTGCCCTTCATGGGATGGTTCGAGAGTTTGATAGATCAGAGGATGTCTTCGCTTGCGTCAGCGGTAGTGTGCGTTTCCCAGGCGACTAGGAGAACTCTCCTGGAATGCCGGAGGTTTGACCATGAAAAGCTTTCGATGAGGGTCATTCACAACGCCGTCTCCCCTCCCCCGGAGACTCCCCTGAAATCCGTCGATATAAGGGGTATGATCCACGCCCAGCCTCGCGAGAAGCTCATAGGAATTTTAGGTCGCGTTGATAGATACAAAGGCCACGAAGACTTGATTTTTGCGTTGTCCGGATTATCACCGGAGCAAGCAGGTGAATTTCGTTTGGTCGTGATCGGCTCAGGTGCCGACGAAGAATTAGATCATCTGAAATCGATGGTCTCGCGTTTGGGAATGGAGTCCCGTGTCCATTTTTTGGGTTATATTGAAGGTCGGTCCATCGATCTCATCAAACAATTGGATATTCTAGCGATGGTGACGAGGACCTTTGAGGGCTTTGGTCTTACTTTGGCAGAGGCAATATTGGCCGGGGTCCCTGTTTTAGCCACCCGAGTCGGCGCCGTCACGGAGTTCATCGACGAAACGACCGGAAACTTGGTAAATCCGGAATCCCCCGCGGAAATCGCCGAAAAATTGATTGGTTATTCGCTGGATCCAGAAAAATGGGAAGTCCGTGCGCGCACGGCTAAGGAGAAGGTTAAGCGCAGCGGGAAACAGATGGCCGAAGAGTACCGTCAACTGATCTCGCAATATCTGACCGCCGCGAGTTAGGCGGATAAGGAGGGCTCATGAAGGTAGTGATCTTATGTGGCGGTTTAGGAACCCGTCTCTCTGAGGAGACGCAAGTGAAACCAAAGCCGATGGTAGAAATCGGTGGCAAGCCTCTTTTGTGGCACATCATGAAGATTTATGAGCATCACCATTTTAATAACTTTGTGCTCGCTCTTGGCTACAAGGGTGAAGTGATCAAGGACTACTTCCTCAACTACCACGCGCGCCAAAGCGATTTGACGGTTCGTTTGAAAGACGGGCAGATCGATTACAGCAACCCCACAGCGGAAGATTGGAATGTCTCCCTGGTCAATACGGGGGAGCGCAGCATGACGGGCGGTCGTCTTTTACGTTTGAAGCCTCATCTCCAAGAGGGGACGTTCATGATGACTTACGGGGATGGAGTCGCCAATGTTGACATCAACGCACTGTTAAAGTTTCATCGTTCTCATGGGAAAGTGGCGACGGTAACAGCCGTAAGGCCCTCGGCCCGTTTTGGCGGAATGCATATTCAACGGGGTAAAGTCAGCGATTTTAAGGAAAAGCCTCAATCGGGAGAAGGATGGATCAATGGTGGTTTTTTTGTTCTAGAGCATAAGGTGTTTGATTATTTGAAGGACGATGCGACTATTTTCGAAAGATCCCCCTTAGAGGCTTTATCGGAAGAGAGCCAACTGATGGCCTATGAACATTCCGGTTATTGGCAATGCATGGACACCGTGAGAGACAGGGACGCTTTGCAGGCTATTTGGAATAGCGGGCAAGCCCCTTGGATAAGGACGAAATAATGTTTTCTAAGACATACAGCGGTCGCAAGGTTGTGATCACAGGCCATACCGGATTCAAGGGAAGCTGGCTCGCGACGTGGCTGGTGAAATTAGGGGCCGATGTGGTGGGGGTGTCGAAGGATATTCCGACGAACCCTTCGATGTTTGAAGCGCTGAATCTGGAAAGGAAGATAAAGCATTTTCAGGAAGACGTGAGGAACCTCGAAAAGATAAAAAAAATCATTTCTGAAGTGAAGCCGGATTTCGTCTTTCATTTGGCGGCTCAAGCGGTTGTGTCTGCATCCTATACGGATCCCATCGAGACGCTTACGACGAATATATTAGGTACGGGGAACATCCTCGAAGCCCTTCGATCCTCGAAACATCCCTGCATGGCGGTACTGATCACTAGTGATAAATGTTACGACAACGTCGAATGGCCCTGGGGTTATCGTGAAACCGATAGGCTCGGAGGCAAGGATATCTACAGCGGGTCTAAGGGTGCCGCGGAATTGGTGATTAAGTCCTACTACCATTCGTTTTTCAAGGATCATCCCGTCCGCTTGGCGGTCGGTCGCGCGGGAAACGTTATTGGCGGTGGGGACTGGGCCAAAAACCGCATCGTGATAGATTGCATTAAGGCATGGAGCGAAGGGAAGAAGGTTGAGATCAGAAGTCCTCGGGCGACGCGTCCATGGCAGCATGTCCTCGAGCCTTTGAGCGGTTACCTTACATTGGGATGGGCGCTATCGCAGAATGCATCTTTGCACGGAGAGGCCTTTAATTTTGGCCCTAAGGCCGAGCAAAATCGGACCGTCAGCGAGCTCTTGGACGATTTGGGCAGAGCGTGGGGGTTTTCCGGACTGGAGGCTCCTTACCTTGTTTCCGATAATCCATCTTTTCACGAGGCGGGTCTTCTGAAGCTCAATTGCGACAAAGCCCTTTTCGATCTTAAGTGGGAAGCAAATTTAGATTATGAGGAAACCCTCTCATTGGTCTCGGATTGGTATAAATCCTTTTACCAGAAAAATGCGGATATGCATGGTTACACCCTCGAGCAAATCGAGTCTTATGAGGAAAAAGGGAAAGAAAGGGCTAGGGTGTGGGCTCAATGAAAGAGGCGGAAGGCTTTATTGATGGCGTGAGCCTGGTGGAGTTGAAGCAAATAAGCGATTCACGAGGTTCCGTATTGCACATGCTCCGCTGCGACTCGGAAGGTTTTGTCCGCTTTGGGGAATGCTATTTTTCCGAGGTGTTACCGGGCGCCGTAAAGGCTTGGAAAAAGCATGCCGCGCAAACTCAGAATTTAGCCGTACCCGTTGGCCGCATTCTTATCGTCATCTACGATGACCGCTCGAACTCCCCGACGTATCGACGGTTTCAGTCGGTGGAGTTAGGCCGACCCGATGCTTACCGACGTCTACATATTCCTCCAGGACTTTGGTATGGCTTCACCTGTTTGAGCCCTCAACCAGCGTTATTGGCCAATTGTCCTAATGCTCCTCACGATCCAAAGGAAAGCGAGCAAATACCTTTCAACGATCCAAAGATCCCCTACGAGTGGGAGTTGATCGGAAGCGCCTATGGCTAAAAGCAATGCCCTTTTGGTCGTGGGGGGGGGCGGATTCATCGGATCCCATGTCATGAATCACGCCGTTAAGAAGGGTTGGGATGTCGTGAGTTTGACTCTTGGAAGCCGCAGCGCAAACTCCAAGCCCCCAAAAAACCGCCATTTATCGGTTGATGTGGGTGATAGGGATTCGCTGAGGGAAGCGCTCAAAAAATTTTCCTTTCGATATGTCGTCAATTGTGTCGGGTATGTGGATCATTCTCCTTTTATGAAGGGAGGAAGGTCCGTCATAGACGTTCATTTCCAGGGCATTTTAAATCTCGTCGAAGCTCTCCAAAAAAACGATCTCGAATCCTTCATAAACATCGGTAGCAGCGATGAATACGGGACCGCAAAAGCGCCCCAAAGTGAAACCCTGAGGGAAGCCCCTATTGCGCCGTATTCTTTGGCGAAAACCGCGGCGACCCATTTCCTGCAAATGCTGCATCAAACGGAAAAATTTCCGGCGACCACCCTCAGGCTTTTCCTCGCTTACGGTCCAGGGCAAGATCAGAAGCGCTTTTTGCCGCAAATTATCAGGGGATGTTTGGAAGGTAAGTCGTTTCCCGTTTCCGAAGGTCAGCAATTAAGGGATTTTTGCTATATTGAAGACGTCATCGAGGCCATATTTCTTGCCCTAGTTAACCCAAAAGCTCAAGGAGAGGTATTGAATATCGCATCAGGATCGCCGATTTCCATTCGCCAGGTCATCGAGAAGGTGCAGGGTATGATCGGTAAGGGAACCCCTCGCTTCGGGGAAATCGCCTATAGACCTGGGGAAAATATGGCTCTCTATGCCGATATCGAGAAGGTAAGGCGAATTTTGGGTTGGCAACCGAAAACCAGCTTGGACTCCGGTTTGGAAAAAACAATTACGCATATCAAGTCTGAAGGGGTATGAGGTGAGTTTCATGATGGGGTGTTACTAAAATGAGTCAACTAAGTGAAGTCGCCACGTGGGGAAGGCAATGGCAAAAGGAGGGGGATTGGACCTCCCATACTCTGACACAGGCCAATGCTCGTAATATCGTAAGTGCCTATTTGAAGTTCATTAAGTTGATGTCGGGATGGGCTCCTATATCCCATATATCCAAAGGGCTGGATATCGGCTCGGGGGCGGGGTACACGGCCTCGGCGTTTTCAACCCAATCGGGGCTTCAAATGACGGCAAGCGAATGGAGCGAGGATGGCTTAAGCTTGATTTCCCGTGAAAATCCTGGGCTTCCCTGTCGGATTATCGACGTAAGAACGTTCAATGATAACAGTGCGTGGGATCTCATTGTGTGTCGCGAGCTCTACCCGTTTACCAGGGTGAATGCCTTTTCTGAGCAATACGATATTATTTCCCGCATTATCGATGCTCTGACGCCTAACGGAGTGTTTATGCTCATAGGTTCCGACGTCACATACCCGCACTGCGCCGATTATGATTTGCTGATCAGCAGTTTCCGAAAGGACTCGAGGGTCAAATTGGTCGCCCAACCGTTTCTCGAGGCCCTTTTGCTCCGCATAAGTGGGTTTTCATTTTTAGGGCGGACTGCATATAAGGTCTTAAATCGGTTGGCGGAGTTCCTTTTTCCCCTCATTAAAGGAAAAAAATGGGCTGCCATACGCATCATGATATTCCAAAAAGCCTGAGTTATGAAAAGAGAGCCTCTCGTCAGCATATTAATGAATTGCTACAACGGAGAGGCTTATCTCCGGGAAGCCATCGAAAGCGTCTTGTCTCAGACTTATCAAAACTGGGAAATTATATTTTGGGATAACCAATCGACCGATCGAAGCGCGGAAATCTTCCAGAGCTACCGCGACCCACGATTTAAATACTTCTATGCGTCCCGACATACCGATCTCGGAGGCGGTCGCGCCAAAGCCTGGGAGTTCTTGACGGGTGAATTCATCGCCATATTGGATACCGATGACGTGTGGTTTCCCGAAAAATTGGAAAAGCAAATCCGTCTTTTTGACGATCCTGAGGTAGGACTGGTCATTAGCGACACGCTCTTTTTCAACGATTCCTCTGAAACCCCGCTTTACAAAGGAAATTATCCGAAAACAGGTTGGGTGTTCGAGGATCTGTTGAAAGGATATTTTGTTTCGTTGGAAACGTTGGTATTTAGAAGGTCCGCCGCCATGAAATTGCCAAGGGCCTTCGACCCCGAATTCAGTTTTATCGCAGATTTCGATTTGGTAGTGAGGCTCAGCCGCATTTCGAAATTAGCCCTTTATCCCGAAGTATTGGCCAAGTGGCGTATGCACAACGCGAGCGATAGCTGGAAGTTTCCCCAGGCGTTCTTAGAAGAAAAGGAAAGGTGGTTGTCTAAGCAAGTGGCCGAGGATCCTGATTTTGAGAAAAAATACTCGAAACCAATCCAAGAATTTAAGAATAAAAATATGAGGTTAAAAGTTGTTCATCATCTCATTAAAAATCGAAATGGTGACGCGATGAAGTGTCTTTTGGAATCCACTTTTGATCATTGGCATTATTTAATGCTCCTGTTCTTTTGTTTTATGCCTTTCCCAAGTAGAGTTGTGTCGTCTTTATATAAATACAAGACAGCACCTTAAGTCGTTCTTAGTCTCATGACAGCTATGACATCACCCGCCTTTAGCCGATACTTTAGTCTTGGACGACACGCCCTCGCTGCAGCCTTCCAGCTGATTCTAATCGAAAAAGGAGATTGTGTGTTGGTGCCTGCTTTCATATGCAGGGATATTCTTTCTGCATTGAAACAAGCCGGAGCAATTCCTGTTTTCTACCCCGTCACTCGAGACCTGACTCCAGAATTTTTCCCAGAGGCTGAGAAAGCGAGAGCCGTTCTCGCAGTCAATTATTTTGGTTTCCCTCAACCCTTGAAGCCATTTCGTGAATTGTGCGATCGATATGGAACTGCATTAATCGAGGATAACGCGCATGGCTTCTTAAGCCGGGATGAAAATGGGCGCTTACTTGGAAGCCGAGGTGATGTCGGAATTACCAGTATACGCAAAACATTATTGATACCAGACGGAGCGGTCTTGTCTTTGAATCGTCCAGAATGGATGCACAGGCTGCTCCCCTCTATCGGATGCTCTCAACAGCCGTTGCCAAAGAGATTTTTTATTAAGAGGGCTGTGAGAAGTATCCAGAGCTATACGGGATTCCCTTTGAAAACCGCAGGCGGCAAATTAACCCGATATTTTAGGAAGCTGCGCACCGGTTATGAATTGCCACAGCCATCGCCAGAAGTGGAGAACGTGATCCCAGGGGATCCGGCGATTCATTGCGTATCCCTGGATTTGATCAGAAATTTCGATGAGGAGCGGGAAGTGAAAAGAAGGATAAGGCTGTATGACGAATTTCATGATCGGCTTAGCGCTTTTGATATTGAACCCGTATTTAAGTCATTGCCCCGCCATACTGTTCCCTATCTTTATCCGTTTAGAGCCGATCAAAAAACGGTTTTGCATGTGATGCGTTTAGCGCAAAATTCCGGATTTGATTGTATTCATTGGCCAGATCTGCCAACTCAAATAGCCGGAAATGCTCCAGATCATTATCTAAATGTATGGGGAGTGAACTTTCTATGATTACATGGAAATTATGGGAAGGTGAGGCGAAGAAGTGGGATGAGCAACTCTTGGTTTTTCCTGACTATAACGTTTACCAAAGCTATGGGTGGGGAGAACATAAGAAGCATGCTGGATGGTTAACGTACCGATTCATCGCATTATCCGATACTCGGATTGTCTCGATGGTTCAAGTTCTGATTAAAAAATTCCGATTTGGAATCGCCATTGGATGGGTGGCCGGAGGACCTATTGGGCATATGGAGACTTGGGATGAAGAATTATTTCAAGAAATGCGCAAAGCCGTGGGGGTGTCTCATTTGTATTTAAGGGTTAACCAGTTCCGTGTCGGCGATGAAGAAGATGAGAGTTTGATGAAGCAAAAAGGTTGGAAGCGAGCGATCTATCCTATTCTAAGTGGAAAGTCGGTTTTGTTACGATTGCTGAACGATCAAGCCTCATGGCTTAAATCAATCACAAGTAAACATCGTTATTACGTTAAGAAATCTTTGAAGACTGATCTGACATGGAAAAGTGGCGATGAGGATGTCCTCTTGACTCATCTTGACCAGCTCACAGAACGATTAAGTCGAGACAAGGGGATGAACTTAAGAGAAAGAGACATACATGCTTTGAGAGACTTGAAAAACTCCTTATCAGAAGGTGGCCTACGGGTTGTTGTCGGATATATAAATGAAAAGCCCGTTACGGCATGCATGGTCTTGATATGTGGCGTGAAGGCGATTTATGCAACGGCCGCTACAGTTGAGGAGGGAAGAGGCTTAAGCGCAGCGTATGCGATGTTCTACCACCTTAGAGAGTATTTAATGGAACAAAAGATTGTCGATCTTGATTTTGGAGGTATAAATCCAGCTTCCGAGAAAGCAAGGGGGGTTGACCATTTTAAATTGGGTTTTTCCGGGACAGAGGTCTCCTATTTAGGGGAATGGGATCGGTCTACATCGGCGTGGCTGAGAGTTGTGGCTAATTTCCTTATTAAACGACGATTAGGTAGTATGTGATGAAATAAAAAATGATTCGTGATCTCCGTAAAATATTTTTGCAGTCTGGAACATCGGTCTATAAGTATCTAAATTTTTTTGGATTCCCGCGCAAAGGATTGCGCACCCTTATGTACCATTCCGTAGGAACGCCCGTGGAAGGTGATCCTAATCAGATCTACAATATCTCTTTATCTCAGTTTGAGGGTCATATGAGATTTCTGGCGAGTCACTACAAAAATAATATTGTCTCTCTGGACGCTGCCGCATTGGAATCCAACGACTTAAAGGTCGCGCTTACTTTTGATGATGGGTACAGAAATAATTTGTTGGTTGCTGCGCCCATAATGGCGGAGTTGAATATCCCATTTACGATTTTTATTTGCACCGGTTCTGTTATGAAAGGCGAGGTTGGTTTTCTCACCAAGCCGGATATTAAGGCGCTGGCCGCATTCCCTGGTGCTACGATCGGTTCACATACAGTGAGTCATCGTAAGCTTGTAGATTGTCATGAGAATGAAACCAAGGAAGAGCTAGTCAGTAGTAAGTGTTTTTTAGAGGATTTGCTTGGTTGTGAAATAGACAGGCTTTCTTACCCTCACGGATCGGTTAACCAAAGGGTTAGGAAGATTGCTAAAGATGCAGGATATCGAATAGGCGGGACGAGTCGGTTCGATATTAATAAATCCGATAGAGATCCTTTGCTTTTATGCAGGACCGATATTTGGGCTCAAGACGACACGCGTATATTCAAAGAAAAGATAGAGGGTCTTTGGGATTGGAACCGCTGGAGATCTAAAGATCCAAGCATCTTCCATGAATAGCCGCATTTCGATTGTCATACCTATTTACAATGAGAGCGAGACTTTGGCGGAGTTGATACGTTCAATTTCCTCCCAAACATTATTGCCTGAAGAGGTGATTTTCGTGGATTCAGGCTCCACTGATGACAGTATTTCGATTATTCGCACATTTTCTCAATCCACCTCTTCATTCAGGATAAAAGTATACTCTAATCCTCGTGGGATGCCTGGAGGCAATAGGAACATTGGCATAAGAGAAGCAAGGGGAGAATGGATCGCGTTTCTAGATGCGGGAGTCATTCCGGACTCGGATTGGCTGAAGAGTTTGATGGATGATGTGTCTTCAAGAAATTTAAATGCGCTTTATGGTTTGTGTAGGTTTAATGCGAGAACGGTTTTTCAAAAAGCGGTTTGCGCCATTTCCTATGGATATGGGGCGTACCATCCTGTATTGCCGGCTTCATTATTTCATTCGTCTATCTTCACGGCTGTGGGTTTTTTCCGCGAAGATCTGAGATCTTCCGAAGACATTCTTTGGTTGATGAGTTTGGAAAAAATTTTGGGTCCGCGACAAATATGCTCCGCTGCATTTGTGAGCTATAGCCATTTCCCAAAAGACTTTCCCCAGTTAATTAGAAAATGGTGGTTTTATGAAAAAGATGCGGTAAAAAGCGGCATCGTTTCAACTCGGAGAAGTCTTTTAAATATTGGGCTCGCGCTTTGCGTGTTAGCTTGCTTGATTGCTTCTCCCGCTAAAGCTCTCTGGTCATTATTGATATTTGCGGTTCTGAGGGGGGGGATGGTCGTTTTATTCAGGAGTAAAAGGAAAAGTTGGGTGTTGAGTCATCCATGGTCTGCTGTGCTTTCGATAGGGGTATGCTTTATTAGGGACTTTACTAAGATTAGTTCCCAGATGTATTTTTTTATTAAGAATTTAATATTGTAATTTCATGAATCCATTCCATCTGGTTTTTTTTTCATGTCTTCTGCCTTCTTTGGGGGCATTGCTTGACATTCCTGTCTTTCATCTGCCTGTTTTTTTGGCGTTTTCTGTCTTAATCGTAAGGGTTTTATTATCCAAAAGGGAAATGAGCTTTAGGGAGATAAAAGAAAATCCGTTAGTGCCCCTCGTTGGGTTGACGATGTTAGGGATACTGCTCTTTCAAATAAGGTCGGGGAGAGGCTTCGTCGTTTTAAACGGAGGTTTCTACTGCATATTCCTTAGCTATGTTTTCTATAAGTTGTTTGGTCACTTTCAAGGGATGACGTGGGAGAGAGTGGTGGAGGGAGTGTGTTTCATTTATAAGTTTTTATTGGTTTGCATGTTGTTCGAGCTGCTGATTATTCTCTTTAATGGCCAAGAGTTACTGAAGACAATTTTTTTTAGTTCAAAAACCACCTCCTATCGCGGTTCCCTTGCATTCGACATCCCAAATTTGTTCGGCCTACTTGAAGGAAAGGGTGGCCTCAATACCATTCTCCTTGGGGCTCAAATAGCTGTGATGATTTCCGTGTTCTCTTTCATATGGTTTTTCATGATTCAAAAAATCCCTTTAGTGAATAAAACAAGATCCAAGCTTTGGATTTACGTTTCCCTCTTCTGTCTTCTTTTCACGATAAACGGAACAGGATTCGCTCTTCTTTTCGCGGCGATATTGATATATGGCTTCTTCATCCATAGGAAAAGATGGGGGCTCATGCTGGTTGGGGGCTTCATTTTGATGGGTTTTATATATTTTCTTTATACTCACAACCTGTTGCCTGAGAGGTTTTCACCTTCCGAATCATTTGTGTTGGACAGCGAGAAATTAGAGCGTCATCCTGAACTTGCCTTCATTGTGGGCGATATCACCATGCTTGAATACTATATGTATGTCTTTGTCATCATTCCCTTCACTGTCTTCGCCCAGATCACTTTCGAAGATCTACTTTTCGGCATCGGAGGGGATGCCTTTCTAACCCGGTATGGATTTTTCGGCAGCGACTTTGGCTTTGGCGTGGATGTCATGTTAAAGCCAGGCTTGCTTTGGTCGGTTCTCATAGTGAGCGTCATATGCTTCATATGCTTTAGGAATATGAAAATACCGGAAAAAACGAAAGGCGCCGATGGTTATGAGTGGTTCCTGATAAGGGCTTTGAATGCCTTGATTGCCTTATTATGGCTGCTCTCGACGTTTCACTATAATCAAGCTTTCGGCCATTCCGGAGCGGGAAACGTTCTGCTCGCGATGCATCTCTCGCTATGCCTCTACGCTAATGACCAATGCAAGCTCATCAAGCAAAGTCAACCCCTGAACCGGCCCTCTATCCGAGAACTATGAATTCACCCCCGCGCCAGAAAATTTGTTTCGTCGCCGCGGCAACTTCCTCGATCAAAGTGTTCATGAAGTCCCATATCCTGAAGCTGAGCCAATCCCATGACGTGACCCTGATAGCTAATGGCGCTTCGCAAGATCTGGGTGATTTGCTAGGCCCCCATATCGCCTTCATCCCCGTCAGGATTGAGAGGGATATCTCGATTAAGAACGATCTTCGCGCCTTAGCGAAGCTATGGACGGTTTTTAGGGACGAGAAATTTACATGCGTTCATTCCATAACTCCCAAAGCGGGCCTACTCTCGATGCTTGCGTCGAAAATGGCTCGTGTCCCGATAAGGCTTCATACCTTTACAGGACAAGTATGGGCGACAAAGCATGGCGCGAAAAGAATCTTATTGAAGACTTTAGACAAAATCACTTCCGCGGCTGCCACCGGTATTTTTGCTGATAGCCGGTCGCAAGCGGAGTTTTTGATAGAAAATAAAGTGATTGCGAGAGGCAAGATCACGGTTTTAGCTAATGGTTCCATCGCGGGCGTCAATATCTCAAGGTTTAAGCGCGATCTTGAGGCGAGGAGCCGTATCAGGCGTCTCCATGATATTCCCGTTGAATCGGTTGTATTTTTATTCGTGGGCCGATTGGTAAGGGAAAAAGGAATATTGGAATTGTTAGAGGCCTTCGGAAAAGTGGCTTCGAAAAACGAAGCGGCGCATCTCTTTATCGTGGGTCCCGATGAAGAGGGTTTGCAGAAGGAGATAGATAAAGCATCGGAGAGATTTCCAGGCCGTTTCCATCAAACTGGCTTTACCGATGCTCCCCAGGACTACATGTCCTCATGCGATGTATTTTGCTTGCCGAGCCATCGAGAGGGTTTTGGATCAGTCATCATCGAAGCCGCCGCGGTCGGCTTGCCCTCCATAGCGTCAAAAATTTACGGTATTACGGACGCTATCGAAGAAGGGGAGACGGGGCTTCTACATCGGGTAGGTGAAGTGGGGGAGATGGCCCACGCGATGAATCTTTTGGCTGAGGACCCCGCGGCGAGGAGGAGAATGGCGGTTGCGGCAAAAGAGAGGGCTTCGACGAAGTTTTCCGAGGAGAAAGTGACGGAGGCTTTGATGAATTTTTATGAAAAAGTGCTCTTATGAGATTTAAGGAAACATGAAAAGAGTAATGGATATCAGTCTGGTTTTACTGGCCGCTCCCATCTTGTTGCCTCTGATCGGGATCGTGTGCGTACTCTCGCTTTTGATCATGGGCCGTCCCATTTTCTTTCGCCAAACCCGTCCGGGAACCAACGGAAAACCGTTCTCCATGTTGAAGTTCCGCACCATGACCGATAAAAATGACGAGAACGGGAAACCCTTTCCCGACCACATCAGATTGACGCATTTTGGCCGGTTTCTTCGCTCCTCCAGCCTCGACGAGCTTCCAGAGCTATGGAATGTTTTAAATGATGACATGAGCCTCGTCGGTCCGCGACCTTTATTGATGGAATACCTTCCTCTTTATTCGGACGAGCAGAAGCGTCGCCACGACGTCAAGCCCGGGATCACCGGTTGGGCCCAAGTCAAGGGACGCAATCTGGTCCCTTGGGAGGAAAGATTTATCTTGGATGTATGGTATGTGGATAATAGGACCGTGTGGTTGGACATGAAGATCATCCTGATGACTATCTTAAAGTTATTTAAGCGAGAAGGCATACATGCGGAAGGGCACGCCACAATGCCGCTGTTTAAACCTTCTTTACACAAGAAATGACGAATACTTTTAATATTCTCGTGACGTCGGCCGGACGCCGAGTTTCTTTAGTCCAGTCCTTTCAAAGGGCACTCAAGGGCAAATCGCTTGAAGGAAAGGTCATTACCATAGATTCTAAGTCCGATGTTCCGGTCCGCTTGGTGGCCGATTCTCATGTTGAAGTGCCTCGTGTTAGCGATCCCGGCTATTTCGAGATCTTAGAGGCGCTTTGCCGTCGAGAGCAGATTAAGTTGCTCGTTCCGACAATAGACCCGGAGCTTCTCTACTTGAGCAAGAATAGGAAATTGTTTGAGGCATTGGGCGTATGCGTCCTCGTCTCATCGGTGGAAATGAATGAGATTTTTTGCAGCAAACTAAAAGCTTCAGAGTTTTTCGAGAGGGAACGCATTCGACACCCTAAAACCATAGGCCTCGAGGAGTTGAGGGGAGGCCTGAGGCAATTTCCCGTGTTTTTGAAGCCAGCCATGGGCAGCGCGAGTATTGGCGCGCGCAAGATCGATTCGATGGAGGAGTTGGAGTTTTACCATAAGCGCACCCAGGAGCCGATTATCCAGGAATACATAACGGGTGTGGAATACACGTTGGACGCCCTTTGCCATTTCAATGGTGAATTAAGCTGTCTGGTTCCGAGGCTCAGGCTCGAAACGAGGGCGGGCGAGATCAGTAAGGGGATTACCGTTAGGAATGAGGAAGTCATGCGCTCCGCGACGCGGTTGATCTCTTCGCTGCCCGGCGCAAGGGGACCTATCACGATACAGTGCATCGTGGATGATGATGGCGAAGTTTTTTTTACAGAAATCAACCCGAGGTTTGGCGGGGGCATCCCGCTTACCATCGCCGCCGGCGCCGATTATCCGAAATGGATCATCGAATGGGTGTTGGGAGAAGCGGGCACGAGTCATAAGGGATGGCGGGAGAACATGATGATGCTTCGTTACGACGAGGCTCTATTCGAGGTGGTCGATAAACAAAATGAATAAGCCAAGTGTTTTTGTCTTCGACATAGATGACACGCTGTTCCTCGAGAAAGAGTACGTAAGAAGCGGGTTCAGCCATGTGGATCAATGGCTGAAAAAAGAGAAAAATATAGATCATTTTTTCCAAGCTGCATGGAAGGCTTATCAGGCAGGCGTGAGAGGCGAAGTTTTTGACCAAGCCCTCCGATCATTAGGCCAAAGGCCAAATCCGGAAATTGTAAGCGTCATGGTAAACGAATATCGAACCCATCAACCGGAGATAAGCCTATTAAAGGACGCGGAATTTTTATTAAGCAGGCTGCAGTCTGCCAATAAAGAGCTCGCCATCATCAGCGACGGACCTCTCGTATCCCAAGCGAACAAGGTCAAATCACTGAAGATATCGCATCTTTTCCGAAAAGTTATCTTAACGGATCATTACGGAAAGGATTTCTGGAAGCCTCATCCTAGGGCTTTTCTCGAGGTCGAAGACTTTTTTTCCTTTCAGGGAAGGGACTTGATTTATATTGGCGATAATCCGAGGAAAGATTTTTTCGTTCCTAACCAACGCGGTTGGGAGACGATCCAAGTGAAGAGAGAGGCCGGACAGTACGGTGACATCGATGGCTTGGACGACGCTTTTTGTCCTCGAATGGTAGTGAATTCTTTGGAGGAGATTGTAGACATTTATTCTATTTAGGTTTTTTATGCTCAAATCGCGAGTGAATTCCGATAAAGCCGTTAGCGATACCCTCTCAGGTTGGCCGAGTTTTGGAAACGATGAGATACGCGCCGTTTCCAAAGTGCTGAAAACAGGGAGGGTTAATTACTGGACCGGAAGCGGATGCCGTGAATTCGAAAAGGAATTTTCCCTTTGGTGCGGGACGAAATACGCGGTGAGCCTGGCGAACGGCACTCTGGCGCTGGAGGCCGCTCTTCAAGCCCTTAAAATAGGCGTCGGCGATGAGGTCGTCGTGAGCCCGCGCACTTTTTTCGCTTCCGTTTCGTGCATCGTCAAGGTCGGAGCGACGCCGGTCTTCGCCGATGTGGATAGGGATTCGCAAAACATCACCGCTGAATCGATAAGGCCAGTGATCACTTCTCGGACAAAGGCCGTTATTTGCGTCCATCTCGCCGGATGGCCCTGCGAAATGGATCCCATCCTGTCTCTCGCGAGAGAATTCGATCTCAAGGTCATTGAGGACTGTGCTCAAGCCCATGGCGCCATGTACAAAGGGCGGATGGTCGGGAGCCTAGGGGACGTCGCCGCATGGTCCTTTTGCCAAGATAAGATCATGACCACGGGTGGCGAAGGCGGCATGATCACGACGAACGACAAATGGGTATGGTCCCGCGTATGGAGTTTAAAAGATCATGGAAAAAGTTGGGAAGCGATGCATGAGGCTCGACATCCTTCCGGATTCCGCTGGGTCCATGATTCTTTCGGCAGCAATTGGCGCATGATGGAAGTCCAAGCGGCCATAGGTCGCCTTCAGCTTAAAAAAGTGTCGGGTTGGGTGGGTAAAAGGAGGGCTAATGCGAGAAGGATCATGGAGGCCTGCTCCAAAAGTAAGCTTTTTCGCGATCATGTCGTTCCGGAACATATTCATCATTCTTATTATAAATTTTACGCTTTTATAAAGCCGGAGCGTCTGGCCTCGGGGTGGTCTAGGCAACGCATAGTAGAGGTGCTTAACCGCAAGGGGGTCCTTTGTTATTACGGCTCATGCCCTGAAGTATACCTTGAAAAGGCGTTCGATAATACTGGCTTCAGACCCCGCCATCCTTTGCCCAACGCTCACTATTTGGGTAAGAATAGCCTGATGTTTCTAGTCCATCCCACCCTGAAAAAAAACGAAATGGATAAGATCTGTTCCATCATCAGGAAGGTTTGCGATCAGGCTTCGAACGAAAAGTAAAATTGCATAAAAAAGTAAATTTTATTAACGGTTAGCTTCATTATGAAGCATCGCTTTTCATTATTAATTATCGATGCGATCGTGTTGACGGGCGTGCTCTGGCTCAGCTCCGTTTTATTTCCCGTATCCATACACTTGTGGCTGGGGATTAGTTTTCTCTTTATCGCCTTTAAAATCGCCTTATCGCTGCGATTCGGCCTTTACCACGCCATCTTAAGGTTCGCAGGATTGCCGCTGGCCTCGAGCATTCTGCTTGTCATGGCGATCGCCGATATCGGTTTGTTCATGGTCGATGAGTTGTTGCTTCACAAAATCAATTCTCCCGGGTTCTTTGTCCTGGATTATCTCCTGAGCACTTTCTTCGTCGGAATGACACGTTTTGCTCCTCGTTATTTCTCCGAAGCTCGCCAAGAAAAGGGCTCGAAAAAGGTTCTCATTTATGGCGCAGGCGATTTGGGCGAAGATGTCGCGAGGAAACTCCTGAGAAATCCGGAAGAATATCAAATGGTCGGATTTCTTGACGATTCTAAGGATAAAATAGGCAAACGCTTGCATAATTTCCCGATTTACGGGCCTATCAACAGGCTCGAGAAGGTTTTGGCTAAAACCCATGCGACAGAAATCATCATCGCTATTTCCGCCTTGGAAGGTTCGCACATACGCCAACTGACGAGGCATTGCCGTAACCACCGGATTTCTTGCCGGATCGTCCCCAGCTTTCCCCATATGCTGCAGCAAGATGTTGATATTAAAAATATCGATATCGCCGATTTATTGAAAAGAGACCCCAAAGATCTGGATGAACCCCAAATAAAAAGATTCATCCAAGGCAAATCTGTTTTAATCACGGGAGCCGGGGGGTCGATAGGTTCTGAGCTCGCCAGGCAATGCATAAAGTATGGTGCCAGTAAGCTGACCTTCATAGACCATTCAGAGTTCAATTTATATTCCTTGGAGCAAGAGGTGAGGCGGGCCGACGTCGATATGGCTTTTTGCCTCGTGAATATCTTGAGTCGGGATTCGGTCGAGAAAATCATCGCCTCGCGAAAACCCGCGATTATACTCCACGCCGCGGCTTACAAGCACGTGCCTCTTGTCGAGGAAAATCCCTACGAAGGAGCCGTAAATAACATTTTAGGGACGGTTCACCTCGCCCAATTGGCGGAAAAGTGCGGCGTCGATAAGTTCGTGCTCATTTCCACGGACAAGGCCGTCCGGCCTACGAACGTCATGGGAGCCACGAAAAGAATCGCCGAATTGTATATCCAAAATTTGAACGTGAAGAGTAGGACGGAATACATTTCCGTGAGGTTCGGAAACGTGTTGGGAAGCTCGGGCAGCGTCGTGCCAAAATTCATCGATCAAATCAATAACGGAGGGCCGGTGACCGTCACGCATCCTGAGGTCACGCGGTATTTCATGCTCACTAGCGAGGCCGTCCAGCTCGTCTTGCAGGCGGGAAGCATCGGCAACGGTGGGGAGGTCTTCATCCTCAATATGGGGGAGCCCGTTAAAATCGCCGAAATGGCGGAAGACTTGATCTTCCTATCGGGTCGGCAGCCCCATAAAGACATCAAGATCGAATACGTCGGGTTGCGTGCGGGCGAAAAGTTGTATGAGGAGCTTCTGCACGACGAGGGCGAAAAGAAGACCCAATATGAAAACATCACGATCGGTCAGGCGACGTACGTCGATTGGGAATGGTTGAAGCTTCAAGTCGAAAATTGCCTTAGTGCCGCACAGAAAAATAATTACGAGAGCTTGTTCCAAGCGCTCAAGATATTGGTGCCCGAATTCATGCATGCCCATTACAACCAGCCGTTATTGGAGCCGAACGTCCTCCCATTTTCCTCCAGGAAATCTCACTAAAACCTTAAGGGAGTTTCACGGTAAAAACCATCCGGAGGATGAAGTTGTAGGCTCTCTTATTCGGTTCGAAATTAAAATTTTCCACATACTCGAATCCAAGGGCGTTTTGGATGGAGTAACGCCCGTTGTCGTGGATGAGATCGTTGACGATCTTGTAGCGCTTCTCCGAAGCGCTCGCTTGCGAGACGTAGAATCCCTCCGCGGTTCCGGTGCTGTTAGAATAAGTGTGTCCCTTACTAACGAGGTAAGATAGAGAGGTGTTGCCCCTCCAATGCTCCGAGAACGATTGTCCGATCTTCAGGTCAAATGCGTTGGAGTCGGGCCCAGAATGATGGCCTAGGAGGTTTCCATTCAGCGTTTTTCCGCTAGTGAAAATGCCATGACGATAAAAAATGGCCGGAAACCGAGCGATTTCAAGGCGTAAACTAAGATCGCTCGATAAAAATAATGGGGCATAAAAACCCCCATAGTACCCGTAAAGCTTGCTGAAAACGCCGCAGCAAGCTTCCGTAAACATCTCATAATAGATCTGAGAGTTATCAAGGGCGGGGATGAAAAACCTTATGTCGGCACCCATGAGGCGATCGGAAAGATTGACGCCGCCATCAGCGCCGACGTCGCCCGTGTTGAACCCCACATTCGGCCTCACCGCGAAGAACTCGCCCAGGTAATCCCAAAAAGAACCCGTTTGGGCTCCATCCCCACCCATGATGACGAGTTGCGAGGCCCCTAATTCGAGGAAACTCGTCGGCTTCACGCTCATCTTAAACCCGGTCAGATACGAATAGGGGAACTCTCGTTCGGGTCCTAAATTAGCCACGAACAGGGTCGCCTTCGTGGGGCCTAAATATTTTAAGAAGCCCGGGAAGAAGAAGGGCATGTCGTTGGAGACTTTGATCATGTCCAAGCCGCGGGCGTTATTGGTGAGGAGAAGGCCGCCGTGCTCGCCTTGGCCCCAAATCAAGGAGTCTCGGCCCATTTCCAGGTTCAGTTTCTTATAAGTGAAATTTCCGTAGAGTTGTTGGGCGTAAATGCCGGCCTTCGTTTCAGAGTCTCTGGGCCCGGTCAGTTCGAAGCGCGGCCTCGAATAAAGGGAAAAGTAATCGCCCACCCGCGCCCGATGGGTGGTTTCTAAGCCTAAAGTGTTGCCGTCGACGATATGGCGGCCCTCTTCATAGGACACCATCGGGTTGATGACGGCGTCTATGGACCCGAGGCCGTTATTGGGAGGCACCAATCGAGCGGGGCTATCCAAAAGTGTGTAATCTAGCCGTATTTGCTCCAAGGTTTTGACGGAGAAAGCCTTCGCTTCCCCTTCCAAAGCGCCGTTTCCCGTCAGTTCATCCTGGTATTCGCGAGTCAACCTCTCCAAAATATCTTGGACCATGAGGTTCAATTCGACTTCGCCGCTGTTCGGGGAGAGAAGGAGCATCTCCTTCTCGTTTGCTTTCGCCGTTTTAATGAGGCGCGCGATCTCGCGGCGGCTCCAGGGGCGTTGGCCGTAGATCACGTCCTTGACGAGTCCCGCTCCCACGAGCTTGTCGATGTCCCGGTAGACGGGGTCGTCGATCGGGACGTTCGAGGACGCGGAGAGGGCGGGAGAAAAGAGAAGAAACAGGAGAAGAAGAAGTTTAAGCGGAGAGAGAGTGGTGAGGCTTCTTCTTGAAGGCTTCTTTGACGAGGGCATGGGAGACGAGGACATAAAAGGCTCCCGCGAGAATATCAATGATGTAATGGTGGTTCAGATACACGATCGAGAACCACATGAGTAGCGGGTAGATGCCCAAGAATAAACCCCGTCTTCGGAACGCCAGCCACCCGAAATACCCCACCATGAAGGCGTGTCCTCCGTGCATCGATGGGACGGCGCCGAAGGCCCATGCATTCTTCGCGAAGAGGTTCTGGTAATACGGCATCCCGATCAGTTGGTCGAAGCGGACGAGGCCGGCGGCGTTCCCGGGGATTCCCCAGTGCGCGGGGACTAGGCCATACGTCGAGACGTACCACGGCGGAGCGACGGGGAGGATGACATACGTCACGAGGGATAAGACGCCGGAGAGTAGGTAGGTCCAGAGGAATTCCCGGGAGAGCTTGCGGTGGGTGAACCATAAGGCAATCGCCAAGAAGATGGGCCCAATGACGTGCATGGAGTACATGACGCCTCCGATCACGTCGAAGACCACGTGCTGGTGGAATTGGAAGAACTCGTTTGGGGTGACGCGTCCGGTGCTTCCGCCGAAACCGAAAAGGAATTTTTCCAGCCGGTAAGGTCCGGCGACTTGGATGGGCCCCGCCCATTTCTTGGGGTAAGCCCTCAAGAAGTCATAGATCGCCCCGTAAAGCCCGAAGGGAAGCAAGTCTTTGCACCAGGTGCGGGTCTTCGGATGCGTGTAATACAGGATCAGGTAAGCCCAACTCACCGCGATGTGCTCGGGCCGGATCTCCACGAAAAGAGTCAATAGGACGTAATAGACGAAGACGAGGCCGAGGGGAATATAGGAAAAAGAACTCTTTTTCATGATGTCTTAAGGGCCAATGAGCGTCAGGGCGCGCGGCATCACGGAGAAAGTCGCCGGTAAATTCCCGGAGGGTTCCCCATCAATGTCCAAGACGGTGGGAGTCGGGCGCTTGGAAATGTTTTTGAGCGAAATCTTGCGGCACTTGAACCTTCTCACGAAGGGCATCTTGTCGACGTGGCCCAAGTAAAGAGCCCCGAGCTTGAAGGGCATGAGAGAGAGCTTGAACGGCAGCGGTTCGTTCGTCATGCAAACGACGTCGAAGAGCCCGTCCCCCAAACTGGCTCCGGAGGCGATGGGCATCCCGCCTCCGAAGAAGGCGCCGTTGGCGATGACGATCGACGTGGCCTTCTTGACGACGAAGGTATTCTTGTCGGCCGTCACTTCGATATCCTGAGGCTCCCATTCCCAATAGGATTTCAGCGTGGCCGTCACATAAGCCATCTTGCGATCCAGGAAGGAAGCCCCTTCTTGTTTCCGATTCTCCAAGAGTTTTGCGACCACCAAGCCGCCGATCCCGTAATCGGCGATGTTGGCGAAATGGCGGACGTCGCCCCCCTCGAATTCGATCTTTCCGATGTCGATGCGGTCCGTATGGTGCCGGAAGAGGATATTGGCCTGTTCTTGGATGGCGTCGGGGAGCTTCAATGTCTTGATGAAGTCGCCCCCCGTGCCGGCGTTCAGGAATCCCAAGGCGACGTCGTGGTGTTTCGGGGTTTTGAGGATCCCGTTGACGATCTCATGGATGGTGCCGTCGCCTCCGCAGGCGACGATCAGGGAATAACCTTCGGCGCACGCCGCTTGGGCGAGCATCTCCGCCTCGCCGGGAGCCGTCGTCTCGCGGAGGACGACGTGCTTGAAGTAACGCTCCAGGCACGCTTTCATCTCGGGCCATAGCTTTTTCCCCAAACCGCCGCCCGAAGTGGGGTTTAAGATGACGTAAGGCGCTTTTTTCATGAAAGTAGGTAATCCACCAAATCCAAAACCTCGAAATCGGGGTCCTTGTTGACCATACGCAGGCGGGAGGCGCAAGAGGAACATCCGGTGACCAAGAGGTCGGCGCCTGTCTCGAGGAACTCCTCCCAACGGTTCCGCGCCATCGCCGAGGATGCTTCGGGCGCGAAAACGGGGTAGAGCCCGCCGCCGCCGCAGCAGTAGCTGCTCTCACGGTGGCGCCGGAATTCGATTGGAGCGGCGCCGGAGGTTTTTTCGATCAAGAGGCGGGGCGCTTCATAGACGCCGCGGTGCCGCCCGAGGAAGCACGGGTCATGATAGGCGATCTTCTTCCGGCGGTTCCTCGCGGAGGGAAGCGGGTTTTTCGCCGAAAACTCGGCCAAGAATTCCGAAAGATGACTGAAACGGGCCGGTAAGGCGATCTTTTGTTCCGCGTAGTATGTCTCGAAAGTTCGCAGGCAGACGGCGGAATCGCTGACGACGGTTCGGAACCGTCTTAAAAGCCGGGCTTGATGTTTCGCGTGCTTCGCGAAGGACTTCAGGTCGCCGGCCGCATAGTACGGGTACCCGCAGCAAGGGAGAGGGCTTTCGAATAAGGCGACGCCCTTCATGCCCAGCTTTTCGAAGAGCTTGAGGATTTTCTTAGCACGCGCTTCGAAAGCCGGGTCGTTCGCATGGTTGTGGTCGAAGGAAGGCACGAAAACGACGTCGCCTTTCTTCATGGGTTCCGCGTCCCAGTGAAAGCGCGTTTCGGAGAAGGCGGAGACGTGCGCACGGATCGACGGGGGCGCGAAACCCCTTTGAAAAGCTTGGTGCCGGTATTTCGCTAAAATATCCGTGGCGGGAGTGTCGATCTCGCACGCCGTTTCGGACGCATGGCATTGGACGCACTGGTAGGCGGAGGCGTAGTTTTCGGTGCTTTCAGGGAGGATTTTCTTATCGATGTCCCGGAGCGTATTGACTTTGCCCCAGGTGTTGAGGGCTTCGTCCCGCGTGACGTCGCCGACGGGACAGGCGTGGTGGCAGAGTTTGGGGCAAAATTCGCACGGGACGCTCATGATCGTTCCTTTTGAGATGGGTGGGATCGGCGAAAGGGTCGATCCCGGCGAGCCCGGACATCCGTTTTCTGGACCGACAGGGCCTTCAGCGTTTTTTCCTCCGCCAATACTACGTCCTTCAAGCCTTCCAATTCGATGGCCAAAGCGCCGGAGCGGCGGAGAATGGTCAGGGGCCGCACGCCTCCGGCCCAGAGCCGCTTGAGGAAATCCTTCCCCGCGCGGACCACTACCGTTTTGCGGTAATCGGGTTTGGGAATGATTTGAAGCGTCGCTTCTTCGATGTCTCCATAATGCCGTCGTGAACCCATGAAGATCTTCTTCAAATCGGGGCCGGTCGCGGCCCGGGGGACCTTCTTGGTGCGCACGTGCCCCAATGGCGTGGCGGCCACCAGGGACGTGCAGAGGTCTTGGATTTCCCCGTAGCGCAAGTGCCAGAGGTTGGGAATGCCTTCCTCGAGGACGTGCTTGACCGTGCAGTTTTCCGCTGATTTCCCGGCGAAAAATCCAATGTCATAATCCTGCTGTTGCAAGTGTTTCCGCAATTCTCCGAGTTTCATATGTGTAGGCACCGTGACCAACAGGGACTTTTTGTCGATCCGATAAAAGAGAGGTGTATTCATAGGCCCATTTTCCCCGGGTTCATGAGATTCTTGGGGTCGAGTTCGTGTTTCAGATGACGGTACCACTCCATGCCGGTGGCGAGTTCTTGAGGCAAGAATTTCGCCTTTAAAAGTCCGATGCCATGGTGATGGCTGATCGTAGCCCCCACTTGGAGAGCCTCCTCCATCGCTTTGTTCCAAAGATCTTTGTACCGTTCCCGATCGCGCTCGGGCTCGCCGGTGCGAGAGAGGATAGTGAAGTAAATGGAACACCCATCCACATACGCGTGGGAAAAATGGGCTAAGATCAGGGCTTGAGGCATTAGGGCCCGGCGGATGTTTTCATACAGAGACGGAAGGCGGTCCCACGTCGAGGCCACTTCGATCGTGTCGACGAAGGCGTCGTCCAAGAAGACGCCGGGCATCTTGTAGGAAACGCTATAGCGGTGGCGGAGCCAATGGAGGCCAGGTTCCGGCCCCAAGTCGACGACTTTTCTCTTTTTAGAAAGTTCGAGGATTGCTTTGAGCTGGGCTTCGGCAAGAGTCGGATGCCCTTCGAGACCCAGGATCAAGATCACTTTGGGCGAGAACGCTTCGAATGTTCTTTGAAGGAACGAGGCGTTCGAAAAGAGAATATGATGGGCTTTTTTCCCTGCCCATTTCTTAAAAGGAAGTTCGGGAAGATATTTTTTCCAAGCCGCGGGTAGATCGGCGTTCTGTTTACGGTAACCATGGCTGAGGAGGAACGTGTCCACTTCGTCGTATAGCCTCATGACGGCGGGCCGTAAGCCGAGTTGCAGGATCTCGCGCATCGCCTCGAAGGCGTCGGAGAGTTTCGGGAACTGCAGGCCGCGCCATAAAGTGGATTCGGGCAGGGGCCATGCTTTCAAACGCGCCCGGGTGATGATGCCCAAGCACCCTTCGGTACCCACGAGAATATCTTTGGCACGCGCGTGGGGGTATTGGGGGATCGCCTCGCCGAAAGAAACAATATCGCCGTTGGGCAGGACCGCTTCCACATCCTGCACCATGTCTTCGATCTTGCCGTACTTTGACGAGAGTTGGCCCGCTGAACGGCACGCGAGGTAGCCGCCCAAGGTCGCGCACAGGATGGATGACGGGAAATGCCCGAGCGTCACGCCGCGGTACTGGAGCCTTTCCTCCAAATGCATGCCGACGATGCCGCACTGAGCGGTGACTGAGAAGAGGCCGTCTTGTTCCCCCTGGAATCCAACGACCGATTCGATCCGGTTCATGCGTTTTAGATCGATGACGATTCCGGCTTGGAGGGGGATCGTGCCTCCGGAAACGCCGGATCCGGCACCGTAGGGGGTGATGGGAACGCGCTCTTGGAACGCCCATTTGACGATCTTCGAAACTTCCTCCGTGGATTCGGGCCAGCAAACCGCGTCGGGAAGGGAGGGCGAGAGGCCTGCCTTGAGGTCGAGGAGATTCCCCGACATCATGTCGCGCGCGTAAAGGCGCCGTTGTTTTTCCTGATGCGCGATTTGATCCGCCCTCAGAAAAGTTCTCAGTTTTTTTTGAATGTTTTTAATAAGAACTCCACGCTACTTGATGCCAAGGTCTTACTGTGACACCTTCGGTTAATTCAAATTTTTTATCGACAGGGCCTAGAATCGATTTTTTTAAAGATTTCTTTAAAATTTTTTCTGCTTCTAAAAGTTGAGAGGCCATTTGAGGAATGATGGTCCGGCTCGATTTAATTTCAGTGGCGTATAAAATATTGCCCTCTTCGATGAGGAGATCCGCTTCAACCCCCTGTTTTGTTCTGAGAAAATATAAATTGGGGATATCCCCTGCTCGAGTACCCCATTTGAGATGTTCCAAAAACACGGCGGTTTCAAACAATGCCCCCATGAAAGGTCCTTGTAAGAGGGGCTCTGGCTCATGGATGCCCATGAGGTAAGAAGCCAATGCCGTATCACCAAAATAAATTTTTGGAGACTTGACCAGCCGTTTGGACAGGTTGGCATAATAGGGTTGTAGCAAATGCACTTGGTAGCTTGTTTGTAGGATGGAGAGCCACCGCGCAGCCGTGGGTGAGCTGATCCCCGTATCTCGGGCCAGATCGCTGAGATTAAGGATTTGTCCCGTACGTATGGCAACAAGACGGATGAATCGTTCAAAGGTATCTAAATCTCCTACCTGAATAATTTTTCTAACATCCCTCTCTAGGTAAAGGCGAATATAGCTGGCGCACCAGAGCCGGCGGTCCAACTCCGGGCGTGAGCGCAGCTCAGGATATCCCCCACGTAAAATCCAATCCGCGACAGACGAAGGATCGCTATGGCTGTCTGATGGGTTGAAGGCTTCTGATACAGAGCACGGATAAAGAGTGAAAAGAGCCGCCCGTCCGGCCAAAGATTGGGATACTTGTTCCATCAGAAGAAAATTTTGGGAACCTGTGAGGATATATTGTCCATATTTTTTACGATTGGCGTCGATGAGTCTTTGAAGGTAGCTTGGAATTTCCGGTGCATATTGGATTTCATCAAAGATTACCGGGGGAGGATTCATTTTTAAAAAAGTACGCGGATCTTCCAAGGCCTGTCTGCGTATGTCTGGATCTTCCAAAGATACATGGCGGTGAGTTTTAGCGAAGAGTTGTTGGCACAAAGTGCTTTTACCCGTCTGTCTCGATCCCGTGAGAACAATCGCAGGAAAATGAAGGGAGGCTTTAGAAAGAGCCTCGCTAAGATCGCGTAAATACATTTAAAAATGATATTTTATCCAAATTTAACATTCAATATTAAATTTGGACATAAAAGCTTGAATGGGTCTACAAAGAAAGGGTGGGAAGCCAGGAGGCCAAATTTCTTTGCATAAAGTTAGAATGAAACGCGCGTCATCGTAAGGGTTTTAACTTTTGACAAAGTCCGCTTTCTATACAAGAAATTCGTTTCCTCATCTATTATGATTATCGGTTTTATCGAGTCTATCGTTTATGTTTAAGACGGAAGAATTCTCATTCCGGACGCGCGAGGCGTCCTTAAATCGCTTTCGTCGCAGCGCACAAGAACCTTTCGACCTCTTGATCGTCGGAGGCGGGATCACGGGCGCGGGAACGGCGCGCGACGCGGCCAGCCGCGGCTTGAAGGTCGCTTTGGTCGAGGCGCGCGACTTCGCGTGGGGTACGTCATCGCGGAGCTCGAAGCTCATCCACGGAGGCCTGCGGTACCTGCAAAACATGGAACTCCAGCTCGTCTTCGAAGCCCTTTCGGAGCGGTCCCATCTTTTGAAAGTCGTGCCCCATTTGGTGAAGCCTCTCGAGTTTTACATGCCCGTCTTCAAGGGTGAAAAGCCGGGCATGACCCTGCTTTCGATCGGCTTGTGGCTCTACGACATCCTCTCCCTCTTCCGGACTCCCGGGTTCCACCGGCGGCTCACGAAGAAAAAAATGCTCGCGAAGATTCCTTTCCTGAAAGCCGACCATTTGAAGGGCGGTTTCCAATATTACGACGCCAGCATGTGGGACGACATCATGACGATCGAGACATTGCGGGATGCCAAGCGCTTGGGCGCCACGATCGCGAACTACACGGAAGCCGTCGCGCCGATTTGGGAGAGGGAACGTATCGTTGGATTTCAGGTGCGGGACCTTTGGACAAATACCGCCGAACGTATTTCCCTGCGCGCGAAGAAAGTCGTCGTCTGCGCCGGGCCGTGGACCGATCAAGTGGGCCTCACCATGGATGCGAAGTGGCGCCCATGGCTCAACCCGAGCAAAGGCGTCCATCTCATTTTCGACCTCAAAAAGATCCCGGTGCCGGGCGCGATGGTGTTGACCAATCCCGACGACGGGCGCATCGCCTTCGTGATTCCGCGCCCCGACATGGGAACGGGCGTCGCGATCGTTGGCACGACCGACGGCCCAACCCCGGCGGATCCAGAGAAGGCGATCGTGGAGAAAGAAGATGTTTTGTATTTAATGAGTCTTCTCAGGAAATATTTCCCCAAGTTGAAGCTCGAAGCTTCCGATATCCTCAGCGCTTATGTCGGCGTGCGTCCTCTGATGGGCTCGCATGCGGAGACGACGGGGAGCGAAGGCCAATCGGCTAAGTCTTTGCAAAAAGTCAGCCGCGAGCATTATATCGGAGGCGGTCCTGGCGGGACGATTCTAGTGGCCGGAGGCAAATATACGACGCACCGGACGATGGCCAAGGAGATCGTCGACGTGACGCTGGAATCATGGCAGCGGGACGCGGCGAAGGGGTTGGACGCGCCTTACCCGACCGGACTCGAAGAATCGCAAACGGAAGAGGGGATCAATCCCATGGCGCGCTTCGACGTCGTCGCCGACGCGATCCAAGAAGCGGAGAGGAAAGGGCTCAAGATCGAAGAGAACCTCTGGGATCATTATGGAGCCGGCGCTTTGGAGATCGCTCAGCATAGCATCGATTTGCAGGACCCTGAAGGGTTTTCATTTTTGGCAGGTCAATTGCGCTATGCGATCCATGCGGGAATGGTCATGCACTTGGAGGATTTCTATTTCCGACGCGTTTCACTTTTCGCGGCCCGCGCGGACCATGGGTTACCGTGGGTTGGCCCTTTAGCCGAAATCTTTGTGAAAGAGTTGGGACTACCTCCAAACGTCGTCGAGCTCGAGAGCCTTCGCCTCCAAAAAGAGATCCAAAAACGCTCGGAGTGGGTCGCGAGCCTGCCTTCTTAAATCTTCATGAAACGCCTCCGATCGAAATGGCTGCAGGGAGCCCTGGGCGTCTTGGGCATCGGCGGGTCTTTGTTCTTCCTCGTCCACTGGACGGATTGGAGCCGGCTTTTCTGGCCCGGCTTCGGATTTATCTTCGCTCTCGTGGGTCTCGTCGGTCTAGAAATGACCACACGGGCGCTGCGCGTCCAAAAAGTCGTCTCCCTCGTGAGTCCGGCGAAGAAAATCTCTTTTTGGGAATTGTGGTGGGTGGGTGCGGTCTCGGACGTGGCGGGGGCCGCGACGCCTTCGAGCGTGGGAGGTGAGGTCTCGAAACTGGCGAGCTTCGCGCGTTTTGGCGTGAGAGGCCGCGACGCCTTGATGATCATCGCCATGGATCGCTTAGTGATGTTAGCTTCCTTGACGGTCGTCCTCGTAGTGTCGGCCATTCCCATCGTCATCGTCGGAGGTTCCGCCTTGTCCCTCCGCTCGTTGATGAATACCTTAGCCCTTTACGCGGTTTTATCAGCGGGTTTGATCGCTTTTCTCGTCGTGATGGTCCGTCGTCGTTCCGAGGTATTGCCATGGAAAGCCCTCCTCCTACGGCCTTCGATTTTTTCTCTCTCCATGGTTCATCATCTGATACGCTTGGGGTTCCTCCCCTTCGTCTTATGGGTCTTCGCGCGCCAAACTCCGACCCTCGAAGTTCTCGTTTGGTCTTTCGTACTCAGTTACGGTATTTCATTGCTTCCAGTGCCCAGTGGAGGAGGATCGGTGGAGATCGCTTTTATGCTTCTGCTAAAGCCGCTTTTAGGAGAAGATCTGGCTTCCTTATGCCTCGTTTGGTGGCGTTTTTCGAGTTACTATATTTATATTCTAATGAGTATTGTTGTGGTGGCCGTGGGATGGACGGGAAAACGAGGGAATCATCATTATAATTGAAAATAGATGTATCTTTTATCATGATAATTGAATATATAAAGTTGGATTATCATGGAATACATACCACGTTTTATAGACGCAGACCTCAAGAGAACTCTCGAAAAAAAGAGCTGTTTTCTTTTCGGACCCAGACAAACAGGAAAAAGTAGTTTAATTTCGAAAGCTTTTAAAGGGGCAAGGACCTATAATTTATTAGATGGAAAGACATTTTTAGGGTTTAGCCAATCTCCTAATCTTCTCGTTGAAGAAGTTCTGCAGGAAAATTCTCTCATCGTGATCGATGAGATCCAGAAATTACCTTTTTTATTGGATCAAGTGCACCTCTTGATCGAGTCCAAAGGGACCCGTTTTCTTCTTACAGGCTCTAGCGCGCGTAAATTGCGTCAAGGTGGGGTAAATCTGTTGGGGGGTCGCGCCCGATCCAAGCATCTTCATCCTTTAACCTATGGTGAGCTAAAAGGTAGTTTTGCCTTAGGAAAGGCAGTGAATAACGGTTTGCTGCCATCCATTTATTTTTCGGATGATCCTCAAGCGGATTTAGAGGCGTATGCCGGATCTTATCTTCAAGAAGAAATAGCGCATGAAGGGTTGACGAGGAATATTCCTGCTTTCAGTCGCTTTCTTGAAGTTGCCGCTTTCTGTAACGCCCGCATGGTTAATTATACGAGCATCGGAAATGACGCCCAAGTTCCCCGAAATCTTATAGCGGAGTATTTTCAAATATTGAAGGATACGTGGCTGGGTTACGACGTTCCTGCCTGGCGAGAGACGAAAAAACGCAAACCCATCGGTACCCATAAGTTTTATTTTTTTGACCCGGGCATCGTCCGAATACTGCAAAAAAGACAATCGCTCTTCCCTAAAACGCCGGAATTCGGAGATGCCTTTGAGACTTGGATTTTCCATGAGTTGAAGTCGTACGCCGACTATCGGGAAGCCGGAGATATTACTTATTGGCGATCCACATCGGGTTTTGAGGTGGATTTCATTTTTTCTGACCGTATGGCGATCGAAACCAAAGGTAAATCCGTGATTCAGCCGAATGACCTTAAAGGCTTAAAGGCCCTAAAGGAAGAAAAGCTGCTGAAATATTACATGCTCGTGTGTTGCTGTGAAAGGCCTAGGGAAATCGATGGCATTCTGATCTTCCCTTGGAAGCTTTTTTTAGAGAAGTTGTGGAATGGGGAATTCAAATAAGGCTGCCTTTTTCGGGTAAACTTTTCTTGTTCAGTCTCGTCTTGCCAAGCCCCTTTAAGATGCTAAGGCCCGCGCATGCGTCTCCGGAGATTCTTATTTCGGGTCAAAAGGGTGGTGACGTACCCGATCGTCTTCCTCGTCGTCGTCGGCATCGGCATCCAAAATAAATTGTGGGATACCGATTGAATCCCACAAGCCCCTTAAGGAAAATCGGCATCGTCACGGAATATTTCTATCCCCATCTCGGCGGCATCACCGAACACGTGTATTACGCCGCCAAGGAGATGGCACGGCGCGGGTTCGAAGTCGTGATCCTGACGGGATTTTCCGGAGAAACTTGCGACGTCGACTTGCCTCCTGGAATCCGCGTCGTCCGCTTGGGGAAAAGCCTGCCCATCTTTTCGAACGATTCCTACGCGAAGGTGACGGTGGGTTGGGACTTGGGAAAAAAAATCCAGCGCGTCTTGGAGGCGGAACGCTTCGACCTGCTGCACATCCATTCGCCTGCCGTCATGGTCCTGCCGTGCCTTTTCGGGAAATACACGAACACCGTCACGATCGGCACCCTCCACACGTATTTCGACCGGGCCATTTTCTTCCGAGTCTTTCGCAGGACGGTTCAACGCTTCTTGGATAAATTGGACGGCATCGTCGCCGTTTCTCCATCGTGCATCGCCGCGATGGAGCGTTATTTCCGGTTCGGTCCGCATCGGGTGATCCCGAACGGCGTGGACGCGGCATGGTTCCAAAAAACGATGGGCAAGACCGCGCGCCATGCCGACGGAACCGCCAACGTCTTCTTCCTCGGCCGTTTGGATCCCCGCAACGGCTTGGATCTCCTGATCGACGCCTTCCCGAGGGTCTTGCGTCGCCGACCCGACGCGCGCTTGATCATCGCGGGCGACGGTCCCTTGAAGCCGCTTTACGAGAAAATGGCGGGGGATCTCTTGGGGAAGAACATCTTTTTCGAGGGGGCAATCAACGCGGAGCGCCCCGATTATTTCGCGGCGAGCCAGGTCTTTTGCTATCCGGCCACCAAGGCTTCGTTCGGGATCACCTTGCTCGAGTCGATGGCCGCCGGCGTCCCGGTGATCGCGGCCGACAACCCCGGCTTCCGGGATTTGATCCGCGACGGCGAGACGGGGCTCTTGGCGTCTCCGGGAGATCCGGAAGCCTTATCTCAAGCCATCGTGAGGTTATTGGAGGATGAAGTCCTGTCGCGGAAGCTGAAAGCCAACGGGCTGAAGATGGCCCAGGAGTACGCTTGGCCCCGCGTCGTCGACCAGCTTTTGGCTTTCTACGACGAGGTTTATCGCCGCGTGCGTGGGGTGTCCTTTGCCGCTTAAGGTCCTTTTCCTCATCGCCTCCCTTGGAATCGTCGGGGGAGGTCTCGGCGTTTGGCTTTTGTTCCAAGCCCGCCGCTCTCTGCGCCACGCCATCGCTTTCCTCCTGTTTTGCGCCCTCGCGTACGCATTGGGCTACGTCTACATCCCATGCTTCGATCTTTCGGGCGCGACGCTCTGCCATGGGCCTACGGGGAGCCTAGAGAAGACCTTGGCCCTCACGTTCGACGACGGGCCTCAAGAACCGTACACGCCGCAAATCCTCGATGTCTTAAAGCGTGAAAACGTCCCGGCGACTTTTTTCGTCTTGGGGAAATACGTGCGGAAACACCCGGAGACCGTGCGGCGCCTTCTTCAAGAAGGCCATGCGGTGGGAAACCACGGCGACAGCCACACGCCCCTCGCATTTCAGGACGCCGATTTCGCCCGGCGCGAGATCGAAGGGTGGGAGGCCGCGATGGCTCCGATCGGTCTTCCCTCGGTCAAACTCTTCCGGGCGTCGCATGGGTGGAAAAATCCGTGGTTACTCTCGCTGTTGCGCGAAAAAGGGTACCGTTTGATCGGATGGAGCGTGGGCGTTTGGGACTCGGACCGTCCGGGAAGCGACGTCCTATGGAAGCGGTTGCAGGATCTTCCCGGGGGATCGATCGTCCTCTTGCATGACGGCGATGGGGATCGGGAAGGAGAAGATCGGAGCCAGACGGTTGCCGTGTTGACGCCTTTGATCCGCCACTATAAGGCGCTGGGGTTTCGTTTCGTGACGGTACCGGAACTTCTAAAATACTGATCCATGCGATTTCCCAAACTCTATCAGGCGGCCGTTCGTTTCCCGAAGACGGTTCTTGTCGTTTCCCTGGTTTTAACCCTCGTGGCCGCTTGGGCGGCCGGAAAGCTCTCCATCGAGAACGACATGACGGCCCTCCTGCCGCGCGAGACGGAGAGCGTGCGGAACTTGCACCAGCTCAAGAAATTCTTCGGAGGTGCCGGTTACTTGATCGTCGCGCTCGAGTCCGCGGACCGGAACGCGGCGGAAGGCTTCGCCGACGCCTTCGACCTGAAGCTCCAAGCCCACCCGTCCATCCTCTACGTCGACTCCAAGGCCCCGGTGGATTTTTTCAAGAAGCGGCTGTGGCTTTACCTGGACGTGGAGGATCTCCATGAAATGGAATGGCGCGTGGACCGCGCTATCGAGCTGCAAAAAAAGGGCGTCAGCCCGACCTTCGCCCATATAATGGATTTCGCCGAACCAGAGGACCGGCCCGACCTGACCTTCCGCGATATCTTTGAAAAATACAAAAAGAGGGCGGGGATGGAGATTCAAGAGCGTGCGGGCGACGGATCCATGGTTCTGCTGCGCGTGAAGGTGAAGGATAACTCCGAGAACCTCGACCAAAACCGCCGATTGATGGAGGACGTGCGGGCGATGGAGGCGTCGATCCGGGCCGAGCATCCCGAATACGCGAAAGTTTTCGTTGGTTACACCGGAGGGTATGCGACCAAGCTCGAGCAGTTGGCGTTGATCCAGAGGGAAGTGACGTGGGTCTCGATCGCCGTCTCCCTCCTTTTGCTTTTAATCCTCCTCTTTTATTTCCGCCGTTTTTCAGCCCTCGCCTTGATCGGTTTACCCTTAGCGGCGTCCCTCGTGTGGACGGGAGGGTTGGTTTACGCGTTCCTCGGTCATTTGAACATGATGACGGGTTTCGGGGCCGCGATCTTAGGCGGCGTCGGGAGCGATTACGGGATCTACCTATTGACGCGCTATTACCAGGAAAGGCGTGCGGGGCACGGGTTGCGAGTCGCGTGCCGCGAGGCCTTCGGGGGCACGGGGAAGGCGACGTACGGGTCGATGATCACGATGGTCGCGGGATTCGTGGCTTTGCTCTTCTCGAAATTCGGGGTCTTCATCGAGTTCGGCGTGGTCGGGGCCGTCGGGTTGGCGACGACCTACGTCGGGATGATGTCGATCATTCCCGCCCTCTTAACGCTTTCCGAAAAATGGCGGGTGGGAGAGCGCTGGGCCCGATATTTCCCGAAGTCGACCGGATCGTCTCCTTCGCCCTCGGCCTCTTCATGGGTCGACACGGAATCCTTCCAAAAGATCTTTTACCCGCGAAAGGCTTTTGCTGGAGTGGTCCTCGTTTTCTTGATCTGCGGCATCTCGAGTTTCACTTTGCCGGCCCAGTCGAAGATCTTTTTCGAGGAAGGACAGATGGAAAGCCCCGATTTGCCCGGGAATCGCCTCGGCGCGCGGATCAACGAAATGATGGGCTATACCGCCGACCCGACCGTCCTGATCGCCCATGGGGCCGCGGAGGAGGAAAAGATCGTTTCCCGCCTGCAGGCGCGTCTCCAGGAATCCTCTAAAGATTCCCATAATCCCCCCTTGGTCTACAACCGCGTTCTCGGCCTCTCGAGCTTCCTGCCGACTTCCCAACCGGAGAAGCGGAAGATCCTTTTCCGCATCGCGGATAAGCTCGGCCGCACGACGCTGCTCCTGAAGGGCGAGAAGGATTATTTGCTGCAAACCCTCCGCGATTCCCTTTCCACCCCCGTGACGAAGCGCGAAGATATTCCTCCCGAGATCACCCGCCTCTTCGAGGCGATCCATCAGGAGGATATCTACGCGGTTTTCCTGTTCCCCGCGTTTTCCCGCGCGGACTCGGAATCGATGAAGCGCTACCAAGATGGTATTAACGGCCTCAAAAAGGAATTGGGCCTGCTGGACGTGGAGGTCGCGGACGGGACGTTCATCGCTTCCGATACGGTGCGCTTGATCGAGAAGGAAGCTCCCCGGGGTTTCCTGATGGTCTTCGCTTTCCTCGCGGTGGTCCTCTTCACGATGGTCAAGTCGTGGACGCGCGGCCTGATCATCCTAGCTAACCTCTTAGGCAGCCTCTTCCTGCTCTCCGGCCTTTTATGGCTGACCGGAATCCGGCTCAACATCATGAACATCGCCGTCATCCCCGTGATCCTCGGGGGAGGCGTCGATATCTACATCCATTTCAGCCACCGCTTCGACGAGGGAACGCCCTTGCGCGACATCCTCAAGGGGGAAGTTCCGGCCATGTTCGTCTCCAGCTTGACGTCGATGGTGGGTTTCGGAGGTTTTCTCCTCGTTTCCAGCGTTGGTCTACGGTCGATCGGGTGGGTCGCCGTCCTAGGGTTAGGATGGGTGACCCTCATGGCGGTTTTCGTTTTTCCTCGTTTCTTACTTGTAGGAACGCGATTTCAAAAAGCTGCTGGATCGGCCAAATTTAGCCGATGAAAGAGCAGTGTCTTGCTAAAAAGACTAATATAACGAAAACATCCTTGTATTTTATGCATATTTGTATATTATTAAAGTATGAAGCGGGATTTAGGGCTTAAAAACCTTTCTGAATGGAAAAAATCTTTAAATCGCAAGCCCCTTTTAATTCGAGGGGCCCGGCAGGTGGGAAAGACCCATTTGATCCGCAATTTCGGAGAAGAAAATTTTTCTAAAACTCTGGAGATTAATTTCGAGTTACAGCCAGAGTTGAAAGAGGTTTTTAAAACCTTAGATCCCGCTAGCATTGTTAAAAATTTAGCCTTAGTTTTTAATACTCCTCTAGAGCCTGGAAAAACACTGCTATTTTTGGATGAGATTCAAGAATGTCCTCAGGCTATCTTAGCCCTACGTTACTTTTACGAAAAAATGCCGCATCTCCATGTGATTGGGGCTGGGTCTCTTTTGGAATTTTGTCTAGGGGATAAAGCCTTTAAGATGCCCGTCGGGCGGATCCAATACGTTTATCTCCAACCCCTTTCTTTCGAGGAGTATTTGTCCGCGCTCGGAGAAGATCTGCTGCGTCGATCCCTTCAAGACATGACGCTTGAAAATCCTTTTACAGAGGCGGTTCATCAAAAAATTCTAAAACTTTTCAGAGATTACTTGCGTATTGGAGGTATGCCGGCCGTTATCAATCGTCATCTCGAAGACCCTCATGGAAGAAGCTATCAAGATCAGCAAACGTTACTTCTACAAAATTATCGGGACGATTTCGGTAAGTATGCCAAGACACGATTACAGGTTTCCCATCTACAAAGGGTTTTTCTCAGTGCCCCTCGTATGGTCGGGCAGCGCTACAAATTCTCCGAGGTGGATCGGGATTTCCCTTCTCGTGATTTGAAGGAGGCACTTTTTCTTCTGGAAAAAGCGGGCGTTTTATACCGTGTCGCTTCCGCATCCGGTCACGGACTTCCCTTCCAGATCGAAGAGAAGAAATTTAAGATCGCCTTTCTCGACGTCGGTCTTATGCAAAGGGCTTGCGGGCTGGATCGAGAGATTTCCATGGCTGAAGATTTTATGGCCCTTAACGCAGGAGCCGTCGCCGAACAAGTCGCTGGCCAAGAACTCCTCGCGCATTCGAATCCCCATGAAAATCGCAGCCTTCATTTTTGGGTCCGTGATAAGAAGAATAGCCAAGCGGAAGTGGACTTTCTCATCAACTTTGAAGACAAAATCATTCCCGTGGAAGTCAAGGCGGGAAGCACGGGTTCTCTGAAAAGTTTGCAGATTTTCATAAAGGAAAACGGAAGCCGCGCAGCCGTACGCTACTCTACGCACTCTCTTTCTTTCCATGACAAGATATTCTCGATCCCGCTGTATGCGATTGGTCAAACTTACAGGCTGTTGGATAGATTCTTCAACCCTTCAAATACCCAATAAATAATGACCGAGGCCGATCAGGGTCTTGGAGTCGGTGATCTCGCGCCTTTGAAGCATGGCGCGGATCTCAGGAATGGGGAAGAAATGCTCTTCCAGGATTTCATTCTCGTCGAGGTTCTTTTTATCTTGGGCCAGGCCTTCCGCCTTGAAGATATGGATGACCTCGTCACTGAACCCGAACGTCGTATGGAAGGAAAGGAGGGGTTCGATCTTTTTGGCTCTCCAGCCGGTCTCCTCGGTCAGTTCGCGCCGGGCGCTGTCGATGGGAGATTCTCCGCCTTCGACGAGGCCGGCCGGGATCTCCCAGAACCACTGGTTCAGGACGGGGCGAAACTGATGGACCAGCAGAATCTCTCCCGTATCCGAGATCGGAACGACGGCGGCCGCGGGTCCGTGGCGCGCGACTTCGTGGACGACGCGTTTTCCGTTAGGCAGCTCGAACGTGTCGAGGGCAACGCGGATGATCCTTCCGTCGAAAATCTTTTCCGAAGAGAGGGGGTTTTTGGGCGGTGTGCTTTTCATTCGTTTCCTTTTTTACTTTTTCCTTTTCCAAGAAAAATGCCATAAATACGCCCCATGACCAATCAAAATAACGGTTCCCCCCAAACCCACAAGGCCTACCACACGTACCGCCAAGGCCAAGCGCTGGATTGCAACGACCGCTACGACGCCATCGTCATCGGCTCCGGCATCGGCGGCCTCGCGGCGGCGGCACTCCTAGCGAAGGCGGGAAAGGCCGTTCTGGTCTTGGAACGTCATTACGTGCCCGGAGGTTTCACCCATACGTTTCAGCGCGGTCCTTACGAATGGGATGTGGGGGTGCATTACGTGGGCGAAGTGCATCGAAAGAGCTCCATCCTCCGCAGGATCTTCGACCATATTTCGGACGAGAAGCTTCAGTGGGCTCCGATGGACGCGGTCTACGACCGGATTTTCTTTCAGAACGATGGCCAAAACGGCCTCAAGGACGAGGTTTATGATTTCGTCTCCGGCTTCGAGCCTTTTAAGGAAAAATTGGTCTCCTATTTCCCCGAAGAGCGGGCCGGGATCGAAGGGTATCTCCAGGCGGTGATCGCCGTCGCGAAGGCGACGAAGGGATTCTTCTCCACGCGCGCCATGCCCCCGTTCTTAGGAAAAGTCATGCAGCCCTTCATGGGCCATTCGTTCCTCAAATATTCCGACCGCACGACGTACGACGTGGTCTCAAGCTTCACCAAGAACGAGAAGCTCATCGGGCTCCTGACGTCTCAATACGGCGACTACGGGATGACGCCCAAGGAAGGCAGCTTCGCAATCCACGCTTTGATCGCCAAGCATTACTTCGACGGAGGCGCCTACCCGATCGGCGGCTCTGGCCAATTCGTGGAGACGATCGCCCCCGTCATCGAAAAGTCCGGCGGGAAGATCTTCATCAAGGCGGAAGTGTCGCAAGTCTTGGTGGAGAAGGAAAAAGCGGTCGGCGTGCGCTTAGCCAATGGGGACGAGATCCGGGCTCCCCTCGTCGTCAGTGACGCCGGCGTCATCAATACGTTCGAGAAAATGCTGTCCCCGGAAGTGCAGACCCGCCACGGCTTGGACCAAAAACTCCGGAAAGTGAAGCCTTCCCTCGCGCACATTTGCCTTTACATCGGCTTGAAGCAGACGGCGCGCGAGTTGGATCTGCCGAAAACCAATTATTGGATCTATCCGGACTATGACCATGACGAAAACATCCAACGGTACTTGAAAGATCCTGCTTCACCACTACCCGTGACTTATATTTCCTTCCCCTCCGCGAAAGACCCGACATGGGAGTCCCATCATCCTGGAACGGCGACGATGGAGGTCATCGGATTCACTCCCTACGCTTGGTTCCGGCAATGGGAGGGCACTCAATGGCACAAGAGGGGAGAGGCGTATGACGCCTTCAAACGACAATTGACGGAGCGTCTCCTGGAGAACGTCCATCGTTACGTGCCCCAAGTGAAGGGTAAGATCGACGTCGCCGAGCTCTCCACCCCGCTCAGCACGCGTCACTTCTGCAACTACGACCAAGGGGAGATCTACGGCATCGAACACACGCCTGAGCGTTTCCGCCAGGATTGGCTACGTCCCCAAACCCCCGTCAAAAACCTCTTCCTCACCGGCCAGGACATCGTGACGGACGGCATCGGGGGCGCCCTCTTCGCGGGCGTGCTGACGGCTTCCGCCATCCTCAAAAAAAACGTGCTGGGAGAACTTTTCGCCAAAAAATAATATCCGCTAATTTTTCTAACTTTTCGGCGGATATAGGGGTTTCATATTGCTTATCCGCTGAAAATAGCTAAAATTTAGCGGATATGGATAAAACTTCTTTTAGCGAGCCCTCTCAATTTTTGGGGAGAAACAGTGAAGTTGCCCTGCTTCGGGAGGAAAATTGGAGGAAACACGCGCAATTGATAGTCGTTTATGGTCGCCGTCGGGTCGGTAAAACGGCCCTTATCGAACATGCATACGCGAAAAATGTGTTTTGGAAGTTCGAAGGTTTGGAAGGTGAGTCGACCAAGAAGCAAATCCAAAGTTTCGTTTCTAGGCTCGCCACATACACGCAGAATCCGAAGCTGAAGGAGGTCGATTTTCGGGAGTGGCGGGAAGTCTTCGAGGTCTTTGCCACGGAATTAGAGGGAAAAGAACTCGTCGTTTTCTTCGACGAGTTCCAGTGGTTGGCGGAAATGGGTTCGGGCTTCGTCGCCCTCTTTAAGTATTATTGGGATAACCGCTTCAAAAAGAACCGTCGACTACGTTTCGTCCTGTGTGGCTCGATATCTTCCTTCATGGTGAAGAAAGTTCTCCGTTCCAAAGCTCTGTACGGCCGTGTGGACACGGAAATCAATTTGCGACCTCTTTCTGTCTTCGAGGGCCGCCAACTCCTGGAAGCTCAATACGCCTCCATGCGCCGTTCCCCTGAGGAAATCCTTCAAATCCACATGGTTTTGGGCGGTATTCCCCAGTATTTGGAGGAACTGAACCCTAAGCTGAGTTTGATTCAAAACTTGAATGAATACGCTTTCAAGGCGCAAGGCTATTTTTTTCAGGAATACGGCCGCCTCTTTATCAGTCATTTCTCGGATAGTCCCGTGTACGAGAAGATTTTGCTCCATCTCGCGAAAGGTTTGGACACGAGCGACGGCATAGCGAAAGCGTGCGGCATGGCGACAGGAGGAAGCTTAAGTCAGAAGATTTCCGACCTCGAGTTGGCCGGATTCATCCGACGAGATATTCCCGTCCATAAAGAAATCAAGTCGAAGATCGTCCGCTACGCCTTGGACGATGAATACCTGCACTTTTACTATAGGTTCATTCTTCCGCATGCGGCGGCCATTTTAGCGGGTAAAATAAGCATGACTTCCCTCATGGTGGGTTTGGCTTACTCGCAATGGCAGGGATACGCCTTCGAACGACTCTGCGTTAAGAACGCGGAATCCATCGCGCGCGCCCTTCGTTTTTCTGGTATCCATTATAAATACGGTCCTTGGTTCCAAAGAAGAGGGGATCAAAAGAATGGAGCCCAGGTGGATCTTCTTTTTGAGAGGATGGACCGAGTCGTGACGATTTGCGAGATGAAATATGTTTTCCAAGGAAACGCTTCTAAGCTCGTGGCCGACTTCGAGAAAAAGGCAGCGGTTGTCATGGAGGCGTACCCTTCTTACGGGATACAAAAAGTCCTCGTCTTGGGAAAAAAAAACGCGATGGCCTCTATGGTCAAAAAAAACTTCGATCACGTGCTTTTTGCGGAAGATATCTTTCTTAAGGACCTATAGAACTTAGAAATTTACAAGGAGGTCACTAACCGGCAACTGCAGCCGGCGCTTTCCGAGATTTCTCCTGCCCCGGTCAAGTCCCCGATATCGCCTCCTTGACCCGAGCTTCCTCCCGTGCTGCTAAATCCCCCCAATCCAGCGGAACCGGTAGTGTTTCCCGAAATGCCGGCCGTTTCTCCGCTCGGTTCTCCGGTGACGCCCGCGCTGCCCCCGGCACCACTATTTCCGCTCTCACCAGATGCGCCGTCCGAACCACCGCTACTTCCCGCATTGCCTCCAGCACCGGAAATTCCTCCGGAGCTCGAAATGTCGGATGTCGTCAGCCAATTCCCCACGTCCACTAAGCTCGTATGCGAATCGCAAGGGCCGGGGGTAAGTTGGGATCCCTCTGGGCAGCCCCACCAATTACCCTGAGCATTGACGGGAACGTTGCTCCAAGCGCCGCGGATCGTATGACCCGTCAGGCGGTTACGATGGGCTTCCACGGCCGGCAATGTCTCCGTTGGCGTGGAGTCATTCACGAAAAGTCCGTACTGGCCTCCTGAAATATCATTTTCGACGATGTCGAAGGAGAAAGGAACACTGCCGTCGAGTTCGAAAATGCCGACGCCTAATTGTCCTGAAGTGACCGTATTTCCATGGACCGATACGTTCAGTGCCGTGGCACCTCCGAAAAACGCCGTGGAGCTTAAAGCGCATACCTGGCATTGGTTGCCGTCCAGGATATTATCGCCGACATCGATCAAGGCATTGCCGGGAGCAAAGATCAGAATCCCTGAAGCATTGGTGTAGTCCGAAGAAGATGTCGGGTCGTCCGTGCAGTGCCCCGTGGGACTGGAACACGAGTTCCCGCGTACGGTATTCCGACGGATGGAACCCACGGCACCGTAACTAAGCTGAATGCCGTTTTGAGCGATCAAAGGGGTATCTCCGGCACCGGTAACGACGTTGTCGGTGATGGTGGCGGTCAGATGGTCGCCAACTACGGCGATGCCGTTCTTTTGATAATCGTGAATTTCGTTATGGTTTAGAAAAATGGCGTGGTCGTTCGGAGAGAGGTTGCGGATATAGATGCCAATACCGTGTTGGGATCCGTCGACGGGGGTGTTGCGAATAGCCCGCACTTCCACGTGATCGATGGTTCCGCCTGCGTTCTGATAAGCGATGCCGATGAATCGGTAATTTACGTTCCCTCGCCCCAACCCATCCACCACTAAGTTCTCAATGCGGACGTTTCCGCTATCATGCACCCAAATAAGGGGTTTGTTGTCGACACCGGTATTGAAGGAAAGGGGTAACGAGGCGGGAGATGTGATGCGTGTGCCGCTCCCACGGCCTATGAGCGTCAAATCCTGGACTATCTCCACTTGTTCGGAAAAACTCCCCTCGGCGATATGGATCGTCCCGCCCGATTCGACCGCGGTGACAGCGGGTGATATCGAAGAAAAGGCATCTATGCCCATTTGGGTCGCGGGTCCAGTGCCGTCAGGATCCACTCCGGTCGCCAAGAGTGCCCAATCGTCGTCGACGTATATATCCCGTGGCGCGTCGGCCCATGAAGGTTTAGAGAATAAAATTAAGAGGAAAATCAGACCAATAAAATTTTTGCCCATAGGACTTTCATGTCTATCAATCTTTTCCTGAGAATAAAAGAGGCAAAATTAACCGAATCTTTTAGAGGAAGAGGTGGGATTTAAAATTGATTTTAAGACGTGATTTTGCTCGGGGAGTTTTATGAAAAAAATATTCTTTGTTCTTCTTCTTTGGGTATTGATGCCGTCGCTTCTTCTCCAGGCTCAGGAAAAAGAAACAGTCGTGCTCCAGCTTCCAGATGATTTCGACGTCCAGATTTGTCCCCAGCCTCTGTGGAACCACGTCAAAGTCGTCTGGAAGGGGATCGAAGACGCGCGCCTGCAAAAGGACGTCGGCATCCAAACCAAGGCCAAGGGGGAGGACCCGATCACGGTGGAAGCCGATCCCGCATTGACCGTTATTTTGGAACCCGCCCTCCGCAGGCTTTTGACCCGATGCGGTTTGGAGTTCGTCACCCACCAGTCGGGGAACGTCCTCTCCGCCACCATCGAGCATTTCTACGCCGACGTGAAGAAGGGATTCTTCACCGGCAAGGGGAAGGCCGAGGCCCAGATCCAATTCACGTTGATCCGCAGCGATCTCGGCATGACGACGATGGGCGTGGGTGCAGGCATCGATTTAAAGAAAATGAAGCGGAAAGACGTCAAGCAGCTGAAAATGCTCTTGGACGACTTGCTTTTCCAGCTTTTAAGCCAGATCCCCAAGTCCGATCTCGTGACGAGTTTGAAATAATCACGCCGCCGTCAGGCGTTCTTGGTAAGTCTCTATCCCGATCGGCAAATGGCCCGATCCGGATCCGATGATCACGAGGCGCGGGCGACCGGGTTCCGGTCGTGCCTCTAAGATAGCGTGAAGCGCGCGTCCCTGAGCCTGAAGGGAGTTCGGAATCCCGCCTTCGGCGTCGTTCTCGGGCTCGTCGGGCCTGCCGTCCCGGGCCCCCATCAAGGCGAGCATCCGGCCGACCTCGTATTCCCTTAAATCCGTCACCAAACGGTGGGCGTTGGAAGCCATGACGACTTCGATCCCCCGCTCCACCGCGTGGGCGATCGCGTCTAAAACAGGATGGCTTCCGCGGATACATTGGAAATCCGGGTGGTCCGCTTGAGGGTGTGAGCGAAGAGGGGCAGGTGGGGTGAGCTTCGAGACGGCTTCTTCTATATCTTGAGGCGTCAGGAATTGGTTCGCGAGGAGGACTTGGGAAACCGCATCTTCTTGAGGCATCCGTGGAAGAGGAAAACAGGAAATCCCTCCGTCGCAAATCTCCCCGGCGACGTCCGTGTTCATTAGGGGAAGAAGCTGGCCCGGTTCGGCGCACAGGAGGAGAAGACCCAGTTTCAGAGACGCTTTGATCGGATTCAAAAGAGGGGATAAATCCTTCGAGTCCAAGACGATAGGCGCGCCCTCTTTCCCGGCTTTTAAGAGCCATCGATGCGGGAGACTCATCCCGCCTTCGGATTGGAAGAGGATACGCACCGGGGACGGCATGGGAAGGGAGTCGAAAAGAGCGAAGGAACTTCCCGGATGCTTCTGTGAATCCAAGAAGTTTCGGCCGTAAAAGACGTTTTCTTCCCCGTCCATCACGAGCCCTACGGGCCCGCCCACGGATTCGAAGTAGGAATGGACGATCCCTTGATGTTTCCAGGGGGCTCCGGCGACTTTCTTCACGCGGGAGCCGAGGTGGATTTCCTTGCCGATCACCGCATACACGAGAGGCGGCGTTTGCGGATCGAGGGCGACCCTTAAAGAATGGCCGAGATTCAAGATGGCGTCCGATCCGGGTTCGCTCGGTGGCGTATAAGCTCCTGTGATCACGACGGGAAATCGGATACGGCCGTGCGTTAAAAGAGAGAGGAGAAAGGCCGTTTGTTCGAGGGTGTCGGTGCCGTGAGTGAGGATGACGGGCCGGGTTTGGGCCTCCGCAAGGACGGTTCGGGCGATGACTGCCCAATGGTGGGTCGTGAAAGCGCTGCTGTCCGGAGCGCGGCCCGGGAATACGGGGACGAGGTTTTTGAACCAGGAAGTCCACAAGGCTTCCCCCGCGTTTCCGGAGCGGGAAGTCGCTCCGCTCATGCTGATCGTTCCGCCGGCCGTGACGATGGCGGGTATGGGGAGGGATGTGGCCCGACACATTTCCATGGTAGATGCTTTCGCGCTCTTTTAGGGAATGTTGCGGAAAAAGCGGCGTTCGAGGCGCACGACCAAGGCGGGGACGAGGACGAGGGCGCTCAGGAGACAGGTGGCCTCCCCGATGATGGCGATCCAGCCGAACGAGACGAGGGCTTGGTTCTTGGCGATGATCAGGGTGAAGTAGCCGATGATCGTGGTGATGGAGCACAATAACACGGCGCCTCCCGTGGTCTTCAGGACGTGGGGGAGGGAGCCCCTGCCCTCCAAACGGTAGCGCTGGTAGATGTTGCATCCGTAATCCACGCCGATCCCGAAGGTCGTGGGGATCGCGATGAAGTTGAAGAAGTTGATCTTGATGCCTAAGAGAGCGACTACGCCTCCCATGAGCAGGATGCCCAGGGCTAGAGTGCCGATGATGTAGATCGAACCAATTTTTTCCCGGAAGAGGAAAATCACGATGAGGCAAACCGCCACGAAAGCGACGGCGGTGACGCGGGGACCGTCATGAGCCACGGCGCGGAAGATGTCCGCGAAGATGGCGGCGTCCCCCGAAGAGGTGACGACCTCTCCCGAAGGAAGGCGGTTTTGGCGGATCAGGTCGGCGAAGTGGATCAGGTTTTTGCCGTTCCACAGTGGGAGCTTGTCGTTGGTGTAGATATAGACGAGTTTCCCGAGATCCCCGTTCTTTTCCCTGAAATTCACGACTAACGCCTCCGGGAGGTCCGCAAGGGAGACCCGCTGGGCGGTGAATTGTTCCTTGAATTCCTTCAGGCTCTTCTTTTGCGATTCGTCGAGGAAATCAAACGTGTTTTTATCGATGAGCCTCCGGATCTTGCCCAGCCATTCTATCTTCGCCTCCTGATCCTCGGGAATGTAGGAGTAGAGCGACTTGCAGCTGTCGATGACGCGCTTTTCGGGAGAGTCGAGATCGTTCTTGCGCAGGATCTCACGGCAAAGAGGGAGGGATTCCTCGGCCTTATCCGTCACCAGCACCGTGGGAGTGACGGCTCCGCCGAAGATTTTCTTCACACGTTCATTCAATTGCGTATCCTCGATGAAGTCCTGACCCTTCATCTTCACCCTTAATTTATTCAGGTCGTATTCCAGAGCGTCGGGCGCAAAATAGATCATCATGGGAATGGAAAGGACGGTGAGAAGCGTGCCGACCGCCACGATGGGCTTCGACCACGCATCGAGCCGCGAAGCGAGAATCGACGTGACCGAGAACAAGAAGCGTTTTTGCTCCGTCTTTTCCCTCACTACCGGAAGAATTTGTTCCGTGATCAAGAGAAAGACGGGCAAGACCGTATACGTCGCCAGCCAGCAAAAGAACATCCCCCAGCCTCCGATGAAACCGAATTGGGAAAATCCCCGCATCGAACTTATCATGAGGATGCCGAACGAGGCGGCCGTCGTGACGCTGGAGGCCAGTGTGCCCGTGAGTGTTGCCGGCACGGAAATATGAAGTGATTCGAGCGGCGATCTGCCGGATCTTCTTTCCTCCAGGTACCGGGCCATCAGAATCAAACCATGGTTGATGCCGTTCCCGATGATGATGGATCCGAGGAAGGCGGTTTGGGTCGTGAGGTACCCGATTTTCCATTCCGTCAAGGCGAAAGCCCAGAATGTTCCGTTGAACGTCGCCCATGCCATCAAGAGGACCATGCGGAGCCGGCGGTAATAAATGAAAACGGAAACGCCGACGAGCAGGATGCAAAGGCCGGCGGTCGAGGCGATGTCCTGATAAAGCGTCTGGTATTCGAACAACACGCGCCGGAAGTGACCCGTCAACCGGACTTTCATTGTGGGATCGTATTTTTTAGGATCGATGTGGTCGATGGTATCTTGAACCTTCGAAAGCAACTGCTTCGAGAATTCGATCCCGATGGCCGAGCCGGGCGGACGGATCACGATCGCCATGAGTTTTTGGGATTCATCGAAAAAATAACCGCGCCGGTAGTGCTCGTAGGCGGAGGTCTTTGATTTATACTTGTCTTTAATATCCTGAAAATCGTCCTCAAAACCGTTTTGAGAGCCGTCGGAGCGTTTGGATGTTTCGTCCGTTTCGAAATCCAAGTAAATCCCGGACTTCTTCAGTTTCTCCCGTCCGATGCGACGTTCCAAGCGGTCATGGATGGTTTTGATGTCCTCAAGGTCCATGTAGAGGTATTTATGGTCCATGAAGAACGTCTTTAACGACCCGGCGTTATATTCGATCCGGTGGATGAGTTCGGGAGGATACTCTTTGAGTTGGCCGACTAAAGCTTCGCCAAAACGGATGGATGCCTCGGGATCGTCGGATTCGATGGCGACAATGAGAGAACCATTGCCTCCGATCCGTTCGACGATTTTATTTAGGTCGATGACGCTCTGAAAATTAGCCGGCAGGAGTTCCTTGAAATCGCTCTTGAGTTCCAAGTGACGCGCCTTCTCGACGCTGAAGGCGAAGAGCCCTAGAAAAGCCAAGGCGAGCCACCAGCGCGCCTTAAAGATAAAATCTAAATAGTTTTTCAACATGGATCGAGTCGCTGGCTAACTCGAGTCTACTTTTCTGACTAGAAAAACTTGTCTTACGATGAAATTGACTGGATCCCGAAAAAGAAAGAGCCCAAACCGTCCTTAGGAACTGAGTTCCAAGGGGCTCAGGCTCTTTCCGGGTTTCCGAAGGGGATACCCTATCGATCTTAATGAAATACGTGTTTTGGAACTTAGGCGACTTTTGTCGTGCCTGTTTCCGAAACGACGTGGACTTCCTGATCCTCTGAGATATCGCTGGCGCCGTATTCTTTAAAAATGGCCCGAGCTTGTTCTCGCCTTTCCTTATCCTCGTTTTCGATATGGACGGAAATCAGGATTTTTCCTTCTTTGATTTTCTTCTCGTATTCCTTCGCTTCATATTCCGGAATCCCTAAGCCGACGAGGGTGCCGGTTAAGCCGCCCACGGCGGCTCCGATGGCGGTTCCGCCTAAAGCCGCTAAGATGGGTCCGGCCGCGATGAAGGGTCCGACGCCTGGAATGGCGATACTCCCGATACCGACGAGCCATCCGAGGACACCTCCAATGACGCCTCCGGTGCCGACTCCCGTGACTGCACCTTCAGGAGCCTTCGTATGTTTTTCTTGGACCCACTTCTTGGTCGTATCCATTTCCGGGAAAAGAACCGAGACTTGGCTATTCGAGAATCCTTTCGACTGAAGGGCTCCTAGGATGGTTTCCGCTTTTTGCGTATCGGGTACGGTGCATGAGATGTTCTTCGACATATTATCCTCCTTGTTGGTTTTTGATTTCAAGCTGGCAATCGACTTTGGAATCACCGGCGATTTGTTTGGCCTTATTTTCGATCACGTCACGTTCGCGGGCGTCGTTGACGGGACCCCTTAAAGTGACTGATCCGTTCGTGGAGACGATCTTGACGTTTTTCGCGTTCATGGAAAGCGAATCATCCGCCATGATCGCCTGTCGGATCTTCTGAGTGATCTTCAAATCCTCTGAGCTTTCTTTTTGGTTTTCAGGGGTCACGGTCGCCTCACCGTTAGCGTCTCGAAGATTGCGTCCCGTATTATCCGCGGGATACTGCGCGGATGTCTTGGTACGTTCTTGAGTGCAGCTTACGACCGATAAAGTCGATAAAACCGAGATGACGAGCGCCCCCTTCTTAAGGAGGCTTCTTTTCTTTTCGGGCGTCGTATGCGTGAGTTCTAGCGATTCTGTATTTTTCATACTTCATTCTCCTTTTTTGAGGTTTCTATCTAAAGAAATAAGCCATGGAGTTCCATCGGGGCGGGGAGGATTTGCGCGTAGGGGATTTCCCTGCGAAGGATCCCCAAAATTTATTGGCCTTCGCAGTCCTTTTTCCTTAAATCTGGAATGATGCTTTTACTGAACGCTTCTTCTCTTTCATTCGACGTGCAAATAGCGGGGGGATGCGGCCTGTTCTTCGAAGCCTCCGTCTTCAATGCCCTTCAAGGCGTACAACCTCTTTCTTTTCAAGAAGCCACGCAAGCCCTGCGAAAAAGCGAAGAGCGGCTTTTATTGGCGACCCGCATCGGAAAAGTAGGCGTGTGGGATTGGGATATTCGGGAGAACAGTGTTTACTGGTCCGACTCCCTCTACGCGCTTCACGGTCTTAAAAAGGAAGAGTTTCAATACAGCGTCGAAGGCTTTATGGCCTTGGTCCACCCTGACGATCGATCGCTTGTCTCTAATTCGATCCAAAAAAGCCTCGAGGAAGACGCTCCTTACGAGTTCGAGTTTCGAGCCATTCGCCCCGACGGTGAGATCATATGGCTCTTCACCAGTGCCTTGGTTTTGAGGGAAAGAAGAGCCCCGATTCGAATGCTGGGTGCAACGGTCGATATCACGTCGCGCAAGAAGTCGGAAGAAGAGCTGATGGAGATCAAAGAAGATTTGAGCGTGGAAGTCTCAGCACTCAACCGGCTCTATGAACTCTCCCTCCATCTAGCCGGTCACATCGACATTAAGACGAACCTTCAGGGCATTTTAGAAACCCTCGTCGAGTTGCACGGAGCTCCTTATGGACTGCTGTCGCTTTGCGATCCTACGGGCCGATATCTGGCGCAGGGAGCCAGCTTCGGCTTCGATGAAGAGTCCTTGCGAAAGCTTGCTTATGTCAAATCCTCCATGAAAGGCGCCGCTTGCGAAGCTGCCTTCAAGCATCGGAAGCGCGTCGTGTTTATGGGTGATGGTGTGGACCATCGGTTCGAGTGTTACCGAGACCTGGCGCGCGATGTTCCCATACGCACGGTGCATAGCACGCCGATCCTGAACCGTGCGGGGGAAATTTTGGGAACGCTGACCGTCTACCTGGATGAGTTGCGCTCTCCGACGGAGCGGGAAAAGCGGTTCGCCGATATGTGCGCCAGCTACGCCGCCGACATACTCGATGCTGCGAAGGCTCAAAAAGACTTGAAGGAGAGTGAAGAGCGCTTTCGCACGATGGCCGATCACGCTCCAGGCATGGTCTGGATGACTGACGCGGAAGGGTCCTGCACGTACTTGAGCCGATCGTGGTACGAATTCACCGGACAGGATCCGGAAAAAAGTTTAGGCCAAGGATGGATGGACGTCCTGCATCCCGAAGATCTTTTGAAAGTCAAAGTTGTTTTCCAAGAAGCTCATATGTCCAGTCCCTCGAAGAGGGAACCGTTCCAACTGGAATGTCGCGTCCAAGACAAACACGGGTTTTACCATTGGACGATTAACGCTGCCGCACCTTGGATAGGTTACGATGGCCGTTTCTTGGGCTATATCGGATCGATCCTGGACATCACGGACCGTAAAGCCGTGGAGGAGACGATCCGGCGCATGAATAATGCTTTAGAGGAAAGAGTGCGAGAAAGGACGATCCAGCTCGAGAACCAGTCGAACCGCCTCCGCACGCTTGCCGATCAGCTGGTTACGACCGAACAACGGGAGCGCAAGCGCATCGCCTCGATCCTACACGACCACCTGCAGCAAATCCTCGTCGCCAGCCAGTTTCAGCTGGCGGAACTCGCGAGACGGGTCTCGAAAAACCAAATCGGACACCTCATGGAATGTGTGGATAAGACGAAGGACTTTTTGTTGGAGGCCATTCGTTCCGCTCGTTCCTTAAGCGCTGAGTTGCGCCCTCCCGTCCTGTACGAGGGGGGCTTAATCGATGCCCTCCGGTGGCTCGCGGGTAAGTTTCAAAAGGAACACGGCCTGACCGTCGACTTGGATGTCGAGGAAATTCCCCATCCCTTGACGGACACCTTGAAGATCATGGTTTTCGAATCCGTGAAGGAAGTCCTCTTTAATATCGTCAAACACGCGAAGACGAAGCACGCATCGTTTAGTCTCCAGTACGTCGGTCAAAATCTGCATATGATCATCGAGGATAGGGGCGTAGGTTTTGACCTGGCGAAACTGGAACAAGCCGCGAACCAATACGAAGGCGGATTGGGGCTCTTTAGTTTAAGAGAAAGGTTCAAATTGTGGAACGGTAAGTTTTACATCGTTTCCGTCTTGGGCGAAGGAACTCGGATCGAAATCACCGTCCCTATTTTTCCCGTGGATCCGAAAAAAGTGACGCCAGGACAGGTGTCGAGCCCCTCCTCCTCAGTACAGGAAGGTTCGAGGGGCTTTGAATCCAACGATAAGTCGGTCACGATTCTCTTGGCGGACGATCATAAGATCATTCGAGAGGGTTTGGTGAATATTCTCAAGGAAAGGCCTCTCTTTAAAATCGTCGCCGAAGCGGAGAACGGCCTTGAGGCTTTTGAAAAAGCTTCTCTCTTCAAACCGGACGTGATCATCATGGACATCAATATGCCGCAATTGAACGGCATCGAAGCCACGCGCCTCATCAAGAAAGATTTTCCCGAAGTTCAGATCATCGGCCTATCCGTACAAGACGAAAATGACGTCTCGGAGGCGATGAAAAAGGCCGGCGCTTTCACTTTGCTCAATAAAGCAGGAGATCCCGAGGAGTTGATCCGTACCATCCTACACTGTACGGCCTGATCCTATTCCGCGGAAGGTTCTTGCGCATGGAGGAGAGACTCTTTTTTGACGGGTGGGCTTCTATGGTCCGGAGGCAACTCGGGTTTCACGCCTAAACCACTTTGATCCAATCGGACCGTCATTCCCCTTTCCGCCGATTCTAATAGGGCTTCGATGATGCGGACATCCGCCAATCCCTCGAGTCCCGAAGGTTCCGGATCCTTGTCCTGAAGGATGCAATCGGAAAAATACAAAAGTTCCGGCGCAAATTGATCCCGCTTCGCGAAAGTCTCTTTTGAGGCTTTTCCTTTTATCTTCAAGTGATGGGTGAGGGGCTGCGCGATCTCGTAGGCGGGATCCAATTTCAGGCTGCCACGAGTCCCCACGACTTCATAGACGGAGACGTCGGCGGCTCCGAAGCTGCAAGTGAACGTCGCCAATCTCTCCGCCGGGAAACGGAGCACTCCCGTGACCGTTTCATCCACCTCGGTGAAACGCTTGTCGCCGCCATTCGCCGCCATTGCGAAGACTTCGATCGGTTCGTCGCGGAAGAGGGCGCGGGCAGCATTAATGCAGTAGATGCCGATGTCGTAGAGGGGACCGCCGCCCAAGCGTTTCTTGAGGCGGATGTTGTCGTCCTTCACTTGCATCGTGAAGGCGGAATCGAAGAACTTCAAATCGCCTAACTTGGAACCCGCGATGCGCGCGGCCTTCGAATTCGCTTTTTCGAAGTGCAGCCGATAGGCGATCATGAGCTTCACGCGATTCGTTGCGGCCGCTTCGATCATCTCACGGCACTCTCCGGCGGTGACGGCCATCGGCTTTTCACAAAGTATATGGACATGAGCCTCCGCGGCTTCAACGGTGTAATCACGGTGCATACTGTTGGGCAGTGCTATGTAGACTGCATCCACGAGGCCGCTGTTCAAACAGTCTCGGTAGTTTTCGTACGAATAGAGATTCTTGACCTTGTATTTCCGGCCGAGCTTTTCGAGCTTCACAGGATCGTCCGAGACGAGGGCGGTGAGTTCGGAATTGCGGGAAGCGTTCTTAAAGGCGGGGAGTACGGCGATCTGGGAGATATAACCCAATCCGACAACCGCGTAACGCACTTTTACCTTCGTCTTTTTCATAGTATCTCCTTCAGCATATTTTTAAATCTTTCTCGGATATCTCTCTGGGTTATCCGCTCTTTTCTCGAGGAATGGTGTTCTTAAATTCAGGTAGGATAGCGAGGTCGCCGATGGCGGGTCCGTTCATCACTTTTCCGTAGGCGTCGAATCGCGAACCATGGCAAGGGCAGTCCCACGTTTTTTCTCGGGCGTTCCAGGTGACAATGCCGCCGAGATGGGGGCAAACGGCTGAGAGGTAGGTGAGGTTTCCCTTGGAGTCCCGGTAAACGGCGGTTTTCTTGAGGCAATGCTCGATCACGCCTCCGCTTGCCTGTGGGATCTCTTCGACCGTGGATGCGGGATGTTTTCCACGAAACCAATCCGTGTATTGGATGATTACGTTGGTATTTTCCTGCGTGAATCTCCAGGCCGCTCCTAAAGTTTTGCGGGACGGCTTATAGACTTTCTCCCACGGATTCTCACGACCCCAAATGAGATCGGATATGAGTTTGCCCGCTATCGTCCCGTGCGTCATTCCTTGCCCGGCGTCTCCCGTGGCGATGTAAATATTCGATTCGTCCCAAGGATTATGCCCGATGAACGCCAACCCATCTATGGGTTCCATCACCTGACCAGACCATCGGAAAGCTACGGAGGGATCAAGAAATGGGAATCGGGAACGGGCCCATGTTTCCAGTTTTAAGTAGGGATCAACGCCCGTTGGCGGTTGCCCTGTCTTATGATCTTCGCCCCCTAGAATAAAGAGATCGTGTGTGGGGGAATAAGCCTGCAAGCGTATATAATGATAGGGATCTTCGGTATCCCAATACAGGGCTCTGGGAATCGCGTTTTTCGGAGCGTGTATTCCTATGGCGTATGTGCGGTAGGCGGCTTGCTTAGTGTGCATCACGAAGCGATCGTTGACGGGTGTGTTCGTGGCTACGACGACGGCACCGACGGTCGTCGTGAAACCTTCGCGCGTATGGATAAAGGCTGGCGTTCCTCCCTCGACTTTTTCGACGTGCGCCCGGAAAATCCGGCCCCCGCTCTTCAAAAAGGCAAGGGATAAGCCATGTAAGTATTTTAAAGGAGAAAATTGGGCTTGATCGGGAAACTTAAGGCACGGGCCGGTCGTAAATCCCGCGGGGACTTCGGAGAGCTGGATGGTTTTAACCCCTAATCTCAGTGCCGCCGCGTATTCGCGTTCCATGAAATCGGAAGGTTGGCGATCGGTCGTCGGTTCGGAAAAAAGAAACGCGTCTACGCGCTCGAAGTCGCAGTCGATTTTTTCGTTTTTTATGATAGATTCGATAATATCGATAGCATCCCGGTGGCTCTCCACCGCTAAACGGGCTCCTTCCTCGCCATGCCATTTTTCCAATGTTTCGAAGCTTTCATCGAAGACGCACGTCAAATGGGCCGTCGTCCGTGAAGTCTCACCGACTCCAATCGTCCCGGGTTCCATTCCGTCTTCCAGGATGACGACCGATTTACCTTCGAGCGCTAGTAGGTAGGCTGTGGTCAACCCCGCAATACCGGCTCCGACAATGCCGACGTCCGCATGAAGGTTTTCGACGATCGGCGAAAGACGCGGAAAATGAAAATCCGACTTTGAAGCTACCCAAGGCGAAACGCTGGTAGCGGGGCTTTCGATCTTTACGGCATCTTCCCGGCTCTTCATGCGGTTCATAAATCATTCACCTGTCGCGTGTCTTTTTTGGCCGTGCTGCTTCATCACGGTCCTCGCGGCGACTTCTTTGGCCCGTTTTCCGTAACGGCCTTCTTTTCGGGCCGAATCTAGAATGTGCTTATATTGCCTTTGCTCTTTGCTTCCAACGCCTCTGAGGTGGTTTTTGCCCGGCATGTGACCTCCTGATTATGTCACCCCTTACGTTCCGGGTAGAGGAAGCGGCAATCGGGCGTCTTCCGGTTTTAGGGTGGGGAAAAATACCAGTGGAACTTTTCCCGAGATACGCGAAAAGAGTGGGCAGTGCAGACGATCTTTGTTAATGGGATCTTCCTAAAGGACGGTAAAAATCAATGAGTCATTCCCATGCGACGGAAAAATATGCTTTTCTCTTCCTCTTGAGCTTGCTCCTGTTAATCGGCTTTTATATCCTCTATCCCTTTCTAGCGGCGGTGATCTTCAGTATGGTTTTCACCGTCCTCTTCTTCCCCCTTCACGAAAAATATCTGAAATGGACGCGTGGGCGGGAAAATCTCGCGTCCTTCCTGTCGGTTTTATCCGTTGTCCTCCTCCTGATACTGCCCGTCGCCAGTATTTTGACGTTGGTGACGACGCAATTAACGGCCTTGTTGACCGCACCGGAAGCTTTCCAAGGTCCGATGTCCTTATCGGATTTATTGCATAAGATTCAGGATAAAATCCCTTATTGGGGGACGGCCATCAAGGATAAGGTAGGCTACAACGTAGACCTGATGCCGATTCTAAGGAACGGTCTTTCGCAACTGGCCCAAACATTGGCTCAATACTCGCCGCGCGTCATCATGACGACGGCGAACTTCTTCGTCCATGTTTCCATTATGGTCATCGCGATGTTCTATCTCTTTCGGGATGGTCAGGAATTCTTCAACACGTTCATCCGATTGACTCCCGTGAAGGACAAGTACGAGCGAGCTTTGGCGAAGGAAATTAAAGTAACTATCCAAGCGATCTTTTACGGAAGTTTCCTTACAAGCATCGTCCAGGCGACTTTTTCGACGTTGGGATTTTACTTTTTAGGAATTGAAGGCTTCTTGGTATGGGGGATCCTGACGTTTCTGATGTCCTTCATACCCCTGATCGGCACGGGAGGCGTTTTCGTTCCTTTGGTGATCGGTCTATTCCTTAAGGGGGAATCCTCTCATGCTCTGGGTCTCTTAGTTTATGGAATCGTCATCATCGGCTCGGTCGACAACGTCTTAAAACCCCTCTTGATGCGTCAAAAGAATCTTCACCCGATGTTCCTTTTTCTCAGTGTCTTCGGCGGCATGGCGGTCTTCGGTGCGATTGGTTTGTTTCTAGGTCCCATGTTTATGGCCATGCTGACCTCAGTGGTGAGTATTTACGAGAAGGACTTTGTGGAAAAAGGTCCGGTTAAAAACGAAGGGAAAAAGTAGCGGAGCCAAGAAAGGGGGAATGTCTTGGCTCCGCTACTGGGTAGGTAGGGAGGCTAGTTTTTGCGGAGACGATACTCTACGACGCTCCAATCGATGTTCGCGAAGAAGGCCTCGATGTAACGACCTTTATCCGCGGGTTTGTAATCCAAAAGAAAAGCATGCTCCCAAACGTCCATCACCAACAATGGTTTGAATCCGGCGATGTTTCCGGCTTCGTGCAGCGTGATCCAGTGGTTGGATAATCGCTGGGTCGCAGGATCCTGATAGCAAATAGCCCATCCAATGCCGCGCATTTTGCCGACGCTCGAAAAGTCGGTCTTCCAAGTCTCGAAACTGCCGAAGCTCAATTCCACGGCGTCTAAAAAGATGGCGTCTTTTTGAATGTCGGCGGAGCCGCCCGATTTCAAGTTTTCGAAATAATGTTCATGAAGCACCATGCCGTTATACTCGAAGCTTAAACGCCTCTTCAGTTCGGAATAAGCCGGCATCTCTTCCTCATCGACGCGGCCGTCCTTGAGGAATTCCTGGATCCTCTCTCCAAGCCGATTGGTTTCCTTTACGTAACCCTCATAAAGCTTGAAGTGCGTCTCCAGAGTTTGTTCCGAGATCCCGTGGAGATCCTTAAGAACGAACGCTTTCGCTTTGTAATGATGGGATGGTGTCTTCATCGCTTTCTTTCGTATTTCCCAAATGCCTATTTCCGGCTCATGAGACCGAGAACGAATCCGACCCCGGCGGAGATCAAAAGGGTTTGCATTGGGTATTGCTTCATTTTCTTTTCCATTTTTTCCTCGGCGGATTGAAGCTTCGCTTGACCCTTATCGATATATTTTTTGGCGTCTTTTTGAACTTGATTGAAGGCGTCAATCGCGGCCTTTTTGGTCAGTTCGCCGATCTCCTGAAAATTTTCCTTGATCGAAGAAGCCGCTTCTTGAGCGGAAGCCGCGACATCCTCGAGCTTTTCCTCAACAACGGCTTCGTAATCTTCCTTCTTAGATGTATTCCTCATGATGGTCTCCTTATGTTATGTATTTATCCTGTGAGTTTTTGATTTTCCCATCCAACTCTACACTAAATTTAAATTAAACTGACTGTCGCGAAACCACAATCGGGTCTGCACGGATTCTAATCTGGGGGAATTCCCCATGAAGACGTTGAGATCCATGGGGAGAATCCCCATCTTAAAATCAGTCGAAGCCCGATTGTTCCTAAACTCGATCGAGATTATTTCCAGATCACCGATTTCGAATAACATCCATCGGAAGGTTCTCCTGAAAAGGAAACCACATTTTAAAGAAAGGAGGTAAGTATGTTGACTTGGTCTTTAACGTTTTTCGTCGTCGCCATCATCGCAGGCGTGTTCGGTTTTACGGGAATTGCCGCCGGAGCGGCTTCCATCGCGAAGATCCTTTTCTTCCTGTTCCTCGTTCTTTTCATATTGTCGATCATCGTGCCCAAGCTTCGAACCCCTCCCCCTGTTTAAGGAGAAGCTGAGGGTGTAAGTCTTTCATGCTTATTTTTTTAGGAGGATAAAATGAACGAAGCATCGGTGCTACAGGCAGGCATTAAAGAAGGAATTAAGGAGTTGAAGGAAACGATGGGGCATGTCCGCGAGGATTTCATGGATAATCTGAGCGACGCTCGCTCGTCCTTGGCGCGTAGCGCCGGGAAATTATCGCGCAAAGCCCGCCATGCCGGCGAGATGAAGCTCTTGGATCTCGAGAAGAGCGTGGAGAGTTCGGTCAAGAAGCATCCTTTTCGCATCCTAGCGGGGGCCTTCGGCGTTGGTCTCGCCGTAGGGTGGTTGGGAGGGTGGTTCGGACGTGAAAGTATGACCGGTAGATAATAGGTATTACGATATAAAAGAAGTCTAACGAGTCGCAAACCAAACAAGGAGACCGTATGAACAACGAAAAAAACAGCCAAAACAATCAGAATCAAGATAAGCAACAAAACAATCAGTCCCAACAAGGTCGTACGGATGACAAATCCAAGAGCGGGGAACAGAAACAAAACCAAAACCAATCTTCCGGCGGCGCTCAAAAACAGAACGGATAAGCAGAGAGCTGCATTGCCATCATAAAGGAGATCGTCATGAATTGGGATCAAATCGAAGGAAACTGGAAGCAGGTGAAAGGTAAAGTGAAGGAGAAGTGGGGTAAGCTCACCGACGACGAGCTGGACGTCATCGAAGGCAAGCGCGATCGCCTCGCCGGAAAAATCCAGGAGAAATATGGGATCGCCAAGAACGAAGCCGAGGAACAATTGAGCGAGTTCGAGAAGGCGACCTACTGATAAAAACGCCCCATGATCATCCTCGGAACAGCCGAAGGACGCTGCGGAGCGATCCGCAGCCCTTCGGTCCGGGGGTGGATTCAAAGGCGTTCCCACTGACACCACCCTTAAGGAGTGCATTATGAAAACCGCTAACAAGAAGAACAAAATGAAAACCTCAAAAAAGAAATTCTCTAAAAAGAAGATCTCGAAGATCGCATCCTTGGCTCTCGCGGTAAGTGCGGGCACTTTCTGGCACTCCCGTCTCCAGGCCGTGACAAGCTTCGATGCGATTAGCTTCAAGCCCGCAAGTGATCATGGATACTATTTAACCGTACAACAATCCCAAACCTTGAAGAGGGGAGGGTTCGCATTAGGCGTGACGGGGGAATTCTCCGATAATTCTTTCGTCTTGAAAGACCCAGCCGGAAACAGTTTGCAGGACGTCATCGGAAAGGAAATTTCCCTCGACTTTGGAGGGAGTATTGGTCTGGTCGATTGGATGGATGTCGGCGTCACGGTGACGGGTGTTCCATTCCAAAAGTTCGTGACCCCTGGCGCCTTGGGAAGCGACGACGGGGCTCGCATGGGGGATATCGTTGTGAATCTGAAGGCGAAGCTTTTGGACAACGAGCGTTATGCTCTCGGTATCGCCTTGATTCCTTTCATGTCGATTCCCACGGGCAATAGCGAACATTATACCGGCAACGGAAAAGTCACGGGCGGCGGCATGGTGGTCTTGGATACGCACCGCATCGCCGATCGAATTTCCTTCGCGGTGAACGCCGGGGCTCAATTCCGTAATGAAGTCGCATTGTCTCCCAGCGCTCGCAGCATCGACGATCAATTCATCTACGGCGGCTCCATGAACGTGGCCGTCGCGAAACCTGTCCAAGCGATCGCCGAAGTGAATGGATGGACGACTTTCGACAATTTCTTCGATTCGAATAACCGCAATCTTGAGATCAACGGTGGTTTGCGGTTCTTGCCGGCCGGTGAAACCGCGCCGCTCGCCTTTACGGTAGGTGGAGGCGCCGGCTTGGAGAAAGACAATCCGGGAGCCCCTGATTGGCGCGTCTTTTCCACCTTATCCTACCGTCAGCCTCGGCGCGATGAAGGTCCGGAGCCGATTCCACCACCGCCAGAGCCTGTACGGGAGCGTGTGATTACGACGAATCAGATCCATTTTGCCTTTAATAAATACATCATCAAGCCCGAGTCTTATCGCATCCTCGACGAGATTTTCGATGAGATCAACGAAAGCTCGGGCCAGTCGGCGGTTGAAAGCGTTCGCGTGGAAGGACATACGGACAGCGTAGGTTCCGACGCCTATAACGATAAGCTTTCCGAACAGCGTGCCAACTCGGTCCGCACCTATTTCGTGAAGAAGGGCTATCCCGCCGATAAGATCACCGCGGTGGGTATGGGCGAAGGAACACCGGTCGCCGATAACGCCACGAAGGAAGGCCGCGCCGAGAACCGCCGCGTGGAATTCCATCTCCAGTTGACGCCTGGTGCCAACGTAAAGGTCGAAAAGAAGAAGGAATATTCGCCCACTTATGAGGAAGGCGATCGCGTGCGACGTCGGAAGCAAGAAAACCTCTAATGAACGCAAAAAAAGGAAGGGTATTATCATGGATACGGACAAACCTTTTTTGACGGATATTAAAACGATACGGGAGCGTGCACGGCGGCACATCGAGAATGGAGCCGTCACCGATAACTACAAGGGCGATTTGCAAACGGTCCTGAGGCTTTTGAACGAAGCCTTAGCCACGGAGATCGTCTGCGTACTCCGATATAAGAGACATTATTTCATGGCGTCGGGACTGAACTCTCCGCCGGCCGCGGATGAATTCCTGGAACACGCCAAAGAAGAGCAAGAACACGCCGATAAAATCGGCGAGCGGATCCAACAACTCGGGGGAGAGCCCAACCTCTCCCCCGAGGGATTGCTCACGCGGAGCCATGCCGAATACATCGAGGGGAATTCCCTGAAGGAAATGATCCAGGAGGATTTGGTCGCCGAACGCATCGCGATCGAGAGTTATACGGAAATCATCCGTTACTTAGGAGATAAGGATCCGACCACCAGGCGCTTGATGGAAAAAATTCTAGAGAAGGAAGAGGAGCATGCTGATGACCTCGTGAATCTATTGAATCGATGCGATTGATGCATCATGAGAAAATTTTTCTCCTTCGCCTATAGCGCCTTAAACGATTCGTACGAACTTATTTAGTCTTTTAATTGAAACAGGCGGCTAAAACGTGGATCAAGCGTTCTCTCGCAGCACCCATTTAACGGAGTACTGGATCAGTTCGTGGCTGTTGCTCAAGTTCAACTTGTTCTTGATGTTCGCGTAATGCGAATCGATCGTCTTGGCGCTGATGAAGAGTTTTTCCGCGATCTGACGCGTCGTGAGTCCTTGTCCGATAAGGCGTAAGACCTCTAATTCGCGGTCGCTTAAGTTGTAGAGGGATGTCTTCTCCTCGTCGCCTTTACCCGAAATGAAACGACTCACGATGCTGTCGCGCATTTTTTCGCTGACATAGATCTCACCCCCTAGGACCTTGTGGATGGCGGTAACGATCTGATCGGTGGCTTCTTGTTTCGCTAGATAACCCTTGGCGCCCGACTTGAGGGCTCGGTCCACGTAGAACGAGTCCTCGTGCGATGAAACGATGAGAATCTTCATCCCGGGATCGGCAAGCAACACGTTCTTTGTCAAATCGAGTCCGCTGGTTCCTTTGAGGGAGATATCGACGATGATGAGGTCGGGTTTCAGCTTCGCGATGGCCTTCATGGCGTCTTCGGTGTTGCTGGCTTCGCCGACGAGCTCGAGATCTTCTTCCGCGGAGATCAGCTGGGCCAGCCCCTGCCGAACGATGGGATGATCGTCGACTACGAGGATCTTCTTTTTGTTTTCATCAGGCAAGTTAGCCGGGTTGGTTTTTTTGGACGTCGTTTTTGGCATATGGGGATTCTCCTATCGCTAACCGTCTATCGGACGACTTCTCGCTTCAAGCGGACGACGTTTTTCCTTAATGTCGTCGGGATGCCGTGATGCTGGAGAAACGTATCGAGGAACAAGGCACCGAAAAAAACGATTAAGGACGAATAATAGATCCACACTAGTACGACGACCAAGGAACTTGCAACCCCATAAACACTGGAGATGCTGCTATGGCCGATATAAAGCGAAATGACGGATTTTCCGATGAGGAAGAGTGCGGATGTCATGAGTCCTCCTGTGAAGCACTCTCTCCAGCCGATCTTTAAATCCGGCAGAAAACGGAAAATGGCGGTGAAAAGAAGGTTGGTCAGGAAAAAAGAGAGAGCGGTGCTCGCCAGCGAAAATCCCCGGTGGAAGATTCGATTCCCCGGCAGCAGATTCCCCTCCAAGAAAGAAAAAAAACCGCTGGCGACAAGTGAGATTAAAAGAAGGAATGCGAATCCAATGATGAGGAGCAAAGAGAAAAAACGTGTTTTTAGGAAGGATGCGATGCTGTTCGTCTCGGGATCGGACGTGACCGAGAAGATCTCGTTCAAAAAGGATTTGAGTTGGGTAAGAGCCGTCGTCGCGCCCAAAAGGAAAAGAATGATTTCCAAGGAAAGGGAGAACGGACGATGCGAAGCATGAATGGCGTTCTTCAACAGGATTTGAACGGTTTGCGCGCCTTCCGTGCCGACGAGCCTTTGGATTTCCTCGAAGACCCGCGTCTCGGCCGCTTTTCGTCCGAAGAAAAAACCGGCGATCGTGACGATCAAAAGCAACGTCGGCCCAAGAGAAAAAAGGGTGGTGTAGGCCAAAGCCCCCGCGTAGGAAAAAACGCCGCCATTGAACCATCGGAGAAAGGCCGCTTTAAGCACTTTAATCACGGCCTGATGAAACCACATGCGGCTCGAAAGACAAGAGGAATATGAAAATAAAATGAGGATTCGCGTCGCAAAAATCGGTTTCCGCATTTGGTTTGCACTCACTTTCCTTTGGGTATTTTTATTTTGCGAGGGAATTCTTAAGGCCGATGCGTTCATGCGTCGCAAGCCTCGCTCCTACAAGATTTGTGATGGCGGCATCGTTTTCGTAGGCGTGCGCCATGTTTCGTTGAATTCCCTCGAGAAGACTCTTCTGTGCGGAGATCCTTCGGTCGCCGCATGGGAGACGATTCCCTTAGCTCAAAAGAAGAATTCCTTGAAGGCCTTCCTGCAGGAGAAAGGGTATTATCAAATGACGTTCGATGAGAAAGGCCCGTCCCTATTAGTCCTGTTGGGAAAGCCGACGAGAGTCGGCAGCATCCGCGTCACGGGATCGCCTCCGGGTTTCGACATGGGGAAACGTCGGCAAAATATCGGTACGCGTTTGACGCCGAAATTCCTCAATGAAATCGAGAAGTGGACGGTGTCGAAGCTGAAGTCCCAGGGTTACCCGTGTCCCGCCGTCAAGACGGAGGCAAACGCGGTGACAGGCGACGTGCAAGTCAGGATCGCCGCGGGTGAGCGCCAACGTCTCGTTTCAGTGGTCGAAGACTCGGCAGGCCAATTAAAGCCAGGCATCATCCGCCGTTTCGATGCCTTTCGGATGGGAGAATGGTTCGACAATAACCTCCTCAATCTCACTACTAGCCGCATTCAGAACGACGGTATGGTTCAAGGGACATATTCTACGGCGACCTGCGAAGGCGACGGAGCCCATGCCGAACAAAAAATATATCCAGGAGAACCACGCATCGTAAGCGTCGGTTTCGGAGCGAATACCGAAGGTCTGGTGCTGGCTAAGGCCTCGTGGCGCCATACCCGCTTAGGAGAGAATGCGTCGCTTTTCGACGTATCGGGCTACGGATCTTATAAAAAACAGGAGGTGAGTGTCTCCAACGAATGGTATCTGAAACCCGCTCGTTGGTATCTATTGCCCATACTTTCGTTTTCCCATGAACGTGAATCCCAATTCCACTTCATCTCCGGCAATATTAAGACAGCCGGAGGTTTTTCCTGGGACAATCAATCTCTAGGCATCGAATTTAATGCAGGCCCCAACCTCAACTACATCGACACGTTTCGAGGGTCTTCGGTGGGATTGACGCGCTTTTTATCTTTCCAATACCAGTTTCAACTGAGGAGCCACGACTTCGAATATTATTTGAACAATCCGCGCTCCGGCTATCGGGTGGCCTTGTCCGGAGACCTGACGAACAAGAACCTGCTTTCAGACGTGACGGCGCAAAGGTTCAAGTTGGACGGACAATACCTCTATAATCTTCTTGATTTCGACTTGCCTCTTTTAGTGATCGGCGCGCGCGGCGGCCTATACGGGACTTTTGCCAAGAGCGATCCCGGCACTTTGAGCGAACTTCCTCCAAACTACCGTTTTTACTTGGGAGGCTCTCAAGATCTACGGGGCTATTCGCGTCAAGAATTACCGGGCGCCGACGGTTCTCTAAGTGCTGCCTATGCGAGTTTGGAAGTGCGTTTGGCGAATTTTCTTCCGGTAGGAATCCAACCTTTCGTTTTCGCGGACGCGGGCATCTTCGGCGGTAAAGCCCTGCATTTCGAGGCGCCTCTCTATTATTCTCCGGGGTTCGGTCTTCGTTACCAGTCGCCGATCGGGATGTTTCGAGCCACGATGGCCCGCGGCTTTAAAGCCGGCGGAGAAGGTGCGGGAGCGCCAGAAACGCATTGGCAATATTATGTCAGTTTCGGGGAGGAATTTTGAAGGCTCCGATAAAAAAAACGCTTTCATGGATCGCTACCATTCTTACTTTTGTGTTTTGCGCTGTCGCGTTAGTTATCGCCGTTTTCCTTTTCACCCCTCAACTCCTCCTGAATTCGAAGACTCTCTCGTGGGCTCCGGGATTGGCAGCGCGTATCGGCGTTTCCCTGAAATGGGAATCGGGAAGCCTCAAGACCTCCTCAGAGACGTTGGTGCGGAAGCATTTCGATTTTTCCTTTCGTGGACTCTGCGTCTCGGTGGAGAAACCTTCTCTCGAAGGATGCCTGGAAAAAGCCGATCTCAGTTTCACTTTACAATCGATCCCTTGGGATTTCCGATTGACGGAAATCGGCCCGGTTGTTGTGGAAAGCGAACGATTCCACGTGGCCTTAGGAGAGTCGGCGCACTCGGAAGAACCCAAAAAATCTCCCGAAACAAAAAAAAATGCCGGCTTGAGTCTCCCGGATATCGCGCTCCCATCCTTTTTGAAAGGAGCCTCTTTCAAACCGATCACGATGACTGTCCATCATTTGGAGATAGCGGCGGGAAAGATGCTCTTTCATATCGCCGCTGTGCTGTCCTCGGTTTCCGACGCGGAGGGCCGTTTACAGGAGGCAGTGCTAGACGCTCAGGCGGATGATATCGACGGGTTCAAAAAGCCCCGATTAAAGGTCTCACTAAGAAGCGCTTCTTATTTCGAAGGGAAAGATTGGTCTTTGGACGCGTCTCTTCTCTCAGAGGAGGAGAAAAAGAAAACCCTCAACATGACCGTGCTCATGGGTCAAGAGGCTCCAGCTAAAGAAAGCGGTGAAAATGGCAGTGTGTCCTACGCTCTTCAGGCGCGCTTCGCCCAAGAAGCCCTCAAGGCATCTTTGGAGACGGAAGGGCGGCTCGAAAAATCCGTGGTGTCGGGCGTCCTCCGCGGCGACGCTCGGGGTTTCTCGAGGGAAGTGTCAGGGATCCGCCTGGGTGCTTGCGAATACCGTTACGCGTCGCCTAAGGGGCTTGAAAACCGCGGAAAGTTGAGCTTCCAGGGTCCGCTTCATGTGGACTTATCGCCTCTGAAGCTCCCTTCGGCGACTTTCCGGAAAATTGTCACGCTTCCTTATAATCTAGACTTCATCATCGAGACCGACCTTGAAACATCCCTTCTTCCGTCTTTGGACGCACCGGTGTCGGGTTCATTGAAGATCGATCTCTCTCCGATCACGCAGGATCTTTTGAATCTGCACGGACGCCTCGCCGCGGATTTCGCCGGCATTCCTTCCCAATATCCGAAGGATTGGAAGTTGCTTACCGACGTGGACGTCGCTTTGCGCTTTCCTTATTTCCGCAAAGTCGTCGCGGCACTGGAAAAGACGGCCTTCGCCGTACCGGCTCCTTTCGCCGTCCTAGACGGCGAGATCGAACTGGCTCTTCGCGGAAAAACGGATTTGATCCAAGGGGATGGGAAAATTCCTTTCGAATTGCGCACAGATTTAAAGTCTGCCGAAGAAAGCCTGAAGACCGAAGGAAAAGGAAATCTTTCTTACCTTTATATGCCGAATCAGGATGCCAATCTCGCGCAGAGAAGGAACGGACGATTTGAGTTCGATCTGGAATTGACAGACGTGGCGGTTTCTTTGCCGAGGTTTGGGTTCGCCGGATTGCCTCTCCTCTTCATGGATAAGCGCATCCGACAACCTCAGGATTATTTGACGCGAAAAAAGACGACATTCGATTACGCCGTTCATATCCACACCTCGAATCCCATCCGCGTCTCGTCGAATCTCGCGCGCGATCGCGTGCCTGTGACCGTCGACTTGAATCTTAGCCCTAAAGGCGTGACGGGCACTGTCGGCATCGCCGCGTCGACCTTACGCGTTTTCAACCAAAATGCGGAGTTACGGGAACTGAAGATCGCGCTTAAGGATCCTCAGGAGGCGAGCGAAGTCACGGGTCGGATCCATACGACTTACGAATATTACAAGATCGATCTTTATATCCTGGGAACTCTCTCTAAGCCACGTCTCGTCTTAGAGAGCGTTCCTCCGCTCTCTGAAGATCAGCTCCTTTCTATCCTCATGTACGGCCAACCCTTTGAGGATTTGGACGCGACTAAAAGTTCCACCGTCTCGAACACCTCCGCCGCCTTCTCGCAAGGCGTGGTGGGCCTCGGTTCCTTCCTCTTGTTGGCGTCCACGCCCATCAAGAGCGTCACTTACGACCCGACGACCGGAGCTTTTTCGGCTTCGTTAAGTCTCGGCGGAGGAACTTTATTAAAAGTCGCCACCCAAGAGACCAAGCAACAAGTCGGCCTGAGAAAAAGCCTCAGCGGCAATTGGAGCGTCAATACCTACCTGGAAAACGACAAGGAATCCCAAAAACAGACGGGAGTGACTTTCTTCGAATGGATCAAGCGTTATTGAAGGATTTCCCCAGGAAAAAATGCAAAGCTCCCCGATTGTGCTATTTTCCCTTAATCCATTAGGCCTTTGTCAAAGGAGGCTTTATGAAAGCGAAGAAAACAGCCCATCAGGAAGTCCCCATCGCCGCGAGAGAAAGAACGTGGAGCGATTGCCACAAAAGGAGAAGCGCACCCGGGTATATGAAACGGTGGCTCTCCGTACTGGCGGTGAGCGGCGGAGTCGTCTATGCGCTTACTCCGGTTTTTCCTCTTTTTTAAGGGAAGCGAAAAATTCCTGCAGACGCGGGAGGAGAGTTCCTTGAAAGAAAAGATCGGCTAGCGGGAGAAGGATGGGATTCAACCATTCTTCGATGACGGACGCCCCTCGACGCCGCTTATCTTGCGCGCCGGGAATATTGCCGGCCATGAGATAACCCACCAAAGCCGCCGCTCCAGCCGAAGAAAAGGGATGGTTTTGGGCGGTTTTTAAGAAGTCGATGGAAGATAGCGATGTTTCGTTGGCTTTCTCTTTTTCGTCGTTCGAACCCATTCCCCATTTCAAAAAAGCCGATACGGCCGCCAAGCAAACGCCTCCGGTAATGAGGAATCCCAGCCACACGCGACCTTCCAGAACTTCGCTTAAGAGAAGTGTCGTCCCATAAAGGACGAACCCGAGCCCGAGAGCGATGATGAGGCCGATGCCGATCGCCAGCACCAGCATAGAGAAAACGCGAGCGAGAATCTTTTTCGTCATATTTTAGCCGTTCTGCGGAATTCCTTCGGAGAAGGAAAAGGGGAGTAGACGGGTTTATCGAGAAGACAATCGTCTAATAAAAGGGCGGTGGAACCCGATCTTTTTTCGAGCCAAGGTTTGACGAAAAAGAATCCGACGACGACGGCTCCTAGACTTCCCAAAGTGCAGAACAAAGCCCCCCATAAGGTGAGAAAGGGGACGAAAAATATCAGCCCTAAATTCAGGGAAATAAACATAAGAAGGATTAAGCAGGCCATACATGTGTCCTTTCGCGCTTTTTATCTTTCCCTGTCGCATCACGACGGACGACCGATTCGCTACGATCGCGGTTTTGATTTCTTGGGTGCTGGTATTGCCCACCCAAATGGTCGGCGGTTTCCGAACCATCATCATCGAAGTGCTGTTCTCCTGGATCGCGCAATCGGGAAGGGATGTTGCTTCTCCAACCGCTTTCGCGGTGGGGGTCGTTGTAACCCTCGTGGACTTGGTTCTTATATCTCTTTTGGTACATGACGTCCCCTCCGCATTTCTCTTTTTTAAATACGCTAGGTCGGTAGGGCTTTTTTCACAATCGGGGGTCGCCTGGTTTGGGAGTAGGAGTTTCTCCTAGGCGAGAAAGAGAGGGGGCGAAAATACCAGGGCCCCGAATCGGCTTGTTATGAATCGATTCGGGGCCCTGTTTTAAATCGTCGGTTTTTCTTTGGTAAGCTATTTCACGCGCGTAAAAGCCATCGTCATCGGCGGTTCGCCTTTCTTCGCGTTGCCTTTGCAGCTGGTTTCGAAATGGTTCTTATCCTTGAAGTGGATCGTCATCGCGCCCATGCTGTGTTCCTTCTTCGACTTCAAGTCCTCTACCTTCACCACGTCCAACGTGAAGGTGTCGTCGGTGGCTTTGGCGAGTTTCAGGGTGGGGCGGTTGCGCATGAGGCAGTAATGCGTCATCGAGAGCTTGCCCTTATTATCGTAGTAGACGGACACCATTTCCTGGGGCGTTCCCGGAAAAATGGTCTCCAATACCGCACTGCCGCCGGCTGTCACTTTATACGTCGTGTACACCTTTTGGTTCTTTTTGCCGAACATCGATGTAGTCGATACCCAGCGCCCTTCTAAGCTCTTGATGCGGTTTAATTCGGGAGAGCTGTTATCCGGTGGAAGTTGGCCTTCTTTGGCTAAGGCGGAAGTAGAGAGGGTCAGCATGGCGAGGATGCCGATTCCCCAAGATTTGAGATGTGTCTTCATGGATTCTCCTTTTTGGCCCGTAAAACTAACAGGAGTCGGCGTGAAAGGGAAATAAAATTTCTAGATCCCATCCGCGTCGTAGGGTTTTCTCGCGGACAGGTTTTATGTGGATCTAGGCCGAAAAGGGTGAAATGGAAAAAGAATCGATATCGAATGTCCCCATCAGAGGGCGGACGTCTCGCTTTTACGGTGACGTATGATTGGTGTTATCGTTAGAAAAAGGGGAAAATAATGGGTTGGATCTACCTTCTATTGGCGGGCTGTTTCGAAATAGGTTTCACGACGTTCCTAAAGTTATCCCAAAACTTCACGGTGTGGCGTTATTCGATTGCCTTTGCCCTCTGCGCGATGACGAGTTTCTTCCTGCTAAACAAGGCCATCTCCCATCAAGTCCCGCTCGGAACGGCCTATGCGATCTGGACCGGCATCGGCGCCGCGGGGACGGTGGTGGTCGGCATCCTTTTCTTCAACGAACCGTCCGATTATTTGAGGATCTCTTTCCTCGTCCTCTTGATCGCGTCCATCATCGGACTGAAGTTCGTGGCCCCGTAGCGTCCGTCCTCGCTGACGATCCATTTGCCCTCCCCTATATCCAGGGACGGGGGCAGGTCCACGACGGCAAGCGTTTCGGACTCCGTATCGTAAGCGTACAAAGCCCCTTGCCGAGCGGACGCGCCCGGCAAGTTCGAAGCCGTGGAGATGAAATAAACAAGCCGGCCGTCGCCCGTGATTTGCGGCGAAAAAGAAAATCCTTCCCCCCTCTCGCCGGCGGAGCTTTGGCTGAGCGTCCGAACGACGGGACGAGCGGGGTCCGACCGGTCTTCCATGCGGATTTGCGTGGTTTTACCGAAGTTCAGGCTATCGACGTAAACCACGCGGCCGCCGTTACGGCTGAGGCTGCAACCCCCGAGGCCGATGAAATGGCCTCCTCCCAGCGGGGTCGAAGTCCCGGTGACGGTATGGTAGAAGGGCGTAATTGAAGTTTCTGAGGGCGGTGGGCCCCGTGCCGTTATTGGAAGCGTAGCATACCCAGGTCCCGTCGCCGCTGACCGCATGCGGGTAGGAAGGGCTGCTCCGTTGGTCCGTATGGTCGGTGATGGTACGGTAGGCCGGGTGGGGCAGGGTGCACGGATCGGCCTCCTCGGGCGCACAGCGCGTGGCGTTCAGGGCGAACCCGAGAGCGAGCGTGTGGAGGGCGGTTCGGGAAGCGATCATAAGAATATCTCCTTACGGAGCCTTTCGACGGGTTCGGGAAAAAGTTGCTAGGGAAGCTGGAAAGAAGCTTAAGCTTCTTCAAGCAACTTCTTGTATTTTTAACCGATATATCATTCCATGACATGCTCCGTTGAAGGTTTGGAAAGACCACCGGCCGGTTCTGGCGCATCTCGAAGCATCGACGAGGATATCGCCGATTTGGAAGCCCGGCACGTGCCCCCGGAGACATTCCGCCGGGAGCATCCGGATCGGTTCGTTCACTTGCAAAACCAGTGTCGGACGGAAAGCGTGAACGGCTTCCAAGGGTACCAGGAATGGCTGGTAGAGAGATTGGACGCCATGCCACCGCGGGAAATCGCCCGACGCATTCGGGCATTGTACGATCAAGCGTATTCCTACAATCCCATTTCCCGCGAGATGCCCATCGCAAATCCCCAGGCCAAGGCTCGCTTAGACCTTTGGAACGCCTTGATCGACGCCCGGGCTTTTCGGGACGAAGCTTTCCTCCAGAGCGTCCTGCAAGAGCGGGATATCCGCGTCGTTATGGCTCTAAATTCGCCGCATTTGGCTCCACGTGAAAGGGGTCTTTTCCATCGCTTCGAGACGGGTCAAATGACCTTCGCCTCATTGGGCGCCGAAGAAGCGTCGCACGACCGCCAATGGCTACTTTCCTACGAGGGCAGGGCTTCCTTTTTCACGGATCCTTACCAGAGGAGTGTGCGGGATCTTCACGAAGCCTATAAAGCCTTCTTAGGAGAGGAGGCTTATCATCGCTCCTTGAGGGAGAATGTACCACGGGCCGAAATCGAGGCCTTGCTTCGGGAGCCTGTTTTAAGGGAATCGGCCGAGAGGGTTCGACAATTACCGGATACGCGCATCATCGATCGGCTTTTAGATATCGAGGGATTTATGGAATCTCCCTCCATCTCTCCGGGGGCTATGATGAAATTGGCCCGGGAAGCCTATGTCCTTGCTGGCCTGTTGGCCCTTCGCGGCCGCGACCATAGGACGCTCATCCGTGAAGAGAACGTCCAAAACCTCGTCGCTCGATTGGGCCTCGAGCGGGCGGACGCTGAAATTTGGGTGGATCAGCAAAACCCCGGAGCCACGGCGTCTCGATTGGATGATTATCGTTCCCGCCACTTTTTTCTCCGCCAGTTCGAAGATCTCTACCGCCAGACGCGCGTCGTCCCCTTGAATGGCGTTCTGTGCCGGCGACTCAATGCGTGGGGCGGGGCCTTAATGAATCGAGAACTGACGGGAATCCCATTTTTCCTGGAGGACATCGACGCCGTCCGCCGGCGCGTGGATGCCACGACTCCTTTACATACTTACGGTCCTATTTCGTGGTCGGCGTTGATGTCCCGCGATCCGCGGAGGACGCTAGTTTTTCGGCCTCGTGAATTGGGGTTGGGAAGCGACGTCCGCTCTGATCCGTTGGTCGCCGCCCGCACGACGCGGATCGGCGCAATCAGCCTTCTGGACATGGCCGAAGCCAGCACCAGCCAAGTGGTTTTAACCTCCGACCAGGACGTGATCGCATACAATCATGGTTTGGCCCTGTCCTTGTTCGGCATCGTCGTCCTTTCGGGTGATACGTTCCGTGCGGCCCCCGGGCACGCTGTATCCCCTTCTGATTTCCTGGAGGTCTACGCCCATGAGGTCGGCCATCAAGCTTATGCCCGCCTCGTCTTCGATGCCGCGCCCGAAAGGCTTCTCTGGCAGGGGGTTAATGAAAGATTCGCCTACGCGGTCGGCTTGGCGGCCGCGGAAGCTTATGGGTCGGGTTTGCCCGCACGAACCCGGACCGCAAGGGCTCCGTTCCAAGCTTTTACGGAAGCCATCATCCACATCGCGAATCGCCGTCTGGGATTGCCCGAAGACGACAGATCCCGCGACGCTTTGGATCCGCGGTTGTCGGGACGGGATCTAAGGCGGTATCAGTTTCATCCCGGGATGTGGATAGACGTGGACCGTTCCGAACGGCCTTCCCGTGAGTCGCTCTTGGGCACCGTGTCGCTACCCCAGGAGGAGGAGAGATTCCGTGGATTCGTGCTCGATTTCGGCATGGGACGTGTGAGGGATCTTGCCGAAAGGGTTCGCTTGAGGCAGGCGGTGGAGGCCTTGGACCGTCTCGATCCGGAAGGGATTTCCGAAACTTTCTTCGAAGGACATCCATTTCTCGAGATGGTGAATGCGATCCGCGGCTTCTCCAACCCTCCCCAGCAGCCTCTAAGTCATGCGACTTTTACGCTGGAGAGTTGGAAAGAGTTAAAGGACGATGCCGTCTTTTTCCTGCTCTCGGAAGAGCGTCAGCGAGGGATGCGGGATGGAGGGCGAAGCCGATGGGGAGAGTTTCTGAGGGCCGAAATCGGCCCTCTGTCTCCAGTCGCACGGCGAGGGATCGATCAGGATATCGGGCATCTTTTGCGCTTAAGGCCCGACCAGAGCATCACTTTGCCGGCGACTCACCCGTTGATTCGGATGTCCAATCGATTATGCCGAAGGGCGGGATTGGTCCCGGCCCCCCAAATCGTTTTCCAAGGCGCGAACGCTTTTCCCCAATTTCTAACCAATATGATGCGGATCCGAGCCGCTTTTCCCACGGCTTCTCAATGAAGAATGCCATGAGGGTCCTGCAAAGAATTCCAAGGGAGATTTTCCATGAATGAAGACCAGGCAAAGGTCCTCGACGCGATCGAGGCCGCATTGAAGCGTCTCGGTTGGTGGCGGGTTGGGAATGCGCCGGACATCCCAAAAGAAGAGCCGTTTTGCGGCCTGAGCTTCGAGATGTGGCTGCAGTACGTTTTTCTGTTTTTCGCGCGGAAGGGGGCGTTTTCCCCCAGATAAGAAATCCCCGGACTTGGGGGGAGACCGAAAAGCGTCAGGAATCCAACACGAAGGTCATTTCGCACTCGATCCGATATTCGCGGATCTCGCCATCCTTAATGAAGGCTTTCTGGCTCCTTACTTCGAGTTCGGTGATTCCTCTCAGTGTGTCGGAGGCGCGCATCAAGCCTTGATCGAGAGCGTCCTCGAAGCTGCTTTTTGACGACGATGTAATAATGAATTTTTTGGCTACGCTCATGGTTTCTCCGTTTTTAGTGACGCTCGGAATCCATGGCGGAATCATAGGAAATTGCCAATCCGGTGAACCCTGATTTTCACGTGACGTTTTCGACTAACTCAATAGAGTTATTTTCGCTCAACGGACCAAAGACATGAAAAGCCCATAAAAGGCATGGCAAATGTCGCGGTTGCGCAGGATCCTCCGGTGGAGCTCCCGCTCGTCGAGAAGACTTCCGTCGCGATTATCCCGAAACTTCCGGTTTTTCCCGTCCCCGGTCTCTGACGGCAGTTTCCGTAGCCTCAAGGCGTAAAAAAGGCGCGCCAACTCCCGATCGGGGATCCCGTCCAAGACGACCTGCAGGTCGTCGTAAGAAAGCTCGAACTTCGGGAAGCGGACGAAATTATCCATATGGAGCGTGAAGATGCGGCGTTCGGCGGGACAGGAGACTTCTATTTCCCCAGCGTAATAAGCGGGTTGGGGCAGGCGTTCGACGAATTCATGCGCGCAAAAAGGGCACCGCAGGGCGACGTCTTGCAGGTAGTTCATCTTACCGCAATGGGAACATCCAAAACGCAGGATTTCGTCGCCGACCTTCAAATCTTCTGGGTTCCCGACTTCGAATAACTCCGTGCAAAAGGCGCAATCGAGCTTCATGGCCGCTCCTTTAAAGGCTTTTGTCCGTCCGGTAATCTCGCATGAGGTTTTTTAATAAGTCTTAGTAGCCTTCCCCCCCATTTGTTAATAAGCCCTCGATCATGGAAAATTTCTACAAAATAAAAGTCACGGCCGACAATGGGCAGAGTTATTGGTGGCATAAGGGCGGGAAGGTGCATCTCTTGCCGGAAGAGTTGGTGGACACGTGGGTGGCGAAATTCAAGCCGGAGTTCTTCGATATCACGCCTTCCGGTGAGATGGTCGGCGCCGGCCGCGGTACGGGGACTTTTTTCAAGATCAAAAAAGTGGAGAAGGTGTTGGAAGAACAAAAATGATTTTGTGGGAGTAAAACATAAGGAGATTTTATGGGAAAGCTTTCGGGAAAAGTCGCGGTGATCACGGGTGGGAATAGCGGGATGGGACTCGAGACGGCCCGTCTCTTCGCCAAAGAAGGCGTTGCCGCTGATGCGTGACGGAGGATCCATTCTACTGAACGCCTCAGTCGCCGCTTCAAAAGGCATGCAGGCCTTTAGTGTGTATTCGGCGACCAAAGCGGCGGTGCGCTCTTTCGCCCGCAGCTGGACCAACGATTTGAAGTCCCGCAAGATCCGGGTGAACGCCATCAGCCCGGGACCGATCGAGACGCCGATCTTCGGTAAGATGGGCTTGAGCGAGGCCGACATGAAGGCCTTCGGTTCCAACATCATCGCGCAAGTCCCCCTCGCACGCATGGGGCGCAGCGACGAAATCGCGAAAGCGGCCTTATTTTTGGCGTCCGATGATAGTAGCTACATCACCGGTATCGAACTCACCGTCGATGGGGGCATGGCGCAGATTTAACGTGATTTTGGTCATAGAGCTTTCCTCGATGGTTAATACTCGCCATTTCTTTACGCTTCTTCATTAGGTAGGCACATTTCTTGCTGTCTGTTTCATTGAGGAGATTCGATGAAGCAAGATATCAATTATATTCAAGAAGAGTTAGTAGAAAAAAGCATCCTGCTCGTAAGGGGGCGTAAAGTCATGTTAGATGCCGATTTGGCCCATCTTTATGAAGTGAGTACAAAAGCTTTGAATCAAGCCGTGAAGCGTAATCAAGATCGTTTTCCCGAAGAGTTTATGTTTCGGTTAAACGAGGAAGAACGGCATGAACTGGTCACACTTTGTGACCGGTTCGAAAAACTGAAACATTCAAGCTCATTGCCTCATGTCTTTACTGAGCACGGAGCCCTCATGTTAGCGAGCGTCTTGAATTCAAAAAGAGCCGTCGATGTCAGTATTTTTATCGTGAAAGTGTTTGTTCGGTTACGAGAGATGCTTGTTTCGCATAAAGACCTGGCCAAAAAACTGGAACAGTTGGAATTAAAGATCCAAGGTCATGACGAAAGCCTTCGTTCCTTGGTCCACGCCATTCGACAACTCATGGCACCTGACACCCGTAAAAGCCGAAAGATCGGTTTCCGAACTCAACCATCCGAAAATTAAACTTTTCCAAAAATCAAAAGCTGACATTAGGATTGCATTTTGGACAAGGACCTATAGTCGTAAGTTTTTCTCTTCTTTGTTCTAATTCTCTTCTGTAATCTTCTGGGAGATCTGGTTTCGATAAGTCGTCATCCTCATACCACTTTACAGTGAGATTGGAACCGCATCTTCCACACTTTCCTGGACCTTCCTTGTAAGCCATACATTCTCCTTTTCTAGGTAACATAATTTTTCATTTCCATTGCTCATTCTTGAGAGAGAAAAATAGGCACGATCGGATTTATGTCAACGAAGGATGGTCGTTTTTATTAAATTAAATTTCTTAAGATGCTCTTAATTCCCATAAGATCCCGTAAAGTTCGATATTATGCCATGAGTTCCAATGGCTATACTCACCAAATTCTTGGTCCCGTCTTAAACCTAAGAGCTAAACATCATTTCTCATAAAACCCGACATCGACGAAAGACGTCAGTGCGTCGGCCATCGTGAGGATGAGTTTGGGGAAGAAGCTTGGTGACTTCTCCTTGGAGAATCGGATGACCATCTTAGGATCGCCCGGTTTCTTTTCGTTCTTGGGCACGCGGTAGATGAAGTGCGTCGGCACCAAATCCCCCAATTCCATATTCAGGTCGAAGTCGATGACGTCCATGACCTTGCTCCGGATGTCGCCGTTGACGTTGCGCAGCTTGGTGTCGCCCAAGACGGGAAAATCCACGTGGCCGCTCGCTTTTTCCAGGGTCACGACCACTTTCCCCATCGTTTCGAAGCGGATCAGCCCTTGGATATCTTTAAAAGACATGGGCGGCATGCTGTTGCTTTTCACGTCCACCTGGATATCCTTCGCGTGGATATCCTCCATCAAGATGCGGATGGGTTTGCCGCCTTTTTCGCCCGGCGGCTTCGGCGGCCCGTTCAGGGCCTTGATGATGGATAGAGTGGGGCCGGTTTCCGTAATGCGAAAAATGCCGCCGGTCACGACGGCGGACGTCGCTTCGATTTTGCCCAAAAGAATCTTCGTCCAAACGGGTTCGAGCGAGATGTCGTGCAGTTCGATGACTTTTTCCCCGTTGGGGGCCGTGATGACCAGGTCGCGCCCGACCACGCGGTGGAGTTGGATCTCGTCGAGATGCTTCAATTCAAAATTTCCCGCGATTTTGCCGGACAGGAGAGTGTTCAGGTTTTTGCGCGCGAATTCGCGGCCGCTTTCGGACCGAATGAAGAGAATCAAAGCGACGACAGACGCTGCGAAAAAGACGCTCAGGGAAAGGAGAATTTTCAACGCTAGATGCCAGGGCTTTTCTAAAGAATTGGGTTTCGTAGATTCCATCGTAAATGGGATGACAAATGTGCCTGTGTACACATCCTCCGACAATAGGGGTATCCCGGATTTCCGTACGGGGGTTCCCCGGATCGTCCTGAGCGGAAGCGTTGGGGCGTTTGTCCCGATTAACAATGTGCTTGCGAGGTGACTATGACCCCAGGGCCTAAGTCGGTGAACTCCGCAAACGGAGAGTCGTTCCAATGCTGTTGTGATACCGGATGGAAAGAACGGGCGCGTGAGCCTACCTAACGAATCGGACTTTATGGGATGGGAAGGCTCATTCTATTCTCAGGACCACCTGTCGGTAATTCATCCCGGACTCTGAGCGGGGATCAGATCTAATCAGTATGGCTTCCTCCCGAACGCCTTGCTGGGAAAGATAGCTTCGGATGTTCGCGATCCTTTTTCGGAACAACGGTGCCATGAGTTGATTGGCTTTCTTTCCGTAGGCGTCGGCTTCCACGAAAAGGCGCTTCTTCCTTTTTGAATACAAGGCTGCTACTTCCCTCAAGGCCTCTTTGGATTCCGGGGTGAGCGTCGCGCTGCGTTTCCGAAACGTCAGGGTGAGTTCGCGGGCCGCCTCCCGGTCGTCGGTTTTTTCGCGGTGGCCGTTCGAGAGGATCTTCCCGCTAGAGGAGACCCCCAGAAAGACTCCCGCGAGAGGCGTCCCGCTGCCGCGGATGAGGCTGAGGGACGGTCCGAGAGTCGCCGACCACCCGGCGTCTCCGAAACCCTTCTCGAGGCCCAGGAGCCACTGGACGGAGCTGTTGGCCTTGTCTTGATAAAAATGATTGAAGGCGGTTTGCGAGATGATTTCGGTTTTGGCCGAGAACCCTCGACCCATCATGACGCTTCCCGCGACGCCCGTGAGGAATCGCAAGAGCGTTTTGAAAAAAACTGAAATTCATAGGGTTTGTTCTCTCCGTAAGAACGGAATTAAACCCTATTTTCTAAAGCCAAGATAGCTTTATTATTTGATAATTTTCGATGAAGAAACGGTTTTCGGGGTTCGTTGCCCGAACGCTACTTCAGCTTGAACTGTTCGATGTTCTTCTTTTCGGGGTAACGCGCTTCCGGAGGAATCACGAACACCGGACAGGCAAGGGTTTTGAGCTTACCGCTGGGGTCGATTCCGCTTCCCGCCATGACAATGCCGTGGACGTGCATTTGTTCGGCTAAGCGCGCCATCACGTTTTCTAAATTCCCTAAATGGGAAACCGTCTCGCAGGAAAGGGGCGTATCCGTCCCCTTTAATAAGGATCGGCGGAGGAATTCGAGCTCTTTACGGAGTCCTTCGCGGGAGCGCTGGATGGCTTGATCATGTGCGCGGATGATTTCGTCAGCCGTGGTGCTTTTGGACTGAGGGTAATACGTGTTCAACAACACCAAAAGGCAAGGTGCTCCCTGGTCCTCGAGGTAGGCGACGATATACTCCAAGGCTTGGTGCGCTTGAAGGGAAAAATCGGTGGGGAACAGTATTTTTTTCACAAATTAGGGCCTTAAAAGCCCTAAAGGCGGGAGATAGTGAAGCCCAACTCGTTAAAACATGATCTTCATCATTTTTTAAGGAATTTCCCTTAAGGCTTCGAGATCCAGAAGGGTGATTTTACGACCTTCAATATGTATGAGCTTATCGGCCTTGAATTCGCTTAGGCACCGAATGGAGGTTTCAGTCGTGGTGCCGGACAGGCTCGCTAGATCGTCTCGGCTGACGGCGATCCGGATTCGGTCATTTTCTTTTTCTCCATAGCGTTCCGCGAGCAGAAGGAGCGCCTCGGCGATCCTCTTGCGCCCCGTATCGTAAGCCACGCTGAGGAGTTGTTTTTCCCTCTCCATCACATGGTTTGAAAGCATTTTGATGAATTTCCCGGCGATATCCCGGTTATTCGATATTAAAGCCAGGAAATCATTCTTCGGGATCTTACAGATCTCGCTGTCTTCAAGTGTCTCGGCGGAATCCGCGTAGGGAACATTTTCCAGGAGCGGGACGTACCCGAAAAAATCCCCGTCCTTATAGAGGCTCGTGGCGTATTCCTTGCCATCATCGTGCATCTTATAAGTCTTGACCTTGCCTCGATTGACGAAAAAAAGATGCAGAGGCGGGTCACCTTCATGGAAAAGAGTTTCATTCTTCTTATATTGGGTCATGGGGCTTCTTTGCGAAAGAGAGCTTAGTTCTCCGATACCCTTGGCTTCCTCGAGGAACTGGTTCAATCCTTCGGTATTCCGCGAAAACTCCTTTTTGAGGATGGCATTCTTCTTCAAACGGCTTTCGATGGCGTTCAGAAGTTCGGTTTCATCGAAGGGTTTGGTTAGGTAATCGTCGGCGCCGAGCTCCATTCCTTTGCGGAGTTCGCTTTTCTCGGCTTTGGCCGTGAGGAAGATAAAGGGCAGAGATGCCGTCTTCGGGTCCTTGGAAAGGATGTGGAGAACGCCGTAGCCATCCAATTCCGGCATCATGATGTCGCAGACGATCAAGTCCGGCGGGGACTCCTTGGCGCGCTGGACGCCGGTTTTCCCGTTGTCCGACGTGGTGACCCGATAGCCCGCCAATTCCAGGATTTCGGCGGTGTTCTCACGCATGACTTTGTCGTCTTCGATCAGAAGTATGGTCTTCATAAGCTCTTCACGGGTTCCCCCGTCGTCAGGCGTTTGGGCAGCGTGACGGTGAAGTTAGTGCCTTTCCCTTCCCGGCTGTTGAATTCTATAGAACCCCCCATCAGATCCAAATAACTCTTCACGATGTTTAACCCCAAGCCGGTGCCTTGGACCGTAAGGGCGTTTTTCGCCCTGAAGAATTTACCAAAAAGATGCTTCTGATCCTCTTCCGGGATGCCGATTCCCTGGTCCTGGATCGTCAAGACGACCCGGTCGGAATGGAAACCCACGTCTAACCGGATCTCCGTCCCTTCCGGCGAGTATTTAATCGCATTGGAGATAAGATTGATCAAGATATTGCGGCACATGTCCTTATCCAAAAACACGTCTCGGGGGCTTATCCCATCGCCAGGATCTTCGTCGGAAGCCCAGTCGTGATAATCCTCCAAGAGGCGTTGGCCTTTCTTGGCGAGTGGCCGCATCTCCTCGAAGAGTTCTGTCGTGAATGCGGAGAGGTTAAAGTCACTGGGCCGGCACACTACCTTGCCCCCTTCCAATTTATCCAAGGACAAGAAGTCGTTCAGGATGCTCGTCAGGTTTTTGACTGATGCTTTGATGATCCCCAAATGCCTTTCTCTCTTGTCCTGATCCTTGGGTCCCGCGTAACGTCCGATGAGCGACGCCGAGGTCAGGATCCCTCCCAGGGGCGTACGGAACTCGTGCGACGCCATGGAGACGAAGCGGGATTTTAAATCAGAAAGCTCCTTTTCCTTCTCCATCCGGGTTTTCAGGTCTTCGTTGATGCTCTGGAGCTCCAGCAAGGCTTGGGAAAGCTCTTGGGTGCGGGCCGCGACTTTCTCCTCGAGTTCCGTGTTGAGCCGCCGCAGGGCTTCCTCGGCTTTTTTGCGGAGTGTGATATCGTTGACGAAGCTCACGACTTCTCTTTTGCCGGCGATTTCGTAGGACGCGAGGCTGATCTCGACGGGGAACTCCGATCCGTCCTTGCGGACGGCCCAGAGGTCCATGCCGATCCCCATGGCCCTAGGCTCGGGTTTCGCGTTGTAGTGGTCGCGATGCCCCGCATGCCCGGACCTTAATTTCCGCGGGATCAGGATCTCGATCCGTTGCCCCACCAGCTCAGGCTCGGAATAGCCGAACAACCTCGTGGAGTAGGGATTGGCCTTTTGGATGACGCCCTTGTCGTCGACGACGATGATGCCCATGCTGACGTGCTCGAACATCGCCTGGAACGCGACGGGGTCGTCTTTTGCCTTCGAAGGGGTCGGGGTCGTGGCCATGAAGGAGGAGGCCCTAGTGGTTCTCGGCTTCGAGATCAAGAGGACCGTGCAGGATCGTCTAAGATCAACCGCCCATCCTTTAATTCATAGACCACGTCGCATGCCTGCAGAGTGCGCGATTTATGGGAGACGACGACGATGATCCGCGTGTCTTGGATGCGCTTCAGTATTCTTAAGATGGCTTCCTCGGATTTCGCGTCCAAGGAGGTGCTTTATCTATGATTCAGAAGGTGGGGTTAGACGAAGAGTATCTCCATAAAAGATCCTTTCTTTTCGATATGAAGATTCTTTTCGCGACGGTTTTTAAGGTTATTTAAATCGTGAAGGAAGACCGCCCTAGTCGTTCTCGCTTTCGAGATGAAAAAAGCCGTTCGGTACCTCCAATCCGTAGTGAGCCTGGAAATCCCCGGGGAAATTTCCCTTGTGTTATCGCTAAGGATTTCCGAAGGGGGAGTCATGAGAAAAACCATCCTGTTTTCCCTGCTTGTAGGGTCCCTCTTCGCGCTCCCGATGACGGGCGCTCAGGGACGCCAGAAAGGCCATCCGGAGGGCTCATCCGTCGAAGCGACGGTCCCGCTGCGCGAAGCCATGACGCGCATGGAGGCCCAGTACCTGAAGCTCGCCATTCTCTCTTCCGAGAGCGCCATGGATTATAATGCGCTCCGGGAAGGATTGGACAACATGCAGTCGGCTGCTCAAAGAGCGCGCAAGATTAACACTAACCAGGCTCTAGATCAGCCCCTTAAAGACTTGTCCGGACGCGTCTCCCGTCTGAATCGCTTCTTGGAGAAGCAGGATCCCATCCGTTTGAAAAAGGGGATCGACGGTCTCTACGACAGTTGTTTTCGCTGCCACGAAGCGCACGCGCCCCGTCGGATGTAAGACCGCTACCGTCTCCTTGCCGTGAACAAACGCTCCCTCATCCAAACCATTCTCGACGAACTCGCCAAGAAGCTCGCCATCGCGACCCAAGCCGCGCTGGCCGCCCATGACGAGGCGACCCATGAGGACGCCAAGGCTGAGAATAAATACGACACGCGCGGGCTGGAGGCCTCCTATTTGGCGGGGGCGCAATCAGAGAGGGCGGCGCAGCTGCAGTCGGCCGTCGCTTATTTCGAGAATCTGGCGTTGAAGTCCTTGGAATCAAAAGATCGGATCGCCGCGGCGGCTTTGGTCGAGTTGGCGTCGGAGGGGAGGACCGCCTGGTATTTCCTGTCTCCCCAGGAAGGTGGACTGGAGGTAGTTTGCGAGGGAGAGAAAGTGTTCGTCTTAGGCACTCAATCCCCTTTGGGAACGGCACTCATGGGGAAAAGTGAAGGCGACGCTGTCGACGTGAAAACCCCCGCTGGTTTACGGGAGTATGAGATTTGCCTAGTGAGGTGAGAGTGATCAAGGGTGGATTCCTTGTAGGAGTTGGTTTATTTGCGAAGTGTCTCGCATTTTTTTTGAGTGTCCGTCATGTTCTTAAGCATGAATCGATTGTACTTCTCGGCGTAATCGCGAGCGATCCTTTGTAATAGGGCATGTCGCGTGCAGCGCGGGGCATCTGTCGTGTCTTTAATGATAGTGACGTGTCTAAAATCCTTCAAGCACGAGTCAGATTGAGGTATGCCGGGCACCATGAGGCTGAATCCAAGAACGCCGAGTAGGCGAAAATCCCCTTTTTGGAAGTTTTCCTGCGCTTTTTGAAGAGGGTTCGCTCTTTCCAAAGCGATGAGTTCCGGTTCGATGGCGCAAGCTTTATCCTCATTATCTTGGCGATGCTGGGCATTTTCCCAAAATTTCTTATACTTTTTAGCCTGCTTCTCGACGTCGCATTTCTTTCCTTTGAGGTCTCGCCAAAAGCACTCAAGAATGATTGAAGACATATCGTCCGGATGATGAATGCCGATTCCATTGAAGTAAACGGAGAGGCGTGACTGACTCCATAGTTCCCAATGATTCCTCATCCAGAGCCCGATGCTGAAATGATATCGCAACGAATCCTTTTCATTTTTTAAAGCCCTCACTTCGGTGGTCGTTTCAAGGGGCAGATTTTTCCGCAATTCCACAATAGCCTCAGTTACATCAGCCGGGATGTGGATTTTGGTTTTCGAAGAAAAATTGGGAGTCTGAGAGTCGCGGTACTTGCGCTCATCGGCCCTTAAAGCTGAAGCGGATAAAAGAAAAAATGTGCTTAGCCATAAAGCGAGAAGTGCTAATTTCATTTTCGACTTGAATATGGATTCATCTCTGGCTCGCGGGAACAAGAGCCAGTTTCCCTTCCGGAAGGGATGCCTAATTGATACGAGAAATCTTGAAACCGCTCACCGGATGGCGTGCTGGGATCCTTGACGCAAGAGACTAAAGCCAAGAACAGGATTTGAGAGAGAAAAAATAAGCAAATTTTTTTCATGGGTGAAAGTGCATCTTACGGCTTAATTTTAATGTCTAGGTTAACTTCAGGTTTCAGGGAGAGACTTGTTTTCTAAAAATAATTTTTATCTTCTTTCCCTTAGGGCCCCGTCCTTAATTAAGAAAAAGATTCCGGGTCATAATGTGAAGTATGCAGTTAATGAGCGATATGAGAGCAGAAGCGATCATGGCGGAGACCCAGCCCGCGACCTGGAACCCCTCCACAAAGGAAGACGTCATCAGCAGGAGGATGGTATTGGTGATCCAAAACCCGAGACCCAGGGTGAGGATCCCGAAGGGGAGGGTCAAGAGCCCGAAAACATAATAGGCGATGAAGTTGAAGACCCCGTACACGAGGGCCACGCTCACCGCCGTCGAGAAGTTGCCCACCTGGATGCCCGTTAGGAAGCGCGAAACGACGACGACGCTCGTCGCGAAGCAAAAGACGCGGATCACGAAGGAGAGGAAGAGGGATGTCATAAGAAAACCTCCATTAAATCAACCGAGATCTTGTTTTAAATGCTCCAACAATTTTTTGAATGAAAATACCCGGATCCCGTTGCCCAGGGAATACGTTTCGCCCTCGGGTCGAACGATATAGCCGCGATCGCACTTCAAATCTCTCATTCCTGTGATTAGCCCTGAAGCATCTTCTTTTTTCGGAGAGGAATGCAGTTTGATTTCCACAAGGGTGAGTCGATTTCCCTTCTTAATGAGCAGATCCACTTCTTGTCCCGTGCTTGTCCGGTAAAAATAAAACTCGAATCCTCCGGAGAGCCGACCGAGAAATCCAATAATGTTCTCGATCACGAAACTCTCCCAACTCGCTCCCCTTTTAAAGTGAACGCCCAGATCCTTTTCGGTATGGATCCCTAAAAAGAAATGGAGAAGTCCCGTATCCCTCAGGTAAATTTTGGGAACCTTCGTAAGTCTCTTTCCGATATTGACGAAATAAGGAGTGAGTTTTCTGGCCAGAAAGGATTTTTCCAAAATATCCACGTAGCGATTGACCGTATGGTAGCTCATGCCTAGCGAGCTTCCAACCTCACTGGCATTCCACTGGCCTCCGTGGACATGGCTGAGCATCGCCCAGAGTTTCCTCATCTGAGGGCTCGAAAGCTCAATCCCCATATTCTTGATGTCTCGTTCTATAAAGGTCCTTACGTAATTATCGAACCAATCAAGTCGCCGATGATCGTTCTTTTCCAGGTAAGCTTTTGGAAATCCGCCGCGATACCATAACTTTTTCCAGTCAGGGACTTCATCGTATTGAAGGGGGGTCATGTCGAGGAAGCCCACTCTTCCTGCCAGAGATTCCGAAATGTCTTTGATGAGGTCGAAAGAAGCTGAGCCTAGCAAAACAATCCGCTCCTTACGCTTGTGATGTTCATCGACGAAGCTCCTCAGGACGGGGAAGACTGAGGGTAGGCGTTGAGCTTCATCAAGGATGATGCTTTTATGCCGCTGGTTTTTTAAAAAATCTTCCGGATCGCTTTCGATTCTGACGAGGTCCGAATTTTTTTCGAGGTCGAAGTAGTCGAAGTTTTTCAAGTTGCTTTTGACAAAGGTTGTTTTGCCGCATTGTCTTGGGCCCAAGATGCAGATGATGGAAAATTGCCTGGAGAGGGCTTTAAAGCGAGTCTGAAACCTTCTTCGGATCATGCTTGCAATATAGAAGTGTTACTTCTATATTGCAAGACATCCGTTAGGTGGATGGAGTTGTTTTATCGAAACCCGCTTGTGAGGAAAATTTCCTTCGAAAATTTTTTGGTGAATTGCCGGATGAGATGAGTGCCCGTGAGGGAAGATACGCCGTATTCGGAGGTCAAATTCATTATGGGTATCAGGAAGGTTTGGCCGGCACGCTGACGCTCAACGGAATACTCGCCGCCCTGGGTGAGCCCACTGGGCCTGTGGTTCACTTCTCCGATTTCTTAAAAACAAGAGTCACCCGTGGTCAGTATATACCACGCTCCACCCGTGAAATTGCCTTAGCCGCGCAAAGATTTGGAATCGGTCACGAAAAATTCATGGTGAACCTCGGCCCTGACTCGTAGGATTTTAGGCCTGATGTTGTCGTGCATTTGCCGCAGCCGTACCTTCAAAGCTCTCCAAGCTAGATCATATCGAAAAAATGATGATTGTGGAAAGGCAAGGGCGATACGTGGGGCAAGGCGGTCGTCGAGAAATTGGCGGGAGACCTTCAGTTGGAATTTCCCGGCATGCAAGGGTTTTCAACTCAAAACCTGTGGTATATGAGGCAATTTTTTCAAGCCTATCACGGAAATGAAAAACTCCAACCATTGGTTGGAGAAATTAGCTAGACCAAACATGTCGTTATTATTGATGGTGGCTTAGGCCGCTTCCTCGACTTGATAATTCGGAAACATAATCACAGCCGGGTGGACTTTGAGTGCCTTTGCCAAGACAAGCGCTCGATCACGACCAATCTGTTGACGGCAAGGTGAAACCAAAACCTATCGGAGAGGTGATTCCATGACTAAACTTCCTTCATTTCAGTTTTATCTGGTGATTGCTTGAAAGATCCTTCCTTAAGAAGCATTTCCTACGTAGCATGAGGGTTTTGGACTGCCATGCTCTGTCTGATGCACGAGAGCGACCGCAGGGGCTTCCTCCAACTAAACGGCAAACCCGTGAACGCTGAGCAACTCGCTCGGATGACCGGGGGCTCAACCGACGAGGTTTCCCGTTTATTGCAGGAGCTAGAATCCTCCGGTGTCTTCTCCCGCACGGACCACGGCATGATCTACTCCAGGCGAATGGTGCGCGAAGAGAAGAAACGTTCCCTCTGCGTCGAAGCAGGAAAAAGAGGTGGGAATCCAGAACTCTTGAAAAACAGGGTGTTGCCGCTGACCCATAAGGGTTTCATTAAGGGGGTAGTCGAGGGTGGCCTCAAGGGTCCCCCCAACCCTGAGATAACCCCTTCATCTTCAACTTCAACTTCTTCTTCAAAACAACCCCCCTTACCCCCCGAGGGGAATGAGTGGTTTGAAAAGTTTTGGAATGAATATCCCAATCAAGTTTCTCGTGGTGAAGCCGAGAAGATTTGGAAAAACATGAAAGTGACGGGAGATATTTTTCCCGCAATCATGACAGGATTGCTACGAGCAAAGAAGTCGCCCCAATGGACCAAGGAAAGCGGCCAATACGTTCCTCACGCGGCTCGATGGTTGAAGGCCAAAGGCTGGCTGGACGTTTATCCCAGAACGATCGTGAACGATCGGGGGATTAAAGTTTTGAATCCAGTATATCGGGATGGGTTCACTTCTGCACCCATGTTTATCCCCACTTAAACTTAAGAAATCAGTAAAGAATGAGCCAATGGAATCAAGCTCAAGATAACTGCGCAAAATTTCTTTCTTCGAGAAGCAACTATATTTAAAAGGAACCGATAACTAGTAGAGCTAAAAAAGGAACATAATCATGGTTAATTTCGTCTCTCAACTTCCACCCACATCAGCCTTAGGCTGTTCCTTAGATACATTTCAAAATTTCGGATTCAAAAGGGCAGATAAATTAATCCGAATGGCTGTCGGTATGGGCTATATTGATCCGGGAAGAGTAAGAAGCATTTGTGATTTTGGTGCTGGTAGCGGTGGGCCTACTTTGGCATTAAGAAATATCTTCGACATTGGTGGGGGGGGGGCAGCTTATTGCCTTAGAAAGAGAAGCTCATTGCACTCAAAGATTGGTTGATAGTCAGGTATTACCTGCGGACTCGGTTATTACGGGAGACGGAATTTCTTTTTTACAAGAAGGAAGGCAAAAATTTGATTTAGTGACGGCTTTCATGCTTGGGCCAGACATCGATGGAGATTTCAGTGCGAGGTTTTTATGTGCTGCACGAAATAGTCTGAATCCTGGAGGACAAGTTTTGGTTTGTTCGGAAATTGCAACGATGTCAGCTGTAAGGAGAGTATGTACAAGTCAGAATTTTAGTTTTAGATGGATTGAAGGAGTGCCTGCAGATATTCCAGTCCCTTCCACTGCTGTGGTTTCCTACACTCCAGTAGAAACAGATCGAGAAGTTAGCTCTTTCGCTAGATTCCCTAGTTTGGTTTCCTTCGGATCTCTTCCAGGTGAAGGAGCTCTGTCCATGTACTCATTGCCTAAGACACCTTCTCCATTCGCAAGTAAACTTTTTTATCCTGAAATAATGGCGCTCTTAAAAGATCTAATGAATAAAAACAGACCATAGTGAAGGGTGAAGGTGGAAAGCTTCTCTGCCAACCTTTACATGAAGTTGTTTTACTTCCTCCTGAAAAAATCCAAATCGATATTATGCTCTCTGATCATCTCGTAAGCCGTTTTGCTGCTGATACCCAATTCTCGGACCGCTTTCCGGGTAGCGCAAGAAATTTTGTGTCCGGCGTAAGTTTTCATTGAATCATAGTCCCC